>CAVZEM010000007.1:0-327020 GCA_963774305.1 uncultured Solirubrobacterales bacterium | reverse complement strand
CGGCGATCGTCCAAGGGGCCGTGCTGGCCTCCCGAAAGGGCTTCGAGGCCCGAGGCGGGCCGCGCCGTCCCAGGCCTTCGATCCGGCGAGCTTCCTGACGGGCCTCGAGCGCTTCGACGTCCGCTGGCAGATCCTCGAGACCGATGTCCCGGACGCAGTCGAGGCCGAGCATGGCCAGGCAGATCGCACTTCCCACCCGGGAGGGGTGGACCGTCAGCCTCGAGGAGGGGGCGGCGCCGGGCTCACCCCGGTGCCCGGCCCGCGGCGAGCCGCTCTCGTCTCGGTCGAGACCGAGGGCGACGGGTCCCGTGAGGACCAGGTGATCGACCGCTGCGAGAACTGCGGCCTGGTCGCCGTCCGCGACGCCGTGCCGTCGCCCGACCACGCGGTCGACGTGCTCCTCTCCGGCCGAGAGAGAGCGACGCGCGTGCGGCGATCGGCGCCGACAACGCCGCGAGCCTGCAGGCCGGCCTCGGCGCGGAGAACTGGGCCGCGCTCCGCCCGGGCGGACATGGCATCAAGCCCACGCCTCGCGCGGCGCGGCTACTCCTGGCGCGCCGTGGCCTGGAGGTTCGCCGGGTCCGCGATCCGATCCGGCCGTGGACGGCATCGATGTGGCAGACCCTGCGCAACCTGTCCACCTTTCATCGGCGACTTCGCTCCGAGGCGGTCTCGGGTCGCCTCCGCCCCGGGACGGGACGAGGGCGGGCCGCCCTCCGGATCGACGTGCCGTCACCGCGCCGGCCGCGATCCCGACGGCGATCATCGCGGTGACCTGGAGTCGGGCGCGGTGCGGCCCGCCGTGGCGCGCGATCCAGGTGCAGGTGGACCCCCTGCCCTCTACCGACTGACCTCGGCGACGATCGACGTGACCTCGGTGGCTGCCCCGACGTGAGGTGGCGCCGAGGCGAGGACACCTCCCGCGGCGAAGCCTGGGCCAGACGTGCGGCGAGCGCCTCGGACGCCTCTCGCAGAACGGCGGCGACGACTCGGCCGTGACGATGGCCGAGGGACGCCGGCCTTCGCCAGCCGGGGCAAGGGCATCCGCTATCCCGCCGGGATCCCCAGCTGGGCGAGCACGCCCCCGGGTCGCTCGCGTGCCGCCGAGGCCGTCCGTCGGCGGTCCGAGAGGTTCCCGGCCCGAGCGCGGGCAGCCGGCCGGACAGGTAGACATCGATCAGGTCCGCGGTTCGCCGCGGCGATCTCGATCGGGGCGGTCCTGCGAGAGCGCGCTGGTGGCGACCGGAATCAGCTGCAACAGCTGCGGCTCGATCAGAACCGAGCCGAGACCGAGCCGCCGCGACGCATCAGCAGGTCCAGGGCGATCACCGCACCCAGGTCCGCGCCGTAGACCACGGCCGGATCGTCGGCGGTGGCCTCGATCAGGGCCGCCGAGCGTCCTGAATCTGCTCCTCGACGGTCGTGCGCCGGAGTCGTCGGGCTCGCTCGAGCCGTCTCACCCGCGGGGTCGTAGGCGATCGCGCGGGACCCATCGCCAGGGACTCCGCGAGTGGATCCCAGACGGCCGCGGTGGCCGCGGTCTCGTGGACGAAGGGGACCGGACGTCCCCGGCCGCGCCGCTCCACGTGATCTCGACGCCGCGGGCTTCGAGTGTCGGTATCGCCGCTAGACGTTGCGCCAGAACCGGCTCATCAGAGGCAGCGCCAGCGCCCTGGGCCGCGCTGGTCGGCGAGCGCGGTCGCGCGACTCAGGGTGCCCGGCACGACGACGTGCCGATCGTTGGCGCGCCCTCGATCGCATGCTGGGCGAGCCGTCGGGCGTCATCCAGACCGCTCCAGGCGTTCGGTCCTCGACGCGCCGATCCGGCGACGTCCATGGACTCGGTGCGCACTGGTCCGGAACAGACGGGCGGTGACGGTGACGCTGGAGCCACGGAGCTCCGTGCGAATCGTCCGCCAAGGAGAGGACGAAGGACTTGCTGGCCGCGTAGACGGCGAAGCCGGGAAGCGCCAAAGGCGGCCGTCGAGGCGATGTTGATCACGCTGCCCCGCCCGCGATCGACGATCCCGGTCAGGAAGCGGCGGCGAATCGACGACCGTCTCGACGTTGATGTTGACGATCTCGACCATCCGCTCGCGCGGGCGGGTCGCGAGCCGCCTGGTGGCCGAAGCCGGCGTCGTCGACGAGGACCTCGACCACGCGGCCGCGGCCGCGAGCTCATCGGCCAGACGATCGCGCTGTCCGGCTCGCCCAGGTCGGCGGCGATCACCTCCGCCGCCACGCGATACGCCGAGGTCAGCTCGGTGGCCAGGGTCCGCAGCCTCTCCTCGCGGCGAGCGACCAGGGCGACGGAACGCCCGCGCGAGGCAAGCTCCTGGGCGACGGCGGCGCCGATCCCGACGACGAACCCGTCACCAGCGGGACGACTGCTTGCCGAGGCCTCCGGAAGGCTGATCGGCGAGGCCCCGTCGGCGTAACAGCTCATCAGTCTGGTAGGCCCTCGTGGGCCTCCCTGACCAGGGTCACGGCCTCGGGGAAGACGCATCGGATCGTGTCGTGGACCTGGACGAGTCGGCTGTCGCTCGAGCCGGTCGAGCTCCACCGAGCCGATCGCCGCCACCGTCATCTCCACCGTCAGCTTGATCGCGTAGTCGGCCCAGCGACCTTCTCAGCTCCCTGCACCGCCCTGGAGCTCCTCCATGCGCCTGCGTACTTCCTCCCAATCGCCGAAGAGTCCGCCGAAACCTTCGATGTGGTCGATCAGAGCCGCGACCCGCCGGTCACGGATCGTCACGGATGCACGCCCCGTGAGCCACCCGCGACGAGAGCGTGCGCAGATGCACCCGCGCTCGACCCCAGTACCGGCGCCGCCTCGGCGAGTAGATCGCCCCGCCGGGATGATCGGCACGCTGATCGTCGTCGCCATCGTGGCGCTGGTCGGATCGCCGCCGACGAGGCGCGAGCGAACTCGGCGAGACGCTCGGTCGGCGGATCGCCTGCACTCGGCGCCATCCGGTGCCCTGCGGCCGGTATCCCCTGGCACTCGCGTACGGCTTCCGCTCGGCAAGCTGGTGCGCAGCCTGGCTCCCGAGCCGAAGGCGCAGGGCGGCGAGCTGCCTGTCGACCTCCGGTACTGAAGCAGGCCCGCTGTGCGGCTTCGGATCCGATCCGGGACTCCCTCGTCGCGCCGGCGCGTGACTCGAGGTCACCTCCATCGAGGATTCGCGGCGCTCCGGCGGCCTGGTCCGGATCACAGACTGGCTCGACGACCCCGGGTCCGAACGGCAGCGAATCGTGCAGATCGCTGGTGCCGCGGACATTGCCGCGGCCTCGAGCATCGAGCTGAACCTCGAGGACGACCCGGTGCTGGTCCCCCTGGAGATGCTCCCCGGCCGGGTCCACTACCTGTTCCCGCCGGTCGTGAACCTCCCTGGCGCTGGTCTATCGCGTCACGCCCGAGCAGTCGCCCCTTCGGTTAGAGCTGCGATGCGAGGTGGCTGCTTTGCATGGAAAGCGGCGCTTCGGCCGGCGATGCGGGCTATCCGGTCTACCTCCGTGCGCTCCGTAATCGCAGCGCCGGTGTTGAAGCTAACGACTCATGAGACGTGCACGTATCACCGGCATCGCGTCGCTCCTCGTCGCGGCCCTGGTCGCTCCCACCGCGCAGGTCGTCGATCGCAGATCGTCTTCCAGGCGTACCCGAGCAGCAGCAGCGGGGGATCGGCTCCGTCGCCGTCTTCGACAAGAACAAGCAGCGACATGGGCAATACACGCCGCGCCAAGCCATCTATAAGGCCTCGGATTGGGTTCCCTGCAATCCGCCGGGCAACGTTGGCTTGGTCGACAGCGGGTCCTACATCCCTGGCACACCCGGCTACAACCGCATCAAGATGAGGAAGGGAAGCTTCGCCTACTCGTACTCGTCTGAGAGTGTCGAAGTTGAAGCCCCCCCCAGGTCGCACCAGGCCACATCAGCGCCACAGCGACGGGCACAGTGATCAAGAAGAAGCCCGGGGTGAGCAAGCTGCGGGTGGACGGTACGGTGTCGATCCTCGACTTCAACCTTCCACCTACCTACTCCAATTGCAGGAGCGGCGGGCCGCTCGCCTACTCCGCGCCACCGTGTCGCCAGCAAGTCCTCAACCTTCCGTACATCAAGAAGTCGCTGCCGCTCTGCCGGTGGAAATTGGGCGCGGAATAGCCGCTTCGGACGAAAAGCATCTCCTCCGTACCCGACCACGGAGGAAGCATGCTCGAGCTCACCAACACGTCCCCGGCAAGTCAAACCAGGTCATCGCAGCGACGGCGACCCGGGAACAAAGGACGTCGTTATCCCGCTGATCCGCCGCGGGTCGAAGAAATCGTTGCGGTCATGAGGCAGGCGGGAACCGATCTATACGGCCGCCGGCTGCGCGGACTGATCATCGTGCTCTGGCGAGCAGGTCTTCGCATCTCCGAGGCGCTCGCCCTGACCGAATCGGACCTGGAGGTCACCCGCGGGTCGGTGCTCGTCCGCCGGGGTAAGGGCGGTCGCCGCCGGGAGGTCGGGATGGACGAGTGGGCTTGGGATCAGCTGCGTCCCTGGCTCGAGGCACGCGTCTCGTTCCCGGTTGGACCGCTCTTCTGCGTGATCAACGGGCCGACCGCTGGCCGGCCCTGGTCAGACTCGCAAGTGCGGATTGCGCTTCGACGCACCGCGGTCCAGGCCGGGGTCCGGCGGCGCTTCGCTCCACACCAACTGCGCCACGCCCACGCTGTCGAGATGGCCAGGGAGGGCGTCCCGCTCAACGTCATCCAGCGCCAGCTGGGACATGCCAACCTCGGGGTCACCTCGATCTACCTTCAGGGCATCGATAGCGGCGAGATCATCGAGACGGTCCGCACACGCCGCCCTCCGGTGATCCCGGCCGCGCGCAGCACTGGCCGGCTAGTGCTTTTCGTCCGAAGCGGCTACTCCTCGAGACTCGCCAATCCAGCGGCTTCGAGGGCCTCATCCGGGTCGAGATCTGGCTCCATCCGGACGACCTTGCCCTCCTGGCGTTGCCGGGCCCGAGATGCGCTGGCTAAACCTTCTTACTTCTTCTTCTTGCAGTGCTTCTTCGCGATGGAGGCGGCGCGGTGCTTGTGCTTCTCACACTTCTTCTTCTTGGCGACGGGAGCCGACTGGCTTGGTGCAGCGGCCGGCGGCGGGGCGGGGCATCCGTTGCTCGTCCCGGCCTGCCCCAGGCATTGGTCCTGGCTCTCATCGCCGAAGCCGTCGTTGTCCGTATCGGGTTCGAGCGTCGCCGAGATGTCGATGATCCATCCGTTGAGATCGAAGAGGTAGTTGCCCAGAGCGCCAACGGCCGTGGCGGTCCCGAATTTGCGATCGTAGGTGTCCGCGGGATTGAGCGTGTTAACGGCGCACTCACCGGTCGTGGAGCGAATCCCGATGAAGTCGCCGGCGTTGACCGGAATCCGGGTCAGGAAGTTGTGGAGGCCGCTCGAGGCCGGGATCGTCTTGAGCTCGCTGCCGTCGGCGATCACCTGGTACTGGTGAGCGGTCCCGGTCGGGCGAAAGACCCTGAGCGTCAAAACGGTCTGCACCGCATCGTCGGCCTGGAAGCTCCACACGGTGAGGACGCCGGCCGAGGGAGTGGCGTACGACGGCCCGGAGGCGCGACCGGTCTGCAGCAGCTCGTAGTCGGGTCCCCCGAGGCACGAGTTGCCGGTCCCCGGGGTGAACGTCGCCCCAACGTGCGTGGCCGCACTTGCGCCAGAGGGCGCGGCCACCAACGCCGTCACCACGATGACCGCTACCGAAACCGTCTTTGCCAGCTTGCTCATCCCTCTCCCCAAATCTCAGATCGCGTCTGCTTCGGGGGCAGAATCATTCCCGTTCCGCCCTGGGGAGCCCTTCTGCTGTTGAGGCGGAACCTATTGCCATCGGGAGGGGGTTGTCAAGCCTCCGACATCGCACATGCAGTATCCCGCGGAGACCACTGCTTTCCATGCAAAGCGCCGCTTCTCGTCCAAAGCGGTCGTTGGCTTAGCGGGCTTCGCGCCACATGGGGTGGGCTGCTGCTACTTGCCGACGCGCTCCGGGACGATCTTGGCGCCGCGCTCGTACCAACTCCCGACCGGGACTTCCGCGGTAGCTAGCCTGGGATGCGTGGCTTCTGCGCCGCGCGTCGAGCTTCTCTGGTGGCGTGAGTGCCCCTCCTGGGAGCGGGCGCTCGACATGTTGCGCGAGGCGATGGCGTACAAGGGACTCGATCCGGACTCGATCGAAGTGAGCGAGGTTGACACCGAGGCGGCGGCCCGGCGGCATGAGTTCGTTGGCTCGCCGACGATCCGAGTGAACGGGGTGGACGTTCAGCCGCCCGTGGAGGGTGAGCCAACCGGGCTCGCTTGCCGCGTATATCGCCGCCGGGACGGGCGGACCTCACCGCTCCCGGATCCGGAGGACCTGCGCGAGGCGCTCGGAGCGGCCGCGCTCCGCTGACGGGATAGCCTGCGGCCGATGCCGACTGCGATCGGGGAACGGGCCCCCGACTTCGAGCTCCCGGCCACCGACGGCGAGCGCCACGCGCTGAGCGCGGAAGGCGCCCCGGCGACGGTGGTCTACTGGACCTGCAACCACTGCCCCTATGCCCTCGCCTGGCACGAGCGCCTCCTCGACGTCGCTCGCGACTATTCGGATCGCGGCGTGCGGGTGCTGGCGATCAGCTCGAACGATCCCGAGCGATACCCGGCCGACTCGTTCGAGGCAATGGTCGAACGGGTCCAGCAAGAGGGCGGCTGGCCGCATCCCTACCTGTATGACGAGACCCAGCAGGTCGCCCGGGAGTGGGGCGCAGAGCGGACGCCGCACGTATTCGTGCTCGACTCAGGCTTTCAGCTGCGCTACCGAGGCGCTCCGGATGCCGACTACGACGATCCATCGCAGGACGCGGCCTGGCTTCGCGCCGCGCTCGACGCGGTGCTGGCCGGACAGGAGCCCGACCCGTCGGAGACCGAGGCCGAGGGCTGCACGATCAAGTGGAAGCCATGAAGCCATGACGGCCCCGTCGAAGGCTGGTTCAGAAGCCGGACTGATCGATTGAGCGCCGCGGTCCCACTCAGGCCTCGAGCCCGCCACCGGCGTAAGGTTGGGCGAAGAGAGGAGACGAAGACCATGGCCAAAGCCCAGCGGATGTCTCACGCCGATGCCGCCTGGCTGCACATGGACCAGCCGACCAACCTGATGGTGATCACCGGCGTCCTCTGGTTCGACGAGCCGCCGGACTGGGATGGCGTGAAGGAGAGGATCAATGAGCGCATGGTCGAGCGCTTCGACCGCTTCCGCCAGCGGGTGGCGGAGGGAAGGGCGCCGCTCTCGGGGCCGCACTGGGAGGACGACCCGAACTTCGACCTCGATCTCCACTTCCATCGGGTCGCGCTTCCCGCGCCGGGCGACCCCGCCGCGCTCCAGGCCTACGTTTCCGACCTGATGGCGAACCCGCTCGACCGCTCCAGGCCGCTCTGGCACTTCCATTTCGTCGACGGATATGGAGACGGCGCCGCGATGGTCGCCCGAATCCACCACTGCATCGCCGATGGGATCGCGCTCGGCCGCGTCCTGCTCTCGCTCACCGACGAATCGCCCGACGCCGGGATCGCGCCAGCCGACGACTCCGCGGCTCGGGAGGATTTGGGCGGGCCACTCAAATCGCTCTTCCGCCCGGCGGCGAAGGCCGTCTCGCTTGCACGCGACGCTGCGGAGGCGCTCGCGCACGAGGCGATCGAGGTGGGAAAGGATCCCTCCCACCTCCGCGACCTGGCCGCCGAGGCGCGGGAGGACGCTGCCGCAGTGGCGAAGATGCTGACGATGCCTGCCGATCCGCCGACCGCCTTGAAGGGCGAACTGGGGGTGGCGATGCGTGTCGCCTGGTCGCGACCGATCCCGCTGGACGACGTCAAGGCGATCGCCCACGCGACCGGCACGACCGTCAACGACGTGCTGCTGACCGCGGTCGCCGGAGCGCTGCGCAGCTACCTGGACGGCCGCGAGACGCACGTGGAGGAGCTGACCGCGGTGGTCCCCTTCAACTTGCGGCCACTCGATCAGCCGCTGCCGTCTGACCTCGGCAACCGCTTCGGCCTCGTCTACCTGGCGCTGCCGGTGGGAATCGAGGACCGCCGAGACAGGCTCAACCAGGTCCACAGTCGCATGGAGCAGATTAAGCGCTCCCCGGAGGGCGCCGTCTCCTACGGGGTGCTCGACGTGATCGGCCGGACGCCGGTGCAGATCGAGAAGCGGTTGGTGGACCTCTTCAGCACGAAGGGCAGCGCGGTGATGACCAACGTTCCGGGACCGCGCCAGCCGGTCTATATGGCGGGGACGCCCGTGCGCGGGGTGCTCGTCTGGGCGCCGACCTCCGGAGGCGTCTCGATGAGCGTCGCGATCTTCAGCTACGCCGGCGAGGTCACCATGGGGGTGATGACCGACGCCGGGCTCGTACCGGATCCCGAGAAGATCATCGAGGCGTTCGAGCCGGAGCTCGACTCCCTGGAGCGCGAGCCAGCCTAGCCGGCTCCCGCGTGAAGTGACCGCCCAGAGCGCTGCTTCTCGTCCAAAGCGGAACAGCTAAGGGCTGTCTGCGGCGCCTTGCTTGGCTAGCAGCCCTCGGACTCGCTCGGAAAAGACTCGCCATCGGCGTTCGTTGTCGTGGACAAGGATCGCCGACTCGGCCATCAGATCTGTCGCGTGATCGATCAGCTCCGAGGCGGAGAAGAGATAGCCCGGCGCGGTGCGCTCACCGGCGAGGTCCAAACGCAGAGCGTCGGGCGAGAGGTCAACCGCGTTCAGAAGGTCAAGAGAACGGTGAAGGAGACGCGCGATCAGCGCCTGGAGCTCCGCCGCCTGCCAATCGTTCGCGATGATCCGGTGACGCTCACCGAGGAGGTCTGCGAGGGCCGGGAAAGCGCCCGCCGCACCGGCGATTCCCCACGACTGTTCCATCGCTCGAGCCAGCCACTCTGATGCTGCCTCCATGTCCTTCGCCGTCGTCTCCAGGTCCCGCTTGAGCTGGCGGATCTCGGCTGGCTCCTCCTCGCCCTCCATAAAGAGGACCCCGGTCTCTCCGGTCAGCCCGGGTGCGTTCAGATCCTGTGCGCCCGCGTAGGGGTTGCCGGCCGGGTGGTCGGTCGGCACCGCTTCAGACCAGTGCGCCGCGAGTGCCTTGAGGATTCGCGAGGCGGTCTGGGTCTCCGCCGCCAGGCGCAGCGGCGACTGCGAATAGAACTTCTCGTGCTCGTGGTGCGTCTCGGCGAGGTTCGCCATCGTCTCGAGCATCTCGCGCGGTGGCGTTGCGGGCATCGTCGTGAGTCTCCCACTTCGCCCCGAACGCGCCGAGTGCCGCTTTCCATGCAAAGCAGGAGTCCGAGGTGGGCCGTTTGAGAACCTGATTCGTGCCTATCCGTAAAGGACGGAACCGTCGTTTACATCTGGGCACGGAGTCGGGGCATGGCAGGGGGCCTGCCCAAAGTCGGAGGGTCCGAAAAGGAGGCTCACACGCAGAAATAGGGTGGTTGAACCCCCCTCGACGCATCGCGATCTGCTGCCTCGCGATGCCTCCCTTCTACGCGCCGAGGTCCGTCCCGGGACTACTACTTTGCATGGAAAGCGGCACTCCTTCGCGCGAGATACTGCGTGGGCGATGTCGGAGGAGAACGTCGAGATCGTCGCTCGGGGGTACGCCCAGTTCTCGGCGACGGGCGAGTTCGCCGAGGAGCGCGCCCATCCGGATTTCGTCTGGGACATGTCGACGTTCTCGGGATGGCCCGAGCGGAAGATCTATGAGGGCACTGACGGAGCGAGGGAGTTTCTCGCCACTTGGACAGAGCCTTGGGAGAACTGGGAGCTCGAACTCGAGGAACTCGTCGACGCCGGGACGGACCAGGTCCTTGCCGTGCTACGCCAGCACGGCAGCTCCAAAACCACCGGTCTCGAGGTCGACATGCATTTCGCCCAACTCTGGACGATGCGCGACGGGAAATACATCCGGATGCGGATGTACGCGGACCCGGCCGAGGCACGGCGAGCCGCCGGGCTGTCGGAGTAGCGCTTTGGACGAGAAGCGGCCCTCCTAATCCGTGCGTCTCCGGAAGATCGGATAGGTGGCCCGATTCGTCTCTCGCTACGACCGCCCGAGGATTCCGGAAAGCCGATCTTCATCCGAGCTAAAGCGGTGCCGCCGTCGCTGAACAGTTCAGCCGCGCACGACGCCTCCAACGAGCATTCCGGATCCGAGGTGCGTGCCGAGCACCGGCCCCACCTCGGTGCAGAACAGCGGACCCGCGCCGAAGATCTCGGTGCCGTAAGCGACCAGATGCTCGGCGTCCTCGGGTGACTGGGCGTGTTGCACGACCCAGTCCCTTGCTCCGCGGTCGTGCAGCCCGTGCAGATATTCGTTCATCCGCTCCAACGCCCGGGTCTTGGTTCGGACGCGACCGACCGGAGTGATCTCGGTGCCGAAGGTCAAGATCGGCTTGATCTTCAGAGCCGTCCCGAGCATCGCCTGTGCCGCCCCAATTCGCCCGCCGCGGCGCAGGTATTCGAGAGTGTCCAGGGCAAACCAGATTTCAAGTCGCTCGCGGGCTTGGCGAACGGCATCGACGACGGCGCTCAGCTCTGCGCCTTGCTCGGCCGAGCGCGCGGCAGCCACGACGAGGCAGCCGAGACCCCCCGCGCCGGTCTGGCTATCGACCACCTCTATGCGCCCGGGATGCCCTTCTCTGGCCAGGGAACGCGCCGCCTCAGTCGCGCTCTCGCACGTCCCCGAGATGCCGGCGGCTATGTGGACGGAGACGACGTCGCGCCCCGCAGCGACGAGCGGCTGGTAGCAGGCGCGAAAGTCCCCCACCGAAGGCTGCGAAGTCGCCGGCAGCGTCGGGGACTCGCGCAGCCGCGCGTAGAAGGTGTCGAGGTCGCGGTACTCGTCCTCGGGCCGAAGGTCTCCATCCCAGCCCACGTACAGGTTGACCTCGCAGATTTCCCAGCGGTCGATCAGCCCCCGAGGCAGATAGGGCGTGCTGTCGGTCACCACGGCGACAGTGGGCCGCAGACCGGATGTTCGGATGTCTCGGGCGGTGCTCACGCGCGCGCGCGAAGCCTACGGCTCCACCCGCAGAAGCAGGCATACAGCTTGAGTGGGTTCGCGCCGCGCCGAGCCTGACTACCATGGCTCGCGGTGGGTTACGCGGAAGTTAAGCTCCTAAACGGCGACGTCTTCGTGGTGGAGGGAACGTTGGACGAGGTCGAGAGCAAGCTCTCCGATGCTGCTCGATCGGGCCAATCGCGTCTCGCCTGGTTCACTGAGTACGGAGGCGATGGTTCAGTCGGAGTCAACCCGGCCCATGTCGCGATTTTGAAGGTCAAAGAGGTCTCGGAGTGAGGCCTCATCGAGGCCTCGAGGAACTTAGTCGAAGGCCCCCGCTTTGGACGAGAAGCGGCGGTGTGCGCGGGGAGGACACTTCGCTGGGCCCATTTGGCCCCAAAGCACCGGGTGGGGCAACTCCTCCCGGACGGCGCGAGAAGGGCTCTGGCGTAAGGTAAGTCGAAGGAGAGACGGTCATGGCGATCTCGCAGACCAGCACGGAAGCGCAGGCGGCCAAGGTCGTCGACGCTGCGCAGGCCGATCGCCTGGACGGCTTCGTGCTCCGGGCTCAGGCGGCCGCGGAGAGCTTCCGCCGGCTCGACCAGGAGCAGGTCGACGAGATCGTCTGGGCGATGGTCGTCGCCGGGCTGGAGAGCGCCTTCGAGCTCGCCCAGCTGGCGATGGAGGAAACCCAGTTCGGGGTTCTCGAGGACAAGGTGGTGAAGAACTACATCGCCACCGAGTTCCTCTACGACTACCTCAAGGACAAGCCCTCGGTCGGGGTGATCGAGGAGGACCCGAAGCACGGCATCCAGCGCGTCGCCGAGCCGATCGGGGCGGTGCTGGCGCTGCTGCCAATCACCAATCCGACCTCGACCGCCCTGTTCAAGTCGATCGTCGCGGCCAAGACCCGGAACGCGATCATCTTCCGGCCCTCGGCGCGCGCCGCCGGCTGTGCCGCCCGGGCAGTCGAGATCCTGCAGGAGGCGGGCGAGTCCGCGGGGCTGCCCCCTGACGCGCTCCAGGTGATTCCCGATCCCACTCTCGACGTCTCCCAGTACCTCTTCCATCACGACGGGATCGACCTGATCTGGACGACCGGGGGACCGAAGGCGGTGGCGGCGGCCAACGCGGCCGGCAAGCCCTCGCTCAGCGTCGGCGCGGGCAACGCCCCCGTCTACCTTCATCGCAGCGCCGACATCGGCATGGCGGTCGTCGACATGCTGATCTCGAAGACCTTCGACTCCTCGGTGATCTGCCCGGCGGAGCAGACCTGCGTGGTCGATGAGGAGATCTACGACGAGCTGGTCGCCGAGTTCGAGCGCCTGGGCGGGCAGCTGCTCGAGCCCGGCCAGGTGGAGACCATGGCCGACCTCGCCTTCGAGCCGGACGGGCGGGTCGACGCCCGCGCCCTCGGCCAGTCCTGCGTCAACCTCGGGGCGATGGGCGGGTTCGAGGTGGAGGACGGGGTGAAGGTGCTGCTCGCCCCGCTGCCCTGCGACCTCGGCGAGCTCGCCGACCACCCGCTGATCCAGGAGAAGCTGATGCCCGTGCTCGGGCTGGTCCGCTCGCCCTCGGTCGACCACGGCGTCAGCGCCTGCGAGCTGATCACCGAGCACGGCGGGCTCGGTCACACCTCGGCCGTCTACGCCTCCGACGACTCGGTGATCGACCGCTTCGCCAGCCGGGTCCGCACCGGGCGCATCCTGGTCAACGCGCCGACTGCGGTCGGCGCCCTCGGCGGGATCTACAACTCGCTCACCCCGACCTTCTCGCTCGGCTGCGGCACCTGGGGGGGCTCCAATACCACCGACAACGTCAACTACAGGAACCTGCTCAACGTGAAGACCGTCTCGCGCCGCCAGGCGCCTCCCCAGTGGTTCCGCGTCCCATCGGACACTTACATCAACGCCGGCGCGATCGAGAGCTTGCGCGAGGTCAAGGCCTCGCAGGTCCTGCTGGTCACCGACATCGACGGTGAGGCGCGGGGGGTGGCCGATGAGGTGCGCCGCTACCTGGAGGGCCCGAGCGTCCACGTCTTCTCGGACCTCCACCCGGAGCCGACCGAGGCCCAGATCCAGGCCGGGACCAAGGTGCTGGGCGAGTTCGGCGCCGACTGCATCGTCGCGGTGGGGGGCGGCTCGGTACTGGATGCGGGGAAGGCGATGCGGCTCTTCCACGAGAGCCCCGATGTCTCGCTGCGGGAGCTGGCGCTGCCCTTCCTCGACGCGCGCAAGCGGGTCGCCCACTACCCGGAGGTCGAGCACACGGTGCGGCTGCTGGCGCTGCCCACGACCGCCGGAACCGGCTCGGAGGTCTCACCGGCGACGGTGATCAGCGGCGGCGGGCGGAAGGTGACGCTGGTCGACTACTCGCTGGTCCCCGACGTGGCGATCGTCGATCCGACCCTGACCCTGACGATGCCGCCGAGCGTCACGGCGGACACCGGGGTCGACGCCCTCACTCACGCCCTCGAGGCGGGCGTCTCCATCTTCGCCTCGCCCTACACCGACGCCTTCTGCATGCAGGCGATCAATCTGATCATGGACGCCCTGCCGCGCGCCTGCGAGAACGGCACAGACCTCGAAGTGCGGACGGCGATGTCGAATGCGGCGACGATCGCCGGCCTCGCCTTCTCGAACGCCTTCGTCGGGGTCAACCACGCGCTCGCGCACGCGGTCGGGGCCCGGTTCGGGATCCCGCACGGCCGCGCCAACGGCATCTTCCTGCCCCACGTGCTCCGCTACAACGCATCGATCCCCTCGAAGTTCATGCCGGCGCCCGGTTACTCGACCTACGTGGCCCCGGACAAGTACGCGCAGATGGGCTGGGTGCTGGGCCTGGGCGGCAAGGACATGGACGAGCGGCGCGCCCGCTTCTTCGAGCGCGTCGACGAGCTGCTCGACGCCGTCGGCATGCCCCGCTCGCTGGCCGAGGCCGGCGTCTCGAAGGAGGAGTTCGACGCCGCCCTGCCCGAGCTGGTCAAGGGCGCCTTCTCGGACCCGAGCATCAGGACCAACCCGAGGATGCCGATGCTCGAGGAGCTGGCGGCTCTGCTGACGGCGGCATTCGAGGGGCGCCCCTAGCGATGGCCACCACACAGCGGATGTCGCACGCCGACGCCGCCTGGCTGCACATGGATGAGCCGACCAACCTGATGGTGATCACCGGCGTGCTCTGGTTCGATCAGCCGCCCGACTGGGAGGGCGTCCGCGAGAGGATCAGGGAGCGGATGGTCGAGCGCTTCCCGCGCTTTCGCCAGCGGGTGGTGGAGGGAACGGGCCTGCTCTCGGGGCCGCACTGGGAGGACGACCCGACCTTCGACCTCGACCTTCACCTCCATCGCATCCGGCTGGCGAACCCCGGCGACCGCTCCGTGCTCCAGGCCTTTGTCGCCGACCAGATGGCGACCCCGCTCGATCGTGCTCAGCCCCTCTGGCAGTTCCACTTCGTCGACGGCTACGGCGAAGGGGCCGCGCTCGTCGGTCGGATCCACCACTGCATCGCCGACGGCATCGCGCTCGCCCGCGTGGTCTTCTCGCTCACCGACGAGTCGCCCGATGCCGGGATCGCGCCTCCCGATGATGGGGCGGGCTCCGAGCGGCGGAGCCGACCGCTGGGTGGGCTGGTCCGCCCGGCCGCCGGTGCGCTCTCGCTCGCCCGCGGCGCGGCGGGAACGATGACGCGCGAGGCGATCGAGGTGGGGAGGCGCCCCTCGCGCCTGCGCGAGCTGACGGCGGCCGCTCGCGCCGACGCGGCGACGCTGGCGAAGCTTCTGCTCCCGGGCGCCGATCCACAGTCCCCGTTGAAGGGAGAGCTGGGGATCGCACAGCGCGTTGCCTGGTCGGAACCGATCCGGCTGGAACGGATCAAGGAGATGGGCCACCGGACGGGCACCACCGTCAACGACGTGCTGCTGACGGCGGTCAGCGGGGCGCTGCGCCGCTATCTGAGCGAGCGCGAGGCGCCGCTCGAGCAGCTGACCGCACTGGTCCCCTTCAACCTGCGGCCGCTCGATCAGCCGCTGCCGACCGAGCTCGGCAACCGCTTCGGCCTCGTCTACCTGGCGCTCCCGGTGGGAATCGAGGACGGCCGCAGGAGGCTGGACGAGGTCCACAGGCGGATGGAGAAGATCAAGCAGTCTTCGGAGGGCGCGCTCTCCTACGGCCTGCTCGACGTGATCGGCCGGACGCCGACCCGGGTCGAGAAGGTGCTCGTCGACCTGTTCACGACCAAGGGAAGCGCGGTGATGACCAACGTGCCGGGCCCCCGGCAGCCGGTCTACCTGGCGGGGACTCCGGTGCGCGGGATCCTCGTCTGGGCGCCCTGCTCCGGAGGCGTGTCGATGAGCGTCGCGATCTTCAGCTACGCGGGCGAGGTCACCCTCGGGGTGATGACAGACGCGAGGCTGGTTCCCGACCCCGAGAAGATCATCGAGGCATTCGAGCCCGAACTCGACGCCCTCGAGCGCGAAGCGTCCTAGGCACGGCCGCGGGGGCAAGGAGCTGCTCACCCCCTTCTCTTTCAGGGCTCCTGTTCGCAGGAGCGAAGGGTGCGCCTGGCGGCGCACTCCGCGCTCGCTGGACTCGCTCGTGCCGCGACAGCGCGGGGCCGCGCCCGCTTTCGCGTGAAGGCGGGAGTCTGGGCCGCTGGGACGAGGACTCCCCGAATAGCCGCTTTGGACGAGAAGCGGCGCTTTGCATGGAAACGGGCATCCGGTTGACTGCCCATACTGCCGCCCAGCGCTCCTGCGTTCACGCGGAAGGGGAAGCCCAGGAAGGGACCGCCTCAGCGGCTTATCCGATCCGAATCCCGCGGTCGGGATCGCCGCTGAGTCCTCGGGCGCGGATCTTTAAGTGGCGGTCGTGCAGGCGATAGGGTGGATACGGTTCCCGAGCGCTTCCCGTACAGCTTCTCGTAGACCTCACTCTCCACCCGTTCCGGATCGAGGTCTCGCGTCTCCCTCGCTTCGGTCGCCCGTGATGAGCGCAACAGGGCCACCGCCGCCACGGCAACGACGGCAACCCCGAACAAGAGGAGGGCGATCAGCACGGGTTCCCGTCAGGTACGCAGTCGAGGTGCCAGACCGGACCGACCCGCGTACCGTCCTCGACAATCCGGAGCCAGGTCGTCGGCTCCCGGGTCGAGACGTCGTTGATGATGATTTTCTCCCATAGCCCGATGGCGCTGCCACAACCGGCACATTCGGGCGGCGGCGGGATCTCCTGCACCCGTCAAGTGAACGCCTGCACGGGCACCTCGGCATCAGTGGTCAATACCGATTGGGTGGAGCCGGCGTGGGGAACGTCAAACCTGGTTTGGACGAGAAGCGGCGGTTTCGCTAAGCCGCGAGATACTGCGTGGGCGATGTCGGAGGAGAACGTCGAGGTCCTGCGCCGGGCCTACAAACTCGCTGAGGCCCGAGGAGCCGAGGGGTTTTTTGAGCTCGCAACCGATGACATCGTCTGGATCAGCGACCCGCGCTTTCCCGGCGGGGGACGGCACAACGGCAAGGAGAACGTTCGCCGCTGGTTGAGAGAGCTGTGGATCTACGACGAGGTCTCGATCGACGTTGAGGAGATCATTGACCTCGACGACAGGGCGCTGGGCATTACCCGGTTCCACGGGGTCTCTGCGGATGCCCCTCCGGTGGACTGGCCATGGTGCCACCTCGTCGCGTTCAGAGATGGGCTGATCAGTCAGGCGCAAAGCTTTCTTGATCGAGCGGAAGCCCTCAAAGCCGCCGGGCTGTCGGAGTAGCCGCGCCCAGTAGCCGGCCTTCGAACCCGACATTCCCTGCAACATTGCCACGCCGCCTTCGCCGATCATGGCAAGGGCGTCCTCCGCTCGATTCGGCTTCAGCTCGACTCGAATCGTCCGGACGGCCGGCGCCGCTCAGATCGAGGCGGCATCGAGCATCAGGCTTGACGCGGAGGACGACCCCGCCCTGGTCCCGCTGGAGACCCTGCCGGGCCGCGATCACTACGGCTTCCCGCCTGGGGACGACCCGCCATGGCGCTGGTCGATCCCGTCCCGGCTCGGACAGGCGCATTCAAGAAACCTCAATATGAAGCCGATTTAATGTGGCGCGATGCGCAAGAGCGTTCTCTTGGCGACCCTCGGCGTCGTCCTCGGCTCGTTGGTCCCGGCCACCGCGGGCGCGACCGATCGGACCGTAGAACCCCGCGTCGTCGGCGGGTCCCAGTCGGCGATCGCGCAATACCCATGGCAGGCGGCGGTGGTCGAGAGCTCCGCAAAGGCGCCCGGGCAGAACGCGCATGAGCGCCAGTTCTGCGGAGGCTCTCTGATCGCGCCTCAGATCGTGATCACGGCCGCGCACTGCGTCCACGACAACGATCCCGACTGCAACTCGTTCGTGTCATGCCTGCTGCACGACCCCAACGGGGACCACACGCGGAAGGTCGATCCGGACGACATCGACGTCGTCCTCGGCCGGACCACGCTGTCGGATGGGTCGTCCGGGGAGGAGACTCCCGTCCAGGGGCTCGTCGAGCAGGGCAACTTCGACCCGGCCTATGGCAGTCACGGGCTACCCAACTACGACGTGGCCTATCTCGTGCTTGCCTCGCCGGCCTCCGCACCGGTGATCAAGATCGCCGGAACCGACGAGGATGCGCTCTGGGATCCCGAGAGCTGGGTGGAGATCAGCGGCTGGGGCTCCACCAGCGAAACGGGCGATACGGTCGACACGCTCCGGTCCGCCGCAGTGCCCGTCACGGCCGATTCGACTTGCGCCGACGAGTACGGCGATGACTACGACCCGTCAACCATGGTCTGCGCCGGCTTCGAAGGCGGGGGCGTCGACACCTGCTACGGAGACAGCGGCGGACCGCTGCAGGCACCGCTCGACGGGGGAGGCTATCGCCTGGTCGGAATCACCAGCTGGGGCGGTGGCTGCGCCGAGCCTGGTTTCGCCGGCGTCTATACGCGGGTCGCCGGGCCGGCGATGCGCAATCTGATCCAGGACGACGTCTCGAACATCGAAGCGAGCTACGGCCTCGACTCGAACGAGAGCATTTTCGGATCTGCCGGGGTGCCGCGCTACCCGACGCCGCGCCCACCGGCTACCTCGAGCCCGACGCCTCCCAGCACCGTGAGCCCGGCACCGCCCGCTGCCCAGAAGGCGGACCCGTACGGCAAGTGCAGGCCGCTCCCCAACAAGAAGAAGCGGCGTCGCTGCGTCCAGCGGGTCAGGCGGTCTCTGACCCGCTAGGCCTTCGCGTGCTGCTCGGCCTCCTGGCTCGCGCTGCGGATCAGGTGGCGCCAGTCCGTGGTCCGGAAGACGAAGATCAGCGCCAGGGCGCCGAGCACAACGGTCCAGGCGGCGACCGCGATCTGCTGGCCCACCGAGTAGGTGAGGACCGCGATCGGGCCCGGACCAACCAGCGTCGCGACCAGGAGCGCCTGTTGGGCGCCGGCGCCGCCCGGCGTCAGTGGCAGCAGGGTGGAGACCGTCTGCACGCTCATCACCAGCAGGACGTTCTGGAACGAGCCCCCGATGTGGAACGCGTCGAGGAACAGCCAGAACGAGAAGAAGCGCAGCACCCAGCCGAGCCCCTGCCACGAAGCGACGGTGCGCAGGTAGACGGTCGGGGTCGCCAGGACGATTGCTCCCTGCTTGACCCGGTCCCAGAATGCCTCGACGCGGCGGGCGAGGAGCGCAAAGGTGACGACCGCCGCGATGGCGAGCGCTGTCAGAGTGAAGACGAGGAAGCTCGGGTGCTGGGCCCAGAAGGCGATGTCGAACGCGGGCAGGTCGGGCAGCTCGGGGGGCTTGGGGAGCAGGCCCTGGGTGAGGGCATAGACGAAGACGAGGATCCCGGCAGAGGTGTCGAAGACCGAGCCGACGAAGAACGAGGAGACGACGGTCGGGTACGTGGAGCGCCGGATCGAGCGCTTGGCGAGGAAGATCTTCACGGCGTCGCCGATACGGGCGGGCACGACGCTGTTCATCCCGGCCCCAACCAGATAGGCGGCGGTGATCCGAGCGTACGGCACCTTGCGGTCCGGATAGGCGGCGCGGAGGACGTTCTGCCAGGCGCGGCTGCGGGCGAGCAGGTGGCCGAAGTACAGGAGGAGCGCGATCGCCATCGAGGGCCAGGCGATCTCCGAGAGCCGGTGGAAGAACTCCTGGGCGCCGTGCTGGAAGCTGCCGAAGCTGCGGCCCAGGTCCACCCCGAGGGGCGGGACCATCACCCTTGGTCCACGGCCCGGTAGCCCTCGGCGTTGAAGAGAGCGCCCAGAAGGAACGCCAGGTTTCCGAGCCAGAGCCAGATCAGCAGCGAGATCATCGCGCCGAGGGTGCCATAGGTCTTGTCATAAGAGCCGAAATGGGAGACGTAGAGCGTGAAGAGAAGGGAAACGGCAAACCAGAGTGCGACGCCGACGGCCGCCCCGGGCAGCACCGAGCGCAGGGAGCGATCCCCGCGCCGCGGCGTGCGGCGCGGGCCGAGCGCGTAGACGATGGCGAACGCTGCGAGCAGCGCGGCCGCGCCGATCGGCCAGCGCAGATAGCCGACCAGGCCCTTGACGAAGCTCGGGAACCCGGCGGCGTCCGCGATTGCGCCGAAGAGCGGGCCTGCGACCACCACGGAGACGAAGGCGACGAGCACAAGGAGCATGACCAGCACGGTCAGCCCCAGCCGAACGCCCAGGTTCGGCAGGAAATCGCGGCCCTTCTTCGCCCGGTTGATCGCCTCCAGCGAGCGCATCGCCGCGCCCATCGCCCCCGAGGCCGAGTAGAGCGAGAGCACGATCCCCACCACCAGCAGCAACCCGGCGTTGCTGCGATTGGAGAGCGCGTCACGGAGAGCGCTGTTGATCGTGTCGACCGCGGTCCCGGGCGCCGCGTCGCGCAGGGTGTTGACGATGCTCTCGTAGGTCTCCGGGTACTGGCCGAGGAGGGCGAGCAGCGAGACGACGACGAGCAGGCCCGGGAACAGCGAGAGGATCGAGTAGTACGTCAGGGCCGCCGCCCGGTCGGTGACCTGCACCTCCCCGAAGCGGCTGTAGATCGCCTTCGCCATGGCGATCCACTCATGCCTACCAGACGGCATCGTGCGCCTCCATCACGCCAAGGGCCGACTCGACCGGGAGCCCGTTGAGCATGCCGCTGAAGGTGCCGAGCGGCGCCTCGTAGTCCGAGCGGGCGAAGAGCGGAATCCCTTCGTGATGTGAGCGCTGAGTCTCTGCGTTGAAGTTGAGCCGGGACTCGTCCGCGAAGAGGATCGTGTCGAGCCCCTGGAACTGGACGGGGGCCGGCTCGGTGGGCTGTCCCGCCACCCAGATCGTCCGCTCGCTGGAGCTCGGTGGGTCATTGATTCCGCTGACCAGGTTCCAGGCGAAGGAGCGGCCGTCGCGACCCGTCCCCACTCCCGCCGACCACTTCCACGATGTGTAGCGCGGGTGGTATCCCGCCGAGTCGTCCTCGACGCCGAGTCCCTCGAGCCTGTTCGTTCTCCGACCAATACGGACCTCCCCGCTCACCGGCATTCCCGCGGCCTTCCTCGTCCACGTGTACCCGCCCTCGCCGTTCGGGCACATGCACTCGATCGGGTTGCCCTCGGCGAACTCGAGATCGAACTCGATGTTCCCCGCCCGCACGCCCACGGAGCGGCCCCGCATCTCCACCTCGCGACGGCGGCCCGGCAATCCTCGGCGGGTCTGCTCCCAGAGCCGTTTCCGCTCGCGGTCCCAGACACCCCAGAAGGTCACCGACGTCGGGCCGACGCCGACGATCGCGGCGAACGCCATCAGGTTGTCGGCGAAGGCACCGACCCAGCGCCAGCGCTTGCGAAAACGCCGGCCGTTCAACAGCGGCATAGGTGCCGGCGGCACGGGCAGGAGCGGGCGCTCATCCTCCCGTCCGCGCCACGGCAGCCGGGCGACCTCCGCGTTTGTCTGCTCCGGCGCCGCGCGCCGCTCGGTCACGCCGAATCCAGGAAGCGCAGCATCTCCCCGGCGATCTGCTCACCGCGATCCTCCTGCAGGAAGTGCGCGGCTCCGTCGATCTTCACCTGGTCCGAGACGGTCGGAATCCATTCGATGAAGCGCTCTCCCGCCCGCGGGAAGGGGAAGACGGGATCGGTGTCGGAGAACGCCAGCAGAGCCGGCTTGTCCCAGCGAGTGAGTGCGTCCGCGACCTCCCCCATCTCCTTCGCACCCGCTGCGCCCTCCTCGATCGGCACGAGCAGCGGGAACTGCGCCGCTCCGGCCTTGGACTCGACGCTCGGGAATGGTGCCTCGTAGGCGGCGACCACGTCATCCGGCAGCTCCGTGGTGGTCCCGCCCTGGATCACAAAGCCAACGGGCAGGTCGGGGTTCTTCTCGGCGAAGTCCCTCCAGGCCATGAAGCCCTTCGAGACCCGCCCGGTGAAGATCCCCGTGTTGAGGATCACCAGGCCGCCGACCCGGTCGGCGTTCTCCACGGCCCAGCGCAGGCCGATCGGCCCGCCCCAGTCCTGGACGACGGCGATTGCGTCCGAGAGGTCGAGCCCGTCGAGAAGCTTGGTGATCAGCTCGACGTGGCCATCGTAGGTGTACCAGCCGCGATCGGTGGGTTTGTCCGAGCGCCCGAACCCCGCCAGGTCGGGACTGATCACCCGGTTACCGCCCTCGACCAGCGGGCCCAGCATCTTGCGGTACAGAAAGGCCCAGGTCGGCTCCCCGTGGAAGCAGACGATGGTTCTGGGAGGGCGCGCGTCAGCGCGACCCGATTCAGGAGGGGTCTCGTCGACGTAGTGCATCCGCAGGCCGTCGATCTCCGCGTAATGGGGCTCGAAGTCGTAACCGGGCAGGCCGTCGAAACGCTCGTCGGGGGTGCGAAAGACGTCCACGGCGGCCGACGCTAACATGCCCGCCCTCATGGCTGCCGTCCTATCTCCGGCCATGCCTCCCCCCACGCACGATCCCGCCGACGAGGCGATGTGCCTGCGGGCGCGAGAGCGCTATGCCGCCGACCGCAAGCGGGGCGGTCGCGTGCCCAGACGCCGTCGCCGCCTCGCCGCCCTGCCGAACCTGATCATCATCGGCGGGCTCAAGTGCGGCACCACGAGCATCCACCACTACCTGGGGCTTCATCCCGAGATCGACATGTCGAAGCCCAAGGAGCTCAATTTCTTCGTGGAGGAGCTCAACTGGGACCTGGGCCTCGACTGGTACCGCGGGCGCTTCGACAAGCGCTTCGCGGTGCGCGGCGAGTCCTCCCCGCACTACACGAACCTCCCCTACTTCGAGGGCGTCCCGCAGCGGATCGCCGATCACATCCCGGACGCCAAGCTGCTCTACATGGTGCGCGACCCGATCTCCCGGATTCTCAGCCACTGGTGCCACGCGGTCGGCGCCGGCTACGAGAGTCGGCCGATGGAGGAGGCGCTGGCCCGCAGCGACCAGACCTACGTGACCCGCTCCCGCTACTGGATGCAGCTGCAGCCGTACCTCGAGCGCTTCGACCGCTCCCAGATCGAGATCATCACGCAGGAGGAGCTGCAGACGGACCGAGAGGGAACGATGCGCAAGGCCTTCCGGTTCGCCGGGGTCGACGAGAACTTCCACTCCGAGCAGTTCAGGCGCGAGTGGGAGAAATCCTCGGCCAAGGAGACCGACAAGTACCAGTTCATGGAGAAGCTGATCAAGCTTCCCGGCTTCCGCTCCTTCGACCGGAACTTCGACCGGCTCCCCGAGCGCATGCGCTGGATGGTCGAGAAGATCGTCCACGACCCCGAGGCTCCCGCGGCCCCGAAGCCGGAGATCCCCGAGTCGATCATGGAGACGCTCCGCCCGCAGTTCTCAGAGGACGTCGCCGCCCTGCAGGAGTTCGCCGGCCGCGAATTCGCCGGCTGGAAGCAGTACTAATCCCCTCATGAAGATCGCCGTCGCCGCCGACGAACGAGTGGGCGTCGCCGAGACGGTCGTCGAGGAGCTCCGCAAGCGGGGCCACGAGCCGATCGCTCACGGGGCTCTCTCCGACGAGGAGCGCGACGACTGGGCCTGGGCCAGCGAGGCCGCGGCCCGCGACGTCGCCGAGGGCCGCGCCGACCAGGCCATCGTCTGCTGCTGGACCGGAACCGGCGCTTCGATCGCCGCGAACAAGGTGAACGGCGTGCGCGCCGCCCTCTGCGTCGACGCCCAGACGGCCGAGGGGGCGCGGAGGTGGAACGACGCCAACGCGCTGGCGCTCAGCCTGCGCACCACCTCCGAGGCCGAACTCGGCGAGATCCTCGATGCGTGGTTCGGCGGTGAGGCCAGCTCTGAGGCCGATGATGCGGCCAATGTCGAGCACCTGACCGAGATCGAGGGCAGGTGAACGGCTCCCGTATCCCCGGAGAGACGCATACGGTGCGACGGCTCCTGCCCGACGTGGATGAGACGACGGTCGCCGAGCAGCTGCACGGCCTCGACCTCAAGCAGCTCGCCCATCCCGACCGCCCCTATCTGATCCTCAACTTCGCCACGACGCTGGACGGCCGCGCCGCGATCTCCGGCAAGTCCGGGTCGATCGGCAGCGAAACGGACACCGAGATGCTGCAGCGCCTGCGCACCCGCGTAGACGCGGTGATGATCGGCGCCGGCACGATGCGGGCCGAGCGCTACGGCCGCATCGTCTCGGACCCCGCCTTGCGCGCCTATCGCGAGCGCACGCTCCTCACGCATGACCCGCTCGCCGTGCTCGTCTCCAACCGCCTGGAGCTGCCCTGGGACGCCGGCCTCTTCACCGACGGCGGCGGCAGGGTGGTGATCTTCACGGCCTCGGACCAGGAGCCGCCTGAGACCGCCACCCCGGTGACCGTCGTCCGCCATCCGGACGGGGTCGAGCTCGACCGGGCGCTCGAATGGCTGCTCAGGGAGCGCGGCATCAAGTCTGTCCTCTGCGAGGGCGGACCCACCCTGCACGGCCGGCTCCGCGAGGGCGGTCTGGCCGACGAGCTCTTTCTGACGATCGCCCCGAAGATCGCCGGCGGCGAGGGCCCACGCGTCCTCGAGGGTGCCCTGCCCGATGTCGACTTGGTCGAACTCGCCTGGCTGCTCGAATCGAAGGGCGAGCTCTTCGCCCGGTACCGCGGGATGTCGTAGGGTCCAGATAATGGACTTCAAGCCCTCGCCCGAGGTCGAGTCCCTCCAGGAGCGGATCGCTGCCTTCATGGAGGAGCACGTCTATCCGGTCGAGGCCGAGGCCATTCAGGCGATCGACGACGAGGTCAAGCCCGGCGTCCCGTACCCGCAGATCGTGGTCGAGATACGCGCCCGGGCCAAGGAACAGGGGCTCTGGAACCTCTTCCTCCCGGGCGACGAGTTCGGCGCCGGCCTGACCAACTGGGAGTACGGGATCCTCTGCGAGCAGATGGGCCGCAGCCCGATGATCGCGCCGATGGCCTTCAACTGCTCCGCGCCCGACACCGGCAACATGGAGATCCTCGCCGACCACGGCACGCCCGAGCAGAAGGAGCATCTCCTGCAGCCGCTGCTCGACGGCGAGATCCGCAGCTGCTTCTCGATGACCGAGCCCGAGGTCTCCGGTTCGGACCCGACCACGTTGCAGACCCGCGCCGAGCTCCAGGACGGCGAGTGGGTGATCAACGGGCACAAGTGGTTCAGCTCGGGTGCCAACGGCGCCGAGTTCGCGATCGCGATGGTGGTCACCGATCCCGACGCCGCCCCTTACACACGGGCGAGCATGATCATCGTCCCCATCGACAACCCCGGATTCGACCTGATCCGCAACGTCTCGGTGATGGGCCACGACGGAGGCCCCGGCCACTGCGAGGTTCGCTACACGGACTGCCGCGTGCCGGAGTCCAACCTGCTCGGCGAGCGCGGGGCGGGCTTCGTGATCGCCCAGGACCGACTCGGCCCTGGCCGGATCCACCACTGCATGCGCGCGATCGGCACCGCCGAGCGAGCCATTGAGATGATGTGCGAGCGCGCCAACTCCCGCGAGTCCTTCGGTGGACCGCTTGCCGACAAGCAGTTCGTCCAGGACTTCATCGCAAAGTCGCGGATGGAGGTCGACCAGGCCCGCCTGCTGACCCTCTACGCCGCCTGGCAGATGGACACCGAGGGCAAGCGTCGCGCCCGGCAGGCGATCTCGATGATCAAGGTGGTCGCCGCCAACGTCGTCATGGACGTACTCGACCGGGCCATCCAGGTCCACGGATCGCTCGGCCTGTCGGATGACACTCCGCTCGCGGGCATGTGGCGCTTCAGCCGCATGCTGCGCGTGGCTGACGGGCCCGACGAGGTCCACAAGATGGTCATCGCCCGCCGGGAGCTCAACCGCGCGGCAAGGCGAGCGGAGGCGGGGGACGGCGCAGCCAAGGCCGAGCCGGCCAAGGCGACGACCTAGCCGCGACCGGGCCTCGACTTCTGGTCCTCGAGAACGGCGAGGGCACCGCGATGGATCAGAAGGCGCGCCAGCGTGGTCGGTCGCAGCCCGTAGACCCGGGCGGCTTCGGCCAGCGCGTCAAAGCCAAGCTGCGTGAGCCGTACGTTCACCTGCCGGTCGCGTGAGGTGCGGGGTCGCGTAGCGTCGGCGCCGAGGGCGTCCAAGTCCACATCCGAGGGCGAGGCATCCGGCAGCTCTTGTGCCTTCGGGCGCTTCTTCCGCTTCCTGTAGATGCTCGAGAAACCCATTCGCGCCCATTTCTTCTCGGTCTCTTGGACGTAGTCCCAGTAGGTCTCGTATCCCGCCTGATTCCACCAGCCCTCCTTCATCCTCTTCCAGGTGTCGATCAGGGGGGCCAGGTCTTCGTCGAGGGTGGGGTCTTGGAAGCGATAGCGATCGCTATCGGAATCGCTATCGGACTCGCTATCGGACTCGCTATCGCGATCGCTATCCGAATGGCTATCGGATTGATAGCCATCGCTATCACCTTCGCCCACACCCCCATCGCGGACGGCGTCGTCGGCCATCCCCGCATCCTGTGGTTGGACACCGCCCCATTGCGAGCAGGGGGTGCCCAGTGCGCAACAGAATGGCCCCGGGACTGTGGCCAGCTACGGCAGGCGGTTCGCGGCTTCGTCCGCCGCGGCCGCCAGGCGCTCCACCACCTTCGCGAACTCCTGGAAGCCCTCGTCAGTCTCGCCGTACTGGCCCGAGGCGTAACGGGCGTAGACGCCCTCGAGGATGATCGCCAGCTTCCAGTAGCCGAGGGCGATGAAGAAGTCGATCTGGCCGAGATCCCGCCCCGACTTCTCCGCGTAGCGCTCGCGGACGTCGTCGCGCTTCGGGAACCCCGGCGCGATGGTCGCGGGGGCGAAGAGCGGCATGAAGTCGTCGCCCTCCTCCGACCAGTAGACGAGCAGCATGCCGACGTCGGCCAACGGGTCGCCGAGCGTGCAGAGCTCCCAGTCGACGACGGCCGCCACCTCGCCCGAGGGCGAGAGGATCATGTTGTCCAGCCGGTAGTCGCCGTGGACGATGGTCGCCGGCCCCTGTTCGGGAACGCGCGCCGAGAGGCGCTCGTGAACCGCGTCGATCGCCGGCAGCTCGCGGGTCTTGGACTTCTCCCATTGGCCCTGCCAGCGCTTGAGCTGCCGCTCGACGTAGGCCTCCTTGCGACCCAGGTCCCCAAGGCCGACCGCATCGGGGTCGACCTCGTGGATCGCAACCAGCGTGTCCACGACCCGTTCGCCGATCGCGCGGCGCTCATCGTCTTCGAACTGCTTGGCCTCCTCGGCCGAGCGGAGGATCGGCCCGTCGACGAAGCCCATGACGTAGAAGGGCGCCTCGTTCACCGACTCGTCCTCGCACATCCCGATCACCGGCGGCACCGGCACGGGCGTGTCCTGAAGGGCGGCGATCACCCTGTGCTCGCGGCCCATGTCGTGAGCCGAGCCCAGGCGCTGGCCGAGCGGCGGGCGGCGCAGCGCCCAGGCGTGCCCCGCCGCATCCCGGACGCCGAAGGTCATGTTGGAGCGCCCGCCCGAAATCCGGTCGAAGCCCAGGGGGAGCTCGACGTCTGGGACATTGGCCTCGAACCAGCCCTCGACGCCCTCTCGATTGATGCCCTCGGGGGCCTCTGTAGCCTGCTCCGCCATGGCGGGAGCATATGCGGCGGTCCTTTTCGATTTCGGTGGGGTGCTGACCACCCCGGTCTGGGACAGCTTCTCCTCCTTCTGCCGGACCGAGGGACTCGACCCAGATGCGATCAAGAATCTCTTTCGCACGGATCCCGAGGCCCTCAAGGATCTGCGCGGACTCGAGACCGGCGAGCTCAGCGAAGCCGCCTTCGAGACGACCTTCGGAAAGCGCCTCGGGCTCAAGAACCCAGACGGGCTGATCGACAGCATGTTCGCCGGGATGAAGCCGCTGGAACCGATGGTGGAGGCGGTCCGCCAGATCCGGGCGAGCGACCTGCTCACGGGCCTCGTCTCCAACTCCTGGAGCATCGCCCACTACGACCGCAGGCTGCTCGTCGAGCTCTTCGACGCCGTCGTGATCTCAGCAGAGGTCGGGCTCCACAAGCCGCAGCCGGAGATCTACCTCCTCGCCGCGGAGCGACTCCAGGTCGAGCCGGCGAAGTGCCTGTTCGTGGACGATCTCACGGAGAACTGCGAGGGAGCCGAGGCGGTCGGGATGACTGCGATCCGCCACCGCGGCGCCGGGGAGACGATCGCCCGGCTGGTGCAGCTGACCGGCCTCGAGCTCGAGCCGGTGGCTCCCTGAATCAACTGCCCGCCGCAATCAGGGCGACGCCGAGCAGGGCGAGCAACACCCCCGCCCATTGGATCCGGGCCAGCCGCTCCCCGAGCACTCCGTGCGCGAGCGCGATGGTGAACGCCGGGTACATCGAGCCCCCAACCGCCACCACCGGGAGGACTCCCTTGGTCGACGCCACCGCGAACAGGGCGTTTGCCAGGACGTCGAAGAACCCGATGGTGAGCAGAACCGCGATCGAGCCCGAGACCGCGGCGAGCCGCGGCCGTGAAATGAGGAGCGCGATCGCGACCGTGGCCACCCCGCCGACCCGGACCGCGAGCACCGCCCAACCAGGTCTGTCAGCGGCCGCCAAGTCCAGCCCGGTGAAGAAGATCCCGAACCCCAATCCCGCGAGAATCGCCAGGACGATCGACCGACGGGCGACGCCGCCATGTTCGGGGTGCTCCTCGTAGCCCAGAATGACCACCCCGGCGATCGCGGGGACGAGACCCACGAGCTGGATCGCTGCCGGCGAATCCCCCCTGGCGAGCCCAAACGCCACCGGCACGACCACCCCGAGGGACGCGATCGGAGCGACCACGCTGACCGTGCCCATCGCCATCGCCGCGTAGAACGCCCACAGCCCACCGAGCGACGCCGCCCCCGCCAGTGCGGCGATGGCGAGCTTGTCGGCGGAGATCGGATCCGCGCCGAACAGCAGGATCACGATCAGAATCAGGACCAGGCCGGCGGGCTGGGAAACGGCCAGCACGCCGAGGACCGGCAGGCGCCGGCTGGTCAGGCCGCCGAGGAAGTCAGAGACTCCCCACGAAAAGGCCGAAGCGAGGCTGATCGCGAAGGCGAGCAACCCGGGGGAGTTTGCCTGGAACTAGTGGCCGAGCAGGCCGTTGAGGGTGTTGTTGACGCCGCCGAGCACGTTGTTGACCGTGCCGTTCACGGCGTTGGTCGCACCGCTGACGGCACCACCGGCGCCGCCGCCGCTACCCGGCAAGCTCACGTCGGGGAGGGTCGGCGTGTCGATCGTTGGGGCCTGCGAGCCGCTCGAATCACGGCTGCTCGTGTTGCTGGTGCCCGTGGTGCTTCCGTTCGAGCCGCCACCTGCGTTGGTGCCCGAGGGAGCAGACCCATTGGAGCTGGTTTGCCGGCTCGCGAGCGCCACCACGGCCCGATTCAGCTTGCGCGGCCCTGTCTGCGCGGAGGCCGACACGGCATCGGGGCCGTTGGTGATCGACGAGAGGCCCCCGGCGACGCCGGAGAATCCGGTCCCGAAACCGATCAATGCGGCCACGACTATCGGGACAGCGAAGAACGCCGCTCCGGCCAATCCTCGCGCCACAATCCTGCGGCGCCACCAAGCAAGCAATCCTTTACCCATGAGATCCCCTGGTCCGTAGTCTACGCGAAGAACGGGGATACACAAAAAGAATGAGATTCAACCCCTCACTGACAGCGCGCCTGCGAA
Organism: uncultured Solirubrobacterales bacterium; assembly: GCA_963774305.1. GTDB lineage: Bacteria > Actinomycetota > Thermoleophilia > Solirubrobacterales > 70-9 > DASUPK01. The sequence continues at coordinate 297,799 of CAVZEM010000007.1, read as the reverse complement.
TCGGATTCGTGGTCCTGTTCGCCTTGCTCCTGATCGTTTCCCTGCTCGGCGTGGGCAGGCTCTTTCAGATCAGGGTCCACTACGAGAACGACATCACCCAGTATTTCCAGCTCGACCTGGAGAGCGAGCGCCTTCGCTCCGCCTTCATCCTCGAGCAGGCGGCGGCACGACCCGCAACCGCTCACCAGCAGCCCAGTCAGGTCGAGCTGAACCAGGCGGCCGCCAGCTTCTCGGACGCTGCCAGCCGTGCCAGGGACCTGACCGACGACGACACGGTGCTCGTGGCGAAGCTCAATCAATTGGTCGCCAGCGAGACCGCCTGGCGCAAAAAGGTCGCCGAGCCGCTGATCCATGAGCAGGTACCACCGGCGCCGGTCGAGCGCCGGCTCACCTCCGCGGTCACCAACAGCGGCGACGCTCTGGCGACCGATACCCGCGCCGCCCGCGACGCCGCCCGCGACAACGCCCGCACGGACACCCGCAACACCACGATCCTGGTGGCGGCCGGGCTGGGCGGGGCCCTCCTCGCGGCGCTCATCCTCTTCTCGGGACTGATCAACTCGATGCGGGCCCCCCTGGGGCGTCTCGTCGAAGGCGCCCGGCGGCTCGCGGGAGGGGACCTGCGGACGCGGGTGGAGGTCGGCGGGCCGGTCGAGATCGCAACCCTGGGCCGCGCCTTCAACGAGATGGCGAACTCGCTCGAACGGGACGCGCGCGAACGTGATCGAATCGAGCAGATGAAGGACGACTTCGTCCTCACCGTCTCGCACGAGCTACGGACCCCGGTGACGGTGGTGAAGGGCTTCGCCGAGATGCTCACGGCGCAGCGCAAGTCGCTGAACTCGCGGCAGTTCGAGGCCGCGGAGGTCATCGCCGAGAGCGCCGGGCAGCTGCAGAAGATGATCAACGATCTGCTCGACCTGGCCCGCAGCGACGCCGGCAAGCTTCGTATCGAGGCCGAGCCGACGCCGGTTCGCTCCCTGGCCCAGCGGATCGGCCGGCAGATGCGACCCAACTTCGAGGGCAAGGCCCAGCGCTTCACCGTCAACGTCGAGAAGGATCTGCCCGACATCGATGCCGACCCGGGCCGGATTGGGCAGGTGCTCGCCAACCTGCTGACCAACGCGAACAAGTACGCGCCCGAGGGCGCCCAGGTCCGGCTGGCGGCGACGAAGGTGGGCGACGAGATCGCATTCGCCGTCTCGGACAACGGCCCGGGCCTCGATGAGGACCAGCTCGAGCATGTCTTCGACCGCTTCTGGCGCGCCGACAGCACGGAGACTCAGTCCGTCGGCGGCACCGGCCTGGGCCTGGCGATCGCCAAATCGCTCGTTGAGCTGCATGGCGGTGCGATCACAGCGAACTCGTCCCCGGGCGAGGGCGCTACCTTTCGCTTCGTGTTGCCGATCGCCAAGGATGGCCGGCCGAACCGCGAGGCACCCACGCGCAGGACGAAGGCGGGAGCTGCCGGGTGACCCGCCTGCTGGTAGCGGACGACTCCGAGACCGTCCTGCTCATGCTCCAGCGCCGCCTGGAGATGGAGGGCTACGAGGTGGTCACCGCGACCGACGGAGTCGAGGCGCTGGAGCGGCTTCGCGAGCTCAGCCCCAAGGAGCCCGACGTGATCCTGCTCGACGCGATGATGCCCAACAAGTCCGGGACCGAGGTGCTCGAGGAGATCAGGGGCAAGGGCTCCAAGATCCCGGTGCTGATGATCTCCGCCCACCTCGACGCTCAGGAGCCCGAGCGAATGCGCAAGCTGGGCGCAAATGACATCGTCCCCAAGCCCTTCGAGTGGGAGGACCTGATCGGGAAGATCGAGGAGCTCGTCACTCCTTGAACGGGTGGCGCCTGTCGGCGCCCCCTCGCATCAGCTGCGGGCGATCTCCATCCGGATCTGCTTGCCCTTGAGCTTCGTCCCGTCCAGGTACTCCACCGCTCGCTCAGCCTGATCCGCGGCCACCTCCACGAACGAGAAGCGGTCCAGGACCCGAATCGAGTGGATCGCCTCCTCGGGGAGGACAGCGCCCTCGGTCAGCGCCCAGCTCAGGTCCTCCTCGGTGAGCCCACCCCGCTTGCCGCGGTTGACGAACAGCTTGACGGTGCCATTCGTCGGCACAGGGGGCGGTCCCTCGCGGTGTCGTGGGGTCGGGGCGTGCTCCAGGCGCTCCTCGGGCGGCTCCCATTCGCCGATCGGCGCCTTCACCGTGCGCTCGATCTCCTTCAACTCGCCCGCCTGCTTGGCGGTGGCGAAGGTGATCGCCCGGCCGGTGCGGCCGACCCGGCCGGTGCGCCCGATGCGGTGGACGTAGATCTCGGGATTGTTCGGCAGGTCGTAGTTGATGACGTGGGTGACGTGCTCGATGTCGAGGCCCCTCGCCGCGATGTCGGTCGCCACCAGCAGCGGCGTCTTGTGCTCCTTGAAGGAGATCATCACCCCGTCGCGCTGGCCCTGACTGAGGTCGCCATGCAGCGCCTTGACGCGCAGACCCTTGTCGCCGAGGTCCCTGCCGAGCCTGGCGGCCCCGATCTTGGTCCGCACGAAAATGATCGCCTGCTCGGGTTCCTCCGCCTTCAGCACCTCGGCGAGGCGCTCCAGCTTCTGGCGGGGCTCGACCATCACGTAGGCCTGCTCGACCGAGTCGACCGTGAGCTTCTTCGGGGTCACCCGGATCGTGACCGGGTCGTACATGTAGGTCTCTGCGAGCCTCGCAACCGGCGCCGGCATGGTCGCGGAGAAAAGCAGCGTCTGGCGCCCGTTCGGGCACATCCGCAGGATCTTCTCGACGTCCTCGATGAACCCGAGGTCGAGCATCTCGTCGGCCTCATCGAGGACGACGTACCGGGCCGCGGTGAGCACCAGAGACTTGCGTGAGATCAGATCCATCATCCGGCCGACCGTGGCGACGACCACCTGCGCGCCGTGACGGAGCCGCGACTGCTGCTCGCGGATCGGAGCGCCGCCGAAGACGGCCACCACGTTCACGCCCTCCAGGTGCTCGGCGTACGCCCGCAGGGCCTGCGTCACCTGGATGCAGAGCTCACGCGTCGGGGTGAGGACGATCGCCTGCGTCTCCTCGTTCTCCGGGTCGATGTACTCGAGCATCGGCAGGCCGAAGGCGGCGGTCTTGCCGCTGCCGGTCTGCGCCTGGCCGATCACGTCGTGGCCGTTGAGCAGCTCCGGGATCGCCTGGGACTGGATCGGCGTCGGCTCGGCGTAGCCGAGTTCCTCGAGGGTCTGCAGCAGACCATCGGACAGGCCGAGCTCCTTGAAGGAGGTTGCGGTCTTTGTCTCAGCCATCTACTTCGAGGGATCGAGCAGCAGCTTGCCGGTCGTACCCCGCTCCTGCATGGCCTCGTGGGCGCGAGCGGCCTCGCTCAGCGGATAGGTGGCTCCGATCGTCACCTGGAGCTCACCCGCCGCGACCGCGCCGAGCAGGTCCTCAAGCATCGAGGCGATCAGGTCCTGGCGCCGGGCGATCAGCGGGACCAGCCAGAAGCCGAGCACCGACTTCGAGGTCTGCAGCAGATAGTTCGTCGCCACCTCGTTCGGATGGCGGGCGGCGTTCCCGAAGCAGACGATCCTGCCGAGCATGTTGAGCGAGCTGAGCTCCGCCTCGAACCCGGTGCCGCTCATGTGCAGGACGACGTCCACCTTCTCGCCGCCATTGGCCTCGAGGATCGCCGCCTTGAGATCGTCGGCGCGGGAGTCGGCCGTGGCGTCGGCACCGAGCCGTTCCGCCAGCGCCCGCTTCTCCTCGGTCGAGGCCAGGCCGATCACCTTGGCGCCCGCCCGCTTGGCGAGCTGAACGGCGAGGGAGCCGGTTCCGCCTCCCGCGGCCTCGACCACGACCGTCTCGCCCTTCTCGACGTGGGCGCAGTAGTGCAACAGCGCGTGGGCCGTCAGCCCCTGGAGCAGCAGGCCCGCCGCCTGCTCGTCGGAGACCTCATCGGGCAACGGAACCAGGAAGGCCTGGGGGACCGCCGCCTTCTGGGCGTATCCCCCGTTGCTCATCAGCGCCGCGACGCGCTTCCCGTCGGCGGTCGTCCCGGCGATCTCGGCGCCGGGAATCAGCGGCAGCTCCTGCTCGGCGAGGTAGTCATTGCGGATCGCGTGCGTGTCCGCCCAGTTGATCCCGGAGCGGTTGACGTCCACGACGACCATGCCGTCGGAGGGCTCGGGGTCCGGCAAGTCGACCAGCTTGAGCTGCTCTGGCCCGCCGAACTCCTCGATCTGAATAGCCTTCACCAGACAAGGATATGTCGCTAACCGTCGTAGGGTCGATTGCCTTTGATTCCGTGCGCACGCCGTTCGGCGAGCGCGAGCGGATGCTGGGCGGCTCAGCCGTCCACTTCTCGCTGGCCGCGAGCTTCTTCACGGAGGTTCGGGTGGTCGGACCGGTCGGCGATGACTTCGGCGAGGGCGAGCTCGGCGTGCTCGAGCGCCGTGGCGTGATCACCGACGACGTCGAGCAGGTGGAGGACGGCAAGACCTTCTTCTGGAAGGGCCACTACGAGTACGACATGAACGTCGCGCACACCGACGACACCCAACTCAACGTCTTCGCGGACTTCGACCCGAAGCTTTCCGAGGAGTCCAGGAGCGCCGAGATGCTCTTCCTCGGAAACATCCAGCCGCAGCTCCAACGGCGAGTGCGGCGCTCGTGCGAGGGAGCCGAGTTCGTCGGACTCGACTCGATGAACTTCTGGCTCGACTCGGCACGCGACGCGCTGAAGGCTGCGATCGCCGAGGTGGACTGCCTGATGCTCAACGACGCCGAGATCCGGGAGCTGACCGGCGAACCCAACCTCGCGCGCGCCGCTCGGGCCACGATGGAGATGGGCCCCAAGGTCGTCGTGGCCAAGCGCGGCGAGTACGGTGCGGCGCTCTTCTGCGGCGACGAGTTCTTCGCGATCCCCGGCTTCATGCTCGAGGACGTTCGGGACCCGACCGGCGCCGGCGACACGTTTGCGGGCGGCTTCCTCGGCTACCTGGACAGCCGCCGAGCCGCCGGCGAATCCGTCCTCGACCACACCGTCCTGCGCCTGGGAATGGCCTACGGCTCAGTGCTGGCCTCGTTCAACGTCGAGGGTTTCGGCACCGAGCGGGTCCAGTCACTCAGCCGCGAGGAGATCGACGAGCGCCTCCGCGAGTTCCGCCGAATCACTCACTTCGATCCGGAGCCAGCTCCGGCGAACTAAGTCCCGAGCCGGGCTTCGTCCAGGTCGATGTCTCGCTGGATGTGGCGGAAGAGGTCCTGCTTGATGCGGCCGTTGTTGCGCATGCCGAGCAGCGTGTCGCGCTCCGTCTGGATCAGGTCCTCCCGCAGCCTGCGGTAGCCGGTCAGCGGATCCTCGATGGGCAGCTCGCTGTCCTCACCCTGGAGGGCGGCCACCAGCACGAAGCCCTCGGCCCAGCTGATGCTGGGAATCACCGCCTGCGCGACGGCCGCGACCGCAACCATCGTGGCCAGCGAGAGCCCGATCACAAGCCAGGTGAGCGGGACCAGCTCGGCGCGGAGCTCCTTCGGCGAGGCCCAGTAGCCGGCGGACTGAAGCAGCGGCGGCAGGAAAACCAGGAAGACGACGTCCGGCTGCAGCTCGAGGGTGGGGCGCTCCCGGGATGAAGCCGATCCCCAACCCACCCAGCACCAGGACGATCGAGTGCGGGATCGAGATCGCATCCGCGAGGCGAACCAGAACGATCGCCGTGGCCACCAGCGCAATCAGGACCTCGATGTCGTTCACGCCGCGAGTCTAAGCTCGCTGATCCTTGGGCCAGCTCACTCCACCCATCTCAGCGGAGGACCACGTCGACGGCCCCGACCGGGCCGAGCTCGAGCTGGTCATGTACGGGGACTTCCAGTGCCCGTACTGCACCGCGGCCTATCCGATCGTCCACCGCCTGCGGGATCAGCTCGCCGGGCGGCTGCTGTTCGTCTTCCGCCACTTCCCGCTGCGAAACGTCCATCCCGACGCCGAGCGCGCCGCCCAGGCGGCGGAGGCGGCCGCCGCCCAGGGGGCGTTCTGGGAGATGCACGACCGCATGTACGAGTCCCGGGGCGCGCTCAGCCGCGAGGACCTGATTGGGCAGGCAACCGAGCTCGGCCTCGACGTCGACCGCTTCACCAGCGAGCTCGACTCGGAGGTCCACGCCCCCAGGGTCCAGCGCGACGTAGACAGCGGGCTCGCCAGCGGCGTCACCGGGACGCCGGGCTTCTTCGTCGGCGGGCGGCTGCACGGTGGCTCCTTCGATGCCGCGTCACTGACCGCGGCGCTCGAGGTATCCGCCGGATGAGCATCTAGTAGCGGATCACCACCAGCCCGATCGACAGGACCACGACAGCCCACGAGAGACCGCGCAGCGACGCGTCGAGCGGCCCGGAGATCTCCGCGACCGTCAGAGGAATGACGGTGCCGTCGTCGAGGCGCTGCTCGCCGGTGACCGAGACCGTCTTTCGTCGCAGCCTGCGGACCGGGGTCGAGAGCGTCCTCTGCACGCTGACCAGGCCGAAGCAGCCGGCGGCCACCAGTACGCCGGCCACGTCCACCTCCACCGAGGCAAATGACAGGGTGTTGACCCACCACGAGGTGAGCGCCGGGAATGCCGCCCAGGCGAAGGCAAGCCAGAAGGCCGTGTGGAAGCGCCCGCCGAAGAGCTCGAGGTTGTAGGCGACGACGAAGAAGCCGCCCGCCAGCACGAACGGGATCAGGGTTGCCGAGACGATGATGCAGCCGGCGATGCCGATCCCCATGGCGCCCGCCAGCGAGGCGGCGGCGAGCGCTATCAGGGTCCGGTCCGAGAGCTGTGTCTTCAGCGGGCGCCCGTTGAGCTCGTCGAGCGTGTGGGCGCTGATCCCGACGGCGAGGAAGAAGGCCGCGAGCGTGGCGACGAACCGATCGGTGTGGATCTGCGCCGCCGCGGCGGCCCCGAAGCAGACATTGGCCAGGTTCCAGGCCGTATAGGGCGGATGCAGCACGGTGACGAGGTCGCGCCAGCCGCCGGGGCGCAGGGCGTAGAAGGCCGGCCGCTGCTCAGGCACGCGTGCCCCAGCTCACGACCCCGCCGCCGAAGCTCATCACGCGCGCCTCCGGCCGCTCGATCCCCGCGGACCGCCAGAGCTCCAGCTGCCGGTCGAGCGGCAGCCGCCAGTAGAGATCGGTGATGCTCGGCCCGAGGAAGCGGCCAACCTCGTACCAGTCAGGCGAGATCAGCCGGCCGAGGACCGGCATGCAGAGCCGCGTGTAGGCATGCCAGAGGGCGCGGGCGATGGGGTTGGGCGGGAGCATGAACTCGAGCGAGGCGATTCGGCCACCTGGCTTTACTACGCGAGCCAGCTCGGCCAGGGTTGATCCCGGGTCGTCGACGTATCGGACCAGGTAGGTGAAGGTGAGGTGGTCGAACTCCGCGTCGCCGAAGGGGAGGCTCTCAGCCTCCCCCCGGACCAATTCGATGTGCGAAGCGAGCCCCGGATCGCGATCGAGCTTCGCCCGGGCCCCGGAGAGCATCTCCGGGCTCTGATCGAGGCCCACAACCGAGCACCCGTAGCGGCGAACCAGGGCCTCCGCCACCATGCCCGTCCCCGTCGCGACGTCGAGCACCCTGTCGCCTGACTCCGCCTCGACCTTGCGCACCATCGCCCGGCGCCAGCGCGGATCCTGCCCGAAGCTGAGCACGGCCCCCGCGAGGTCATAGCGCCGAGGCAGCCCGGTGAAGAGTTGCAGCGTCTCCTCCTTGCTCGGCCGGTTTGCCGAAATGGCCACCGTGAGAAGATATGGGGCGTAGGCCGTATGCGAGGGTGCGCCGCCAGGCGCAACCCGTGCCATGTCAAGGAGGTCGGATGGCGACGAAACAGGAGACTCAGGCAGAGCCCCAGACGGACGGATCACAAGACGGCGCGTCCGGCGGCGACACGCTCAGCATCACCGACAACAGGACCGGGAAGACCTACGACGTCGAGATCAGCGAAGGCACCATCAGGACGATGGACCTCCGGCAGATCAAGGTCTCCGACGACGACTTCGGCCTGATGGGGTACGACCCCGCGTTCACCAACACCGCGTCGTGCCGTTCAGCGATCACCTACATCGACGGCGACGCCGGCATCCTCCAGCACCGCGGCATCCCGATCGAGCAGCTCTGCGAGCACTCGACCTATCTCGAGGTCGCGTACCTCCTGATCTTCGGCGAGCTGCCGACGCCCCCGCAGCTCGAGCGCTGGACCTACGACGTCACGCACCACACCTTCGCTCACGAGGACATCAAGAAGCTCAACGAGGCGTTCCGCCACGACGCCCATCCGATGGGAATGCTGCTCGCCAACATCGGCGCGCTGTCGACCTTCTACCCGGACGCCAAGCACATCGACGACCCCGAGGAGCGCTACATGGCGGCGATCAGGCTGATCGCCAAGGTCCCGACCCTCGCGGCGTGGGCGTACCGCCACAGCATGGGGCTCCCCTACGTCTATCCCGACAACGAGCTCGACTACTCCGAGAACTTCCTCTCGATGCTGTTCAAGATGGAGGACACCTTCAAGCCGGACCCGCGCCTGGCGAAGGCGCTGGACGTTCTGTTCATCCTGCACGCGGACCACGAACAGAACTGCTCCACGAACGCCGTCCGCTCCGTCGGTTCGTCCGGCGTGGATCCCTACTCGGCGGTCGCCGCCGGAGTCGCAGCCCTCTACGGCCCGCTCCACGGCGGCGCCAACGAGGCGGTCCTGCGGATGCTCCGCAGGATCGAGTCCGTCGACAACATCCCGGCCTTCCTCGAGGGCGTGAAGAACCGCGAGGAGAAGCTGATGGGCTTCGGCCACCGGGTCTACAAGAACTACGACCCGCGCGCTCGGATCATCAAGAAGCATGTCGAGGAGGTGCTCGAGGCGACCGGCGAGAACCCGCTGCTGGGGATCGCCAGCGAGCTCGAGAAGCGCGCCCTAGACGACGACTTCTTCACCTCGCGCAAGCTCTACCCGAACGTCGACTTCTACTCCGGGTTGATCTACGAGGCGATGGGCGTCCCCAACGACATGTTCACGGTGATCTTCGCGATCCCGCGCACCTCCGGCTGGGTCGCCCAGTGGATGGAGCAGAACCAGGATCCCGAGCTGAAGATCGCGCGGCCGCGCCAGATCTACACCGGCCGCCGCGACGTCGACTACACGCCGCCCGAGAAGCGCGACGGGCCCGAGAAGATCACCGGGCCACCGGCGAAGCGGCCGAAACGCCCACGCCGCGGGGCGTAATCGGGTCGGCGGGCGGGTCCTGTCGCCGCCCGAGACACGGTTAGGCTGACCACGGGTGAGCAAGTGGAAGGTGACCGTTCGGCACAGGAGCTCTGTCGGCAGGGAGAAATTTGCGACGCTCGACAAAGCGATTGATGACGCACGGCATCGCGTCGAGGAGATCAGGCGCGAGGGTGGGTTGCCCGCGATCAGCGTGTTTCGGACGCACACTCCCGACCAGCGTGTCCACGCGAGGATCGAGATCTCAGGCCCCGGCCTGATCCGCGCGCCCGAAGGCGGCATCGACGTGATGGGGGACGGCACGGCGATCCCGTACACGGGCGCGATCCGCAAGCAGCCGATCGAGGCCGGCTCACTGGATGAAGCCTTCGAGCGGTTGCGGAGCGCGCTTGGCAAATGAGCCCGCGGGAATAAGCTCCGACCGATGAGCGAGAGCGTTGAGGTCGGCCGCAGGGTCCGCCTGCCGAATGGGGCCGAGCGGCCGATCCAGGTCTTCATCAACGGGACAGCACAGGCCGAGGGCACCGACTACTCGGTCCATGGACGGGAAATCGTCTTCTCCCGGCCCCTGGTCAAGGAGAAGGTGAGCAGCAGCCGCTGGCTCGCGATGACCCTGGGACTGTTTGGCAGCTACGGCAAGAACGAGACGGTTGACATTCACTTCAGTCGGGGAGGCAAGGTGCAGGTGATCTCCGACGCTGAGATCCTCGCCCACTGATGCGCGTCTGCCTGATGATCGAGGGGCAGGAGTCGGTTACCTGGGACGACTGGCTCCGCCTCGCGAAAGCGTGCGAGGAGGGCCCGATCGAGGCGCTCTTTCGCTCGGACCATTACCTCTCGGTGATGGGGAAGACAGACCGGGGCTCGCTCGACGCCTGGGCGACGATCGCGGGCCTGGCGGCGGTCACCTCCGACCTCCGGCTGGGAACTCTCGTCTCCCCCGCCACCTTCAGGCATCCGTCGGTACTCGCTAAGAACGTCGTCACGGCCGACCACATCTCGGGGGGCGGCCGGATCGAGCTGGGGATGGGGACCGGGTGGCTCGAGGCCGAGCATGCCGCCTACGGCTTTCCATTCCCGCCGATGGGAGAGCGATTCGAGCTGCTCGAGGAGCAGATCGAGATCGTCAGGCGCCAATGGGACGAAGGTCCGCTCGACTTCGCCGGCGACCACTACACGCTCAGCGGGGACGCCCTGCCGAAGCCGCTCTCGCCGCCCAACCTGATCGTCGGCGGCAGGGCGAAGCCCCGCAGTCTGAGATTGGCCGCCCGCTGGGCCGACGAATACAACCTGGTGATGATGACCGCCGAGGAATGCGCCGAGGCGGTGCCCCCGGTCAAGCAGGCGTGGCAGGACGCCGGCCGCTCCGAGCCGGTGATCTCGCTGATGACGAGCTGCATCATCGGCTCGGACGAGGTCGACCTGCTCGAGCGAGCCCACGCGGTGGCCGAGATTCGCGGCGACGACGCCAGCGATCCCGAGGCGTATCTCGAAGCGGAACGTCCGAACTCCCTCGTCGGCACGGTCGCGCAAATCCGCCAGCAGCTCGAGAAGCTCCAGGAGGCGGGCGTGGAGCGCGTCATGCTCCAGTACCTGCCGCACCGCGACCTCGACGGCGTCGACTACATCGCCGAGCTGGCCGAGTAGCTAGACGGCCGCCGGCTCTCCGGCACCCATGCCGGAGAGGTCGGCCACACGCTCGCGGTGGTCGCGCGGGGTGCCGAGCATGCGGCCGGCGACGCGGCCGCGCTTGAGCCAGAACTGCAGGTCGTGCTCCCAGGTGAAGCCGATGCCGCCGAAGACCTGGAGGGCGGAGGCGGGCACCTGCCAGCCGGCGTCCGCGCTGCGCGAGCCGGCCATCGCGGCCGCCATCGGCAGGGACTCCGGCTCCGCGTCGGCCGTCCAGGAGGCGTAGTAGGTGAGAGATCGGGACTCCTCGGTGGCGAGCAGCATCGCGGCGCAGCGGTGCCCGACGCCCTGGTAGGCGCCGATCGGACGGCCGAACTGCTGGCGCTCGCGGGCGTACTCGACAGCCATCTCCATCGTCCGCTGGGCGACCCCGGTGAGCTCCGCGGCAATCGCCACGGCGAGCCGGTTGCGTCCGCCCTCCACGTCACCCGGCAGAGGCTCGCCAGACGGCTCGGAGATCAGGCCGTAGGAACGGGTCGCGTCGATCGCCTCGACCGTCTCGAAGTCGACCTCGGATGCGGGCGCCAGGAGGGCGCCGCCGTTGTGGAAGGTGACCACGACGTCGGCGGTGGGCAGATCGCAGAAGAGTGTGCTCTCGGCGTCGCCGTTGGCGGCGTGGTCGAATCCGCCGAAGGCACCGGTCGCCTCACCGGAGGCGAGCTTGGGAAGCCACTCGGCCCGCTGCTCGTCGGAGCCGGCAGCCGAGATGACGAGCGCCGCCCCGGCGGTGCCGAGCAGCGGGCTGGGCGCGCAGGCGTAGCCGGACTCCTCGAGCAGGACGGCCAGCTCCACCATCCCGAGTCCCTGGCCCCCGTCGTCCTCGGAGATCGCGATCCCGGGCCAGCCGAGCTCGGAGATCTCCTTCCACAGGCCGTCGTCGTAGGAGCGCGCCTCGGCCAGCTCCCTGACCTTCGAAGGCGCAAAGCGGGAGGCGAGGAACTCGTGCGCGGTTCGCTTGATCTCCTGCTGCTCGTCGTTCAGGTCGAAGTTCATGGCTACCTCAGCCTCGGGAGGCCGAGCACGCGCTCGGCGATGATGTTCTTGAGCACCTCGGTGGTGCCACCCTCGATCGAGTTGGCTCGGGAGCGCAGGAAGCGGTAGCTCCACTCGGTGCCGACGCGCATCCCCTCAGGGCCGAGCACCTCGTTGCCGAGCTCAGTGAGCGCCTGGTTGTAGTCGGCCCACTGCCACTTGCTGAGCGAGCCCTCGGGGCCGGGGATCCCCGTCTTCATCGTGGCGGTCAGGGAGCGCAGGGCACCCAGCCGCATCGCCTCGATTCCGATCTGCAGGTCGGCGATCCGCTGGCGGATCACCGGGTCCTCGTCCAGACCCCGCTCGCGGATCACGGCCAGCAGGTCCTCCATCGAGCGCTTCAGGCCCATGACCGCGGCTGCGCCCAGTCCGGCGCGCTCGAACATCAGGGTGGTGATCGCGACCCCCCAGCCACCTCCCACCTGGCCGATGATGTTCTCGTCCGGGACCTCGGCCTCCTCGAGGAAGATCTCGTTGAACTCGGCCTCCCCCGTGATCTGGCGCAGCGGCCTCACGTCGACGTTGGGCTGGTCCATGTCGAGGATGAAGTAGGTGATGCCCTTGTGCTTGGGCGCGTCCTGGTCGGTGCGGGCAAGGAGCATGCAGTACTTGGCCTCGTGCGCGTAGGTGGTCCAGACCTTCTGGCCGGTGATCTTCCAGCTGCCGTTCGTCTTCACGGCGCGGGTCTTGAGCGAGGCGAGGTCCGATCCCGACTCCGGCTCCGAGAATCCCTGGCACCAGATCTCCTCTCCCGAGAGGATCGGCTCGAGGTAGCGCTCCTTCTGATCCTCGTTGCCATGGGCAATCACGACGGGACCGCCCATCACGAGGCCGAGCACGTTCGCAGGGAGTGGCGCGCGCTGGCGGGCGAGCTCCTCATTGAAGATCGACTGCTCGATCAGCGTGGCGCCCTTGCCGCCGTACTCCTCGGGCCAGGAGAGGCCCGCCCAGCCGGCGTCGTGCATCTTCTTCTGCCAGGCGCGGCGGAACTCGAACTCGGCCTGGTCGTCGCCCTCTGGTGAGGGCCCGGGGTGGTTCTCCTCCAGCCAGCTCCGAACCTCGTCGCGGAAGGCCGCCTCCGAGTCGGTCAGCGTCAGGTCCACATTCCGGACTCTATATGACTGGCCGACTGGCCAGTCAATCGCGCAGGTGGGCTAGCCCTTCTTGACCTGCAGGTCACCGACCACGCCGATCCGGAAGCCGAGCCACGGGTAGGTGAGGTCGTAGAACTTGTTGTCCTGCGGCTGCAGACCGATCGCCGAGAGCCAGAGCTGGTAGCCCGGCGCATTCGGGACCCCGCCGTGAAGCCGGCGCCAGACCCTTGCCCCCTTCTTGCCGGCAGGCGGAGGCGTGATCGTGTCCGTCCACTCGACGGCGTTACCGCCCTGGTCGAGCGTGCCCCACGGGCCGAGCGTCTTCGACTGGCCCACGGTGCCGAGGCTGCCCTGGTAGAGCTTCTGATAGTTGCTGGCGCTCAGATGAAGCGGGTTGACGGTGTTGCAGGTATTCGTCGACACCTGTGAAGGGCACCAGGCCGGGAACGAGGTGCCGTGGTAGATCGCGAGAGGCTGCGTCGACGAGTTGGTGACGTCCCCGGTGGTCGGGTTGAGGGTCGCCGTGTTTGGCGCCGTCGGGTCGGGCGAAGTCTGGGTCGGCTGGTCGAAGAACGTCCCGGGGTTTGTCGGGTACTTCCAGTACGAGAACGTCCCGCCGCCCGTCGGATCGAAGTAGGCGGCCTTGATCCACTCGTCCTGGCTCGGCACGACGAAGCCGGTCGCCCGCCTGCGCGTCGTCTTCGGGTTGCGCATGTCGTACATCCCGCGCTCGCTGTTCCGCGAGAGGCGGACCTTGTAGACGACGTAGGTGAAACCGCCGGAGGCGACGGTCCGCTTCGAGATCAGCTTCCCGTTGGTGACCGAGTTGGCGAAGCGTGCAGTCCGCAGGAAGTTGGCGAAGCCGTAGGGCTTGTCGGCCCACTCGGGATAGGCGATCGAGTAGTGGCGCCCGCTTGGCGCGCTCGTCCTCTCGTTGATCTGGCCGTACTTGGGCCACTCCGTGGAGCTCTCGTTCGCGCTGAAGAGATTGTGCTTGTCGCGGCCCGTCGGGTCGACCGTGTTGAGAAAGCCGACGTACTGCTTGACCGTCACCTCGAGCTGCCCGATGCCGTACGGATATGAGACTCCGCCGACTGCCTGGCAGGGCGGGTCGCCCTGAGGCGCGGTTGCGCAGGACTGGTAGATCCCGTCGGTGAACGGGACGATGGCGGCCGCCGGGTTGCCCGGCGAACCGACCTGGGCCATGGAAAGCGTGACCACCGCCGGCTTGGCGGCGCTTGAGGTCGCGGGCGCCGCCAGAGCGGCAAACGCAGCGAAAGCGGTGGTGAGTGTCAGGGCCCGGATGAGGCGGCCGCTCGGACGAAGCAGCACGAACCCACCGTAGAGGCCGCAGCGGTCGGTGTGGTCCCTATTAGTGGTAGATCGCCAACAGGATGCCCACGCTGGCCACCCAGGTGACCGCCGCGCCGATCATGCCGTAGTCATCCAGCAGGATCGCGTCGGTGGACCGTGTGTCCTTGCGGTCGTAGATCAGGTAGAGGTAGCGGAAGATCCCGTAGAGCACGGGGGGCAGCGTGCCCAGCATCTTCGACCCGATCAGCGGTGAGTTGACCGCGTAGATCGCGTAGCTCATCACCGTCGAGGCGGTGACCATCGCGACCATCTGGTCGAGGAAGGGGATCGAGTAGTGCTCGAGCACCGGTCTTGACGATGTGCCCGAGTGCAGCTCCGAGGTCGCCTCCTGACGGCGCTTGGTGAAGCCGAGGAAGAGCGCCACCATCCCGGTGCAGAGGAGCAGGAAGGCGGACGCGTCGGCGCCGACCGCGACCGCGCCCGCGAGGACGCGAAGGACGAACAGCCCGGCGATCGTCATCACATCGAGGATCACCTCGTGCTTCAGCACATAGGAGTAGAGCGTCGTGCCCACTCCGTATGCGAGCACGAGCCCACCGACCTCAAGGCCCTCGAGCACCGCCGAGCCTGCGAGCGCGACCACCGCGAGCACCACCGCCAGGCCGATGGCGGTCGGGATGCTGAGCTCGCCTGCGGCGATGGGCCGGAATCTCTTCGTCGGATGCTGTCGATCCTCGGCGACGTCGTGGGCGTCGTTCACCAGGTAGCCCGCCGAGGCGACCATGCAGAAGGCGGCGAAGGTGACCGTCGCGTCGACGACCGCGTCGAATTCCTTGAACTTGGCGGAGAAGAGCAGGCCGGCGAAGACCAGCGTGTTCTTCACCCACTCCTGCGGCCGCATCGCCTTGACCGCAGCGCGAACCGGCCCGCGCCGGGGCCTCTGGGACCCGCCGCCGGTGGCTATCTCCTCCACCTGCGGCTCGGTCCGCTCCTGGAGAGCGTCAGCCATGAAGCGGGAAGGGTAGTGGCCAGGATTCGCTCGCGAGAGAGCGGTTATGCGTCCTACATCAGTGGCGGCCGCTTGCTAGGGATCGATCAGGACGCCTGGATTGAGCACGGCCTTGGGGTCCAGCGCGAGCTTGGCGGCGCGAAGCGCGTCAGCGAAAGGGTCGGGGCGCTGCCGGTCATACCAGGGCCGGTGATCGCGGCCGACCGCGTGATGGTGGGTGATCGTGCCGCCCGCGTCGATCACGGTGTCCGAGACCGCCGCCTTGATCTCGTCCCACTGGGCAACCTCGTCGCCGCGCCGGGCGGGGGCCAGCACCGTGTAGTACGGGGCGGGGCCGTCGGGATAGACGTGCGTGAAGCGGCAGCTGATCCGAGGAGACCCACGGCCTTCTCCGTTTGCACCGCTCGCCTTGGCGACGGCGCGCTTCGCCGTCTCCATCACCTCGGCGTGGAAGTCCGGGAAGAGGTCCCAGGTGACCGCCGTCTCGAAGGTGTCCGAGAGGACCCCGCAGGCGACCAGCGCGTCCCGCAGGTAGGGCGCGTAGAGGAAGGCGTGGCGCCAGGCGTTGACCGGGTCCTCGCCCGGCGCGGACGGCGCCGGCGCCTCGCTGCGGGCCTCCGGGCCCGGCGGCCCGTCGCCGCTCCGCTTCAGCTCGCCCGGCTCACCTGCGTGGTTGCGGCAGATGTCCAGCGCCAGGGACATCGGTTCCTCAACCGGGATGTGCGCCGACTCGAAGCCAAGAACCAGGAGCGCCTTGCCGGGCGGTCCCGCGGAGGTCGTGTCGGACTCGACCGCATCGAGCAGCCGGCAGTTCGAGGGATTCAGCCCCGACTGGGAGATCTCCCGCACCGCCTCGGCCCCTGCCATGAAGTCGTCGTAGGCGACCCCGCACGAGATCTTCTCGGTCGGGCGCTCGCGCACCCGCACCCAGGCGTCGACGATCACGCCGAGGATCCCCTCCGATCCGATCAGCATCCGGTCGGGGCTGGGACCGGCGCCCGAGCCCGGCAGCCGCCGGCTCTCCCACTCGTGGTCGAGCGTCACGGCTCGCACCGACTCGACCAGGTCGTCGATGTGGGTCTCGAGCATGGCGAAGTGCCCGCCCGCCCGGGTCGCGATCCAGCCGCCCAGCGTCGAGTACTCGAAGGACTGCGGGAAGTGACGCAGCGTGAGGCCGTGCTCGCGGAGCTGCTCCTCCAGCTGCGGACCGGACGCGCCGGCCTGAATCCGCGCCGACTTCGAGACGGCGTCGACCTCCAGGACGCGATCCATCCGCTTCAGGTCGATGCTGACGACTCCGGGGTAGTCCTCGCGCATCCGCGGCTCGATGCCGCCGACGACGCTGGTGCCGCCGCCGTAGGGAATCGCCGCGGCCTTCTCGTCGGCGCAGTAGTTGAGCACCATGTCCACGTCCTCGGCCGATTCCGGATAGGCGACGAGGTCGGGTGGGTTCGGGAACTCGCCGCGAAAGCCGCGCACCACATCGCGGTACGCCTTGCCGAGCGAGTGCGCGACGCGGTCGTAGCGGTCGCTCGAGAACATCTCGGCGAAGCGCTTCGGGGGCTTGATGCGGGGCTCGGGCAGCTCCACGGCGTCGAGCGGCACCGGCTCCTCGATCTCATCCACCTCGAACCCGAGCCGGTCGGTGACCGCTCGGGCAATCCCCTCGACCTGCTCGCGGGGAGGCTGCTGGTCCTCGTATCCCCAGCCCCAGTGCTTGAGGCGGCGCGCGGCGGTCGCGTCCACGGCCGTGACGCTACACCCAGCCCGGTGTCGAAGGGCCTACTGCTTGACCGCGTCCCGGGAGGCGCCGCGGAACCTGTCCTTGCCCCCGCCGCCGATCAACAGGTCCTTCCCGCCTCCGCCGATCATGATGTCCCTTCCGGGTCCGCCGCAGATCACGTCCTTGCCGCCCAGGCCGATCAGCTTGTCGGCGTCATCCAGCCCGACGATCACATCGGCCCTCTTGGTGCCCTTGAGGATGTCCGGCCCCGTGGTCCCGACGATGGTCGGCTTCTTCTTCTTGGCGCACTTGTTGAACGGCTGCCAGTCCGGATCGAGGTCCGCCTCCCCGGCGGTCGGGCCACCGCTCACGTCCACCGGGCTGCTGCCGTCGACGTTCATCCGGAAGATGTCCTCGACGATGCTTCCGGTCCGGCTGCTGTCGAACGTGATCTGCTTGCCGTCGGGTGAGTAGTTCGGGGTGATGTCGTAGGCGCCGGGAATGCCTCCGGTCAGGTTGACCATTCCCGAGCCGTCGGCGTTCATCGTCCAGATGTCGTTGGTGCCGGCGCTGTCGCCGGTGAAGGCGATTCGCTTTCCGTCCGGCGAGAAGTCGGGGTCCGACTCGTGCGGCGCGGGCGTCGGAGTCAGGTTCGTCTGACCGGACCCGTCGGCGTTCATCACCCAGATGTCCTCGCCGAGGTTCGGATTTCGCCGGGTGAAGACGATGCGCTTTCCGTCAGGTGAGAACTCGGGCTGGATGTCGTCGAACGAGCTCGTCGGGGTGACGTTGACCGGGGCGGAGCCGTCGGCGTTCGCCACGAAGATGTCGAAGTCGCCGCCGTCGCGGTCGCTCGAGAAGACGATCTTCTGGCCCACGACGGCGGGCCCGAAGCTCGGATCGATGTCGTTGCCCGGCGAGGTCGGCGTCAGGTTGACCGGGAATCCACCGGCGCTGTCCATCCTCCAGACGTCGTTGTTCCCGCTGCGATCGCTCTCGAAGATGATCTGAGTCCCGGTGGGCGAGTACTCGGGGCCGATGTCGTTGACGGCGAAGCTGCTGGTCAAGTTGGCGAGGCCAGTGCCATCGGGGTTGATGACCTGAATGTCACCCGCCGGTCCGGGCGTGTTCCAGAACGCGATCTGGGCGTTCGTCCCCGGGAAGGCCGCCTGAGCCGCGGCCGGGGCCGCGAGCGCGACGCCGGCGATCAGTGGAACGACTCCCCACCTCGACAACCGCCTGCCGGACATCTGATCCCCTTCCCCTAGTGAGCCGACCAGCCGACCCTAGGGCGTCGGGATGCTCTCGTCAATGGATGAATGGCTACCAGTGCACGCCGCGCATCAGGTAGGCGAAGGCGACTCCCTCCGTGGAGAGCTCCTTCTCCTTCTCGGCGGGCTTCCCGTCCTCCTTGCCCTTCGCGGCGCTGGACTCTGGGAAGAGCTTGTAGGCGGTGTTGAGGATCGCGTCCGAGGCCTTCGGCGCGACGTTGTAGAGCAGCTCCCCGAAGTTGCCGAGCCGGGTGGCCACCTTCTTCGGCTTCGTGATCATCGCGTTGGTGATCATCTCGGCGGCCTGATCGGGTGTGATCGTCGGGAACGCGTCATACATCTTGGTCGGGGCGATCATCGGAGTGCGCACCAGCGGCATGTGGATGGTGGTGATGTTGACGCCGTCGTCGACCACCTCCGAGGCAACGCAGCGCGACCAGGCGTCGAGCGCCGCCTTTGAGGCGACATAGGCCGAGAACCGCGGCGTGTTGGTTTGCACGCCGATCGAGCTGATGTTGATGATGTGCCCTCCCTTGCGGCCCTTGCTTCGCTTGCGCATGCTCGGCAGCAGGCTGATGATCAGCCGCAGCGCGCCGAAGTAGTTGAGCTGCATGGTCCGCTCGAAGTCATGGAAGCGGTCGTAGGAGTTCTCGATCGAGCGACGGATCGAGCGGCCCGCGTTGTTGACGAGGATGTCCACCCGCTCGTGCTCGTCGAGCACCTCCTTCGCCATCCGCTCGACGTCGTCGAGGTCCGAGAGGTCGCACTGGTGGATGAAGGCGCTGCCGCCCGCCTCCTCTACCTCGGCCTTGGTCTCCTCGAGCTTCTCCGGGAGTACGGGCGACCAGCAGGACCTCCGCGCCGGCCTCGCCGCACCTGACCGCCGCCGCCTTGCCGATCCCAGACGATGCCCCTGTGATCAGGACGACCTTGCCGCCGATGGCGCCGCGACAGCGAGCGGTCCTTGAAGAGGTCGGGGTCGAGGTTGCGCTCCCAGTAATCCCAGAGCTTGTCGGCGTAGCTGGGCAGCGGCGGCACCGAGATGCCTGTCCCCTCGAGGGCTTCCTGGGTCTTGGTCGAGTCGAAGTCGGTCGGATAGTTGATGTAGACGAGGACCGAGCGCGGGATGCCGAGGTCGGCCAGGACCTGGTCGGTGATCCGCTTGACGGGCGGCAGCATGGTCAAGCCGCCCCGTACCTGCTTCGGAATGAAGTCGAACATCCGCGAGTCGATCCGCAGACGCGCCTCCGGAGCGTGTGCCGCCTTCGCGAAGGTGTTGATCACCTGACCCGCCGTCAGCGGGTTCGGGTCGGTCAGGTGGAACGCCTGTCCGTCGAGCCCCTCGATGTGCGCGATGTGATCCATCGCCTTGGCGACGAAGTCGACCGGGACGATGTTGATCTTCCGACCCTCGATGCCGATGCCGGGGAACCACTGCGGCACGGCGTTGCGGGCGCGTTGCAGAAGCTTGAAGAAGTAATAGGGGCCGTCGATCTTGTCCATCTCGCCGGTCTCGGAGTGGCCGACGACGATCCCCGGCCGGTAGACGCGCCACGGGACCTCCGCCTCCTCCCGGACGACGGCCTCCGACTCGTGCTTGGTCTGGAAGTAGGGATGGTTGTCGACCTTCTCGGCCTCCTCGAACATGTCCTCGGTGAAGGTGCCCTTGTAGAGACCGGCCGCGGCGATCGAGCTGACCATGTGGAAGTGCTTCGCATCGAGCTCCTTTGCGAGCTTGACCGCCTCCCGCGTGCCCTCGACGTTGGCGATGCGCTGGCTCTCCGCGTTCGCGGTCATGTCGTAGATCGCGGCGAGGTGGAAGAAGTGGTCGACCTTGCCCTTCAGCTCCGAAATCACCTCGCCACAGCCGAGGTGCTCCTGGGAGAGGTCGCCGATCACCGGGATGATGCGGTCGTCGTCCGCGCCCCAGCGGTTCTTCAGCTCCTCGAGCCGCCCGCGGGATCCCTCACGCACGAGCACGTAGATCGGTCCCTCACGCTCGAGCAGCTGTTCGACCAGGTTGCGGCCGATGAAACCGGTCGCGCCGGTGACGAAGTAGCTCATCTCAGTCGACCCCTCCTCCAATTCATCATTCCGCCATCTCCTCTGCTGCGCGTCCGGGGATGGCTTTCGGGAACTTACACCGACCACGCCTCCCGCCGCTTGGCCCGCGACGCAGCAGCGCAATAATCAAGTCGTGGGGATGTTCATCGATCCAGCCGCGGTTCCCGATCCGGAGCGTGAGGACAAGCTTCGCGCTGCGGCCGCCCGAATCGAGCAGCGACCCGCGACGCGGGGTGCCTGGCTCGGCATGCGGTCCCTCGCCTGCCCGGAGTGCGACATGCCGCTCGCGCTCGCCGGCCCGGTCGGCTTCTCCGACGTGATCGCCTGCGCGTTCTGCGAAACGGCGGCGCCCACCCGTGAATTCATCCGGGACCAGGGTTGGCCGGCGGTGGATCTGATCGCCCGCATCGGCTAGCGGCGGGATGGTTCCTGGCAGGCAGGTTCTGGGAACCTCATACAGTTAATAGGGGAATGGCAATTCAGCAAAAGGTTCAGCTCTTGATGCCCGAGATGGGCGAGTCGGTGACCGAGGGCACCGTGCTCGAGTGGCATGTCTCGGAGGGGGATTCGGTCGAGGAGAGCCAGACGATGGTCGAGGTCTCCACCGACAAGGTCGACGCCGAGGTGCCTGCGCCCGCCTCCGGGACCGTGACCAAGCTTCTCGTCGACGTCGACGACACCATCGAGGTCGGCAAGCCGCTGGCCGAGATCGATACGAACGGCGGCGCGCCCGAGGCGGAGGAAGCGCCGGCCGAGGAGGCTCAGGAAGGTGTCGAGCCGGCCCGCGAGGAGAGTGCGGCCGAGTCCAACGGTGCGGGCGCCGAGACAACCGCCGAGACGGATGGGAAGGCGACTTCCGATGATGCCTCGGTCTCGGCGGGCAAGGAGCTCGAGGGCGGCGGTCTCGAGATCGTGATGCCCGAGATGGGCGAGTCGGTCACCGAGGGAACGATCCTCGAGTGGCACGTCTCGGAGGGCGACGCGGTCGCGGAGGGCGACACCGTCGTCGAGGTCTCGACCGACAAGGTCGACGCCGAGGTGCCGGCTCCCGCCAGCGGCACGATCACGAAGATCCTGGTCGGCCCCGATGAGACCATCGAGGTCGGCAAGCCGATGGCGGAGATGATCAGGGGAGAAGCGCCGTCCGGGGATGGCGCAGCTGGGACAAGGGTTGCCAAGCCGACCGCGCCCTCACCCGGCACGCCCGGAAGCGAAGCTGGGGACGTGCCGGCTGGTGATGGCGAAGCCGTCAGCCAGGACGCACGCGCCACTCCGGTAGCTCGCCGCGCCGCTCAGGCGAACGGGGTGGATCTCGCGGGCGTCCAGGGCAGCGGCCACGGCGGCAAGATCACCAAGTCGGACGTGCTCTCCGGCGGCGACGGCCGCGCCCCCGCCACCGCGGCGGCCGGCGAGGCCAACCCTCTCCGCGGGCCCGCGGCCACCCTCGCCAAGGCGATGGACGAGAGCCGCTCGATCCCGACGGCGACCTCTTTCCGCGAGCTCGCGGTCGACACTCTCGACGCGAAGCGCAAGGCGCTCAACGCGGTCCTGAAGGAGCGCGGGATGAAGGTGAGCTTCACGCACCTGATCGCCTGGGCGATCGTCAAGGCCGCCCAGGAGTGGCCGGTGATGGGACGCGCCTACGAGGAGCGCGACGGCAAGCCGACGGTGATCGAGCCGGGTGGGATCAACCTCGGGATCGCGGTCGACGTCGAGCGCAAGGGGAAGCGCTCCCTGATGGTCCCCTGCATCAAGGGAGCCGACCGCCTCGACTTCAAGGGCTTCCACTCCTACTACGAGGAGCTGATCACGAAGACGCGGGAGAACAGCCTCACCGCCGACGACTTCCAGGGGACGAACATCAGCCTCACGAATCCAGGCGGGCTCGGGACCGTCGCGTCGGTGCCTCGCCTGCTGAAGGGCCAGGGCACGATCGTCGCCTGCGGTTCCCTCGCCTATCCCGTCGAGTGGAAGCACGCGCCGCCGGAGAAGATCAAGGCGCTCGGCGTCTCGAAGGTCATGACCATGACCTCCACCTACGACCACCGCGTCATCCAGGGCGCCGAGTCCGGCTCGTTCCTGCGGCGGATCGAGGAGCTCTTGCAGGGCGAGGACGACTTCTACGAGTCGGTCGCCAGGGACCTCGAGGTCGATCCCTCGCCGATCACCGCAGCCCACGCCGCGTCGGCATCCGCGCCGCCGCTCGCCGCTCCGGGTGCGCCGGGCGGCCCCAGCGCTCCCAGCGTCGCCGCGAAGCCGAACACGGAGCTGCTCCAGGCAGTCCAGGCGGCGACGTCCCTGCTCAAGGGCTACCGGACCCACGGCCACCTGGCCGCGCGGCTCGATCCGCTCGGCTCGGAGCCCAAGGGCGATCCGGCGATCCAGCCCGAGAACCTCAACCTGACCCCCGAGCTGATGGCCCAGATCCCGGCGGAGATCCTCCGGATCGGCGTCGAGGGCGAGACGCTCCTCGAGGTCCTGCCTCGGATGCGGCAGGCCTACTGCGGGACGATCGCGTACCAGATCGAGCACCTCTCCTCGCACCAGCAGCGGATGTGGCTGCGGGACATGATCGAGACCGGCTGGCACCGCAAGCCGCTCGACGCGGAGGAGAAGCAGCGTCTGCTCGACCGCCTGATCTCGGTCTTCGGCTTTGAGCGCTACCTCGAGAAGGCCTACCTCGGCCAGAAGATGTTCTCGATCGAGGGGCTCGACACCGTCGTGCCGATGCTCGACGAGGTCTTCGAGATGGCCCACACGGAGGGCGCACACGACGTCGTGATCGGCATGGCCCACCGCGGCCGGCTCAGCGTCCTCGCCCACAACATCGGCCGCCCGGTCGAGGCGATCCTGGCCGAGTTCGAGGGCGCCAAGGTGATCGAGGCGGTCAAGTCCCTCGCCGCGATCCCGACCGGCGGAACCGGCGACGTCAAGTACCACTACGGCCACGGCGGCCTCTACAAGACCTCCGACGGCTCCGAGATCGGTGTCCGTCTCTACCCGAATCCGAGCCACCTCGAGTACGTGGACCCGGTCGTCACCGGCGCGGCCCGCGCCTCGCAGACGAGCCGGCAGAACGGCCGCCTCGAGCACGACCCGATGGCCGCCGTCCCGGTGCTCCTCCACGGCGACGCGGCGTTCCCGGCGCAGGGCGTGGTCGCGGAAACGCTCAACCTCCAGTCGCTGAAGGGCTATGCGACCGGCGGCACGATCCACATCATCCAGGACAACCAGATCGGCTTCACCACCGACCCCGAGGAGGGTCGCTCCACCCCCTACGCGGGCGACATGGCGAAGGGCTTCAACGTGCCGATCATCCACGTCAACGCCGACGACCCGGAGGCCTGCGTCGCCGCGGTCCGCCTGGCGATGGCCTACCGCGAGCGCTGGGGCCGCGACGTCGTCATCGACCTGATCGGCTACCGGCGCTTCGGCCACAACGAGACCGACGAGCCCGCCTACACCCAGCCGCTGATGGCGGCCAAGATCAAGGAGCACCCGCCGGTCAGCCAGATCTACGCCGAGAAGCTGGTCAAGGAGGGCATGGTCACCCCCGACGAGGTCGAGGAGCGGAACGAGGAGCGGCAGAAGGGGCTCAAGGCCGCGCACGACGAGCTCCGCAAGAAGATCGAGTCCGGCGACTTCGCAGACCCCACCGCGACGGGCACCGGGGAGCTCGACCGCACCCGCAGCCCAAGCGTCGAGACCGCCGTCCCGGAGGACAAGCTCCGCAAGCTGAACGAGGAGCTCCTCCGGGTCCCTGACAGCTTCACCATCCACCGCAAGCTCCGCAAGCCCCTCTCCAAGCGGCTCGACGCGATGAACGAGGGCGGGATCGAGTTCGGCCACGCCGAAGCCCTCGCCCTGGCGTCGATGCTGACGGAGGAGGTCCACGTCCGCTTCACCGGCCAGGACACCGAGCGCGGGACGTTCTCCAACCGCCACCTCGTCCTTCATGACGAGAAAACAGGGCTGCACTACGCGCCGATCCAGAACCTGCCCGAGGCGAACGCGCCGCTCGAGCTCCACAACAGCCCGCTCTCGGAGTCGGCGTGCCTCGGCTTCGAGTACGGCTACTCCGCCGCCTCTCCCGACAGCCTCATCCTCTGGGAGGCCCAGTTCGGCGATTTCGGCAACTCGGCGCAGGTGATCATCGACAGCTTCATCGTCTCGGCCGAGGCGAAGTGGGGCCAGACCTCGCGCCTCACCCTTCTCCTGCCGCACGGCTACGAGGGCGCAGGCCCGGAGCACTCGAGCGCCCGCATCGAGCGCTTCATCCAGCTCGCCGCCGAGGGCAACATCCGACTGGCCAACCCATCGACCGCGGCCCAGTACTTCCACCTGCTGCGGCGCCAGGCCCACATCCAGAAGGCGCGGCCGATGGTCGTCTTCACGCCCAAGGGCCTGCTGCGCCTGCCGCGCGCGACCTCGACGCTCGAGGATCTCACCTCCGGTTCGTTCCAGTTCGTGCTCGACGACCCGCACGCCGAGGGCCGCAAGGAGAAGGTCGAGCGGCTGGCCCTGTGCAGCGGCAAGATCTACTACGACATCGACGCCGCCCCGAAGCGCGAGGAGGTCGAGAACGTCGCGATCGCCCGCGCCGAGCTCCTCTACCCGTTCGCCAAGGAGCAGCTCACCGAGCTGATCGCGAGCTACCCGAGCCTGAAGGAGATCGTCTGGGTCCAGGAGGAGCCGCGGAACATGGGCGCCTGGTCGGTGATGCAGCGGCGTATGCCGGAGCTACTTCCCGAGGGCGTCGAGCTCGGCTACATCGGCCGCCCGCCGCGGGCCAGCCCCGGCGAGGGCTACGCGGTGGCGCACACCAAGGAGCAGGAGCGGATCGTCCTCACGACCCTGATGGGTCGCGCCGACCCGGCCTGAGCGAGCGCCGCTCGCTACTCCGACAGCCCGGTCGCTGCGAGGGCCTCGTCCCGGTCGGAGTACATCTCCATCCGGGACTGCTTGCCATCGCGGAGCGTGAAGACCTGGGCGAATGACATTTCAACGGGCATCCCGGCCGCTTTCGACGTTCCACGCTGGTGCACTAGAGCAACCACCCTGTCGCCCGCGTCGTGGAGGGCTTCCAGCTCGAGCTCCCAGTCCTCCCACGCCTCCATCCACTCGCTGAGGAAGGTTCTCGCTCCGTCGACGCCTTCGTACACCTGCTGCTCGAGCCAGCCTTGGAAGTTCGACATGTCCCACACGAAGTCGTCCGTGGCGAGGTCGGCAGCGAATTCACCAGTGGCCGCGAATCGCTCGTAGCCCTCTCGGACGATCTCCACGGCAATGGGGCGCCGCTGGGGCCGGCCTGAGTGAACCGTCCGGCCCGCCATCGCCCCGGCCGGACGGTTCACGCTGGCGGTTCAGACCGGCCCCGTGAGCGCTGCACGCCTGATCACGGCCACCGAGAGGGAGCGGCCGCAATCGGGGCATGAGCTGAGTCGAGCCCAGGAGTGGTGTTCTGCGTCGCAGCTCGCGCACCGATACGAGCGCTGCAACCGCACGAGCCTCCTCATGCTCACGTTGGAACTCTGATCTCCGTGGAATCGCTCCATGGCGGACATCTTGGCGATTGACGGTCAACAAGACTATGGACCGGCGGTATGAAGATCGGCCCATGACACTCCGACTCGGTGTCGAGGCCTCGCACCCGCTACGTTCAACCGGTGACGCCTGAGCACCCCCATGCCCTGCCCAGGCCGGTGCCCGGCCGGCTGTTCAGGTGGGTGAAGATCGCCTCCTGGTTCGAGCTCGGTCTGTTCACCGCCCTGCTCTTCTTCTGGATCGCGCCCGGCTACCCGTCGGAGACCGCGCTCTTCGGACTGCTGCACGGGGTGGGCTATCTCGGCCTCTGCGCGCTGATCTTCTGGGCGATCATGCGCCGGGAGGCGCCCTGGCCGCTGCTCGCGGCGACGCTCACGCCGTTCGGGCCTCTCGGCGCGGTGATCGGAATCGAGCTGATCGAGCGCCGTGGCTGGGGAATCGAGCCGCGGGTGTTGACACCGCACGACCAAACGGGGAATAATCAGATGAGGCGGGAGGACGTACTAACTTGACAAGACTCGTTCCCGGGCAAGTCCCGCCTCCGGGAACGATCGCGTCGGAAATCCCTCCCTGGCTACCGACGCGCAGGCGTGGCGCGGGCCGTGTGGACCCCCTGCCTCCCGCGGCCCCGCCACGCCGCTTCTTCACGTGCGACCAAACCAAATAGGGGGAAACGGGGGCCGGCCAACCGGGTCCCTCGCTGCGTATTCGGGAGTAGGCTGAGTGCGCACCTGCGCATGGCGGTCGACCTGGTCATCGACATCGAGAACACCCCTGGCGCGCTGGCCCAGGTGGCGACCTCGATCAGCGACGCGGGGGTGAACATCGCGGCCGCCACGTGTGTCGGCGCCGGTGAGCGCGCCGAGCTGCACATCCTGGTCCCGCACGCGGAGGCCGTGAAGCACGCGCTGGCGATTTCCCATGTCGGGGTAACCCGGGAGCGGGAGGTCGTCGTGGTCGACGTCGAGGACCGCCCGGGCGTGTTGGCTGACCTCGCTCGCAAGGTCGCCCGGGCTGGAGTCAACCTCGACCTCGTCTATATCGCCACGCAGAACCGGGTTGTCTTCGGGGCCGAGGACGTCGCGGCTCTACGGGCCGCGCTCGACGACGCGAACTGATCGATCGGTCCTCGAGGCTATTCCGACAGCCGAACGGCTTCGAGGGCAGCGTGACGGTCGTTGTAGAAAGCAATTCGCGCAACCAACCAGGCTGCGCAACCCGGTGCCGGACACAAAGCCCAGAGACGCACCGTCGCTATCGATTTCGCACTCAGGATGAAAGAAGGCTTCCGCCGAAGCGATCCGAGACGAAGCGTCCTCCCCGAACCACTGCTTCAGGTCGGTCCCCGAACGCGGATGCAGAGCCTGCACGAGCTGCACGTTCTCCTCCGACACGCCCTTGACAGCAGGCCTAGTCGCGTGAGCGCAGGTCGCGCAGGACGCGGTGGAGGATCCCGCCGTTCTGGAAGTAGCTGACCTCGTTCGGCGTATCGATCCGTACCTTTGCCTCGAAGGTGACGTCGTCCCCTCCGTCACGGTGGGCGGTGACCTCGACAGTCTTCGCCTCGCCGTTCTGGAGGTCCCCGACGTCGAAGGTCTCCTCGCCGGTCAGGCCCAGCGAGTCGATCGATTCGTCTTCGGGGAACTGCAGGGGCAGCACGCCCATCCCGATCAGGTTGGAGCGGTGGATGCGCTCGAAGCTCTCGGCGATCACCGCGCGCACGCCGAGCAGGTTGGTGCCCTTCGCCGCCCAGTCGCGCGATGACCCCGATCCGTACTCCTTGCCCGCGAGCACAACCAGCGGCACGCCCTCGTCGGCGTACTTCATCGCAGCCTCGTAGATCGTCGTTTCCTCACCCTGCCCTCCTGATGAGGAGAAGTGCTTGGTGAAGCCGCCCTCCTTCTCGACCAGACGGTTGCGAAGCCGGACGTTCGCGAAGGTGCCGCGGATCATCACCTCGTGGTTCCCGCGCCTCGAGCCGTAGGAGTTGAAGTCGCGGACTTCGACGCCCTGCTCCTGGAGCCACCTGCCGGCTGGGCTGTCCTTCTTGATCGCGCCGGCCGGCGAGATGTGGTCGGTTGTCACGGAGTCGCCGAGCACGGCGAGGACCCGGGCCCCCTGGATCGGCTCCACCGCATTGGGCTCGGCCGGCATCCCCTCGAAGAACGAGGGCTTCCGCACGTAGGTGGAGTCGGGCCAGGTGTAGCGGTCGCCCTCGGGGATCTCGATCCCCTTCCAGCGCTTGTCGCCCGTGAAGACATCCGCGTAGCTCTTGGTAAACATGTCCGCGCGGACCGCCTCAGCCACGACCTCCTTGATCTCCTCGGAGCTGGGCCAGACGTCGGATAGGTGGACCGGCTCGCCGTCGGAGTCTCTGCCGAGCGGCTCGCTCGTCAGGTCGATGTCCATCCGGCCGGCCAGCGCGTAGGCGACCACCAACGGCGGCGAGGCCAGGTAGTTGGCCCGCGTGTCGGGGTTGATCCGCCCCTCGAAGTTCCGGTTGCCCGAGAGGACCGCGCAGACCACGAGGTCGTTGTCGTTGACCGCCTTGGAGATCGCCTCCGGCAGCGGCCCCGAGTTGCCGATGCAGGTGGTACAGCCGTACCCGACGAGGTTGAACTGAAGTTGGTTGAGGTACTTGTCCAAGCCCGACTTCTCCAGGTACTCGGTGACGACCGTCGAACCCGGCGCGAGCGAGGTCTTCACCCAGGGCTTGCGCGCGAGTCCCCGCTCCACAGCCTTCTTCGCGAGCAGCCCGGCGCCGAGCATGACCGACGGGTTCGAGGTGTTGGTACAGCTCGTGATCGCAGCGATCACGACCATGCCGTGGTCGAGCTGGACGGTCTGGCCGTCCTCCAGCTGGACCGGCACCGAATCGCTGGTCCTGTGCTCCTCCGCGACCGCTGTCAGGCCGGCGTGCCTCGGCTTGCCCGCCTCGCCGTCGTGCTCCTCGGCCGGTGGGTCAGAGGCCGGGAAGGACTCATCGATCGCGACGTCGAGCATGTTGCCGAGCTCCGCGCCCGCCTCGGGGTCCCACTCCTGCATGGCCTCGAGGAACGCGGGCTTGGCGTTGGTGAGCGCGATCCGGTCCTGCGGGCGCTTCGGGCCCGCGATGCTCGGCTCGACGTCGCCAAGGTCCAATTCGAGGGTGTCGCTGAAGGTCGGCTCCTCGGCGTCGGGCTCGTGGAAGAGGCCCTGCTCGCGCGTATAGGCGTCGACCAGCTCGATCTGCTCGGTTGGGCGGCCGGTGAACTCGAGATAGCGGAGGGTCTCGGCGTCGATCGGGAAGATCGCGCAGGTCGAGCCGAACTCCGGCGACATGTTGCCGATCGTCGCCCGGTCGGCCAGACCGAGTCCGGCGATGCCCGGGCCGAAGAACTCGACGAACTTGGAGACGACGCCCTTCTCGCGGAGCATCTCGGTGACGGTCAGGACCAGGTCCGTGG
The DNA here is from genome assembly GCA_963774305.1 of uncultured Solirubrobacterales bacterium. Lineage (GTDB taxonomy): Bacteria > Actinomycetota > Thermoleophilia > Solirubrobacterales > 70-9 > DASUPK01. The sequence continues at coordinate 268,365 of CAVZEM010000007.1, read as the reverse complement.
CGGTGGCGCCCTCTCGCAGCTCGCCGGTCAGCTTGAAGCCGATCACCTGCGGGAGCAGCATGGAGATCGGCTGCCCGAGCATTGCCGCCTCCGCCTCGATCCCGCCCACTCCCCAGCCGAGCACGCCGAGGCCGTTGATCATCGTCGTGTGGGAGTCGGTGCCGACCAGGGTGTCCGGATATGCCTGGGTCGTCCCGTCCCGCTCGCGCGTATAGACGCACTGACCGAGGTACTCGAGGTTGACCTGGTGGCAGATCCCGGTCGCCGGCGGCACGACCCGGAATTTGTCGAAGGCCGTCTGGCCCCAGCGCAGGAACGCGTAGCGCTCGCCGTTTCGCTCGTAGTCGCGCTCCTCATTGATCGCGAAGGCCTTCTGGTTGCCGAAGGCGTCGACCTGGACCGAGTGGTCGATGACCAGGTCGACGTCGACCTGGGGATTGATCGCGCTCGGGCTGCCCCCCAGGTCCTCCATCGCGTCTCGCATCGCCGCGAGATCGACCACGGCGGGAACGCCCGTGAAGTCCTGCATCAGCACGCGGGCGGGCTGGAACGGGATCTCGACCGATGGATCGGCCTTGGCGTCCCAGGTCGCGATCGCCTCCACGTCATCGGCGGTCACGGAGGTCCCGTCCTCGAGGCGAAGCGCGTTCTCGAGCAGGACCTTCAGGGAGTACGGCAACCTGGCCGTGTCGAACTTCTGCTGCAGGGCGTCGAGCCGGTGGATCTCCAGCTTTCGGCCCGAGACCTCGAGCTCGGCGCGCGCTCCGAAGGAATCAGCGGTCACATGGGCAGTATGACCAGTGGCGAAGGGTGGCTAACTCGCGCTACTTCCTCTTGTGCTTCTTGTGCTTCTTGCCCTTGTTGAGCTTGGTGATCTGCACCGTGTTGCCGGCTGCGTCCAGGGTGGTCACCTTGACCCGGACCTTGCGACCGCGGGACACGGCGGAGCGCCCGTGCTTGCCGAGCTTGAGCTTGACGACCTTGCTGTCGCCTCCGGCGATCGTCACCGTGGCACGGCCGAGCACGTTCGCCCTCTTCTTCCGCTTCTTCGCGGAACGGGCTTTGGTGCCCTTGCCCGAGCCGATCAGGTCGACCTGGACCCGGCACGGAGTGCTCCCGGGCGCCGAATCCACCGGCACCCTGGCGGTCTTCCCCTTGAACTTCACCTTCCCGTCGCCGCGGGCCGCTCGCAGGTACGAGTCGGAGGAGAACTCCGGAGCGATACCGGAGCCACAGGGAAGAAGCAGGGGCGCCGGCGAGCTGACCTGCCCGCCTGGGCCCTCCAGCACGGGCAGCCGCAGGTCCAGGCCGGCGACCGTGATCTGTCCCTGTCCGTTCGCAGAGTGGCCGTAGCTGTTCAGGGATGCCCCGCCCGAGTCACGCGGCAGCAACTCGAGCTTCGGCACGTGACCGGCGGCGAACAGATGGCCCGAGGGGTGCAGCTGGAAGACCTGCATGGCCGTGCCGACCATCGGGCGCAAGAGCTGGCGATCGACCAAGGTCTCGGTGCCTGACGGAGAGACGTCGAGCAGCCTCGCGGCGAGCTCCGAGTTCGCCGTGGGCGAGCTGATCCTCGCGATCACCGTGGGGGAGCCCATCAGCGTGTAGCCCGCCCCGGTGACAGCCGGCAGCCGGTACGTCGCGATTCCGGACAGGTCGTTCGACGAGGTCGAGGTGCATGGATTGCCGCCCGCCGTCGCCGGGTCCCAGGTCGCATCCACCGTCGGCGATCCGCCGCTCGGGGAGATCGTCTGGGCGGCCGCCTGCTTGAACCGAACCTCACCCTTCCGCAACCCTCCCCAGCTGCCGGCGTTGAATGGGCCGGCCGAGGGAGCGGAGGAGGGGCAGGTCATCGCGTAGGTGGTCACGCCCTGGAAGGGCACCGACCCTGTCCCCTTGACGTAGTAGTCGAGCCACGCGTTCTGCGCGGCATCACGGGCGGACGAGTCGGCCGACTTGTTAGCGGAGCGCGGGTGCCCGAAATCCCCGAAGAAGAGGGACAGCGGGGTGTTCGGATACTGCGACCTGGTCCGGTTGTAGAACTTGATCGCCTCATCGGCCGGGAACAGGTCGTCAGTGAAACCGTTCGAGATCATCAGCGGCGCGGGAGGCTCGGAGTGATCTACGTAGTACCCCGAGTGATGGGCCTTGATCTCGTCGAAGACCGAGGTCGTGGTCGGGTCTCCGTCGTACGGCTCACCGGCGTCGAGCCTCGCCTTCCATGCCATCAGGTCGGCCTGCGGATCGGTGCAGGCCGGGTACGGAGCCTGGCCGCAGTACCTTCCCGTGACGCTCCCGCTGATGAACAACCCGTTCACCAGCGACTGCTTCTGGATTCCGATGCGCCCGGTGTATGAGTTGTCCGCGACGTAGTCCAGGGTGCCGCCGTTGGGCGCGAGCGAATAGGCGAGGTCGCTCCACGGGATGTCAGGGGCCGCGCCTGCGATACGCATCGGGATGCTGTTCGCCGGGCTCACCCACGGGATGAGCTGCCCGTCGGGCAGCATGACCCGGTCCTTGAGCGCGGCCAGCTGCAGGGAAAGGCCGCCACCGTAGGAGCCGCCGACCGCCCCAACGTGTTGGCCGTCGACCAGCCCTTCGTCGGCGAGCTCGCCGGCGAGGAACTGGGCGTCGCGAACCTCGAAGCGGTCATCCATCAGGTGGATGAAGCCGTTGTCACACGCGGACCCCCCGACAATGATGGAGGTGGGCGTGCCACACGAGTCGTGGAAGCCGCGGTCGCTCATGCTGAAGACCGCGAAGCCGCGGCTGGTGAAGCGCCGCATGTTGCTGAAGGAGATCTTCGACCCGCCGTAGCCGTGCCCCCAGATGATCAGCGGATAGTTGCCGTCGCCGCTCCCGGGATCCGGGGGGAACGCGACGTTGACGTCGATCGGAGTGCCATCCCAGCTTGGAGTGGTGGACAGAGTTCCACCGCACTCGCGGACCTGATCGGTCCCGTTGACCGTGCAGTTCACGCCTAGCGCACTGGTGATCGTCGCCTGGGCGCTGGATGCAGCGACAAGCGAGCCGAGGATGACCGACACCAGCACGAGCTTCCGCATGACCTCTCCTGTCAAAAAACGATGGGCGTGTCCCTCGGCACGCCGCGCGTCCTCCTTGACGCGCGCTGGAGAGAATAACCCTCAGATCGCGGCTAGCGCTTGCCGGCGTGGCCCGCGACCAGCTCATCGGCGATTCGCTCGGCGCCCCCGCGTCGCTGGATCCGGGCCGCGAACTCCGGATGCCGGTACGCGATCCCGCTCGCCAGCCGGAGGCGCAGCGTCGCGGGCTCGACCTCCGAGCGGTCCCGGGTGATGGCTCTGACCACCGCCCTGGCGACCTTTCGGGGCGGGGTGGTGCCCAGGCCGGGTGGGGACTTGACCCCCGAGTCGTGGAACATGCCGGCCTCCCGGATGAACCCGGGCAGCACGTTCGAGACACCGATCCCCTTCGGGTGCAGGTCCTCGCGCAGCGCCAGCGCGAAGCCGCGCATCCCGAACTTGGTCGCGCAGTAGATCGCGGTTCGCGGCGTTCCGACCTTCCCATTGATGGAGGAGATGAAGACGATGTGTCCCGCGCCCTTCTCGATCAGCGCCGGGACGAGCTCTCGTGCCATCAGCATCGGCGCTTCGAGATTGACGCGGAGCGCCCGGGTGAGCTCCTCGGATTCGACCTTCTCGATCGAGCCGACACCGGGGAGCGCGGCGTTGGCGATCAGGCCGTCGAGGTCGCCGGCATCCCGGACGAGTTGCTGGGCCGCGCCCTCCTCGGCGAGGTCGGAGACCAGAACACCGTGGCGCTCCACTCCGCCGGGCAGCCTCTGGACAAGCTGATCGAGCTCGGCCCCCTTGCGAGAGCTCAGGACGAGGCTTACGCCGCGCCCGGCGAGCTCCTCGGCGATCGCACGGCCGAGTCCCCCGGTGGCGCCGCTGAGCAGCATCCGCTTCCCCTCGAGATTCACGCCTTGAACCTACCTGAGCGGCGATGCGCCTCGCCTGGCGCGGCGCCTGCAGCCGATCCTCCACGTCTGTGAGCGCTCGCTCACAGAACCGGCGAGCTCTGCTACGGTCGTTTGCAGGAGAAAAGGCTCCGGCCAGGAGGGACGGAGTCGGAGGAGAGATCCGTGCTGCCTCGGACAAACGACGCTCCGCGCAGACTTGGGCTGGCAGGCCTGGTGCTCGCGGCCGCGCTGATCGCGTCGGCCCCGGCCGCCGGCCAGACAGACGGCACAACCACGACCGGGGAGCCGGGCGCCCCCGCGGGCTCCTCCGGTCCCGCCACGACGGCGACGATCCTGCCCGGCGGGAAGGCGAGCATTCCCGCGGGCGCGCCGTACGGGGTGGTGCGCGCGATCCAGGCGGCCAACCGCATCCATCGCAGGACCTACATCTGGGGCGGCGGCCATCGGGCCTTCAAGGCGAAGGGCTACGACTGCTCGGGGGCGGTCAGCTACGTCCTGCACGCCGCCGGGCTGCTGAGCTCGCCGCTCGTCTCGGGGCAGCTGGCCTGGTGGGGCGCTCCGGGCCCGGGCACGTGGATCACTGTCTACGCCAATAAGACCCACACCTACATGGTCGTGGCCGGGCTGCGCTACGACACCTCGCCGCTGGGCGAGACGATCGACCAGGGCCGCGGGCCACGCTGGCGGTACACGGTGCGGACGGGCACCGGCTTCGCGATTCGCCATTACGCCGGTCTCTGATCGAATTCTCGGTAATTCCGCTGGTTCTGTGAGCACCTGCTCACGGTCTGGTTGACCCTGCTACGCTGCCTCGCGAACCAAACGCCGAATCTCGACCCCGCCAAGGCGGGCCGAGAGCGGGGGAACCAAGCAGTTGGGGCGAATCCACCTCCAGGTGGAGCCGCAAGCTCCTTTAGCGGCAGCCCGTCAGCTAACCCCGTAGGCCGACGAAGGAGAACGGTTTGCGGTCACATACTCTCAGCAGAGGTCGAAAACTGGCATTGGCAGGGCTGCTGTTGGTCGCCTCACTCGTCGCTGCGGTTCCGGCGATGGCCCAGACGGGCGGGACGGGCTCGCCCGGCAGCGTCACCACGTCGACGGCCCCGACGGGATCCGCTCGGATCCAGTCCGATGGCACCGCCATCGCCCCGGCGAACGCCCCCACGCAGGTGCGGAAGGCGATCGCCGCAGCCAACAGGATTCACACCCGCCCCTACATCTGGGGCGGCGGACACCGCAGCTTCAAGTCGAAGGGCTACGACTGCTCCGGCGCGGTCAGCTACGTGCTGCACGCCGCGGGACTGCTCCGCAGCCCCGAGGCCTCCGGTCCGCTGATGGCGTGGGGCGTCCCCGGCATCGGCTCCTGGATCACGGTCTACGCCAACCGGACTCACGCCTGGATGACGGTCGCCGGGCTCCGGTTCGACACCTCGGGGGCCGGCGAGTCCCTCAACCAGGGCTCGGGTCCGCGCTGGCGCTTCAACATGCGGGCCGCCACCGGCTACTCGACACGCTTCTCCCCAGGCCTCTAGCCGCCCTCGGGCGGCCTCCTCGAGGCCATCTCTCCTCCCCTAGGTAAGCCGCGTCGCCTCTCCCGGGCGGCGCGGCGCTTCCTTCTTTTTGGTGTCCGCGAGGGGGAGGAGCCTGCCTCGCAGGCGTCGAATCCAAAGATCGTGCGTGAAATCACGAGCAAACGGTTGTCGATTGCAAAGGTTCTTTCACGTTTGGTAAGGTCCCACGCCAGTTACGCCGAGTCCCATCCCCAAGTGGTGATGGGAGCGGGGGAACCAAGTTCTGGGGCTAACCCACCGCAGTCGAAGGGTGGGGGCGCAGGCTCCTCAAGCGCCAGCCCGTCAGCTAACCCCGCAGGCCTGCAAAGGAGAACTGTTGATGCGAGACACACTTAGCTTGAAGCGTCGCCTCGCAGTGGCGGGGGTCACAGCGATTTGTCTGCTGGCTGCGGCAGTGCCCGCGGCCGCCCAGACCGGCGGGTCCGGCCCGCCCGGCGGCACCACGACTTCGACCGATCCCGCGGCGCCCGTCGGCCCTCCCGGCCGCGCGACGCTGCGCAAGGACGGCACGGCCGTGGCGCCCGCGGACGCGCCCGCCAACATCCAGGCGGCGATCGCCGCGGGGAACGCGATCCACACCTACCCCTACCACTGGGGCGGCGGTCATCGCTCCTTCACGGACACCGGCTATGACTGTTCGGGCGCGGTGAGCTACGTGCTGCACGCCGCCGGCTTCCTGGCCAGCCCGATGCCCTCCGGGCCGCTGGCGGCGAGCTGGGGCGTGCCGGGCAAGGGCCGCTGGATCACGGTCTACGCGAACGCGAGCCACGCCTACATGGTGGTCGCCGGACTGCGGTTCGACACCTCCGCGGTCGGCGAGCGACTGAACCAGGGCTCGGGCCCGCGCTGGCGCGCGACGAAGCGCAAGGCGCGCGGCTATACCGCCAAGTTCTACCCGGGCTACTAGCCCGGGCTACTAGGGACGGCTTCGCCATAAAGTCGCGGCCACAAGCGGCCGCACCGTCATAAGTCGCTTCGGGCTTGCGCCCTTCGCTCCTGGGTGCAGCGGCCTGGTGGCCGCTACGTCGAAGGCGGGATGTCCAAGGCATCCCGCAAAGATTGTCCATCGCGTCCTCGCGAGGCAGGGCGACGCTCGGATATACCTATGCCCTGATCGGGGCGCGTTGTACGGTGCGCACAGCCGACCCGGTCGCTGAAGCCCGCAAAGGAGATGGCCGTAGCCTCGACCCAGGCAACGACGAGTGAGGAGGAGTCCGGCGCCGCGCCCGGCGCCGAGGATTTCGACGTCCGCCTGGTCGGCGTGAGCAAGCACTACGGTGAGGTCGCCGCGGTCCACCACCTCGATCTCGAGGTGAAGAGAGGTGAGTTCTTCACGCTCCTGGGGCCCTCCGGCTCTGGGAAGACCACCACGCTGCGGATGATCGCCGGGTTCGAGGAGCCCGACACGGGCCGGGTCGAGCTTGGCGGCAAGGACGTCACCGGGCTGCCCCCCTACGACCGCTCGGTCAACACCGTCTTCCAGGACTACGCCCTCTTCCCCCACATGACGGTGGGCGACAACGTCGCCTACGGGCTGCGGGTCAAGGGCGTCGACAGGCAGGAGCGCCGGAAGCGCGCGACGGAGGCCCTCGCCACGGTGCGCCTCGGAGGCTACGAGGGGCGCAAGCCCAACCAGCTCTCGGGCGGCCAGCAGCAGCGCGTCGCGCTCGCGCGCGCGATCGTCAACGAGCCCAAGGTTCTACTGCTCGACGAGCCCCTCGGCGCCCTCGACCTGAAGCTGCGCGAGCAGATGCAGGTTGAGCTGAAGACGATCCAGGGCCAGGTCGGCATCACGTTCATCTACGTGACCCACGACCAGGAAGAGGCGCTGACGATGTCCGACAGCATCGCCGTCTTCAACGAGGGTGGGATCGAGCAGATAGGCCCGCCGACCGAGATCTACGAGCGCCCGCAGAACGCGTTCGTCGCCGGCTTCGTCGGCGTCTCCAACCTGCTCGAGCGCGACGGCGAGCGCTTCACCGTGCGCCCCGAAAAGATCTCGATCGTCGAAAACGGCAAGGCGCCCAAGGGACTTCATGTCGAGGAGGGGACCATCAAGGATGTCTCCTACGCCGGGATGATCACGCGGTATCTCGTCGACCTCGAAGCGGGGGGAGAGCTTCAAATCGTCCGCCAGAACCTGGAGACAACCTCCGCGGAGGTCCAGGCGCAACGCGGCCACAAAGTGAAAATTGGATGGCGAGCGGATCAGACCGTCGCCGTAAAGGGAGAGGAGGAAGGAAAGTGAGCCGACTCAGAGCTCGCTCCGCCTGGCTGCCCGCCGCGATCGTCGGAGGGCTCGCCGCCACCATGCTCGTCATAGCCGGGTGCGGTGGTGGAGGCGGAAGCAGCGACAACGGAAGCGCCCAGAAGTCCGTCGGGGCAGGCGAGGGGAGTTTGAACCTCGTGGCCTGGCCTGGATATGTCGCCGACCCGTGGAAGTCCGCCTTCGAGAAGGAGACGGGCTGCCAGATCAAGTTGAAGGAGGCCGGCACCTCGGACGAGATGGTCGACCTGATGCGCACCGGCCAGTGGGATGGCGTCTCGGCCTCGGGCAACGCGACAGCGAAGCTCGTGTCCGGTGGTGACGTCGCCCCGGTGAACACGGACCTGGTGCCGAACTACGCGACGATCTTCGACGACCTCAAGAACCAGCCGTACAACACGTTCGACGGGACCCCGTACGGGATCCCCCACGGGCGCGGTGCGGACCTCTTGATGTCGAACTCGAATGACGTCAAGCCGAACCCGACCTCGTGGTCGGTGATGCTCGATCCAGCTCAGGCAGCGAAGTACCAGGGCAAGATCAGCGTGTACGACGATCCGATCTACATCGCGGATGCCGCCGTGTACCTGAAGGCGCACCAGCCTGACCTGGGGATCACGAACCCGTACGAGCTCGACGACGACCAGTTCAACGCGGCCGTCGACCTGCTCAAGCAGCAGCACTCGAACGTCGGTGAGTACTGGTCCGACGCGCTCAAGCAGATCAACTCGTTCTCCAACGGAGACGTGGTGGTCGGCACGACGTGGCAGTACCAGTACTTCGCCCTGCTGGCCGACAACCAGCCGATGCAGGCGCCGGGCGCGGACACCGGGTTCCTCCCGTCCGAAGGTGCGACGGGTTGGTCCGACACATGGATGATCGCCAAGAACGCGGCGCATCCGAACTGCATGTACAAGTGGATGAATTTCATCGTCTCGCCCGATGCGAATGCCGAGGTCGCTCAGTACTTCGGTGAGGCACCCGCACAGAGCAAGTCGTGCGACTCGTCCACGTTGACGGCGGCCGCCAAGGCCGATGACCTTCCGGCGGATCCGAAGTTCTGCGACGAGTACCACGCAGCGGATCCGAATTTCTGGAAGAAGGTCTACTACTGGCAGGTGCCGGTGGCCGACTGCGGCGATGACCGCGGCGACACATGCAAGGACTACAACGATTGGTCCGCCGCATGGACCCAGATCAAGGGTTGACGATTAGCGCGCTGTGGAAGCGGGCGGCCTAACCGCCGCGCCGCAGAAGAGGTCGGCGAGCCGCAGGCTCGCCGACCTCTTCCATGGCCGTTCCCGCCTGCAGGTCGGCGCGCTGCTGTCCGGGCCGCTCGCCTGGCTGGTCATCCTCTACCTGGGATCCCTGGCGGTCCTGCTGGTCGCATCCTTCTGGAGCGTCGACGCCCTCAGCGGCGAGCTGATCAAGGGCTTCACGTTCGACAACTACAAGGAGCTCTGGAACACCGACGTCTACCGGACGGTCGCGTTCCGGACGATCGGCATCGCCTCCGCCGTGACCGTCACGGACGCGCTGCTCGCCTTCCCGATCGCGTTCTACATGGCGAAGGTGGCGTCACCGAGGGCGAAGGGCCTCCTCGTCGTCGCCGTGCTGATGCCGCTCTGGTCCTTCTACCTGGTCAAGGTCTACGCCTGGCAGACGATGCTGAGCGCCAACGGAGTCATCAACTGGGCGCTGGACCCGATCGGGCTAAACGGGCCCGGCTTCGGCGCCACTGCGGTCTGGATCGTCGAGAGCTACCTCTGGCTGCCGTACATGATCCTGCCGATCTACGCCGGACTAGAGCGCATCCCCGACAGCCTGCTCTCAGCCTCCGAGGATCTCGGGGCGAAGCCCGGTCGGACCTTTAGGAGGGTGATCCTGCCGCTCTCGTTCCCGGCCGTGGTGGCCGGCTCGATCTTCACGTTCTCGCTGACTCTGGGGGACTACATCACCCCGTCGCTCGTCTCGCCGGACACACAGTTCATCGGGAACGTCGTCTTCACCAGCCACACCAACAACCTGCCCCTGGCCTCGGCCTTCGCGACGGTGCCGATCATCGTGATGGTCGCCTACCTCTTGACCGCGCGCCGCCTGGGCGCCTTCGAGCACCTGTGAGCCGATGACCTTCTCCCCCAAGTACAAGAACCTGTTGCGCGTGGGCGTCGGGATCACGCTCGCCTTCATCTACATCCCCCTGGTGGTGATCGCGATCTACGCCTTCAACGGCGGCACGACCCTGAAGTGGCCGCTGGAGAGCGTCACGACGCACTGGTTCGGCGAGGCCATTCACGACCACGCCGCTCGCAGCGCCTTCTTCACCTCCGTCAAGGTCGGGGTGGCCGCGACGGGCATAGCCCTCATCCTCGGCACGCTCGCGTCATTTGCGGTGGCGCGGCACCGGTTCTTCGGCCGGGAGACCGTCTCGTTCCTGGTGGTGATCCCGATCGCGCTGCCCGGCATCGTCACCGGGCTCGCCCTGAGCGACACCTTCACGCAGGTGCTGGGCGTGACTCTGGGCCTGTTCACGGTGATCGTCGCGCATGCCACCTTCTGCATTGTGGTCGTCTACAACAACGTGATCGCGAGGCTGAGGCGCGTATCCGGCAGCCTCGAGGAGGCCTCGGCCGATCTCGGCGCCCACACCTGGCAGACCTTCCGCCACATCACCCTGCCCAATATGCAGACGGCTCTGGTCGCCGGAGCGCTACTTGCATTCGCGCTCTCCTTCGACGAGATCATCGTCACCACGTTCACCCTGGGGGGTGCTCAGCAGACCCTTCCCGTCTGGATCCTCCAGAACCTGTTCCGGGGACAGCAGCTGCCGCTCACCAACGTTGTCGCCGTGATCGTCGTGCTCCTCTCGATCATTCCCGTCTACCTCGCGCACCGGCTCACCCGCGAGGAGAGCATCAGCGCCAAGGGCGGGGGTGCCGCGACCGCGGCCGAGAGCGCCGTCGTTCCGAACTGAGGCTCCGGGTCTAGAATCGCGCCACGATGGTCGGCGTTCGCCAGGGAGCCGTCGCGATAGCCGCACTGTGCGCCTCGGTTGCATTCGCCGCCGCTGCCCACGGCTCAGGAGAGCCCGACTTCGGCTGCAAGAAGGTCCATCGCGGCAAGGCGACGATCGACCCGAACGCCAAGGGCCGCGCACCGGTGGCGATCGGCGACTCGACCATGCTGCTCCCCATTCCGAACCTGGATGCAGTCGGCTACTCCGTGAACGCGCGCGGTTGCCGCGGCTTCCGGGAGGCCGTCAACATCGCCCGCAAGCTGCGCGTGAAGCATCACCTCCCGCATCTGGTGTTGATCAACGCCTACGGCAACGGAGGGGTCAACTCGGGATTGATCTCCGAGGCCCTCGACGTGCTCGGGCGCTCCCGGGTCCTCGGGCTGGTCACTGAATACAACGCCGACACGGGGCATCCGCCGGCCCCCGACACCGACATGCTCTTCAAGGCCGCCCGGCAGTATCCGCACCGGGTCTTTGTCCTCGACTGGGTCAAGTACAGCCGCTCGCACCACGCGGCCGAACCCAAGCCTGGCGCCTGGTTCCTGCCCGACCTCTACCACCCGAACTACACCGGCGCCGACGCGTACGCCCAGTTCCTGGCTCAGGCGCTACCGCTGGCGACGAACGGTCACTTCCCTCCCTTGTGACCTGGAGGCGTAGCCAGGGGAATCAACTTCTTCAGGAGCCGCGCAAATGCCTTTGCGCCGCTGAAGGTGAGGTGCAGGCCGTCGGGCTGGAACCAGCTCGAGTGCCCGGCGCTGAAGTGGACCCAGTCGAGCACCTTGACGCGCTCCGGATCCCGCTGACCCGCGTTGCGGATCACGTTCGCATCGTTCGACTGCCCGCCACCGAGCTCCCGCGGAGTGACGAGCCCCAGCTTCCGCTTCGGGCCGAGGATCTTCTTCGCCTGCTGGATCTGGCCGGCGGTGATTGACGCGTCCGCCCCCAGGGCCAGAACGACCAGATGGGGGAGCTGGTGGCGGCGCCGGGTCTGCCGGAGCAGCCGCAGCCCCTCCGCGAACTGGCGGCAGCCGCGGGCGTTGACCTTGTAGCCGACCCGCGTAAGCGCGGGGAGTGCGAGCAGCATCGAGGAGTCGCCCACGGCCAGCGGGGGGCGCGGAGCGACCTTGTGCTTGGGACTGGCGGTCTCGACGCCGCCGCATCCCGCTTCCGCCACCGACGCCGAGAGCGCCGGGAGAAGGACCGCAAGGGTCACGCCGAGCGCGATCCGTACTCTGACGCCCGTGCTTTTCCCCACGGTCGAGTTCGCGATCTTCTTTCCCATCGTCCTGGCGATCTCCTGGGCGCTCATGCCCCGGCAGCAGCTCTGGAAGCCGTTCATCGTCGTTGCAAGCTATGTGTTCTACGCGGCGGCGGACCCGCGCTTCTGTCTGCTGCTCGCCGCGATCACGTTGGTCAGTCAGTTGGCCGTGGTGGCGATCCACCGCACCGAGGACGAGCGGCTGAGGAAGTGGTTCACGGCCGGCGGCGTCGTCTTCGACCTCGGCATCCTTGCCGTCTTCAAGTACTACGGCTTCTTCGTCACCGACGTCTCCGACGTCCTCGACTCGGTCGGCCTGGGGATGCCGCTGCCCCTCGTCACGATCGCGCTCCCCGTCGGAGTGAGCTTCTTCAGCTTCCAGGCCGTCACGTACGTCGTGGACGTCAAGCGCCGGCAGACCGAGCCCGCCTCGCTGCTGGATGCGGCGATCTACCTGAGCTTCTTCCCGCACCTGGTGGCCGGCCCGATCGTCCGGGCCAGCGAGTTCCTGCCTCAGCTGAAGACGCCGAGGGATCCCGACCGCGTTGCGGTCGGCGCCGGGCTCTCCCTGATCGCGCTCGGGTTGATCAAGAAGGTGATGATCGCCGACTACCTGGCGCGCGAGGTCGTGGACAAGGTCTTCGCCGTCCCTCAGGCCTACAGCGCTCCCGACGCGATCCTCGGGGCCTACGCCTACGCCGCCCAGATCTTCTGCGATTTCTCCGGCTACACGGACATGGCCATCGGGCTCGCCCTGCTGATGGGCTTCGTCTTCCCCCAGAACTTCAACAGCCCGTATAGGGCCACCGGCTTCCGCGACTTCTGGCGCCGCTGGCACATGACGCTCTCGCGATTTCTGCGCGACTACCTCTACATCCCGCTCGGCGGCAACCGCAAGGGCCGCGTGCGCACCTACATCAACCTGATGCTCACGATGACGCTCGGCGGGCTCTGGCACGGCGCCGCCTGGAACTTCGTGGCCTGGGGCGCCTATCAGGGCACCGGGCTCTCAGCGGAGCATGCGATCAACGGCCGCCTGGGGCGGATCTTCCCCGGTTGGCTGCGCTGGTTCGTCACCTTCAACCTGATCGTCCTGGGCTGGATCCTGTTCCGCTCGACTGACCTGACCGTCTTCGGCGACTACATGTCCGCGCTGGTCCGCTCCGGGCCGGCGACCCTCTACTCCGTCCCGGTGGTCGGCGCGATCGCTTTGGTGATCGGCCTCCAGCTCCTGCCCGAGCGCCCGATGGAGGGCATCGAGCTGCGGATCGGGCGCCTGCGGCCGCTGCTGCTCGGCGCGGCGCTCGCCGTGGTCGTGCTGATCGTCGGCGCCACCGTGCCCAGCCAGGGCGTTCCTCCGTTCATCTACTTCCGCTTCTAAATGACTGACCCACCTGAGAAATTCGAGACGATCGCCGAGATGGAGGCCGAGGCCCGCCCAGGCCGCGAGGGCGAGCCGCACGGCGACGACAGCCTGATGGGCCGCTTCGACCGCTGGGACCTCCGCCGCTTCAGCGGCTGGGACGCGGTCAAGGCCGTGGCGCTCACAACCTTCCTGCTGCTGATCTTCGCCGGGGGCTCGATCCGGGCCGCGGCCGACGAGCTCAAGCCGGGCCTCGGCCGCGACATCGTCAAGGCGATCGGCGGGCCGGCCGGGTGGGTCGCGGACCAGCTGCCCTTCGCGGAGACCCGCCGCGATCTCACCTCCTGGCTCGCCCCGAACCAGGAGCTCTCCGGTCAGGGATTCACGGCGGCCGGGGCCAACCAGGGTCGCGCATCCCGCCTCCCCGCCGGCGGTGCGCCGAGCAGCCCCCAGCCCCTGCACAAGCTGCTGGTCACCGGCGACTCGCTCTCGACACCGCTGGACATCGAGATCGCCCGCAAACTCGCCGACCAGGGCGCCGGTGTGCAGGTCACCCGTGACCCCCACCTGGCGACCGGGATCTCCAACACGGGGCTCGTGGACTGGGGGCAGCTCTCCTCGAGCCAGGCATCCGAGGACGACCCCGACGCCGTCGTCCTCTTCATCGGCGCCAACGAGGGCTATCCGATGCCCGGCCCCAACGGGCAGCGGGTGAGCTGCTGCGGCCCGGCCTGGGAGGCGATCTTCCAGTCAAGGGTCGGCCAGATGATGGACAACTACCTGAACGGCGGCGTCCAGCGGATCTACTGGCTCACGGTTCCGACCCAGCGCGACCCGGCCCGGAAGCCGATCGCGGACGACGTCAACCGGGCGATCCGGGAGGCGGCCGCAAGCCGCGGCGCAGCGGTCCGGGTGATCGATTTGATCCCCACCTTCACGCCCGGCGACTCCTACCGCGACTCGATCTCCATCGACGGCAATCAGACGATCGTTCGCGAGTCCGACGGCATCCACCTGAACGAGGACGGCTCATCGGTGGCCGCCGACCTGGTGCTGCGGGCGCTCGACCGGGACTTCGACTACTGACGACGCCGCCATCAGATCGCGGCCACAAGCGGCCGCCCGCCACAAGTCGCTCCGGGCTTCGCCCTCCGCTCCGAGAGTGAGCGGCCTGGTGGCCGCTAGTCGTTCTGCGTGTAGCTGCTCTTCACGCGCTTTGACGCGTTCGAGACCTTGTGGCACTTGGCCGTGGCGTTGTACTGGACATTCGGCACGCCGGTCCGCTGGCCGTCCTTGCACTTGAAGCCGAGCAGGGTCTGGCCGCAGGTCCCCGCCGGGCCGCCCGTCTGGTGGCGGCACTGGTGGTAGGCCTTGATCACCTTCCCGCCCTTGGCGCAGCTGACGCCCTGGACCTTCAGCGAGGTCACGTAGGAGGCGCCGAGGTTCTGCTGCTGCGCCGCTGATGTCGCACGGCGAGAAGGAGGCCGTGTGGGCCACCGGAGAGGCGCCGCCCGCCTGAGCGAGGCCTCCGGCGATCAGGCCGATCGCCACGAGAGCCCCTGCTATGGACTTGGTCCGCAAGATCGCGGCGATCCTACCGCGCGCGTCAGCGGCCCAAACGCAAATAGACTGGCGCGACCTTGAAGCGACTCATCCTTCTCATCGTGCTCGGTGCCGCCGTGCTCGCCGGCTGCGGAGGCGGCGGTTCGTCCGGCACCACCAGCACGGCGGCGGCCCTGACCTCCTGCGACATCAACGGCAGGCAGCAGGACCTCGGTGCCTCGTATGTGACCTCCATCGATGTGGCTGGGGTGAGCTGCGGCCAGGCCGAGAAGGTCGTGCTGGCCTATCACCACTGCCGCATTGCGAACGGTGGCGCCGGTGGCACCTGCAAGACGGCCGTGCAGGGCTTCACGTGCACGGAGGGAGCCCGCCAGTCCGTGCCGGGCGTGCAGTACAACGCGACGGCCGACTGCCGCAAGGGCGACGCTGAGGTCAAGAGCACCTACACGCAGAACTTCTAGGCGAGGACGGGGCGTGAGGATCAGGGCGGGACTGCTGTGCATCGTGCTGACCATGGTCGGCCTCTGGCAGGCGAGCGGCGCCCTGGCGGTCGGGGAGCCCGAGTTCGGCTGCGGGCACGTCCACACGGCCCAGGCGCTTCGCAATCCATACGGGACGGGTCACGGCCCGCCGCCGATCGCGATCGGGGACTCGACGATGCTGCTGCCCATCCCCGATCTGACGCGCGTCGGCTTCGACGTCAACGCGCTGGGCTGCCGGGGTTCAAGCAGAGCGTCTGGGTCGCGCGGGACCTCCGCAACCGCGGGATCCTGCCGAAGCTGATCCTGATGAACGCCTACGGCAACGGCGGAGTCAACGACGACCTGATCAAGTTCGCCCTCAAGGTGATCGGCCCGAAGCGGACCCTGGTCCTGGTCACCGCCTACGACGCCGACACGGGACACCCGCCGGCGCCCGACACGGACGTGATCGTCAAGGCGGCGAAGGATCACCCGGACCAGATCAAGCTGTTGGACTGGGTGAAGTACTCCCTGCCCCATCACCGGGTCGACCCCGCACCGGGCGCCTGGTTCCTGCCCGACCTCTTCCACCCCAACTTCGCGGGCGCTCACGCGTACGGGCGATTCCTCGCCCAGGTGCTGCCCGGGGGCCTCGCCGCCGCTGAGCCGAAATCGTCCGGGGATGGAGGAGGTGGCGTGCCCTGGTGGCCGTTCGCCGTGGGAGGCGTCCTACTGATCTGCGGGCTGGCGCTCTTTCTGCGCCGCCGGCGTGTTCCAAGCCAATCGTGACCGCGAAGAAGGCCCTACTCCCGATCGCGCTGCTGATCGCACTGCTCGCCTGCACGGGCACGTCGCAGGCGCGCGGCGGCGCCGGCCACAACCCGGCGACGAAGAAGCTCGAGGACGCCTTCAAGATCGCGCTCTACGTGCGCTCGGTGAGCACCGACGGCTGCTACCCGCCGGCCCCGCGGCTGGCCAAGCTGATCGGCCAGACGAAGCGCGGCCTGAAGGTCGGCGTCGCGAGCGGCCCGAACTCGATACACCGCCTCAACGTGGTCTTCGTCCTGAAGCACGGCACGAACTGCAACAAGGTGATGATGGCCCTGCGCGCCTCGTCCGGGCTCTACATCCTCAACTCGGCTCTGGGCACGATCCGCGTCCAGGGGCGCGGAGGGCCGAGGATCGTCCCCGGCAAGCCGGGGCCGCCGAGGCAGGTCCAGCTCGTCTCGAAGACCTTCAAGATGTCCGCGCCGGATCAGCTGACCAGGCACGAGGTGCTCTGTCCCGGCGGCAAGTATCCGATCGGCGGGGGCATGATCGCCGACCCGGCACCCGGGCCGGACGGCGAGGGGATCTACCCGCACTCCTATGAGCGGCTCGGCGCGCAGCGCGGCTTCCACGTCAGCGCGGTGCTGTTCGACGCGGCCTGGGCCTCGACCACGCCGCGCAACATCACGATCCAGGCCGTCTGTGCCCGCGGTCAGATCCCGCAGAACCCGACGCCGCACAAGACCGTGTTCATCCTGCCCGGTCAGATGAAGTCCGCGATCGCTCGCTGCCCGAAGGGCCAGCAGCTGATCACCGGCGGCTTCCAGCGCACAAACTTCGCCAGCGACGGCGGCGACTACGTGACGGAATCCCGGGCCGTCGGGACCAATGCCTGGGAAGTGACGGGCAGCGCCTACATCGGCAGCGGCACGACCGGTGGCGGCGAGCTGACCGCGATCGCCTACTGCTCGAAGGCCAAGGGCCCGATCCTGACGGAGGTCGCCTCGACCCCGGTGCCGGTGGCGGCCAGGCATGAACGCCGCCGCGACCACGCCGGCGTGCCCCGACGGCCTGCGGCTGACCACCACCGGATTCTCGTCTCGACTCGCGCAACGCCTTCTACGCGGGCAACTCGCTGAACGACGACGGGACCACCACCGCGAACGCCTTCGGCTACTTCGGCCCGGCGAACCTCACCGCGTACGGCTACTGCCAGCGGACCCGCTAGTCCCTCAGCTGAGCGGGCTCCGGATAGGCCTCCGTGCAGAAGGGCGGGGAGCTCCAGGCCGGTGCAGACGACCAGCACTGGCTGGCTGAGTACGGGATCTCGCCGCTGGTGCAGTTGAGGAAGGTGGGCGGCGAGCTGTAGGTCAAGACGGTCACCGTGCCGTCGACTCGCCACTTCCTCTTGTTCTTCTTCTTGATCAGCCTGCCGGTCGCGTAGTAGGTGCCGCTGGAGCCGGGATTCCGGATTTCGGAGGCTGGAGCCTGGTTCGTGAACGATCCGGAGAACTCGACCTTGCGGTCCCTGAGCTTGAACGGCCCACTCTGCGACGCGGGCCGCGGTCTTCCCGCCCACCTGACAGCTCACCGGCGCCTGGAACTTCACGTACACCGTCCGCGGAGTGTTCTTGCTGTCCGGATGTTCTCTTTGCGTAGACGACGGTGACGTTGATCGAGACGCCGCCGAGATCCGCGGCGTGTTGCTGGAAGTAGCGGTGTGACGAGGAGATAGGTCTTGTATGCGTGGGCCGACGGTGCCCGCGCCGCCGGAACGGCCAGGGCGACCCCGACCAGGAGGACCAGTCGCGATGGAGTGGGGCGTCTCATTTGCTCCCGGCAAGGTTCCTCGCCGGGAGCAATCTCGTCATCCGTGCTCTACACGTGACCTCGGACTCCGAGCCGCGGCTCAGCCGATGTTCGCCATCACGTGCTTGATCTGCGTGTAGTCCTCGAGCCCGTACATCGACAAGTCCTTGCCGTAGCCGGACTGCTTGTAGCCGCCGTGCGGCATCTCGGAGACGATCGGGATGTGGTCGTTGATCCAGACGCATCCGAACTGGAGCGCCTTGGATACCCGTAGCGCGCGCCCGAGGTTCTGAGTCCAGACCGACGAGGCGAGCCCGTAGCGGGTGCCGTTGGCCCACTGGATCGCCTTCTCCTCGCTGGTGAACGGCTGCACCGTGATCACCGGCCCGAAGATCTCGTTCTGGATCATCTCGTCGGTCTGTTTCAGGCCGGCCACCACCGCCGGCTTCATGAAGAAGCCCGGACGGCGCGCCTTCTTGCCGCCGGTGACGACCTCGGCGTTGTCGGGCCGGCGCTCGAGGAAGCCCTCGACGCGCTCGAGCTGGCGCTCCGAGTTGACCGGGCCCAGCGTGGTGTTGCCGTTCGACGTGTCGCCGATCTTCAGGCCTTGAGCCTGTTCGGCGAGGCCGGAGACGACCTTGTCGTAGACCTTCTTCGAGGCGAGCACCCGCGTCGCGGCGGTGCAGTCCTGGCCGGCGTTGTAGTAGCCGGTCCCGGCGATGGTCTCCATCGCGACGTCCATGTCGACGTCGTCGAAGACCACGACCGGCGCCTTGCCGCCGAGCTCGAGGTGGACCCGCTTCAGGTTGTCGGAGGCCTCGCGGGCGATCCACTTGCCGGTCTCCGGCGAGCCGGTGAGCGAGACCATGCCGATGTCCGGGTGCTTGACGATCGCGGCACCCGTCGGGTCGCCGTGGCCGCTGACGAAGTTGGCGACACCGGGCGGGAAGATCTCCGCGCAGAGGTCGGCCAGGACGGCCAGCGTCGAGACCGGGGTAGTCTCGGCCGGCTTCAGGACGAGGGTGTTGCCCGCGGCGAGCGCCGGGGCGATCTTCCAGATCGCCATCATCATCGGGTAGTTCCACGGCGTGATCTGGCCGACGACGCCGATCGGCTCGCGCCTGATCCACGATGTGTAGCCCTCCAGGTACTCCCCAGTCGCACGACCCTCGAGGTTCCGGGCGGCGCCGGCGAAGTAGCGCAGGTTGTCGCACATGAAGGGGATCTCGTCCTCGTAGAAGGCCGAGCGGGGCTTCCCCGCGTCGGCGGATTCGAGGTCGGCAAGCTCGTCGGCGCGGGACTCGATCCCGTCGGCCAGCTTGAGCAGCAGGGCGGAGCGGTCGGCGGGGGTGGTGACACCCCAGGTCTCGAACGCAGTCTTCGCGGCCTTGACGGCAGCGTCGACGTCGCGCTTGCTTGAAAGCGGCGCCTTGGCGATGACCTGTCCGGTCGCGGGGTTGATGACGTCCTCGCGCTTGCCGTCGGCGGGGGCGACGAACTTGCCGTCGATCATGTTCTTGAGGGTGATCGCCCTCGGCTTCGAGTTGTTGGTGCTCTTCCGAGAGCTGCGGCGGGCGGTTGCGGTGGCCATCTTTCCTCCTTGGTCAGACTTTCTGTTTGCTGCCGAGCACTTCCTCGACCGGCGTGTGCTCCACCCCGACGGCTTCCGCGACGGCGGGATGAGTGACAGTACCGCCGGCGACGTTGATCCCGAGTCTCAGGCCGGGGTCTCGGCGCGCGGCCTCCGCGACGCCGTGGTCCGCCAGGGCCAGGACGTACGGAAGCGTGGCGTTGGTCAGGGCGAAGGTCGAGGTGATCGGCACCGCGCCGGGCATGTTGGCGACGCAGTAGTGCGTGATCCCATCGACCTCGAAGACGGGGTCGCGATGGGTGGTCGGGTGTGAGGTCTCGAAGCAGCCGCCCTGGTCGATCGCGACATCGACCAGCACGGCGTTCTTCTTCATCAGCTTGAGCTGCTCGCGGCGGACGACGTAGGGCGCCTTGGCACCGTGGACCAGGACCGCACCGATCACCAGATCGGCGCGCGACAGCATCTCCTCGATCGCGAGGGTCGAGGAGTAGACGGTCGACGCGCGGCCACCGAAGGCGACGTCGAGCTCGCGGAGCTTGTCGATCGAGACGTCGAAGACGAAGACGTCCGCCTCCATCCCGATGGCGACGAACGCGGCGTTCATACCCACGGCGCCTCCGCCGATCACGATCACCGTGGCGGCGGCGACGCCCGGCACTCCGCCCAGCAGGATGCCGCGGCCGCCCAGCGGCTTCTCGAGAAAGAAGGCGCCGGCCTGGGTCGCGATCTTGCCCGCGACCTCGCTCATCGGCGCGAGCAGCGGCAGTCGCCCCTGGGAGTCCTCGACGGTCTCGTAGGCGATGCAGGTCGCGCCGCTCTCCTGGAGGCCCCTGGTGAGCTCCGGCGCCGGTGCGAGGTGCAGATAGGTGAAGAGGGTGTGCTCGGGCCGGAGCCGCTCGACCTCCGAGGGCTGCGGCTCCTTCACGCCGAGCACCATCTCGGCCTGGCCGAAGACCGCCGCCGCGTCTGGCAGGAGTCGCGCCCCCTGCGCATCGTATGCCTCGTCTGGGATCGAGCTTCCCTCGCCCGCGCCCGCCTGGATCAGCACCTCGTGACCGCGCTCCATGAGCTCGCGCGCGCCGGCCGGCGTCAGGGCGACCCGGTATTCGTCGTCCTTGATCTCGGTGGGAACGCCGACCTTCATCCGGCTGACTCCTCTCCTACGGACTCGGTGCGCAACCCGGATGTGAAGTCAAAACGCACTCCGCGGGTCTCGAGCTCGGCGAACATCTGCTCGGGATCGATGCAGCGCTCGGGCGGCAGCGCGCCCGTGGCAGTGATCTCCCCACGCGCCAGCAGGCGGACTGCGGCCGCCAAGAAAGAGCCGGTCGAGATCACGCCGCCGCCGAGCTGCCAGCCGCGGTTGGCCGGAGTGAAACTCGCCGCGCGCACCACCCTCTCTCCGCCGATCGCCTCGACGACATGGGCGGAAACGGTGTTGGGCGAGGGCGGAGAGGCTGCGCGAGCAGCCTCGGCAACTCGCTCCTCGCTCGCCTCGGCCAGCTCCTGAAGCAGCTCGAGTACCTGCGGTGAGAGCGAGAGGGCGAAGGTGACGTGCTTGGCGCCGAAGCTGTCGCCGAAGGTGAGCACCTCGGAGTGCAGCGTGAATATCGTCTCCGCCTCACCGATCGGATCGCCGAAGTCGACCCGCGGGCCGGCCTGCATCGGTTCGAGCTCTCGCGGCCGGCCGTCGATCAGGGCCATTGGCGGCCTGCTGATCTCGGCGATCAGAGTCCGAACTGCGTAAGGGAAAGCCATCCCGCCAGGAGGATCCAGGTCCCTGCCCGCCGCCGCGACCGAGATCGACTCCGCCTCGCCGCCGAGCTCACGAACGGCCCGGGCCGCCATCAGATTGGACTTGCCCGGCGCCGAACCTGCGCCCAGGACGGCGAGCAGGCCGCGCTGCTCAAAGCGAGGACTGAGCTCGAGCTGCTCTTTGGTGACGTGGTAGAGGCCGCCCAGATCCATGTAGTGACAGCCGACCTCGAGGCAGGCCTCCATCGCGGCGAGGTTGACGGGATAGTGGGCCGAGTTGACCAGCACCTCCATTCCGGCCAGCTGCTCGGCGAGGTTCGTGGTCGCGTCGGCCTGTCGAGCCTGGGCCTTGCCGCCGCCGTGCTCCGTCGCCACCTCTTCTGCCCTCCCCAGGTCGAGATCGAGCAGGCGCATCGCGGTGACCTCCTCGGATTCGGCGAGGTCGCGGACGATCGCCGGCGCGATCGTTCCTCCGGCACCGAGCACCGCCACCCTCATGCGATCAGCTCTTTCGCTCGCAGAGCGAGCCACAGCTCGACCCGGTCGTTCGCCCGGCTCAGGTCGCGGCCGGTCAGCTCCTCGATTCGCTTGATCCGGTACCGCAGGGTGTGCCGGTGGCAGTAACAGTCGCTTGCGGCGCGTTCCCAGTGCCCGTTGCGGTCGATGTAGGCCTCGAGCGAGCGAAGCAGCTCGCCTGCGTAGCGCTCGTCGGAGTCCTCGATCGGGCCCAGCACCGACTCGCAGTAGAGGCGGAGGGCCTCTCCATCCTGGACCGAGAGGAGGAGGGTGAAGGCGCCCAGATCGCGATGCGAGGCAACGTCCGGCGCCGCGCCGTTGGCGAAGCCGGTCGCCTCAAGCGCGCAGCGAGCCTCGTGGAAGGAGTGTCGGATGCGCTCAGTCGGCAGGGCTCGGCTGGTCGCCGCGCGCGTCGCGCCGTGCGCGCCCTCGAGCGCGGCGCGTGCCTGGCCCGCGAGCTCGAGCGGGTCGCCCTTTGACCCATCCACCACCGCGCAGAGAAGCTCGCGGCGGCCCGCGGCGTGCGGTGCCACGACGGCGGGGCGGTTCTCGCTGGCCAGGAACTCGGCAAGCGTCGGCCCCGCGGCCACCGGGTCGGCGAGCTCGAAGGCGAGCACGGCCGCGCGATCCGAGATCCCGAAGGGGGCAAGCCTGTCGCGGATGTCGTTCGGTGCGAGCCGGCCCGAGAGAGTCGCCGCGAGCACCTCGCCGGAGAGCCTGCGCTCCGTCTCCCGCGCGACCCGCTCGCGCATCAGCTCCAGGGCGACCACGATCGCCGCCTGCTGGATGCAGAGCCGCTCGAAGTCCCCGAGCTCACCGGAGCGGCGAACCACAACCAGCCAGGCCTCGGCCGCCCCGCCCCTGGGCGATACCGGATGTGCGAGGGCCCTGCCCCGCAGGTCCTGCTGCGGCGGAACGAACGGCGCCGCTGCCGCGGCCCGTGGCTGGACCTCGGTCCGGATCGCGTCGAGCATGTCGGCCGACAGGTGCCGGCCGCCGTCAGCAAGGACCTCACCGCGCGCGTCGAGGACCACCGAACTGCCGCCGACCGCGGCGGCGATCTCGCGAGCGATCTCGTCGAGCCCCCCGCCCTGAAGAACCAGCCGCTCGAGTCGCTCGTTCACCGCGATCCCGCGGGAGAGGACGTCGTACTGCTCGTTGACCAGCCGGCTGAAGGCGGCCTCAGTGATCGCGATGAACGGGGTCTCGTAAGGGACCTCGAAGAGCGGAAAGCCCGCCTGCTCGGCCTCCGAGACGATTGCCTTCGGGACCTTGGCGTGGTCGAAGCCGGTGCCGAAGCCGAGGCCGGCGACGCCTGCGTCGGCGAGCAGCTTGATGAACTTGCGCTGGTGATCGGCGGTCTCCAGCCTGATCCCGGTGGTCAGGAGCAGCTCCCCACCGGAGAGCCATGGCGTCGGGTCGAGCAGTTC
Organism: uncultured Solirubrobacterales bacterium; assembly: GCA_963774305.1. Taxonomy (GTDB): domain Bacteria; phylum Actinomycetota; class Thermoleophilia; order Solirubrobacterales; family 70-9; genus DASUPK01. The sequence goes on along the minus strand of CAVZEM010000007.1, from coordinate 245,031 downwards.
AGTGATGTGGACCCAGCGGATCTCGCCCTTGGCAGCGCCCCTCTCTCCGGCCGCGATCTTCAGGCCAAGCTCGGAGGTGAGGCTGTCGACCGTGAGCATCAGCGTCCTACGCGACGTGAGGACTCCTCGAGGACGGGACGGAGCACGTCCACGATCTCCTCGAACTGCTCGGTGTCCGCGATCAGCGGCGGGGCGAGCTGAACCACCGGGTCCCCGCGGTCATCGGCTCGGCAGATCAGCCCGCGCCGGTAGAGCTCGCGGGACAGGTAGCCCCGGAGCAGCTTCTCGGACTCCTCGTCCTCCAGGGACTCCTTGGTGTCCTGGTCCTTGACCAGCTCGATGGCGAAGAAGTAGCCGTCCCCCCGCACGTCCCCGACGATGGGGATGTCGTACAGCGACTCTAGCGCGGCCCTGAACTCGCCCTCCTTGGCCAGGACGTGGCCGCAGAGGTCCTCGCGCTCGAAGACGTCGAGGTTCGCCATCGCCGTCGCAGCCGCGACGGGATGTCCCGCAAAGGTGGAGCCGTGGGCGAACGACGCGGTGCCTTCGGCATACGGCTCGAACACCCGGTCGCTGACGATCATGCCGCCCATCGGCACGTATGCCGAGGTGAGGGCCTTGGCGACGGTGACGATGTCCGGCTGGTAGCCGTAGCGCTGGCAGCCGAAGTAGTGGCCGAGCCGGCCCCAGGCGCAGATCACCTCGTCGGAGACCAGCAGGACGTCGTAGCGGTCGCAGATCTCCCGCACCCGCTGGAAGTAGCCCTCCTGCGGCGGGATGCACCCGCCGGCGTTCTGCAGCGGTTCGAGGATCACCGCGGCGACCGTCTCCGGCCCCTCGAACAGGATCCGCTGCTCGATGGAATCCGCCGCCCAGAGCGGATCGCGGTCGGCGGGCCAGCGGTAGCTGTCCGTGTTCGGCACGTGGACGCCACCGGGGGCCAGCGGCTCGAAGTCGCTGCGGAGACTCGTGATGCCGGTCGCGCTGAGAGCGCCAAGGGTGGTCCCGTGGTAGGCGATCTCGCGGGCTACGAACTTTGTCTTCTGGCCGTTGCCCCTCTTCCGGTGATAGCTGCGCGTCAACTTCAGGGCCGACTCCACCGCCTCGGAGCCGCTGTTGGTGAAGAAGACCCGGTTCAGGTCGCCGGGCGCAAGCGACGCGATCCGGGTGGCGAGCTCGATCGCCCGGGGATGGGCGTAGCTCCAGACGGTGATGAAGTCGAGCTCGCGGACCTGGGCAGCCATTGCGTCGCCCAGCTCGGCACGGCCATGGCCCGAGTTGACACAGAAGAGCGCCGAGAGGCCGTCCAGATAGCGGTTGCCGTGATCGTCCCAGACATAGCACCCCTCGCCGCGCACGATGATTGGGATCTCGTGCTCGGGGCCGAACGAGCCCATCTGCGTGAAGTGCATCCAGAGATGGCGTTGTGCCTGCTCTTGGAGCGATTTCGCGTCAGTCTTGGCCAGTGCCGGGGTGCCGGTCGGTGCCATCCCACTCCTCCAATCTCTCTAGCCTCACCGTACAAAGCTACCCGCAGCCGCTCGGCCCTACAAGCGGAAATGTGTGAAATGAGCCGGAGTCCCGTTGTACAAGTCGTATAACGGCCGACCCCGCTTTTGGGGCTTTCGCCCCTTGTGACGATCTGGCGGCTTCCCATAGGCTCGCGTCACCGCGGTGGCCAATTGGGCCCGAAGGGCCCGCTAGGGAAGGAGCAGTGGATGGAGAGCGCTTCGATCGCAGCGAGCGACCCGCAAGGCGCAGCAGCGGGTGACAAGGGTCTGAAGACCGGCGCCCTTGGCTATCTGTCCAACCTGGTCATCGGGGTTGCCTCGACCGCTCCGGGATACAGCCTCGCTGCAACGCTCGGGTTCGTAGTCGCGGTCGGGGGGATGGGGTTCCACGCGCCGGCGGTGATGATCGTCGCCTTCGTCCCGATGCTGCTGATCGCCGCCGCCTACTACTACATGAACAAGGCCGACCCGGACTGCGGCACCAGCTTCACCTGGGTGACGAGAGCGATGGGGCCGCGGCTCGGCTGGCTGACGGGCTGGGCGATCGTCGTCACCGATGTCATCGTCATGGCGGCCCTCGCCTACATCGCGGGTGTCTACACGTTCCTGCTCTTCGGCCTCGATGCGGCCGCAACCAACCTTCTCGACGTCAGCATCGTCGCCGCGATCTGGATCATCGTGATGACCTGGATCTGCTGGGTCGGCATCGAGCTGTCGGCTCGCACCCAGTACTTCCTGCTCGCCGCCGAGATCGCGGCACTCGCTCTGTTCGCCGCGGTCGCGCTCGCCAAGGTCTACTTCGGCGACCCGGGCGGCTTCCATGTCCAGGCGGACTGGTTCAACCCGTTCACGCTCCACGGCGGCACAACGGCGCTGGTGGACGGCGTCCTCCTGGGAGTGTTCATCTATTGGGGCTGGGACAGCGGCGTCTGCGTCAATGAGGAATCCAGGGACAGCGCCAACGGGCCAGGGCGAGCCGCAGTCATGAGCACGATCCTGCTCGTCTTGATCTACGTGGTGGTGGCCACAGCGGCCCAGGCCTACGCCGGCACGACGTTCCTGAAGCACCACGGAGACGACGTGCTGAGCGCCCTCGGCGGGCCTGTCCTCGGGTCACCGCTCGACAAGGTCCTGATCATCGCCGTGCTCACCTCGGCCTCGGCATCGACGCAGACGACCATCCTGCCGACCGCCAGGACCACGCTGTCGATGGCCCGCTTCGGCTCGATCCCCAAGATCTTCGGGCGGATCCACCCGCGGTATCTGACGCCCGACGTCTCGACGCTCGTGATGGGGGCCGTGTCGCTGATCTGGACGCTGGTCATCATCAACGTCAGCCAGAACGTGCTCAGCGACTCGATCACCGGGATCGGCTTCGGGATCGCCTTCTATTACGGCCTGACCGGCTACGCCTGCGTCGTCTACTACCGCAAGGAGATCTTCAAGAGCCTGAAGAACTTCATCATGGTGGGGGTGGCGCCCTTCCTGGGCGCGGCGATGCTCACCTTCATCTTCGTCAAGGCCTTCCTCGACTACAAGACCACGAGCACCGACGTCAACTACTCGGGTGGCTTCCTGGGAGTGGGGACTCCGGTCGCGATCGGCGTAGGGAGCCTGCTCCTCGGCGTCGTTGTGCTGGTGTTCGCCAACATCGCCTACCCGAAGTTCTTCAAGCGCAAGTGGGAGACGGCCGACCCCGGAATTCTCGAGGGAACTACCAAGGGCGAAGCGTCCGTGATGTCCGACTGATGGGAGCAGACCGATGAGCGAGATAGTCATTGGATACGACGGGTCCGAGTCCTCGAAGTCGGCCCTCAACCAGGCATTCGAGTTCGCGAAGGCCCTGGGGGACAGCCTGGTGATCGTCTTCGCCGCCGCTCCGGGCGGCTACGGCGGCGGCGAGGTTCCTGAGCAGCGAAAGGCCGTGGAGGAGTTCGGGCAGAAGGTGACTCAAGAGGCGATCGACGCGGCGAAGTCGGCGAAGGTCGATTGCAAAGTGGAGATGATCAACGAGCATCCCCACGACGCCCTGATCACCGTCGCAGACAAGCACGACGCGCGCATGATCGTGGTGGGCAGCCACGGAGATCACCCCGTCGTGGGGGCCATCATCGGGGCGACCCCATACAAGCTCGTGCAGCTCTCCAATCGCCCGGTCCTGGTAGTTCGCGCCTAGCGCCCTGTGTACAAGCAGGAGGTTTGAGTGCCCCCCGATCACGGTAGTTTCACCGGTGTGCGGACGGGGGAACTCGTGCTTGAGCGAAACGACGCAGGACTCGCAGTGCTGACCATTTCCGGCGAGCATGATCTGAGCACGGCCCCAAACCTCCGGCGGAGGTTGGACAGCCTGCTCGACGAGGGTACGGCCACCGTCATCGACCTGTCGCCCGCCACGTTCATCGACTCGTCCATTCTCGGAGTGATCCTCGACGGTCGCCGTCGGGCAGCCGACTCAGGCATAGGCTTTGCGGTTGTCCATACAAACGGCGCGGACGCGGTGGATCGAGTGCTCGAGGTGACCGGCCTACGGGCCGAGTTGCCCGTGCACGCTCGGCGGGAGGAGGCCTTCACCGAGGTCTCGAGCTCCGGAGAGCCACCGGCATGACGGAGGCCGGGTTCGAGCTGACGCTGCCGGCCACCGCGGAGAACGTGATCGTGGTCCGCCAGGCCATCGCGGGAATCGCGGAAGCGCTCGGCCTTGGCGGCTCGCGGGTCGCGGACCTGAAGACGGTGGTCACTGAGGCCTGCAACAACGTCGTCCTGCACGCGTACGAGGGCGATCCCGGGCCGCTTCAGGTGAACGCCGAGCCCGGTGACGACGAGCTCGTCGTCCAGGTCGCGGACGAGGGTCACGGCTTCCGCCCCAGGGCGAACGAGGGCGAGGCATCGCTGGGCCTCGGCCTGCCGCTGATCGCGGCCCTCTCGGACAGTTTCGAGATCAGCGGTGGCGCCGGGCAGGGCAGCAGGACGACGATCCGCTTCGGCTATGCGCCGCCCGAGGCCAGAAACAACGGGAGGCCCACGAACGTCCCGAATGAGCTCGAGATCGCCCTTGTTCCCGGAACGATGGTGAAGCCGGTGCTCGCCCGGGTCATCGGCGTTCTCGCCGCCCGCGCCGAGTTCTCGGTGGACAGGCTGGCGGACACGGTCCTGCTCGGCGATGCCGTTTCGTCGTCCAGCGGCGGAGACTTCTCGGACGGCCGCGTCGGGATTTCGATCAAGGACGGCGACGGCACCCTCGACGTGCGGGTCGGTCCCCTGGTGGAGGGCAGCGGGGAGCGGCTGATGTCAGAGATGGACGTCCCGGGCGCCGGTTCGCTGCGCAGCCTGGCCAGCAGCATGGAGGTCACCAAGGGCGAGACACCCGAGGGAGAGTCGGCGGAGTTCCTGGTCTTTGAAGTCAGTCAGTAGACGGCTTCGCCATCAGGTCGCGGCCACAAGCGGCCGCCCCGTCTAAGTCGCTACGGGCTTCGCCCTTCGCTCCAGGGGAGAGCGGCCTGGTGGCCGCTAAAGCTCCTCTTCGGGGATCCGCTGGCGCAGTTTCTCGATCGTCGCCCGCAGGATCCTCGAGACGTGCATCTGGGAGACGCCGACGCGCTCCGCGATCTCGCTCTGGGTGAGGTCCTCGACGAAGCGCAGATGAAGGACCTGGCGATCTCGCTCCGAGATCTCCTGGAGCACCGGGCCGATCGCCTCGCCGTATTCGACGGTGTCGAAGGAGAGATCCTCCGAGCCGATCCTGTCGCGCAGGGGGCCCGGCTCGTCGCCGTCGCCCATCGTCGAGGTGGCGTCCAGTGAGACCGCGTGGTGGCCCTGGGACGCGTGCATCGCCTCCAGCACCTCCTCGTCGGTCGCCTCGATGCGCTGGCCGATCTCCTGGATCGTCGGCGAGTGACCGAGCTTCGCAGGCAGCTCCGCCGTCGCCCGCTCGACCTTGAGGATGCGCTCCTGCACGTCTCGCGGGACATGGATCGACCAGCCGCGGTCCCGGAAGTGCCGCTTCAGCTCCCCGAGAATGGTCGGGACGGCGAAGGTTGAGAAAGCGGTGCCGCGCTCGGGGTCGAAGCGATCGATCGCCTTGACGAGGCCGACGCTCGCGACCTGCACGAGGTCGTCGAAGGGCTCGGCTCCGCCGGCGTACCGCGCCGCCAGCCGCCTGGCCAACGGCATGAACCGGTCGACCAGCTCCTCGCGCACGATCGGGGAGCGGTCCCTCGCATAACGCTCGAGCAGGCGGCGTTCGCCGACCAGCTGCTCCTCCGGCCCGGGAGACGGTGTCGGGTTCATTTGGATGTCGGCCAAGGCAAGTTCCGTCATTCATCGGCTCCTCGCGCCCGTGGCTGCGTCGCCCCTGGGGAGCCCGAGGTCTGGCCGCCCACGAAGGCTAGCTACCCACGTTTAGGGCGAACACAAACCCGCCTGGTGCGAAAGGCCACCAGTAGCCGATACGCAGGTTTAGGTACCCGGTCGCCGGGTACGCTCGAATCGAGTCGAGGCAGCGGGCGGGCGTTCGGAGACCCCCTACTCCGGCGCCCGCCCACATATTCATTTGCCTCGCCTCCGCCGGGTTTCAGCCTCGGCGCAGGCGGGCGGATAGGGCGGCCGGTTTCCTTCTCCCCCTGGCCGTCCTACCCCGCCTTGCGCTGTCCGTGCTTCCTGATGGCGAAGCCGTCTCATCAATACGATCGGGATGTGGCCGACCTCGAGACACACCTCCTGATCAACGGCGAACAGGTCGCCGGGCAGGGCGCTTCCCTCGAGGTCGAGAATCCCTTCACGGAGGAGACCGTCGCCTCGGTCGGCACGGCCGACACCGAGCAGCTGGACGCGGCCGTCGCGGCCGCCCGGGAGGCGGCCCGCGAATGGGCCCAGACACCTGCCGTGGACCGGGGCGAGCTCCTGCACGAGGTCGCCACACGGCTGCGGGGGCGCACGGACGAGCTCGCCGAGGCGATGACCCTGGAGGGCGGCAAGCCGCTGGTCGAGAACTCCGACGAGGTGGGCTGGACCGCCGCCTGCTTCGACTACTACGCCGAGATCGGCCGCGACTCCGCCGGGCGCGTCATCCCCTCGATCGAATCCAGCCAGCTCTCCCTGGTGGTGAAGGAGCCGCTGGGGGTGGTCGGCTGCATCGTCCCCTGGAACTACCCGCTACTGCTGCTCGGCTGGAAGATGGCGCCGGCGCTGGCGGCGGGCAACACGCTGGTCGCGAAGCCCTCGGAGCTCACCCCGGTCTCGACCCTGATGCTGGCTCCCTGTCTGGACCACCTGCCGCCCGGCGTCGTCAATCTGATCGCCGGCGGCCCGGAGGTCGGGGCCACGATCGCGTCGGAGCCGCGGGTCGACGGAATCGCGTTCACCGGATCGGTCGCGACCGGGAAGAAGGTCGCGCAGGCCTGCGTCGACCGGATGGCGCGCGTCAATCTCGAGATGGGCGGGAAGGACCCGTTCATCGTCTGCTCCGATGTCGCCGACCGAATCGACGTCGCCGCCAAGGGCGGGGCCTGGGCGGCGTTCCTCAACTCCGGGCAGGTCTGCACGTCGGCCGAGCGGTTCTACGTGCTGGAGGACGTCTACGACGACTACCTGAACGCCTTCGTCGACTACACCAAGGGCCTGGTGATCGGTGACCCGATGAAGAGCGACACCGACATCGGGCCGATGGTCTCGGCGAACCAGCGCCAGAAGGTGGCCTCACAGGTGGAGGCGGCCGTGGGCTCGGGCGCCGAGGTGGTCGTCGGCGGCGACTCAGGCGGGCAGGATCGCGGCCACTTCTTCTCGCCCGCGGTCGTCACCGGCGCCCCGGCGGAAACCGACCTGCTGCGGGAGGAGACCTTCGGCCCGGTTGCGCCGCTGGTTCCCGTGAAGAGCCTCGACGAGGCGATCGAGCTCGCCAACTCGACGCCGTACGGGCTCGGGGCCAACATCTACACCGAGGACTTCAAGACCATCCTGCGCTGCATGCGCGAGGTGAAGGCCGGGACCGTCTGGTTCAACGACCCGCTCACCGACAACGACGCCGGGCCGTTCGGCGGCTTCAAGCAGTCCGGGCTCGGCCGGGAGCTGGGTCGTGAGGGCCTCGAGGCTTTCCAGGAGACCAAGCACGTCCATATCGAGAGCGAGGTGGCGCCGAAGGAGTGGTGGTACCCGTACTCGCGCTACACCGGCGGTGAGCCGCCGCACGGCGCGTAGATGGCCGACCAGACTGAAGCGCCGTACCTCGACGCTGTCGTCTCGTACGTCGCGCGGAACCCCGGTCGCTTCAACATCCCGGGGCACAAGGGACCGGGCGCCGACCCCGCCCTGATCGACGCCCTCGGCGAGGCGGCCGTCCTCCACGACGTTCCGCCCAGCATCGAGGGAATCGACGTTGGGCCGGAGCCAACGCCCTTCCAGCGCGCTCAGCGCCTGGCGGCCGATGCCTGGGGGGCTCAGCGGAGCTGGTTTCTGGTCAATGGAGCTTCCGGCGGGAACCACGCAATCTGCATGGCCTTCGCGCATGCCAAGGAGAAGCTCAGAACAGGCCCACCGGACCGGGGCCCCGTGGTGGTCCAGCGGAACGTGCACTCATCGATCATCGACGGGCTCGTCCTCTCGGGTCTGCGGCCAACGTTCGTCTCCCCTGAGATCGACACCGAGCTCGGCATCGCGCATTGCGTCACCCCCGAGTCCCTGACCGTCGCCCTCAATGCACAGCCCGACGCGGAGGCGGTAGTGCTGGTCTCGCCGACCTACTTCGGCGCCGTGGCGCGAATCGCCGAGCTGGCAGAAGTGGCGCACGCACACGGCATTCCACTCGTCGTCGACGAGGCCTGGGGCTCTCACCTGTACTTCCACGAGGACCTGCCAGCCGGCGCGCTGCGAGGCAGCGCCGACCTGGTGCTCTCCAGCACGCACAAGATCGTGGGGAGCCTGACGCAGTCGGCGATCCTCCATCTCGGCGACGGTGACCGCATCGATGAGGACATCGTCGATCGCTCCGTCACCCTGGTGGAGTCGACCAGCCCCAACGCGCTGCTGACCGCATCCCTCGACGCCGCCAGACGCTATGCCGTGACCAAGGGGCATGAGCTCCTGGACGAGACCCTGCCCACCCTGGCACGGACGCGCGAGCGCGTGCGCGAGATCCCGGGCCTTGACGTCCTCGACGAGCGGCTCGCCGGGCGCACCAGCGTGGCCGCCTGGGATCCCCTGAGGCTGTCCATCGACGTCAGGGGGACCGGGGCGACCGGCCACCGCATCGCGCAGCTGATGCGTGAGCGCGACGACATCATCCTCGAGCTCTTCTCCGAGAACGTCATCGTCGCCGTCTTCGGGCTCGGCGAGACCAGTACGGCGCCTGCCGAGCGGCTCGTCGAGGGGCTCCAGCACGCTGTCGACCAGGTCGGCCCGGGCGACGTGGAGAAGCGGGGGGCGTTCGCGGAGCCTCCTCCCTGGGGGCCGCTCGAACTCGCACCCAGGGACGCTTTTCTCGGCCCACAGGAGGTCGTCCCGTTCGCTCAGGCGGAGGGCCGCATCGCGGCCGAGTCGCTTGCCGCCTATCCCCCGGGTGTTCCCAACGTGCTCCCCGGCGAGCGGCTGACGGCGCCAACCATCGCGTACATCGCGGACTCGCTTGCCCACGGCGGCCTCGTCCGGGGCGCCAGCGACCGGACCCTGCAGACGATCCGGGTGGTCGTCGAATGAGTCCCGCCGAGCCCGCCTGGGGAGTCGACTCGGAGTATGGGCGCATGCTCGACGTGCTGGTCTGCCGACCGGACAGCTTCCGCTGGCTTGCCACCAGCGCGATCTCCAGGGTGACCCTGGACGCCGGCCACAAGTTTGATCCGGAGCTCGCGGCCTCTCAGCACGCCGCCCTGGTCGGCGCCTACGAGGACGCCGGCGTGCACTGCCACTTCATGCAGGTGGACTCCGCCCTGCCGTACCAGGTGTTCACCCGTGACTCGAGCACGATGGGCCCGAACGGGACCGTGGTCACGCAACCGGCCCAATGGTGGCGCCGGGGGGAGTACGCGCCCGTGATCCGCTTCCACCAGAAAGCCGGGATCCCGATTCGCGGCATGATCACGGCCGGCTCGCTGGAGGGAGGCGACGTGATGATCGTCGAGCCCGGCACCGTGTTGATCGGCGCGGGCGAGACCCGGACCCAAGAGGTGGCGGCGAGCCAGCTGGCGGAGTGGTTCCGCGAGGACGGCTGGGAGGCGCGCGTCCAGCCGATCCCCGAGCGCTACGTCCACATCGACGTGCTCGTCGCCGTGCTGGCCGAGAAGCTGGCCGCGGTCTGCACGGAGGTCCTTCCATCCGCCGCCGTCGAGTGGCTCCGCTCCAAGGGCTTCGACCTGATCGAGGTGAGTGAGGAGCAGGCCTTCACGCTCGGCGTCAACGCGATCTCGCTCGGGAACGAGCGGGTGATCTCCGCCGCGACCGCGGTCGAGCTGAACGGCGCGCTGCGCTCCCGCGGCCTCGGGGTGATCGAGGTCGACCTCTCCATGTTCACCCTCGGGGGCGGCGGGCCCCACTGCCTGAGCCAGGCGCTCCGTAGGGAGCGGTTGGGTTGAGCGAGCCACCGGCGATCGACGCTGAGCGCGTCATCGCCGACCTGCGAGAGCTCCAGCGGCGCACTGGGGACGCCGACGGCGCGCAACGGCTCTGCTGGGGCGAGGGCTGGCGGCATGCTCGAGAGTTCCTCGGCGAGCTGCTCGGCGAGATCGGCCTCGAGCCGGAGGTCGATGAGGCCGGCAACGCCTGGGCGTACCTGCCCGGCGAAGCCGGGCCCGCGCTGGCGGTCGGGTCACATCTCGACTCGGTTCCCAACGGGGGCTGGCTCGATGGGGCTCTCGGCGTGATGGCCGCGCTCGGCGTGCTCAGGGCCTGGTCGGGCGCCGAGGGGGGCCCGCCACGGTCGATCGCGCTCGTGGACTGGGCCGACGAGGAGGGGGCCCGGTTCGGGCGCAGCCTGTTCGGCAGCTCGGCGGCGGCGGGAACCCTCGACCCCGCGGAGCTGGCGAACGCGCGCGATTCCGATGGCCGTCGCGCCCCCGGGGTCCTCGCCGAGAACGGAGTGGACCTCGAGCGCGTCCTTGAGTGCGGCTCCCGCCTCGAGCGGATCGGCTCCTATCTGGAGCTCCACATCGAGCAGGGGCCGGTGCTGGAGGCGGAAGGAATCAGGGCGGCCGCGGTGAGCGGCTGCGCCGGCGTCGAGCGGCTGCGCTTCGTGGTCCGCGGACGGGTCGCCCACGCCGGCACTACGCCGATGGACGCACGCCATGACCCGGGCCTGGTCGCCGCGACGGTCTCGTTGCGGGTCGAGGAGATCGCACGGACGGACGGCGGCGTCGGGACCGTCGGCGGGATGACCTTCGAGCCGGGCATACCGACCGCGGTGCCGGGAACGGTCTCGATGCTCATCGACCTGCGGCACCGCGAGGCGGACGCACTGGCCCGGATGCTCGAGTCGACCCGAAAGGCCGTCACCTCGACCGCGGCCGAGCGCGGCTGCGAGGTGGACGAGGAGGCGATCTGGCGCATCGAGCCGATCTCGTTCGATCCTGAGCTGGTCGGACTCGCGCGGGAGGCATGCGAGAAGGTGACCGGAACCGCCTATGAGCTCTCGAGCGGCGCGCTCCATGACGCGGCGTCGATGGCACCCCATCTCCCGACGGCGATGATCTTCTCCCCGTCGATCGGCGGGGTCAGCCACGCGCCCGAGGAGGACACCGCCGAGCCGGACCTCGCGGCGGCGATCGAGGCCTTCGGCGCGCTGGCGAAACTGCGCCTCGCCTGATCTCCGACCTCGGCGCGACTGCAACGGACCTCGCGTGTTGAAGGGTGGAGCGCCTTTAGCTGTGGCGCCACTCGTCCGTATATGGCAGGAGTCGCTTCACACCCAGAGGGGAGCGCGTCAAGGCGCACCCGCAGCGCGATCGCAGTGATCGCCGCCGTCGCGCTGCTCGCGGCGCTGCTGATCGCCGGCCGCTCGGCGGCCCCCGATCCGGCGGCGGCGGCAAAGGCATCCGATGCCTGCCCGGCGCCTCCCCTCCGGCCTCGCCCCGACCGGCTCAGGGCCGACCCGCTTCACGATGATGATCCGGATCAACACGCAGGGGAACGTCGACACCTACACGAAGCCGGATGGCGGCATGGGCGGCCGGATCCGTCCGCAGGACATCTTCGTGCTCAACACGCGCTTCGGGGGCAGCGGCAGCTTTCCTGCGATGACGTCGCCAGTCGCGGCCACCCTGGCCGCGAACCTCCGCGCCACCTTCCCCTGCAACCGCATCATCGCCCTCAACGGAATGAGCTTCAACGCCGCCGCGGCCGGCTATGCGTTCACCGGGGTCTCTGACCCGAACATCTACGCGCTGATGAGCGACTACGAGCAGGACGACTGGAACGGAGGGCGCTCAACCGACCCGAGCCGGCCGCCCTGGACGAACAACTACGCGAAGGCGTTCCCCCTGCTCCGGGGATGGAACTTCGGCTTCACCTCAACCGTCGCGGCCGATTCAGTCGGCGCCGGCAAGAAGACGGGGCTCGCTCCCGCAGGACGTCGCCGGCTGGAACTACGGCCAGATCGCCCAGAACACCGACAAGCAGAACGCGCGGTTGGGCGCCCGGCACCTCGGCCCTCAGAGCGTTCAGGCCCAGGACGCCTGCGCGGACGGCGCGGGGCCCGGCTTTGGCGCCAGGGCCAAGAACCTGCGCCTCCAATACAACTTCAAGTTCATCACCGAGAAGGTCCGGGTCAAGGGCAAGAGCAAGAAGGTCAAGAAGACCATCCGCCTGCCGCTGCACAAGAAGGCGAAGCCCAACATGAGCAATCTGGGAATGGAGATCTCCTTCACCGACAGCCCGGAGGCATCGGCGAGCCAGGCCATTCTCAGCACCTCCGCCGCTCAGGCCGCCGCCTGCGTGGGACCGGCGCTGAAGCAGGGAGTCGGCGCGTTCTTCTTCTTCGCCTCCGACGACTCGATGCGGCTCCTCTTCCAGCAGCCTCAGATCAACGCGCTGCGCCCGGCCGCGGCCGCGGCCAGCGGCGGCAACACCGGCGGCGTCGGCTCACCCTCGCACTAATCGGGTTGCCGCTTACGCGGCACCCTCGGATCTCCGCGAAACCACCGTCTTCGCGCGCAGGTCCGAGAGGGCCTCGGCCGCGTCGTCCCAGTCGACCCTGTTGACGGTCATCGGATCCGGGTCGAACTTGCCCTGCCGGACCAGCTCCAGCACCTGCGGCATCAGCGTCCGCACGTGCGGCCGCCCGGTCACGAAGGTCATTCCCTGGCTGAACATGTCGAGCAGCGGCAGGGGCGTCGGCTGGAAGTAGATGCCGATGCTGGTGCAGATGCCGTCGGCGTCGGTCGACTTGAGGGCACACGAGATCCCGGCCGGATTCGCGCTGGCGTCGACGGTGATCGGGTAGAAGCCGGCGCGGTCCGGGAACTCCTCGTCGAGCACGTTCGCACCGAGCTTCTCGGCCAGTTCGCGGTCGCGCCTGCGACCGCCGACCACGTCGACTCGCTCGGCCCCGAGCGCCAGGGCGATCGCGATCGAGTAGAGGGCGATCGATCCGGCCCCCATCGCGATCAGGACCGGCGAGCCGGGCGCGGCTCTCGAGCGGGCCGGCGACGGTTCGCCAGGCATCCGGGATGTTGTCCGAGAGACTCGCCACGGCGGTTGGAGCCACGCCCTCAGGGATCGGGACGAGCATCGCGTCGGCGTAGGGGACGTTGACGGCGTCGCTGGCGAAGCCGCCGTAGGTCTGCGGACCCGCCGGCAGCCCGTACATCGAGAGCCGCGGCACGGACTCGCAGTTGCCGGAGCGGCCCTCGCGGCAGGCGGCGCACTCTCCGCAGGAGATCTGGAAAGGGATGCTGACCAGGTCACCCGGCTTCACCGACTCGACGGAGTCGCCGACGTCGGTCACCTCCCCGACGCACTCGTGCCCGAAGGAAAACGGGCCTCCAACCGGCGCCACACCCTGGACGAAGGCCGTGTCGATGTCGCAGGTGGCGAGCGCCACCGGGCGCACGATCGCCTCACCGTCACCGCCCAGCGTGGGGTCGGGCGCCTCGCGCCATTCGAGCTTGCCCTTCTCGATGAACTCGAGCTGCCTCATGCCTCTCCCTTTCTCGCGTCCGCGGCCAGCTGCTCGACCGCCCGCTCGTAGAGCCGTTTCTTGATCGCCGTGACTGCATGAGCCGGCTTGCCGGCGACAGCGCCGGCGCGCTCGATCGCCCGGTTGACGACCTGGTCCTCAGCGACGGCCTCGTCGACAATCTCGGCCGCGACCGCGTCCGGGCCGCCGTAGCGGCGGCCGGTGAGCATCGCCTCCTCGGCGGATCGCAGGGGAAGCTTGCTTGTGATCAGCGCGGACATCCCGCCCGTGAAGGGGATCCCCAGGTCCACCTCCGGCAGGCAGAAGAAGCCCCGGTCCTCGCGCATGACCCGCTGGTCGCAGGCAAGCGCCAGCATCGCTCCCGCCGCGAACGCGTGTCCGTTGATCGCCGCGACCGTGAACGAGGGAAAGGTCAGGATCCGGGCCAGAAGGCCGTGGACCCTCCCGAGGCTTCGCTCCCTCTCCGAGTCCTCCGCCTGCGCCATCCACTCCAGATCGAGGCCGTTCGAGAAGAACTTGCCCTCGCCGATGAGGACGAGAGGCGCCGGTCCGTTCTCCGCTCCCTCGATCGCGTCGAGTGCGGCGAAGATCGCGTCGAGGTTGTCTGGGTGAAAGCGGTTCTCGCCCGAGCGCATCCGGACGATGGCCACGCCTTCCGAGCGCTCGACGGCGATGCGCTCCGCGACCGCCTCATTCATGCGGGCACCCCGTCGCCGCTCGCCGCCGGGACCTCCTCCTTGCCTGAGCCCTCCTGCTCGCGCTCGGCCTTGGCGGCCGCCCGGAGCTGGTCGAAGCGGACCACCTGTCCTCCGGCGCCCCAGTTCCCGTCGGGGACCTCGTGGATCAGCGTCCAGACGCGAACTCCGGCCTCGGGCCCCCACCCGGTCGCGTCGAGGACGAGCTTGGTCGTGTCCTCGACGAGGCCGGCCTTCCGCCGCTCGCTGAGGGCTCCACGCGGAACCGTGATGTCGATGACGGCGTGCGGCTCGGCGACGCCGTCCGGGGTCTGGATCGCCTCCGCCGGCAGCGCGTGCACATGGGTCCACGTGATCGAGCGGAAGAACTCCGTGTCCGGAGCCCCCTCCCAGTGCAGCAGGGTGGCGCCGAGCTCGCGCGCCAGCTCCTGCTGGGACTCGTCGGACAGGGACTCGGCGGGAATCGTCAGGTCGAGCTTCGGCATCGGTCCTCCTTGCGGGGCTGGGTTCGAAAGTTGGACGCAGAATATAGAGTTCGGATTCCGAACGTAGCCTCGCTATCCTGGCCCGGATGCGCGCCTCCGACCTGGCCGAAGAGAGATGCTCGATCGCCCGCCCGGCATCGCTGCTCGGCGACCGCTGGACCCTGGTGATCCTGCGCCAGGCCTTCAATGGGATCAAGCGCTTCGAGGACTTCCAGTCGACGCTCGGCATCTCGCGCTCCCTCCTCTCTGAGCGCCTCGGCCGCCTTGTCGACGCCGGCGTCCTGCGCCGCGAGCCCTACAAGGACGCGGTCCGCACCCGCGACCGCTACCGCCTCACCGAGATGGGCCTCGACCTCTATCCGGTCCTGATGGCCCTCCGCGAGTGGGGCGACCGCTACATGGCCGAGGACGGCCCGCCGATCGAGATCCGCCACAAGGGATGCGGCGGCGAGCCGACCCTCGAGCTGCGCTGCTCGGAGTGCGGCGAGGAGGTCGGCGCCAGGGACGCCGAGGCCGTCCCGGGGCCTGGGCTCAAGGTCGCCTAGCTGGCGACCGCGCTCAGAACTGGAGAAACGCGCTGCCCTCGGTTATTTCGGGAGGATCGACGGAAGCGGTGGCGTTCTCGCTGATCCAGTCGGCGGCGCGCTTCGACGACTCGTCGACGCCGGCCTTGTCCTGACAGGACGTGACGGTCGTGCCGCCGTCGCCTTCGCGAAAGGCGATGTAGCTGATGAAGCCGGGCGTGCCGGAGATGATCTCCTTGACGTCATCGCTGCGCTGCTCGATCAGATCGAACAGCTCCGATGCACCGGGGCCGGAGTACTTACGAACGACTGCGTACATAACGCCTCTCTTCCCTAGTGGATCCCCCCGGTGCGCTGACACTAGCCGATTGCCGGGTGATGTCACCGACCCCGACGAGTCGCGCTAGGGCCCGAAGTTCCGGCAGGGCTCGCCGCGCAGTGCCGGGCACGGGGGCAGCGGCGTCGGCGCCGTGACGCCGGGCACCAGCGGCAGGATCAGGCGGGACGGGTGCTTGCGGTTGGACGCGACCCTGACCCTGGCTGTGCCGTGCGGCACGGTCTCGGCGAAGGCCCAGACCGGCTGGTCGCCATTGGGCGAGCTGATCGTGACGCGGATTCGCGAGCCCGCGCGGTACATGTGCCCCTCGTAGTAGAGGGGGATGACAACCTTGCTGAAGCGGCCCTTGGGCAGCTTGGCCGCGGTGTCGCGGCGCAGGCTGAGCTCCGGCTCGAGAAGCGTGCTCTTGCGGGGGTCGAGCGCGCGCAGGCTGGTGCGCAGGTATCCGCTCTGGACGTAGGTCTCCTTGCCGTCCGGACGCACCTCCGAGACGGTCACCTGCAGGTCCACGTCCGGCACCGACGCGCGGATCCATGCCTGCACGGCGCCGGCGCCGATGATCGCAGTGTCGGCGCCGAGGGGCGGCGTCAGATACGACGCGGCGGTGCCGGCCGGTGGCTGCTTCCAGTCGTAGCTCGGGTGGGTCGTCCACAGATCGCCGGTGCCGGTGTTCGTGCCGGCGAAGTCGGTGGCGGGTCGCGCTTCCTTGTCCCATGTGAAGCTCTGGCTACCCCCCTTCTTTGGGGGCTTACCGGTGAGGAGCCCGTTCGGGCCGAAGAACCAGGAGCGAGCCCTCGTGCCGGGGATCGGGAAGCGGCTGAAGTCGCGCTCGAAGCCCGGGTACGGAACCCCGGGTGCCCCTCCGGCGCCGTTGTCGAACATGACCTTCACCTGCGGCTGGGCCTCGAAGGCGGCAAGAGCCGCGTCGTAAGTCGGCTGATCCTGAATCGGGTCCGGCGGCAGGGTTACGCCGTTGATCCCCATGGCCTGCTGGTAGATCACCGAGGCCGACGCCTTCAGCAGGGGCGAGAGCTGGGGTCTTCGCCCGGCCACATAGAGCTCGAGGAAGTCGAACCAGCGGTTGAAGGTCTCGGGGTCCAGCGAGTCGATGTGGAGGCCGTTGGTGAAGGTGAACCACTTCCGCTTGGTGCCGGTGAAGCGGTCGGCGAGGTTGGCGCAGTGGCCGCCCGTCTGCTCGTCCTCGAACTGGCAGCCCAGGAAGACCGGCACGTTGATCTTGCTGACGAACGTCGAGGGGTTGAGCGGGTTCGCGACCTGCGGCCGGATAGAAGCGGTTTCGGTGGACCTTGCTGATCAGATCGGCCGCAGCCGTGTGCAGGGTCTGGTTGGCCTTGCAGATCTGATCGCCGTCCTGGATCCGCTTGTACGCCCAGCCCTGGCCCTCGGTCGCCGAGGCGGGCTTCGAGTCATCGACGCGGTCCTGGGCCCACTGCAGGGCGAAGCCGGTGTTGAGGAAGCCGCCCGGGTAGAACGTCGTGGCGGTGTTGTCGATCACCGACAGCGGGCGTGATCGCGGCCAGGTGCGGCGGCCTGGTGGCGCCGACGAAGAGCTGGCTGATGCCGCCGTAGGAGACGCCGGCCATCCCGACCCGGTTGTGGAGGACCCAGGGCTGGCGGGCGGTCGTCTCCACCACGTCGTAGCCGTCCAGGCTCTGCAGCTTCTCGAAGTAGTCGAAGGCGCCGCCGGAGCAGCCGGTGCCGCGCATGTTCACGTCGACCACCGCGTAGCCGAGCAGGTTGAGGATCTGGCTGATTCCGCTCTGGGCACCGGCCGGGATTGGCGTAGCCGTAGCCGGAGTACTCGACGAGCGTCGGGTAGGGGCCGTCCGACGCCGGGCCCGGGCAGCCGCACGTCGAGCGACAGGCTCGTCCCGTCCCGGGTGGTCATGTACCCGTAGCCGCCCGCCGGCAGGGTCTGGTTGTAGATCGATTGATCCTTGGGCGCCGCCCGGTCGCTCATCACGCCGACCCGAACCGAGAGCGAGCCGTCGGCCGCGCGCACCCGGTAGCCCTTGCCGGCCGGGACCCGGCGGAAGACGACGCCGCCCAGCGACCCGACCGGCTTGGTCGCGATCTTCTTCCCCTTGCGGTCGAGGAGACGGAGACTGGTACCCGGCTGGGCGCCGGTGACGTAGACCTGGTTGACGCTGCCGTGAACGCCGAGGCTGTTGGCGGCGGAGGCAGATCCGGGCACGAACGCGACAATCGCGAGCGCAGCCGCGACTGCGGCAACGATCGTCCCGCTCAGATTCCTCTCTCTCCCCGCCGTGCTCATCGAGCTGCCTCTCCTTGGCTTCCCTGGGTAGGCGGAAGCATATTGGGGACGGCTATCCGGTGTGGACCGCGTCCCCTCCCATCTCCTCCAGCGTGTTGCCGATCGGTGGGATCGGGTTGTCGCGCATGATGCGCGCCATGTGGAGCAGGTTGTGTCCCACCCAGGAGCTGGTGCGCTGCGTGTACGCGTGCATCTCGCCTCCGGCCTCGAGATAGGACGGCCCGGGGCCCGCGTCCCCGACCCAGTAGGTGTCCGCGTTCGGCGGCACGACGCATCCCAGGTGGGTCATGTTGAAGAGGAGGGACTCTGCGCAGCAGTGGGCGCCGTCCTCATTGCCGGTCACCACGACTCCCGCGACCTTGTTGTAGAGGGGGTACTGGCCCGCGTCGTTGCGCTCGTTGTAGGTGCCGTCGAGGCGCTCGATCACCATCTGAGCGATCGAGTTCCGGTGACCGAACCAGATCGAGGTGCCGATCAGCAGGATGTCCGCTGCCTTGATTTTCTCCAGCACCTGCGGCCACTCGTCGCCATCACCCTCATCGGAGGTGACGCCGAACTTGATGGCGTAGTCGGCGGGGCGAACCATCTCGGTCTCCACCCCGTGCTCCTCCAGGATTCCGAGGACGCGGTTCATCAGCGCCTCCGTGTTCGATGTCTCCGGCGACTTCTTGAGCGTGCAGTTGACCCCAAGCGCCTTCAGACCGGCGCCGGCATCGGCGCCCAGTGACTCGGCCATTCCTTCTCCTCTCTCTGGGGACGATCCGTGAACGGGGCTTCCGTCCGCCGGAGGCGCGCAACGTTACGGGACAGCAGTTGCTTAACAAGGGATCGCGCCGCCGCCCATAGGGTCGGCCGCGATGCCCGACTCGCATCGCCGTCTGCTCCTGGCAGCGGGTGCTCTCCTGCTGCTCGCCCTGCTCGCCGCTCCCAGTGCATCGCCGGGGGAGCAGAACAGCTGTCCCCCTGCCCCGTCGATGCTCAGCGGCAAGGGCGGGGCCGGCGGACGCTTCACGATGCTGATCCGGGTCAACAAGCCCAGCAACGTCGGCGACTACGCGGCCCTCCAGTCGAGGTACGGGCAGCTCCGTAGCCGCGACGTCTTCGTGGTCAACACCCGCTACAAGGGCGCGAACCCGAGGCAGGAGGACGAGATCGTCTCCGCATTGCATGACTCCTTCCCCTGCAACCGGATCATCGCCCTGAACGGGCTGGGATCCGATCCCCAACGCCCCGGATATGCCTTCAGCCTGATCGACTCACCGCGGCCCTGGGCCGTGCTGCTCGACTGGGAGCGGCTCGACTGGGCCCGAGCGCGGGCGACGAACCACCACATGTCACGCTGGAAGCAGCGCTTCGGACGCAACGTGAACCGGCTCAGCACCTGGGTCGGCCGCGTCGCCCGTGGCGCCGCCGAAGCCGGCGGAGAGGTCAGGAAGATCGGCGCGATCCCGGCCTTCTTCCACAACTGGCGATACGGGCGGATCGCTCGGGTGCTCGACCGGCGGAACCGGCGCTTCGGCCATCGCCATGGCGGCGTCCAGGTGGTGGGGACGCAGGCGTCTTGCATGAAACGGCGGGGCACGACGAGGGGAATGCGGGCGACTGCCAGGCAAGTCGTCCGCCAATACGGTCGAGCGGGTCGCAACAAGCGCAATCTGGCCCTCGAGATCGCGTTCAGCGACCACGGACGCTCGAAGCGGCATCTGCCGATCCGGAGCGTCAACGAGGGACGCGCGGGAAGCTGCCTGCGCGCCGCCCTCGCCGGCGGCGCCGGGGCCATCCTCTTCTGGGCCTCCCCCGACTCGATGCGGGCGCTCGCGCAGACGCACCACTTCCGCAGGCTCCGCCACCGGCACTGAGCGGGGAGGCAGCTTGGCCGGGATCGGCCGGTCGGTAAGGTCCGCCGCCCGTGAGCAGCTACGACAAGATCAAGGACCTTCCCCTCGAGATCGAGGGCTACGAGCTCGAGGGGCGCGAGTTTCACCCTGAGGGGACCGACTTCGACCGGCTCACCACGACCATCCACCTGAAGGGTGGCGGCGAGGAGGGTGTGGGCGAGGACGTCGTCTACGACGCGCTCGACCACGTCGCCTTCCAGGACGCGGGCCCGGTCCTCGACCTGGCCGGCGAGCACACCATCGCCTCGTTCGCGGAGCTGCTGGATGGCCTCGAGCTCTTCCCCAGCCCGCCCGAACGCGAGGTCTCGGTCAACTACCGCCGCTGGGCCTTCGAAAGCGCCGCTCTCGACCTGGCACTGCGCCAGGCCGGGAAGCCGCTGCACGAGGTGGTCGGACGCGAGCCGAAGCCAGTGACCTTCGTGGTCTCGATGCGGCTGACCCCACCGGGCTCTGACGAGGTGTCCACCATCGAGCCGGTGCGCAAGCGACTCGAGATCTATCCGACCCTGCGCTTCAAGCTAGACCCCACCAACGACTGGACCGACGAGCTGATCCGGCAGCTGGTCGAGACGGGCGCGGTCGACTCACTCGACCTGAAGGGCCAGTACAAGGGGACTCCGGTGGACGTCGAGACCGATCCCGAGCTCTACCGGAGGCTGATCGAGGCATTCCCGAAGGCCTGGCTCGAGGATCCGGACGTGAACGAGGAGACCAAGCCGATCCTCGACCCGGTGGCCGATCGCGTCACCTGGGACGCCCCGATCCATTCGGTGGCCGACATCGAGAGCCAGCCCTGGCCGCCGAAGATGGTGAACATCAAGCCGTCGCGGTTCGGCCCGCTCAGTGAGCTCTTCGCCGCCTACGACCATTGCGACGATCAGGGCATCGGGGCCTACGGTGGCGGCCAGTGGGAGCTCGGCCCCGGGCGCGGCCACATCCAGTACCTCGCCTCGATCTTCCACCCGGACACTCCCAACGACGTGGCGCCCTCGGGCTACAACACGGCCGGCACCGAGCCCGGGCTGCCCTCGAGCCCGCTCGAGCCGATGCCCACAGAGACGGGTTTTCGCTGGGGGGAGTAGGCGCGGTCTAGCTGGCGATGACCGTGAACTTCTTGAACGGCTGCGTGATCGTCCAAACCGATCTCGTACCGGCGCTGAAGTAGGCGACGTCTCCAGCCTGGAGCTCGACCATCTCTCCCGTGTCTGGTAGCTCGACGGTCGCCGCGCCCTCGAGGACGTGGAATGCCTCGTCGCCCTCGAACATGTAGTCGTAGGTCGCCGGATCGGAGCGCCAGATGCACGCGTCGAGCTTGTCGACCGAGTCCCCCTTCGGCTCTATCTGGTGAAACTCGCCCACCTGCGTACCTTCAATGATGTCCGGCTCGAAGTCTTCGGCGTTGACGCGATCCACGACGTACTCGGCGTTCGTGCTCCCCATCGGCGCTCCTCTCGATCAGCACTCGGACTGCCCATTCTCGGGCAGGGCCGAGGCGCGGTCAAGCACACTCGGTATAGGCTCCAGCAATGGCCGACCAGAGTTTCGCCGACGCGCTCAACGAGCAGATCTCGAACGAGTTCGCCGCGCAGCAGCAGTACATAGGCGCGGCCGTCTACTACGACTCCGAGACCCTGCCGCGGCTCGCCGCCTTCTTCTACCGGCAGGCGGTCGAGGAGCGGAACCACGCGATGATCATGGTCCAGTACCTCCTCGACACCGACGAGGAGGTGAAGATCCCCGACATCACGTCCCAGCAGACGCGCTACGACGATGTCGTCGGCCCCGTGAAGATGGCGCTGGAGCAGGAGAAGCGGGTCAGCGACGAGATCAATGACCTCTTCAAGCTCGCGCGAGACAACGGCGACTTCCGCGCCGAGCAGTTCCTCACCTGGTTCGTCAAGGAGCAGGTCGAGGAGGTCTCCTCGATGATTGATCTCCTCAACGTTTGCGAGCAGGCCAAGGAGAGCCCGCTGTTGATCGAGGACTTCCTGGCTCGCGAGCAGATCGGCGACGCGGGCGACGATCCGGCGATGCCGCCGGCCGCCGGCGGCGCGCTCTAGTCCAGTCTTCCCGGTCGTCTCCGGTGTGCCCGCCGCCGCGCGGCGCGGGTGGCGAGCGTTTGGCGCAGCTCGAGGATGTCGGAGCGCATGTCGTTGATCGGAGGGCGGCTGTCCTCCAGGCGGCGCGAATGGAGCTCGACCTCACGCGCGCCGGCGTTCTCCGGTGTCACCTCCCAGACCGCTGCGCCGTCCCGGGCGCTGATCGTCTCGACCAGCTCGGTGTCCTCAAAGAGCGCGCCGGTCTGGTCCTCGAGCCCCAGTCCCGGCTCGAGCTCCCCGCTGGCGATCGCCCTCAGGAAACGCCGCCGGCGCACCGGCTCGCTCAGGTAATGGACACAGGAGCTGCCGGGCAGGACCCCGAACCCGTCGGCGACGGCGGGATCGCCCTGCGAGCTGGTGATCCCGCCCTGGAACCAGACCATCGCGCCGGCGCTCTGCCCGCAGATCAGGATCCCCTCCTGCCAGCACTCGCGCAGGATTTCGTCGAGCCCGTGCGCCCGCCAGATGGCGACCAGGTTGAGCAAGCTGCCGCCGCCGGCGTAGATCACGTCCTGGTTGAGGAGCTCCAGGCGGAGGTCCACCGGGTTCTCCCCCAGCCGGAAGAGCGAGATCGCCTCCGGGACGCAGTCCCGCTCGCCGAAGGCCCGCCTGAATCGGACGATCTGGTCCTCCGGGTCTCCGCTCGCGGTGGGCAGGAGGCACACCTTGGGCCGCGGTGAGTCGGCCAGCTCGACGATCAGGTCGCAGATCGCGTCGTTCCCCACCCGGCGGCCGAAGTCGTGGCCGCCCAGGGCCAGGATGCGACGCCGCGCAGTCACGACTTCATTAAGCGGGTTGCTCCTCGGCTTCGCCTGCGGAGCACCCTCGCCTCTACGCCGCTGCCTGGCGCACGAGCGGAACGACGTTGTCCGGGGCCTCCGCGCCCAGGTACCGGGTCGCCAGCCTCGTCTCGAGCACCTGGCTCCCTCGCCGCTCCAGCTTGTAGGCCCGCGCCTCGGGGCGGGAGGCGACGACCTCGACCAGCTCGTCGCCGACGAACCGCAGCGCCGCGCCGTCCTCGGCCGCGAAGCCGGCCGGCATCCCGCCAAGGAGGTGGCGGTGGAAGGCGCCCCTGCGGTCGCCGTCGCAGTAGTGGACCGCGTTGCTGTGGCGCAGGAAGCCGAGCGCGGGGACGCGGTTGACCTCACCGTGGTATCCGCTGACGGCCTCGGCGAACCAGCAGAGCGACCCGGCGCTGAGGCCACAGAGGATCACGCCGGCCTCGTAGGCCTCCCGCAGCATCGAGTCGATCCCGTGCGCGCGCCAGACACCAAGCAGGCTGATCAGGCTGCCCCCGCCGACGTAGATCAGGTCCTGCGCGAGCAGGTGCGAGCGGATGTCGGGTACGCCCCGCTCCCGGCGGAAGAGACTGATGTGGGAGGGCCGACCCCGATCGCGGAAGGTGTTGAAGAAGCGCACGACGTAGTGGTCGGCGTCCCCGCTCGCGGTCGGCAGGAAGCAGACGCGCGGATTCGCCGTCCCGGTCAGTCCGAGGACGTAGTCGTCGAGAAGCGGGTTGCCTGACTCCTGCGAGAACCCGCCGCCGCCGAACGCCACGACCTGTCTCATCGCTCCCGTCATGGGGGAAATTGTCCGCTCGGCCCGGGAACCGATCCTTGGCCCGATGTCGAAAGATCGCTCGAGAAGGCTCGACCGCCTGTCGAATTCCGTGCCTGGCCAGGCACGGAATGTGCGTGGCGTCAGCGGGTCGGAATCGCCGGTTCCGGGCCCCTGCGCTGGGCGAAGACGGCCACCAGGACGAGGGGCGCGAACCAGACCACATACGGATAGAACCAGTGGTTGGCGGTCACCTGGACGGCGACCAGGAGCGCCGCGGCGAGCGCCGCGACCTGCACGGTGGAGCGCCGGGCGGGGATGAAGAAGAGCAGCGCAGCGAGGCCGAGCGCGAGGACCTTGCTGACGGTCTGCAGGAAGTGCAGCGAGGGCGCCTGGCCCCAGACGCTGAACGGCGAGCCGCGCGAGGCCTGGTAGCCCAGCGTGCGGTCATAGAGCTCGCGGAAGCCGCCGTCGGGAAGCAGCGGGATCGTCATCACGGCCGCGGTCGCCAGGAAGGCGATCGCGAAGAGGATCAGCGGACGTGCCCTGCGCTCGCCGTGGCCGGCGGCGAACAGCGGGGCCAGGATCAACGGACCGAACTTGGTCAGGCCGGCGAGCGCGGAGGCCGCCCCGCGGGCGGGTGGCGAGGAGAGGACGAGCAGACAGCAGACGACCAGCAGCGCGACGAGCGAGTCGTTGAAGCTCGAGCCGAGGGTGTACATCGTGAACGGGAAGGCGAGCCAGGCATACGCCAGGGCGACGCCGAGTGTGTTCCCCTCCGATCCGGCCCTGACCCGGCGGCCGAGCGCGAAGAGCGCCAGCGCCGTGAGCAGCTCGAAGCCGAGCGCCGCGGCGCGCGCCGCCGAAACCTCGTCCCACTCGCCGCTCCACGGGAACGCCTGCTCGAACGGCACGTAGGCGATGTAGTCGACCGGCCCGTAAACGTCCCCCCGGATCGGCATGCCCGAGGAGGCGCCCAGCCCGTAGACGTCCTCGCCCTTGGCGAGGCGGTCCGCGCCGATCACGCCTGCCAGTCCAACGTCGATCACCTTCCCCTGCTTCGCGATGTAGGCCGTGTGGAAGCCGACCAGCGCGACGATGCCCGCGACCAGCAACCCTCGCGGGGCGAGGGGCAGCAGCCGGTCGCGCGTCTCCACCGGCCTGAACCCCGCGAGCAGCATGCGGACGAAGAGGTAGGCGAGCACCGGATAGACCAGCGCGACCGACGCCTCGATCTTGGCGTGGTTGAAGAAAGCCAGAGACACGCTGAAGCCGAGCAGCGCGAGCAGGTCGAGGTGGATCAGGCGCAGCGGCCTGCGCGGATCGACGAAGGGCGCCAGGAAGAGCACGCAGAGAGACAGCCAGATCCAGAGGTGGTTGACGTCCCCCGACACTGCCCCCGGGTAGCCCCGGGCGAGCTTGGTGTCGACCTGTGTCCCGGTCCAGGTCTCGACGACGCAGGCGCCGGCGTCGTCGATCACGACCTGTCCGACGTCGCTGCCGGATGCATCGAAGTAGTCCACCTGCCACTGCCGAGGGAGTCCGGGACCGGTGCGGGTCCGGACCTCGAATCGACGGACGGATCCCTGCGGCGTGAGCGCCCCGGTGGCGATTGCGTTCGCCTGTCCGGGAGTGAGCCCGAAGCCCGGGACCCTCGCGCCCGGAGCCAAGGGCGCTGAGAGCCCCGTGGTCTCCCCACCGAAGGGCGGCCGATCGGCGGGATGGAAGGATCCGGCGTCGCACGCCCGCGCCACGGATGGGCCGGCTGCCAGGGTGACTGCAACGGCTAGGGCGATTGCCACTGGACGCATGACCGGGGCAGTTTCTCCCATCGCGCCTGCGGAGAACTCCCGCTGATCGTGACCGGGCCACCATCTACGGTCCGAACCCGGATGCGGGCTCAGGGAAGAGGGAGGAAAAAGAAGAAGTGACGCTGGCCTTCTAGCGAGACCCGATTGAGACGACCGGGAGGGACTGCCTGGCGAGCGCGGGTGCGCACGCGGCGAACTCCTCCCCGCTCGGCATGTCGCGCCGCAGCCTGTCGAAGGCGAGGCCGCCCACGATCAGCGGCAGCCAGAAGAGGATGATCCGGTAGGCGAGCACGGCGCCGGCGGTGGCCGCCGCAGGGGCCCCATAGACGATCAGAGTGCCGATCAGCCCGAGGTCGATCCCGCCGATCCCGCCGGGTATCGGCAGCAGCCCGCCGAGCTGCCCGATCAGATAGCCCATCAGGATCACAGTCAGCGGCGGCGAAGCGCCGAGGGCATGGAAGGTCGCCCAGAGGACGAAGTTGTCGAAGGCCCAGTAGCCGATCGCCCCGGCGATCACTCCCGGATGCCCGGACCGCAGGATCTGCCGGGCCTCGCTCGTCCCGTCGATCACGGCACGCCGGACCGCGCTGAACCACCGGCGCATGCGCGAGGCATCCGGCTCCGCGGGCTCGCCGGGCCCCAGGCGGGGCAGCGCCCCCACGGCCACGATCGTGAGCGCCGCCAGCGCTGCGGGAAGCGCGGTCAGCCAGAGCGACAGGTCGGGGCCGAGCAGGCCCACAGCGAGCGCGGCTCCCAGGAGTGCGACCGCAAGGAAGTTCACCCCGCTCTTGACCAGGAAGAAGGCCACGGAGCGCCGGGCGATCCGCTCCCCACCCATGCCGCCGCGGTGCAGCACCCAGGCCCCGAGCGCCAGGCCGCCCGCGCCGCTGGCGGGAACCAGGGATCCCATGGCGAGCTCCGAGCCCGCGATCTGCCAGCTCCGCCGCCGGGTCAGCCCGGTGCAGAAGATCGGGCCGAACATGATCAGGTAGGAGAAGTAGGAAAGCCCCTCGAGCACAACCGCCAGGACCAGCCAACCCGGCTTGGCCCTGACCAGCAGGTCGCGGACATCGCCAAGCCCTGGGGCTAGCAGGAAGATCGCTACCAGCAGACCGAGCAGCGCGATCGCCTGCAGCGCGCGCCGCAGCAGGTTGCGCGACTGGAACTCCTGCGGCAGGTCCTCCACCTGCGGAGAGGTCAGATAGGTGACTTGGGACTCGTCGGCGATGCCCTAAGCATCGCGGAGAGGCCAGTTCGGCGAAGCAACGAACAACGGGAGCGACGGGACTCGAACCCGCGGCCTCCGGCGTGACAGGCCGGCGCTCTAACCAACTGAGCTACGCCCCCGAGGGCTCTAGCAGGCTAGCCGCTCACCACGGAAACGTTGACGGCGACTGGGCCCTTCGGGCCCTCCTCGGACTCGTAGCTGACCCGCGCGCCGTCGTCGAGCGACTTGTAGCCATCTCCATCGATGCTCGAGAAGTGAACGAAGAGGTCCTTCTCGCCGTCATCGGGCGTGATGAAGCCGTACCCCTTCTCGTTGCTGAACCACTTGACGGTCCCTTCTGCCATTCGTGCCTCCTCGCACACATGCTGCTTGTTTCCGGGGATTGACCCCCCTCTGATGGCGCGGGAACCTAACGAACGCGCCCGCTCGATGCCGACCAGACGGACTAGGGTGACCGCCATGAAGCTGGTGACCTACCGCGCCGGCGGCAGGGCGAGGGCGGGAGCGCAGACGGACGGCGGCGTGCTGGACGCGGCGGAGCTCCTCGGCATCGATGTGATCAGCGTGCGGGAGCTGATCGCCTCGGACCGCCTCACGGAGCTCGCCGAGCTCGCCGCCCAGGCCGGCGACGAGGGCCTGGAGCCGTTCGCCCCCGACGAGCTCCTGCCCCCGCTGCCGGACCCGGACAAGATCGTCTGCATCGGGCTCAACTACCGCTCCCATGCGGCCGAGGCCGGCATCGATCCGCCCGAGCACCCCACCTTCTTCGCAAAGTTCCGCAACGCCCTCGCTCCCCCCGACGCGACCGTGGGGCTGCCCGCCGCGAGCGAGAAGGTCGACTACGAGGCGGAGATCGCCTTCGTGATCGGGCGCCGCAGCAAGGAGGTCGAGCCAGACCAGGCCCTCGACGCGATCGCCGGCTACATGCTGCTCAACGACCTCTCCGCCCGCGACCTCCAGTTCGCCACGCCGCAGTGGATGCCTGGCAAGGTCTTCGACGGGTCCGCGCCGTGCGGCCCCGCACTCGTCACCCCCGACGAGGCGGGCGCCCCCGACTCCATCTCGTTCACGCTCGACCTGAATGGCGAGCGGATGCAGGACGCCTCGACCTCGGACCTGATCTTCTCCGTGGCCGAGCTGGTGGCGACGCTGTCCCGCTGGATGACCTTCGAGCCGGGGGACATCGTCTCGACCGGGACGCCGTCGGGTGTGGGCAGCGTTCGCGATCCCCGGGTCTGGCTGAAGTCCGGCGACGAGATTGTGATCTCCTCGCCCACTCTGGGCCGGCTGCGCACGCTGATCGCCTAGTCGTGCGCGAAGACCCGATCATCTCCGGCGGCTGGGTCAAGGCCCTGCTGGTCATCCTCGTCGCGGGCGCGCTCGGCGTCGGCGCCTACCTCCTGGTCTCAGGCGTCGACATCAACCTGCCCGACCTTCCCGACGTCGGCACGAACGGCGCCCAGACCACCCTCTCCGACACGACCCTGGAGGACACCACGATCGGACAGGCGACGACCGCCCCCGCGCCGAAGCCGCAGCAGCCCCCAAAGACCCAGCCGGCGCCCGCCCCGGCCGGTCCGTCCATCCAGCAGCTTCAGGAGCTCACCCGCTGCACCCAGGCCGCGAACGGGGACATCGACAAGATCACCGCATGCTTCGACCGCTTCAACCGCGGCCAGTAGCTACTCGGAACGCTCCTCCACCAGCTCCTCGATGCTCCGATAGACGCCGGGAGCATCCTTCTTCAGCCGCTTCACCTCGAAGTGGCCGAGGCTGATCAGCCTCAGTCGGGACGTGGCGATGACGGTGGCGCTGCGCATCGAGTCGTCGAGCATGCCGGCCTCCCCGAAGACGTCGCCCGGGCCGAGCTCGGCGACCTTCTCGCCGTCGCGGGTCACCTCCGCCGTTCCCTCCTCGATCGCGAGCAGCTCGCGCGAGAAACCACCCTCCTCGAGGATCACCTCGCCTTCGGGAAGCACCTTGGACTGAGCGAAGGCCGCGACCTGCTTGAGCTCATCGTCGGAGGCGTCCGAGAAGAGCGGGATCTGCTTCAGCTGCGTTGCGTCCACCTCGGCAACGTATCCAAAAGATCCTGGGTTAGAGTGCGGCATCCACAGACCACGGGGAGAGGAGAGTCCAGATGGGGTTGATGGACAACATCAAGAAGGCTCAGGAGATGGCGCAGCAGGCCTCGCAGCAGGGGGGCGCCGGCCAGATGAGCCCGTCTGCGGGCGACGTCGAGTACGCCAACCTGGCGATGAAGCTGAACCAGAACGGCCTGCCCGGCACCGCCACGATCAACTCGATTACCGAGTCCGGCGAGGGGTCCGACCCGGTCAACAAGGCCTACGACATCGCGATCAGCGTCGAACTCGAGAACGGCCAGAGCTACGACGCGACGGTCCACCAGTACCTGACCCAGGATGCGGTCAACGCCTACCAGCCCGGCGGCAAGTTCCAGGTCAAGGCCGACCCGGACGACACCAGCAAGGTGATGTTGTACGGCCAAGCCTGACGCTCGCCTGGTCGTGAAACCGGGCCTATAGCCGGGAAAAGGACTCCAGGCATGAGCCTCGCCTGCCGATAGGAAGATTGGGATCCGCTTGACGCTGCTCGCATCCATTCCAGACTTCTTCTTCACCTGGTACCCGGTCTTCGGGGTGTTCTTCTCGGCCGGGATCCTGATCGTCTTCGTAGTCCTGCTGCGCAGCACGATGGGGACGACGCGGCCCGAGACGGTCAAGGCGAGCAAGACCGCCCCGGTGCTCTGGGACGAGGTCCAGGGCGTCGACGCCGCCAAGGAGGAGCTGGTGGATGTCGCCGAGTGGCTCAAGGACCCGAAGCGCTTCGAGGCGCTCGGCGCGCGGGCGCCTCGCGGGGTGCTGCTCTATGGCCCGCCGGGCACGGGTAAGACGATGCTGGCGCGGGCGGTCGCCGCCCACGCCGGTGTGGACTTCTTCGCGGCCTCGGGATCCAGCTTCGTCGAGATGTTCGTGGGTCGCGGCGCGGCCAGGATCAGGCGGCTGTTCAGGGAGGCCCGCAACTCTGGGAGGGCCGTCGTATTCATCGACGAGCTCGACGCCGTCGGCGGCCATCGCGGCTCGGGCCCTGGTGACGGCGGCAGCTCCGAGCGCGAGCAGGCCCTCAACCAGCTGCTGGTCGAGCTCGACGGCTTCGAGCGGGACCCCGGGACCGTGATCGTGCTCGCCGCGTCGAACCAGATCGAAAAGCTCGACAAGGCCCTGTTGCGCCCGGGCCGCTTCGACCGCCAGGTGCTGGTGGCGCCCCCGGACCGGCACGGGCGCGAGGCCATCCTTCGCTCCCATGCCCGCGACAAGACGCTCTCGGACAGGGTCGACCTGACTGACGTCGCCCGCAAGACCACGGGGCTCACCGGTGCCCAGCTCGCGAACGCCCTCAACGAGGCCGCGATCATCGCGGGTCGGGCCGGCCGGATGGCGATCGGCCGCGAGGACCTCGACGAGGCGCTGCTGCGCCAGTCGGTGGGATCCCAGCAGTCCCGCCGCCTGACGGAGGGGGAGCGCCGGATCGTCGCCTACCACGAGGCCGGGCACGCCCTCTGCCGCCGGCTCTGTGGGCTCGATCCACCGGAGATCCTCAGCATCGTCCCGCGCGGGCCGGCCCTCGGCTTCGTTGCGCATTCGCCGAGTGAGGACCGCTACCTGCGCTCGCGCAAGCAGCTGTTGGACGAGATCGTGATAATGCTCGGCGGCCGCGCGGCAGAGGAGGAGATCTTCGACGAGGCATACTCGGGCGCTGCGGACGACCTGGCCAGGGTCCAGAAGATCTGCGTGCAGATGGTCACCGAGTTCGGAATGACCGTCTCGCACGGGCCGCCCGACAGCGCGCCCCTGGCGCAGCCGACCGGCGACTACGCGATGTCGGATCGCACCCGGCGCGACGTCGACGAGAACGCCCAGGAGCTGGCTCACATGGCCTACGCGCGGGCTCGTCAGCTGATGAAGGTCAACCGGCGGTGCCTCGAGGACCTCGCCGGCAACGCGCTGGAGCGTGAGACGCTCACCCGCGAGGACCTGGACGAGATCTTCAACGCGCACGACCTGCGCCGCACCTTCCTGCCCGAGGACACGAGAGTCCGAGGCGCAGAGGCTGATCTCCAGGGACCGGCAAAGCTCCACCGGCGCACTGATGCCACAGCACACCAATCCGGACGAGCCGGACAAGAGCAAGGAGTAGCCGGCTCAGGCCCGTTTCAGCTTGGGCGAGCCGCGGCGGATCTCATACGCCGCCGCCATGACCTCCCCGACGCCATGCGCAAAGAGAGTCAGTCGGGCATCGAGGGCCCAAACTTCTATTCCCTTTGCGCAGGCGCGCGGTCGCTCAGACGGTGCGCGTACCGCCGCGTCCCATGAAGAAGATCAGCAACGCGACGATTGCCAGCGCAAACAGCACGGGGTGGACGATGGCCCCGCCGGCGATGGCGATGATCAGCAGGACAACACCTGCGATTAGCCACAACATGAGCATCCCTCCTTCCTTGGCCTGACAGCTCGGCGCTCGTATACCCGCCCCGAGGAGTGGTAATCCGGCGGTCAGGTGAGGGGTGCTGCGATGGGCGGTGCCGGGCTTGAACCGGCGACCTCCTGCGTGTAAAGCAGGCGCTCTCCCAACTGAGCTAACCGCCCTGGGCTCGCCCGATTATGACCGGCGCAGTGCCCCGGGGCTGGTGGTACCGTCGCGCGCCATGTGGAGGCGAGTCCTTGGGGGGCTGCCCGTCGCCGCGGTCGTTGCGGGCGTGCTCTCTCCTGCGCGCCGGCGGCCGGCGCGAAGGACGTGACGATCACCTCCTTCGACGGCACCAAGATCGCGGCGCACTGGTTCGTCGGCAAAGGCGTGGGCGCCGGGGACCGTGCCCCGACGATCCTCGAGGGGCCGGGCTGGAGCCAGCCCGGCGATGCGGACAGCGAGAGCGGCGTCGGCGTCGGCGCGATCTCTCTCGCGACCTGGAGATGGTCGCCGCGCGCGCGCCGGCGGGTGGCGGCTACACGCTGCAGCTGACCGCGTCGTCATCGCTCTACGACGTCCAGCGCTCGGCCGGAGCGGTCACCTTCAACGGGATCGACGTGACGATGCCGCTCGGCGATCCCGGCTCCGCGGCGTCCGGTGCCAAGGCCAAGCACCGCAAGAAGCACCGCAGGCGCAAGCACCACCACTAGCCGCCCGCGTCATAGGGTTCGGCATGTGAGGGTTCTCGTCACCAGCTCGCGAATGCCGTTCGCGCTCGACGTGATCCGGAAGCTCGGTGAGCGCAAGCACGAGGTCTTCGCCTGCGATAGCTACGACGCTTCGCCCGGCAGCCACTCCCGCTACCTGGCGGGGCACTTCACGACCGCCTCCGCGACGGGCGACCCTCAGCAGTTCGCCTCGGACGTCGAGCGCATCGCGGACGTCAACGAGATCGAGCTGGTCATCCCGATGTTCGAGGAGGTCTTCTACCTGGCGGCCCAGCACGAGCGGCTGTCGAAGGTGACGAAGCTCTACGCGCCGGCGTTCCGCACTCTCGCCCAGGTGCACGACAAGGGCACCTTCCAGGAGCTCTGCGACAAGCTCGACATCCGGACGCCGCACACGACGCTCGCCCACAGCCCGGAGGAGCTGAAGCAGGCGATCGAGAGCTATCCGCGCTACTTCGCGCGCGCCGCCTTCTCGCGCGGCGGCGTCGGGCTGCTCACCAACACGGGCCCGCTCGCCGGCCACCTCTCGCTGGACGCCTGCCAGCCGACGGAGGCGAACCCGTGGCTGGTGCAGGAGTTCGTCGACGGGCCGATGCACTGCACCTACTCGGCGCTCCACGACGGCAATGTCGCGACCCACATGTCCTATCGGGCGCCGCGCCAGTGGAAACACTCGACGGGAATCCAGTTCCTCTCGGTCGACCCGTCGGACACCCTGCCGACGGTCGAGAAGCTCGGCAGGGACCTCGCCTGGGACGGACAGATGTCTCTTGACTTCATCGAGACGGACGACGGCCTGGTGATGATCGAGTGCAACCCGCGGCCGACCGACGGCGTCCTGCTGATGAGTGCCGAGGAGCTCGAGCGGGGTCTGCTCGCGCCGCAGGACGTGACGCTGCAGGTGCCGGCGGGCCGGACGTCTCAGCTCGACTTCGCCGTCTTCGCCCAGATCTTCAAGGAGCCGCTCAAGGAGGCACCGAAGACGATCCA
This sequence comes from uncultured Solirubrobacterales bacterium, assembly GCA_963774305.1. Classification (GTDB taxonomy): domain Bacteria; phylum Actinomycetota; class Thermoleophilia; order Solirubrobacterales; family 70-9; genus DASUPK01. The sequence continues at coordinate 212,269 of CAVZEM010000007.1, read as the reverse complement.
GGACCTGGCGAAGATCCACGGCACCGATCACGGCTGGCGGGACGCGATGCCGAAGCTCTACTCCTTCCTGGCCCTGGCCCGCTTCGAGCGCCTCAGCATGCGCCAGCGCGAACAGCTCTTCGTCGCGATGTCCGACGGGATCACCTGGGACGGCCAGTCGATCCCGGGGCTGCCGCCCGATGACGCGGCGTACCTCGCCGAGCTGACCGGGTGATGGACCGTTCGATCCTCTGGCGCGCGGCCGTTGCGCAGGTGGTGGCGGTCGCCGCGGTGTCGCTGATCCTGGCGGTGGTGCTACCGCATTCCTTCTTCGACGACTGGGGCTGGCTGACCGGACCGGTCGCCTGGCTCGGCTGCGCGGCGCTGGTTTCCTGGGCGCTCCACCTGAACACGCCCGGCGTGCTGCTCGGCGCGGTCCTGGCCGGCATCCCGAGCGCGATCGCGGTCATCGCCGGAATCCACTGGCTCGGCGTGGCGATCGCCGTCGCGGCCTTCGCCGCGTGGTGCGCCTGGCTCGCGCGCCGGCCCGGAGGCGCTCTGTGGACCTAGGGATCGACGGCCGCACGGCGCTGGTGTTGGGCGCAAGCCGCGGGATCGGAAAGGGGATCGCGGGCGCCCTGGCGCGCGAGGGAGCGCGGGTGGCGATCTCCAGCCGCTCGGAGGAATCGCTGCGGGCGACCGCAGATGAGATCGACGGGGAGGTTCATGTCTTCCCGGCCGACACCGGCGACCTGGACCGGTTGCGAAAGCTCCCGGGCGAGGTCGCGGAGGCACTCTCCCCGGTCGACATCTTGGTGGCCAACACGGGAGGGCCGCCCCCCGGCGGCGCACTCGACAACTCGCTGGAGGAGTGGGAGGAGGCGTTCCGCTCGCTCGTGCTGGCCCCCCGCGTCCTGCTCGAAGGAGTGGTGCCCGGGATGCGGGAGCGCGGCTGGGGGAGGATCGTCAACGTCTCCTCAAGCTCGATCCGCGAGCCGATCCCCTACCTGACGCTGTCGAACGCGAACCGCATGGCCGCTCTCGGCCTGCTCGAGACCCTCGCCGACGAGGTCGGGGGGGACGGAATCACCGTCAACACCGTCGCCACGGGCATGTTCGCCACCGAGAGGCTCGCCGATCCGGAGGGCTCGCTGAAGGGCGCCGAGGAGGCCGCCAGGCAACGGGTACCGGCGAAGCGGCTCGGCCAGCCCGAGGAGTACGGCGACCTTGTCGCCTTCCTGTGCTCGGAGCGTGCCGCCTATCTCACGGGAGCGGTGATCCCGCTCGACGGCGGCCTGCTCCGGTCGGTCTAGCTCAGAGCTCCTCGGAGTCCGCGGACTCCTCCGGCTCCTCGGCCGCCGCGTCCACCCCCTTGTCGGCCTCGGCGACCGGCGTGTCGTCCATCTCGTCGGTCGTGCTCTCCGTGGCCTCTGCCTCGGGAGCCTGCTCCTCCTGAATCTCCTGAGCCTCCTGCACCTCGTCGGTCATCCGGCCTCCTTTCGCGTTCCATTGACTTCCAGCACCGGTGATACCGGAGGGGTCACCGGCGGTTGTGAAGCCGCTGTGACGCTCAGGCCGTGGCGGGCGTCGGCGCTCGCCGCAGGCCGACGAGCAGCCAGACGCCGCCGACAACCATCATCGCCAGGCTGATCAGCTGCGCCTGCGTCAGGCCGATCGCCACCTCGCTGTTGCGGCGGATGAACTCGACCAGGAACCGCTCCGTCCCGGAGAGGAGCAGATAGAGCGCGAAGAGCAGCCCGTTGCTGAGCCGGTCGCGCAGCTGCCAGAGGAGCAGGGCGACGAGCCCCATCGTCACGGTCTCGTAAACCGGCGTGGGATGAACTGTCTGATCCGTCGGCTTCGTGCCGTCCGGGTAGGCCATGGCCCACGGGCCGTTCCACGCCTTGCCGTAGTCGCCGTCGCCGGAGAGCTGGCAGCCGCAGCGGCCGATCGCGTAGCCGAGGGCCAACGCCGGCGCCGCCACGTCCAGCAGTGCGAGCGTCAGGAAGCCGCGCCACCACGCCCAGAGGAAGACGCCGAGGGCCCCGCCGATCGCGCCCCCGTACCAGACCAGGCCCGACCCCGAGAACAGGTTGCCGAGCAGGTCGCCCTTGACGTCGCTGTAGTTCTCGATGATGAAGTCGAGTCGCGCGCCCACCAGGCCGCCGAGCAGCGCCGCGAAGCCCATCTCGTAGGCCCAGTCGACCGGCTTGCCGAGCTCGCCGAAACGGCGCCAGACGAGGGCCCCGGCGGCGATGAAGGCGACCGCGAAGCAGATCCCGAAGGTCTGGAGCGTCAGCGGTCCGAGGTGGATCTCCGGCAGCACCGGATCGGAGGCTAATGGAGCAGGCTAAATAGCCCCGGCGGGAGTCGAACCCGCGCTACGAGGTTGAAAACCTCGCGTGCTAACCGTTACACCACGGGGCCGCGTAGCTGATCTTAGGTTGCGGGCGAGAGCAACCGTTCGAGCAGCGCCTTCTGGACGTGCAGCCGGTTCTCCGCCTGATCCCAGACGGCAGAGCGCTCGCCGTAGAGCACCTCGACGGTGATCTCCTCGCCCGGGTGGGCGGGGAGGCAATGGAGCGCGACCGCGCGTTGCGAAGCCGCCGCGAGCAGCTCGTCGTTCACCTGGTATGGAGCCAGGTCCGCCCTCCTCTGATCCGCTGTCTGCTCGTCGCCCATGCTCACCCAGATGTCCGTGTAGATCGCGTCGGCCTCGGCGGCGGCGGCACGCGGATCGTCGGTGAGCTCCGCCAGCCCCTCCTCGATCCGATAGCCCTCGGGTGATGCGATGACGACGTCGACGCCCGCGATCCGCCCCAGGATCGCCAGCGAGCGGGCCATGTTGTTGCCGTCGCCGACGTAGGCGAGGCGGAGACCGTCCAGCTCGCCGAAGCGCTCCTTCAGGGTGAGCAGGTCGGCCAGGGCCTGGCAGGGGTGGTGCGCCGGCGTCAGACCGTTGATCACCGGGACTGTCGCCCCGTCGGCGAGGTCGCGGACCCTCTCGTCCGAGCCCGAGCGGATCACGATCCCGTGGACGTACCGCGACAGGATGCGCCCGGTGTCGCCGAAGGACTCGCCGCGGGTGAGCTGAAGCTCGTCCCCGCGCAGCACGACGGGGGTCGCACCAAGCTCCGCGGTGCCGACCTCGAACGACACGCGCGTCCTGGTCGACGGCTTCTCGAAGATCAGCGCGACCGAGAGACCCATCAGGGAGTCGCCTCCCTCTCCCCGGTCACGCCCTCGCTTGAGCTCCTCGGCGCGCTCGAGCAGCGCCAGCAGCTCGTCCCGGTCGAGCTCCTCGCCGGTCAGGAAGTTGCTTGCCTTGCGATGTGCGGTCGATGGAACCATCGAGCGGCCGATACTAGGGGCGTGCAGCTCACCGCAATGACATGGAACTTGTTCCACGGCCGGGACTGGCCGCCCGAGCCGGAGCTCCAGGTGCGCGCCCACAAGGGCAACTTCCGGCGTGGCCCGCGGCTCGGCAAGGAGTACGAGCAGGTGAACTGGGACCTGTTCGACGAGTTCGCCGCGCTCATCGACTCTGTCGACTGGGACGTCGCCCTCTTCCAGGAGTTCCCGCCGAGCTGGTCAACCCGGCGGCGGTTCTTGTGGCCGCCGGATATGTTGGCCGAGGCGTGCGGCGCGCAGGCGCACCGGGCGCTGAGCGGCAGAAACTGGCTCCAGCCGTTCACCTCGCTGATCGGCCGCTGGCGGCCCGACCTGCTGGGTGCCTGGGAGGGTGGCTCAAACACGACGCTCGCCCGCGATGCCGCCGGCGGGATCGCCGAGCGCCGCCGGGAGGTGCTCACTCGGAGGCCGGAGCTCCGCGTCATGGCTCTCACCCGGCTCGAGGCGGGGCCCTGCGTCGCAAACCTCCACGTCAGCACCAAGCCGTCGTCGGCCGAGCGGGAGCTGCTCGACGCTGCCGAGCGCGCGATCGCCTTCGCGGGCTCGGCTCCCCTGATCCTCGGCGGCGACTTCAACGTCAGGCCCAAGGCGAGCGCCGTCTTCGACCAGCTCGAGGAGCGCTTTGGGTTGGCCCCGCGCACGGCTCCGGACCGTCTCAGCCACCTTCTCGTCCGCGGCCTCGAGGTTGTGGAGCATCCCGCCGCCTGGCCGCCCGAGGCACGTGACCGGGTCGATCCCGAGACCGGTCTGAAGATCCGGCTCTCCGATCACAACCCCGTGATTGGAAAGTTCGCGTCTGTGGGATAGTGCGATCGATGGCAAGCGCGCCGACCGAGGCAGAGGAGAGCTCCCGCGCCGAGCAGAGCGTCCAGGCGTTCCGCGACGCGCTCGAGAAGAGCATCACCATTTCGCGTGAGCGGCTGCAGGAGGTCCTGGACGACGCCGTGAAGCGCGGCCGAATGACCCGCGGCGACGCCGAGGAGATGGTGGGCCGTCTTGCGACGCGGGGCCGAGAGCAGGCCGAGGACCTGCTCTCGCAGCTCGAGAGCCTGCTCTCCCAGGTCCGCGACGTTCCCGACCGGGCGAAGCAGGAGGTCGGCGTTCGCGCCGAGCAGGCGCGGAAGCGGACCGTCGCGGCCGTCGACAAGCCGCTGGCGAGCGCTGACCGTGTTCGCCGCGGGGCTCGGGTTCCGGGATTCCCGATCACCGCGTACGACCAGCTCTCGACCCGCCAGATCGACAGGCGGCTACAGGAGCTCAGCCGGCAGGAGCTGCGGAAGGTCCGCGATTACGAGCGCGGCAACAAGGCCCGCAAGGGCCTGCTGCGGGCACTCGACCGCAAGCTGCAGGGCTGACGAGCTACTTGAGCGCCTTGCGGCGCTCGTCGAGCTCCTTGGCGATCTCGTCGAGCGACTCCAGCGAGGTCTGCGCCCGGACCGCCAGCTTGCCGAGCTCCTTGCGGACGTCCTCGGTCGCCTTGTCGAGGGTCTCGCGCCAGCCCGAGATCTGGTCCTGGGCCTTCCCGGTCGCGTCGCCCGAGACGTCGCGCAAGCGCGCCACCGCGGAGTCGATGCTCGATCGCACGTCACCAGTCGCCTTCTCGCCGGCCGCGCGCAGATCGTCGATCGCCTTCTGGACCTGATCTTTGACGCCACTGCTTTCGCTTGATTCCACTTGGACCTCCAGATCGGGGTTTATCCCGCAAATTCCGGGCAAGCCTATACGGCGATCAGCTCCAAAGCGAGCCGCCCGAAGTCGAGCGATCCGCCGGTCGCCTCGGCGAGCAGCGCATCAGCGTCCAGACGCTGCCCCCGCCCCCAGAGGCCGCGCAGCCATGCTCCCGCGCCGGGATCCTCGAACCAGGCTTCCCCGAAGCGCTCGACCAGGCTCGCGCGCCAGTCGACCTCGAGCGCCCAGGCGCGCAGGTAGCACGCGACGTAGAAGCTCGGATCCACGTCCGAGAGCCAGGTCTCGCGCGGCCACGGGATGCCGATCCCCTCCCCCAACAAGCTTGAGTAGCGCTCCGGCATCGCACTCAGATCCGCGTCCGGCCCGTGCAGCTCGACCTCGTAGGCGATCTTCGCCGAGTAGCGGCGGAGCATGACCAGCCGAGCCGCCCGGGCATGCTCGATTGCGGCCTCGGCGCCATCGGCCCCGAGGATCTGCTCGAGCCAGGCGGGGCTGGCGGTGAGGCCCTCCATCAGGAAGGCGAACGACTCCGTCACCGAGTTGTCGCCGAGGTGCCGGAACTCGAAGGCGAGCTCGGCCTCCGTGCAGCCGTAGTGCTCGGCGTGGCCAGCCTCGTGGAAGAGGGCCGCGTAGTCCTCCCTGCCGCCGATCGGCGGCATCACCAGATAGACCTCCTCGGGCACCCGCGGGGTCGAGCAGAAGGCCCGCGGGCTCTTCGTCTCCCGCGTCTCGGTGTCGAGGGTGACGTTCGACTGCTCGTCGAGGTCGATCCCCAGCCCCGAGAGTGTCCGGCGCAGGGCGGGCACCATCCGGTCGCCCGGGAAGAGCTCGTCCAGGTGGGAGGCGCGGAAGAAGCGGGCGAGGTCCGAGCGCCTCGCCTCGGCCAGTGAGTGCCCGACCGTGCGCTCCAGCTCCGAGTCGACCGTCCCGGCGTAGCCGGCCTCCGTGGATTCGGCGAACCGCTCGAGCTGGCGATCAAGCTGCCTCAGGTCCAGCGCCCGCACGTCCGAGTAGGCATCGAGATAGGACGGCCAGCCCAGATCCGAGCAGGCGGCATGCGCGCGCTCGAGCTGCTCGAGGTGAAGAGGGTTGAGCCGCTCTGCGAGAACGGCGTTCCTGGCGGCCTCGATCTCGGCCCGGCGATCCGCGTCTTCCTCGTTCGCCTGGATCACCGGCGCCATCCGGTAGGGGATCGTCTCGCCACCCACCTCCACCTCGAGAGACGCCTCGAGCTCTGCCACCCGCGTCTCGAGCTCCCTGGTGATCGAACCGAGATGGCCGTCGAGCGCGAACTGGTGCAGGTAGCGCAGCCGCGTCTCCTCCTCGCCACTCTCCGCTCGCCTCGCCTCACCGACTCGATCGACGGTCTCGCGATCGAACAGCGCCTCGTATCGCTCATAGATCGGCTCGATCGCGAGGTCGGGCTTGTGCCCAGCCCCCTGCAGGTAGTACTCGCGGTCGATCTCCTCGAGGAAGCGCTCGGCGTCGCGGCGGTATTGGTCGAGATCCCAGGCCAACGCGGCTGCAACGATAGGCCGACGATGACCGACGGGACGATCACCCAGGAGCGACCCGCCCGGGGCGAGCTGCTCACGCTCGACGTGGAGACGCTGGCATACGGCGGCAAGGGCGTCGCCCGCCGCGACGGCTACGTGGTCTTCGTCTCCGGGGCACTGCCCGGAGACCGCGTCACCGCGGAAGTGACCAAAGCCAAGCGCGGCTACGCCGAGGCGCAGGCGAAGGAGATCGTGCGCTCCTCGCCGGACCGTGTTCCGCCCCGCTGCGACCATGGCGGCGAGCCCTGTCCCGGGGCTCCCTGGCAGGGCCTCGCCTATGAGGAGCAGCTGCGGCACAAGCAGTTGCAGGTGGATGACGCTCTGGTGCGGCTCGGCGGGCTCCAGGACTTCCACCTCGAGTCGATCGAGCCGGCGATCGAGCAGTGGCGCTACCGCAACAAGCTCGAGTACTCCTTCGGCGAGCGCGACGGAGAGCTCGTCCTCGGCTTCCACGCCCGCGGCCGCTGGGACCTGATCGTCGACGCCGAGGATTGCCAGCTCGCCTCTGAGCGGAATAACGCAAGGCGGAACGAGCTCCGGGACTGGGCTCGCTCCGCGGGCCTGCCGGCCTGGGACCGGCGCGCCCAGCAGGGCGTCCTGAGGAACCTCGTGATCAGGGAGGGCCGGCGCACCGGTCAACTCCAGAGCCGCCTGGTCACCTCCGCAACCGAGATCCCGCGCCCGCCGGTCGATCTGCACACGATCGTCGAGGGCCCGGGAAGCACCACCAATGGGCCCACCGGCGCGATCGGCGCGGAGTACCTCGAGGAAGAGCTCTGCGGCCTGCGCTTCCGGATCTCGCACCGCGCCTTCTTCCAGACCAACACCGAGATGGCGGAGCGGCTCTACGGGATCGCCGCGGAGTTGGCCGGGCTGACCGGCTCCGAGCGCGTCTTCGACCTCTTTTGCGGGATCGGGACGCTTGGCCTGACGCTGGCCCGTCAAGCGGGCGAGGTCTGGGGCATCGAGCTCGTCCCCGAGGCGATCGTCGACGCCGAGGAGAACGCCCGGCTCAATGGGATCGAGAACGCGCGCTTCCGTGCCGGCGATGCCCGGAAGGAGATCCGCCCCCTGCTCGAGGAGGCCGGCCGCCCCGACGTCGTCGTCGTCGACCCACCACGCGCCGGGCTCTCGAAGAAGATCGTCCGCCGGCTGATCGAGTGCGAGGCGCCGCGGATCGTCTACGTCTCCTGCAACCCCACCACGCTCGCGCCCAACGCGGCCCAGCTCGCGGAGGCCGGCTATAGGCTCCGCCACGTGAAGCCCGTCGACATGTTTCCCCAGACGCCGCACATCGAGTGCGTGGCGCTGCTGGAGAGGGCGTGAGCCGCGCGTTCGGAGTCACCGCCGGACTGGATCCGGAGATCGCCAGCCCGCTGGCCGGTCGCTGCCAGGAGCTCGACTACCAGTCGATGTGGTCGAACGACCACCCGGGCGCGAAGGGCCTCGAGACCCTCGCCGCGTACGCGAAGGGGGCCGACCGGATCGACCTCGGGGTCGCCGTGATCGCCCTGGACCGCCAATCACCCGACGAGATCGCCTCTGACATCGAGCGCCTTGGCATCGACAAGGGTCGCCTCTGGCTCGGCATCGGCGCCGGGTTCACGGAGAAGCCCCTCACCACGATGCGCGAGGCCCTTCCGGGTCTCCGCGAGGCTCTGCCCGACGTTCGCCTGGTCCTGGCGGCGATGGGCCCGAAGATGTGCGCCTTCGCCGGAGCGGAATGGGACGGCGTCTTCTTCAACTGGATCACTCCGGAGTTCGCGGCCAAGGCCCGCAGTTGGGTGGAGGAGGGCGCCGGTGACGAAGGCCGCGAGCCACCGACGGTCTTCGGCTACGTCCGGACCGCCGTCGGCGCCGATGCGGAAGGACGGCTTGCCAAGGACGAGTCCTTCTACCGTGACATGCACGCCGGGTACCGGAACCACTTCGACCGGCAGGGGGCACCCGAGGGGACCGTCGGCGTCGCGGGCGAGAACGAGAGCGTCGTCCAGGCAGGACTCTCCCGCTACCGCGCCCTCGACATGATCGTGGTCAGGGCCCTCGCCAGCGCGACGATCGAGGACATGAGCGCGCTGGCGGAGGCGGCAGCTCCAGGCGACTAGTCAGGGCTCAGCCGGGACGCCGCTCGGGCGCCCCGGCTGAGGGAATCGGCCCTGGGGAGAGCTACTCCTGCTCGCCGGCCGCGGCGTGCGCCAGCTGCGGCTGGGCCCGCCCCCGCAGGAGGGGCGCCACGGTGATGCCGATGCCGATGACCGCGATGGCCAGCGAGGTCAGGATCGCCGGGTGGAATCCGTCGAGCAGCGCCGCGGCACTCCCGGCTGGCGAGCTGGACGCGGCGGCTCCGGCGTCGATCACCGCCGTGGCGATGGCGAGTCCAATCGCCCCGCCGACCTGAAACGAGGTGTAGACCAGCCCGGAGGCCAATCCCTGCTCCTCCGGCGCCACGCCACCGGTCGCCGCCATGTTCAGCGGCCCGAAGGTGAGCGTGAAGCCGATCCCGGCCAGGATGAAGGTCGGCAGCATCCCGGTCAGGTAGTCCGTGTTCGCCCCGATGTCGAGGAAGAGCACGTACGAGGCCGCCAGACTGCTGAGACCGACCGCGACGGGAACGGTCGTCCCCACCCTGTTGACCAGCCGGCCGATGTTGGGCGACCCGGTCGCAACGATGATGCCCGTGGGCAGGAAGGCGAGCGCCATCTGGATCGCCGACCAATCCCTCAGATCCTGCATGTACAGGGTCCCCATGAACTGGAACCCGAACCAGCTGCCCAGCAACGCCATGGCGCCGAAGTTGGCGCGTCGCAGCTGCGCCGAGCGCAGGATGCCAAGGCGAACCAGGGGATTCGGGCTGTGCTGCTCGATCAGGACGAAGGCGCTGAGCAGAGCAGCGATCCCGACGAAGGAGAGCAGCGTTCGTGCCGAGCTCCACCCGACATCCGGAGCCTCGACCACCGTGTAGACGAGCCCCAGCATCGAAGCCGCCAGGGTCGCCGTGCCGCCGAAATCGAGGTTCCGGAGCGAGAACCCGGCGGCCGCCTCATCGCGATCGAGGTACCGCGGCAGCAGGAACAGGATGCCCGCCGCGATTGGGACCGGCATGAAGAACGTGTACCGCCATCCGAGCTCCGTCAGCAGGCCGCCGAAGATGAGCCCCAGCGACCAGCCGCTGGCGCCCGTCGCCGTGTAGACGCTCAGGGCCTTGTTGCGCGCAGGTCCCTCGGCGAACTTGGTGGTGATGATCGAGAGCCCAGCCGGCGCCGTGAAGGCCGCCGACGCGCCCTTGATGAACCTGGTCGCAATCAGGGTCGTTCCGTCGCTCGCGATTCCGCCGATGAACGACGCGACAACGAAGACGGCCAGGCCGCCGAGCAGGACCTTGCGGCGGCCGATCAGGTCGGCCGCGCGCCCGCCGAGCAACAGCAGTCCCCCGTAGCCGAGGACGTAGCCGCTGACGATCCACTGCAGCGAGCTGGGCTGGAGGTCGAGCTCGTGCCCGATGTTCGGCAGCGCGACAGCCACCATCGAAACGTCCATCCCGTCGAGGAAGAGGACACCGCAGAGGAGCAGCAGGAGTCCCCAGAGACGGGAATCGAATCGAGTTGCCGGTGAAGTCTGAGTTGCTTGCTCCATGTGGTCCTCCCAAAACGGTCCGAGGGGGTCAACGTGTGAGGCGGTTAGTATATGCATACGCATGCATTGTGCCAACAACTTATGTGAATGCATCTGTTGCTATAATTAGCCCAGCGCAGGGGGCGTGGGCCGTTGAATGGATTGACTGAGATGCCCGCAACAAAGACCACGGAGAGAGATCCGCTTCTGGACCGCTGGACCGAGCTCGAGTCTGAGCACGCCCGCGTTCGCGAGGCCCTCGAACACGCCCTGCAGCGCGAGCACCGGCTTTCGCTCAGCGAGTACGAGGTCCTCCGGCGCCTTGCCGAATCTCCGGAGGGACATCGCCGGATCCAGGAGCTCGCCGAGGAGATCCACCTCTCCCAGAGCGCCCTGTCGCGGCTCGTCCAGCGCCTGGAGGACGATGGCTACGTGAGCCGCACGGTCTGCGATCACGACCGACGCGGCGTCTTCGCCTGCGTCACCGACGCCGGCCGCAAGGCCCAGTCCGAGGCGCACCCCACCCATGTCTCCGTGCTTGCGGAGACCTTGGGCGACACCGCCTAGAGCCGCGCTTCATACTGGCGCCGTGCGCTGGGTGAGGAGAGCCATGGCGACGGTCGTACTCGCGGCCGCCGGAGCGACCCTGTTTGCCGCCACGGCACAGGCCGGCCCCACGGCCCCCTTGAGTCATTCCGGCCGCTGGATCATCGACGCGAAGGGCCGCGTGGCGATCCTGCACGGCGTGAACATGGTCAACAAGCAGCCGCCGTACGCGCCCTCCGCGCAGGGCTTCGGGGACGACGACGCCGCCTTCCTGCAGCGCTACGGCTTCAACGCGGTCCGGCTGGGGCTGATCTACAAGGGCGTCGAGCCGTCCCCGGGCGGCTACGACGACGGCTACCTGAATCAGATCGCCGCGACCGAGGGCGTCCTCGCCCACCACGGTGTCTTCAGCCAGCTCGACTTCCACCAGGACATGTACAACGAGCGCTTCCAGGGGGAGGGCTGGCCCGACTGGGCGGTGCAGGACGACGGCGTTCCGAACCTCCCCCAGGCTGGATTCCCGAGCAACTACTTCCTGAATGCCGCGCTGATTCGCGCCTTCGACAACTTCTGGGCGAACTCACCGGGCCCGGGCGGAGTCGGGTTGCAGGACCGCTACGCGGCGGCCTGGGCGCATGTGGCCTCGCGGTTCGCCTCCGCTCGGCACACGCTGGGCTTCGACCTGATGAACGAGCCATGGCCGGGTTCGCCGTGGACCACATGCTTCGTGCCTGGCGGATGCCCTGCCTTCGACACCGGCTCGCTCGTGCCCTTCTACAAGCGGGTGATCGCGGCGATCAGGAGCGCCGACCCGGGGAAGCTGCTCTGGTACGAGCCCAACGTGCTCTTCAACTTCGGCGCCGACTCGGCGGTCGCCGGGCTCGGGGACCGCTCAGCGGGATTTAGCTTCCACGTCTACTGCGTGCCCGGCTCGTTCACCATCAGCGCCTTCAACAACCTCGGATGTCCCCAGCTCGACGACCACGTCTTCTCGAACGCCGACGCGCATGCGCGGGCGACCGGGGACGCCCTGATGCTGAGTGAGTTCGGCGCCACCGACGATCTGACCACCATCCGCCAGAACGTGGAGCAGGCCGACCGGCACATGGTCTCGTGGGAGTACTGGCACTACTGCGAGTGCCTCGACCCGACGACCTCAGGCTCCGGGACCCAGGCGATCGTGATCGACCCGAACCAGCCGCCGGCGGGAGCCAACGTCAAGCAGACAAAGCTCGACGTGCTCGCCGAGCCGTACCCGCAGGCGGTCGCGGGCACTCCGGTGAGCTACGGGTTCGACCCCTCAACGCGACGCTTCACTCTGGCCTACTCCACGAAGGGGCCGACAGGCAAGAACTTCTCCCGCCGCCTCCCCAAGCGGCGGTCAGCGAAGAAGGCGAAGTTCCGCCAAACGCAGATCTTCCTGCCCAGGGACCACTACCCGGGCGGCTACTCCGTCTCGGTGCAGGGCGGCGGGATCGCCTCGAAGCCCAAGGCCGGCCTGCTGCGGGTGATCGCATGTCCCGGCAAGCCCAACGTCAGCGTCACGGTCCTGCCGTCCGGCTCGGGAGGCCGCAGCCACGGAGACTGCAGCGTGACCCACAAGCGCAAGAAGCACCGCCGCTAGGCGCCGGCCTCGTCCTCTTCGTCCTGGTCGACCGGGACCACCTCCGACGCGCAGGTCGTGCAGAGCACGAGCCCGCTCGGCGGTCCCTCCGTCAGGGCCGTGTTCTTCTCGGCGTCGGTGAGCGTCGCGCCGCAATTCTGGCAGCGGTCAGGCAGCTGCTCGATCGTTCGTTCCTCGAGCTCCATGGACCCAGTCTATTCCTGCCCCTAGTACGGGGGCAAACGGTCGTACCAGTCGCCGAGCACCCTGAACGCCGACCAGAAGCTCTGCTTGGCGTCCTCGGTGTCGAGCGAATCGTCGATGTCCGGCACGTACAGCGCGTCCATCGTCGGCGTCAGCCGCTGGACCTCACCCTCGATCGGCTCGACGCGATCAGAGAGCGGCAGCTCGAGGTCGTTGAGGGTGTCCAGCGCGTCGTCGCCCATCACGACGACGATGCGCGGCTGGACGATCGCGATCTCCTCGGCGACCCTGGCGATGCAGGCATCCGATGCCTGCGTGGGATCGGTCAGCGGGCACTTCACGCAGAGCGTCCCGAAGACGACGATCGGATCGATTGCGAGACGCTTGAAGCTCTTCATCAGAGCGTTCCCGGCACGGCCGTAGAAGGCCACGCCCTCCTCGATCTCCGACGGTGTCGCGGAGCGCTTCAGCATCATGATGTCGGCCTGCGGATGGCCGGAGCCCTGGACCGGCATCACGTTCCCCCGGGGGCAGTCCTGGCAGGCGGACAGCTCCCGGCCCAGGTCGTTCAGCTCCCGGATCGCGCGCTCGAGGTACTTCTCGCGGATCTCGTCGTCGGTGATGGATGACACGGCGCCTTGCCTCTTCTTCGGACCGGGCTCGGCCCCTTGCGGGTGCATCAACTCTTGCTGGCGCTGCGACGGCGGGCCCGCGGCTTGCGACGACCGTCACGTTCGGCTAGCGAGCGGCCTCCCCGGCCGCCGCTGGTCTGCAGGAACTTGAGGGCCTGGACGTAGACCAGGTTCTTGTGCTTGCGGACGATGTCCGCCTCCCGCATCGACTCCAGGAACTCCTGCGGCCCGTCGAAATCCCGCAGACGGATCTTGACGCTGCCGAGCCCCTGCGCGACATGGCTGTCGGACCCGGCGCCCGGAACGATCGAGTACTTGCGGGCGAAGCGCACCGCCTCCTCGTTGAACGCCGAGAACGCAACCCTTGGGTTGAACACCTCGAGGATGTCGATCTCCTCCACGATCTCGAGCAGGTGCTCGTAGTCCGGTACGGAGTGGAGCCGGTCGAACGGATGGGGGACGTAGACGAGCCCGCCCTGGCGCCGGATCTCGGCGATCGTCTCCGCCATCGACATACCGCGCTCGATCCGGTCGCGGATGAACAGCCCGATCACCTCGCCCTCGCGGGCCGTCTTCACTTCCTCCGCGACGATCACCTTGATTCCACCGATCCGCTTCGCGATCTCCTCCGCCTCGAACGCCCCCGAGATCTCGTTGTGGTCGGTGATCGCGATCGCACCGAGCCCCTGCTCCTTGGCCGTCTCGAGGAGCAGCTCGGCCGGCGTCGCGCAGTCGGGCGAGTGGTCGGTGTGCATGTGCAGGTCGACGTGGATGTGCTCCCGCTCCCGCAGCCGCCGGCGGATGTCGGGGTTCCCCTCCGGGTCGTGGCGCCTCCCAGCCAGGCGCCGGTAGACGGCCTCGACGTCGTCCGTGACCTCGGTCCACGGCCGCGCCTCGCCGCAATCCAGCGCCGCAACCCGAAGCTGGTCGCGCAGGACCGCGTCGCGACAGAGCCGCTCGAGCTGCGCTGTCAGGGTGAGCACGTCGCCGAGCGGGAAGAGCAGGCCGCGCTCACCCTCGCCGACGAGCTCGCGATAGAGCTCCAGGTCGGAGACGACGGGAACGGCCCCCGCCGCGAACGCCTTCCGGATCAGGCCGGGAGCGGCCCGGACGCCCCCCGACGCGAGGCAGACGATGTCGGCGCCCGCCAGGAACTCCGTGGGCTCGCCGTCGCGGGGCCGCACGATGCGCAACCGCTCGCGCAGCCGCCTGCTGACGCGTGCCAGCGGGTCAGTTGGCCCGTCGAACCAGATCACGCCCTCCCAGTCGAGGTCGTCTGGAAGCTTCCGCAGAGCCCGGAGCAGCAGGCGGAGCGCCCCCCGCTCCTCCTCCGCGCAGTGCACGATCCGGATCCGCCCCGGCGGCGCCGCGTCGAGCGCCGGCTCGGCCACGTCGGCTCCTGGCCTGATCAGCTGGTACTGGCCGGGGAAGAAGCGCTGCAGCAGCTCACCCGTCGCCTCGTTGCCGGCGGTGCGCTCGTCGATCCGCCCGAAGAACACCTCCACCAGCATCCGCGCCACCTGGGTGGAGAGGACGCGCTCAACGGGCTCGTGAAACGTGGCGACGTTGAGCGACTGCGAGTGACGGAGCGCCGCGGATCCGGTGCTCGGAGCGAACGGCTCGTGGATGTGCAGCAGATCGAGCGGCACGGCGCCCAGCAGCCGCTCAAGCGCCCCGCTGATGTCGAGGGGAAGCGGCGCCGGGCGCCGCCGCGGGCCGCTGGGCAGAGGGATGCTCTGCCCGATGGCGAGAACCCGCGGATTCTCGCCCTTCAGCACTGCACCGGGATTCGTTCCTGCCTCACGAATCAGGCGACGGCTCTCGCGAATCGCAGACCGGGATTCGGACGGCGCAATGATCAGGACCCGGTGCCCGCGCCGCGCAAGCTCCTCCGAGGTGCGGGCGACGAACTCGTTGATCTCGTGCCGGCTCCCCCAGGGGTGCGGGCTGACCTGCGCGATGGCGAGGCTATCGCTGCCGCTCACGAGCGCAGCATAGGGACGGCTTCGCCATCAGTCGCGGTCGTCGGCGCCCGCCCAGGACAAGTCGCTTCAGCCTTCGGCCTTCGCTCCTAGGTGGAGCGGGCTTACGACCGCTTCGCCTTGGCCTTCTTGTCCTTCTTCGCCTTCTTGTCCTTCCCGGCGGGCAGGCCGCGCTCACGCGCGTACTTGGCGATGAACTCCTCGGTGTCCTCCCGCGCCAGCGAATCGGGTCGCTGGTTGTGCGGTGACTTCATCAGGTAGCTCGACGGCCCGTCCAGCTGGCCGGTGAGACCATTGTTGAGGGCCAGCTTCACGATCCTGACGGCATCGATGACGATGCCGGCGGAGTTCGGCGAGTCCCAGACCTCGAGCTTGAGCTCGAGGTTCAGCGGCACGTCGCCAAACGCCTTGCCTTCGACCCGGATGTGCGCCCATTTGCGATCGGTCAGCCACGGGACATAGTCCGAGGGGCCGACATGGACGTTCTCCGCAGGCAGCTCGTGGTCCATGATCGAGGTGACGGCGTTTGTCTTCGAGATCTTCTTGGACTCCAGCCGCTCGCGCTCGAGCATGTTGTAGAAGTCCATGTTGCCGCCGACGTTGAGCTGGCTGGTGCGCTCCATGCTCACACCGCGGTCAGCGAATAGGGTCGCCAGCTGGCGGTGAACGATCGTTGCGCCGACCTGGGACTTGATGTCGTCGCCGATGATCGGCAGGCCCGCCTCCTGGAAGCGCTTGTCCCAGTAGTCCTCGCGGGCGATGAAGACCGGCAGGCAGTTGACGAAGCCGACGCCGGCAGCAAGTGCCTGCTCCACGTACCACTTGGTCGCCTGCTCTGAGCCGACCGGCAGGTAGCAGACCAGCATGTCCGTCTGCGTGTCCTGCAGGATCCCGACGATGTCGGCGGTCTCTCCCGGGGCCTTGGTGATCTTCTCCTTCAGGTACTTGCCCAGCCCGTCGTGGGTCATGCCGCGATGGACCTTGACCCCGAGGTTCGGCACGTCGGAGAACTTGTAGGTGTTGTTCTGCCCCGACCAGATCGCCTCTGAGAGGTCCTTGCCGACCTTGTCGGCGTCGATGTCGAAGGCGGCGGTGAACTCGATGTCACGGACGTGGTAGCCGCCCAGGTCCACGTGCATCAGGCCGGGAACCCGCTCGGCCGGGTCGGCGTCCTTGTAGTACTGGACGCCCTGCACGAAAGAGCTCGCGCAGTTCCCGACACCGACAATCGCGACACGAACCTTGTCGTCGCGAGCGCCGTTTCGCCGGGCGCCATTCGCTCTTCCATTCACGGTGCTCATCTCTGGAAAATCCTCCTAGATATGAAAGTCAGCTTTGAAACGACACTTGCGCCGCTGCGTGGTTACACGTCGTCGGCTGGAACCGCGGGCTCGGTGGGCGCCTGCTGCGGATCGGCGCCGCGCTGCCTGAGCGCGTTCTTGACGTGCCAAACGCGCTGTACCACGGTAATAGCCGTCAGGGCCGCCATAGCGTAGATGGCCGGGGCCAGAAGATCTGCATCGAATACTCCGGCGCCCTTCGCGAAGACCAGGCCGATGGAGAGTATGACCACTCGTACGGGACGTGTGGCGAGCCCCACCTTGCACTCGACGCCCAGCGCCTCTGCTCGTGCCCGCGTGTAGCTCACCATGAGGGAGCCGAGCACGACGACCACGCACATCGCGGCGGCGAACTCGTCGCCCGAGAGCGCGAACCGGTAGGCCACGGCAGTCAGCACGAGGCCCTCCTCGACCCGGTCGAGCGTGGAGTCGAGGAAGGCCCCGAACAGCGTCCCCTTGCCCGACGCTCGCGCGTAGCGCCCATCGAGGGTGTCCATGACCGAGCCGATGATGAAGGCGACGCCGCCGAGGAAGTAGAGGCCCTGCCAGATCAGGACGGCGGCCCCCAGATTGCCGACCAGGCCAACCATCGAGATCGCGTTGGGCGTCAGGCGAGACTCGATCAGGCGGTTGCGCACCGACGCCGACAGCTCCGCTGCCGAGGTCGGCCGGGTCCCGGCCCCGGGTGCCCCGTTCCGGGGGCGATCCTGTTGCTCGACGCCCATCCTCGCTCCCCGCTATGCGGGGGCGGCCTCCGGCTCGGGCCGCGGCTCGAGCTCGCCGGCCGGCGCCCCCGGCGTGAGTGGGGCGAATGACCAATCGGGATTTACCCGGGCGAGCAGCAACGCCACGCCGGTCGCGAGGGCCGCCGTCGCCAGCCCGAAGACCGCGTCGAGCCAGAAGTGATTGCCGCTGGCCACGACCACGAAGGTCATCAGCAGCGGATAGGCGAAGAGGAGGCCGCGAAGCACGGGCGGCCGGATCAGCATCGCAAGCGACCACGCCAGGATCACCGAGAGGCCGACGTGCATCGACGGGACGGCGGCGAACGGGTTGAAGAGCGCGTCGCCCGGGCTCGAGAGGAGCGGGTTGTTGCCCGTGACGGAGCTGGAGGGATCGAGTCCGAGCTCGGGCAGGAACCGTGGAGGCGCTGTCGGGAAGAGCGCGTAGCCGATCACGGAGATCGCCATCGCGGCGAAGACCGCGTTGCGGACGAACCCGAAGCTCCCCCGGTAGCGGAAGTAGAGGATCGCCAGCATCAGGCAGCTGCCCTTGAAGTGAAGGTTCGCGTAGCCCCAGCGGGCGACCTCGGCGGGCCAGCCGGCGCTCACCGCCCAGTGCTGGGCGCTCGGCTCGATCAGCAGCCCGAGCGAGCGCTCCGCGCTGACCAGGTCGCGGGCATGGGAGAAGGAGATGCCCATGCCCGACGCCACGGCCCCGCGACCGTGCCTCCAAAGCCAATAGGCGGCCGCAAGCAGGAAGAGCTGCAGGACGAGGTCGAGCGGCCCGCGCGGCAGGAAGCTCCAGTTCCTGATCCGGCTGGCGCTCACGGCGCGCGCCCCATGCGGGCGATCCCGGCGGCGCGGGCCGCTGCGGAGCTCTGTGCCGACCCGTACTGGATCACCGGCTCCTGGTGGCAGCGCGGGCCCGAGCTGACCGCGCGCACCGGCGAGAAGTCGATCCCGACGCGGAAGCGCCCCGGGGTGGTGACGTCGATCATCGTGTAGCCCCCCGGGGCCTGCTCGACGCAGCCGGTTCCCTGCTCGATCGACCAGTAGGGCGTCCAGTGGACGCGGACCAGCACGGTTCCGGGCGCGTTCGCGTCGACCGCGAATCCCTGCGGGGTCAGCTTCACCATCTCGCCGCCGATGGCGAGCGGCGAGGGGTTGCGAACGGCGTACACCGTCCAGTTCTTGCTGTGGAAGACCTTCTCGAGGTAGTTCGGCGGGCCCTTCTTGAGGAGCCGCTTCTCACCCAGAGCCGCGTAGTCGAGCGGAGCCCGCGGGACCGCGACGTAGCCGACGCCGAGGTCGTCGAGCCAGCTCCGGTACTGCGGCCCGGTGATGGGGGCCGATTGGTAGAAGAGCGGGTTGAGCTTGCGGTCGAGCTGGCGCTCCCAGCCCCTGGCGATGTAGATCCCGTGGGGGACGTAGGCCGATTCCCAGTGATGCGCCTCGGGGAGCACCTCGACGCGCTGGGAGTCCCGGTGAGGACGACCGCGCAGGAAATCGATCAGCGGCGCGTAGTAGCCCGCGCTCACCGACGGCTGCGCGCTCACCTCCTCGAGGTCCCGCACCACAGGCGACCACTGCCAGTAGATCAAGACCGGGATGAGGAGGACCAGGGCGAACCGCTGGCGGCGCCAGAGCCCGAAGGCGAGCACCGGGCCGAGCAGCAGGGAGCCCATCCGGGTGGCGTTCCCTCCCATGGGCGTCTGGATCAGGAAGGCCGCGGAGAGGGCGGCGCCGTACGCGGCGACTCCGTATCGGAGCAGCCGCTCGTCGGGCGGCAGGGCGACGAAGACTGCGATCGCCACGAGGATCGCCGGCTCGAAGCTCGAGAAGTCGAACGGCTCGGTACCTCCCTCGGGGAAGGCGGTGTTGACCAGCAGCGCCACCCCCACCGCGACCACACCGAGCTCGATGCCCCTCCGGCTGCGCTCCGCGATCGCATACGCGACCACCCCGCAGGCGAGGAAGAGGGCCGCGACCGGGCTCGCCAGAGGGGTCAGGGCGGCGAACAGGATCGCCAGCGCGCGGTGGCCCCTCTGCGCCTCGTGGACCGCACAGAGCGCGACCGCGACGCCGAGGGCGAAGGTGAGGCGTCCAGTGAACAGGCTGATCGAGGTGGCGGTCGCGAACCAGATCACGCCCAGCCGTGCCCGGTCCCCGAAGCGCCGGTAGGCGATCCCGGAGAAGAGCAAAGCCGCAGCGATCGATGCGAGGACCCCGACCAGCCGCGGGCCGATCAACGCGCTGAAGATCGGCAGCAGGATGCCGTAGCCGGGCAGGTGGTGACCCCCGAACCAGAAGTTATCCCAGGTGACGATTCCCTCGTGCGTGAACAGCCCGGATCTGAACACCTGTGCGGCGTGGTCCGCGCTGTCCGGCTGGATGATCAGGTACGCGGCGCCGAGGGCAGCCGCAACCAGCCCCGGCTCGCCGTAGCGGCGGAGCGCCTCTCGCGCGTTCAAGCCGTCGCCGGCCGCCAGGACCAGACGGCCGGCCGGACGCGTGCCAGGACCTGGAGAGCGGTGACGGCCGACAGCGCCGCGACGAGCAGGCCGAAGGCACCGTCGACCCAGAAGTGGTTCGCCGTGACGATCACGACCCAGAAGACGAGCAGCGGGTAGGCGGCCCAGAGCACCTTGGTGATCGCGTGCCTGGAGATCAACACTCCGGTGATCCCGATCATCGTCGAGAAGGCGACGTGCATGCTCGGGATCGCGGCGTAGGGATTGATGAAGAGCTTCACGAGACCGGAGTCATGGTTGACCTGGGCGTATTGGGTGATCGTGTCGACGAGGCCATCTGCGGGGAACAGCCGTGGGGGTGCCGTGGGCAGCAGGGCGTAGCCCACAACCGCCAGCCCCATAGCAACCATGACCATGTTGCGTACGAAGTAAAAATTCTGGTTCCTGAAGAGGTACAGCCAGACCAGGAACGCCGTGGTCACCACGAAGTGGCTGTTCATGTACATGAAGTTGGCGAAGTCGATGATCCAGCGCTGATGGATGAACACCGACTGGAGATTGGGCTCGAAGAAGGTGTGGGTCGCCTTCTCGAAATCGATCACGTTCTGGCCGTTGACGAACGCCGTCGCGCGCTGCCCGTCGGCGACGCCGCGCACGGCCTCGTAGCAGAGCTCCGCGACCACGAACAGACTGAGCTGACGGGCCGCGTCCCCATAACCCTGCGGTAGCCAGTTTCCGATTTTGTCGATCAGGGCACGCATGACCGGAAGATTCTAGTCACCAGGCGGCCTCTGGTTACGAGGCAATAACACCTTCGTCAGGAATTGCGGAACTCTTCGTCGGTTGCGAGGAAGCGGATCACCCGGTCCGTGACCTCGGGGGCGTCGATCCAGGGCCAATGGCCCGCCTCGGGCAGCTCGACCAGCTCGGAGTTGGGCAGTCTCGCCGCGTAGGCGGGCGCGAAACGGGCCGGCAGATAGCGGTCTCGCCCGCCCCAGATGACCAGGGCCGGCGCACGGATCGTCCCGAGGCGCTCACCCGCGGCCGCCAGCCGGTCAGGCGGAGCCGAGCGGTAGAGCCTCAGGATCGCGTCGAACGTGCCCTTGTCCAGGTGGTCCCAGACCATGTCGACGAAGGCCGGGTCGTGGCGGCTCCAGTCGCCGCGCGACTCGCGCAAGCCGAGGTCGAGAAGGCGACGCGTCCAGATCCTGTTGGAGAGCTCGCCCAGGCCGCGCGTTCGCCACACCCTGGCGGTCCGGTGCCAGCGGTAGCCAGGCAGGAGGACGACGGCGTTCATGATCACGAGGCGCCTGATCGTCTCCGGCTCCTCCTGCGCCCCGATCAGCGCCACCGACCCCCAGTCGTGCACGACCAGCGAGTGGTCCTCGACGGCCATCCGCTGCAGGAAGCGCTTGGTGAACCTCGCCAGGCCATACATCGAGTAATCGAAGTCCGAGGGCGAGGGGCGATCGGAGCGGCCCCAGCCCGGGAGGTCGAACGCCAGCGCCGGGCCGTTCATCCGCTCGAGGAACGGCTGCCAGTCCTCGGAGTGGCTGGGGTTGCCGTGGACGAACACGGCGGGAGGTCCGTCGCCCCTGACCCTCCTGAAGAAGGTGGAGACGCCGTCGACCATCACGGTGCCGGTCTCGATCTGGGCCACGGTGGGCGCGGACAATAGACGCAAGGGTGCGGCGCCAGGCGCAACCCGTTTAATGGGGGGTGTGCCCTTGCCGAGCAAAGTCGTGCTGGCCGACGGGAGCACCGCCACGCTCCCACCCGGCGCGCCGCCCAGGATCCCGAAGCGCGATCCGCACTGGCGGCGCCCATCGAGACGGCGCGTGATCGCGATCCGGGACCGGCTCCGCGAGCTCTACGGACGGCCGATCAACGAGCCCCACGGGCACCCGATCGCCGAACTCGTCCGCACGGTGCTCTCCCAGAACACGAACGACCGCAACCGCGACGTCGCGTACGCGGGGCTGCGCGAGAGGTTCCCGACCTGGGAGGAGCTCCGCGACGCACCCACCGAGGAGGTCGAGGCGACGATCAAGCCCGGTGGGCTGAGCGCCACCAAGGCGCCGCGGATCCAGGAGATCCTCGGTCGGCTCGACGACCACCCCGACCTCGACTGGCTGGCGGAGGCGCCCCGGGAGCAGGCGCTCGAGTTCCTCACGGACCTTCCGGGAGTGGGCCGCAAGACCGCGGCCTGCGTCCTGATCTTCGCCTTCGGCCGGCCGGAGATCCCGGTGGATACGCACGTCCACCGGGTCGGCGGCCGGCTCGGGCTGTTCCGGCTGGGCGCCCCGTTCGAGGAGGCGCACGACGAGATGCTCGCCATCACCCCGCCCGAGGACGCCTACGAGCTCCACGTCAACCTGATCCAGCATGGCCGGGCGGTCTGCCGCCCCAAGCCTCGCTGCGGAGAATGCGGTCTCCGCCGCATGTGCCCCTGGTACCGGACCAATATGCTGCGGCCCGCGAAATGAAGCGGAGCACCTTCGTCATGTTCGGGCTGGTCGTGTTGCTCCTCGGAGTCGGGGTCCCCGCCTGGGCGTTCACTCACCAGGGCTCGGAGAGCGCCTCCCCCGAGGACGTCCCCGCCAGCCTCCAGGAGGGCAAGGACCTCTTCGTCACCAACTGCGGCGCCTGCCACACGCTCGCCAAGGCGGGCACGGACGGAGTGATCGGTCCCAACCTCGACGAGCTGCTCGCCCCGCCGAGCGCCAGCGCTCCCGACCCCTCGACGATCAAGCCTCGCGTCCTCAACGCGATCAACAACGGGGTCGCCGGGCGGATGCCGAAGGGCGTCCTGAGCGGCCAGCAGGCCGAGGAGGTCGCCAACTTCGTCGCTCAGGTCGCCGGACAGGGCCCCTAGCCGTGCCGAGTTCCGGGCCGATTTTCGGTTTCGGCCGCAACTCTGCGTGTAAGAGCGCTGTTAGCACCACAGAGAGTGGACTCGAGGGACCGCACGCACCGATGCGTGGCAACAGGCCCCTCCGAGAAAGGAGTTTCTTTTGAGTCACGCACATCACTTCCCGGGTAGGCGGGGGCGCCTCGGTGTGGCGATGGTCCTTGGGCTTGTGGTGGCCCTCGGCCTGACGCTGCTTCCGGGTGCCGCCGATGCAAAGGGCACGAAAAAGGGCCATCAGCTCACCGTGATGACCCGCAACCTGTATCTCGGAGCGGACCTGAGCCCCGCGCTCAACGCCACCAGCGTGGACGGCGCCGTTGACGCCGCTTACCAGATCGAGCAGCAGGTCCACCGGACCAAGTTCCCCTCGGTTCGCGCGGCTCTGCTGGCAAAGGAGATCCTCAAGCAGAAGCCAGACGTCGTCGGGCTCCAGGAGGCCGCGTGGTGGCGCACGGGGCCCTATGACCTGGGCGCTGTCACCACCGGACCGAAGGCGACCCAGACCGACCCGGCGGGCGGCGACTTCCTCACCGACCTGCTCACGCAGCTCAACAAGAGCGGCAAGAAGGGCAAGAAGGGAAGCGCCAGCACCGCCAAGAAGAAGAGCTCGATCAGCTATCGGATCGCCGTCGTCAAGCCGGAGTTCGATTTCGAGCTGCCCGTCAACCAGGGCACTGGCGGACTGGGCGTCTGCCCGGCCCAATGTCACAACGAGCGCCTGACCATGCGCGACGCGATCCTGGTCCGCGACGGCGTCAAGGCGAGCAAGGCGAGCAGCGGCACCTTCAACACGCTGCTGCGCGTCAAGATCGGCGGAGTCCTGAATGTCGACGTCACTCGCGGTTGGGCTGCCGCCGACATCAAGGCCAACGGCCGCAAGGTGCATGTCGTCGACAGCCATCTGGAAGCGTTCGACAGCGCATCCAGCAACACCGGCAGCGATGGGGTCACCTACCCGAAGGGCGGCATCCGCGAGGCCCAGGCCAAGCAGCTGATCGCCCCCGGCGGCCCGACGACGTCGAAGCTCCCGACGCTGTTGATCGGGGACTTCAACTCCGACTCGCCGGTCCACGGCGATCAGGTGGACCCGGGTGACGCATTGGCCTATCGGGCGCTGCTCGCCGGCGGCTGGAGCGAGCGCGCGTTCACACCGCCGCCGTTCGGATGCTGCATCCAGGATCCGAATTTGACGGACCCGAGCCCGGCCGGGATCACCCACCGGGTCGATCACATCATGTCGAACAACAAGAAGGTGAAGTTCAAGAAGGGTGGCCTGACGAGCACCTACGCGAATGGTCTGTGGTCATCCGACCATTTCGGCGTCTGGAGTCGACTGCAGGTCAAGTAGATACAAGGGTGCGCGCAAGCGCACCCCGCGTTCCGGCGAAGCCGGATTTCGAGAGGCCGGGGCGAATGCCCCGGCCTCTCTTTTTGCGGCGATTTCGGGAACCGCCTTGACATTACGCACATATCTGCCACACTATCACTCAGATTTCTTAATCCCAGCTTTGGAGGAATGACAGTGGCAAAGACGATAGGCATCGACCTGGGCACGACGAATTCGTGCGTGGCGGTGATGGAGGGCGGTGAGCCCACCGTCCTCGAGAACGCAGAGGGCGGTCGCACCACCCCTTCCGTCGTCGCCTTCACCGACTCGGGTGAGCGCCTGGTTGGCACGGTTGCCAAGCGCCAGGCCGTGATGAACCCCGAGCAGACGATCTTCTCGATCAAGCGCTTCATGGGCCGCAAGGAGTCCGAGGTCAAGGAGGAGGAGACGATCGTCCCCTACAAGGTCGTCCCCGGACCGAACGGCGACGTCCGCATCGAGGTGGACGGCAAGCAGTACTCCCCGCCCGAGATCTCGGCGATGATCCTGCAGAAGCTCAAGTCCGACGCGGAGGCCAAGCTCGGCGAGTCCGTCGACTCGGTCGTGATCACCGTTCCGGCGTACTTCAACGACGATCAGCGCCAGGCGACCAAGGACGCCGGCAAGATCGCCGGCCTCGACGTCAAGCGGATCATCAACGAGCCGACCGCGGCGGCCCTCGCCTACGGGCTCGACAAGGAGGAGTCCGACCAGACCATCCTCGTCTTCGACCTGGGTGGCGGCACATTCGACGTCTCCGTGCTGGAGATCGGCGACGGCGTCTTCGAGGTCAAGTCCACCGCGGGTGACAACCACCTCGGCGGCGACAACTGGGACAAGGCGATCGTCGAATGGCTCGTCGCGGAGTTCAAGCGCGACCAGGGCGTCGACCTGTCCGCGGACAAGAACTCCCTCCAGCGCCTCTACGAGGCCGCGGAGAAGGCGAAGATCGAGCTCTCCACCACCCAGGAGACGCAGATCAACCTGCCGTTCATCACCGCGACCGACGCGGGGCCGAAGCACCTCGACATCAAGCTGACCCGCGCGAAGCTCACCGAGCTGACCTCGGATCTGCTCGAGCGTGTCGTCGGGCCGGTCAAGCAGGCGCTCTCCGACGCCGGCACCGATGTGGACCACGTGGTCCTGGTCGGCGGCATGACCCGCATGCCGGCGGTGCAGGAGAAGGTCAAGGAGCTGACCGGTAAGGACCCGCACAAGGGCGTCAACCCCGACGAGGTCGTGGCGATCGGCGCCGCGATTCAGGCGGGCGTCCTCGCCGGCGACGTCAAGGACGTGCTGCTGCTCGACGTCACCCCCCTCACCCTCGGCATCGAGACCAAGGGCGGCGTGATGACGAAGCTGATCGAGCGCAACACGACGATCCCGACGAAGAAGTCGGAGATCTTCTCGACGGCGGAGGACAACCAGCCCTCGGTCGAGGTTCACGTGCTGCAGGGCGAGCGCGAGATGGCATCCGGCAACAAGAGCCTGGGCAAGTTCCAGCTCACCGGCATCCCGCCCGCGCCACGAGGCATGCCTCAGATCGAGGTCACCTTCGACATCGACGCGAACGGCATCCTGAACGTCTCCGCCAAGGATCTCGGCACCGGCAAGGAGCAGAAGATCGAGATCAAGGGCGGCTCCGGCCTCGATGAGACAGAGGTCGAGCAGATGATCAAGGACGCCGAGTCGCACGCCGACGACGACCGCCGCCAGCGCGAGCTGGCCGAGGCTCGCAACGTCGCCGAGAACGCCGCCTACCAGGCGGAGAAGCAGCTCGGCGAGCTGGGCGACAAGGTCGATCAGTCCTCGAAGGAGGAGATCGAGGCGGCCATCAAGGGCGTGCGCGACTCGCTCACCTCGGAGGACGCGGACGAGATCAAGTCGAAGTCCGACGCCCTGCAGGCGGCCTTCCAGAAGGTCTCCGAGCAGATCTACTCGCAGGCGGCCGAGGAGCAGGCCGCGACTTCCTCAGACGGGGCCTCCCAGAACGGCGCCGGCGACGAGGAGGTCGTGGACGCCGAGGTCGTCGACGACGAGAAGACCTCGTAGGAGGCGCCGATGAGCGACGAGCATGATGCGAGGGCGCGCGACAGCGCGACCCGTGATGAGAAGGCCGACGAAGAGGTCGTCGACGCGGAGGTGGTGGACGGGCACGACGACCCGTCCATTGCCGATGCTGAGAACGGGGACGGCGCAGCCGACCAGGTCGAGCGGGATCTCGACGAGCTCGGCGAGACCAAGCGCGAGCGCGACGAGTACCTCGAGCTGGCGCAGCGAACGCGCGCCGACTTCGAGAACTACCGCAAGCGGGTGGCCAAGGAGACCTCCGACGCCCTCGTTCGCGGCAAGGCCGAGCTCGCTCGCGAGCTCCTGCCCGTGATCGACAACCTGGAGCGGGCGCTGGAGGCCGGGCAGGATGCCTCGGCCCACGAGGCGCTCGCCCGCGGCGTCGCCATGGTTCACGACGAGCTGCGCGCCCGTCTGCAGAGCGGGGGCGTCGAGGCATTCGACCCGACCGGCGAGCCCTTCGACCCCCAGCTCCATGAGGCCCTCTCGACCCAGCAGGCCGAGGGGACCCAATCCGGCGTCGTGCTCGAGACCCTCGAGAAGGGCTACAGGCTGAACGGCCAGGTCCTGCGGCCGGCCAGGGTGGTGGTGAGCAAATAATGGCGACCGCCCCGCGCGACTACTACGAGGTGCTGGGCGTATCCAAGTCGGCCTCGCAGGACGAGATCAAGAAGGCCTACCGGGAGCTTGCCCGCAAGTGGCACCCCGACCGCAATCCGGATGACGCGGAGGCCGAGGAGCGCTTCAAGGAGATCCAGCAGGCATACGACGCGCTCTCGGACCCGGAGAAGCGCAAGCAGTACGACGCCGGAGGCCGCTTCGGCGGCTTCGGCGCGGGCGGGTTCCCCGGTGGTGGCGCCGGCGGCTTCCCGGGCGGCGGCTTTGCCTCTGACCTCGGCGACATCTTCTCCACCTTCTTCCGCGGCGGTCGCCAGCAGGGTCCGCGCGAGCAGCGGGGCCGCGACCTCGAAACCGAGGTTCGCCTTTCCTTCGACCAGGCCATGCACGGGACCCAGATCGCCGTCGCGGTTCCGACGACGGGTCCCTGCCCGACCTGCGACGGCAGCGGTGCCAAGCCCGGCACCTCGCCGCGCACCTGTCCTCGCTGCGAGGGGACCGGGATCGACGCCCAGAGCCAGGGGCTCTTCTCGATCTCGCAGCCGTGCCCCGAATGCGGTGGGCAGGGCACGCTGATCGACGATCCGTGCCCGACCTGCGGCGGCCAGGGGATCACCCAGGAGACCAAGCGCTACCGGGTCAACATCCCCGCGGGCGTCCACGACGGCAGTCGGATCAGGCTCGCCGGCAAGGGCGAGGCCGGCTATCGCGGTGGGCCACGCGGCGATCTCTACGTGACCACTCGCGTCGCTCCATCACCGGTCTTCAAGCAGCGCCCCGACGGCAACCTCGAGGTGGATCTTCCGGTGACGGTTGCCGAGGCGATCCAGGGAGCCACCATCGAGGTCCCGACCCTCGACGGGTCGAAGACGATTCGCATTCCGCCCGGGACGCAGCACGGCTCGGTGCAGCGGCTGCGCGGCGAGGGACCGCCCCGGACGAAGGGTTCGGGACGAGGCGACATCTACTACCGGATCCGCATCGACGTCCCGAAGGAGCTTTCGGATGAACAGCGCGAGGCGGTGGCAAAGCTCGCCGAGGCGCTCAACGGACAGAACCCGCGTGCAACGCTGCTCGGACGGGCATCAACGGCCGCCACAAACACCGCGGCCGGATCATCCGACGGAGAAGAGAGAGTGAAGGCGGATGGCTGACCGCGGAGGAAGAGAGGGGCGGCGGATCGACGAGGAGCGCGGGGTCTTCATGATCTCGGTCGCCGCCGAGCTGGCCGAGATGCACCCTCAGACCCTGCGGATGTATGAGGCCCGGGGCCTGATCACACCGAAGCGCTCACCCAAGAACACCCGGCTCTACTCGCAGGCGGACGTCGAGCGGCTGCGCCGGATCCAGCAGATGACCACCGACGAGGGGCTCAACCTCGCGGGAGTGGAGACAGTGCTGGAGCTGGAGCGCCGGGTCGAGCGCATGCGCAGCGAGATGGCGAGGATGCGAAAGCGCGCCGCCGAGATGGAGAGCCGCATGACCAAGGAGCTCGAGCGGCTACGGAAGTCGATCGGCGGCGAGTTGGTTCCCTACGGCGCCTACGAGCCGCAGAGCATGAGCCGCGGGCAGGGATCCACGCGGATCCCGATCAAGCGGTCACCAGGCCGCAGCGCTTGAAGCGGCGGCGGAGCCGCCGCGCCTGATATCGGGCGGCCGCTCGTGACCGCGACCTGATGGCGAAGCCGTCCCTGACTACGGCGCGACCCAGCCCCGCCGGTTCGGCGGAGGTGTCGCCAGCAGGCGCTCTGTGACGCCCTCGATCGCCCCGAACCCGGTCACGTCCCCCGGCGTCTCGTCGGTGAGCACCGCAAGCGCCACGCGCTCGCCCCGGCGATGGACGAGGAGGGCGGCTTGGTGGGTCACCGGGCCGCTGGTGTGCTCCTGCCCCGGCGGGCGCCAGCCGCCCTTGAACCACACGGACCAGCCGTGGCCGATCGCCTGGGGGATTCCCCAGCGCTCCACGGGAGTGATCCTCGCCAGCAGGCCCTTGGCGTAGGCGCGGTGCGGCCCCGGGAGGTTCGCCTCCAGCCGGAAGAAGAAGCGCGCCAGGTCGGCGGCCGTGACCTTGTCGCCGCCCCAGAAGCCCGGCGTCGGCTCGAAATCCCGCATCCCAACCCCCCTCGCCACCTCCTCCAATCCCGCGTCCCCGACCTGGGCATAGACCTCGTCGGCGGCCCGGTTGTCCGAGTAGGTGATCATCGGCTCGAGCAGCTCCTTCGTCTCGTCGTCGAGCGGCAGCCCATCCCGGTCCAGGCGCCGCAGCTCCGCCGCCAGGAGCAGCGCCTTGCTGACGCTGGCGGAGCTGAACTGGCGATCCTGGTCATAGCCTCGCAGGCCGATCGAGCTGTCGATCACCGCGAAGGAGACGTCTCCTCTCGAGGCGGCGAACCCCTGTGCGCGCCGGATCGCCCGGGAGGACGGATAGCGCTCCCTGGGCCAGACCTTCCCGCCTTCATGCCGGCCACCGCTCTGATCGGCGAACGAGTGCGCGCCGGCCCCCAGGGCCGACACGAGCATCAGCGCGAACGTCGCGACCCACCTCGTTCCGGCGCTCCCCACCCCCGAAGCGTAAGGCCCGGACTAGGAGGGTGTCCGGCTCTCCGGGCTGGCGAGCTCCGGGTCCAGGCCCGCCTCCGTGAGCGCCTCGACCTGATCGAGGTAGAGCCGCCAGTAGGCGATCTTCCCGCGGCGGAAGGTGATGGTATGCGCGTCGCGCGTCTCGACCTCGAGGTCGACGCGCTCGCCCTTGGCGCGCGTGTGAAGGAGGGCGACGACGCGGTCGCCGGCGGGCAGCAGCCGGAAGTCCTTGATCTCGACGTCCTCGAACCCGCTCGTGAGGAGATCGACTACGTGCCGTGCGGCCTCGGGGCCTCGATAGGGCCCCTCGGGCAGGTCGGGGTCGTAGACCTCGACGTCGTGGGTGAAGTAGGGCATGACGCCCTCCACACCCTCCCGGTTGAAGGTCTCCAGAATGCGCTGGTAGATCTCGACGTTGCTCGGCATAGCCATCCTTGACCGGAGCGGTCTACGCGAGGATCCTATGCCGCGCGCCCGCGGGATGTAAACCCACAATTCGGCCATTCGTGGTCCAGGCGTGGATCTAAGTCTAGTTGACATAGATTTCTTTACTTTTTGCACTAAAGCCGGTACCATGGTGCCAGATGCAGCCTGACCGATTCACGATCAAGTCCCAGGAGGCCGTCGCGGCGGCACAGCGGCTCGCGTCCGAGGGCTCGAACCCGGAGGTCGCCCCACCCCACCTCCTCCTCGCGCTGCTCGAACAGGACGAGGGCGTCGTCGTGCCGGTCCTGCAGCGCCTCGGCATCGACGCGCAGGATGCGCGCGCGAAGGCCCGCGATGCGATCGGCAAGCTGCCCCAGCTGAGCGGCAACACGGTTCCCGACGTCCGTCCCTCGAGTGAGTTCGTCTGGGTCCTGCAGCAGGCCGAGAAGGAGTCGACCGGCCTGGGGGACGAGTACATCTCGACCGAGCACATCCTGCTCGCCCTGACCGAGCCGAAGTCCGGCGTCTCCGACCTGCTGCCCGATCGCAAGGACCTCGTCCAGGCGATCTCCGAGGTGCGCGGCCCGCATCGCGTCACCTCCCCCAACCCGGAGGACACCTTCGGCGCGCTCGAGAAGTACGGGCGCGACCTGACCGCCGAGGCGGAGAGCGGCAAGCTCGACCCTGTCATCGGCCGCGACGAGGAGATCCGCCGGGTCATCCAGGTGCTCTCGCGGCGCACGAAGAACAACCCCGTCCTGATCGGCGACCCCGGGGTCGGCAAGACGGCGATCGTCGAGGGACTCGCTCAACGGATCGTCTCCGGCGACGTGCCCGAGTCGCTCCGCGACCGCCGGGTGATCGCGCTGGACATCGGCTCACTGCTCGCCGGGTCCAAGTACCGAGGCGAGTTCGAGGAACGGCTCAAGGCCGTCCTCAAGGAGATCCAGGCGGCCGAGGGCCAGATCGTGCTCTTCATGGACGAGCTCCACACCATCGTCGGCGCCGGCGCAGCGGAGGGCGCGGTCGACGCATCCAACCTTCTGAAGCCGATGCTGGCACGCGGCGAGCTGCGTGCTGTCGGCGCGACCACTCTGGACGAGTACCGCAAGCACATCGAGAAGGACGCCGCGCTCGAGCGGCGCTTCCAGCCCATCTTCGTCGGCGAGCCCACCGTGGAGGACACGATCGCGATCCTCCGCGGGCTCAAGGAGCGCTACGAGGTGCATCACGGGGTGAGGATCACGGACTCCGCGATCATCGCCGCGGCCACCCTGTCCACCCGCTACATCGCCGACCGCTTCCTGCCCGACAAGGCGATCGACCTGATCGACGAGGCCGCATCCCGGCTGAAGATCGAGATCGACTCGATGCCCACCGAGATCGATGAGGTCGAGCGCCGGATCCAGCAGCTCGAGATCGAGCGCGAGGCCCTGAAGAAGGAGAAGGACGAGGTCTCGAAGGACCGCCTCTCCGTGATCGAGGCCGAGCTCGCCGACCTGCGCGAGCGCTCCTCGGAGATGAAGGCGCGCTGGCAGAACGAAAAGCAGGCGATCGAGGCGATCAAGTCGGCCAAGGCCGAGCTCGAGGAGGCCGCCCGAGAGGCCCAGCGCGCCGAGCGCGACGCCGACCTCGAGCGGGCGGCCGAGCTGCGGTACGGCCGCATCCCGGAGCTCGAGAGGACCGTTCAGGAGCAGGAGGCGAAGCTCGCCGAGCTCCACCGCGATGGCGGCTCGATGCTCACCGAGGAGGTCACCGAGGAGGACATCGCCGAGATCGTCTCCAAGTGGACCGGAATCCCCGTCTCCCGCCTGATGGAGGGAGAGGTCGAGAAGCTGATCCACATGGAGGAGCGCCTGCACGAGCGGGTGATCGGCCAGGACGAAGCCGTCGAGGCGGTCGCCGGCGCCCTGCGCCGCTCTCGCGCCGGGCTCTCCGATCCGGACCGCCCGATCGGCAGCTTCCTCTTCCTCGGGCCCACCGGCGTCGGCAAGACCGAGCTCGCTCGGGCGCTCGCCGAGTTCATGTTCGACTCCGAGCAGGCGATGGTCCGAATCGACATGTCGGAGTACATGGAGAAGCACGCGGTCGCCCGGCTGATCGGCGCCCCGCCCGGCTACGTCGGTTACGAGGAGGGCGGCCAGCTGACGGAGGCCGTCCGCCGGCGGCCGTACTCGGTGATCCTGCTCGACGAGATCGAGAAGGCCCACCCGGACGTCTTCAATGTCCTGCTCCAGATCATGGATGACGGCCGCCTCACCGATGGCCAGGGACGTACCGTCGACTTCAAGAACTCCGTCCTGATCATGACCTCCAACGTCGGCTCGCAATACATCGCGGCCGAGAAGGTCGAGGAGAAGGCGCGGGAGCAGGTGGAGGAGGCCCTCACCCAGACCTTCCCGCCCGAGTTCCTCAACCGGATCGACGACGTCGTCATCTTCCATCGCCTCACCAAGGAGGATCTCGGCAAGATCGTCGAGATCCAGGTCGCGCAGCTCTCCGATCGGGTCCGCGAGCGCGGCATCGAGATCGAGCTCACCGACAAGGCGCGCGAGCTGCTCGGCAACCTCGGCTTCGACCCGACCTACGGCGCGCGGCCGCTGAAGCGCGTGATCCAGAAGCAGCTGATCGACAAGCTGGCTCTGCGACTGCTGGAGGGAGACTTCGCCGAGGGCGACGCGGTCAAGGTGGATGCGAAGGACGGCGAGCTGGTCTTCGAGAAGGCCAAGGCCCCTGCACCACGCCTGGCACCTGCCTAAAGAACCAACTTCTCGGTATCTGGCTTAGGCCTCGCCTAGACGATTGATCCAGGGTGAACCTTCGCATCGAAGCCGAAGACGCCGGCTGGACGATCCGCGAGGCCGCCTGGGACCTCGAGGAGAAGGTCCTCTGGCGAGGCAGCGACGTCACGCGTGATGCCTTGGCGCGCGCCGGCCGCAGGATGCAGCCCCTGCAGCGCCTGATCCAGACCAGGCTCACGTGGCCCCTCGCGGATGCGCTCAGCGAGCGCAGCCACCACACCAGGATGGCGATCGCCGCCGGGGCCGCCACCCTGGCGATCGCGGCCGCCGCGGGTGGTGCGATGAGCGCTGCCGATCACCCTTCCGCGAATGAGTCGGTGCCGGTCGCGGCCTCGGCCACGGCGAGGCCGCATGGCGCCAGCCTCACCGCCCTCCAGGGAGTCGCTCCCTCGATCCCGGCCGGACATACGGCGCCCGCGCCCGTCCAGCCTCCCACCAAGGCCTCCGTCCCTCCCGAACAGGTCGCGTGGCAGTTCGCACAGGCCTTCGTCGGCTATGAGGTCGGCAAGTCGAACAAGAAGACCGACGCCGCCTTCGTGGCGACAGCGACCAAGCCGCTGGTCAAGTCGCTCGCCGCCGACCCGCCGCGCCTTCCCTCGAAGGGCAAGGTTCCGCAGGCGCGGGTCCTGAACGTCGTCCTCGGCGCGGCCGGCAAGCAGCAGGTGACCGCCAGTGTCTCCCTCGTGCGCCTACGGGCGATCAGCGAAGTCCGCCTGACCTTGACGAAGACCGGCGATCAGTGGCGGGTCGCCCAGGTCCTTGGCTGATGGGACGGATCAGGGCGACAATCGCGGCGACGATCGTGGGCGCGGCAATCGCCGCTCCGGGGGCCGGGGCGCAGACGCCGACCGACACGGCGCCGACGACCACCACGGACCCGCCTGAGCCGCCGAGCCAGCCGCAGCCCCCGGTGACGCTGCTCCCGCCGGCGAAGCCGATCCCCAAGCACCAGCCCAAGCCCCAGAAGCCGGCGCCCAAGCCCTCCCACAACGGCGGCACCAAGGGGCCGAAGGGGGGCGGCGAGAACGAGAAGGGCACGGCGAAGGTGGGCGGCACGGCGCCACCGCCGCCCGCCCCGCTGACGCCCACCGCGTGCGGCCCCGTTGCGATCCCGGCGTACCTCGGGCCGATTTACCAGGCGGCCGCCCAGGCATACGACCTCGGTCCCGCCGGCCCGTCCATCCTGGCCGCCATCAACGAAATCGAGAGCGGCTTCGGCCAGAACCTCGGTCCCTCGTCCGCCGGCGCCGAGGGCTGGATGCAGTTCATGCCCTCGACCTGGGCCACCTACGGGGTGGACGCCGACCACGACGGGACCAAGGATCCGAACAACCCGAACGACGCGATCTTCGCCGCCGCTCGGTACCTGCGCGCCGCGGGGATGCCCGCGGACCCGGAGGGTGCCGTCTTCGCCTACAACCACGCCGACTGGTACGTGGCCGAGGTCATGGCCCGGGCGGCGTGCTTCAGCGGGATAGGCAACGGCGCTCTTGGCGGACTGTCACTGATCCCGAAGCAGCAGGAACTCGTCTGCTCGCCCGCCGACGGGTCGCGCGAGTCGATCCCGGAGGACTACATGAAGAGCTTCCAGGACGCGGCCGGCCGCTACGACCTCGGTCAGGGCGGCGTGTGGGCGCTCGCCGCGGTGGCGAGGATCGAATCCAACTTCGGCAAGGGGATGAGTGCGAAACAGCTCTCCTCGGTCGGCCCGCTCGGCATCACCCAGGACCACTGGAAGCAGTACGCGGTCGATGGCGACGGCGACGGCAAGATCAGGCGCGAGAGCCCGGCGGACTCGGCGGCGACCCTGGCCCGGATGATCTGGGCCGCGGGCGACCTGCGCGCAGGGCTCTTCCAGCACAACCACGCCGAGTGGTACGTCGATTCCGTGCTGCAGGACGCTGAGTCGATGGCCGGCAGCTGCCAGGTGAAGACGGTTGCCTACGCGGTCGCGCTGCCCGGCCCGACCAACGCCCCGATCAACTGGGCGAACGTTGAGCTCTCGAACTCGCTCGAGATGGTGGACATCCAGTCCGGGGCCATCGACCCGCGGATCCTCGGCATCCTCGGCGCGATCAGCCAGCAGCACACGATTCGAATCTCGGCGCTTCGCTCCGACCATTCCAAGCTCACCTCGAGCGGCAATGTC
Organism: uncultured Solirubrobacterales bacterium; assembly: GCA_963774305.1. Lineage (GTDB taxonomy): Bacteria > Actinomycetota > Thermoleophilia > Solirubrobacterales > 70-9 > DASUPK01. The sequence goes on along the minus strand of CAVZEM010000007.1, from coordinate 177,601 downwards.
TCCAACCACTACTACGGCCGCGCCATGGACATCGCCGCAATCGACGGCGTGCCCTGCACGGACGTCTCTCCCGACGGACCCTGCGGCACGATCGCGCGCCAACTCGGCGCTCTGCCCGCGGGCCAGGAGCCGACCGAGCTCATCTACTGCTTCGATCCGGACGGCCCCGCCGATCCCAACGGCTTTGCGCAGGCCGACCACTGCGACCACGTCCACGTGGGGTTCGACGCGTAGATCTTCCGGGCATAGGCTTCCCCCTATGCCGATGTTGGACGTCGAGCGCCGGGGCCGGGTCCTCGTGGTCAGTGTCGACCACCCGCCTCACAACTTCATGACCGCGGAGATGGTGCGCGAGCTCCAGCGGATCGTTCTCTCGCTCCAAGGCGACCGCTCGGTTGGAGCGGTCGTGATCACGGGCAAGCCCGAGGGCCTGTACATCACCCACTACGACGTCGGGGAGATCCTGGCGAGCGTTCAGCGGGCCGGCATCTCGGCGCCGCCGTGGCTGACCGCAATCGTCCTGAGGATCGCCGGCGCGGTGCGGCATATTCCGGTCCTGCGCGAGCTGGGTGAGCGGACACCGCTCGCGGCTGTGTTCGAGCTCTACCGGATCCACGATCTGTTCCTGGAGATGAACCGCTCGGGGGTGGTCTTCATCGCGGCGATCAACGGCCCGGCGACCGGCGGTGGCTGCGAGATCTCGCTCGCCTGCGACGTCCGGCTGATGGCCGACGCCGATATCGCGATCGGACTGCCCGAGATGACGATCGACTTCAACCCCGGGGCTGGTGGGACGCAGCGCCTGCCGAGGCTGGTCGGCGTCGGGCGGGCTCTGCAGATGATGCTCGACGGGCGCACGCTGAGCCCGCGCGAGGCGCTCGACCATGGCCTGATCGGCGCCGTGGTCCCGCCCGACCAGGTGAAGGAGGCGGCAATCCACATGGGGGAGCGGCTCGCGAGGCACTCGCCGGAGGCGATCCGGTCGCTGAAGCGCGCCGTGTACGAGGGGGCATCACTGCCACTGGCACAGGGCCTGGCCGTGGAGCGGAAGTGGTTCATGGTCGCCTCGGCCACGGACTCCTCGCAGGAGAAGATGTCCGCCATGACCAAGCAAGTGGAGACGGATGGCAAGTCGCCCTGGGCGACCGCCGAGGGTTTGCTGCCGTGGCAGGACGGGACTGCGGCGGACTAGTCCGAGGAGCCGACACCCGTGGGCCGCTGTGCCACCCCGCGAATCAGGGGCCTCACGATAGGCGGTGCCTTCGGCAGCTTGCCCGGCTCCAAGCTGTCGATCCAGAAACCCGCGTCGGCGAGCCGCTGGCCCGTCGGGCGATTGGGGTGGCACCCTGCGGCGAGGAAACCCCAGGGGCGTTCCAGCCGGTCCTGCCAGCGGGCGAGGCCGGGACGACTGCTGCGCACGTGCTCGATGAAGAGCAGCTTGCCGCCCTCGACCAGGACGCGGCGAGCCTCGGCCAATGCGCGCTGCGGGTCGGCGACCGTGCACAGGACCAGGGTTGCGACCACGGTGTCGAAGCTGCCGTCATCGAACGGCAGGTCCTCGGCAGATGCCTCGACGACCTTGGCGTCCCCGGCCGCGCCGGGGTGATTGACAAGTCGGTCTCGGAGGCGCCGAGCCATGTGCGGGTCAGGCTCGGTCATGACGAGCTCGGTGACCGCGGCGGTGTAGTGCTCGAGGTTGTGGCCGGTCCCTGCGCCCAGCTCGAGGACGCGACCGGTCGCCGAGGCGAGCAGCTCTCGCCGCATCTCGCCCAGCCCGGCACGCTCCGTTCCGGCCGTCATCCGGTCGTAGAAGCGAGCGAAGATCGGGTGCTCACTCATGCCCGAATGATCTCGGCTGATCCGGACGGGCGCAACCGGCATGAAACGGGTTGCGCCTTGCGGCGCACCCTCCCATCACCGAGATTGCATGCGGGAGCGGAAAGTGAAAGAAAGGGGGTCCACCAGGGACATGCCACCAGAAGAGGAGAACGCGATGCCGACATTCGTAATGCTCACCAACCTGACCTCCGAGGGCGTTCAGACGCTCAAGAACAACCCGACGCGGGTCCAGGAGGTAAACAAGGAGGTAGAACAGCTCGGGGTCACGGTCAAGGAGCAGTGGGCCACACTCGGGCAGTACGACTTCATCACGATCGTCGAGGCGCCCGATGAGAAGACGATGGCCAAGGTCTCGGTCGAGCTCGGCTCCCGCGGGACGATGAGCAGCCAGACCCTCGCCGCGATCCCGGCCGAGGACTTCGCGAAGGCGCTTTGAGGGTTCTCGTCGTCGGCGGAGGGGGGCGCGAGCACGCGATCGTCCGCGCCCTCGCCCGCTCGCCACAGAAGCCCGAGCTGCTCTGCGCGCCCGGGAACACGGGCATCGCGGAGGATGCGCGGTGCCTTGAGGTCGGGGCGGAGGACGTCGACGCGCTCGTCGGCGCCGCCCGCGACGAGGATGTCGATCTGGTCATCGTCGGCCCCGAGGCGCCTCTCGTGGCGGGGCTGGTCGACGCACTCGAGCGCGAGGGCGTCGCGGCCTTCGGGCCAGGCGCCGAGGCCGCCCGGCTGGAGGGATCGAAGCTCCACGCCAAGGAGGTGATGGGCGAGGCGGGCGTGCCCACGGCCTCTCACACGGTGGTGCGCTCGCGCGAGGAGGGGCTCGAGGAGATCGTCCGTGCCTCCTATCCCGCCGTGCTCAAGGCTGATGGCCTGGCCGCCGGAAAGGGCGTGATCATCTGCGCCTCGGAGGCCGAGGCGCGCGAGGCCGTCGGCGTCTTCTTCGAGGAGCAGCGCTTCGGAGACACGGAGGTGGTGATCGAGGAGTTCCTCGAGGGCGAGGAGCTGTCGCTGCTCGCGCTCTGCGACGGCGAGAACGTCCTTCCGCTCGCCCCGGCCCAGGACTACAAGAGGATCCACGACGGGGACGAGGGGCCGAACACCGGAGGGATGGGGAGCTACTCGCCCGTGCCCGGCTTCGACCGAGCCGAGACCGAGCGGATCGCCGACCTGGTCCACCGCCCGGTGGTCGAGACGATGAAGCGGCGCGGCACGCCGTTTCACGGCGTCCTCTACGCAGGGCTGATGCTGACCGCGGCTGGGCCGAAGGTGCTCGAGTTCAACTGCCGGTTCGGCGACCCCGAGACCCAGGCGGTGCTGCCGCGACTCGGCTCCGACCTGCTCGCCCTTTGCCTCGCCTCCCGGGAGATCGGAGGGCTTGCCGGGGCCGAGGCCGAGTTCGGGGACGACTGGGCGGTGACCGTGGTGCTGGCCTCCGCCGGCTACCCGGCCTCCTCCTCGAAGGGTGACGTGATCACCGGGCTGGAGGAGGCGGCGGCTGTCGAGGGCGTCGAGGTGACCCACGCCGGCACCGCCCGCACCAATGGGGGCGTGGTCACGGCGGGCGGCCGCGTCCTCAATGTGACCGGGCTCGGACCCACGGCGGCAGAGGCCCGGCGACGTGCCTACGATGCCGCCGAGCTGATCGACTTCAGCGGAAAGCAGATGCGAACCGACATCGCCGCCCGGGCCGTCGATCGGGCCGCGGCCGCGTAAACGACCGAATGGAGGAGCTGATGCCCGAGGGCGATGTTGTCGAGACGATGCCCCAGGTCGAGGAGGCGTTTGAGGAGATCGAGGTCGATGCGCCGCTCGTCGGGATCATCATGGGCTCGAAGAACGACAAGCCCAAGCTGCAGCCCGCCGGCGAGGCCCTCCAGGACCACGGCATCCGCTACGAGGTCCGCGTCCTGAGCGCCCACCGCGACCCGGACGCGACCAGCGAGTACTGCACGAACGCGCGTATGCGGGGACTGAAGGTGATCATCGCCGGCGCAGGGATGTCGGCCGCACTACCCGGCTTCGCGGCCTCAAAGACCGACCTGCCGGTGATCGGCGTGCCGATCTCGGGCAAGAACCTCGGCGGCCTGGACGCCCTGCTCTCGGCGGTTCAGATGCCGCCCGGCGTGCCGGTCGGCTGCGTGGCGATCGACGGCGCCAAGAATGCCGGGTTGCTCGCTGTCAGGATCATCAATTCCTGACCGTCAGACTTAGTACGTGATCCCCCGCTACACACGCGAGGAGATCGGCGCCGTCTGGACGCAGCAGCGCCGTATGGAGACCTGGCTGAAGGTCGAGCTGGCGGCCACCGACGCGTGGGCGGCGGAGGGCGTCGTGCCCGAGGCCGCCGCGAAGGCCGTCCGCGAGAAGGCGTCGTTCACCGTCGAGGCGGTCGAGGAGCGGGAGCGGACGACGGGGCACGACGTGGCCGCCTTCGTCGACGTGGTCTCCAGCTCGGTCGGGGAGGAGGGGCGCTGGCTGCACTACGGGCTCACCTCCTCCGACGTGCTCGACACGGCGCTCGCGCTCCAACTCGTCGACGCGGGAGAGATCGTCGTGCGAGGCGCCCGCGCCTATCGGGACGCCATGGTCACCCGCGCGAAGGAGTTCGCCGAGACCCTCTGCGTCGGGCGCACCCATGGCGTACACGCCGAGCCCACGACCTTCGGCCTGCGCCTGGCGGGATTCGCCCTCGAGGCGGACCGCAACCTCCAGCGGCTCGCCAACGCGTTCGAACAGGTGGCGGTCGGGAAGCTCTCCGGGGCGGTGGGCACCTACGCCTCCATCCCGCCGATCGTAGAGGCGCGGGTGATGCAGGAGCTCGCGCTGGTGCCCGAGGACATCTCCACCCAGGTCGTGCCGAGGGATCGCCACGCCGTCGTGCTGGCCCGGATCGCGATCGCCGGCGGTGGCCTGGAGCGCTTCGCCACGGAGATCCGGAACCTGCAGCGCACCGAGGTGCGCGAGGTCGAGGAGCCCTTCGGCTCGGGCCAGAAGGGATCGTCGGCGATGCCACACAAGCGGAATCCGATCCTCGCGGAGCGGATCTGCGGGCTCGCCCGCGTACTGCGTGGTTACTCGCAGGTCGGGATCGAGAACATCGCGCTCTGGCACGAGCGGGACATCTCGCACTCCGGCGCCGAGCGCGTCGTGCTGCCCGACGCCACGATCGCCCTCGACTACCTGCAGCACCTCGCGACCCGGATCGTGGAGGGGATGACGGTGCACACCGACCGGATGCGCGAGAACATCGAGCTCACCCACGGGGCCCTCTTCAGCCAGCGCGCGCTGACCGCGCTGGTCGAGTCCGGGACGACCCGCGACGACGCCTACCGGGTCGTCCAGGAGAACGCGCAGCGCGCCTGGGACGAGGGCAAGGACTTCCGCGAGCTCATCGGCGCGGCCGCGCCGCAGCTCGATCTCGATGCCGTGTTCGACTACGGCGCTTATCTGAAGCACGTGCCCGAGGTGATGGCACGCCTGGGTAGGCTTGAGGCGTGATCCTCTACACCTGTGGGCAGAAGGAGAAGCACGCCGCGATCGGCCACGCTTGCGGGCGCGCCGCGAAGGCGCTCGACGACGCCGGCTACGAGTACGAGATCCGCGACCTGCCGGGCTACCGGCTCGTGCCGTGGACCTGGGGGCAGCGCCAGAAGGGCCGTGAGGAGGTGAAGGAGCTGACGGGGCAGGTGAACCTGCCGGTTCTCCTGCTCGATGAGGGCAAGGCAATCGTCGGCTCCGGCAAGATCTCCGAGTGGGCCAAGGCCCACCCCACCGTCCAGCCCGAGGTTGGGGGCGGATGACGGGCTCCCTCGCCGATCTGCGCCTGGCCGGCTCCGGCAAGGTCCGCGAGATCTACGAGGACGGCGACGAGCTGATCATGGTCGCCTCCGACCGGATCTCCGTCTACGACGTGATCCTGCCCACCGAGATCCCGGACAAGGGGAAGGTGCTCACGCAGATGTCGCTCTTCTGGTTCGAGCTGACCGGCGAGATCGTCCCCAACCACTTCATCTCCGAGGAGGTGCCCCCGGAGGCGGAGGGGCGCGGGATGCGGGTGAAGAAGCTCGACATGTACCCGGTCGAATGCGTCGTCCGCGGCTACCTCTCGGGGTCGGGCTGGAAGGAGTACCGCGAGTCCGGCGCCGTCTGCGGGATCGAGTTGCCCGCCGACCTGCGGGAGTCCGACCAGCTCCCGGAGCCGATCTTCACCCCCGCCACCAAAGCGGAGCTCGGCGAGCACGACGAGAACATCGACTTCGACACCGCCGCCGAGGCGATCGGAAACCGGCCGCTGATGGAGGAGCTCAGGCGCATCTCGATCGAGATCTACAAGCGCGGTGCCGACCATGCGGCCGAGAAGGGCATCCTCCTGGCCGACACCAAGTTCGAGTTCGGATCATCGCCGGGCGCCGAGATCGTCCTTGGGGACGAGGTCCTGACTCCGGACTCCTCTCGGTTCTGGCCGGCGGACAGCTACGAGCCCGGCGGCCCGCAGCCTTCCTTCGACAAGCAGTACGTGCGGGACTACTCGGACTCGATCGGCTGGGACCACACCGAGCCCGGCCCCGAGCTCCCCGACGAGGTCGTGCAGAACACGCGGGCCAAGTACGTCGAGGCCTTCGGGAAGATCACAGGCCGCAAACTGGACTAACCACCCACCGGGTCGCTCCTCGGCCGCTTGTACGCTGATCGAGTGAAGGCCAAGGTCCTGATCAGGCCGAAGGAGGGCATCCTCGACCCGCAGGGGAAGGCGGTCGAGCGGGCCCTGCCGGCACTCGGCTTCGAGGGCGTCCATGACGTCCGCGTCGGCCGCCTGGTGGAGCTCGAGACCGACGACCCGAGCAAGCTCGACGACCTCTGCGAGAAGTTGCTCGCCAACCCGCTGATCGAGGACTTCGAGGTGGAGCTCGAGCAGTGATCGGCGTCATTCAGTTCCCGGGGTCCTGCGACGAGCGCGACGCCCTGGCCGCCGTGCAGCGGGTGGGCGAGGGCAGGCTGGTCTGGCATGAGGAGACCGACCTCTCCGAGCTGGACGGAGTCGTGGTGCCCGGCGGCTTCTCCTACGGCGACTACCTGCGAGCGGGCGCGATCGCGCGGTTCTCGCCGGCGATGGAGGCGGTGGCCCGGTTCGCGGCCGACGGCGGCCCGGTGCTGGGCATCTGCAACGGCTTCCAGGTCCTCTGCGAGGCGGGGCTTTTGCCCGGCGCGCTGCTTCCGAATGAGGGGCTGCGCTTCATCTGCAGGCAGGTCGACCTGGTGGCCGATGAATTCGCGGGTCCGTTCGGGTCGGCGATCGACGAAGGACAGCGCCTCTCGATCCCGATCAAACACATGAGCGGCCGTTACTTCGCGCCCGACGACGATCTTGACCGGATGGAGGCCGACGGGCGGATCGCCTTCCGCTACGCGCCCGGCGAGAACCCGAACGGCAGCGTCCGCGACATCGCCGGTGTTGTCAACGAGGCGGGGAACGTGCTCGGCCTGATGCCGCATCCCGAGCACGCCGTCGATCCGCTGACCGGTTCCGACGACGGGATCGCCCTGTTCCGCGCACTCGCCGGCGCTCCCCAGGCCGCCACCGCGTGAGCGCGGGCGTCTCCGAGAGCCCGCACCGCGAGCTCGGGCTCACCGACTCCGAGTACGAGCGCATCGTCGAGCTGCTCGGCCGCGACCCGAACGGCGTCGAGCTGGCGATGTTCTCGCTGCTCTGGTCCGAGCACTGTGCCTACAAGCACTCGCGCAAGCTGCTCGGCCGGCTGCCGACCGAGGGCGAGCGAGTGGTGATGGGGCCGGGCGAGAACGCGGGGGCGGTCGACGTCGGCAACGGCCACGCCATCGCCTTCAAGGTCGAATCGCACAACCACCCGAGCGCCGTCGAGCCGTTCCAGGGCGCGGCCACCGGCGTGGGCGGGATCCTCCGCGATGTCTTCGCGATCGGCGCGCGGCCGATCGCGGTGCTCGACTCGCTGCGCTTCGGCGAGCCCTCCTCCGAGCGCTCCCGCTACCTCTTCGAGGGCGCGGTTGCGGGGATCGGCCACTACGGCAACTCGATCGGCGTGCCCACGGTCGGCGGCGAGGTCTACTTCGAGCCACCGTACGAGCACAACTGCCTGGTGAACGCGATGTGCGTCGGGCTGGCCCGGACTGAAGCGATGATCCGCTCCGCGGCCGCCGGCCCCGGGAACCTCCTGGTGATCATGGGCGCGTCCACCGGACGCGACGGGATCGGCGGCGCTTCGGTGCTCGCCTCGGCGGAGCTCGAGGCCGGGGACGACAGCAAGCGCCCCAGCGTCCAGATCGGCGACCCCTTCGAGGAATCGAAGCTGCTCGAGTGCTGCCTGGAGCTGCTGGAGCGCGGATTACTCGTCTCGCTCCAGGACCTCGGCGCGGCCGGGCTGACCTCCTCGGCCGGGGAGATGGCGTCGAAGGGCGAGGTCGGGATCGACATCGACGTCTCCAAGGTGCCCCTCCGGGAGCCCGACCTCGAGCCCTTCGAGGTGATGGTCTCGGAGTCGCAGGAGCGGATGCTGGCGGTGGTCGAGCCGTCACGGCTCAACGAGGTGGTGGCGACCTGCGAGCGCTGGCAGACCGGGGCCGCCGCCATCGGAGAGATCACGGACACCGGACACCTGAGGGTCCTGGACGACGGCGTGGAGGTCGGTGACGTGCCGGTCTCGGCCCTGGTCGACGAATGCCCTCTGTACGACCTCGAGCCCGAGGAGCCAAACGACTGGATGTACGGCAACTCGGACACCCTCGGCGAGCAGGTGGCGCTCACGGCCGGGCGGTCCGCGGATCCCGGCGACCCGTCGGCCATCCTCTTCGCCCTGCTCGGCGCGCCCAACGTCGCCTCGAAGCGCTGGGCGTTCGAGCAGTACGACTCGGTGGTCGGGTCCCGCACGGTGCGGCGCCCGGAGTCTGCGGACGCGGCTGTCTTGATGATTCCCGAGTCGGATCGGGCGATTGCGGTGGCGATCGACGGCAACGGGCGCAGGGTCGCCTGCGATCCATACGCCGGGGCGATCGAGGCGGTACTCGAGTGCGCCCAGAACCTGGCCTGTGTCGGCGCCGAGCCACTCGGGCTGACCAACTGCCTCAACTTCGGCAATCCCGAGAAGCCCAACATCGCCTGGCAGCTCGACCGCGCGGTGCTCGGCCTGGCCGACGCCTGCCTGGCGCTCCGGGTGCCGGTCGTCGGGGGCAACGTCTCCCTCTACAACGAGACCGAGCACGGCCCGATCTACCCGACGCCGGTGGTCGGGATGGTGGGGGAGCTGCCCGACCCGGCGAAGGCACCGGGGGTCGCCCCCAGCGACGGCGACCGGCTGATCCTCGTCGGTCCCTTCGCACCGTCGCTGGCGGGCTCCGAGCTGGCGAAGCAGCGGGGCGAGCTGGACGCCGGATTGCCGCAACCTGACATCAAGTCCGTCGACGCCGCCCTCGCGTTGGTCCGGGAGATCGTTCGCGACTGGAGTCCGTCGGCCGCCCACGATGTCAGCGACGGCGGACTCGCCTGCGCGCTGGCCGAGATGGCGATCGCCAGCGGAACTGGGATAGAGGTCGACCTGGATGCGCTGGTCGAGCTGCGCGGGGGGTCCGGCGAGACCTGCCTGTTCGGCGAGGGCCCCGGCGGGATCGTGCTCGCCGCGGGCGATGATCAGGCGAGGGGGCTGCTGGAACGTGCCGAAGCGGCGGGCGTGGAGGCGATCGAGATCGGCCGGGTGTCGGGCGACCGACTCACGATCGCGGCTGCCGAGCGCGACGTCTCGGTGGCGATCGCCGACGCGGAACGCGCCTGGCGTTCGCTGGATCAGCGCATCTGATTGGCGAATACCGCGACCGGTAGGCTTCCGGCGTGTTTGGGGAACAGGTGCTGCACGCTCGTCCAATCAACCAAGCGTCGCGAGGGAGACGCGCCGCGGTCAACGCCGCCGTCGCAGGGCTGCTTGCGACGATTGCGCTGCTGATCCTCCCTCCGCTGGCCAAGGCCAACTTCGTCTACTGGGCGAACGCCGGCCAGACCGCGATCGGCCGCGCCAAGATCAACGGCACCGGCCCCAACAACTCCTTCATCGGGGGACTCAGCAACCCGCACGCCGTGGCGGTCGACAGCAAGTTCATCTACTGGACCCAGGGAAGCGGGGCGACCAGCACGATCGGGCGGGCCAACCTCGACGGCAGCGGTGCGAATCCGTCCTTCATCCCCAACTCGGCGCCCCTCAACTTCGCCGCGGGCCCAGGACCACAGGCAGGGATCGCCGTCAACGGATCGTCCATCTACTGGGTCAACACCGGGACGGCCCCCAATCAGATCGGGCGGGCCAACCTCGACGGCAGCGGTGCGAGCGCCACCTCGATCAACCCGGGGGCCGATCCCGTCTGCGGGATTGCCGCGGATCAGAGCTTCATCTATTGGCTCCAGACAGGGCTCAGTCAGAGGATCGGGCGCGCGAACGCCGACGGCACGGCCTCCACGCCGAACTTCATTCCCAGCGCTGCCGCCAACTGCGGGATCGCCGTCGACCCGAACTTCCTCTACTGGGGCGCGACCAATCAGGCGATCGGGCGCGCGCCGGTCGGTGGAGGCACCCCGAACAACACGTTCATCCCGAACGCGGCAACACCTCCAGGCGTGCTCTGCGGAGTTGCGGTCAACCCTCAGTACGTCTTCTGGGGAAACATGAGCACCGCGATCTCCGTGGGCCGCGCCAATTTGAGTGGCGGCGCGCCGAACCCGGCCCTGGTCTCGGGGCCCAACGGGACCTGCCTCCTGATGGCCGCCGCACCGTCCAACAAGATCACGGTCAACTCGATCGCGAAGAAGAAGAAAAAGGGCACCGCGACGATCAACGCCAAGGTTTCGGGCCCGGGTCAGATCACGATGAATCAGACCAGCACGCCGCCCGACGTCAACGCGACCGCGGCCGCCATAAAGCAGGTGGGCCTGACGGTCACGCAGGCATCCTCCTTCAACCTGGCCGTGAAGCCGGTCGGCAAGACGGCGAAGAAGCTCAACAAGCAGATCAAGAAGCAGCTGAAGAAGAAGCGCAAGGCGAAGGCCACGGCGAAGGTCACGACCTACATCCACTTCATCCCAGCCGGCGTGGCCGGCGTGGCGAACACGCTGCAGGTCAAGGTCACGCTCGTCAAGCAGGCCAAGAAGAAGTAGCGGCCCGACTTCTGGGGCCGAAACCCGCGATTTTGCGGCGGATTGAGGGCGCTGGCCGCTCCGTGGCCGCTGCTACCCTCCGGGTGCGGGCTGTTCTCCTGTCCGCTACTCCGATCTCCAGAGGTTGAGACACCTCCTCCAGCCGTGAACGACGCGCGTTTCGACGTTCCCGATCGCGATGGCCCGCACGATGAGTGCGGCGTCTTCGGCGTGTACGCGCCCGGCCGCGACGTCGCCCGTCTGTCCTACTTCGGCCTCTACGCCCTCCAGCACCGCGGCCAGGAGTCGGCGGGAATCGCCACCTGCGAGGGCGGCCACATCACCACGCTGCGCGAGCTCGGCCTCGTCTCCCAGGTCTTCGACGAGGAGAAGCTGCGCGCGCTCGCCGGCGACATGGCCATCGGTCACGTCCGCTACTCGACCACCGGGGGCGGGGCCTGGGACAACGCCCAGCCCGTGTGGCGCGACGACGGCCGCGAGCTGGCTCTCGCCCACAACGGCAACCTGACGAACGCAGTCGAGCTCTACAACGAGCTCACCGAGGCGGGGCTGCAGCTGCGCGGGACCTCGGACTCCGAGATCATGGCCGCGCTCCTCTCCCGCACGGCCGGGGAGGGCGACGAGTGGATCGAGGACGCGGTCGCCGATGTGATGCCGCGACTCGAGGGCGCGTACTCGACCGTCGTGATGACGAAGCACGCGGTGGTCGCATTCCGCGACCCGCATGGGGTCCGGCCGCTGGCCCTCGGCAAGATGAATCCGAGCGACGGGTCCCCGGAATGCTTCGTGGTCGCCTCCGAGAGCTGCGCCTTCGACATCATCGGCGCGCAGATGATCCGCGAGGTCCAGCCGGGCGAGATGGTGTCGCTGACGGCCAAGGGCCTCGAGCTGAAGCCGGTGATCACCGGCAAGCGTCCCGCCCAGTGCGTCTTCGAGCACATCTACTTCTCGCGTCCGGACTCGAGGCTCGAGAACCGGGTTCTGCAGGAGGTCCGCGGCCGGATGGGCGAGCTGCTGGCCGAGGAGGCTCCCGTCGACGCCGACCTCGTCATCTCCGTGCCTGACTCCGGCAACCCGATGGCGAACGGCTTCGCCCGGGCCGCGGGGCTGCCCAAGGACGACGGGCTGATCAAGAACCGCTACGTCGCGCGAACGTTCATCCAGCCGGGCCAGGAGCTGCGCAAGCACGGGCTGCGCATGAAGTTCAACCCGCTTCCCGAGATCGTGGCGGGCAAGAGGGTTGTGGTCGTCGACGACTCCATCGTGCGCGGCAACACCACCCGCCAGATCGTGGCGATGCTGAAGGACGCGGGCGCGAAGGAGGTGCACCTGCGGATCTCGGCGCCGCCGATCCGCCATCCCTGCCATTACGGGATCGACATGTCGACGCGCGAGGAGATGATCGCCCACGATCGGACGGTCGAGGAGATCGCCGAGGAGCTTGGCGCCGACTCGCTCGCGTACCTCTCGATGGACGCCGTCTACGAGGCGGTCGGCACCCCGCGCGAGAAGCACTGCGACGCCTGCTTCACGGGCGAGTACCCGCTCGCCAACCCCGAGAACGCGAACGGCAAGTTCGCGCTCGAGGACATCGCCGTCGTCCCGGCGAGCCGCTAGCCGCGAGGTGGGGGCGTTTCGCATAGTCGTGCTCGCCTCCGGTGGGGGCACCAACCTGCAGGCGATCTTCGATCAGCTGCACGGCGGGGAGGAGGGGATCGAGGTCGTCGGGGTTGGGTCCGACAAGTCCGACGCGAAGGCGCTCGAGCGGGCGCAGCAGGCGGGGGTGGAGACGGCTGTGTTCCCGGCCGCAGAATTCGACGATCGGGCCGCCCGCGATCAGGCCCTCGGCGATTGGATCGAAGCACGGGAGCCCGACCTGGTCGTGCTCGCCGGCTACATGCAGCTGCTCTCACCCGAGTTCGTGGCCCGGTTCCGCAACCGGGTGATCAACGTCCATCCCGCGCTGCTGCCCGCCTTCCCCGGCATCGATGCCGTGCAGCAGGCGATCGATCACGGGTCCAAGATCACCGGGGTGACGGTTCACTTCGTCGACGAGGGGGTTGACTCGGGACCGATCATCCTCCAGCGGCCCGTCCCGGTCGCGCCGAGCCGCGACTGGGATGAAACCGAGAGGGCGATCCACGCCACCGAGCACGCGCTGCTGCCCGAGACGATCCGAATGCTCGCGGCGGGCCGGGTCCGGATCGACGAGCAGAACCCCCGCCTCGTCCACATCGACCCGTCGGACGGTTAATAGACTCGCTCTCATGTCCACGCCGTCTTCCGAGATCGCTCCGGAGCCCGCCGGCGAGTCGCTGCCGGTGCGCCGGGCGCTGATCTCGGTCGCCGACAAGACGGGTGTGGCGGAGTTCGCCGCCGGCCTCGCGAAGCAGGGCGTCGAGGTGATCTCCACGGGCGGGACGCTCTCGGTGCTCCGCGAAGCGGGCGTCGAGGCGCGGCCGGTCGAGGACCTGACCGGATTCCCGGAGATCCTCGACGGGCGGGTGAAGACGCTCCATCCGCACCTGCATGCGGCGCTCCTCGCCGTGCGCGACAACCCGGAGCACGCTGAGACGCTGAGGGACCGCGAGATCGAGGAGATCGACCTCGTCTGCGTCAACCTCTATCCGTTCGAGCGCACCGTCGCTCGACGTGACGTGCCTGAGGAGGAGGCGATCGAGAACATCGACGTCGGTGGGCCGACGATGATACGGGCGGCGGCGAAGAATCATCGCTTCGTCGCAGTCGTCGTTCGCCCTGAGAGCTATGACGCGGTGCTCGACGAGCTCGAGGAGACCGGCGAGCTGTCCGCCGCGACCCGGCACTGGCTGGCCAACGAGGCCTTCGCGTACACGGCGCGCTACGACGCGGCGATCAGCCGCTGGTTCGGGCGACGCTACGAGCAGTTGCCGACCTACTGGGTGACGGCCTGGGAGAAGGAGATCGACCTCTCCTACGGCGAGAACCCGCATCAGCGGGCCGCGCTCTACGTCGAGCCGAGGGCGCGCTCGCACGTTCTCTCGCGGGTGGCCAAGCTCCACGGCAAGCCGCTCTCGTTCAACAACGTCCTCGACCTGAACTCGGCGCGGACGCTGCTCGGGGATCTCGATGGCCCGGGCTGCGTGATCGTCAAGCACAACAACCCGTGCGGGGTCGCCGAGGCCGATGAGATCGGGCCGGCCTACGAAAAGGCCTTCGCCTGCGATCCGATGTCCGCCTTCGGCGGCGTGATCGCTCTGAACCGGCCGGTCGACGTGGCTCTCGCCCAGCGCCTGAACGAGCAATTCATCGAGGTCCTGATCGCTCCCGCCTATGAGGAAGGCGCGCTGGAGATCTTGCAACAGAAGGAGGCGATCCGGATCCTCGAGGACACCGAACGGCGCACCCACCAAATCGAGCCGGACATCAAGCGGGTGCGGGGCGGGATCCTCGTCCAGGACCCCGACGGCTCACCCGAGCCTCGGGAGCTGATGGAGGTCGTCACGAAGACACAGCCGTCCGAGGAGGAGTGGGAGGACCTGTTGTTCGCTTGGCGGGTGTGCCGCCACGTGCGCTCCAACGCGATCGTGCTGGCGCGCGACCGGGCCACCCTCGGCATCGGCGCGGGGCAGATGAGCCGTGTGGACTCCGTTCGGCTGTCGATCGAGAAGGCGAAGGAGGCGCGGGGGCCGGACGCCGAGCCGCTGCTCGCCGGATCGGTGGTCGCCTCGGACGCGTTCTTCCCTTTCGCCGACGGGCCACAGGAGGCGATCGACGTGGGCGCCACCGCCGTTGTCCAGCCCGGAGGCTCCAAGCGCGACGCCGAGGTGATCGAGGCCTGCGACGCCGCGGGTGTGGCGATGGTCTTTACGAAGCGCCGCCACTTCCGGCACTGAGCCCTTGCGCGGCTTTTAGTCTGGCTCGGAACTTCGTTCCGGCCGGCGGGCTCTTGGTCAATCCTGCCTCGATCTCGCCGTGGCAGTTGGCGCAGACGAGGACGCACTTCCTAGCCTCCTCGCGAAATGCCGCGATCGATCGCCCGACCGCCATCGACATTGCGAAAAGCTTCTGAGATGGATCGACGTGGTGGAAGGTCAGGTTGACAATGCAACGGTCATAGCCACAGACAGCGCAGCAGCCGCCCGCTTCCTCCACGAGGATTCGCTTTAGCTTCTGCTTCCGGCGAGTCACCGCTTCGCCAACGCAGCGCTTACAAGTCCAGCGATATCCACGAGTTGGTCCGGCGCTGTACTGCGCGAACTCCGTCACACCGTGCCGTTCGCATCGCTGCATCCGAACCGGCCGCTTTCGCCGCGGGTCGGGCGGGCGCCCGCGTTGCCCAACAAGCGGCACCGGCGGCTTCAGATCGGGGTCGATTCCGCGTCCCTTTCTGGCCATGTCCGGATGCTGCTGGCACCTGCATCACGAAGTGCCTGCAAATCGGTCGGAAAGTGCCCCCTCCGGGACTCGAACCCGGTCTGCAAGATTAAAAGTCTTGCTGTCTAGCCTGTTGACGTAAGGGGGCGCCTCAAGTCTAGGCGCCGCTCCATCGGGGACTAGAGTCCCCCGAGTGAGGATCTCGGCCAAGGTTGACTACGCGGTCAGGGCAGCACTTGAGCTGGCAGCCACCGGCGGTGAGCCCATCAAGGGCGAGGCGATCGCCGACGCTCAGGACATCCCGCTCAAGTTCCTCGAGAACATCCTCGGCGAGCTCAAGCACACCGGGATCGTCTCCAGCCGGCGTGGCGCTCAGGGGGGCTACTGGCTCGCCAAGGACGCGGACGAGGTCAGCCTGGCCGACATCGTCCGGGCGGTCGAGGGCCCGCTGGCGACCGTCCGCGGTCAGGGCCCCGAAAGCCTCACCTACAAGGGCGAAGCCGAGCCGCTGCAGAAGGTCTGGATCGCATTGCGCGCGAATATCCGCGAGGTGATGGAGGACACGACTCTCGCCGACGTGGTCGGCGGCAAGTTGCCCTCGGAGGTCCGTGAGCTGAGCGAGCCGGCGGAAGCCTGGAGTCAACGTTAGCCGTCGTCCTCGGCGACGCGACCCGGTGGCGGCCCGGCCGGCTCGCTCAGCTCAGCGGCACCTGACCTAGGAGGCCACCTCCGGCTCGGTGGTGACGCGGGACCCGGCCCCGTCCGCCGCGAAGACGCGAGTCGACCGCGGGCGGACGAAGACGATCTGCCCCTCCTCGAGCTCCAGCTGGTCGACCTCGTCGCGGGTCAGCTGGACGGAGAACCGGTCGCCGTCGGTGAGCGTCAGCTCCACCCTCACCTCGAAGCCAAGGTGAACGATCCGCTCCACCATCGCCTCGATGGTCTGGCCGTTCGGCTCGTGCCGGATGTCGACATCGTGGGGCCGGACCCAGGCGTCACCGAGGCGATGCGCCGGACCGACGAAGCCCATCACGAACTCAGAGGCCGGGTTCTCGTAGAGGTCGCGCGGTCCACCGGACTGCTCGACTTTGCCGTCGTTCATGACGATGATCTGCTCGGCGACGTCCATCGCCTCCTCCTGGTCGTGCGTGACGAAGATCGTCGTCACGTGCACCTCGTCATGGAGACGGCGCAGCCAGGTGCGCAGCTCCTCGCGCACCTTGGCGTCAAGAGCCCCGAACGGCTCATCGAGCAGCAGCACCCGAGGCTCCACCGCCAGCGCCCTGGCCAGAGCCATCCGCTGACGCTGACCGCCGGAGAGCTGATTGGGGTAGCGCTTCTCGAACCCGGTCAGATGCACCAGGTCGATCAGCTGCTTGACCCGCTCGCGGATCGTGCCGCTGCCCTCGCCCTTGATCTTCAGGCCGAACGCGATGTTGTCGTACACCGTCATGTGCTTGAAGGCGGCGTAGTGCTGGAAGACGAAGCCGACGTTCCGGTCCTGCACCCGCGTGCCGGTGCTGTCCTCGCCGGAGATCAACACCTGGCCCTCGTCGGGCTGCTCGAGGCCGGCGATCACCCGCAGCAACGTCGACTTGCCACTGCCGCTGGGGCCGAGCAGGGCCGTCAGGCCGCCGTCGGGCACGTCGATGGAGACGTCGTCGAGGGCGACGAAGTCCCCAAAGCGTTTGGTCACGTTCTTGACGGAGATGGCCATGTCAGGCCTCCTTCACAGGTTGTGGGACGAACACACCCGGACCAGGCGGGACCTGATCCTCGTCCTCATCGGCGTCGACGCTCCGTGTCGATCGCTTCTGGAGGTAGCTCATGCTGAGGAGGACGGCCATCGCGATGAGAGCGAGGACGAGCGCCGCCGCGTAGGCGCCGGCCAAGTCGAAGCTCTCAAACTGCTTCTTGACGAAGAGCGGCATCGACAGATTGCTCCCGGCAACCACGCTGACCGCGCCGAACTCTCCGAGCGCCCTCGCCGTTGCCAGGACCACGCCATAGGTCACTCCCCAGCGAATTGCGGGAAGAGTCACCTTCCAGAAGGTCTGCCAGGGGGAAGCGCCAAGGGTTTCAGCCGCCTCCTCCTGGTCCGTGCCGATCTCCTGGAGGACCGGCATCACCTCGCGGACGACGAAAGGCAGCGAGACGAAGATCGTTGCCAGCACCATCCCCGGCGTGGAGAAGATGATCTGAACCCCGTTATCCATCAGCCAGCCGCCGAACCAGCTATTCCGCGGCGCGTAGACGAGAAATAGCGCCAGGCCGATGACGACGGGGGAGATCGCAAACGGGACGTCGATCGCGGCATTGAGCAAGGATTTGCCGCGGAAGTTCTGGCGCACGAGGACCAGCGCCGTCATCACTCCGAAGATCGTGTTGAGCGGCACCGCGATACCGACGCAGACGATGGTCAGCCAGAAAGCGTTCTGGCCGTCTGAGCTGGTCACCGCGTCGATCGGCTGGCTCAGGCCATGCTCGAACGTCCGGTAGAAGATCATCCCGACGGGCACGATGATCAACGCCGCCAGGTAGAGGAGGACGATCGAGCGCAGCCCGATTCGCGCTCGCAGGCTAGGCGCGCTCATGCCTCGACCTCCAGTTGGCGAACAGGTTCAACGCGAACAGCAGTCCCACCGAAACCACCAGGAGAAACACGGACACAGCGGCCGCGCCCGAGTAGTCGCTGGTCTGAACCCGCCCGAAGATGTAGACGGAGGCCGCCTGCGTCTTGAAGGGAACGTTGCCCGTGAGCAGGACCAGCGAACCGAACTCCCCAATCGCCCGAGCGAACGCCAGCGCGCAGCCGGCGACCATCGCCGGGACCAGGTTGGGCAGGATGATGCTGCGGAAGATCCGGTGATTCGGCGCGCCCAGCGAGGCGGCCGCCTCCTCCATCTCCCTGTCGACCTCCAGCAGCACCGGCTGCACGGAGCGAACGACGAATGGCAGCGTGACGAAGAGGAGGGCCGCCACCACGGCGGCCTTGGTGTAGGCGAGATGGATGCCGATCGGCGAGTCCGGTCCATAGAGGGCGAGAAGCACGAGGCTCGCCACGATCGTCGGCAGCGCGAAGGGCAGGTCGATGATCGAGTTGAGCAGCCTCTTCCCGCGGAAGTCGTCGCGGACCAGCACCCACGCGATCAGCGTCCCCATGATCGCGTTGATGACGACCACGATCAACGATGAGATCAGGGTCAGCTTGATCGCGGCCATGGCCTCCGTGTCGGTGATGGCGCTCCAGAAGTGCCCGAGCCCATCCGAGAAGCTCCTGCTGAGCACCGCCGCCAGCGGCAGCAGGACGATCAGGCTGATCCACAGAACTGCCGCGCCGCGGGTGAGCGCCGCACCGCCGAGGGGGGCCCGCAGGCCCACCCTCGGCGGTCTGGCTACAGCGGTGTCGGCTGACGCCATTTAGCGGCTCGCTCCAGTTGCCTAGCTCGTCGGGTTGCCGAGGTCCTTCTCGGCCTGGATCACCCAGCCGTTGTCGCCGAAGAACGGATCGGCGACCTTGCTCCATCCACCGAACTGGTCGATGCGGAACAGGCCCGACGGGGTCGGGAACTTGCTGGCGTTCTTCTGAGCGACGGACTGCACGACTGGGCGGTAGCCCGCATCGGCGAAGTCCTGCTGACCCTGGTCCGTGTACAGGAAGTCCACGAACTTCTGAGCCTCCGACGGCGCGTCCTTGGTGACCGCGATCGGGTTCTCGATCAGGATCGTGCTGTCCGGCGTGACGTACTCGAGGTCCACGCCTTCCTTCTTGGCCTGGATGGCCTCATTCTCGTAGCCGACCAGCACGTCGCCCTTTCCGCTGGAGAACGTGTTCATCGAGTCACGAGCGCTCGAGTCCTGCACGGACGTGTTGGCGAGCACCTGCTTGACGAAGTCCTGCGCCTGGGCGGGGGACTTGCCCTCGTTGATCTGCGACCCGTAGATGGCCATGATGTTCCAGCGGGCTCCGCCGGAGGTAGCCGGGTTCGGGTCGATCACGTCGACGTCGGGATTGGCGAGGTCGTCGAAGCTGGTGATGTGCTTCGGATTGCCCGGACGCACCATCAGCGTCACGACCGAGTCGGTGACGATGCCCTTGTACTGGTTCTGGTTCCAGTCGGCCGAGACGATGCCGGCGTCCACGAGACGCTGCATGTCGGGCTCGAGTGAGAACTCGACGACGTCAGCCGGCTGGCCGGACTCGACCGCGCGGCTCTGGTCGCCGGACGATCCGAACGAGTTGGAGAAGTCGACATCCTTGCCGTCAGACGTGTCCTTGAATCCGGGCTCGAGGCTGTCCTCGTACACCTGCTGCGGAGTCGAGTACGCGACCAAGTTCAATGAGCTGCCGCTCGAGCCACATGCGGCGATCCCGACGGTTGCTCCGAGAGCGACGGCGGCGATCCCGAGGCGGGCTATGAGCCGCCCCGGCCAGCGGTCCTTCTTTGCCTGTGTCATAGAGGCGTTGTGACCTTTCTTCATTGGGTTCCTTGACAAGAAGCGGGCCACGGTACCAGAGTTCTCGACCTTTTGGATCGAAAACCTCTTAATTCCCTACCTGATGGGGGGAAATGCCAAAAAGCCGGTGAAAAGCGGGACTTAGAAGAGCTTCGTCTGGACGATCTCCGGCTCGGCCGCGGCCGCCGCTCGCTTCCGCCGCCTCGCCTCCAGCCGTGCCCGCCGGCTGTAGCGGGGGTCGTGCGACAGGTTGGGTGCGCGAACCAGCGCATCGATCCGCTTGCGCTCGGTGTTCGGCGCGTAGGCACGGTCCTGGTAGAGATCCTCGTACTTGGGCACGAGATCGGGGCGCGCCGCCGACAGCCAGGACATGAAGACCTCCTTGACGCCCGGCCGTAGGTGCAGCGCGATGCCGTTGACGAAGGTAGCCCCGGCCTCTTCGGCGATCGAGACGATCTCCTCGACCAGCTCGGGGGAGTCGTTGATGCCGGGCATCAGCGGAGCGATCAGAACACCCGAGGGGATGCCGGCCTCGTTGAACTTCGCAACCGCCTCAAGGCGCTTGCGGGGGTGCGGCGTGTGCGGCTCGGTCTGGCGCCAGATCTTCTCGTCGAGGGTCGGGACCGAGAAGTTGACCGAGACGTCCGCCACCTCAGCGAGCTCGAGATATTGATCGAGATCGCGGGTGACGAGCGGTGACTTCGTCAGGATCGACGTCGGCGTCTCGGTTTCTAGCAGTGCCTCGATCATCGGCGGCATCAGCTCGTACTTCCCCTCGGCCCATTGGTACGGGTCGGTGTTGGTCCCGAAGGCGACGAGCTCCCGCTTCCAGCTCGACTTGCTGAGCTCGGCCCGAAGCAGCTCGGGAACGTTGACCTTGACGACTATCTCCCGCTCGAAGTCGCGGCCGGCGTCGAGGTCCAGGTAGGTGTGCGTGTTGCGGGCGAAGCAGTTGTGGCTGACCACGCCGTTGGCGATGAAGTCCCCAGTTCCAGTCGTGATGTCGTACATCCGCAGCCGCTTGCCAAGTGGTTCGATCGATGCAACCCGGAGGTCGGCATCCGATTTCAAAGCGATGCCTTGGATCGAGCGCTTGCGGCTAATCGCCGGATTCACCGACTGGCAGAACCGGAGTCTGTTTTTCAATCCTCCAGTGAGTCGGACATACGTGAGCCCATTTGGGTTGCTGGTCCGTTCCTGCACATAGGAGAACCCGAGACGCCGGAGGCAATATGCAATCCAATTGAGGATCTCGGGGTCGGTGTTGGCGATCCGGCCACTTGCGAAGCTGCCCTCCGCGTCGTAAATGCCGGCCAGGAATCCTTTGACCCAGTCAGAGCTGGGGTCTCGGGGCCAGCTGATGAGATCGGCGACGGCTTCCACGCTTGCCCGCGCGGACGTCCGGATCGCGGTGATCTCGCGGTGGTCGGCGGTGGCGGCATGAAATTGGAACTCCTGAGTCCCAACGTTGACGTCATCTAGATAGGACTTCGTCCGACGCAGGGCCTCCAGATCCGCTAGCGCGAGCCGAAAGCGATGGACGTCTCCGCTTCGGCGCCCCGGTCGCGCATAGGAATACGACCCCAGGTGACCATCGCCTCGCACCATCCCGCACAGATATCCCTGCTTGTAATCGCTTGATTCCGTTGGCGCGGCTGCGAATTCGCCGGTTCCCGCCAATTCATCATTCAGCGTCAGGTGTGGACGCCGATTGCGACCCTGCTCAGCCCCGGTGACGTGCTTCCATTTCCCGCGTCGAGTCCAGAATCGGTGATCGCCACTAGCAATGAGCTCTGTGCCGTCCATCAGGGTGATCCGATACGCCTCCTTGCAGCTCTGCCAGTGGGCCAGGACTTTGGTCTGTTCGTAGCGCCGGTACTTGCCGCGCCGCACCGTTCCGTAGACATCGTCTCCGACCCGTACTTCGGCCAGCCGCTTGCTGCCGCCGTCAGCCATCAGGATGGGCGTATCTCCCCCTAGGCAGTAAACACACGCATGGGTGCAGCCTCGGAAGGCGTTGACCGTGTAGTTGAACGGCAGGTAGTCGCCCGGCACCTTGTTGAGCGCCGACTTGGCCCGGACTTCGTGGAAGTTGATGCCGAGGGCCTCCGGGGCGTCGAACGTGCGGACGCGCTCGACATCCAAGCCCGGCAGGCTCCTTCCCTTCTCTCTCTCGATCTTCTGTGAGTCCCAGCGCATCGAACGTATGTTCGCATATCGATCGGCTCGTCCACGGGACTCAACGACGGGGAGATCGGTTTCGTGAGCAGGCTCAGTCAGAATCCAGGGCCGTGACCGACGACAAGACGCGACTCCACCCCGCCGAGCATCGTGCCTATCGCGAGCTGTACGCCTCGGCGCGCCACCTGGCCCATCGCTGGGCTCGGGTCGGGACGCTGCTCGACGACACACCGATCGGCGAGAAGCTTCAGCGCGGAGCGGCCGAGGCGAAACGCCTGCTCGAGGAGCTGCGGCCCCGCACGGAGGCGTACGGCCTCTACGGCAGTCCGATGGCCCAGAACGTGGGCGCGCGGCTCGCCGACCTGCGGACTGGGATCGCGGACCGCGGCGGCGACACCGGAATGGTGGCGCGATTCTCGGTCCTCGACGGCGAGCACCTGACGACGCTGCTCCGGCAGCTCGCGGAGCTGGCGCGCGCCCGTCAGGATCGCGACATGGCCGGGTTCTGCGAGGACTGGGCCGTGCGCTTCGAACCGCATCTGGACGCCGTTCGCCAGGCTGCGGTCGAGCTCGGCAAGGACCCCGATCGTGTCGCCGCACCGGTCGCCGACACCGTCCTGAACAAGGCCGCCCACGGTGTGGGCTGGACGTTCGGCGCGTTCGGCGAGGGTGTCGACCAAATAGCCGGCCGGCTCCGCCGCCGCTAACCGAGCTCTGGGGTTCCCTCGAGCGGCGTCGATGCCTCGGCGTGCAGCTGCCGCGGGATGCGGCCGGCCTGCCGGGCGGCCCAGCCAGCCTCGACGGCTGAGCGCATCGCCGCCGCCATGCCCGCCGGGTCCTCGGCGCGGGAGACCGAGCTCGCCAGGAGCACGCCGTCGCAGCCGAGCTCCATGGCCAGCGCCGCGTCCGAGGCAGTGCCGATTCCGGCGTCGAGGATCACCGGGACCCCGGCCCGCTCGGCGATGATGCGCACGTTGTAGGGGTTGCGGATCCCCATCCCCGAGCCGATCGGCGAGCCGAGCGGCATCACCGCAGCACAACCGGCCTCCTCCAGCCGCCGGGCGAGGATCGGGTCGTCGTTGGTGTACGGCAGCACCGTGAAGCCATCGTCGACGAGCGTCTCGGCGGCGTCGAGCAGCTCGACCGCATCGGGGAACAGGGTGCGGTCATCCCCGATCACCTCCAGCTTCACCCAGTCGGTCTCGAAGGCCTCCCGGGCGAGCTTCGCCGTGCGGACCGCGTCGCGCGCCGTGTAGCACCCGGCCGTGTTGGGCAGGGCGAACAGCCCGAGGCGGCGGATCACGTCGAGCACCGACCCCTGCGCCGCCGGGTCCACGCGCCGGAGCGCCACGGTGACGATCTCCGTGCCCGAGGCCATCAGGGCCTCCTCCATCTGCTCCAGCGAGCGGAAGCCGCCCGTGCCCACGATCAGCCGCGAGCCCCAGCTCCGGCCCCCGAGCTCGAAGCCGTCGTCGGCGCCGCCCTGGATCGCGGCGAGCACCTCGATGCTCTGGCCCTCGGCGAGCGTTGTCGTCTCCCATTCGCTGCGCGGGACGACGTCGCCCTCCAGCGCGACCGCGACGCCGCGCTGACTCGGGGCGCCCGAGGCCTCGATCGCCGTGGCGACGGTCGCCCCGTCGGGCAGCGAGATGGCCTCCCCGTTGAGCTCGACGTTCATGCGAGCTCCACCGCGGCCTCAGCCGGGCTGCCGGCAAACCGCTGAGGTGAGTAGGGCGCCAGGTCGATCGGAGGTTCATCCCCGGCGAGCAGGGCGGCGACGCAATCCGCGGTCAGAGGCGCCTGCAGCACTCCGTTGCGGAAATGCCCCGTCGCAATCAGCAACCCGGGGGTTGCGCTCTCTCCGATCAACGGCGCATTGTCGGGCGTCCCCGGACGAAGTCCCGCGCTGGTCTCGACGAGCTCCAGCTCTGAGATCTCTGGAATCAGCCGGTAGGCCTCGCGCAGGAGCTCGTGAACGCCTCCCGCGGTCACCGTGGTGTCGAAGCCCTTCTCCTCGACCGTGGCCCCGACGATCAGGCGCCCGTCGGCCCTCGGGACCATGTAGACGCGATCCCCCGCGACGATCCGCTCGCAGACGGGCTCGTCCGCCGGACCGCTGAGGGTGAGGATCTCCCCTTTGACCGGGCGAACCGGCGGCCGTACATCCGGCGGGATCCAGTCGAGCTGCCCCGACCAGCAGCCTGCCGTCACCACCAGATTGGCGCCGGAGAAGCCCCGGCCATCCGCCGTCTCGAGCCGCCAGGCACCATCCCGGCGCTCGGCCGACGTGACCCGGGCTCCGGTCTCAACCGCCACCCGGCCTCGCTCGAGCGCGGCGAGCAGCGCGGCCACCACGCGGCGCGGATCGACGCTCGCCTCGCTGGGAACGTGCGCGCCTCCGCGGATGCCGGTAGCGAGCCCGGGCTCGAGCTTTCTGCAGCCGCCGCGGGCGAGCCACTCGGAGTCGAGCCCGAGGCGCTGGTGCAGGTCGTGGCGGCGGCGCAGGCTCTCGGCCTCGTCTCTGTCGAGAGCCACATGCAGGGCTCCGTGCCGCACGAAGCCGATCTCGAGCTCGGAGACACGCTCCATCTCCTCCGCGAAAGCGGGCCAGCGGCGGAGGGACTCGAGGTTGAGCGAGACCAGGGCGTCCTCACCCCAGGAAGCCTCTCCGGCGGGCGCCAGCATCCCCGCGGCGACGCCCGTGGCCCCGGCGGCGGGCTTCGCGGCCTCCAGCACGCAGACGCGAGCACCCCGCCTCGCCGCCGCCCAGGCCGAGGCCAGGCCGATCACGCCGCCGCCGGCGAAGACCGCGTCGTATCCGTTGTTCGTCTCGTCTGTCACCGCTACCTGCGGCCGAGGCGCTCCAACCTCCCTGCGCCGGCATTACCCGGATCAGGTTCAGACGGTCGGCGGCGCTTCAGCCGCCCTCTCAGCCCTTTGGTGGGCTCCCGTTGCAAGTTCATCGTACCCTTGCTCGTGCAGTGACCGAAGCCGCCCCCGGCCCGACTCATCTCGCACCCCCCGAGGCAATCGGGGAGTTGCGGCGCCAGCGACTGCGCTGGGCGCGCCTCTACTTCGTCTGCGACGCCCGGCCTCATGGCCGGGAGCCCGAGGCCCTGCTGAACGCCGCGATGAGCGGCGGGGCGGGGATGATCGAGCTGCGCGACCGGGAGCATCCGCGAAACGTCGTCGAGCGCTCGGGCCACACCTTCCGCAGGCTCGCCAACACCTACGGCGCGCTCTTCATCGTCAACGACGATCCCCACCTCGCGCTCGAGCTGCGCGCCGACGGCGTCCATGTGGGCCAGGACGACATGGCCCCGGCCGAGGCGCGGCGGATCATGGGCCCCAGCGCGATCATCGGTCTTTCGACCCACAGCCGGGAGCAGATCGAGGCCGCCGCGAAGGCTCCCGTCGACTACATCAGCGTCGGCCCGATCTGGGAGACGCCCACCAAGGCGGGGCGCCCCGCGACCGGCCCGGAGCTGATCCGCGAAGCGACCGAGATCGCGGAGAAGCCCTGGTTCGCCATCGGCGGGATCGACGCCGAGAACGCGGACGAGGTCGTCTCGGCGGGCGCGGAACGGCTCTGCGTGGTCAGGGCGATCCGCGACGCTCCGGATCCGCGAGCCGCGGCGACCACGCTGTTCGGGGCCGTCGACCCCGCGGCCCGAGCGGAGCGGGGCGGCTGATGGCCGGCGCGCGAGACAGGAAGCGCGCCGAGCGGCAGAAGCGGAAGCGCCGCTCGACTGGGCAGGAATCCGTGGCCGCCCAGGGATCGGTCGAGACGAGTGACGCCGCCGCGGAGTCGAACGGGGCCGGCGCGCCGTCCGAGACCTTCCAGGAGCGGATGTCCCGGCGCTACGAGGAGCGCAACGCCGAGGCGCGATCGAAGCTCGAGCCGCTCGATGAGGGCGAACGGCCCACGGCGGTGACCGTCGGGGCCATCGCCTCTGCGCTGCTCGCGATCGTCTTCACCGTCTCCGCGGGCCTCGCGATCGCCGGCGTCGACGCCGGAGGGCGGGACATCAAGCCGCTTCCGATCATCGTCTTCGGGATCGTCCTCTGGGCGATGACCGTCGGCATGTGGCGCGCTCGCTACTGGGCCGTGCTCGGCTTCCAGACCGTGCTGCTCCTGATCATGCTCGCCAGCGCGTTCGGCCTCGTCGTCGTCAGCTCCGTGTTCCAGGCGGTCGGGACGACGCTCCTGCTGCTGGGCTCGGGAACGCTCTTCTACTTCATGATCCGCGCAATGGCACGGATCCAGATGCCCTCCCCACCGGGCGACCTCTAAGGAGCAGGTCACGGGCCAAAAGGCCCGCTCCTATAGAGTCGAAGGACGATGGCCGAGTACGACGTGATCGTCATCGGAGGCGGGCCCGGAGGCTACGTGGCCGCGATCAGGGCAGCCCAGCTCGGGCAGAAGACGGCGGTCGTCGAGCGCGACAAGGCCGGCGGGCGCTGCCTGAACTACGCCTGCATCCCGGCGAAAACGGTGCTCCACACGGCCGAGATCTTCAACGCCGTGAGTGAGGAGGGCGCCGAGCTCGGCATCAAGGCCACCGGCACCTCGATCGACTGGAAGGCCCTGCAGGCCCGCCGCGAGAAGGTCTCCAAGACACTCGAGGACGGCGTCCAGTTCCTTTGGAACAAGAACAAGGCCGAGTTCCTCCACGGCGAGGCCTCGCTGTCCGGTGGCGGCAAGCTAAAGGTGGGAGATGACGAGCACCAGGCCAAGGCCATCGTCCTTGCCACCGGCTCGGTTGCGATGCCGATTCCAGGAGTTGACTTCTCGGACCGCGTGATCGACACCTGGGGCGCCTACTCGCTCAAGTCGATGCCGAAGTCCCTCGTGATCGCCGGCGCCGGAGCATCCGGCTCGGAGATCGCCTCCGCCTATTCGCGCATGGGTGTCCAGGTGACGCTGATCGAGATGCTCGACCAGATCCTGCCGCTCGAGGACAAGGACATGGCCCGCGTCGTCGAGCGCCAGTTCAAGAAGGACGGCATGGAGGTGCTGACCGGCACCAAGGTCGAGAGCGTCGAGGAGCAGAAGACCGGCGTCAAGGTGAAAGCCGGCGAGGGGGAGATCAAGGCCGACTACCTGGTGATCGCCGGCGGGCGACGACCCGACACCGACCCACTGAATCTGGACGCCGCCGGCGTCAAGACGAACGACCGAGGCCAAATCGAGGTCGACGAGTTCCAGCGCACGTCCGCCGACGGCGTTTTCGCCATCGGCGACCTTGTTCGCGGCCCTGCCCTTGCCCACAAAGCCGAGGAGGAGGGAGTGGTCGCCGTCGAGACCGCGGCCGGCGCTCCCACCGAGCCGATCAACGTCGACCTCGTCCCGGGCGCGACCTTCACCCATCCGCAGGTGGCGAGCGTCGGGATGACGGAGGAGCAGGCCAAGGAGGCCGGCCGCCAGATCAAGGTGGGCAAGTTCAAGCTGGGCGGCGCCGGGGCCTCGGTGGTCTACGACGACCGCGCCGGGCTGGTGAAGATCGTCGGGGATCCCGAGTACGGCGAGATCCTGGGCGCCCACATCGTCGGCAACATCGCCTGCGACATGATCAGCGAGATCTGCAACGTGATGGCGCTGGAGGGCGGCTATCCCGAGTTGCAGCGCATCATCCACCCACATCCGACGATGTCGGAGGCGATCCTCGACGGCGCCCGCGCCGTCGACGGCTGGGCGATTCACGCGTAGATGCGAGGGTGCGCGACAGCGCAACCCGTTTAGCGGCGAAGCCGTGAAGACCGGTCGCCTCGAAGCGTTTTCTGACGGCGTCTTCGCGGTCGCGATCACGCTGCTGGTGCTGGATCTCAATGTCCCTGGCGGCGAGGACCTGTGGCACCAGCTCAAGGATGAGTGGCCGTCGTTCGCCTCGTTCTTCGTCAGCTTCTGGGTGATCGGGATCATCTGGGTGAACCACCACGGCCTGCTCGACCACCTCAAGCGCACCGATCGACCTGTGCTCTACATCAACCTGCTGGTGTTGATGACGGTCGTCTTCATCCCGTTCGCGACGGCCCTGATGGCGGAGCACCTCAAGTCCGGCGCCGACGAGAAGGTGGCCGCCCTCGTATACGCACTGGCCTTCCTCGCGATGGGGATCGCCTTCAACGTGTTCTGGACGTACATCGTCAAGCACCGTCGCGAGCTCGGCGTCGAGATATCCGACGAGGAGGTCCGCCGCATGTCCGTCGGGTTCATGATCGGGAGCCCGCTCTACGCGATCGCGGTCATCATGGCCTTCATCAGCCCTGCGGTGGTCCTGATCATCGTCGGCGCGGTCGCCGCCTACTACATGGTCGCGGGAATGCGGAGCCCCGACCTGTGAGGCGCGCGTGACTGAGCGGGCGACCTTCTACTACGACTTCAACTCGCCCTACTCCTATCTGGCGGCGGAGCGGATCAGCGGCCTGTTCGCCGAGGCCGAGCTCGAGCAGCCGGAGTGGCAGCCGATCTCCTTCGGCCACGTCCTCAAGACAACTGGAAGGCGCCCCTGGTCCTTCGAGAAAGACAGGACCGCGGACTTCGCCGAGATCCAGCGGCGGGCCGACGAGCGGGGATTGCCGGAGGTGCGCTACCCGGCCGGCTGGCCGATCGAGAATTACAGCCTCAACCCGATCCGCGCCGCGGTCTACGCCAAGGAATCGGGCCGGGTGGTCTCCTTCTCGCTCGCCTGCTTCAGGCAGGTCTTCGCCGCCGGGCGGGACATGAGCGACGTCGACAACGTGCTCGTCGCCGCTGCCGCCTGCGAACTCCATCCCAACGCGGTGATGAAGGGGATCGAGACGAAGTCGGTCAAGGACAGGCTCCGGGCAGCCACGGACGAGGCGATCTCGCGCGGTGTGGAGGGAATCCCCACGGTCGCCGTGGGCGACCAGCTCTTCTGGGGCGACGACAGGCTGGAAGAGGCGGTGGAGGCTTTACGGCGGGAGTAGGCTGAGATCGTGGCCGAGAGCAAGACCAAGTCGAGGCGCCGGATGACCGAATCGTCAGACGGCAAGGGCAAGTCGGCGGCGAAACCGAAGCTCCCCGACAAGGACACCTGCCGTGAGCTCCTCCGCCTGATGGCCCTGATCCGCCGCTTCGAGGAGGAGGCGGGACGCCAATATCAGCGCGCCAAGGCCGGCGGCTTCCTCCACCTGGCGATCGGCGAGGAGGCCACGATCGTCGGCACCACCTCTGTGATGCGCCCCGAGGACTACCTGATCGGGACCTACCGGACGCACGGGCACGCCATCGCCCGCGGCACCGATCCGAAGCGGGTGATGGCCGAGCTCTTCGGCCGCGTCGACGGCACCTCCGGCGGCCGCGGCGGTTCGATGCACATCTTCGACCTCGAGCACCGCTTCATGGGTGGCTACGGGATCGTCGGCGGCAACCTGCCGCTGGCGGCCGGCCTCGCCCTCGCCTCGGACTACAAGGGAACCGACGAGGTGACCGTCTGCATGTTCGGCGACGGCGCCTCCAACACCGGCAACTTCGGCGAGACGATGAACCTGGCTGCTCTCTGGAGCCTGCCCGTCGTCTTCCTGGTCGAGAACAACCTCTATGGCATGGGCACGTCGCTCGAGCGGCACTCAGCGGTCACCGACCTCTCCCACAAGGCCGAGGGCATGGGCGTCCCTGGCGTCCGGGTCGACGGGATGGACGTGCTGGCCGTCCAGGAAACGGTCGCCGAGCACATTCGCCTGGCACGGGAGGAGCGCAAGCCGACCCTGGTCGAGGCCTTCACCTACCGCTATCGCGGTCATTCCGCCGCAGATCCCGAGGTCTACCGGGACAAGAAGGAGGTCGAGGAGTGGCAGCGCAAGGACCCGATCGAGGCCTTCACGGCTCGCCTGCTCAAGGAGAAGGTCCTCTCCGAGGAGGAGATCCAGGAAATCCGCGAGGAGGCCGAGCGGACCGTGCTCGAGGCGGTGGAGTTCGCCGACAACTCACCGGAGCCGCCGCTCGACTCTCTCTACGACCACCTCTACTCCTACGGCGACCAGGTACCAGGCTGGTACGGGGTCGACGAGCGCTCGCCCGACTCCCACCCGGCAGAGGAGGAGCGCAAGGCCGGCGAGCGCGCCCGGGAGCTGGCCGAGCGGGGCGCGGCCTACGCGGCGCCCGAGGCGCAGTCGATGCGGGAGGCGGAGGGCGACGTCCCCGACACCGCGCCGGAGGACGTCCACTGATGGCGGTCATGCGGATGCGAGAGGCCCTGCGAGACGCGATGGCGGAGGAGATGCGCCGCGATGAGCTCGTCTTCGTGATGGGCGAGGACGTCGGCGTCTTCCAGGGCTCGTTCAAGGTGACCGAGGGGCTGCTCGACGAGTTCGGCGAGCGGAGGGTTCGGGACACGCCCATCTCCGAGAACTCGATCGTCGGCGTCGGGGTGGGGGCCGCGATGGGAGGCGTCCGTCCCGTCGTCGAGATCATGACCGTCAACTTCGCACTGCTGGCGATGGACCAGATCGTCAATCACGCCGCGGCGATCCCGTACATGTTCGGCGGCCAGGTGAGGGTGCCGCTGGTCGTGCGGATGCCCGGCGGCGGCGGACACCAGTTGGGTCCCACCCACTCCCACAGCTTCGAGGCGCTCTTCCTGCAGATCCCGGGGCTGCTGGTCGCCTGCCCGTCCACCCCCGCGGACGCGAAGGGGCTGCTCAAGGCCGCGATCCGCGACGACAACCCCGTGATCTTCATCGAGCACGAGACGCTCTACGGCATGCGCGGGGACGTGCCGGAGGACGGCGACTGGATCGTCAACTTCGGCGAGGCCGCCATTCGCCGGGAGGGCTCGGACGTGACCATCATCGGCATCCTGAGGATGTCGGAGACCGCGCAGCAGGCGGCCCAGATCCTGGCCAACGAGCACGGCGTCGAGGCCGAGGTGATCGATCCGCGCACGCTCAGGCCGCTCGACCTCGACACGATCCTCGAGTCGGTCAGGAAGACCAACCGCGCGGTGATCGTCGAGGAGGGCTGGCCGCACGGCGGGGTCGGGGCGAACCTCGCGGCCCTGATCCAGGGGCAGGCCTTCGACCACCTTGATGCCCCGGTCGAGCGCGTCACCGGTGCAGACGTGCCGATGCCCTATTCCAAGCGGATGGAGCAGGCGGCGATCCCGCACGCCGAGCACATCGTCAGCGCGGCGCTGCAGACGCTCGAGGGGAGCCGCTGATGGTCGACATCGTCATGCCGCGGCTGTCCGACTCCATGGAGGAGGGGACGGTGCTGCGCTGGCTCAAGGGCGTCGGCGATGCGGTCGAGGTCGGCGAGGAGCTGGTCGAGATCGAGACCGACAAGGCGAACATGGTCTACGAGGCGGATGCGGCCGGGACGCTGGTCGAGATCCTGGCGCAGGAGGGCGACACCTTGCCTGTTGGGGACCCGATTGCGCGCGTCGGAGATGCTTCTGAGGTGGTCGAGGGGGGCGGCGGAGGGGGCGCGTCCCGGCAACACGCACCATCCACAGAAGAGCAGGGCGCCAACGGTTCGGATGGCGCAACGTTGCCTGGCCCCGCCCCCTCCGCCGCCCCATCCGCCCCGGCCAGCGCCGCAGCCGCGGCGCCGGGACAGCCAACCGCCCCCGCGCCCGCAGCCACTTCCCCAGCCGCAGTTTGGGGTGACGGACGCCTGAAGGCATCTCCCATCGCTAAGCGCATCGCGCGCGACCGAGGTTTGGACCTGCATGGGCTCTCCGGGTCGGGCCCGGGCGGGCGGATCGTCAAGGCCGATGTCGAGCGGGCGCTCGCCTCAGGCGTTGCGACGCAGGTGCAGGCGCCCGTGGCCCCGGCATCGCCGGCTCCCGCTGCGGCTCGCGCTGGGCCGACTCCGGGCGTTGCCGAGAAGCCCGAGACCGCCAAGGGGCAGGTTCAGGTCGTCGAGCTCACCAAGCTGCAGCAGACGGTCGCCCGGCGGATGGCCGAGTCGAAGGCGACGGCGCCGCACTTCTATCTGCAGGCCGAGTTCGACATGACCGCCGCGGTCGAAGGGCGCAAGAAGCTCAAGGCGATGGCCAAGGAGGGCGAGGCGGTCCCGACCTTCAACGACATGATCGTCAAGGCCTGCGCCCTCGCGCTGCGCGAGTTTCCCCGCGCCAACGGCGCGTACCGCGATGGGCGCATCGAGCTCTACTCCCGGGTCAACGTCGGCGTCGCGGTCGCCGCCCAGGATGCCCTGGTGGTCCCGACCGTTTTCGACGCCGACCTGAAGGGGTTGCGCCAGATCTCCACCGAGACCAAGGCGCTCGCGACCCGCGTCCGGGAGGGGTCGATCACGCCACCCGAGCTCTCGGGTGGGACGTTCACCGTCTCCAACCTCGGCATGTACGGAATCTCCAATTTCAGCGCCGTCATCAATACGCCGCAGGCCGGCATCCTCGCGGTGGGCGAGCTCAAGGCGAAGCCCGTGGTGATCGACTCCGGCGAGATCGAGGCACGCCAGCTGATGGGCGTCACGCTCGCCTGCGACCACCGGATCCTCTACGGCGCCGACGGCGCCCAGTTCCTGGCCAGGGTCCGGCAGCTGCTCGAGGAGCCGCTCGGGCTGGCCCTCTAGAGCCTCCTGGGTCGTCCGGCTCGACGATGCAGGTCTCTGCTCCCACTTCGAGGCGTGGCCGTTCTGGCCGCCCGACCAGGAGGGCGCCCCGGCGGCGGGTGCCTCGAGCTGAGCCGGCCATGCCTGCGTGGGACAATCGGGCTGTGGACGAGGTGCTCACCGTGCGTTGCGGGCTGGTCCCCTATGAGGAGGCCGGGCGTCTGCAGAAGCGGATCGAGGCAGCGCGCCAGGCGGACGAGATTCCAGACGCCCTGCTGCTCCTCGAGCACAACCCCGTCTACACGAAGGGGCGCCGCACCCAGCCCGGAGAGCTCGCGATGGGCGAGGACTGGTACCGGATGCAGGGGATCGAGATCTGCGAGACGGACCGTGGCGGTGCCGTCACCTACCACGGCCCCGGCCAGCTGGTCGGCTATCCGATCGTCTCGCTGAAGCCGTACGGCGACAACGTCCACGAGTACGTGCGGCGCCTGGAGCGGCTGATGATCGGCTCACTCGGCGCCTACGGGATCGAGGCCGAGGTGATCGACGGGCTGACCGGCGTCTGGGTCGGCGGCAGTCCCCCGGAGGGGCGCAAGATCGGCTCGATCGGCGTGCACGTCAGCCGCGGCGTCACCACCCACGGATTCGCGGTCAACGTCAACAACGACCTGCAGCCGTTCGAGTGGGTGGTCCCCTGCGGCATCGAGGGCGTCCGGATGACCTCGCTTTGCCGCGAGCTCGGCTCCCAACATGAAGCGGGTCGCGCTGACGCGCGCCCTCGCATATTGGACGCATACATGGACGTGGTGGCCGACGGCTTTGGAGAGATCTATGGCCGCGAGCCCGTTGCCACGACCTCCGACGCGCTGACCGAGCTGCTCGGCGAGCCGGCCTCGGTACGGTAGAAGCGATGGCGGAGTCGATCGCCCACGATGAAACGGGTCGCGCTGACGCGCGCCCTCGGATACACGTCACCCGCTCCCGGGCCAACCCGGGCGGGCGCATGGCGGACGACGAGGGCAAGGTGCCCTTCCGCTCCCGCAAGCCGCCCTGGCTCAAGGTCCCGGCGCCGGGTGGCCCAACGTACCGTCGTCTGAAGAAGTCGATCGAGGCGGACAACCTCCACACCGTCTGCGAGGAGGCCAACTGCCCGAACGTCGGCGAATGCTGGGAGCGCGGCACCGCCACCTTCATGATCCTCGGCGACGTCTGCACCCGGCGCTGCGGCTTCTGCAACGTCCAGACCGGCAAGCCCACCTGGCACGACCCGCTCGAGCCGCTCCGGGTCGCCAACCAGGTCAAGCGCATGGGACTGCGGCACGCCGTGATCACCTCCGTGGACCGCGACGACCTCCCCGACTACGGCGCCGGCGCCTTCGTCGGCGTGATCCGCTCTATCCGGCGGATGGCGCCCGGCTGCAAGGTCGAGGTCCTGACGCCCGACTTCCGAGGGCAGGAGATGCCGCTCGCCAAGGTGATCGCCGAGCGGCCCGACGTCTTCAACCACAACGTCGAGACCGTGCCGCGGCTCTATCCGATGGCGCGGCGCGGCTCTGACTTCCTGCGCTCAGCCCGGGTGCTGCGAATGGCCAAGGAGATGGGCGGCGACGAGGTGGTCACCAAGTCGGGCCTGATGGTCGGACTGGGCGAGGAGTTCAACGAGATGGTCGAGGCGTTCTCGATCCTGCGCGACCACGGCGTGCAGGTGCTGACGGTCGGGCAGTACCTGCGGCCAACCGAGAAGCACCTGCCGGTCGACCGCTACTGGCACCCCGACGAGTTCGCGGAGCTGGAGAAGGCGGCCTACAAGCTGGGCTTTGCCTCGGTCGCATCCGGCCCGCTCGTGCGCAGCTCGTACCACGCGGACGAGCAGCTGCCCGCCGCGGCCACCGCTTAACAAACACCCGACGCAGCTTTCCTTGCGGTCGGGTGTTTCGGGGTCCGTAGCCTCGAATTCATGCGTGCCCGCCGACGCACAACGACCCTTGCGCTCATAACGGCAGTTGCGCTGCTGGCGGTCGGCGCCGGGCCAGTTGCGGGCGGAGCCACCTCCCAGACGAGCGTCAGTGCGGCCGGCAAGAGCCCGCTGGCCGGCAACGGCATGTGGATCTGGTACATGAGCCGCTCCTCTCACGGGAAGCTGGGTCAGATCGCCAAGAAGGCTCATGCGAACGGCATCGACACGGTCCTGATCAAGTCCGGGGATGGAACGACCTACTGGAACCAGTTCTCTCCGGCGGTTGTGAACGGCCTGCACGCGCGCGAGCTGAACGTGTGCGCGTGGCAGTTCATCTACGGGGACAAGGCCGGCAAGGAGG
Source organism: uncultured Solirubrobacterales bacterium (assembly GCA_963774305.1). Classification (GTDB taxonomy): domain Bacteria; phylum Actinomycetota; class Thermoleophilia; order Solirubrobacterales; family 70-9; genus DASUPK01. The sequence continues at coordinate 142,737 of CAVZEM010000007.1, read as the reverse complement.
CGAAGGTGGGCGCGGCCGCGGTCGCCAACGGCGCCGATTGCCTGGTGCTCGACGTCGAGGGTCAGTACGAGGGCAAGTATCCGCAGGCGTCGTACTTCATGTCGAGCCTGCGCTCGCTGATCGGGCCGGACTATCCGATCGGGCTCGCCAGCTTCCCCTACGTGGACTACCACCCGGCCCTTCCCTATTCGGTCTTCCTCGGTCCCGGTGGGGCTCAGTACAACATCCCGCAGCTCTACTGGAAGGACATCGGGACCACCGTCGACACCGGCTACATCCACACCTGGGTGTGGAACAGGATCTACGGCCGGCAGATCGACCCGCTCGGGCAGGTGTACAGCCGCCCGAAGGCGGGCCAGATCAAGCGGTTCCGCGCCCTCGCCATGTCACACGGCTTCGACGGCGTCAGCTGGTGGGACTGGCAGGAGGCCGGCAAGCGTCAGTGGAAGGCGATCCGCCAGCCCGTCTCGCCCGCCTCCGTGGGGCCGTACCCGAGCTATCCGTTCCTGCACATCGGGTCCAAGGGTGACTTCGTGGCCTGGGCCCAGCAGCTGCTCGCCGGCGGCGGCTACGCGGTTCCGGTGAGCGGCTACTTCCAGTCCTCGACCCAGACGGCGGTCTACGCGTTCCAGCGTGACCATGGGTTGCCGCAGACCGGGAATCTCGACGTGCCGACGTGGGGGCCCCTGCTGCAGAACAAGCCGCTGGCCGTGCGCTGGACCACCGGCGGAGCGGTCGCCGCGGGCTCGTCAGGGCGCGTCGCGCTGCCGCCGCCGAAGTCGGCGAAGCTGCCGGCGGTGCGGGACGAGATCCCGCCGCCGTCGGCGCGCGACGGCCGCTAGTCAGGGCGCGAGCCGTTCGAGCACCGCGCCGTCCGGGGCGACCCTGAGCACGGTTGGCACCACGGCGACGCCGTACTTGCGGGCGAGGTCCGGGCGGTCGCTGACGTCGAGCTTCAGAAGAGGCTCGTCCGCGCCCTCGAGGCGCCGCTCCCAGGCGCGGCACTCGGAGCAGAGCGGGTGGCTGAACTCGACGTAGGCGGCATGGCCCCCGGCGCCATCGAGGTCCGCGACGTCGATGTGTGAATGGTGACGGGGTGAGATGCCGCGGATCCGGGCGGAGAGCCTGTAGATCTCGCAGCCGGTGCAGAAGCCGGTCGTGGCGGCCAGCAGGGCCAGGGCGGCGACGAGAGCGCCGAGAACCGTGCCCACCGCCGGCGCGCCCAGCCACCAGGCCACGGCCGCGCCGCCTAGGAAGACCGTGCCAATCATGTTCGCCAGGCGCGGGGGCCTGGAATCCTCGAGCCGCCCCTCCCCGAAGCGGGGCTGCACGAAGACGAAGTAGGCGAGGCAGGTCAGGCAGAAACGCCGGCCCATGGTCAGCCCGATCAGCAGCTGCGCGCCCATCAGGGCCCAGGCGAGCGGCCAGCCGAAGATGACGCCGAGCAGCGCGACGATGCCGACCACCGCCTGGTTGAAGCGCGGGGCACGCTCGTCGATCACGTCGGTGTCACGCCAGGGGTCAGCGATTCGCATCTGAGCCATATGCCCATGATGGCAACCGTTTCGTTGCGGCAAGGGGCCTCGGCGTCCGCGACTAGTGTTCGCCGGGCCGGTGCTGCCGCTGAAGGACAACAACCCGACCACGCGGTTCCCGGTCGTGACGGTCGGTCTGATCGCGATCTGTGTCGCCGTCTTCATCTGGCAGCTCAACTTCCCGACCAACCAGCGGCTCAGCGAGGCCGGCTTCGGCCACGTCGATCAGAGCTCCCTCGAGTACGGGGCGATTCCGTACCGGATCACGCACCCGGACACGGGTGACTGCGACATCGGAGCGGTCGGCGAGTTCGCGCCGGGTCAGTTCGAGGCCGGCGTCGTCTGCCCCGGCACCAAGGACTACGCCGAGGCCGTGGCTCGCAGCCAGGCCAATCCCGGCGCGAACCTAGGGCCGTTCCAGATCGATCAGAAACCGTGGTGGGAGACCCTCTTCACCTCGATGTTCATGCACGGCGGATGGCTGCACATCGCGGGCAACATGCTGTTCCTCTGGGTCTTCGGCAACAACATCGAGGAGAAGATGGGGCGCCTCGGGTTCCTGCTCTTCTACGTGCTGGCGGGGCTGATCGCCGTCTACACCCAGGCGCTGATCGACCCCGGATCCACGGCACCGACGATCGGGGCCAGCGGAGCGATCGCCGGCGTGCTCGGGGCCTACGCGCTGCTCTTCCCGCGCGCGAGGGTTCTGACCCTGATCTTCATCATCTTCTTCGTCACGCTGGTGGAGATACCGGCGTTGATCCTGCTGGCCCTCTGGTTCATCCTTCAGTTCGTCCCAGCCCTCGGACAGGTCGCGGTCGGCTCGGGAGGCGATCAGGGGGTCGCCTATTTCGCGCACGTGGGCGGGTTCGTCTTCGGCCTGGCCGTGGCGGGGGCGATGCTCACCGTGATGCGAAGACGCCGACCCGAACCGCGCTTACCCGTCTACTGAGCGAACGTGGATCCCGACCTCAGGAACGCCCTGCTCCTGCTCGGCCTGGTCTTCTGCGGCTTCTTCGCGGCGGTCACCATCTATGTGATCGTCGACACCGGGCTGCGGCTGAGTACATACGGCGACATCGGGGCGATCGGGCTCTATGCGGTGTCCCTGCTGATCGTCGGGATGATCGCCGCCGGCCTGATCGGTGCCCTGCGGAACCCGCCCGATGATTAAGCGGATCGCGGTCATCGTTGGCTTGGTGCTCGCCTTTGGGGCGACCGGCGTCGTGGCCGTCGCGATCTGGCCTGAACGGGCCGGCGAGTCGGGGTCGACGTCGACCGCAGCCAGTCAACCCCTCTCCGGCGCCAATGCGGGTGCAGGCGGCATCCCGGGTAACTCGGGGCGGCGGCCGACCGTGACGGTCCCATCGGCGCTCACGCGCACGATCGCGCTCTCCCACTACGGCCTGCTGCCGGTCGTGGGCCCGCTGCCGGTCCACTACCGGTTCAAGCATCCGCCGGTCGCCGGGATCCTCTTCGACGTGAAGAGCGGCGCGGTGCTCTGGGAGAGGAATCCGCGCCTCGAGCACCCCATCGCCAGCCTGACCAAGATGATGACCGCGCTGATCGTGGCGAACCGGAATCGGCCGGGCGAACACGTGCTGGTGAGCCGGAAGGCGGCTCAGACGCCGGGCTCGGCCACCGGCCTGCTCCCGCGAGGGAAGAAGGTGCCGCTCGAGCCGCTGCTCCAGGCGCTGATCATGATCTCGGCCAACGACGCCGCGGTCGCGCTTGCCGAGCACGACGGCGGGACGGTCTCGCGCTTCGTCAAGCAGATGAACCGGCAGGGGAAGTCGATGGGACTCGACTGCACTCACTACTCGACACCCAACGGGCTGCGCGACCGCAACAACTACTCGTGCCCGGTGGACCTCGCCGAGCTCGCTCGCGCCGATCTGGCGAACCCACGAATCGCCCAGATCGCGCAGACGCGCAACGCCAAGCCACGCTTCCCGATCAAGGGCAAGCACCTCTATCTCTACAACAACCACTACTTCCTCCAGCGCGGGCTGCCCGGGCTGCCGCAGGCCGAGGTGACGGGACTGAAGACGGGCTTCACCGACCCGGCCGGCCGCTGCTACGTGACCACGGCACGGATCGGCGGTCATCAGCTGGGAGTGGTGCTGATCCACTCGCCCGACCCGATCACGCAGGTCCCGGCTCTGCTGCGCGCCGGATTCGAGGAGGAAGGCGTGGTGGCGCCCGCCCCCTTCCCGCCCAAGTCCAAGCTGCCGCCGGACGACTAGGCGGCCGGGATGGGGTGGCAAGCGCCGAGCAGACCGATTCTCGGGTGCGTGGCGGTATGCGCCTTCATCCTGATCGTGGCCGCGGTAGATCTCCCGCACACGGAGTCACGGCTGCCGGACTTCCCCTCGCGCGACTGCCTGCCGGACCAGGCAGCCTGTTTCAACGCTCAACTCAGCGAGGGCGTGGCCCGCGGGCGGGCGGCGGAGCCGCTGCAGCGCGAGTACGAGGCCCGCTCCTGGCTCTACGCCTTCGCGATCCTCGCGACCATCACCGTCACCACGGCCTGGAGCCTGCGCGTCAACCCGCGCACGGAGTGGCCAAGGATCTTCACAAACCTCGGGGTGACCGGGGTCTGGGCGGGGATCGGGACGATCGTCGTCCTCGTGACGACGGATGGGAACGCCGTGGCGCCGTCCGCTGCACCCATGCTGATGCTGCCCGTCGTCCTGCTGGTCGCGGCTGCGGCCGGAACGTTGATGGGGAGGTCAGAGGGCTGGACCATGGAGAGCCAGTCCGACGGGATCAGAGAGCGGGTTGTGCACCTCGGCAAGCTCGCGATTCACGTCGGAACGGCCGGTCAGGTGAAGCGATCGCGAATGGAGGAGCTGACTCGGTGGCTGGCCAATGCGGCCCTCGCGCTCACTGGCGTGACCTGCGCGCTCGCGCTCGCGTTCGTGCTGGCCCAGCCGGGGTGCGAGACAGGTGGAGGCCCGCCGGGGTGGAGCAACCCGATCGACTCGCTGACTGCCGTTGCGGCGGTCGCCGGCATGGCGGCCGGCATCGGCGCGCTGATCCTGCGGCGGTGGATCGCCGCGCTGATCACCTTGATCGGGTGCCCCGTCGCGCTGCTGCTGGTGTTGGTGAGCACCTGCGCGTTCTCCTGATCGTCATTCGCCCTCTTGGCGAATCGGCATCGGGGGTATATGAATTGCACCTAGAGGACGATGATTCTCGGACTCCACATCCTCGCTGCGCAGAACGTTCCGCAGGAGAAGGGTGGGGGCCTGGGTCTCTCGATCGAGATCGTCGGCGCGACGGTGCTCGCCTGTGCGCTGCTGACAGCAACGGTGCTGCTGCTGTCCCGGTACAAGCGGCGCCGGGACGAGATGATGGTGCGGGAGTGGCGCGCCCGGGAGCGGATGCAGGAGCTCTGCCCCGACGGCTGGGCCGCGCGGATCGTCCTCTACGGCGACGGGGCGCCCCTGCCGGACGACGCGCCCTCCGCGGGTGAGCGCAACGTCTGCGTCGAGTGGACGGAGTACGAACACGACGCCGCCGGGCACACCGAGGTGGCGGTGGCCCGCCGGATGTGGGCGCGCACGATCACGGGCGCCCTGCGAGGCATGCTGGCCGACCGGGAGCTCGACGTCGAACTGGAGAAGATCGAGCGGAAGGTGATCGGGGACAGCTCGGAGGGCGGGGAAACCGGCCCACCGGCGACGGGCCCGCAAGCGGGACCCACCCGCTAGCCCTCGACACACCTTCGCCACATTCGACGCACACGCGTTACGTCTCCTCGCGCAAGGTCCCTGCTGGACCTAGTGATGGCATCACTGAAGACAAAGGGAGATCTGGCGGAGCTCAAGATCGCCGCCGACCTGATCAAGCGCGGCTATCGAGTCGCGATCCCGTTCGGTGAGGACAACGACTTCGACCTGATCCTGATCCGCGAGGACCGGCTCGAGCGAGTTCAGGTCAAGTACGCCCGCTCGGACGGCAACGTCGTCCCCGTTCGCTGCCGATCAGCGTCGCTCACGAATGGGAAGGTGAAGCAGATCAAGCGGTACACATCCGCGACCATCGATTGGCTAGCTGTCTACGACGTCACGACGAAACGATGCTTCTACATCCCTGCAACCGAGTTGGGTACCGGGATGGACCTGATCCACTTGCGGCTCACCGACGCCCGGAATGGCCAGCGCCGGGGAATCCGCTTTGCCGATGACCACTTGGCACCGGAGACTCCACCGATGCGTCAGGAGCCTCTAGTGGAGCCAGCGGGGCTCGAACCCGCGCCCTCGGCGTTGCAAACGCCGCGCTCTCCCAACTGAGCTATGGCCCCGTGGGAGATCGATTGTAGGGCGGGCATGCGCAACCCTGTGAAAGCCGCTGTGAGAGACTGGCATGGCTGGCGCGAAAGCGCCCCAGGAAGCGTGAATGGCAACGAGGGCCAAGGAACCTGATTCGGGGGAAGGGGCGGCAAGGCCGCCCGCGCAGCACGCCGAGGTCTCGAACCTCGACATCGTCCGCTTCTACTTCGATCGCGCCGTCGAGCGCCTCGAGCTCCCCGACGACATCCGCACCGTCTTCTGGACCCCTTACCGCGAGGTCACCGTTCAGATCCCGGTGAAGCTCTCCGACGGCAAGGTCCACACCTTTTCCGGGTACAGGATCCAGCACAACGGCGCTCGCGGTCCCTACAAGGGAGGCATCCGCTACCACCCGGAGGTCGACGTCGACGAGGTCCGCGCGCTGGCCTCGCTGATGACCTGGAAGACCGCCGTCGCCAACATCCCCTTCGGCGGCGCCAAGGGCGGCGTCAACGTCCCGGCGGACGCACTCGACCGCTCCGAGCTCCAGGCCATCACGCGGTCCTTCATGGACAAGATCCAGAAGGTCCTCGGTCCCACCCGTGACATCCCGGCCCCGGACGTGGGCACCAACGCGCAGGTGATGGCCTGGATGATGGACGAGTACGGCAAGCTCCACGGCCACACGCCCGCGATCTGCACCGGCAAGCCGATCGCGCTGGAGGGCTCCTACGGGCGGGAGCAGGCCACCGGGCGCGGCTGCATCTACATGTTCCGCGAAGCGGCCCCGCAGATCGGGCTCACCCCAGCCGAATGCACCTTCGTCGTCCAGGGATACGGCAACGTGGGGTCCTGGGCCGCCCGCATCCTCCAGCAGCTCGGAGCCAAGATGGTCGGCACCTCAGACGCCACCGGCGCGATCCACACCGACGAGGGCATCGACGCTGACGACCTCGCCGCTCATCTGCGCGAGGGCGGCAAGCTCACGGAGTTCCCAGGCGCCGAGGTGATCAGCCCCGACGACCTGCTCGCCATCGAATGCGACGTCCTGATCCCCGCGGCGCTCGGCGGCATGATCCACGAGGGCAACGCCGACCGGATCAACACCAAGATGATCATCGAGGGCGCCAACAGCCCGACCACGCCGGCGGCCGATCAGATCGTGCACGACAAGGGCGTCCACATCGTCCCCGACGTGATGGCCAACGCGGGCGGCGTCGTCTGCTCCTACTTCGAGTGGGTGCAGAACCTCCAGCACTTCCGCTGGTCCGAGCGCGAGGTCAACGACAAACTCGGCGGCATCATGCGCCGCGCCTACCGCGACGTTGCCGCCCGGGCCAAGGAGGAGCGACTCTCGCTGCGCGAGGCCGCGTATCTGCTCGGGATCGAGAGAGTGGTCGAGGCGAGCCGCACCCGCGGGTACGTTTAGTGCGAGGGCGCGCGACAGCGCGACCCGTCTAACTCATTCGAAGTCGAAGTCCTTGGGAGGGCCCTTCTCGAACCACAGGCCCTCCCCCTCCCCCTCGTCCTCTTCGTAGGTCTCCTCCGGGTCGAGAGAACCGCCCTCGTAGACCTCCTCGTCCTCGAGCGCCGGCCTGACCTCGGTTCCCGGCTCCTCAGGGGGAGGCTCGGTGCCCGACACCGGCTCCTCGGCGTATGGCTCTTCTTCCTCGACGTAGGGCGCGGCCTCCTCGGCCGGACCCAGGGCCTCGAAGTCGTCGTCATCCGCCGGCGCGGGCGTGGCGGCCAGCGGGTCCTCGTCGGTCTCGAAGTCGTAGAGGGCGGGGCCGCCTGGGCCGCCCGGCGCCTCCTCCTCGCTCGGCTCCGCCGCCGGCAGCTCCTCCTCCGCGGACGGCGCCTCGTCCACCGGCTCGAGCGGCTCGGGCGCGTACGCGGACTCCTGAGGGGGCAGCGGCGGTAGGCCGCCGGTGTCGCCCGGCGGGGGATGCTCCTGCGTGGGCACGTCGACTCGGCCGCGAGCCCTGCCCGGAGGCTCCGGTCCGCCATCGGGCGGTGGCGGAGGCGGATCGGGGACCGCACTCTCGGGCTCGGGCGGCAGCTCGGGCTCCGGCTCAGCGGGCTCAACCGCGGCGGGAGGCTCGGGCTCGGGCGGCTCGATTGCATCCTCGGGCGGCTCGATTGCATCCTCGCGCGGCGCGGCGGGCGGCGCGGCGGTGTCCTCCGGGAACGGCTCCTCCTCGGCGATCAGATCCTCGAGCGACTCGGACGGCGATGGCGGCTCGGCCTCGAACTCCGGCTCCGGCTCGGCTTCGGCGGGAAGCTCCGGCTCCGGCTCGGCTTCGGCGGGAAGCTCCGGCTCCGGCTCGGTGGAGCGCTGATAGCCCTCCAGCGGATCCTCGAGCCGCTCCTGTCCCGGGATCTCATCCTGCCCGGGCAGCTCGACCTGGCCGGGAATCTGGCTGTCCCCCTCAGGCGGGCTGATCGGCTCGATCGGCGCCTCCTCGGACGGCGGCTCGGTGGGACGCAGGGCCTCGGGCTCGACCAACCTGGTCGGCTCCTCGCCCCCGGCATCGGGCTCGCTGGGTCCTGCCGGCGGCTCGACCTCGCCGAGGCCGGCGGGTTCAGTCGAGGGGCCCCCGGGGGCATCGGCCACGCCCGCGGACGAGACCTCGTTGAAGAGCTCGTTTGCGGCAAACGGGTCCGGGCGATCGGTTGACCCGAACGCCTCGTCCTCGATCTCGCGCAGGTCGGCGTCGTGCGCGCCGTGCTTGCGCTTCAGATCGAGGTGTTCGCGAATCGCGTCGTCGAGTATTCCCATGATGCGCGGTCTGACCGCCTCGAGGGGTCAAAGCTTAGGCGCTGTGGCGCATATGTGATAGCTGGATCGCCGCCTGGAACCTGCACCCCAACGACCAATTTACGGACGTTTGCCCTCTGGGCTCCTCTCGGGGGCGAAACGGCGCCTCCCGGACCCAAGTACGCCCCCCTCGGGGTCGTCGCCTGGACGCGTCGCAGGCGCGGCTCGAAACTGGTTCTTGCCTGCCCGCTTGGCCCTCAGCAGGGCCCGGTCGGCCGCGTCGACCAGGGATTCGACGTCCTCGGCCGAGTCCGGAATCGTCGCGACACCTAGGCTGATCGTGACTGCCATCGACCCTCCCTCGCGAAGCGGGACCTCCTGCGTCCGCATTCGGTCGGCAAGGCGCTCGCCCAGAATGAGCGCCCCCTCCCGGTCGGTTTCGACGAGGATCACCGCGAGCTCGTCGCCTCCATAGCGGGCGGCGACGTCGATCGACCGGATTCCCTCCCGAACCACGTCGGCGACCCTCTCGAGCACGAGGTCGCCCTGCAGGTGACCCTCGCGGTCGTTGATCTGCTTGAAGTCGTCGACGTCGAGGATGATCAGCGACATCGGGTGCCTGAAGCGGCGCGCGCGGGACACCTCACGTTCGAGCATCTCCCCCATGTGGCGGCGGTTCCACAGACCGGTCAGCGGATCGGTGACGGCCTGCTCCGCCACGCGCTGGTGGAGACGGGTCAGCGTCCGGGCCAGGGTCCAGGCGAGCGCGACTGCGGCCAGTAGGAACAGGGTCAGGATCGCCAGCGCCGGCGGACCAATCCCGAGGAATCCACCGGACTTCGGCGGGCCGAGCATGACCAGCGTCAACCCGTCGCTCTCATCGAGCGTCGTGGCGTGCCCTCGGTAGCTGACACCATTGGCGCTCAGGTCCGCCGTCTGATTCGGTTCGAGTGCCTTCCGCGGCGGCGGGACCGTGGCGGCGAGAGTCGCGCCGCCGCGGCGCAACACGACCTGTTGGCCGGTCAGGCTGTGGACCGCCGCCGCGTACTCGTCAGCCGTGATGGTGGACACGCGTAGGGCGCCGACCGGCCGCGCCTGATCCGTCAGGCCGACCCTGGAAAACGCGACCGCGGCGGGCGATCCCGAAGTGGCCATGTCCCTCCCGGCGTTGTCCAGGATCTCGACGCGCACGACCCCCGGTTCGTCGGCGGCTGTACGGGTGACGGCGCGCAGGGCCGCGGAATCGCCCGACTTGAGCGCCACCGCGAGGTCAGAGCTGCCGGCCAGCCGGCGGACATGCGGCTTGGCGTCGGCGGTCCGCGCGTTGTAGACCGAGATGGCGGTCTGCGACCCCTGAGCGAGCCGTGCATCGGCCTTACCCCGCTGCGAATCGTCGCTGACGAACAGCAGGATGCTGATCAGTGCCGCCATCGGCACGATCGCGATCAACAGGAAGAAGAGCGCCAGGCGCCGTCCGAAACTCACCCTATGACAGCGTATCCTGCACTTAGGTTCGCCTGCCAGACCGTCTGCGAGCCAACATATGTCCCATCCACGCGGGGCTATAGCTCAGTTGGGAGAGCGCCTGGATCGCACCCAGGAGGTCGCCGGTTCGAGTCCGGCTAGCTCCATCTCAGAAGCCCCTGCTAGCGCGGGGGTTTCTGCATTCCGGGCAGTCGGGCCGGGGTCCCCGGAGGTAACGCGGTGGTAACAAACCTCGACCGAAACCGCCGCTTTGCATGGAAAGGAGCGCTCTTCGACCTGGCGCTCCCTTTCGCGGAAAGGAGGCGCGGACCGGTGGGACCACAGAAGCGCCTGGCCCGCTGAGGCCGAACGCCTAGTCCTGGCTTTCTGAACCGGTCACGACGCGGTAGCTGATCGCGAGGGCGGCGATCAGAACAACGCCGACCACAATCAGTCCGGCCCAGTGGAGGAAAACGAACGCCAACGCGATGGCAAGGAGGGCAACAACCATGCCCAGAACGAGGGGGATGCCGATCAGGTCCGAGTCGGGTGGAGGCCCCCACCGGGACTTGCGCTGATCCTGTTCGGGAGGCCGCTCCAACGCAAGCCCAGCCTACAGGCCGTGGCGCCTCCCCTTCGCGTGAATCCGGGAGCGCCCGACCCTAGGTCGTTCCCCGCGGAGTCGCTACCCCTTTGGACGAGAAGCAGGAGTTCTTGCTCGCTCCCCGTGAAATGGGCACAGCCCGAAGGCTTCGAACACCTGTCGTCGTGCATTGGGCACGCGTATAACGTCCTGACAATGGCGCTACTCGAGCCTCTCACCCGTCAGGCCCGGTACGGCGTCCAGCTCGCCGGCGCGGCGTGGCCACAGTACCTCCGTCCGCTCGTGCTCGAGCTCGCATCGCACCGGCCGATCCGCGAGGTGCTCCCCGGCGTCCATCACTGGACAGCAATCCACCCGAGAATCAGGCTGCCCGTGGACTCGTACTACATCGAGCCCACCCGGATGGTCCTCGACCCGATGGTGCCGCGCGAGGGCCTCGAGTGGTTCGAGCAGCGAGAGGCCCCGAACCAGATCGTCCTCACCAACCGCCACCATCTCCGCCATAGCGAGCGCTACGCGGAGGCGTTCGGCTGCCCGATTCGTTGCAGCGACGCCGGCTTGCACGAGTTCGAGCGCGGTCCGAAGGTCGAGGGCTTCGCGTTCGGGGAGGAGCTGGCGCCGGGAATCACCGCACACCAGCTGGGAGCCATCTGCCCGGACGACACCGCGCTACACATCCGGATCGCCGACGGCGACGCGCTCGCCTTCGCCGACGGCCTTACGCGCCCCCGCGGCGGCCGGCTTACCTTCGTGCCCGGATTCCTCATGGGCGATGACCCCACGCCGGTGCGGGCTGGGCTGCGCGAGTCGCTTCGGCGGCTGCTCGACCTCGATTTCGACAACCTCTTGTTCGCACACGGCGAGCCGCTGATTGGTGGCGGCAGGGTGGCGCTGCGCGAGTTCGTTGCGGGCGGATGACCGTCGTGACGCTGGGCAAGACTCGGTAAAGAGCTTCGGCGCGCGCTTGCCGCTTTCGTGTGAAGGGAGATGCAAGGCGGCCGCTGGTCGTCAACTGAAAAGCGCCGGTTTGGACCAAGAGCATCGCTCTGCACCCAATCTAGGAGGCAGCGATGCTCAACGGCCAAGGCTCCCACGACGCTTTTCAACTCCGTCAGCCGATGCGGCGCAGGCCCGCAAACAAGGGCCGGCGCTACCCGGCGGACCCGCTGCGAATCGAGGAGACAATCGGTGTGATGCGCGAAGCGGGTGACGGGCCGTTCGGGTGTCGAATGCGAGGGCTCATCGCCGTCCTCTGGCGCGCCGGCCTGCGTATCTCCGAGGCCCTCGCCTTGGCGGAATCCGATCTCGAGCCAGGCCGTGGCTCAATCCTCGTTCGAAACGGGAAGGGCGGAAAACAACGGGAGGTCGGCATGGACGATTGGGGCTGGGAGCACCTTCGACCGTGGACTGAGTTGCGTGTGGCGCTCCCTGTCGGCCCGCTGATCAGCGGCGTGGGTCACAGCGCGAAGTCATGGTGAAGCGCCCGCGTTTCGCCTGGTTGGTCTGCGGCCCGGGCCATTCGAAGCCTTCATGGGGCGGCGGGCGAGCTCGGAGCCGCATCGGCGTCGGGTTCCAGGGCTGCGATGGCGGATGCGAGGCTCGGCGCCCGCCCTGCCGGCGCCCTGACGACCTCGAAAGTCTTTCCGCGTGCCTCTGGGAGAAAGAGCAGTTGCGTGCAGACGTCGGCGAGGTCCGCCCGTGAGATCCGGCCTTCGGCCGTATCGCCCTGCGACACGATCAGCGGCTCACCGCCACTTCCGTCCGTGAGCCAGCCGGGACGGATGATGCAGTACGGAAGCCGAGAGCGTCGGATCACCTCTTCGGCCCTTGCCTTCCATCCCAGGCTCGTCGGCTCCACATCCTGGTAATGGTCGGGACGGGTGGCGTAGATGGTGGAGACGAAGACAATGAGATCGACGTTCGCGGCGCTCGCCTGCTGGATCAGGTGGCAGGTGCCGTAGTAGTCGACCATCTCGGCGCTGTTTCCGTGCTCCACGCCGTGCTCCACGCTGCCGCAGGCAACGCTGATCACACTGCGCGCGCCGGCGATCGGCTCCGTCAGCGTCTTGCTACGGCGAACGTCTCCAACGAATTGCGGCACGTCCGGCGGAAGGACCTCGCGGCCCTTGGCCGGATCTCGGACCAGGGCGCGAACCGAAACGCGGCGCTCGACCAAGCGCCCAACGATCAGGCGGCCGGTCCGACCAGCTGCTCCAACGACCAGGATGGGACCTTCGGGCATCTTCCCAGCCTCACGAAGAGCGCAGCCGCGCTCGCCCGCTGCGCCACCGGTTCAGCGCGGGAGCGAACTCCTCGTCGACGCGATGCGTGAGGGAGTCGAGCGAGCCAGCTCCCATCTTGTACCGGCGTACGCTTGCGTACATCGCCGCTCCTTTGTCTCTCCTTCACGCTCACGCCGACGCTAGTCCGGGGAGCGTTTTCGTCATCCGCGTGAACTACTGATCTTCAGCGGGCGGTGCTTATATCGGGCTTGAGGGCTGGAGGTCCCACCATCAGGGTCAACAGCGCGAGCCCTATGGAAATGGGGCGGTCTCGTGGAAGCCGGGCACTGTTGCTTTGCATGGAAAGGAGCGCTTTCGAACTCGCGCTCGCTTCGCGCGCAAGGGGCAGCGCAGCTCACACGCGAGGGCACCCCAATCGCGCTCCGGCGCTTTGGCTGTTGGCCGTGTCCCAGCTCATTCGTTTGAGCCGATCGCGGTGGCAGCTGCCCCGGCGGGCTCGTCGTGCGGATCGGCGACCCTGAGCGGCGCGGGGATCAGAGCCGCGCCTGCGATGACGAGTCCGAACGCGATCATCCGTCCGGCGATCGCCACCGCCCCGGTCCCGATCGAGTCACGGAAGACCAGGACACCCCCGACGATCGCGACGAGGTTGGCCGATATCGAGGTCAGCGCGATGACTTCGACGCCCGGGCCGATCTGCAGGCCGCGGGCCGAGGCATAGAAGGCGATCACCGAGGCGGCCAGCGCCGCCAATGCCCACGGGCTGATCAACTCGAGCACCCCGCCCTGAACGGCGTGGGTGAGGAACTTGAGGGCGATGTCGGAAATGCCGAACAGGGCGCCGGCAGCTGCGCCGAGGAGCAGGCCCTCTCTTGCCTGCAGGACGCGGAGGCGGCCGGCCATCGCGGCAAGCCCGGTGGCTAAAAGAAGGACGCCGCATTCGACGGTGATCAAGGCGGCCAGTGCGTATCCCGGAGGATGGCTGGGCTGCGCCCCTTGGGTGATCCCAATGACGGCGAGCCCCACGGCCGTGATCCCCAGGCCGACCCACTGCCGACGGCCGAGGTGAAAGCCGAAGAACCGCTCGGCGAGCACCGCGAGGAAGACCAACCCGCTCGAGAGGACGGCCTGTACGACCGACAATGGTGCGAGCGCGAGGGCGCCGACGTGGAGCCCCCAGGCCACCAATGCCACCAGCCAGCCCACCGCGAACCACTTGGAACGGAAAAGCTCGACAGCGCTTCGCAGCGGGTGCCAAACGCGCACGGCCGGCGCCGAGACTGCGCCGCGCTGCTTGAGCAGAAAGGAGACGCTCGTACCGAGCGCGCAGGCCAGGGCGAGCGCGAGTCCGAAGGTCATTCCGCTACGCATCTTCTCCAACGGCCGTCATGCCTGCCCGCTCGTCTGTCGCCTAGCCGATCAGGACATCGAGCAAATCGTCCTGACTCGCCAGACCGGCGAAGGCGACTGCGCTTCAGTATTCATCGGGAGCAGTGGCCGCGAGGCCACGCGCCGCAGTTCCCTTCGCGTGAAAACAGAGGTCCCGGTCGCGGATCGAGGGATTTCGGAAGTGCTGCTTTGGACGAGAAGCGGCGGTCTTGTTGCGCCCCCCTGGCGGCCGAGATAAGGCGGTGGTAACAAACCTCAGTTGCGAATTTTCCCGATGCGCTGGATCGGGGGCGGGGCTACGTTGGCGATATGGAGGGGTCGGAACCTCCAAAGGAGACGTTCTGGGAGAAGCTCGGATGGGGCGTCGCACTGCTTGATCGCTTACGTCGGTTAGGCTCGGATCATCGCCGAGGCCCTTCCTTCCGAATTCCTGGATCAGTTCGACGAGCACTTTGATTGCTGGAACCGCGGCCAGCTCGACCTCATGCTCGACATGTATGCGAAGGATGCGGTCTTCGACGTCTCTGCCGGCTTCACTGACGTCGCGCCGATGCATGGGAGCGACAACATTCGTCGCTATTGGGAGACGCTGCGCGAGACCTGGGACGGCTTGCGCATAGATCCACTGGAGGGATTTGACCTCGGTCACGGACGCTGGGTGATCGACCAGCGCATGTGGGCAAAGGGCACCCGCAGCGGAATCGAGATCGATCAAAGATTTGCGGTGCTCTACATAATTCGCCCGGAGGACAAGAAGGTCGTCCACGCCCAGCTTCTTCCGGACGTCACAACGGCGATCTCCGTGGCAGAGCGACAACAACCATGACGAAGAGCGGCTCGAAGGAAGGAAAAGGAGGAGAAGGAGGCGACTCTCCCTCTCAGCTGATAGACGCGAGAATCAAGGAGCTGGGTGATTGGCGGGGCGAGACGCTCAGCAAGGTGCGAGGAATCATCAGGGAAGCGGACCCCGATGTCGTCGAGGAGTGGAAGTGGGTGAAACCCACGAACCCCGGAACACCGGTCTGGTCCCACAGCGGGGGCATCTGCACCGGTGAAACCTACAAGAACGTGGTCAAGCTGACGTTCTTCAAGGGCGCTGCTTTGAACGATCCTTCAGGTCTATTCAACTCCAGCCTCGAAGGCAACACCAGGCGTGCCATCGATTTCCATGAGGGCGACAAGGTCGAAGAAGAGGCGTTGACCGCACTCATTCGCGCCGCCGTGGCACTGAACACGTCGGCGTGAGCTACCGCCCCCGATCGGAGGCAGCTACTGCGCCAGGCCGGCTGCGGCTAAGCCCTCTGCGCGGTCGAAGTACTCCTCGACCCGCACCACCTGCTCACCGCTGAAGCTCCAGACCTGAGCCTGCTTCAGCTCGACCGGTACGCCGGACGCCGCACCCCGACCCGAGAAGTGGATCCACGCAAAGACCTTGTCACCCGCGTCGACGAGTTCAGCGGCCCGAAGCTCGACATCCTCGAAGGCGCCCACCCATTTGGTGATGTAGGCCTGAATCGCGTCCCTTCCCCGGTGCGTATCGGCATCGGGATCCTCGCGGGCCGCCATCCATTCGGCGCCCGGATCGTAGATCTCGGCCAAGAGCTCGCCCGTCCGGTCGACCAGCTCGTACTGGCGCCGGACAGCCTCGACGTTCGCTTCCGACATTTCCGGCACACCGTAACCTGGTTCCTGGTTCGAAGACCGCCCTGCCAAGTCCCTTGCCGCCCGCGCAGATCGACACTCCATCCGGTCCCGCGCGAGCGCACGTGCATCCGGCTGACAAGGCCAGGGGAGCTCTGGTGCTCGGCCACGGTGCCGGCGCGGGGATCGACGGCCCCGATCTTGGCGCAGCTGCAGAGGGAGCACTGGCCGCGGGGTTCTCGGTCGCCCTCATCGAGCAGCCGTACCGCGTGGCCGGCCGCCGCGCCCCTGCGCCCGCCAAGCGTCTCGATGAGGCCTGGATCGCGGTCATCGAGCACCTTCGCGCCGACGAACTGGCTGACCTGCCCCTGGTCGTCGGTGGCCGCTCGCTGGGTGCCCGGGTCGCCTGCCGGACCGTGCCGGAGACGGGTGCGGCGGCGGTGCTCTGCCTCGCCTTCCCCCTCCTGCCGCCCCGCCGAGGCGACAAACCGCCACAGAGCCGGCTGCCCGAGCTCGAGGCGGTGACGATTCCGGTGCTCATCGTGCAGGGCGAGAGCGACCGCTTCGGCGTGCCTCCCGAGGGCCCCGGGCGGAAGGTGGTCAAGGTGCGCGGCGACCACAGCCTCAAGTCTGACCCGGAGGCCATCGGGACCGCGGTCGAGAGCTGGCTCGCGGGGCTGGATCTCTAGGCGTACAGCTCTGCCAGGCGCTCGCCCTCCTCGCGCAGCTCGCGCCTGGCGGCGGCGTCGAGGCGGCCAAACGGCTTGGTCCTGACCCTGCCCTTCTCATGGCTCCAGGTGCCGGCAACCCGGCCGTCGACCAGGAAGGTGGGGATGGACTGCGGCGTCTTGGTGCTGAACACCTTCGTCCGGTGCTCCTCCGGCAGGATCCCCGTGCGCCGCGCGTGGACGAGCAGGGTCGCGTCCCAGTTGGGCAGAAATCGAACCGGCGCGGGTGTCTCGGGGTCGGGCAGTGGCGCCCGCGGTAGGTCGACGAGCTGGGAACCGTCCTCGGCCTCGAAGCGGCGGAGCTTCAGGCGCTCGAGGGCAGGGGCGAGTCGCTTCGGGTGCAATCCCATCCAGTTGGCGATTTCGTCGGGCGTCGCGGGGCCGAAGCTGCCGAGGTAGCGGCGCGTCAGCGCCTCGATGCCCTTGGCCTCGTCGAGCCCGGACGGAGGCGGGCCGAGCCATGCCGCCGCGTTGGCGTAGAGGTCGGCCCTCCGGTGGTCCCAGGTGCCCGAGGGAGGAACCCTGACCAGGTCCAGCCACATGTTCACCCCGTTGGTGAGCACGCTGTCCGAGCCGAGCAGCTGGTGGATCTCCTTGCGTCCCAGCGTGCCGTCACCCAGCCGCTTGCGCAGCCTGCGGGCGGCGGAGGACAGCTGCGAGGCGCTGTAGTTCTTCCGGTAGGAGGTCGCGAGCCAGGACTCGCGCCGGGCGCGCCGCACGCCGAGCGCGATCGGCCAGTAGTCGGAGGCCGAGACGACGTGGATGGTCGCCCGCATCAGGGTGCCCTGCACGACCGTGCGCCGCTCCAGCGCCCGGTCGAGCTGCGCACGCTCGAACCCCGCGATGCGCGAATGGAGCCCGATGTACATCGACGGCGCATACTGCGCCTGCAGGGTCCCCATCCGCTCGAGCACCTTGGGGATCGTGCCCTTCGCGCGGTCGAGCAGCAGCTGGCGCGCCAGCAGGGCCCTGTTCAGCTCGGCCTGGGTGAGGATCCGCTCCTCGGCGCTCACGCCTTCAGGCTATTGAGACCGCACGGGATAGCCGGCGTCCCGGCACTTCGCCAGATAGCTCTGCTCGTCGTCGGCGGCTGGGCTGAGGCAGAAGTGGCGCGCCGTCTGCCCGCAGAGCTGCGTCGAGCCGCCTCCCATGGTGCTCGCGACCTCGATCCGGATGCAGCCCGCCGGTGTGGAGGGGGAGTTTGAGCCGTTTGCCACGAGCGCGACTATGGCGACTACGGCGGCGATCCCGAGCAGGGCCGCCAATCCGCGCACGAGACGGCGCTCACGTCCGGTCGTCTCCCGCAATGGGGTGTTGACGCGTGACCAGTGGCCCTCGAGCGGCATGAAAGCCAGTCTAGGCGCGGGATCCCGGACCTGGCTTCGACCGAGTGTCGAGATAGCGATGTGGGATTTCCTCCCATTGGAGGTAGGAGGTGGCCCCCCGTTCAGGCACCCTCCAGCGCGGCTTTACCGGTCCGGACGTCACCTCGACGGCCAGGCAGGCATCGCCATTGCTCGATATCCAAAGAAAGGAGAAGGCAGAACTCATGCCTACGTGGGTGCCTTATCCCGATTTTGTGAACCCTGGCGACAATGCCTGGCAGCTCACCGCCGCGACCCTGGTCGGGCTCATGAGTGTGCCCGGCCTGGCCGTGCTGTACGGCGGCGTGATGCAGAAGCGCTGGTCGGTGAACTCGATGATGATGACCTTCGTCGCGTTCGCCCTGGTGCTGATCGTCTGGGTTCTCTACGGGTTCAAGATGGCCTTTGGCGCTCCGATGCACATCTTCGGCGCCGATACCGGCTTCTTCAGCACGATGTGGGGAACGCCGCACTCGGTTCTGTCAACTGCCTCGGAGCAGTCGCAGGCGCTGATTCCGCGAATCACCACCGGGCCGGCGTTCAATTTCAGCCAACCGACGCTGGTCTACTTCCAGTTCGTATTCGCGGCGATCACGCCGATCCTGATGCTCGGATCGGTGCTTGGCCGGATCAACTTCCGGGCCTGGATCCCGTTCGTGATCCTCTGGTCGAGCATCGTCTACACCATCAACGCCTTCCTCATCTGGGGCGGCGGCTTCTGGGCGACGCACGGCGCGCTTGACTTCTCGGGTGGTTACGTGATCCACCTGTCTGCGGGCGTCTCCGGCTTCGTCGCCGCGGCGGTGATCGGACCTCGGCTCCAGCGTGACCGCGAGATCGACGCTCCGAACAACCTGTTGATGGTTGCGACGGGCGCAGGCCTGCTGTGGCTCGGCTGGAACGGATTCAACGGAGGGGACCCGTACTACGCGGGCACCGATGCGTCGCTGGCGGTTCTCAACACGAACCTGGCAGCGGCGGTCGCGTTCCTCTCATGGATCGCTCTCGATTACGTGACGGGCCACAAGCCCAGCCTGATCTCGAGCGTCAACGGCATGATCACCGGTCTCGTGGTGATCACTCCCTGCGCCGGTTTCGTCAACGGCTGGGGGGCGCTCTGCATCGGGTTGATCGGGGGCATTCTGTGCTACTTCGCCCTCAACTACCTGAGCCGGATGCGGCCGTTCCGCAACGTCGACGACACCCTGGGCGTGATCTACACCCACGGGTTCGCCGGCCTCTTCGGCGGCCTGCTGCTCGGGTTCTTCGCGGATCCCAACATCATCCTCTACGGCGCGACCGGTGGTGGAGCCACGGACCTGCCGGGCTTCGCCAGCGTGTTCAACGGAGGCAGTTGGGAGCTCCTCAAGGACGAGGCAGAGACCGCCCTCTGGGTGATCCTCTTCTCGGGAATCGCCACGTTCATCCTGCTGAAGATCGTGGGACTGTTCGTGTCGCTCCGTATGGAGGAGGCCGACCTGGAGGAAGGCGACATCGCCGTGCACGGTCACGAGGTCTACCCCTCGGACGTGCCGTCGCTGGCCTTCCCCGCCGGAGCGCAGTCAAGCTAGCGCCCCGGCTCGAGAAGTCCGTTTCGTCCGCCGCCCCCGCCGCAAGGTGGGGGCGGCGGCCTTTGTCAGCGCTGGTAGCGGCGGGCTTCGTTCTGGAGGATGTCCAGCATCGCCGCCGCAGCCGGCAGCGAGACACCCGAGCCCCGGGTCGCGGCGACGACATGCCGCACCGGCGCGGTGGGATGGAGCTCGGTGACGGCGATGTCGTAGCTGACCGTCTGCGAGAGGGCGAGTTCCGGGATCAGGGCCACGCCCACGCCGGCGGCAACCAGTCCCTGCACGGTGAGGTAGTCGTCCGACTCGAACGAGACACGGGGCTCGAAGCCGGCATCGCGGCAGATCCGGACCACATGGCGGGCGCACGCGCTCGCCTCCGAGGTCTGCACCCAGGCGTCCTCCGCGAGGTCCTTCAGGGTGATCCGCTCCTTGCCCGCCAGCGGATGGGCCTTGGGAAGCGCGAGCTTCATCGGGTCCTCGAAGAGCGACGTGGAGCGCAGTCCCGGGCCGAGCTCCCCGGTCCCCTCGAACTCGAAGATCAGGGCCAGGTCGAACTCACCTTCGCGCAGCCTCGGGGTGAGTTCCTCGGGCTCTCCCTCGATCAGGCTGAGCGTGACCTCGGGGTGGGCGCTGCGGAACGACGCGATCGCGAGGGGCATCAGGGTCGCGCCGGCGGTCGGGAATGACGCCATCCGAAGCTCCCCGCCCCTGACGCCGGCGATCGCGCCGAGCTCGGCCTCGGCGGCATCGAGCTGCGCAAGGATCCGCATCCCGTGCTCGTTGAGCCGCTCGCCCGCGGTGGTCGGGCGCACGCCGCGACGGTCCCGCTCGAGCAGGGGAACTCCCGCCTCCGCCTCCAGCGTCGCGATCGCCTGGGAGACGGCGGACTGGGTGTAGTTGAGGGCACTCGCCGCCTCGGAGAACGATCCCTGCGCAAGCACCTCCCTGAGCACTCTGAGTCGCTGAACGTTCAGCATTAGCAATGCTAATTCTAGAGATTATGAGAAGTACTTGTACTAATGGCAGGACGCGGGCACCATGGCGGCGAACTTCGGAATCGCAAAGACCTCAGACAGGAGATCGCAATGGCCAAGATCATCGTTTCCTATGACGACACCGACAACGACAGGGACGCGCTCGCCCTGGGCCGCACGCTGGGCGAGCTGGGCGGAGAGATCTCTCTCGCCTACGTGCGTCACACGCAGCAGCCCGACAGCGCGCGTGAAGCGCTGGAGGAGAAGGAGGCCGACGAGCTGCTCAAGCACGGCGCCGAGGCGCTGGGCGACGAGAAGATCGATCAGCACGTCGTGGTCCACGCCTCGACCGGCACGGGCCTCTGGGAGCTGGCCGAGAGCGAGAAGGCCGACCTGATCGTCTTCGGCTCCGACTACCGGACGGCCGAGGGCGCCGTCATGCCCGGCACCTCCGCCCAGCGAATGCTGACCGGCGGCCCCGCCGCCGTTGCGATCGCCCCCGCCGGCTATCGCAACCAGAACCACGAGATCAAGACCGTCGGCGTGCTGCCCGAGGACGATGGCGATGACGCCGCGCTCGAGACGGCCAAGGGCCTCGCCGACGCACTCGGCGGGACCGTCGCCGACCGCCCGGAGGGCGCCGACCTGCTGGTCGTCGGCTCCTCGCCGGCGTCTCCCAAGGGTCACGTCAACCTCAGCGCTCGCGCCGGCTACGCGATCGAGACCTCGAACACCCCGGTGATCGCTGTCCCGCGCGGCGCCGCGGTCAGGTTCTCGAAGCCCGGCATCGTCAAGCGGGTCGCCGCGAAGGTCTAAGCGGCTGCCAGGCCGCTCCACCTCGGAGCGAAGGGCGAAGCCCGAAGCGACTTGTGTGGGGCGGCCGCCTGCAGCCGCGTTCTGGAGGCGAAGCCGTCAGCCACTAAGCCGGTCCCCCAGCGCCCGCAGCGACATCTCGTCGTCCGGCACCAAGCGGATGACGTCCACTCCGGCAAGCTGGGCAGGGATGGAGGCGTCTCCGAGCTGAGCGACCACGGCGCGAGGGCCGAGAGCACCACGCGCCAGTCCGGCATCGAACAGCCAGGAAGCCCCGGGCTCGGCGCTGTCGGTCGCGAGCACGGCCGCGTAGCCTGGCCCCGAGGGCGTCGCCGGTGGGCTCAGGATCCGGGCGCGCAGCTCCGGCCAGGGAGCCGCCTCGAGCCCGAGCCGCTCCAGCATGCGGGAGATCTCGGCAGCCGTCCCATCACCCTCGGCCACGATGGCGACGACAGGCTTCGACGGCGTGGATGCGGCATCGATCAGCCGGCGTGTGACGTTCTCTGCCGTCTTCTCGGCGTTCGACCAACCCCGGCCCATCGAGAGGTCGGTGTCGGGCAGCTCCGGACCCTCGAGGATGATCAGCTTGCAGTCGCGCGGCTCCCACTCCTTGTCCCCCAGGGAGATCGGGCGCTCGCGGATCCACGGATCGACGATCGAGCTGCGCAGCTTCGCCTCGTCCAGGTTGAATGCACGGGCCCGCTGCCGGAAGCCGCTCGAGATCTCCACGTGAAACGCCATTGGCTCGATGCTATGGCCCGCTCAATACCCTTGCTCTGATGAAGATCGACGAAATGCTTTCTTCGGCCCGGCCGGTCTTCTCGGTCGAGTTCTTCCCTCCCAAGACCGACGAGGGGCGCCAGACCCTGTTCGAGACCGTCGAGGTGCTGCGCCGGCTCGATCCGCACTTCTTCTCGGTGACGTACGGCGCCGGCGGCGCCACCCGCGAGGGCACGCTCGACACCACCAAGGCGATCCGCGACCAGTACGACTCGGAGGCGATGGCGCACCTGAGCTGCGTCGGCGAGACGACCGAGAGCCTGCGGGAGATGATCGACCGGATCGCTGACGCCGGGATCGAGAACATCCTCGCCCTGCGGGGCGATCCGCCGCGCGGGGAGAAGCACTTCGAGCAGCCCGAGGGCGGCCTGGGCAGCGCGTCGGAGCTGGCGGCGCTGATCCACGAGACCCATCCCGAGATCGCGATCGGCGGCGCCTGCTTTCCGGAGATCCACCCGGAGGCCCCGAGCCTGGAGGCCGACCTCGCCTACCTGAAGACCAAGGTCGACAACGGCGTCAGCTTCCTGATCACGCAGCTCTTCTTCGACAACCAGCTCTACTTCGACTTCGTGCCGGCGGCGCGGGCGGCGGGCATCGACGTGCCGATCATTCCCGGGGTGATGCCCATGACCGGGTTCAGGCAGATCGCCCGGATCTCCGAGCTCTGCGAGGCGACGATCCCAGAGCCGCTCGCCTCCGCGATGGAGGCGCTCGACGGCGACGAGCGCGCCGAGTTCGAGTTGGGTGTGGCCTACGCGACGCAGCAGTGCGCCGATCTCCTGCGCCGGGGCGCCCCCGGCATCCACCTGTACGCGCTCAACCGCTGGCCCGCCGCCCGGGCGATCCTGGGAGCTCTGCACGCCGCCAAGCCCTGGGAGGAGCGGGAACCTGGAGCGCCCGCGACCGCCGGCGCCGCCTGAGCCTGCGCCTAGACTCTCGCCGCGATGCCCGAGTTCGACTACAACGGCAACACAATCTCCTACGACGAGCACGGAGAGGGCGACCGGCCGCTGATTCTGATCCACGGGTTGCTGATGAACCGGCGGATGTTCGACCGGCTGGGGCCCGAGATGGCGGCGCTCGGCAACCGGGTGATCGCAGTGGACCTGCTGGGACACGGCCGCTCGGATCGCCCGGCGGAGATGTCGAACTACTCCATGACCTTCTTCGCACGCCAGGTCGAGGCCCTGATGGATCACCTCGGGATCGATCAGGCCGTGGTCGGCGGGACCTCACTGGGTGCGAACGCGACACTCGAGCTAGACCACATGGCCCCCAAGCGGGTGAGGGCGATGATGATCGAGATGCCGGTCCTCGACAACGCCCTGCTGGCGGCGGCGTTGATCTTCACGCCGATCATGGTCGGTCTGCGGCTGGGCGAGCCGCTGCTCCGCCGCGTTGCTGCGGCCGCGCGGAAGATCCCGCGGACCAATCCACTGCTCGACATGGGTCTCGACATGGCTCGTCAGGACCCCGCTCCCTCCTCGGCCATCCTGGAGGGGCTCTTCCTCGGGTCCTCGGCGCCCCACAAGCAGTTCCGGGTCAAGATGACTCAGCCCGCCTTGGTGATCGGCCACCGCGCCGACCCGCTCCACCCCTTCTCGGATTCGGGGATGCTCGTGGAGGAGCTCCCGAATGCACGGCTGATCGAGGCGAACTCCATACTCGAGTGGCGGATCTCGCCGGAGCGGCTCGATGCCGAGCTGGCCAAGTTCCTCGAAGAGGTCTGGGGCCAGCATCATCCGGCGGCCACAGAAGCCGCCGCCGGGGCTACTGGGGACGCGCTAAGCGAGGCTTGAACCGCCTCCGCTAGCCTCTTCGCCCTCCCATGGCCAGCCGCAAGGAAGAGAAGGAGCGCCTCCGCGCGCAGCGACTCGCCGCCGAGCGGGCGTCGCAATCCGGCGGGCGCCGGCGCCTGATGGCCGGCTACGTCGTCGCCGGTCTCCTCACGGCGACGGTGATCGCAGGGCTGGTCGCCGTGATCGCGAGTGGTGGTGGCGGTGGAAGCGCCGCGGCCGACGCTTGCAGCAACGCCCACATCCAGAACACGGGCAGCTTCAAGGACCTGACACCCGACTGCCGGCAGGGGACGAGCGAGTCCGTCGCCCCGACCCAGTTCGGCGACCTCGCCGCCTCCGCCCAGAAGGCGGGCTGTCAGCTCAAGGAGAACCTGCCGGACGAGGGCAACACGCACGTGCCGAACTCGACGCCGGTCCACTACGGGACCGTGCCGCCGACCTCGGGCAACCACAACCCTGTCCCGATCTCGGACGGCGCCTATCGGACGCCGGTCACCAGCGACACGAGCAAGGAGACCAACATCCGCAACGAGGTCCACGCGATGGAGCATGGGCGGATCGAGATCCACTACAAGCCGGGCCTGACCCAGGACCAGCAGCTGGCCCTCAAGGGCGTCTTCGACGCGGATCCCGACGGCGTTCTGCTCTATCCCGACCCCGACATGCCCTACGACGTCGCGGTCACCGCGTGGACCAACGAGGTCGTCTGCCCGAACTACAACCCCGTCGTGCTGGACGTGATCCGTAACTTCCGCGACAAGTACCGCGGCAACGGGCCGGAGCAGCAGGTTCCCATCAACCTCGGATAGCGGCCACCAGGCCGCTCCACTTTGGAGCGGAGGGCGAAGCCCGGAGCGACTTATGTGGGGCGGCCGCTCGTGGCCGCGATCTGATGGCGAAGCCGATGTGTTCCAAACACAGGATGCGCGTGAAGGTGCTGACGGGGGTGTGCCTGGCGCTGATCACGGCCCTCGCCTGGGTCGCCGCGCCGGCGCTGTCGCTGCGCCCGTACATGCCCGGGGCGGTCGACTTCGAGCACGCGATTCCCGCCGCGAAGCGCATGGCGCCCGCTGCGATCGCCTCGGTCCGGTCCGCGCATCCTCACGAGAAGGCGCCGCGCTGGATCTCGGCGCCCGTGGAGGCGCCCCACCGCTTCGACCTGGTCGGGGTCGCGCGCGAGCCCCACAGCGTCCAGATCCGAGTTCGCGACGACGGCGGCCACTGGAGCGACTGGGTGGAGCAGGAGGACGGCACGCCGATCTATGTAGGGGGCGCGGACATCGCCCAGGTGCGGGCCCCGTTCCGGCCACACGGGCGCCTGCACTTCGTGAACGTCTCGGGAACGGCGGGCAGCTTCGCCGACCGGCTCGTGAACTCCGCCCGGCACGCGATCAACGCCGCGGTGATCTCCGTCGCCTCCACGCCGATCGCCCAGGCCCTGTCGCCGAAGCCCCAGGTCGTCAGCCGCGCCGCCTGGGGCGCGGACCTCGCCGACGGCGGCTGCCCACCCCGGGGGCCGCCGCAGTACGGCACCGTGCGGGCCGCCGTGATCCACCACACCGTGAACGCCAACGACTACACGCCCGCCGAGGCGCCCTCCATCGCCCTCGGAATCTGCCGCTTTCACGTCTTCGGCAACGGCTGGAACGACATCGGCTACGACGCGCTCGTCGACCGCTTCGGGACGCTCTACGAGGGCCGCGCCGGCGGCCTGAAGCGCCCGGTCGTCGGCGCGCAGGCGCAGGGCTTCAACTCGCAGACAACCTCGATCGCCTCGATCGGCGACCACACGAGCGAGCCCCCGACCCCGCAGGCCCAGCGCTCGATCATCCAGTTCCTGGCCTGGAAGATGGGGATCAACCACGCCACCCCCGCCACCGGCGCCGTACAGCTCACCTCGGCCGGCGGATCGGAGAGCCGTTATCCGGCGGGGACCGTGATCACCGTGCCTCGGGTCCTGGGACACACCACGCTCGGGCTGACCGCCTGTCCCGGCGGGGCGATGATCCCGCTGGTCCCGCAACTCCAGGCAGCCGTGCAGAAGCGCATCAAGCGCTTCGCGAAGGGACGGCGCAAGAAGCATGTGCGAGGGCGCGCGTCAGCGCCACCCGTTTGATCAAGACCGATAGGCGGGGAAGAAGCCCTCGGGCGCAGGGCCCGACCCGGCGACCAGCTCCTCATAGACGGCTCGGTCGCAGATCAGCTCATGGGTGTGGAACGGCGCCTCGCCGTTCGCGAAGCCGCGCTTGAAGGAGTCCAGCGAGTCCCCCGGGGTGAGGCCGCCTCCGAGGCTCAGCGGCACCCCGAGCTCTGTGCCGAGCGAGATCATCGCCGCGAACAGGTTCTTCATCGGCGAGTCGCCGAGTGCCCCGTCAGCCGTGCCGCCGAGGTAGTAGTGCAGGTAGCCGTCGCTGGCGACAGCGATCGCTCCGGCAAGCCCGTTCCCTTCGCGCTCGCCCAGAACGAGCCAACTCCGGTCGCTTCGCAGCAGCCGCTCGAAGTACTCGGTCGGGTAGAGATACCGCCCGGCCGCGCCGGTGCGGGCCATGGTCTCGGTGTAGGCACGCTCGAACGCCGACCGCGCCGCGCCGTCCGCCTCGGGGCCGCCGAGCACCTCCACCTGCCAGCCGCGCCGCTCGTTGCGCCTGATCTGCTCGCGGAGGCGCTTGCGGATGCCGGAATCTCCGTCGGCGATGTGAACGTGGTTCCGAACTGTGCCGCCGGACAGACACTCCCGGCCGATCCGATCTCGCACGAAGACGCTGACCAGTCGCGTCCCGGACCAGTCGATCCCGCTGGGATCGATGGGCTCCTCGTAGCTCCCGGAGGCCCCCGGATACCCGTAGGGCGAGATCCCATCGACGCGCTCCGTTCCCTCGATCGAGCGGACGATCACGGGCAGGCGCAGGACACCCTCGACCTCGACCGTGTGGGTCGCCCCCTCGGCTTCGAGAAACGGCGTCGAGCGGAAGAAGTTGTCGTCGTCGGAGGCGGCCGCGCCGCCGTCCGCGATCAGGGTCGCCTTCACTCTTCGGGCGGCTCGGGCAGGTCCTCACGGAAACCGCCCCAGAGCTCGACGTCGATCAGCTCGTCGCCGTGGCGGACCTGGTTGCGCAGGACGCCCTCCTGCTTCCAGCCGTTGTAGATGACGGCCTTCTTCGCGGCCTCGTTGGTCGCCGGGATCCGGCCGTAGACCTTGTGGGCGCCGAACTCCTCGAAGGCCTTCAGGTTGGTGAGGCGCTCGGCCTCGCGGCCGACGCCCCTGCCGCGAACGCGCTCGTCGCCCATGATCGCCCCGAGCTCCGGCGCGGTCTGGCGGTTGAGGCCGTAGAGCGCCGTGTAGCCGACCGGCTCGTCGATCCCCTCGACCTCCACAGCCCACTTGCGGTCCTCGGCGTCGGGGTCGTTCGACTGCTCGATCGCCCGCTTGACCCAGCGCTCGGCATCCTCCTCGCTGAACTCGTCGCGGTGCTCGAGCAGGTTCGCCGTCGCCGCGGGCGAGTTGAACCAACGGTGGACCGCGGCGGCGTCGTTCGATTGGAAATCCCGCAGGGAGATGCCGCGCGCCATCAGCGGTCACCGGCCTGCTCGCGCTCGGCGGCCTTCCGCAGCGGCGAGTCGGCCGAGGAGCCGGCGTACGGGTCGACGGCGATGTTGCCCGCGCCGCCCAGCAGGGCGCCGGGGGTGCGGGCGAGGATCTTCAGATCCAGGCGCAACGAACGATGCTCGACGTACCAGACGTCCAGCTCGATCCGCTCCTCCCAGGGAATGCCGGCGCGGCCATGAATCTGCGCCCAGCCGGTGACCCCCGGCCGCAGGTCCAGGCGACGCAGCTGACGCGGCGTGTAGAGCTCGACCTGCGCGGGCAGCGTGGCGCGGGGCCCGACGATCCGCATCTCGCCGCGCAGCACGTTGAAGAGGTTCGGCAGCTCATCCAGGGAAAAGCGGCGCAGCAGCCTGCCGACGCGCGTCACCCGCGGGTCCTCGGCGGTCACGGCGGTGCCGACTCCAACCGGGTCGGCACCCTGGCGCATGGTGCGCAGCTTGAACATCTCGAAGATCACTCCGTCCCTGCCGACGCGCCGCTGGCGGTAGAGGACGGGTCCGCGGGACTCCAGGCGAATTGCGATGGCGGCGGCCGCCAGGATCGGGGAGACGAGGACCAGGCTGGCGACGGCGATCGTCAGGTCGGCCCAGCGCGGCAGGCCCTGCTTCGGCCTGGTCGCGGGCGGTGGCACGTCCAAGCGCTGCTGATGGGCGTCCGGCACCGGGCCGTTCGTTGAGCTCATCGGGTGCCCTCGACCTTCTCCCAGCCGATCGGCACGGATCCGGCTCGGAGCCGGTCCCAGAGTCCCACTGCGATGGAGGCGGTCACGGTGACGTAGTAGTAGGCGATCCTGAACGGCAGGGCGGGGACGAAGCGCCCGAGCAGCGCCCCGACCAGCAGCGCGAGCTGCAGTGCCATCGTTGCGACGTATACCCACGCGTGCCCGAGCAGCGCCACGTTGGTCCCGAGCGCGATCAGGTGCAGCCATGGCGTCAGGTAGCGAAGCAGGCGGTGAGAGTAGATCTCGAGGGCGTAGCCGGGGCCGTAGCCGCGCGGGTCGAGCATGCCCCACTTGAGCATCACGTCCCAGAGCCCCCACATCATCCGGCGCTTGCGGCGGAACTCTCCCTCGACCGTCGGGGCCATCTTCTCCTCGGCCACCGCCGTGGGCTCGTAGACGGCGCGCCAGCCTCGCTTGGTCAGCTCGAACGGGAAGCCTATGTCCTGGCCGCGGCTGGGATCGAGCTCGATATACGCCTCCCGACGGACCGCATAGATCGCGCCGTTGCCCGCCGTGATCCCAGCGAGCCTCGTCTCCATCGAGCGCACCGCCATCTCGTAGCGCCAGTAGATGCCTTCCTGGTTGCCGCCTTCGCCCCCCTCGAAGCGCACCTGGCCGCAGGCGTATCCGACGCGCGAGTCGGCGAAGCGGGCGATCAGGCGACGCAGTGCGTCAGGGCGCCAGAAGCTGTTCGCGTCGGAGAAGGCGAGGACCGTGCCGGTCGCCTCCCGCACGGCCTGGTTGAGGGCAGCGACCTTGCCGCCGCGCGGAAGCTCAAGCACGCGGTCTGCTCCCGCCTCGCGCGCCAGCTCGGCCGTCCGGTCGCTCGACCCGTCCGAGGCGACCACGATCTCCAGTCGATCCGCGGGGTAGTCGAGCGCCCGCGCGTTGGCGATCTTGCGCTCGATCACCTCCTCCTCGTCGTAGGCGGGGATGACCAGCGTGGCGTGAGGAAGCTCAACATCGGCCTCCCTCATCTCACGGGTCGCGCTGTCGCGCGCCCTCGCCCCGTCCCCCTCCCCGAAGAGCTTGGCCAGCACCCAGAGCAGCAGCGGATAGCCCAGGTGGGCGTAGACGATCAGGCCGACCGCGGCCCAGAAGACGATCTCGAGCGCCATTGGCGGGGGATTATCGGTTAACGCGAGGGTGCTCCGTCAGGAGCAACCCGATTCATGTCGAGCCGAGGAGCTCTTGGTAGAGGGCCATGGTGGACTCCGCAATCCGGTCCCATGAGGAGATCGTCGATGCCTCCCGGACCGCGCCGGCGGCCAGCGCCTCCCTCGCGCCGCGGTCCGCGAGCAGGTCGCCGAGCGCCTCGGCGAGGGCGCCGGCGTCCCCCGGCGGGACCAGGCGCGCCGCCCCCCGCTTCCCGATCTCGGTGAAGCCGCCCACTGAGCTGAGGACGAGCGGCCGCCCGAAGGCGAGGGCCGTGTAGAGGACGCCCGACTGCTCGATGTTCCGGTACGGCTGCACGACGAGGTCGGCACGGCGCATGAAGGCCGGGATCTCGGCATCGGGGATGAATCGGTCCACGAAGCGGACCCGGCCGGGCGCCTGATCGGCGCAGCTTGCGCAGCTCGTCCATCGGCATGCGCGGCATGCCGACGATCCAGA
The DNA here is from genome assembly GCA_963774305.1 of uncultured Solirubrobacterales bacterium. Taxonomy (GTDB): domain Bacteria; phylum Actinomycetota; class Thermoleophilia; order Solirubrobacterales; family 70-9; genus DASUPK01. The sequence continues at coordinate 112,858 of CAVZEM010000007.1, read as the reverse complement.
GCTCGGCGCCCTCGATTCGCGAGAAGGCCTCGAGCAGCACGTCCGTCCCCTTGTAGGGGCGGATCAGGCCGAAGGCGAGGATCACGGGCCCCTCGACGTCCCGTAGCTCCTCCGGCAGTGCCAGCTCGTCCTGCTGGCTGGTGAGATAGTCGAAGGCCCCGTGCGGGATGACGCGCAGCCGCTCGGCCGCCACCCCGAAGTCGGTCCGAAGGCGTCCGGCGCCGTGCTCGGAGTGGACCACGACCGCGTCCATCTCAGCGAGCAGCTTCGTCAGCGTGCGGCCGATACGCGAGTCGGCCTGGGGCAGGCGCCAGTGCATGGTGTAGATGCGCGGCCGCTTCGGGGGCAGCAGGCGGCGATCGAGAGCCGGGATCGGCAGCCACTGGTAGTGGACGACGTCGGCCTGCTCGGCCACCCGCCGGTAGCGGCGCATGTCGGGGATGTGCTCCGCAGCGCGCAGCAGGCGCCGGCGCAGGGGGCTGATCTCGGGGCGGGATCCGCGCCGATAGAAGAACTCTCGAACCGAGTAGCCGCGCTCCACCGGCACCGGGCCGTACGGGAAGCGCGCCGTGATCAGCTCCACCTCCGCGCCTGCACGGGCCAGCGCGCCCGACAGGGCGTGGTCGTACGGTGGCGTGAAGGCCGCCGGATCGACGATCTGAACCCGCATGGGCGAGCATTGTCGCCGTGCTGGTCTCCTATTGCGTGGTGAACACCAACGGGCGGGAGCTCCTGCTCGCCTGCCTCGAGGCGATCGAGCGGACGACGCCCTCCGATCTCGAGCACGAGATCCTCGTGCTGGACAACGCCTCCGACGACGGATCGGCGGACGCCGTGCGCGCGCTGGGGCGCGACATCCGCCTGATCGCGCTCGGCCGACGGGCCGGCAAGGCCGAGAACGACAGCCGGTTGCTCCAGGAGGCGCGCGGCGAGTTCTGCCTCCTGCTCAACGAGGACTCAGAGCTGCAGCCGGGTGCCGTGGCCGCCCTGCTCGGTGCTCTGCAGTCCGACCGCGACGCGGCTGCCGCGGGCGCGCAGCTGCTGACCCCAGACGGCCGTGAGGTTCCCTGCGCATGGCGGCTGCCGAGCGGTGAGACCGCGCTGGCGGGAGCGTTCTTCCTGCACCGCCGCTTCACGGTGGAGAGCGGAGGTACCGGAACGCGCCCGGTGGGCTGGGTTCAATCGAGCGCGATGATGGTGCGCCGTGAGGCGGCCGAGCATGTCGGCTGGCTCGATCCGGATTTCTTCGTCTACTCCGACGAGACCGACTTCTGCAAGCGCCTCTGGGACGAGAACTGGAAGATCCTCTACGTCCCCTCGGCGCGCGCCGTCCACCACGACCAGATGGCGCAGGACGTCTCCGGAGCGGAGCGCCGGATCGTCGAGTACCACCGCAACCGCAACCGCTACGCACGCAAGCACCTCGGCCGAGTGGAGGCATTCCTGATGCGGCCGGTGCTCGCCTGGCCATACCTGTTGCGCGCCGGCGCCGCGCTCTTCCTCCCGGGGCACTCTCCGCGGCGCTACTGGCTCCACGCCCGGCAGGCGCTGATGCCGGGGCGCGGCGAGGGGATCCGCGAGGCGGCGGAGGCGTACAACCGGGCCTTAGGGTCGTAGCCGTGCGCATCCTCGAGGTGACCCAGATGTGGCCCAGCCAGGAGCAGCCCGACCTGGGCAGCTTCCTGGTTCCCCTGACGCGGGAGATCGAAGCGCTCGGGCATGAAGTTGAGGTCTCCTCGATCAGCCAGCGCGGCGGCTCGCGCTCGAAGTACGTGCGCCTGGTGCGGGATTCGCGCGCGGCGGCGCGGCGGTTCCAGCCGGACGTCGTCTTCGCGCATTTCCTCTTCCCGTCCGGCGCAGCGGGGGCTCTCGCAGCGCGGGCGGCGAGCGTCCCGCTCGTCGTCATGGCCCATGGCCAGGACGTCGCCAACCTGGGACGGATCCCGGGTGTCACTGCCGCGACCCGCTGGGTGCTGCGTCGTTCCTCCTCGGTGATCGCCAACTCGCGTTGGCTCGCCGATCGGCTCACCGACCGGATCCCTGCCGCGGAGCCGAAGATCGAGATCGCCGATTGCGGTGTCGACCTCGACGCCTTCTCTCCCCGCCCCGCCGCCGAGGCGCGGCAGGCGCTCGGCTGGGACGGCGACGGCCCCGCCTTCCTCTGCGTCGGCTCGCTGATCGAACGCAAGAACGTGGTGCGGCTCGCGGACGCGTTCGCATCGCTCGGCCGAGGGCGGCTCGCCTTCGTCGGCGACGGCCCGCTGAGGGGGGCTCTAGAGGGCCGCGCCGGGGTCACCCTGGCGGGCCGGGTCCCGCAGGCAGATGTCCCTCAGTGGGTGGCCGCGTGCGATGTCCTCTGCCAGCCCTCCCTGACGGAGCCCTTCGGCCAAGCGACCCTCGAGGCGATGGCGATGGAGCGCAGCGTCGTCGCGACGAAGGTCGGGGGGCCGCCGGAGTTCGTCACACCGGAGGCCGGCGTCCTGGTCGACCCGGAGGACACACCGGGACTCGTCTCGGCCCTCCAGCATGCCGCCGCCATGCCGTCGCCCAATCCAGCCGCGAGACAGGTGGCTGCCGCTCACGACGTGAAGCGCCAGGCGGCGCAGATGATGGCCGTGCTTGAGCGCGCCGCCCAGGGCACGCCCGAGCCGCCCGACTAGCGGATCGCGTCCTCATCCCGCTGCTCGGCCTCGAGCGTCTCCCGGGTGAGGCGCGGCCCTCGCGCATGGACCGGTTCCGGTTCGCCGACGGACTCCTCCTCGGGCGCCTCGCGGAGGCTGGTCAGCGCAGCCCTCACGGTCGCCGGGCTCAGGACTCGGCCAGCCGCCTCCCGCTCCTCATCGTTCAGGAAACCTGAGAACCAGAGCAGCAGGGGGTAGGCAAGCCAGAGAACGGTGCGGCCGGCCAGGCCACCGATCCCGGAGGTGGGCAGGAGCAGCTCGCCAACGGCCACCAGCGCCACAGCGAGGCCGGTTGCCTGCGCGAGCCGCAGCCATTCGTAGGGGACCTTGAAGAGCCGCTGCGTGAAGACGTACATGAGAACGAGCACGACGGCGTAGGAGGCCACCAGCGACACGCCGGCGCCGACGATCCCCATCGAGGGCAGGAGGATCAGGTTGAGGCCGATGTTGACCACGGTCCCGGCACCGGTGGCGGGGAAGTTGTATTCCGTGCGGCCGGTCCGCCCGAGCACCACCACCAGAACGAGATAGAGCGCGTAGAGCATCACCCCGGTCGAGACCAGGCCAATCGTCTTGTAGGAGTCGAAGAACTCCGGCGCGGCCAGGGCTCGGACGATCCAGCGCGAGAGCAGCCACATCCCGGCGACGAAGAAGGTCGTCACCGACACGAACCAGGTGACGATCACGGCGTAGGCCCGCCGGGCCTCGTCGTCGTCCTGGATCGAGTACGCGAGCGGTGGCCAGGCGAGCTGGAAGCCCTTGACGAGCACGTTGACCGCCTGGGCGAACTTGACCGAGAGGCTGTACAGGCCGGCGTCGCCGAGCCCGACCAGACGGACGATCAGCACCCGGTCGATGAAGTTGAGGGAGTAGAGCGAGAGCTCGGCGGGCATCGTCGGCAGGCCCCAGCGCAGCATGCGCCGCCAGAGCGCGAAGTCCGGGACCAGCGCCAGGCGGCGCCTCTGCGCGATCACCAGGCCGGCGAGGAAGACGGCACCGGTCGCGTACTGACCCCAGAGCAGGCCGCTGGCGCCCTTGTCCTGCCCCACCACCAGCCAGACCGTCACCGGGATGGTCACCAGGACGTTCGAGACCGTGAAGGCGAAGTAGGCCTTGGCGCGCTCATCGAGCCGGAAGAGCGCCGTCAGGAACTCGAACATCGTGAAGACCCAGAGCCCGAAGATCGCGATCCGCATCAGGTCCGGGTCGGAGTGGTCCAGGAGCAACCGCGACAGCGGCTCGGCGAGGGGAAGCGCGATCGCCAGCCCGATCGTCGTGGTCCAGAGCAGCGAGGCGAACGCCGTCTTCACGACCTGGTCCGGGTCCTCGCCGGCCTGGTAGTAGAAACGCAGCAGCGCCTCGATGATGCCGAGGCGGATCACGATGCTGGCCGCGATCACGCCCGTGACAAGGACCTCGGCGGCGCCGTAGTCGGCGGGCGTCAGGTACCGCGTGTAGAGCGGCAGCAGGGCGACCGCGATCAGCTTCGAGATCACGCTGGAGGCCGTGTATGCGGCTCCCGTCGTCGCCAGGCGGCGGAGATATCCAGTCATCAGCCCAGGTGGAAGATCAAGGCGGCCCCGGACGCGAAGCGGAGGAGCCGCCCTTTGCCCTGGGCCAGTCACCAACGCCGGCCTCAGCTGCGAGCACGCCCCCAACGGCGAGCAGGGCCCAGGTGAGCGGGTCGGTGAGGTACGCCGCGTATCCGATCGTGTGGACGAGCAGAGCGCAGAAGGCGGCCGCGATCCCGATCCTCGCCGGAGTCAGCTCGACGCGGTCTCCCCCCCCGAATGACCGGAACCGGCCACCCCAACCCGGCGTGATTCCGCGCATCCCCCCGAGCACGGTCCAGAGCGCGGCCGCGAGCAACCCGAGGTACGCGATCACCCCGATCGCGCCCTGCTCGGCCGCGACCGTGACCGGCTCGCTGTGAGAGATGGTCGTATCGCCTGGGGGAACGTTCTCCTCGCGAGCGAACTCCTTGGAGAACGAGGCCGAGCCGTAGCCGTAGAGCGGGCGATGGCGCGCCAGCTTCAACCCGCCGGAGACCAGAGTCCCGTGACCCTCGGTGTTGATCGACGTCGAGCCGCTGGACGAGCTGCGGATCAGAAGGCCGGCTCCGATCAGGACGACCGCCACCAGCGTCGCGACCGCGGTCCAGCGGACGCTCCAGCGGAGCGCCACCAGCACGATCAGCCCGGCAAAGAGGGCGATGAAGCTCGTCTGCGAAAAGGCGAAGACGAGTCCGGCGAAGGCGATCGCCACCGCCCCGGCGAGCGCGAACGCGAGGGCTCGGTTGGCCGCCCAGAGCAGCGTGGTGGTCGCGAGCAGGATCGTCAGGACGAGATAGCGGCCATAGATGTTCGGGTCCCAGAACAGCGAGTTGACCCGGAAGTAGAAGTGGAAGTCGTTCGATGCGTCGAGCTTCCCGTTCCAGAAGATGTGCTGGTCGACGAACTGCCCGATGCCGACCAGGGCAAGGATCAAGCCTTCGGCCAGCAGCACTCCGAGCGCGAGCTTGAGCAGACGCCGGTCCCAGGTCGCCTCGGCCAGCAGCGAGAAGAGGATCGCGAACGGGATCAGGAAGAAGCCGACGTTGCGAGCGGCGAAGGGGACGTCGGGCGAGTAGATCGTCTGGAGCGCGTACAGGCAGATCACCGCGACCAGCGCCACGACCAGCGGTGTGGGCAGCCTGCGGAGCCTGGTCTGACCGCGGATCGTCGCCACCACGGTCGCCAGCACGCCGGAGCCGATCACGACGTAGAGCGGCACCAGCAGGTTCACCGCCTGTCCTCCCGCCACGTGCAGGCGAACCCGGAACGGCAACGCGGCGATCAGCAGCAGCGGCAGCAGGATCGGCCAGCGCAGCATCGCGGCGGCGCCAATCGCCAGCACGACGATGCCCGCGACGATCAAGCCGGCGAACTCCAAATGGTGCTCGCGGAGGTTCCGCAGCTCGTCCCAGCCCTGGCCGGCGATCAGCGCGAGCGCGAGCGCTCCCGCCAGGACAAGCCCTGCCGCACGGAGACGGGCGTTGGAGGCGAGGAAGGAGGTGGAGAGCGCCGCCGCGGCGGCCAGGCAACCGATGACCTCCAGCGTCTCGCTCATGAATTCGTCCCCCGCACCCCGATGGTCAGGTGCTCTCCGGGAGTCAGGACGCGATCGATGCGCTGGAACCGGAGCCGCATCCGGTAGACGCCGGGCGGCACCGCCTGCCCGGCGGCATCGGTCCCGTCCCAGTCGAAGCAATGGGCGCCCGCCTTCGGCGTGTCCTCAGGCGCGCTGTCGCTGCCTGTGAGGGGCGCCGGCCGCGCCAGGACTCGCACCACCTGATCGGAGGCATCCACGACGGCGACCTGAACGGTGTCGTCGCGAGTGAGCTGGAAGCAGACCCGGTAGTCGCCGTTGTGACGAGTCTTGATCCGCGTCGAGCTGACGACCGGCCCCTCGTCCCGGAGATGCTGCGTGACGACGATCGCCCCGGCCGTCGCCACCAGCAGGAGCGACACCACCAGGACGGGGAACAGGACGGCCGATCGACTGCGCTCGCTCACAGGGCGGCCGGTCTAGCTGCGTTGGCTCAGATGCCCGAGCCGGTCGTGTCGCTGACCCCGGTGGTGCTCGAGCCCCCGGCCTTGTCGTCTCCGACGACCACTGCTACCGGGTCTCCCTCCGCGGCGGTTCGCACCTCGTTGTTCATCGGCTGCGTCTTCTGGATGCCGACGACCTGGCCGATGATCGGGGCGCACTGCGTGCCGTCGGTCGGGTCGAACATGACGACGCTGGTCGGGAACGGGGTCGTGGTGTTGCCGACCGGGCCGACCTTGTAGCCCTTCTGCTTCAGCGGAGCGGCGGACTGGGCGGCGAGCCCGGGCGTGGCGGTGCCGTTGAGGACGGCGACCTTGGTCTGGCTCGGCGGGCACGGCCCCTTGCTCTTCTTGGCCGCGCCGGAGGTGGTCGAGTCCGATGACCCGCCGGTGACCCGGGTGACGCCGAACGCGATGCCGGCGACCAGGAGAATCGCGCCGACCACGATCACGGCCAGTGAGAGGGGCTCGGAGAGCCACGTCGGCCGCTCGCGCCCGCCGCCGGGCCGGCGGCGCTGCTCGAATCGCTGACGGCGCTCGGCCGCCTGCCGGGCGAGCTCCGCCCGCCTGAATGCCTCGGCCTCGTTGGGCGCCGTAGCGGCGGCTGCGGCGGCGGCCTTCTCCGGCTCCTTGGTGGTGGAGGCGACAGCAGTCGCGGTGCGCTCCGCGGGGGCGACGGACTCGCCGTCCTCGGAGCCTCCCTCCACGAGGAAGCTCGCCTGGTCCCGCAGGCGGCGCACGTCGCGCGCCTGGGCGAAATAGAGCAGCGAAAGCAGGGCCAGCCCCAGGAACGAGGCGAGGCCCGCGACAGCACCGACTTCCTTCAGCAGACTGCTCATGGCCGCGGCGCGGGATGTTAAGGGGCCAGCCGCCACCAGGCCGCCCGCTATGAGCGAGGGGCGAAGCCCCGAGCGGTTATCAGGGGCGGCCGCCTGTGGCGGCGACCTGATGGCGAAGCCGTTTGCCGCTAAGCAGTCAGATCGTCAACGGGAAGCTCGGTTGCCCGCCGCGCGGAGACCAGCTCCACGGTCTGCTCCGCCAGGTGGGCCTCGTCGCCTTCTCGGATCAAGGTTTCGAGACGACCCAGCGTGCCGTTGACCCACTCCGGGTCGAGCGGGGCGTGGCGAACGGCGCGCACGATCCGGTCCGACGCCGTTGGCTGAGGCCGCTCGTCGGAGTTGAACAGCTCCTCGTGGAGCTTCTCTCCGGGCCGGGCCCCGACGATCTCGACGGCGATGTCGACCTCTGGCTCGTATCCCGCCAGCCGGATCATGTTGTGGGCCAGGTCGACGATCTTCACCGGCTCTCCCATCTCCAGCACAAAGACCTCTCCGCTGGCGCCACCGAGGTCGCCGGAGCGGATCACCAGCTGAACGGCCTCCGGGATGGTCATGAAGTAGCGCGTCATCTCACGATCGGTCACGGTGACCGGCCCGCCGCGCTCGATCTGGCTGCGGAAGATCGGGACCACGCTGCCGGAGGAGGCGAGGACGTTTCCGAAGCGGACCGTGACGAAGCGGGTCTGTGGGTGCTTGCGGCCGGCAGCCTCCACGATCCACTCGGCCATCGCCTTGGAGGCACCCATCACGGTGCGCGGATTGACTGCCTTGTCGGTGGAGACGAGCACGAAGCGCTCGCAGCCCGAGGCGACTGCGGTCTCCGCGGTGACCTTGGTGGCCATCGCGTTGTTGCGGATCGCCTCGAGCGGGTTCGCCTCCATCAGGGTGACGTGCTTGTACGCCGCGGCATGGAAGACGACCGCCGGCTTGAAGCGCTGCATCACCTCGAGCATCCGGTCCCCCTCCTTGCAGTCGGCTAGCACCGACTCGACCCGGGCGAAGTGCCGCTCCTCGATCATCTCGCGGTCGATCCGGAAGAGGTTGTCCTCGGCGTGGTCGAGGATGACCAGCAGCTTCGGCCGCACCCGGGCGATCTGGCGGACCAGCTCCGAGCCGATAGAGCCACCGGCGCCGGTGACCAGGACCACCTTGTCCTGGATGTAGGCGCCGACCCGGTCGAGCTCCATCTTCACCGGCTCCCGACCGAGCACGTCCTCGACCTGGACCTCGCGCAGCTGCCTGGTGAGCTGGACTCCCCCCCGGAGCAGCTCGAACACGGTGGGCAGCGTCCGCACCGGGACGTCGCGTTCGCGGCAGGCCGTCACGACTCGGCCGCGGAGCACGCCCGGCGCCGAGGGGATCGCGATGATCACCTCGTCGGGGTGGAACTCGTCCAGGATCTCGCCGACCTCGTCAGTGGTGCCGAGCACGTTGATGCTGTGCAGGCGCATGCCGCGCTTCCGGGGATCGTCGTCCAGGAAGCCGATCGCGCGGGAGCCGAGATTCGGGTTGAGCTGCATCTCGCGGGCAACCATCTGGCCGCCCGAGCCCGCGCCGACCACCAGCACGCGGCGGGCGCCGCGAACGTCGCGCCGCGCCATCCGCTCGACGAGCAGCATCCGCACCAGCAGCCGCGCCCCGCCGATCAGGAAGACCGTGAGCAGGAAGTAGCTGACGACGACCGAGCGCGGGATCTGGTCGTCGAATGGCTTGAGCAGCAGGAAGGCGATCGCCAGGATCGCCGTCGAGACCGCGCAGGCGCGGAGGACGGCGATCATGTCCGGCAGGCGGAAGTAGCGCCACCACTTCTCGTACAGGCCGAAGGCGTAGAAGACGATCAGCTGGCCGGCGACGACGAAACCGATGGAGTGGCCGAGCATGTGGTCGTAGCGGTCCGGGATGCCGCCTGAGGCATCGAGGAACCGCAACCTGAAGGCCAGGTAGTAGGCGGCCGCGATGAGGACTGCGTCTGCGGCGAGCTGGATCAGGCGGTGCCTGTAGACGGGGTGCTTGAGCCGCTCCACGCGAGCAGCGAGTCTAGTGCGCTCCGGCGAAAACCGGGAAAAATGAGGATCCCCGCGAGGCGAACTGCAACTCCCTACCATGTGGCGCCGCGCGGGCCCGGGGCTGCCCATCCGCGCTGAATTTCATGCCGATCGCCGCTCTCCTCGATCCACTCGTCAACCTCTGCACCGATTTCATCGGCTCGGTTGGCTATGCCGGCGTCTTCGTGCTGACGATGCTGGGCAGCGCCTGCATCCCGATCCCGAGCGAGGCGACGATGATGTTCGCCGGCTTCAAGGTGAGCGACGGCGACCTCACCCTGCTCGGCGTGATCGCCGCCGGGGTGGCCGGAGAGCTGATCGGCTGCTGCATCGCCTACGCGGTCGGGTACTACGGCCGGATCGAGCTGCTCGAGAGGAACAAGCTGATCCACATAGACCACAAGCGCCTCGACTGGGCGGACGGCTGGTTCAAGCGCCACGGCGACATCACGGTCTTCGTCGGCAGGCTGATCCCGCTCGTGCGCGCCTTCATCTCGCTGCCGGCGGGGGTCGCGGAGATGCCGCTCCGCCGCTTCATCCCCTTCACACTCGCCGGCTCGGTGATCTGGCTCTCGAGCCTGGCCCTGATCGGCCGCGCGGTCGGCGACAACTGGGACAAATGGCACCAGAGGCTCGCCTTCCTCGACTACGTGGTCGTCCTGGCCGCCATCGCCGCCATCATCTATCTGGTGATCCGGCGACGCCGCGGCGGCGACACGCCGCCCACTGAGATGCGCGGTGGCCCCGAGGGGGACGCTGAGGAGCAGCCCGCTTCATGATGAGGCGGTCGAGGGCGATCGTCCTCGGCGCCGTGCAGGGGCCGACCGAGCTTCTCCCGGTCTCCAGCTCCGCCCATCTCACCCTGATCCCCTGGCTCGCCGGCTGGGACGAGGACGGACGCGACCCCGAACTGCAGAAGAGCTTCGAGGTCGCCCTGCATGCCGGCGCCGCGGCGGCCCTGCTGATCGGACAGCGGCGTGTGATCGCCGAGGAGCTGAGCTCCTTCGACCGTCGGAAGGCCACCGTGCTGGCCCTCTCGTTCCTGCCTCCGGTGGTCTGCGGGGTGGCCCTCGAGCGCCCGATCGAGCGACACCTGGGCGGACCGGTTCCCACCGCGATCGGCCTGCTCGCCGGCGCGGCCGCGATGGTGATCGCCGATCGCCGGCCACAGGTCCGCGACCGGGGTCGCGCCACGGCGATGGACGGGCTGGCGCTTGGGCTGGCCCAGGCCACCGCCCTCGCTCCCGGCATCTCACGCAACGGGGCGACCCTGACGGCTGCCCGCTGGCGCGGCTTCACGCGGCAGCATTCGAACATGCTCTCCCGGACCGTCGCGCTGCCGGTGATCGTCGGAGCAGCCGTCCTCAAGGGCATCCGCCTGCGGCGGCGCGGCCTGCCGCCCGAGGCACGAGCCGGCTTCGCAGCCGGGACGGCGACCTCGTTCGCGTCGACCCTCGCCTCCCAGGAGCTGATCCGGCTGGTGGAGCGCGACAGCGCCCTCTGGCCCTACGCCGCCTATCGCGCCGGGCTGGCTGGAAGCGTGCTCGCGAACCTCTGGCGCCGCAGGCGGGCGCGGCGCGTCTACCTGAAACCGGACGGCGTCGCCTCCACACCGAGCGGCAACGGCGCCGCGGCGGGCAATGGCGCTCCCAGCTGGGCGGGGGCGCGCACGGGTCCCGAGAGGCGGTCCGGATGAGCGAAGACGCCTACGCCAAGGCGGGAGTGAGTCAGGGCGACGCCGACGCCGCGGTGGCGGCCCTCGTCTCCGCCCTGGCCGCCTCCTCGCTCACGGAGAGTCGTCAGGTCCTCGCCAGCGGCCACTACGCCAACGTGGTTCGCCTCGACGAGCGGACCGGGATCGCGCTGAGCACCGACGGCGTCGGAACGAAGCTCGTGCTCGCCGAGCAGCTCGGCCGCTGGGACACGGTCGGGATCGACTGCGTGGCGATGAACGTCAACGACGTCGTCTGCGTCGGCGCCCAGCCGCTCGCGATGGTGGATTACCTCGCCGTCGACCGGGCGGACCCCGAGACCGCCGGGGCGATCGGCGTCGGCCTGGGCAGGGGCGCCCAGCTGGCAGGCATCGAGATCGTCGGCGGCGAGCTCGCCCAGCTCGGCGAGCTGATCAACGGCCTCGACCTGGCCGGCGCCTGCTTCGGGGTGGTCGGCCTGGACTCCCTGGTGACGGGCGCCGCGATCGAACCGGGCGACCCCGTGATCGGCCTGCCCTCCTCGGGCCTGCACTCGAACGGCTACACGCTGGCCCGCTCGGCCCTCGCCGACATCCCGCTCGATGACGACCGCTTGGGCCGCCCGCTCGGCGAGGTCCTGCTGGAGCCCACAGAGATCTACGTGAAGCCGATCGTGGAGCTGCTGCGCTCCGGCGTGGATGTCCGCGGCCTGGCCCACATCACCTCGGGCGGCCTCAACAACCTGTTGCGCCTCGAGGCCGACGTGGCCTACGAGATCGGCGATCCGCTGCCGGTGCCACCGATCTTCGAGCTCATCCAGGAGCTGGGCGAGGTCTCTGACGACGAGATGCACGAGGTCTTCAACATGGGGTGCGGGTTCTGCGTCCTGGTGGCGGCGGACGATGAAACACCGGCAATGAAGAGGCTGCAGGCCCATTACCCGGCGGCAAAGCGCATTGGCCACGCCATCGAGGGGCCACCGGGCGTTACGCGGCCTTAGGCGGCGGCGTGTCGAGTTCCTTTCGCACGCCCGAAAAGAACTCGACACCCGGGTGGTTCAGGCGGGCTCCCAGAGCGTCCCGGTGAGGGCGCGGATCGGCTTCAGCTTCCAGTCGCGCGCCATTCCCCACAGTTCTGCCTCGAGCACCGGCAAGGGCTTCTCGGCCAGCACCTCCAGCTCCCGCGTCGCACAGCGGCCGAAGCGGCGGATCGCATCCGCCGGCTCCAAGACTCCTTCATTGCGCTGTTTGGCGCCCGCCGCCAGCGCCGCGTCCCGCAGGGCGGGATGTGAGCGGGCGATGGCCCAGACGCCGTGCTGTGATCCGTCATCCGCGACGAACACGGCCGACGGGAAGCTGATCCGCTCTCTTCCCTCGGTCTTGCGCACCGCCGCGGCCTCGCGCGCCGCATCGGGCGGACCGCGGACCTCGTCGAGGTCGGCGGCGAAGGCCTCCGTGATCGCCTCGGAGAAGAGGTCGATCTCGAAACGCGGGCGATCGAGGCCAGTGCCACGAGCTGCGGCCAACAGCGCTTCCGGATGGTCGAGCTTGCGGCGCTCGAACATGATCCCCTCGCGGATGCGGCGCAGATAGCGGTAGCCGGCCTCCCAGCCCTGCTCGGAGGCGGCCTTTACGGCCTGGCAGGCCGGGTACGTCGAGGTGAGTGGGCTCTCAGTCCAGATCCTGGGATCGGTCGGCATCAGCCCGTCGGCGGCGACCACGAGCCAATGCGAGATCAGATCGGCGTGGCAGTCGGGACCGTGGCCGATCCGGCCCTCGTCGTCGCGGTACTCACGCCCGTAGCGGCGGGCCAGCCCTCCCATCACCCAGACGAATTCGAGCTCTCCCTCGAACTCCCACATCAGCCTCCGCAGGGCGGGCTCGGCGGCCCAGGACCAGGGACAGGCGGGATCGGTGTAGAAGCGGACTTGGACAGTCATCATTCGTTCGGGTGCAAGCTCTCAGCGGCGGGGACGGCAGAGGGCGAAAATACAGCGCGATGCAAAGGCAAATCAATTGGAACGTTTGAGCTCCACCGTACTCTCGGGCCGCTACCGGCTCGAGTCGAAGCTGGGCTCGGGCGGCATGTCGACCGTCTACCTGGCGCTCGACGAGGTGCTCGACCGCCCGGTGGCGGTCAAGCTGCTCCATCGCGAGATCTCCGACGAGGCCGACCAGCTCGAGCGCTTCCGCCGCGAGGCCAGGGCGGCGGCGCGGCTCTCGCATCCCAACCTGGTCGGTGTCATCGACGCGGGTGAGGACGACGGCCGCCCCTACATCGTCTTCGAGTACATCGACGGCCGCACCCTGAAGCGCCAGATCCAGGAGGAGGGCCCCCTGCCGGTCGACGAGGCGGTCGCCTACGCCATCGAGATCGGGCGCGGCCTGACGGCCGCCCATGCGCGCAAGCTCGTCCACCGGGACGTGAAGCCGCAGAACGTGCTGATCGACCCCGACGGGCGGGCGAAGGTGACCGACTTCGGCATCGCGCGGTCGCTGGAGCAGAAGGGGATGACCGCGACCGGCCGGGTGCTGGGCACGACCGACTACGTATCCCCCGAGCAGGCGATGGGTGAGGATGTCGACGAGCGCTCCGACGTCTACTCGCTGGGTGTCGTCCTCTACGAGATGCTCACCGGAGACGTCCCCTTCCAGGCCGAGACGCAGGTCGGGGTGGCAATGAAGCACGTCAACGAGCCGATGCCCGACGTCCAGGCGAAGCGGCCGGACGTGTCCGCCGTCGTCGCCTCAGTCGTCGACCGGGCGACCACCAAGGACCCGCGCGACCGTTACAGCACCGTCGCCGAGATGGTCCGCGACCTGGAGCAGACCCTCGAGGTCGAGGCGGCGCGCCGCGGGGGCACCAGCGGCGAAGCGACCAGCGTCCTCGATTCCGTGCCCAAGGCTCGCCGCCGCCTCGGCGGCGGGCGCCGGCCATGGCTGGGGATCGTGATGGGGCTCGTCGGAATCGCCCTGATCGCGGCCGCCGTGATCTTCGGTGGCGAGCAGATCGGCAACAACAGCCCATCCAGTGGCGGCAGCAAAGAGATCAGGCTGCCGACCGACGCCGCCAGCGAGTTCGATCCGGAGGCCGACGGCCGGGAGACCGGGACCCAGCGGCTCGCGGTCGACTCCAACCCGACGGGGACCGCCTGGACGACCGAGCACTACGACACGCAGGACTTCGGGGGCCTCAAGGACGGCGTGGGCCTCGCGATCGATGCCGGGAACGCGGTGACCGCCACGTCGATCGAGATCAGGAGCCCCACCCCCGGCTGGGACGCCCAGATCTACGAGTCGGACGGCTCGCCGCCCAGCGACCTCTTCGGCTGGGGTCAGCCGGTTGCAACCGTCACCGACGGCGGCGGCAACGAGACGGTCCGCCTTCCCGGCAAGCCCGCCCAGTCGTTCCTGATCTGGATCACCAAGCCGCCCCACGCCAAGGACGATCCCGGGCGGTACCAGATGGAAATCAGCGACGTGAGACTCTTAAGTAATGCCTGACGGCTTCGCCATCAGGTCGCGGCCACAAGCGGCCGCCTTCTAGAAGTCGCTACGGGCTTCGCCCTTGATGCGAGGGCGCGCGTAAGCGCGACCCGTTTGGTCAAGTGGAACGGCCTGGTGGCCGCTAGAACTCGTACGAGCGCGCCCTCTCGTGGCGCTCGAACGCCAGCTTCACGAGCCGGTCGCAGAGCTCGGGATAGGAGATCCCGTCCGCCTCGAAGAGCTTGCCGTAGACGCTGGTCTCGGTGAAGCCGGGGATCGTGTTGAGCTCGTTGACGAGCACCACGTCGCCGTCGACGAAGAAGTCGCAGCGCGCGAGGCCACTGCACCCGCAGAGGGTGAACACCTCCCTGGCGAGCCCGCGAAGGCGCTCCGTCGCCTGATCGGAGATGCGCGCCGGGACCACCAGCTCCATCCCGCCCTCCGCATACTTGGCTTCGTAGTCGTACCAATCGTGCCCCTTGGTATCGATCTCGCCCGGCGGTGAGGCGATCGGCTCCTCGTTGCCGAGCAGCGAGCACTCGACCTCCTTGCCCGGCGCGGGCGCCTCCACGATCACGCGCGGGTCGTGGCGGCCCGCCTGCTCGACGGCGCGGTCGAGCTCCTCCTCACCGGAGGCGGGTGCGATCCCCACACTGGAGCCGAGCCGCGCGGGCTTCACCCAGACCGGCTGGCCGAATCCCGAGGCGATCGCCTTCCAGTCGGCCTCCCCAGCCCGGCAGTACTCGACCTGCGGGATGCCGTGCCGGGCGAGCAGGTCCTTGAAGACGAGCTTGTCCATGCAGATCGCCGAGGCCTCCACGTCGGAGCCCGCGTAGGGGACGGCGAGGACCTGCAGCAGCCCCTGAACGCTGCCGTCCTCTCCCCCGGGGCCATGCAGGACCGGGAACGCGACGTCGCAGTCCAGGAGGCCCCCGGCCGGACTGAAGCTGACCGCCTCGCCGTCGGTCGTCCAGCGTCCCTCGCGGTCGATGGTCACCTCGACGGTCTCGTGGCCCGCCTCCCGGAGACCAGCGGCGACCGAGGCCGCCGAGCGCAGCGACACCTCATGCTCGCTCGAGATCCCGCCGCCTAGAACCGCAACCTTCATGGGGTCGTCGCCGTCGGCGAGCTGACGCCGACCGAGATCGTCACGGTGTCGCCCCGCTGGCCGCGGGAGCCGCCGGGCGGGAACTCGGAGATCACAAAGCCGACCTCGTTGGGGTCGGTGGTGGTCTGCTCGGTCACCGCCACGGTGAAGCCCGCCTTCTTCAGGGTGTTGACGGCATCCTTGCGCAGCAGGCCGGTGACGTCCGGGACCGTGATCGCCCCGGTCGAGGCGAAGATCGTCACCTGCGACCCGCGCCCCACGCGCTTGCCCGCTCCGGGGCTCTGGCTCAGCACCTTGCCCTGGGGCTCCGTGGAGTCCTTCTGCACCTCGGTGCCCGACAGGCCCGCGTTGGAGAGCGCGGCGAGGGCGGCCTGATCGTTGAGGCCGACCACGTTCGGGACCAGCACGGTGTTCGCACCGCGCGAGACCAGCAGCGTCACGGGCTGCAGGGTCGAGAGCTGTGTACCGGCCGGCGGAGACGTCCCGATCACCTGACCCCGGGGGACCGACTTCGAGAACTGCTGCATCGTCGTCACCTTGAAACCGGCGTGTTCCAGGCGTTTTGTGGCGTCGGCCTCACTCAGGCCGACGACCGAGGGCACCGCGCGGATCGCCGGGCCGGAGCTGACGCTCAGGGTCACCGTGGAGCCCTCCTCGGCCTTGCCCCCGCCGCGATCAGTCGGGATCGGGTCCTGTTCGACGACCTGGTCCCTCGGCGCCGCGCTGGGCACCGCCTTGATCGCCACCTTGAAGCCCGCGCTGTCGAGGATCTGGCTGGCCTGGTCGGAGTTCTTGCCGATCACATCGGGAATGCCGACCTGCGAGGACCGGGTCAGTGCATATGCGACCAGGGCCGCGACACCGCAGGCAAGCAGCGCGATCACGAGCCAGCGCCGCCGCCGACGGCGGCGATCCGCGTCGTAGTCCTCGTAGTCCTCGTCCTCGTCGTCGCCTGGGATGTCGGTCTCGCCCTCGGGGGAGACGGCGGCGAAGGCGGCCGTGTCCTGGGGGCGTGGCTTGTCGGGGGCCCGCTCGGCGGCATCGAGCGCGCGCAGGAAGGCGTCGGCGTCCTTGAAGCGCGCCTCCGGGTCCTTCGCGAGGGCACGCATGACGACGGCGTCCAGGGCCGGCGGGATGTCGGGATTGATCGCGCTCGGCCTGCGTGGCGTCTCGGAGACCTGTTTGAGCGCAACCGCCACGGCGCTGTCGCCCTCGAACGGAACCCGGCCGGTGAGGGCCTCGTAGAGGATCACCCCGATCGAGTAGATGTCCGAGCGCGGCGTGGTCGGCTTGCCCTGGGCCTGCTCCGGGGAGAGGTACTGGGCAGTTCCCATCACGGACCCGGTGGCGGTGATGTCGGAGTTCTCACCGCCACGGGCGATGCCGAAGTCGGCGACGCGGGCCCTGCCCTCGTCGTCGATCAGCACGTTCTGTGGCTTCAGGTCGCGGTGGATGATCCCCTTTCGGTGGGCGAAGCGGGCGGCGTTGAGGATCTGGCGGGTGAAGTTGATCGCGTCCTTGGTCCCCATCCCACCCTTGACCAGGTCCTTCAGGGACGGGCCGTCGACGTACTCCATGGCGATGAAGTAGGTGTCGCGGTAGGAGCCGCGGTCGAAGACGCCAACCACGTTCGGGTGCTGGAGACCAGCCGCCGACTGGGCCTCGCGCTGGAAGCGCTGTACGAACTCCGTGTCCTGCGCGAAGCGGTCGTGGAGGATCTTGATCGCGACCTCGCGGTCGAGCTCGGTGTCCTCCGCGAGCCAGACGTCCGCCATCCCGCCCGAGCCGATCTTCCGATCGATGCGGTAGCGATCGTCGATCATGGTGCCCTTGCGGGGGGTGGCCATCAGGCGCCACTCCCGAGCAGGCTCTCCGCGACCGCCTTGAAGATCGGCCCGCAGGTCGGTCCGCCGAAGCCGCTGGTGTGCTCCACGATGCAGGCGATCGCGATCTTCGGATCATCGGCCGGGGCGAAGCCGATGAACCAGGCGTCATTGACGCCAGGCGAGATCTCCGCCGTGCCGGTCTTGCCCGCCACGTCGATGCCCGAGACAGCCGCGGCGGTCCCGGTTCCCTCCGAAACAACGTCCTGCATCATGTCGTTGAGCTCCGAGGCCGTGTCCTCGCTCATCACCCGGCTCTGGTGGGCGGGATCGAGCTTCGTCTCCCGCCCGTCGGGATCGATCACCTTCGACCAGAGCCGCGGCTCCATCAGCTCGCCCTTGTTGCCGACGGTGGCGGCGACCTCGGCCATCTGCAGGGGCGTCACCCGGAGGCGCTCCTGGCCGATCGCGACACGCCCGATGTCGATCGTGTCGTTGGGGCCGAGCAGCTTGTTGCCGTCGTAGACCCCGCTGGCCGCGAGCTGAAAGCCGGGATAGTCGAGTCGGGGCTTGGCGTTGAAGCCGTAGCGATCCATGTACTTGAACATCGTGTCGTTGCCGAGCTTCTCCCCCGCCTGGGCCCACCAGGTGTTGACGGAGTTGGTCAGGGCGGTGGTCATCGGGATGTCGCCGAACTGCTCGCCACCGGAGTTCGCGAGCGGCACACCCTCAATCGCGATCGGAGACCGCCCGCTGAGCACGGAGTCCGGGGTGAACTTGCCGCTGTCGAGGGCGGCGGTCGCCGTCACCACCTTCATGGTCGAGCCCGGCGGGTATCCGGCCTGCGTCGCCCGGTTGAAGAGAGGTGCGCTGGTCTCGGAGTTGAGCCTCTTGAATGTGTTCGAGTTCTCGACGGAATTCGGGTCGTACTCGGGGATGCTCACCATCGCCTTGATCTCGCCGGTCGACGGAACCATCGCCACCACCGAGCCCCGGCGGCCCGCCAGCCCATCCACGGCGGCCCTCTGAGCGGCCGGGTTGAGCGCGGATTGCACCTTGTCGCCCTCCTGGGCGTGGCCCTGGAGCTCGTCCAGAACGGAGAGGAACTCGGTCTTGTTCCCCACCAGCTCGTCGTTGTGCGAGAGCTCGAAACCGACCCTGCCGCGGTCCACGAAGCTGTAGCCGATCGGGTTCCCGAAGAGCGAGCCCAGCGGGTAGTGGCGCACGTAAATCTTGTTGTTGCCCTTGCCGACCGGCCTCGAGTGGGCGATCACGGTTCCGTCGTCGGCGAGGATGTCACCGCGCTTGATCCTCTGCTCCTCGAGCAGAGGCCGGCGATTGGCCGTGTTCGCCTTCAGCGAGCTCGAATCCAAGACCGACCAGTAGGAGGTGAAACCGAAGAGCAGTGCGTAGAGCACCAGGATGAGGCCGAAGAGCTTGACGATTTGCCGGTTCACTCGGCCATCCCCGCCTCGCTCTGCAGCCGGACCCGCCGGCGGGACCTGTCGGAGACCATCAGCAGCAGCGCTAAGAGAACGAAGTTCGCGACGATCGAGCTGCCGCCGTAGCTGATGAAGGGCAGGGTGACTCCTGTCAGCGGGATCACCCGGGTGACCCCGCCGATGATCACGAAGGCCTGGAGGGCGAGGATCGTCGTCAGGCCGGTGGCGAGCAGCTTCGAGAAACCGTCCTCAGCCAGGATGGCGGTCTTGAAGCCGCGCTCGGCGATCAGCGCGTAGATCAGCACCACCGCGGCGCCGCCGAACAGCCCGAGCTCATCGACGATCACGGCGTAGATGAAGTCGGTATGGGGCGCGGGCAGAATCGCGCACCTGTCCGGAAAGCCTCCGTGGCAGGCCGGCAGCTGCACCAGCGAGTCGCCGAGCCCCCGGCCGAAGAGCCCGCCGTCCGCCTGGGCGAAGATCGACTGCGAGAGCTGATAGCCGGTGCCGCTCGAGTCGTGGAAGGGGTCAAGCCAGATGTCGAAACGCTGCTGGATGTGCGCCGACGTATGGGCGAAGAACCAGGCGCCGGCGACGAACATCAACAGCCCGATGAGCACGAACGAGATCCGGGACGTCGCCACGTAGATCAGCGCCAGGAAGGCGCCGAAGAACATCACCGAACTGCCCAGATCGCGAATGAAGACGAGCAGGACCATCGCCGCCCCCCAGACGACCAGCAGCGGACCCAGATGCTTGAGCGGCGGCAGTACCAGCCCCATGAACCTCCGGGCCCCGACCACCAGGACCTCGCGGCGCTCGTTCAGGTAGCTGGCGAGGAAGATGACGATGCAGATCTTGGCCAGCTCGGTCGGCTGGAAGGTGATCGGGCCCAGGTCGATCGCGAGGAACGCGTCGTTCGTGGCGTGGCCGAGGAACCGCGGCAGGATCAGCAGGACGATCCCGGCCAGCGCGATCAGGTAGCGATAGCGCTCGAGGGCCGCGTAGTCGCGCAGGAAGATGATCGTCGCCGAGAAGAGGACGAGGCCGAGCACGAACCAGTTGGCCTGGTCGCGGGCAAGACCCTCATCGAGTCGGTAGAGCATCACCAGTCCGAACGCGGCCAGCAGCGCCACCAGCGGGAAGAGGAAGGGATCGGCGTCGGGCAGCCTGATCCGGATGACGATGTGGGTGGCGACGCAGACGGCGAGGAAATACGCGCCGTAGAAGACGCTCAGGTTGCCGAGCTCGTCGGAGTTGGTGATCAGCACGGCCGTGAACCCGGCCGTGACCAACAGCGCGACCGGGATCAGTGCAAAGAGCTCGCGAGTGCGG
Organism: uncultured Solirubrobacterales bacterium; assembly: GCA_963774305.1. Taxonomy (GTDB): domain Bacteria; phylum Actinomycetota; class Thermoleophilia; order Solirubrobacterales; family 70-9; genus DASUPK01. Next base: position 92,822 of record CAVZEM010000007.1, on the reverse strand, counting down.
GCGCTCAATTCTTCTTCTGCGCCTGCTGGCCCTTGGAGTTGGCCCCAGACTTCTTCTTGGGCGGCGCGGGCGGCGGCGGGAGCCCCTCCGTGGGCCTCTGCTCGATGTCGTTGACGAGGTCTGTCGCATCGCCCTTGCCCCGCAGCGTGTGGCCGGTGACCGCGCGCTGGCGGTCCTCGGACAGGGTCCCCACCTGCACCGGGATCGAGGACTGCTTCGAGTAGAGGCTGATCCCGAGCGGGAGCTGGTACGGCAGGCCGCGGTAGAGGGCCACGTTGCCGTCCTGGTTCGTGCCGAGGAAGTAGACCGAGCGCGCGGCCAGGAACCCGCCGCCGATGATCACGATCGCAGCTGCCGCCGCGACCACCCAGCCGAGGATCCGCCTGCGTCTCCGGGGAGCCGGCATCGGCCCGCGTCCGCGCATCCGGTCCGTAGCCGCTCGGACGCGCTCGCCTGTCAGGCCGGCCTGCTCGGCGGTGCGCGAGATCAGCGTCGCGCTCTCTTCGCCCTCCCTCGCGTCGGCGTCAGCCACGCGGAAGGCGACGGCGGTGATGTTGTCGCGCCCCCCACCCCGGTTGGCTGCCTCGACGAGCTTGTTGACGGCGCTTCGCAGCGTCCTCGACTCGGCCAGGATCCGGCCGATCTCGTCGTCGGAGACCATCGTGGTGAGCCCGTCGCTGCAGAGCAGGAACACGTCACCGTCCTTGGCCGGGAAGGTCATGGTGTCGACATTCACGTTCGGCTCCGGTCCGAGTGCCCGCGTGATGATCGAGCGCTGCGGGTGCTCCTCGGCCTGCTCCTCGGTCAGACGCCCCTGGCGGCGGAGCTCCTCGACGAGCGAGTGATCCTTGGTCAGGCGCTTGAGCTGCCCGTCTCGCAGGACGTAGGCGCGGCTGTCGCCGACGTGTCCGAGCGCCACCTCGTCGCCGCGAACCATCGCGGCGGTCAGCGTGGTCCCCATGCCGGCGTGGGACGAGTCCTCCTGGGCGAGCTGGTGGATCTCGCGGTTCGCCGCCTGGGCGATCTCCTCGAGCTGGCCCTCGGCCGCCTCCTCCTCGCTGACCTGACCGCGGCGCTCGAAGGCGCCGGCCGCGATCCTCGAGGCGACCTCGCCGGCCTGCGCGCCGCCCATGCCGTCGGCCACCGCGAACAGCGGCGGGCGCGCGAAGTAGGAATCCTCGTTCGCGTGGCGCTGGCGGCCGGTGTCTGTCTTGTGTGCCTCTTCGGCGACGGTCAGCATCAGGAGACCTCGAAGCGGAACTCAGTGTCCCCGATCCGGATCACGTCACCGGGCCTCAGCTCCGCCTCGCCGTGGAGCTCCTGCGAGTTCAGGAGCGTGCCGTTGGTCGAATTCAGGTCCTCGACGACATACCCGCCGCCACGGCTGAAGACGCGAGCATGAAAGCCGGAGGCGTAGCGGTCGTCCAGTCTGATGTCGGCGTCCGCGGATCGTCCCAGGGAGACACCGCCGAAGAGGTCGAAGTGGTCGCCCTTGTTGAGACCACCCCCCTCCTGAACGACGAGGAACGCGTCGGTGGCCTCAGCCTCGCCGCCGAGCACGTCGTGGTACCCGGTCTCGAACCCCGGCGAGGCCGTCCCGCGCAGGTCGCGCAGGGCCATCCTCGTGACCCAGAGCAGGAACAGGTAGAGGACGGCAAGGAAGCCGAACTTGAGCGCTACGGCTAGCGGCTCGAGGTCGTTCACTGCTCGATGTCGAAGGCGAAGACCTTGGTCCCTAAGGTGATCTCGTCGCCCGGCGACAGGCGGGCGTTCGCCACCCGGCGACCGTTGACCTTCACGCCGTTGGTCGAGTTGAGGTCCACGATCTGCCAGTCCCCGACACTCGACCGGCGCAGCTCGGCGTGCCGGCGGGAGATGTTGGGGTCATCGATGATGCAGTCGCACTCCTTGGAGCGGCCGAGGGTCGCGGTCGGCCCGTCGAGGACGTAGCGGCGGTCGTCGACGGAGACGATCGCCCGGGTCTCGGAATAGGCGGCGTCGGGGCGGCGCTTGGACTTCGCCTTCTGCGCCTGGGTGGCCGAGTAGACCATCGTGTGGCCGTGCTCCCCCTGCGTCGGCTCGGCTCCCTGGCGCTGGGGCGGGCGGACCAGCCGTGTCTGGATCCCGAACTCCCCCAGTCGCAGCCGCTCGTCCTGGTCGAGGTTGACGACCGGCCGGGTGAGCAGGTCGTAGTCGTGGTGACGAGCGTGCTCGAGCAGGTGCCCGCTCAGCTCCTGGGCCAGCGAGGACTCGTAGTCCTTGAAGCGCTCGTAGTCGTCCGGGCAGAGCCAGACCGTGTACTCGTTCGGCACGTAGACGCGCTGAACCGAGGCGGTCTTGTGCGCGTCCATCTCCTTGGCGAGCTTGCGCGCGATCTCCACCGGCTGCACCCCGGAGCTGAAGGCGCGGCTGAACACGCCCTCGACGAGGCCCTCGATGCGAGCTTCAAGGTTGCGCAGAACGCTGATGGCTGACTCCTAGGAATCGATGGGTTGGCCGGCGGTGCCTTATTAAACGGGTTGCGCCTGGCGGCGCACCCTCGCCCTAACGGGGCGAAATGCTAGCGGCGGCCAGGCTGCTCCACTTCGGAGCGGAGGGCGAAGCCCGGAGCGACTTGGGTGGGGCGGCCGCCAGCCGCCGCGACTGATGCCGAAGGGGTCATGCGACCCCCTTGCATCCTGCGACTGAGCAGCGCGGCCACGACCGCCGCCAGCAACGCACCGAACAGCAGGCCCGGAGGGCTCGTGCTTCCGGCGACAAGCCGGAGCGTCGTGATCAGGCCCGCGGCCCAGATCAGCGCGCCCAGGGCGTCGAGCAGGGGCGTGCGACCTCGCACGAGCACTGGCAGAACGAGCGCCGCGGCCGCGAAGATCCCTGCCGCCGCCAGGACCGAGCCGTCGACCAACGGTGCGAGCACATCGGAGATCGCGGTGCCCGCGGACCCCTTCCAGTGGGCGGGCGGATCCGCCACCGGCCCGAGCAGCATGGTGCGGTGAGCGAGCTCCTCCCACGCCGCGATCCAGAGGTAGCCGACTCCCCCAAGCAGGGCGCGTCCCGCGGCTCCCCGGGTGAGCCCGGCGAGCGCCGGGTAAACCGGGCCGAGACCGATCAGGCCGAGGATCGGCGCCGCACCGGGCAGCGCGATCGCGTCGGGATCGATCATCGGCGCGAGCAGCGGGGCGCCGAGCACGACGATCAGCGCCGCCACGCCTGGTTCCCCGGCGCCGATCAGCACCCAGAGGAGCACCAGTGCAAGCTGCAGCGCGTATGCGGGCCGCGGGCGGCCGAGGGCGAGGGCACCGGGGATCAGGGCGGCGAGGGCTACCGGTGCGGGCGCTCCGGTGGCGATCAGGGCCGCCAGCCCCAGAGCCGCGATCCCCGCCCCGGGCAGGAAGCGGGTGATCCCGGGAAGGCGGCGAAGCGATGGTCCGCTCTCGTCCTCGAACCCGTCGATGGCCTGGACCGCCGGCAGCGGGTCGCCGTCCAGCTCGTTGACGTGCGCGGCGAGGGCGGCCTCCAGCTCGGATGCGAGCGGGCGGAGCTCCGGGTCAGGGTCGAGTGCGGCGTCGATCGCGTCCGTCATCGCCTCGGGCAGCTCGGGCCGGACGGCCGAGAGCGGCGCAATGGGTTCGCCGATGGCGCGCGCCGTCGCCGCCGGTCCCTCTCGGATGAGCGGATGCTCCCCGCAGAAGCATTCGTACAGGGTCAGGGCGAGCGAGTAGACGTCCGCCGAGGGACCGGGCCGGAGCCCGTCGGCCTGCTCGGGCGCCATGTACGCCAGGGTCCCGACCACGGCCCCGGTCGCGGTGAGGGTGCGCTCGCCCGCGATCCGGGCGATGCCGAAGTCGACCAGCTTCGCCTCATCCCCGGACCCGACCAGGATGTTCTCCGGCTTCACGTCCCGGTGCACGACGCCGGCGCGGTGGGCGCACATCAGCGCGGCGGCAGAGTCGGCGCCGACGCGGGCGACGAGACGGTCGTCGAGCTCCCCTCGGCGACCCAGGGCACGAAGGGTGTCGCCCTCGATCAGTTCCGAAACGAGGAAGGCTCGCTCCCCGTCACTGGCAAGCTCGTAGAGCGTGGCGATGTTTCGATGGGCCAGGCGGGCGACGGCCTGGGCCTCCCTGGTCACCCTCGGCGCGCCGTGCTCGCGATTGATCACCTTGACTGCGACCGGGCGCTGCAGGCGCTCGTCCCAGGCGCGATAGACGGTGCCGAAGCCTCCGCTGCCGATGCGGTCCTCGATCCGGAATCTGCCCAGGATTAGCTCGCCCACCATGGCTTCTCCAATTTCGCTGCGCTTGGGCCCCTTCCTGCGTGGTTCGCGAGGCTCGTCGCAGTACCGCTTCCGGTGTGTTCATACTCTTGGCCGGTTTGGCATTCCTCGATGAGGAACAAGACGACGTGGTCGTCGCCGATGAACCGGAGCGCCCGAGGCGCAGGGTCGGGGGGCCCCAGCGGCGACGCCAGCAGTTCCTGGTCCGACGCCTGATCGGCGTCGGGGTGGGCCTCGCGTTCCTGATCCTGATCGTGATCGGGATTCGCGGCTGCCTGGAGGCGCGCTCGGACAGGGCGCTGCGCAACTACGACTCGAGCGTGGCCACGATCATGCAGCAGTCCGAGCAGAGCGGAAAGGACTTCTTCGGAGTGCTCAGCGATCCGACCAGCAACGATCCGCTCCAGGTCAAGAACCAGGTGCTCGCCCAGCGGGATGCGTCCTCGTCGCTGCTCGACCGCGCCCAGAGCCTCAGCACCCCGGGCCAGATGCACGATGCGCAGGCGGCCGTCGAGCAGACCCTGACCCTCCGGCGCAACGCGCTCAGCGCAATCGCTGCGAACGTCACCCAGGCCGCCGCACGGACTCAGACCGCCGACGCGATCACCACCATCTCGAACGCGATGGGCTCGCTGTATGCCAGCGACGTCCTCTGGACGCAGCTCGGAAAGCCCGAGATCCAGAAGGTCCTGAAGGACGAGGGCGTGGACGGCCAGCCACTGCCTCCGGGCAACTTCATGCCGGCCAACGCCACCGACTATCTCGACCAGGCGACGCTGATCACCAAACTCGGCGCGATCACCGGCTCCACCACGTCGACCACCGGCGGTACGCACGGGCTGCAGCTCGATTCGACCACAATCGGGGGCGCCCAGCTCTCGCCGGACTCCACGACGACAGTCCCGAGCGACGCGCAGGAGATCGACCTCGGCGTGACCAATTCGGGAGACAGCGACGAGACCGGGATTAGCGTGCACGTCACCATCGGCGGGAGCCAGCTCACCGGGCAGCTCCAGTCCCTGAGCGCAGGACAGTCGGGGACGATCAAGATCCCGCTGACCACCAAGCCGACGCCGGGGACCGACACTCAGGTCGAGGTGGTCGTCACCCCCGTACCGAACGAGGCGCTGACGGACAACAACCAGGCCACCTACACGGTCGTCTTCGGCTCCTGACCCGCGGCCGGAGCCCTTCCGAAGCATGCGAATCGCCTATCTAGGCCCCCGAGGCACCTTCAGCGAGGACGCCCTGCGAGCGGCGATCGGGGACGAGCAGGTCGAGCCCGCTCCGGCGGCCTCGGTCTACGACGCGATTCAGGCGGTACGGGAGGGCGAGGCGGATCGCGCCCTGGTCCCCTTCGAGAACTCGATCGAGGGAGCCGTGACCGCCACGCTCGACACCCTCGCCTTCCACGCCGACGGCGTCACCCTGGTCGGTGAATACGACCTCCCGATCCGCCATTGCCTGATCGCCAGGGAGGAGATGCCTCTGGAGAAGATCGAGGTCGTCGTCTCCCACCCGCAGCCGAGCGCCCAGTGCGCGCGCTTCATCCGCGAGAACCTCCCCCAGGCCGAGGTCCGGGCGGCCCCCAGCACCGCCGAGGCAGTGCGGACCGTCGCCGAGTCCGACCAGCCATGGGCCGCGCTCGGCGCCGAGTCGGCTGCGGCGCTCTACGGCGCCGCCGTCCTCCGCCACGGCGTCGAGGACGAGCCCGACAACATCACGCGCTTCGTCTGGGTGGCACCGGACGGGACGGTCCCCTCCGGATCGGGCTCCTGGCGTACCTCGCTCGTCTTCTCGGAGCTCGGCGAGGATCACCCCGGTGCCCTGGTCGACGCCCTCCAGGTGTTCTCCGACCGCGACATCAACCTGACGCGGATCGAGTCGAGGCCGCTCCGGCGCGGGCTCGGCCGCTACCAGTTCTTCATCGACATCGAGGGCACCTCGGCCGAGGACCCGCTCTCTGGGGCGATCGAGACCCTGCGCTCCAAGGCCGAAACGGTGCGTGTGCTGGGCAGCTGGCCGATCTCGGCGCCGCCCGGAGTTCCCGGAACCGGGTAGGCCCTGCACTACAATCGCGCGGGAACATGGGCAACGGGGCCACCGCGCACGAGGCAACTGTGCCGGCGGGTCGTGAATCTCAAAACGGCCACGTCACCGCCGGACTCAACGGCCATGAGGCTGTCCATCTGAACGGCCACGACGGCGCTCCGGACGCGGAGGCCGACGGCGAGGTAGCGGTATCCGCCGCCCGCCGCCTGACCCGCGGGCGGGTTCTGGTCCTCAATGCGAGCTACGAGCCGCTGAACGTCTGCACCGTGCGGCGGGCGCTGGTTCTCCTCCTCAAGGAGAAGGCCGAGGTCCTCGAGCACGGGGCTGACGTGCTTCGCTCCGAGACGATGCGTCTCGACCGGCCCGAGGTGATCCGCCTGATCAGCTTCGTTCGCGTCCCCCGCGACATCCACCGGCGGCGCATCACCCGGAAGGCCGTCCTCGCGCGCGACGGCTGGACCTGCCAGTACTGCGGCGCGGACAAGCCCAGCCTCACCGTCGACCACGTCATCCCGCGCAGTCGCGGCGGCGAGTCGGTCTGGGAGAACATCGTCGCCTCCTGCGCGCCCTGCAACCGCAAGAAGGGCAACCGCCTCCCCCGCGAGATCCGGATGCATCCGAAGCGGAACCCGCGGCCGCCCGGGCCCACCGTCTTCATCAGGATCGCCTCGCCGCGAACACCGGCGGCGTGGGAGCCATACTTGCTGACGGCGTAGTGCTCGACCGGAATTGGCGACTTTCTGGCGGATAGCGACAAGAAGTCGCCAAATCGCTGTCCGGGCTAGCTCTTGCGGCGCTTCCGCGCCGACTCCGCCCGCTGTTTCGCCGTCGCGGTGTGTTTCGGCTTCACCTTCGGCCGCGAGCTCGGCTTGGCGGCCGAACCACCGCTCGAGGCCCGCTTCTTCGGTGCCGGTTTTGACCTGGGCTTCGTGGCGCGCGCCTTGCTCTTCGGCTTGGCGGCCGGTTTCGGCTTCGCGGCGGGTTTGGCCTTGGGCTTGGCGGACGGCGCCCTCGCGACGGATCCCGAGGAGCGCTTCGGCTTCGTCTTGGTGACCTTGGCCTCGCCGTTCCCGGCGGCCTCGGCGGCGGCTGCCTCCTCGGCGACGGTCTCCGGCGTCGGAGCTTCGTCCTCGACCGGAGTCGCCGTCGCGGCGGCACCGTTGCCGTTGGTCTCGGTGGACTCCACCACCAGCGCGACGGCGCTCACCCGGTCGCCCTTCTTCAGGTTCATCACCCGGACGCCCTGCGTCGGACGACCCATCCGCGAGATCCCGGAGACCGCGTTGCGCTGCACCATGCCGGCCTGGGAGATGAAGATCAGCTCCTGGCCTTCCCGGACGACCCGGGCGCCGGCGAGGCCGCCCTTCTTCGCCGTCAGCTTCGCGGTCAGCACGCCCTTGCCGCCGCGGCCCTTGACCGGGTACTCGGCGATCGAGGTTCGCTTGCCGTAGCCATTCTCGGTGACCACGAGCAGCTCCCCCTTCTTGTCCTGATGGTCGACGACGTCGAGCGAGAGGACCTCGTTGCCCTTGTCGGAGACGTTCATCCCCTTGACGCCGGCGGTCCCGCGCCCCATCGGGCGCGCGAGCTTCTCGTTGAAACGGATTGCATGGCCGGACTTGGAGACCATGACGAGGTCGTCCTTGCCGGAGCTCATCCGCACCCGGACCAGCTCGTCGCCCTTGCGGATGTTGATCGCGATGATGCCGTCGGCGCGAATCGGAGTGTCGTAGTCCTTGAAGGGCGTCTTCTTGACCATTCCCTGGGTGGTCGCGAAGACGAGGTACTTGCCCTCGGAGAAGTCCCGGGTCGGGATCACCGACATCACCTTCTCCTTCTCCTTGAGCGGCAGCACGTTGACCAGCGCCCGCCCGCGCGAGGCGCGGCTGCCCTCGGGCAGCTCGTAGACCTTGAGCCGGTAGACCTTCCCCTGGTTGGTGAAGAAGAGGAGGTAATCGTGCGTCGAGCAGACGTGCAGGTGCTCGATGTAGTCGCCCTCCTTCATGTTCATCCCCATCACGCCCCGGCCGCCCCGGCGCTGCTGGCGGTAGGTGGCCAGCGGCGTCCGCTTGGCGTAGCCCGACGCGGTGATCGAGACGACCATCTGCTGATCCGCGATCACGTCCTCGATGTCCAGGTCGCCCTCGGAGGCGGTGATCTCCGTGCGACGGTCGTCGCCGTAGCGCTCGCCGACCTCCTTGAGCTCGGTCTTGACCAGGCCGAGGACCTTCTTCTCGTCGGCCAGGATCGCCCTGAGCTCCTTGATCAGCTTGGTGAGCTCCTTGTGCTCCTCCCTGATCTTGCCGGCCTCGAGCGCGGTGAGGCGCTGGAGCCGCATGTCCAGGATCGCCTGCGCCTGCGCGCGGCTGAGCTTGAACCGCTTGATCAGGGCGTCGCGGGCCGCGTCCGGGTCCTTGGAGCCCCGGATCAGCTTGATCACCGCGTCGAGATTCTTGAGGGCGATCAGCAACCCCTCGAGGATGTGCGCGCGCGCCTCGGCCCGGGCCAGCTGGTGCTGGGTCCGCCGGGTGATGACCTCCCTCTGGTGGCCGACGTACTCCTCGACCAGCTCGCGAAGGCTGAGGGTCTTCGGCACACCGTCGACGAGCGCGACCATGTTGATTCCGAACGCCTGCTGCATGGCGGTTCGCTTGTAGAGCTGGTTGAGCACCACCTGGGCGGGGTCGCCGCCGCGCTTCAGCTCGATCACCAGGCGCATCCCGGTCCGGTCCGACTCGTCGCGCAGATCCGAGATCCCGGTGACCTTCTTGTCGCGGACCAGGTCGGCGATCTTGGCGATCAGACCGCCCTCCCCTCCCTTCTTGACCATGAAGGGGAGCTCGGTGACGATGATGGCGTCCTTGCCGCCCTTGAGCGGCTCGACGTGCGCCTTGGCGCGGACCTTGACCGAGCCGCGGCCGGAGCGGTAGGCGTCGCGGATCCCCTGCGTGCCCATGATCGTGCCGCCGCCCGGGAAGTCGGGGCCCTTGACGTGCTTCATCAGGCCCTTCATGTCGATCTCCGGGTCGTCGATGTACGCGTTTACGGCCCCGATCACCTCGCGCAGGTTGTGCGGCGGGATGTTGGTGGCCATGCCGACCGCGATGCCGGTGGCCCCGTTGACCAGCAGGTTCGGGAAGCGGGCCGGAAGCAGGACCGGCTCGCGCGTCGACTCGTCGTAGTTCGGGCCGAAGTCGACGGTGTCCGCGTCGATGTCGCGGAGCATCTCCGTGGCCAGCGGCCCGAGGCGCGCCTCGGTGTACCGCATGGCGGCCGGCGGGTCATCGTCGATGGAGCCGAAGTTGCCCTGCCCGTCGACCAGCGGGTAGCGCAGGGCGAAGTCCTGCGCCATGCGCACCAGCGTCTCGTAGATCGCCGAGTCGCCGTGCGGGTGGTACTTGCCCATCACCTCGCCGACGATGAACGCGCACTTCCGGTACGCCCGGTTGGGCTGCAGCCCGAGGTCGTGCATCGCGTAGAGGACGCGACGGTGGACCGGCTTGAGACCGTCGCGTACGTCGGGCAACGCGCGCCCGACGATCACGCTCATCGCGTAATCGAGATACGAGGAACGCATCTCCTTCTCGAGCTCGCGCTCCTCGATCTTGCCGTGGAGCGCCGCGTCCAAGGTGTTCTGGTCTCCGTCAGCCAATGCAGCTCACCTCCCCGAGGGCAGCTCCTCGAGCGACGCAGTCGCCGGTGCTCTCCTGTCTAGACACAAGGTGCTGTCCGCGGGTGGCGCCGTAGGCGGGACCCACGCATGCGCGCCCTCGCGCATGCGTGGGGGGTGCCTGCGGCGACAGGACCCGCGGCCACTCCCTCTGCCTAGACATCGAGGAACCTTACGTCGCGGGCATGGCGCTCGATGAACTCCTTACGGGGCTCGACCTTGTCGCCCATCAGATCGGAGAAGGTCTGCTCGAGCCCGCTGGCGGCGGCCTCGTCGATCGAGACCTGCTGCAGCGTCCTGCTCTCGGGATCCATCGTCGTCTCGCGGAGCTGCTCGGCGTTCATCTCGCCGAGACCCTTGAAGCGGGACAGCGTGACGCCGTGGCGAGCGAGCTCGAGGACCTCGCGGCGGAGCTCCGAGAAGCTCTCCGCCTCGGCCTCCCGCTCGCCGAGGCTGATGGTGAAGGGCGGCTGGCCCATCACGCTGACCACCTTGGAGTAGGCGTCGACCAGCTCCTTGTAGGGCTGGGACTCGAACAGAGCCTTGGGAAGCTTGTGCTCCCGCGCCAGGCCGCTGCGGCGGTGCGTCCCCTTGACGACGAGGCCGGTCGTCTTCTGGTCGAGCAGCTTCGTCTCGTAGGGGGCGTCCTTCGGGTCCCGCGCCCGGAACAGCTTGGCGGCGGCGGCCATCGTCTTGGCACCGGAGCCGACCAGCTGGGCATCGGAGACGAAGTCGATCGTTTCGTGGCCGAACTCGGCACGCAGCGTCGAGGACCAGCCCTCGACCGCCTTGAAGTGGCGGTTGAAGTCCTGCCAGCGGCGCTTTGTGAGCTTCTTGGGCTTGGCTTTCGCGGTCTTGGAGTCCTTGATCTCGAACTCCTCGAGCTTGTCCGCCAGCAGCAGCTCCTCCAGCTCGGACTCGCGCTCGACGTAGATCTCACTCGAGCCGTTCTTCACCTTGTAGAGCGGCGGCTTCGCGATGTAGACGAAACCGCCGTCGATCAGCTCCTTCATCTGGCGGTAGAGGAAGGTGAGCACCAGGGTCCGGATGTGGGCGCCGTCGACATCCGCGTCCGTCATCAGCACGACCTTGTGGTAGCGGAGGTCCTCGACCTTGAACTCGTCCTGGACCCCGGTGCCGATCGCCGTGATCAGGGCCTGGATCTCGGTGTTGGAGAGGACCTTGTCGATCCGGCTCTTCTCGACGTTGATGATCTTGCCGCGCAGCGGCAGCACCGCCTGGGTATTCCGGTCGCGGCCTTGCTTGGCCGAGCCGCCGGCCGAGTCGCCCTCGACGATGAAGAGCTCGGCGAGCGCCGGGTCCTTCACCGAGCAGTCGGCGAGCTTGCCCGGCAGCATCGAATTCTCGAGCGCCGACTTGCGCCGCGTCAGGTCGCGCGCCTTGCGGGCCGCGTCGCGGGCACGGGCGGCGTCGACGGCCTTGGTCAGGATCCGGCGGGCATCGGACGGGTGCTCCTCGAGGAAATCGCCGAGCTGGCGGTTGACGACCTCCTTGACCAGGCCCTCGATCGGCGGGTTGCCGAGCTTGCCCTTGGTCTGTCCCTCGAACTGCGGGTCGGCGAGCTTCACCGAGACCACCGCGGTGAGACCCTCGCGGACGTCCTCGCCGGAGAGGTTCTCGTCCTTTTCCTTGATGAGGTTGCGCTTCCGGGCGATGGCGTTGAGCGTCCTGGTCAGCGCCGAGCGGAAGCCGGAGAGATGGGTGCCGCCCTCATGGGTGTTGATGTTGTTGGCAAAGCTGAAGGTGGACTCCTGGTAGGAGGAGTTCCACTGCAGGGCGACCTCGACCTGGCCGTCCTTGGTCTCGCCCTCGAAGTAGATGATCTTCCGGTGCAGCGGGTCCTTCGTCTCGTTCAGGTGCCTGACGAAGTCCGCGATGCCGCCCTTGTACTGGAACTCGATCTTGCGGCCCTCGCCGCGCTCGTCGACCAGCTCGACCCGCAGACCGCGGGTGAGGAAGGCCGTTTCGCGCAGCCGCTCGGAGAGGATGTCGAAGTCGAACTCGATGTCCTCGAAGATCTCGGGGTCGGGCCAGAAGGTGATCGTCGTGCCGGTGCTCTTCACCGTCCTGCCCTTCTTGAACCTGGCGGTCGGCTTGCCTCGCGAGTAGGTCTGGGTCCAGACGGCCCCGTCCCTCCAGATCTCGAGGTCGAGCTTCTCGGAGAGAGCGTTGACGACCGAGATGCCGACACCGTGCAGGCCACCGGACACCTTGTAGCCCCCGCCGTCGCCGAACTTGCCGCCGGCGTGCAGGGTCGTCAGCACGACCTCGGCCGCGGGCTTGTTCTTGGCCTTCTTCATCTTTTCGACCGGGATCCCGCGGCCGTCATCGGTCACCGTGCAGCTGTTGTCGGGATGCAGGGTCACCGTGACCCGTTTGGCGTGCCCGGCGATCGCCTCGTCGACGGAGTTGTCCACCACCTCGTAGACGAGGTGGTGCAGTCCGCGGTGGCCGGTTGAGCCGATGTACATGCCCGGGCGCTTGCGAACGGCCTCGAGGCCCTCGAGGACGGTGATGTCCTTGGCGCCGTAGGAGGAGCCCTTCGAGCGGGCCTTCGCTGCGCCCTGGGTCTTGGTTGCGGTGCTCTTGGAGGCACCATTCGTGCGGGAGGAGCCCTTCTTGCTCGCTCCTCCGCGCTGGGAGGTCTTCGCCACTCAGCTTCCTTTCGATTCCATCAGGGGATGCCTCGACCTTCGTGATCCGGCTCGGGGAGTCCTCGCGGACAGGAGGGTCGGGGCCTCACACAAGTACACATAGTTTACCAGTCGAAAGCACCGGAAATAGCGCCAAAGGCCCATAAAAGTCCTGCAAATGACGTATTATTTGAGACTTAGTCCGGACGTCCGGAGGCCGTGAAGCGAATCGCCTCCAAAGCGGCCCAATCGGGGAGGTTCTGCCTGACCTGGGCGAGGATCTGAGTGCCCAGCAGATCCAGCTCCTGCGCCCAGGTCGCCGACCCGCAGGCGACCGTGACCACCCCGTCCCGCTCCGATACGGGGGTCGCCTCGCGGGCGACCGCATCCCCAACCGCACCGGGCCACGCGCTCTGCACCGCCGCCAGCAGCGTCGCCGGCTCCGCCCCCGAGAGCACGCTCTGCAGCGCGGCGCCGATCGGCCTGGGCGATCGGCGGCCCATCACGCTGCCCTCAGCTCGGGCCTCGCCGCCGCCGATCCGTCGCTCATCTCGATCCGAAGGGCGCTCGCCGAGGGCACGTGGGCCGTCTCGGTGGCGCTAATCAACGACTGACCTTCGTCCTCGAGCAGCGAGACGAGCAGCTCGCGGTGGGCGGCATCGAGCTCGCTCATCACGTCATCGAGCAGCATCAGCGGCGCGGCGCGGCCGGCCTCGAGCAGCGCCGCCCGTTCGGCGAACAGCAGGGCGAGCAGGACGAGGCGTTGTTGCCCCTGCGACGCGAAGCCGCGGAGCTGCCGGCCCCCGATCCGCAGCTCAACCTCGTCGAGCTGCGGGCCGTAGGAGGTGTAGGCGCGGCCGAGATCCTGCTCGCGGCGGCGGGCGAGCTCCGCCGCCAGCTCCTCCCCACCGGCGGCGCGAGGGCGATAGGAGATCTCCGCATCGGGCAGTCCGAGCCTTCCTGACAGCTCGGCGAACGGCCCGATCAGGGCCTCGACCGCCTCGGATCTCGACGCGATCAGCGGCTCCGCCTCGGAGGCGAGCCGCTCGTCCCAGGAGGGCAGCGAGCCGACGCTGCCGAGGCCGGCGCGGATCCTGGCCACCAGCGCGTTGCGCTGCGCGAGGGTCCGCCCGAAGCGCTGTCGCAGATCGGCGCGGGCCGGCCAGATCGCACCGCAGAGGCGATCGAGGTGGGCGCGGCGGTGAGCAGGCGCACCCTTGACCAGCTGCAGGCGGTCGGGATGGAACACGCTGACCAGGGGTCGTTCACCCGCATCCCCGGCGACGGGCCGCCCGGAAAGCAGGTGCCGGCGCTCGCCGGAGCGGTCGAGTGCAGCCAGCAGAGAGCCGGCGTCGGGCAGCTCGAGCTCCACCCGGGCACCATCCTCCCCGTGCCGGATCAGGTCGCGATCGTTGCCGGTCCTGAACGAGCGGCCCGTCAACCCGAAGTAGACGGCCTCGAGCAGGTTCGTCTTGCCGGCGCCATTCGGCCCATGGACGATGACGACGTTCGCGGCGAGCTCGGTACGCGCTTCTACGAGGTTGCGGAACCCGCGGCACTCGACTGCGCCGACGACCACGGGCTCACACGTTCAGGCGGATCGGCATCACCAGATAGCTGAAGTCGTCCTCCGCCGAGGGCTCGATCAGGCCCGGCCGAAGGGGTGAGATCAACTTCAGCACCACCTCATCGGAGTCGATGCTCTCCAGCCCGTCCCGGACGAACTCCGGGTTGAAGCCGATCTCGAGCAGCTCTCCCGAGTACGGGGCCGGCAGCGCCTCGCGCGCATCCCCCAGGTCCGGCGTTTCCGCCGAGACCACCAGCTCCCCATCCGAGAAGGAGAGTCGCAGCGCGGCGTTGCGCTGGGCCAGCTGCGAGACGCGTCGCGTCACCTCCAGCAGCTCGGTGCGCGGCAGCTTGACCTCGTGCTCATAGGACTCGGGCAGCAGCTGGGAATGGTTCGGGAACTGACCATCGATCAGTCTCGAGCTCAGGGACGTCGATCCGACGCGGAAGATCGCCTGGTTCCGCGTCAGCCAGACGCTCAGCGTGTCCTCTCCACCGGCCTCGATCAGCCGGGCCAGCTCGCGCAGAGCGCGGGCTGGGACGTTGGCCTCGAGGCGATCTGGCACCGAGGACTCGAGCTTCGTGGTCTTCACCGCGAGCCGGTAGGAGTCGGTCGCGACCATCATCATCGCGTCGCCCTCGACCGTCACCAGGACGCCGGTCAGGACCGGCCTGGCCTCATCCCTCGAGGCGGCGCGGGCCACCCGGTTGATGGTGTCCCGCAACGGCGCGGCCGGCAGCTCTACCGGATCGCCCTCCGTCTCCGGGAAGCGCGGGAAGTCATCCGCGGGGAGGGTGCGGAGGTGGAAGCGAGAGGAGCCGGCGCTGAGCTCGATGTCGCGCTCGGCCTCGCGCAGGGCCAGGGTCACCGGGCCGTCCGGAAGCGAGCGGGCGACCTCGACGAGCAGGCGTCCCGGCAACACCACCGAGCCCCCTCCCTCGATCTCGCCGTCGAGCCCGACTTCGAGCCCGAGCTCCATGTCCGTGGCGCGCAGCCGGGCTCCCCCGTTGGTGGTGATCAGGATCCCGGAGAGAGCCTGGAGGGCGGCACGGGCAGAGACGGCCCGGGAGACGACGAGCAGCGCATCGAGAAGCGATTGCCTTGTGGTGTCGATCTTCATTGCCTGTTGGTCTTCGGCATTCTTAGGAGTAGTAAGGGTTGTGGATGGCGTGGATATGTGGACAGCCTTCCTCTCCGATTCTTTCAATCGGTTCGGTCACGATCCATTCCGCCTCCGGATTGGAGCTCCGAGGTGAGCTCCTCGACGGCCCGGGAGAGGCTCGCGTCCTCGAGGGCGCTGCGCTCAACCTTGCGGATGGCGTGCATGACGGTGGTGTGGTCACGGCGGTTAAAGGCCTCGGCGATGGCGGGAAGTGAGAGGTCGGTGAGCTCGCGGGTCAGGTACATGGCGAGCTGGCGGGCCCTGGCGACCGGAGCGCTGCGGGTGGGGGAGAGGATGTCGTCGACGCTCAGGTCGAGGCGAGCGGCGACGGCCTCCTGGACCTGACGGGGCTCGGGGTGCTCGGGTGGGGGAGGAGTGATCTCGTCGGAGGGAACTGCGAGGTCGACGGAATCGGGCGTCACCGCGGCCGCGGTCAGTGAGGAGAGCGCGACGACCCGGGTGAGAGCTCCCTTCAGGACCCGCAGGTTGGCCGAGGCCTTGGAGGCGAGGGCGCGCAGGGCGTCGGCTGGGAGCTGCTGCTCGGGCTGCTCGCGGGCCAGATTCCCGAGGAAGACCAGGCGGGTGGCCAGGTCGGGCGGCTCCACTGGGACGGTGAGTCCCCATTCGAAGCGGTCGCGGAGGCGCTCGGGCAACGCGGTGAGCTCGCCGGGCAGGTGATCGGCCGTGAGCACCAGCTGCGCTCCGCCCTCATAGAGGGTGTTGAAGGTGTGAAAGAACTCGTCGGCGGTTCGTGCCTTGCCCTGGAGGAACTGGACGTCGTCGATCAGGAGGACGTCGGCGCGGCGGTAGCGCTCCTTGAAGCCGTCGATGCCGGCGCCGTGCAGGGAAGAGACGAATTCGTTGGTGAACGACTCGGCGGTCGTGTAGTGGACGGTGAGCTGCGGGCTGTGCCGGTGCAGGTAGTTGGCGATCGCCCCCAGCAGATGGGTCTTGCCGAGACCGGGCGGGCCGTGCAGGAAGAGCGGGTTGTACGCCTCGCCGGGTGCTTCCGCGATCGCCAGGGCCGCGGCGTGGGCGAGCTGGTTGCCCGGGCCGATCACGAAGCGCTCGAAGGTATAGTCGGGGTTGAGCGCGACCTGGGAGGCCGCCTCGACCGACGCTGGGGAGGCGGCGGCTGGGTCGTCCGGCGGGACCAGCTCGATCTCCCGGAGGCCCTCAACGGCACGGCCGGCCGCCGCCCTCAGCAGGTCCATGTAGCGGCGGCCCACCCAGCGCACGACACGCTGCGGACCGGTCAGGTAGAGGGTGGCGCCCCGGCGGGAGACCGGGGTGAGAGGAGAGAACCAGAGGCGGTAGGTGTCCTCGTGGACCGAGGCTGCCAGCTCTCGCTGGATCTCGCGCCAGGGATCCTCGAGATCCTGGCGAACGTCGCGAAGCTGCCCCGGAACCGTGTCCTCCTCTCGTCGTGCGTTGGGCGAGGGTGCTCCGAGGCGAAGCCGAGGAGCAACCCGTTCACGCTGGCGATCATAGGCTCGGCCAGGGAGACCCGAAAGGGGGGCCGGGCGAGAGCCGTGCAAAACGCGGCGAAAACCGAGAAGGGATTTCTCGGCGCAGACCACGCCCTATACTGCCGTGCCCCTCGCCCCTCCGTATGGGGCTCTCCTGATGAAGCGGACCTATCAGCCTAAGAAGCGGAAGCGCGCCCGGACCCACGGTTTCCGGGCGCGGAGCGGTACCCGCTCCGGCCGCGCGATCCTCCGGCGCCGGCGTCAGAAGGGCCGCAAGCGGCTCACGCCCTGACGTTGGCCTCCAAGGGCCGTCCGGACGCTCGTAGGCGCCGTCTCTCCCGGAGCGGCGACTTCGATCGCGTCTACCGGGAGGGCAACTCGCGGGGCAACCGCTTCCTGGTTCTGTACTCCTTCGCCCGCCGCGACGATCAATCGGGCGAGGGCGCTCGCCTCGGCCTCTCGGTCGGCCGGAAGATCGGCAAGGCCGTCACCCGGAACAAGGTGAAGAGGGCGGTGCGGGAGGCGTTCTGGGAGCTCTCAGACGGCTTCGAGGAAGGTCACGACTACGTGATCGTCGCCCGACCGGGCGTCGAGGGACTGCTCGAGCGCGAGGGCCAGGACGGACTCCGCGCTTCTTTGGCTGAGCTCGTCGATAGCTCCGACGAGGAGCGTTTGTCGTGAAACGGTTGCTCGCCGCCCTGCTGATCGCCCCGATCCGCCTCTACCAGCGCTTCATCTCGCCGGCTTTCGCCCCGCGCTGCCGCTACTACCCCACCTGCTCGGAGTACGCCGTGCAGTCGATCCGCGAGCTCGGTCCGATCCGCGGCTCGATCCTGGCCGGCTGGCGCCTGCTGCGCTGCAACCCGTTCAGCCGGGGCGGGATCGACGAGGTCTCCGATCGCAAGCTGTTCCGTAAGGTCCAGACTCGCTCCGAGCGGGCCCGTCCGCTGGCGCTTCCCGCATCAACGGCCGCCACAAAGAGCGCGGCCGCGTCGTCCAACGGCGCCAATCTGTCGTAGAACTCCCCGGTCATGTTTCTCGAAGCCAACATCCTGCAGCCGCTGATCGATGTCTTCAACAGCGTCATCACGTGGATGCACGACGACGTCGGGCTCTCCTGGGGCATCGGCATCGTCCTGATCACCTGGCTCTCCCGCCTCGTGGTCCTGCCCTTCACCTTGCGATCGATGCACGGCATGCGGGAGATGCAGGCCCTCCAGCCGTACATCAAGGAGATCCAGGAGAGGTACAAGGACGATCGCCAGCGCATGCAGCGCGAGCAGATGGCGCTCTTCCAGGAGCACGGTGTCAACCCCCTGTCGGCCTGCCTGCCGCTGGTCTTCCAGTTCCCCGTCTTCATCGCGCTGTACGCGCTGCTGCGCAGCAGCACCTTCAAGGACGAGGTGATTGCTTCGGGGGACCCGGGCTGGCTCTTCATCAAGCATCTCGCCGAGCACCCCACCGGCGCGGAGGCGATCGCCCTGATCGTGCTCGCCGTGGCCGGCACCTTCGCACTGATCATCTTCACCCCCTCCCCGCAGACCGGCGGAGCCTCGCAGCGGTACCTGTTCGCGGGGGTCTTCTCGCTGGTCACGGTCTTCCTGATCCCGAACGCTCCCGCGGGCATCGCCGTCTACTTCATCGCCAGCGGGGTCTGGCAGATCATGCAGCAGACCGTGATCCACTTCGTCTGGCCGCTGCCGGCCGTCCCGACACCGCAGGAGGTCAAGGCTGCAAAGCCACCGCCTCCTCCGCCTCGCAAGCGCAAGCGCCGGAAGTAGCTCCCGCTTAGACTCCCAGCGTGGCCGAAGGAGGAGTTGAGTCGTCCCAGCCGACCGTGCTGCCGGAAGAGCCGGCGGAGCGCGTGCGCGTCATGCTCGAGCGGATTCTCGAGGAGCTCGGCCTGGAGGCGTCCGTCGCCGTCGAGGAGGGCGACGAGGAGATCCATGCCGACATCGAGGGCGAGGACGTCGGCCTGCTGATCGGCCGGCACGGGCAGACGATCGACGCGATCCAGCTGATCTCCTACCAGGCCGCCTTCCGGGGGCGGCAGGACCGCAAGCGGGTCACGGTCGACGCCGCCGGTTACCGGAAGCGCCAGGGCGAGTCCCTGCGGCGCCGGGCGGACATGGCCGCCGAGGACGCCCTCGGCCACGGCGAGGCGGTCGAGATGGACCCGATGGGATCGAATGAGCGGCGGGTCGTCCACGAGCATCTACGCGACCGCACCGAGATCGAGACCTACAGCGAGGGCGACGAGCCCAATCGCTACGTGGTCGTCGCACCGCTCGTCTCCGATTGAGCGCCGCCCCAACCGCGGCCGAGCCGGCCCTCGAGGCGCTGCTCGAGCTGCTGGCCGACCCGCGGGCGCCGATCTCCGCCTCCAGCGTCCGGCAGGCCCGGGAGGTTCACATCGCCGACTCGCTCAGCGGGCTGGAGATCGAGCCCCTCGCCGCGGCCGGCCGAGTCGCCGACCTCGGCAGCGGCGCCGGCCTGCCGGGCCTGGTGCTCGCGGCGTGTCGTCCCGAGGCCAGCTTCGACCTGATCGAGTCGGTGGGACGTAAGTGCACGTTCCTCACCGAGGCCGTCGATCGGATGGGCCTGGATAACGCCACCGTCGTCTGCGAGCGCTCTGAAGAGTGGGCGGCGGCGGGCGGCGCCGAATCGTACGACGCGGTGACCGCCCGCGCGGTCGGCTCCCTCGCCACCGTGGCGGAGCTCGCCTCGCCGCTGCTTCGCGAGGACGGCCTCCTCGTCGCCTGGAAGGGCGTGCGCTCGGAGGCGGAGGAGGCCGAACTCGCGCGCGCCTCGCCCAGGCTGTCCATGGAGCCGGCCGAGATCCGCGCGGTGCGGCCGTATTCTGGGAGCCGTGGTCGACACATCCACCTGCTCCGCAAGAATGGACCGACTCCGAACGGATTGCCGCGCCGGCCCGGGATGGCGGCGAAGCGGCCGTTCGGATCCGAACAGCACTGACCCGAACGATTCGAATGGGAACCGTCTACGCGATCGCAAACCAGAAGGGTGGCGTCGGCAAGACGACCACCGCAGTCAACATGGGCGCCTGCGTCGCTGCCGACGGGCAGCAGACCCTGATCGTCGACCTCGACGCGCAATGCAACGCAACGGTTGCGCTTGGCCTGCCCAAGGATTCGTCGCCATCCTCCTATGACTGCCTCACCGGCGAGGTCTCCGTCGCCGAGGCCGCCCGGCCCGCCGGCCCCGACAATCTGTGGGTCGTGCCGGCGCATGTGGACCTGGCCGGCGCCGCGGTCGAGTTGCCGCGCTTCAGCGGCTACGAGACCCGCCTCCGCGACGGGTTGGGCCCGGTCCGCTCTCGGTTCGCCTACACGCTCCTCGACTGCCCGCCCTCTCTCGGCCCCGTCGCCGTCAACGCACTGGTTGCCGCCGACAAGGTGATCGTCCCGGTCCAGGCCGAATACCTCGCCCTCGAGGGCCTCGTGCAGTTCCTCGACACGCTCAATCTGGTCCGCCGCGACCTCAACCCCCAGCTCGAGATGGCCGGCGTCCTGATCACGATGCACGACGATCGCACGCGTCTCTCCCAGGACGTGGAGCGCGAGCTGCGGGAGCATCTCCCGGCCAGGGTCTTCAAGACCGTCGTGCCGCGCAGCGTTCGCGTCGCGGAGGCGCCCAGCTACGGCATCCCGGTCTCCGAGCACGATCCGAAGTCCTCGGGCTCCAAGGCCTACCGCGCGCTTGCCGACGAGGTGCTCGCCCTCGGAGCCGTCGATGGCTGAACGGAAGCGGGGAATGGGGAGGGGGCTCGCGGCGATCCTGCCGGAGAGCTCCGCCGGCGGGCCCGAGCTCCGCGAGCTCGACGTCACCCAGATCGAGCCGAACCCGGACCAGCCGCGCGCCAAGTTCGACGCCTCCGCACTCGATGCCCTGGCCGGCTCGATCGGCTCGGTGGGCCTCCTTCAGCCGCTGATAGTCCGCCCGCTCGACGACGGCCGCTATGAGCTGGTCGCGGGCGAGCGCCGCTGGCGCGCGGCCCAGAAGGCCGGCATCGACCGCGTCCCCGCCGTGGTGCGGACCTCTCCTGAGGATGAGCGCCTCCAGGCCGCCCTGATCGAGAACATGGTCCGCGAGGACCTCAACCCGGTCGAGGAGGCCAGGGCCTGCGCCGCCCTCGTCGACGACCTTGGGATCTCGAAGGAGGAGCTGGCCCGGCGCGTCGGCCGGAGCCGCGCCGCGATCTCCAACCTGATCCGCCTGCTCGACCTACCCGACCCGGTCCTGACTCTGCTCGAGCGCCAGGAGCTGACCGAGGGGCACGGCCGGGCGATCCTCCAGATCTCCGACCAGGAGAAGCGGACCCGGCTCGCGAAGCAGGCGGCCTCCGAGGGTTGGTCGGTCCGCGAAACCGAGCGCCACGCCGGCCAGGGCCCGCGCCGCAAGAAGGCAAGCACGGGCGGCCGGATCTCGACCGAGGAGCGGGCCGCGATGGCCGAGGCCGAGGACCTGCTCGGCTCGGCGCTGGGCCAGGACGTCAGGGTTCGCCGGGCGGGCAACGGCGTGAAGGCCGAACTCAGTTTCGACGATCTCTCGGAACTGGAATCACTCGCCCGCCGGCTTCGCAAGCGTGGCTAGAATCGGCGACCGCGGGCGATTAGCTCAGTTGGTTAGAGCGCGTCTCTGATAAGGACGAGGTCCCTGGTTCGAGTCCAGGATCGCCCATCGACCTCCTCGCCGTCTAGAAAGCTTCTCGCCGAGAGCTGCGCAGCAGATCTACGGCGAGGCGGAGGGCGACCAGCGGGTGTCGGGGCGCCGAGCGCAATGCGTATGGGAGGTAGGGAGTCCCGTAGGAGACGTAGATTCGCACGCCAACGCCGGCACCGCGCGCCGCGGCAAGGGACGCCTCCGCCGGCAGCCCGAGTAGCAGTTGCAGCTCACACGGAGTGCCGCCGTCCCGCAGGCGCCTGAGCGCCTCGGCTGCCAGCGGGCCGTCATGGGTGGCGACCTCGACTGCAGCGGCTCGGCCCGCCAGTCGCTCGACCACGGCCAGGAAGCCCTCTCGAGGATCGAGGTCCGGGGCTCCGGGGTCCGGCCACTGGCCCTTGACCACCCGCACCGGCAGCTCTGTCGATGCCAGCCAGTCGGCGTCTGCTGGACTCCGTGCCCAGCGTCCCGGCAGTGTCGCCCCCGCACCGGCGGTGATTGCCGCCTCCAGCACGGAAGTCGCGACCTCGGGGCCGACGGAATCGAAGTGCAGCGGCACGCCGGTTCGACGGCCGCGCTTTGCCAGGGTGTCGAGCCGCCCAGCGTCGAGCATCACCGCGGGCGGCTTGCAGGCGAACTGCACGCCGAGACGGCCGGCCAGTGCATCAAGGGCTGCGCCGTACGCCCGATTGACCGCATCCGGGTCCTCACCGTCCGCGTTCCAGTACCCGACGACCGTCGTGAGTCCGCGGTCGCGCAGCTCTCCCTCGCGCTTCAGGGCGTCCGCCAGCCTAGGCCCAGCCATATAGCGTCGCGCTGCCCGTTGCTGGACGGCGGTGACGATCGTCAAGGGCGGCGGCGCGCCTCGCGGCGGGAATGAGCCGCGGCACGAATGTGTCCCACGGCGGCGGATAGCGAGCCCGGGCCGGGGGGATAGGCGGCCACCGTCACGCACTCGTCCACATCCTCGGTCCACATCGAGGTCCAGGGCTCGATCCCGCCCAGCAGCTGAACGGCCTCCAGGCCCTCCGCGGCGGCGGCGCGCACCACCTCCAACAACAGCAACATGCCTGGCGAGCAGCGCTTGACGGCATCGTCGTGGCCGATCTTGAGCAGCCACAGCCGGGAGTCCCATTCCACGGCCAGCTGCATGGCGACGCGGCGGTCACCCAATCGCAGGAAGGCGACCCGTAGCTCTCCGCGCTCGGCCGCTGAGCTGCAGTAATGGCGATAAAAGGCGCCGCGCAGGGTGTCGACCGCGAGAGCGGTCCCCTCGCGGCCCTTCCAGCTGCGGGCCTCGATGGCAAAGGCCTCGTCGAGCAGCTCGTCCACCACTGACACCTCTGGGGCCAGCAGCTCGACGTCGACCTCGCCCTCGGCGGTGGCACGCCGCCGCGCGCGCCGCAGGTCGCTCGCGCGCCGCTTGCTGAGGCGGCCCTCGGGCCGCGTCCATTCCTCATCCAGCCGGATGGCGCCGTGCCCGTAGGAGTCGCGCGAGACGACGAACCCGAAGGGGCGAAAGGCCTGTTTCAGAGCGCGAACCGACGCCGAGGCCGCGGGCAACCGGTGGAGCAGCACGGTCGTCCGCAGGCCGGCGATGCCGTCCGCCAGCTCACGAAGGGCATCGTCGTCCTCGGCCAGTAGCTCGGAGGGCTCATGCACCATCCCGGCGCCGAGCAATTCGAATTGGGCCCCGCGACGGACCAGCGGAGCGATCGCTCGCGGCTCCTCGACGCTGCCGACCACCACCACCGCAAGCGGGAGGCCAGCGTCAACGGTCTCGGCGCACGCAGCCGACCAGATTGCGTCCTGTGTCACGGTCGTCGCAGATCCTGCGGCAAGGCGAGCCCAACCGGGAAGAAGTCCGCCCATGGCGTCCTTCTCCCTAAGGACTTCGATTTTCTCTGGAAGCTCGGCGGTCGCCATCGACGATACGTCCCGCTGGTCGGCGCTGGCGGATCACTCTACCCGGCTCCGCGAGCAACACAACCAAACGAATTCCGGGCGCACGGTCGGCGTCATTGTCTGATTTCGGCAGACTCCGCGGCAGTGCGAAGGCTCTCCAGCGCATGCTCCACCCAGCGGCGGAAGAGCCGCTCCCCCGCCATCGCGATCTGCAGGCGGACGCCGAGGTTCGCCGGGTCGTTGCCCGCCTCCATCTCCATGAAGGTGCCGCCCTGGCCCTCGGTGAGCACGGCCCGTGTGTAGGTCCCAGTGTCCATGCAGCGGATCGTCAGCTCCTTGCCCGGGACCATCTTGTCCACCTCGAGCGTCGTCTCCAGATCCGACATCGGCCAGGGCCGGGACTGGACGTTGCGGACGTGGCAGCCCTGCTCGAAGTCACCGTCGATGCACTCGAAGCTGATCGTGTCCGGCCACCACTCGGTCTGGCGGTCCGGATCGGACGCCAGCTCCCAGACGGTGTCGAGCGGCGCGTCGATGAATGCGTGCTGCCGGCAGTTCGTTGACACGGCGCCATGGTACGACGCGGCACATGGCCTCTGGCCAGCCTTGGGCCGCTCCTATAATCCGTGCGGACGCCCCGAGGAGACCTGCGTGCAGCGAATGACCATCTACGGAGTCAGTTTCGACATGGTCGGCAAGCAGCCGATCGTCTTGCTGAAGACGGTCGATGGCAACAAGTTCCTGCCGATCTGGATCGGTCACCCGGAGGCCGCGGCGATCCTGATGAAGCTCCAGGGCGCCTCCACACCCCGCCCGATGACCCACGACCTCCTCTCCGATGTCCTCGACCAGATGGAGGCCAAGTGCGAGAAGGTCTCGGTCACCGAGTTGCGCGACAACACGTTCTTCGCGTCGATCACGATCTCGATGAACGGGTCGGAGTTGGAGATCGACTCCCGCCCCTCGGACGCGCTCGCCCTCGCGGTGCGCACCTCGGCGCCGATCTTTGCTGCCGACGACGTGATCGAGGAGTCCGCGATCGAGTTCGAGGGAGAGGAGGTCGAGGACCAGGAGCAGGTCGTAGAGAAGTTCAAGGACTTCCTCGACAACGTCACGCCCGAGGACTTCGCCGAGGGCGCCGAATAGGAGAAGCGGTCCCCCGGTGTCGGCCGAGAGACCGCTCTCGCAGGCTCCTTGCGGGCTTGGACCTACCCGCAGGTCACTTCCTGCAGCAAATCGCCGTCAGCGTCGCGGGCTGCGGGGTCGTGATGTCCAGGTCGGTGGCGACGTGCCAGCCGTTGCCCTGCGGACCTGACTCGGACATCGTCGGGTCGAGCTGCTCCGTCTGGGCGATTGTGATTCCGCCCCCGATGACCTGTGTTCCCCCGGGACAATCGACCTGTCCCTCGAATATCCCGTTGTTCGTGGTCTGCGCCGGCAACGTAACGGCCTGGGTCACGTAACTGGCCGCGGTCGTCGTCTTCTCTTCTTCGCCGTGCTGACCGCCACAGTGCTTCCCGCGACGGCGATGATGATCGCGATCACGCCGAGGAGAATGGCGACGGGTAGCCGCCGTCTCTTCAGTCCATTGTGGTACCTCTCCTTCAGAAGGGGCTCCGCCACGGAGCCGAATGGCCTACCCCTATCCGATCTGGGCGCGGCCGTGTGGAAATCCGCCCCGGAATGGCGGCGCGCCGTACCCGGCAGGGGTCAGGCCGGCAGCGCGTCCCCCGCCGGACGCGATCGCGCGGAGGCCAGGATCGTCTCGACGAGCTGGGTGAAGTCGATCCCCGTCGCCTCTGCGGCCATCGGGAAGAGGCTCGTGTCGGTGAGGCCGGGGATCGCGTTGACCTCGAGGACCTGGGGACCCTCCTCGCCGAGCATCAGGTCGACCCGGGCGAAGCCGCTGCAGCCGAGCGTCTCGTAAGTCCCGGTCGCGAGCTCCTGGACGCGCTGGGTCTCTTCGTCGCCCAGGTCCGCCGGGCAGACGTACTCGGTGCGGCCGATCTCGTAGCGGGCCTCGAAGTTGAAGAAGTCCTCCTCGCGCGGGATCGCCTCCACAACGGGCAGCGGTGCCGCGCCGAGCACGCTGACCGCCAGCTCCCGGCCCTTCACGTAGCGCTCGAGCAGGACTCGGTCGTCGTAGCTGAAGGCCGCGAGCAGGGCCTCCGGAACCTCGTCCCGCGACGAGGCGAACTCGACGCCGAGCGAGGAGCCCTGGCTCGCCGGCTTAACGACCAGGGGGAAGCCGAGTCGCTGCTCGATCTCCTCGAGCGTGTCCGCCGCTCCCAGCTCCCGGAAGGCCGTGGAGTTGAACGCGGCCCAGTCCGGGGTCGGGATCCCCGCCGCCCGCATCTCGTGCTTCGCGGCGACCTTGTCCATGCAGAAGGCGCAGGCCGCGACCCCCGGGCCCGTGTACGGGAGGTCCAGGATCTCGAGCAGCTCCTGGACCGTGCCGTCCTCGCCGCCCGGTCCATGCAGCGCGATGAAGACGACGTCTGGCCGCTCGGCGCGCAGCCGTGCCACGAGGTCCTTGCCGACGTCGATCCCTATCGCCTCGTGCCCAAGCTCGCCGATCGCGTCTTCGACGCGCGCCGCCGAGCGAAGCGAGACCCCACGCTCCAGGGAGCTGCCTCCCTTCAGGACGGCGACTTTCATCTGTTCGGGAGAGGGACGACCTCTCCGCCCGGCTCGTCGTCCTCCGGCTCCTCGACTCGGTGCTCGCCCGTGATCGTCTCGTAAAGCGCCACCTGGTCGGAGACGACCGCCCCGATGCGCCGAATGCCCTCCCGCAGCTCGTCCTCGCCCGAGGCGGAGAAGTTGAGCCGCAGCGAGGAGGCGCCGCGGCCGTCGACGTACGCCGCCCGTCCGGGGACGAAGGCGACGTTCTCGCGCAAGGCTTTCGCAAGCAGATCGGTCGTGTCGATGAATTCGGGCAGCGTCGCCCAGACGAACAGGCCGCCCTCCGGCCGCGTCCACTCGGCCTGCTCCGGGAAATGACGCTCGAGCGCGTCGAGCATCGCGTTCCGGCGCGCGCGGTAGATCTCGACGAGGTCATCGATGTACTCGCGCCAGCGGCCTTCCGCGAAGTACTCGCGCACGAAGTACTGAGTCAGGGTGGACGTGCAAAGGTCGGCGGCCTGCTTGCCGAGGCCGATCTTCTCCAGTACCGGCGGCGGAGCCGCGACCCAGCCGATCCGGATACCCGGCGAGAGGATCTTCGAAAGCGTGCCGAGGTAGAGGACGTAGTCGCCGCCGTCCAGGCTGTAGAGGGTGGGCTCGGGATCGCCCTCGAAGCGCAGCAGCCCGTAGGGGTTGTCCTCGCAGATCAGGACCTCGTGCTCTCGCGCCAGCTCGACCAGGCGCCGCCGCCGCTCGCCGGACATGGTCACCCCGGCCGGATTCTGGAAGCTCGGGACGGAGTAGATGAACTTGGGCCGCCGCCCGGCCACGGCGAGGGCCTCGAGCAGCTCCTCGAGCTCGTCGATCCGCATGCCTTCGTCGTCGGTGGTCACCTGGTGGACGTCGGCCTCGTAGCTGCAGAAGGTCGGCACGGCGCCGGGATAGGTGGGGGCCTCGCAGATCACCGGGTCGCCTGGGTTGACGAGCGTCTTCGTCACCAGGTCGATCGCCTGCTGACCGCCGCTGGTGACGATCAGATCGTCGCGGTCCGGCGCCATTCCCTCGGCGCCCATCACCTCGAGGATGCACTCCTTCGTCTCCTCGAACCCCTCCGTTGGGCCGTACTGGAGTGCCTCCGCCGAGGACTCATGCGCGATCCGCGTCATCTGGGCCGCGAAGCTCTCCGGCGGAAAGGTCGACGTGTCGGGGAGCCCTCCGGCCAGGGAGATCACCTCGGGCCGGGCGGTGATCGCCATCAGGTCCCGCATCGCCGAGGAGCGCATCACCTGGGTTCGGCGGGCAAAGAGGCCCGCGTAGCGCTCGAGGTCGCGCGACGTGGTGTGCGCGCGCCGCCGCCGCGGCGCTTCGCTCGAGGGCTGCGGCCGACCCTCCTGCTCAGATGGCTCGGTCATCGCGGACAGTGTGGCGGAATGGCGATCCCGTAAGTGGCAATTCACCAACACGTCACGGGTCGCGCTGTCGTGCGCCCTCGCACCGGTAGCCTCCGGCCCGATCATGCTGCTTGCCATCTGCCAGGGACTGGGCCTGGCCATCGCAGTCGGACTCATCATCGGCGTCGTCGTGCCGCCGATCATGCCCGCCTGGGGGGCCGTCGCCGGCGCCGCGCCACTCGGCGTGCTCGCCGCCGGTGCCGCCCTGAACGGTGCCGATGAGGCACTCTGGCCCGCCTTACCCGTCGGCGTGATCGGGGCGGGCCTGGCCGCGATCGTCACGCGCGACGTCGTCTCCGGCGCGGTGCGTCGCCAACAGGGTGGTCTGGGCACCGATGTGCGAGCGCAGTCCCCAGGAGGGCTGACCGCGATCGTGTTGCTCGCCGCGGCCGTCGTCGCCGGCGTCAGCCTCGTCCTGAAGCCGTTCTCGCTGCTCGTGCTGGTCGCCCTGATCTGGTTGTGGGTCTCCCGCCGCCGGCAGGCCGAGCGCAAACACGAGGGCCTGCGGGTCCTGCGCTAGATGACCTCCACACCCGGATTCCCCTCCTAGCCGTGCCGCGGAAGTTCGTCCTCGTCGTCGTCGATGCGATGCACCCCGAGATGCTGCTGCGCGCGATCGATGATGGCGTGGCGCCGACCTTCGGCGCGCTGGTGGAGCGTGGGCAGACGGTCACCGACGTGGTCTCCAGCTTCCCGTCGGTCACCCCGGTTGCGAGCTCCGAGATGATGACCGGCCTCGGCCCGGCGGGGCACTGGGTGATGGGCATGAACTGGTACCACCGGCTCGAGCGCCGCTACATCGAGTACGGCTCCTCCTTCGAGGCGACCAGGACGTTCGGCCTCTTCCGGGCGATGTACGACCTCGTCTACAACATGAACCTGGACCACCTGAGCTGGCAGGCTCAGACCATCTTCGAGCGGCTGGGCGACGCGGGGATTCGCACCGCGGCGACGCCGTTCCTGATCTATCGCGGCCGCCAGCGTCACCAGCTCGGGCTCGAGGGACTCGTCAAGCGGGCTGCCGCCGCGGCCAACTTCCGCCACGCCGTCTGGGGGCCCGACGAGTTCTTCTACGGAGATCTCTACGCGAGCCGCCCGACCGGCTGCGGGCCGAGCTTCACGCGCCCGGGCACCCGCGACGAGTACTCGGCCTGCGTCGCCGAGAACCTCGTCAACGAAGGCGCCTACGACTTCCTGCTCTTCAGCCTGCCCGACAACGACTTCCACTCGCACAGGCACGGGCCGGAGGCCCAGGTCGACTCGATCGCCAAGGCCGACGAGATGTTCACGCGGCTTGTGGAGGCCGGGGGCGGGCTCGACGCGTTTCTGGAGGAGCACGCGGTGCTGCTCACCGCCGACCACGCCCAGACGGCGGTGGAGCACGCGCTCCCGCTCGCCGACGAGCTGGCCGAGGACTGGGCCGTGCTTCAGCCCAACACCGACCGCCCCGAGGAGGCCGAGATCGCGGTCAGTCCCACCTCACGCGCCGGCGCCGTCTACATCCTCGACACCGGGCGCCGCCACCCCGGAACCCACGAGCGGGCGCGCCTCCGCCTGCGCGACCTCACGGGCGTGGATCTGGTCACCTGGCTCGCGCGTGAGGACGGGACCCCGGTCCTGCGCACCGGCGTCGGACTGGACGACCCCGCGGGCGTCGAGGCCGTAGTCGAGCGCAACGGGCGCGAGTTCCGCTTCCGCCTCGGCGGTCAGCTGCGCGACCTGCGCGGGAACAGCTGGGCGGTGAGCGGGGAGCCTGAGGCGCTCGACGCGGACATCACCAGAGGGCGCTTCGAGTCCGAGGAGTACCCGGATGCCCTGGCGCGCCTCTGGTCCGCCCTCACCTCCCCCCACGCCGGCGACATCCTGATCTCCGCGACCGAGGGCTACGAGTGCGTGGACTGGGGCGGGATCAGCCATGCCGGCGGCGGCAGCCACGGCTCGCTCGGCCGCGGCGATTCCCTGGGGCCGGCCGTTTTCGTCGGTTGCGGGCCGAAGCGACCGGGTAAGCGGCCGCAATGGGCGTTGCGGGATCTCGCACCCGTGATCCTCGAGCACTTCGGGGTGAGCGGCGGAAGACCTCAAGGATGAGCCCCCCGGTCGACACCGCGAAGCGCATCGGCCGCGGGACGCTGAAGCCCGGCAACTGGCTCCAGCTGATGCAATTCGGAGTGGTCGGCGCCTCGGGCTACCTCATCAACCTCGCGGTCTTCGCTGTGCTGAACGGGCCGCTGAGCATCCATTACATCGCGGCGGCGATCCTGGCCTTCTGCGTCGCTGTAATGAACAACTTCTGGTGGAACCGCCATTGGACCTTCGATGCGAAGCACGGGCATGCGGGATTTCAGGCCGCGCGCTTCTTCACCGTGAGCGTCCTCGCCCTGGTGGTCAACCTGATTGCGCTCAAGCTCCTCGTGGGAGGGGGAATGAGCGAGCTGCCCGCCCAGGCCATCGCGGTGGCGATCGCGATGCCGTTCAACTTCATCGGCAACAAGCTGTGGACCTTCGACGACTAGGGGGCGCAAGGCCGCTGGATCTCGGAGCGAAGGGCGAAGCCCGTTTGACGCGAGGGCGCGCGGCAGCGCGACCCGTTTGATGAAGTGGGCGGCCGTATGCGCCCCCGCCTGATCGCGGTCGTTTCTGCCCTTGTCCTCTCGATAGCGCTCGCCGCAACGCTGCTGCTGCTGCCCGGCGCCGCGGCCGCCCAGTCCCAGAAGATCACCAAGTCGAAGGCGATCGAGATCGCCAAGCAGGACCCGAAGGCGATCGCCGTCCTCGGGGAGCACCCGAACCTCGCGCCGTCGGCGAGCCGCAACGACGCAACCGGACTCTGGGAGGTGGGCTTCT
The DNA here is from genome assembly GCA_963774305.1 of uncultured Solirubrobacterales bacterium. Lineage (GTDB taxonomy): Bacteria > Actinomycetota > Thermoleophilia > Solirubrobacterales > 70-9 > DASUPK01. Next base: position 62,467 of record CAVZEM010000007.1, on the reverse strand, counting down.
TCAACGGCGGCGACGAGGTCGCCCAGGTCGTCATCGATCCGGTGACGGGGAACATCATCGAGTCCTGGACCGGCTATCAGGTGGCCTGGCGCATGGCCCGCGGCTACTCGGGCGCGTTCGGGCGCATGATCAACGCGCCCTACGTCTGGCTGCCGCTCTGCGCGATCTTCGTCCTCGGCCTGCTCGACTGGCGCCGTCCCTTCCGGCTCGCTCACCTCGACCTGCTCGTGCTCGTCGCCGGCTTCGGGCTCTCGCACTACTTCTTCAACAACGGGAACATCGGGCTCTCCGTTCCCCTCGCCTATCCGCCGCTGCTCTACCTGCTCGCGCGGTCGCTCTGGCTCGGGTTCCGCCGCGCCCAGGGGTCCGGCCTGCGGCCATCGATGCCGATCGCGGTCCTGGCGGTGATGACGGTGGTTCTCGTCGCCGGCCGGATCAGCCTGAACGTCGTCGACTCGAACGTGATCGACGTCGGCTACTCCGGGGTGATCGGCGCGGATCGGATCGGGGACCGCAAGCCGATCTACGACAACTTCCCCTCGGAGGACCAATCCGGCGACACCTACGGGCCGGTGGCCTACTACGCCTACGTGCCCTTCGAACAGGTACTGCCCTGGAGCGGGACCTGGGACGACCTGCCGGCGGCCCACGCGGCCTCGATCTTCTTCGACCTGGCGACGATGGCGGCGCTCTTCCTGCTCGGGAGGCGAATACGCCGGGGACGCCGCGGTAGCGAGCTCGGGATCCTCCTCTGCTTCGCCTGGGCGGCGTGCCCGTACACCGCCTATGCGCTGGAGTCGAACACCAACGATGCCCTGGTCGCCCTGGGCATCACGGTGGCGCTCTTATGCCTGACCTCGCCGATGGCCCGCGGCAGCACCCTGGGCCTCGCATCGATGACGAAGTTCGCCCCGCTTGCGTTAGGCCCGTTGTTCGCAACTTACGGGGCAACGGATCCCGACCACGCATCTGCGCGGGTGGCGCCGCAGGATGGGCCCGCGGACGCGATTACTGAGCGTCCGCGGGAGGTTCCTGCGGTGACAGGACCCGCGCGCAGATACGCCCGCGTCGTGATCCCATTCACGATCGCGTTCGCGATCACGGTCGCCGTCGTCTGCTTCCAGGCCCTGGAGAACCCGGGCCTCTCGACCTTCTGGCATCGGACCCTGGCTGAGCAGGGGGGACGCGATTCCCCCTTCAGCATCTGGGGCCAGGACCACTCGCTCGGCTGGCTGCAGGCGGTGGTGAAGGGGGCGGTCGTGGGCCTTGCGCTGCTGGTGGCGTTCCGCCCGCGCCGCCGGGATCACGTCACGGTCGCTGCGCTCGGCGCCGCGGTGATGATCGGCATGCAGCTCACCGTCGACCACTGGTTCTACCTCTACATCCCCTGGTTCCTGCCCTTCCTCCTGATCGCCATGCTGGCGGCCGGGACCGTGCCGCTACGTGGAGACCGGGATGAGGATCTGGTCGATCCCGCGAGCGAGCCCGTCGTCCCCGATCTCGACCGCGACGCCCATGACCCAGACGTCCTCGTCCGCCCCATCGAAGCGAACGGGCATCTGCGTCTTGAAGGCGCGTAGCGCCTGCTCACGCTTCACCCCGATCACCCCGGCGCGTGATCCGGTCATGCCGACGTCGGCGATGTGAGCGGTGCCGCCGGGAAGGACCCTGAAGTCGGCGGTGGGGACGTGGGTGTGGGTGCCGAGCACGGCGCCGACCCGGCCGTCGAGGTGCCATCCCATCGCCACCTTCTCGCTGGTGAGCTCGGCGTGGAAGTCGACGATGAAGGCATCGGCGGCGCCGGCGAGCGAGAAGAGCAGGTCGTCGATCGCGGTGAAGGGGTTGCGCTCGACCTGCAGGTGCATCTGGCCGCTCAGGTTGATCACCGCGACGCGCATGCCTGCGGCCTCGACGATCGTGTGCCCCCGACCCGGGTTCTGCGGCGAGAAGTTGGCGGGCCGGATGATCCGCTGCTCGGAGTCCAGGTAGGGATAGACGTCCTTGTGGCGGTAGGTGTGGTTGCCGAGGGTGATCACGTCGGCGCCCGATCCGAAGATCCCCTTCGCCGTGTCCTCGGTGATCCCGACCCCGCCCGCCGCGTTCTCGCCGTTGACGACGACGAGGTCCGGCATGTGCTCCGCGCGAAGCCCGGGCATCGCCGCCGCCAGACCCTCTCGACCGGGCTTGCCGACGACGTCCCCTATGAACAGGAGGCGCATCAGGCGGCGGAGCGTAGACGACGTGCGCCTTCGATCATCCCGCTAGCTTTCGCGCGATGAGCAAGGCCGCTCCCGTGCTCGAGGTGGAGGGTCTCTCCAAGTCGTTCGGCGAGCGCGCCGCCCTCCGGGAGGTGAGCTTCGGCGTCGGGCGCGGGGAGCTGCTCGCCGTGCTCGGGCCGAACGGCGCCGGCAAGACGACCCTCCTCTCGATCCTCGCCGGGATCGCCAGGGCAGACTCGGGCCGGATCGAGCGCTCCGACGGCGAGGTCGGCTGGGTCCCGCAGCAGGCCGGCCTCTATCGCCGGCTCACCGTGGAGGAGAACCTCCGCCTCTTCGCCCGGATGGAGAAGGCCGAGGACGTCGAGGGCACGGTCGAGCGGATGCTCGAGCAGACCGGGCTCGAGGAGCGCCGCCACGATCAGGTCTCCTCTCTCTCCGGCGGCAACCAGCAGCGCATCAACATCGCGATCGGGCTGCTCGGCGATCCCTCCGTCCTGCTGCTCGACGAGCCGAGCTCGGGGCTCGATCCCAGCCAGCGGATCAGGCTGTGGGAGTTCGTCGCCGGTCTCTCGGAGGGCGGGACGGCGGTGATCTACTCGACCCACCAGATCGAGGAGGCGAGCCACTACGGCGACCGGCTGGTGGTGCTTGCCGACGGGGAGACCATCTTCGACGGCAGCTTCGCCCAGCTCCGTCGCGCCGCGGGTCCCCGGCCGAAGGGGACGGCCGCCGACCCCGAGAACGACTTCGTCCGCTTCCTGCGGAAGAAGGGCCACTGATGCGCTGGCTGCTGGTCAAGGACCTCCAGGTTCTCCGCCGCTCGCCGCTGGTCACCGGCCTCCTGATCGTCTATCCGATCGTGCTCGCGGTGCTGATCGGCCTGGCGATCTCCCGCAGTCCCGAGAAACCCCGCGTCGCCTTCCTCAACCAGATCCCGACGGGGGCCGGGCTCAGCCTCGGCACCGGCGGGTTCAGCCAGGACGAGGCCCGCCGCCAGCTCTGCGCGAAGGTCGAGTGCGTCGACGTCTCCAGCCGGGCCGAGGCCGAGCAGAAGGTGAAGGACGGCGACGTCCTCGGCGGCCTGATCCTGCCACCCGACTTCATCAGCAAGCTGCAGGGGGAGCTCAGCACCAACTCGAGCGAGCCGGCAACCGTCGACGTGATCGTCAACAACGACGATCCGCTCAAGGCCCAGGTGGTGGACGACCGGATCCGCTCGCTGCTCACCCAGGCCAACCTGCTCCTCTCCGAGAAGATCAGCAACGTCGCGGCCGACTACGAGAAGATCCTGGCCAACGGCGGATCGTTCGAGATCCCCTTCCTCAACCAGACCGTTCACATCCTCGGGCTGCAGAAGGCGGAGGAGATCCTCAATCAGGTCGAGTCGAGCCTGCCGCCGGGCAAGCGGGCTCAGGTCGCCCAGGTCAGCGACTTCGCCCGCCTGGCGCGCCAGAACCTGGCGCTGGCCAACAGCCTGCTCTCCTCGATCCGCCAGCCGATCGCGGTCGACAGGCAGGTGATCGCCGGCAGCGTCCCGCCGCTCGACACCTTCGCCGTGGCCGTCGCCGCAGCCATCACCCTGCTCTTCGTCACCGTCCTGCTGGTCTCGGGCTCGCTGGCGTTGGAGCGAGAGGAGAACACCTTCACTCGCCTCACCCGCGGCCTGGTCAGTCGCACCGGTCTGCTGATCGAGAAGGCGACGCTCGGCACCGGCGCGGCGCTGGTCGTGACGCTGTTGCTCCTGGCGGCGATCACCCCCTTCGAATCGATCTCGTGGAGCCGCATCTACCTGATCGTTCCCGCGATCCTGCTGGCGGGAGCAGCCTCCTCGGCCCTGGGGCTGGCGATCGGTGCCGCGGCCAAGGAAGTGCGGGCCAGCGCCCTGCTGGCCTTCGCCCTGGCCCTGCCGGTGGCCTTCGTCTCGCTCGTCCCGTCGGGCACGGTGAGCAAGGGCCTCCTGGACGTGATTCACGTGATCGCCGGAGTCTTCCCGTTCCGCGCGGCGGTGGACGCCCTCTCGGGAGCCCTGTCGGCCTCAGGCCCCGATCTGGGCCTCCCACTGCTCCATCTGGCCCTGCTGACCATTGGCTATTTGGTGTTAGCTCGGCTGGCGTTGAGGCGCTTCTCCTGAGCGCTGGTCGGGCGGGTGGCGGCGCGAGGAATCCGCATCCGAGGACACGCCTGTACCACAGGATGCGGATTCCTCGTGGCGACAGGACCCGCCCGCCGACCGCCTGGTGGACCGCCCTAGAATCATCTACGTGAGCTTCCCAGCCACCCGACTCCGTCGTTTGCGCAGGACCGAGCCGCTCCGCGACCTTGTCCGCGAGACGGACCTGACGGCCGACCACCTCGTCCAGCCGCTCTTCATCACTGCCGGCGAGGGAGTCCGCGAGCCGATCGAGTCGATGCCGGGCATGGAACGGCTCTCGATCTCCGAGGCCGTCGCCGAGGTCACCGAGATCGCAGCGGCCGGAGTCAGGGCCGTTCTCCTCTTCGGCATCCCGGCGAGCAAGGACGAGGTCGGCAGCGAGGCCTACGACGACGAGGGCGTGGTCCAGATGGCCGTGCGCGCGCTGAAGGAGGCGCACCCCGAGATCGTCGTGATCACCGACGTATGCCTGTGCGAGTACACCTCGCACGGCCACTGCGGGATCGTCCGCGAGGGAGAGGTGGACAACGACCTGACCATCGAGCTCCTGGCCAAGACCGCCATCTCCCATGCCGACGCCGGGGCCGACGCCGTCGCGCCGAGCGACATGATGGACGGGCGCGTGGGCGCCATCCGCGGCCAGCTCGACGAGGAGGGCCACTCCGACGTTCCGATCATCGCCTACAGCGCCAAGTACGCGTCCGCGTTCTACGGCCCCTTCCGCGAGGCCGCGGGCTCGACGCCGGAATTCGGCGACCGGCGGGGCTACCAGATGAATCCCGCCAACGCCGACGAGGCGGTGCGAGAGGCGAAGCTCGACCTGGAGGAGGGCGCCGACGTCGTCATGGTGAAGCCGGCGCTGCCCTACCTCGACGTGATCCACCGGGTGAAGGAGGCGACCGGCGCTCCGCTCGCCGCGTACCACGTGGGCGGCGAATACTCGATGCTGAAGGCGGCCGCCGCCAACGGCTGGATCGACGAGCGCGCCGCCGCGATGGAGTCCCTGACCGCCATTCGCCGCGCCGGCGCGGACATGATCATCACCTACTTCGCCAAGGACGCCGCCGCCTGGCTCGCCTCGGAGGCGGCCCGCCGTTGAACAAGCCCGCGGACGAGATCAGCACCGCGACGGCGAAGCCGAAGCTTCGCTCCCGCGCGGGCGGCGCCGCGGTCCCGCTCGACGAGACCGACAAGCACCTGATGAACCTGCTCCAGTCGAGCTACCCGCTCGAGCCGGAGCCTTTCGAGGTGGTCGCTGCAAAGGCGGAGCTCGAGCCGGGCGAGGTGCAGAGCCGCACCCAGCGCCTGCTCGACGAGCGGATCATCCGCGAGATCACGCCGATCTTCGACACGCGTGCGCTCGGCTACAGCTCGATGCTGGTCGCCGCCAAGGTCGACTCCGAGAACCCGCACCGGGCCGCGCAGATCATCAACTCCCACCCGGGCGTCTCCCACAACTACCTGCGAACCCACGAGTTCAACCTCTGGTTCACGATCGCCACTCCACCGGACTCCGAGCTTGGGCTGCAGGGCACGCTCGATGTCCTGCAGCGCCTGACCGGCGCCGAGTCGATCCGGCAGCTGCCGACGCTCCAGCTATTCAAGATCAACATGAACCTGGAGATGGAGGGCGGGACTGAGGAGCTCTCCGCGGCCGTCGAGGCGGCTCCGCCCCGCGAGCTCGAGCGCCAGCCCTATGACGAGGTCGATGTTGCGGTGATCCGGGCGCTGCAGGGCCCGATGGAGGTCACCGACCGCCCGTACGACGCGGCCGCTGCCGAGGTCGGAATGGACACGAATACGTTCCTCGACCACCTGCGCGGCATGGTCGATCGCAAGATCCTCCGCCGCGTGGCCGCGATCCTCTTCCACCGCCGCGCCGGCTTCTCCGCCAACGGCATGGGTGTCTGGAAGGTCCCCGAGGACAACATCATGGACGTGGGCGCCCGCATGGCAGCCGTCCGCGGGATCTCCCACTGCTACCAGCGCCCGACCTACGCCGACTGGCCCTACAGCGTCTTCACGATGGCCCATGGGCGCTCCAAGGAGGAGTGCGACGCGATCCTCGACGGCATCGCGAACGAGCACGACCTGCACGGCGATGATCGCGCCGTCCTCTATTCCTCGACCGAGTTCAAGAAGATCCGCCTCCACTACTTCACCGACGACTACGCGCGCTGGGAGGCTGAGCACTCATAAGCCGGTCGGAGGAGCTGTACCGGCGAGCTCTCGAGGTGATGCCCGGAGGGGTCAACTCCCCGGTGCGGGCGATGCGGTCGATCGGCCGCGATCCGATCTTCATCGAGCGAGGCCAGGGCCCATACATCTGGGACGTCGACGGCAACCGCTACGTCGACTGGGTCTCCTCCTGGGGGCCGCTGATCCTCGGGCACGCCGACCCGCTGGTCGTGGAGGCGGTCCGCGAGGCGGCCGCCCACGGCACCAGCTACGGCGCGCCGACAGCCGGAGAGGTGGATCTGGCGGCCGAGGTGGTCGAGCGCTTCGCGAGCGTCGAGATGGTCCGCATGACCAGCTCTGGCACCGAGGCGACGATGTCCGCGCTGCGGCTCGCCCGGGCGGCGACCGGCCGCACGACGATCATGAAGTTCGCCGGCGCCTACCACGGCCACGTCGACGGGCTGCTCGCAGAGGGCGGCTCCGGCCTGGCGACCGCCGGGGTTCCGGCGAGCCCGGGCGTCACCGAGGCACAGGCTTCGGACACCGTGATCCTCCCCTGGAACGACGAGGAGGCCGTCGTGGAGGCGATCTCCAGGGGCCGCCCGGCCGCGGTGATCGCCGAGCCCATCCCCGCGAACATGGGCGTGGTTCCGCCCGATCCCGGCTTCCTCGAGGCGATCAGGGACACGACTGCCGAGGCCGGCGCGCTGCTCATCCTGGACGAGGTGATCAGCGGCTTTCGGGTCGCGCGCGGAGGAGCGCAGGAACTGCTCGGGATCGAGGCGGACCTGACAGTGATGGGCAAGGTGATCGGCGGAGGGCTGCCGGCCGCCGCCTACGGCGGAAGGCGCGAGCTGATGGAGCGGATCGCGCCGGCGGGCGACGTCTACCAGGCGGGGACGCTGTCGGGAAACCCCCTCGCGGTCGCCGCGGGGCTCGCAACGCTGCGCAAGCTCGACGGCGCGGCATATGTCGGGATCGAATCGGCCACCACCCGCCTCGCGACCGGGCTGCGGCGGGCGGCCGGGGATCTCCCCGTGCAGGTGGTGAGCGTGCCCGGCCTGCTCACGGTTTTCTTCACCGCGGAGCCCGTGCACGACTTCGCCGGCGCCCAGACCTGCGACGCCGAGGCCTACGGCCGCTTCTGCCGGGCGATGCTCGAGCGCGGGATCTATCCGCCCGCCGCTCAGTTCGAGGCCTGGTTCCCCTCGCTCGCGCACGATGAGGCCTCCATCGACCGGACGATCGAGGCCGCCGGGGAGGCGTTTCAGCAGGCCATCTCCTGACCGCCCGCTCTAATCTCGGCCTGGCGCATGACCTCGACCTCAACCTCCCTCGGCGATCTGTCGGCGCTCATTCGCGACGGTGAGAACGTGATCACCCCGTACGTCCGTGACACGGACGAGGAGCCCGCGCTCGGCATCCTGGCGGCTTCTGGACCGCGTGCCGCGGAGGCCGCGGAGGAGTACACCGTCCTGGTGGAGGCGATCCGTGAGGGGTACCTGCTCCATTACGAGGAGCCGCGCCTGATCCAGGGCGCCGACGGGGACCTCCGGCTGCTCGCCGGCGACTACCTCTACGCCCTCGGGCTGGAGAAGCTCGCCGCGCGCGGGGACCTGGAGGCCGTCCGGGAGCTGGCCGACCTGATCAGTCTCTCCGCGCAGGTCCACGCCGAGAACGGGGGCGGTTCGACCACCACCCAACGGGTTGCTCCTCGCTCCGCTCAGAGCACCCTCGCAGTAGCCGGCGCTCTCTGGCTCGCGGCGGCGGTCGCCGTGGGCGCCGGGTCTACGGACGAGCACGAGCGCGCGAAGGAGGCCATCCGGCGCGCCGAGCCCGGCGCCGCCGATCGGCTCATCGGCAGCGCTACCAAAACTGCCCGTCAAGCGGGCATGAGCGATGCGCTGGGTCTCGCAGCCGACTCGATAGGCTTCGCCGCCGAGGACGTCCCAGATCGTGGCTGAAGAGGGAAACGACAAGCAGGGGGCACCGAAGGGCCTTCCAAGCCCCGACCCCGCGGGCTACTTCGAGGGCGAGTCCATGAACCGGCGGACCGCCTTCACGATCGCCGTGCAGGCGATCGGGGGCATCGCCGGGGCCGCGATCGTGCTGCCCGCGATCGGCTTCGCCGCGGCCCCCCTCTTCGAGCAGGAGGACGAGCCGTGGCAGGCGGTCGGCCCGCTCTCGGACTTCACGCCGGACACCTACAGGCCCGTTGTGATCACGGCCGTGGAGGGGATCGGCGAGACGGGCAAGACCACCGCCTACATCCGCCAGGGCAATCCGACGATCACCGCGAACCAGACCAAGTACCCGCCCGAGACCTCGAACGAGTACATCGCGATCTCAACCCGCTGCGCGCACCTCGGCTGCCCGGTCCGGTTCGTCGGAGCGGCGGGCAACTTCCTCTGCCCATGTCACGGTGGCGTCTACGGCTTCCTGGGCGAGCGGATCGGCGGCCCTCCGGTCCGGCCACTCGACCGCTTTCAGACCCGCGTGACCAACGGCCAGGTCGAGGTGGGCCCGCGCTACAGCGTCACCAACAGCCTCGATCCCGTTCGCGCCCGGGACCCGGGTGAGTTCACCGGGGGCGTCTGGGACTACCTCTACCCGCCGCGGCCCTCGGTGCCGCCGCCGCCGTAGGAGGAATCGAGTGCCGAAGCTTCCAAAGCCAGGACCCCTGAGCCGCCCCGCCAAGCCGGGCGAGCGCACCAACGGGGCGAATGGCAACGGTGCCGGTCCCGCAGACGTCGCCAAGGAGGCCGGCGGCGATGCCCTCGGCTGGATCGACGAGCGCACCGGCGGGTCGAGCTTCCTCACCGGAATGCTCTTCCGCAAGGTGCCGAAGGGGACCAACTGGTTCTACACGCTCGGCTCGGCCACCCTCTTCGCCTTCACCTTCCAGGCTCTGACCGGCGTCTTTCTGGCGATGTACTACACGCCGTCGCCGACCCAGGCCTACGGCTCGATCACCCACCTCACCAACGACGTCTGGATGGGGGAGTTCGTCCGCGGGATGCACAAGTGGGGCGCCTCGGTGATGATCATCTGCATCTTCCTGCACATGGGGCGCACATTCTTCTTCGGCGCCTACAAGTACCCGCGGGAGCTCAACTGGGTGATCGGGGTGGTGCTGATCATCCTCACCCTGGTGATGGGGCTGACCGGCTACCTGCTGCCCTTCGACCAGCGCTCCTATTGGGCGACGATCGTCGCCAACAACATCACGGGAACCGGGCCGGTCCTCGGTCCGTACCTTGCTGACTTCCTGCGCGCCGGCCCCGAGATCGGCGCCACGACCCTGGCGCGGTTCTACGCGATTCACATGCTCCTTGTGCCCGGGTTGATCATCGCCCTGATCGGGGCGCATCTGTACCTCGTCGTCAAGCTCGGCACGACCGCGCCGCCCTGGATGAAGGCGGAGCGGCCGAAGTCGCTGCGCAAGGAGGAGGTCGGGTGAACCGGCGCGAGAAGGAGGAGTACCTCCGCGGATACGAGGCCCTGAAGAAGAAGGGCAAGCCGTTCTTCCCGTACGCCGTCCTCAAGGACACGGTGATGATGCTGATCGTCGCGCTGGTGATCGTGGCGCTGGCGATCGTCCTGGGCGCGGAGCAGGGGCCGAAGGTCGACCCGACGACCACCACCTACACGCCACGACCCGAGTGGTACTTCTTCTTCCTCTTCGAGCTGCTGCGGGTGATCAAGCCGCCGTGGGCCGTTCCCATCGCGACGATCGGCCTTCCGACGCTCTTCATGGTCCTGCTGCTGTTACTGCCGTTCTACGACCGGAATGCGGAGAGGCGGCCGGAACGCAGACCGATTGCGACCACTACGGGGATCCTGGTGATCATCGGAATGGCCTACCTGACCTTCCTGGGCGCCACCGCCGGTCCGCCCAGCCAGGTGGACCTGAAGACCTCGGCGGCGCTCGAACCGGGCAAGGAGGTGGTCGCCCAATCGGGGTGCCTGGCCTGCCACAAGCTCGGTGACAACGGCAACGACGGGCCCGGACCCGAGCTGACGGAGATCGGCGCCCGAGTACCGCGCAACGCGATCGCGCGCTCGCTCCAGGTCGGGCCGAGCATCATGCCCTCCTACGCGGGCCTGCCGCCGGCCAAGTTCCAGGCGCTGACGGCGTACCTCGCGTCTCTGAACTGAGCAGCATCAACCGGCATGTCCTCCGCTTCGCGTCCGGGCATGCCGGGTTTGGGCGCAGCCGGCTTGGCAACCCTGATCGCCTAATCTCGTTCAGATGAGTGTCTCGTCCGGCACCGAGGCCGGGAGCGGCGTGCCGAGCCGCGATTCCGAGGAGTTCGCGACCGAGGTCCGCGGGATGTTCGACCGGATCGCCGGCGTGTACGACCTGATGAACTCGGCGATGACCGCCGGGCTCCACCATGAGTGGCGCCAGCGGGCGGTCGACCGGGCACAGGTCGGGCCAGGCTCGGACGCGCTCGACATCTGCTGCGGGACGGGGGACCTGGCCCTCGAATTGAGGCGCAGGATAGGTCCCGATGGCCGCGTCGTCGGCAGCGACTTCTCCGAGCCGATGCTCGAGCTCGCGCGGCGAAAGAGCGGCGAGGAGGGTCTGCCGGTCGAATTCGGCTGGGCGGACGCCCTCGATCTTCCCTACGGGGACGCCAGCTTCGACGCCGTTACGATCGGCTTCGGAGCCCGCAACCTCGCCGACCTCGAGCGGGGACTCGCCGAGATGGCGCGTGTGCTTCGTCCCGGCGGCCGCCTCGTGATCCTCGAGATCACTCGGCCTCACCGAGAGCCGCTGGCGAGCTTCTACTCACTCTGGTTCGACCGGTTGGTTCCGGTGATCGGGTCGCTGGCGGGGGACTCCGACGCCTACAGCTATCTACCGAACTCGGTCCGGACCTTCCCCGAGCCGCAGCGTCTCGCCGCGATGATCGACGCCGCCGGCTTCACCGAGATCCGCTGGCTTCTCCTGGCGGGGGGGATCATCGCGATCCACAGCGCGACCAAGGCCAAATGACTCGATCCTCGGTACCACCCCCCGTGACCGCCGTGATGGACGCCGCGAGCGCCTGGCTGCCGGCGCGCATGTCCCAGGTGGAGGACCGGCTCGCCGAGCTCTCCGCCGGCTACGGCCCGCGGTTGGGCGAGGAGGCCGAGGCCACTTTGACCGCGGGCGGCAAGCGCCTGCGGCCCATTCTGGTCCTGATGGCCGCCGGCGAGGGAGCGGGGGACCGGCCCGTGCGAGTCGCCTCCGCGGTGGAGATGGTCCATATGGCCACGCTCGTCCACGACGACGTGCTCGACGGCGCGCCGGTTCGGCGCGGTCGCCCGACCGTCGTAGCGCGCGCGGGCAGGGACCGCGCGGTCGGGGTGGGAGACCTGCTCTTCTCGCGCGCCTTCGCCGAGCTCGCCGTCGACGGGGGCGAGGCGGAGGTTGCGGAGCTGAGCTCGGCCTCGGTCGCCCTGGCCCTGGGTGAGCTTGCCCAGCGCCACGACGCCTTCGACACCTCGATCACCGAGGAGCGCTATCTGGATCGCTGCTCCCTCAAGACCGCCCGCCTCTTCGAGTCCGCCTGCCGGCTCGGCCGCATCTCGTCAGGCAGGCCGGGCACCGAGGACCTGGCTTCCTTCGGCCGGGAGATCGGCCTCGCCTTCCAGTTGCTCGACGACGTCCTCGACGTCACCGGCCCGCCGGAGCGGACCGGAAAGGCCCGCGGCACCGATCTGCTCGACGGGACCGTGACCCTCCCACTGATCCTGGCGCGCCGGCTCGACCGCGGCCTCGAGTCCGCCGAGCTTCGCGGCCTCGATCAAGACTCGGCGGAGGCGCTCTGCGATCGGATCGCCGCCACGAGCGCGCTCGAGGAGGTGCGCGACCGCGCCGAGCAGGGCATCGGCCGCGCCAAGCGGATCCTGGACTCCCCGGATTTCTCCGACGAGGAGCGCGAGCTGCTCGGCATGATCGCCGATGGGGTCGTCGAGAGGTACTCCTGAACGAAGAGCGGCCCCGAAGGGCCGCTCTTCTGCAGGGAGGTGACTCGTTGTTGGAGTGGTACTTCTGGTGACTCGCGCTAGAAGTCTTCGGGGAGGATGCTGTCGCTCGCCAGCGCCATGGCGAACCGATCGGCCTCTTCCTCCATGTTGGCCCGGGTCAGGGAGCGCAGGTCCTCGATCAGCTCCTGGCCGCCTCGGTCCAGCTCCTCGTCGTAGGCGTCGACCTCGGACTGGCTGTAGCTGTCGCGGCCCCACCACTCACACTCGGGGCAGCGGAGCTCGACGTTCCAATGCCCGTCGCCCTGCTCGTGCCAGTTGACCGGCTGGACCAGGATGGAGGAGCAGCTGGGGCAGGCGTGCATGCCCTCGGTGGACCTGTTCCCGGAGTCGACCTGAGCCTGTGTATGTGTCCGCTTTGGAACTTCCATCGTGGGGGACATATCGGCCCCTCACGCCTGACCTTTACGCCCAAAAGTGAGTCTCTTCGGGTGTGCGGATAACCCCGCATCCAGCGGATTCGTGCCGCATGGGTCGTTCACGCCCGGAATAGACTGAATTCGATGGTTCTGAGCGACCGCACGATCAAGGAGGAGGTGGCCGCCGGCCGGCTCGTCTTCGACCCCTATGACGAATCGCTCGTGCAGCCCTCCAGCGTCGACATGCGGGTTGACCGCAGCTTCCGGGTGTTCAACAACTCACGTTACCCCTACATAGACGTGCGGGAGCCGATGGAGAACCTGACCGAGCTGGTCACGGTGGAGGACGAGGAGCCGTTCGTCCTGCACCCGGGCGAGTTCGTCCTGGGACAGACCCTGGAGCGGGTCCGGCTCCCCGCCGATCTGGTCGCGCGCCTCGAGGGAAAGAGCTCGCTCGGGCGCCTTGGCCTGGTGATCCACTCCACCGCGGGCTTCGTCGACCCAGGTTTCGAGGGCAACCTGACCCTCGAGCTCTCCAACCTCGCCAACCTGCCGATCACGATCTACCACGGCATGCCGATCGGCCAGATCTCCTTCATGCGGATGGACCGCGCCGTTGAGCACGCCTATGGCGCCAGCGAGGCCGGCAGCAAGTACCAGGGGCAGGCGGAGCCGACCGCGAGCCGCTTCTACCTGAACTTCAAGGAGCGGGTCCAAAAGTAGCGGTCGGGTGAGTGTTGGCGGCCGATCCGCCCCCTGCCGCTAACATCCGCCTCGATGCCCAACGTGGGACCGCTGGAGATAGCTGTCGTTCTCGTCATCGTCCTGATCATCTTCGGGCCGAAGCGCCTTCCGGAGCTCGGTCAGTCGATGGGGCGTGGCATCCGCGAGTTCAAGAGCTCGCTCTCCGGGGACAAGGACAAGGATTCCCCCGAGGAGAAGCAACGCGAGCTGCAGGCGAGCCAGCAGGCACAGGCGAGCCAGCCGCAGCCGCCGCAGGCGGCCGACGAGGACCCGGCGGAGCCCGTCGAGGGCGAGGTCGTCTCCGAGAACAAGGCCTAGTCAATGGCCCGGCTACGGCCGGTCGACTTCGAGGACCGGCTCACGCTCGTCGAACATCTCGACGAGCTTCGGACGCGCATCGTCATTTCGATTGCGGCATTCACGTGCGCCTTCGCTCTCTGCTTCTGGCAGAACAGCCGGCTACTCGACATCGCCAACGCGCCGCTGCCGGGCGATCGGACCCCGATCACCTTCGGCGTCGCGGAGCCCTTCACCACCACGGTGACGATCAGCGCCTACGCCGCCCTGGTGATCTCGCTGCCGGTGATCCTCTACCAGGCGTATGCGTTCGTCCTGCCGGCGCTGACCACCAGGGAGAAGCGGGTGGTCGTGCCGTTCCTGATGGGCGTCCCGCTGCTCTTCGTCGCGGGCGTCGTCTTCGGGTACTTCGTCGTTCTGCCCGCCGCCACCAAGTTCCTCCTCAACTTCAACGACAACCAGTTCAACATCCAGATCCGGGCACGCGACTACTACAGCTTCTTCACGCTGACGCTCGCAGTGATGGGGCTGATCTTCCAGCTGCCGATCGGGATCCTCGCGGTCACCCGCCTGGGGATCGTCACCCCGGAGCAGCTCACGCAGAACCGGCGCTATGCGTACGTCATCCTGCTGATCGTCGCCGCGCTGTTGCCGGGAACGGACCCGGTCACCATGCTGATCGAGGCCGTTCCGCTGTTCCTGCTGTATGAGGGCAGCGTGATCCTCGCTCGAATGTTCGGCAGACCGCCCGAGGGCGCCGTCGATCGGGACATCACCGTCTCCGAGCCGCCGCCCAGCGGGGCGGCGTAGGCGCGCACCCGCGTTCATCTAGGCTTCCGCCGTGCTCTTCGACCTGCAGACTCCCCGGCGTCGCCGCGTCGTCCGCGTCGTCTTCGGCGGCCTGGCGCTGATCTTCGCGATCAGCTTCGTCTTCCTCGGCGTCGGCACCGGCGGCGGCGGATTCAGTTTCAGCGACCTGTTCGGAGGTGGGGGCGGCAGCAGCTCGACGGCCTTCGACAGCGACATCAAGGCGGCCGAGGCGAAGCTGGCGACTAATCCCAACGACACGGCGACCCTCGCCACCCTCGTCCAGCTTCGCTACTCGGCCGCCAACGCGAACACCGACAGCAACGGCGTCCCCACCAGCGACGGCGTGCAACTGCTGCGCGAGGCGGCTGACACCTGGAACAAGTATGTGAAGGCGAGCAAGGGAGACCTCTCTCCCACGGCCGCCGTCTATGCGCTCAACACCTTCGATCTCCTCGCCAGGATCGACTTCTCCCAAGCCCGGACCGATACCAGCACCACGGAGGCCCTCACCGACGTGAACGCCGCGGTGGACGACTGGAAGAGCGCAGCGCAGGCTCAGCAGGTGCTGATCGACAAGCAGCCGAAGAAGGCCACCTCCAACTCCTACGCGACGCTCGCCCAGTACCTCTATCTCGCCGGCGATACGAAGGGGGGCGACCAGGCGACGGCTCAGGCCAAGGCGGTGAAGGGCGCCGATGCGGCCACGATCGACCAGCAGCTCCAATCGATCAAGCAACTGGGCCAGCAGCTCCAGACCGCGATCAAGCAGCTCACCAAGCAGCAGCAGTCCCAGGGCGCGACCGGCGGGGCGACCGGCGGGGCGAGCGGCGGTGGTACGGCGGGCGGCGCCAACCCGCTCAACGGCCTCGGCACGGGCGGTCTCAGCGGCGGCACCGGCGGGCTCTAGCTGATCGCGCGCCCTTCCTATACTTCCGCCCTCAACCAGGGCCGTTAGCTCAGCTGGTAGAGCAGGAGACTCTTAATCTCAAGGTCACAGGTTCGATCCCTGTACGGCCCATCAGCACAGCGCCGCCGCGACTAGCGCGCGATGGCGCGGATGATCAGCAGCAGCAGGATCGAGCCGCCGATCGCGATCAGCCAGGTCCCGAGGTTGAAGAAATCGTGGATGTGGCCCACGCCGAGGGCGCTGGCGAGGAAGCCGCCGAGCAGCGCTCCGAGGATGCCGACCGCGGTGGTGCCGATACAGCCACCCGGCTCGGTGCGGCCGGGGATCAGGGCGCGGGCGATCGTGCCGGCGAACAGACCCAGGATGATCCAGGCGATGATCCCCATCTAGCGCTGCCGCGGGCCCGCGTGGTAGCTCAGGTACCAGAGGACGTGACGCGCGGCGCTGACGCCCACGTTGACCGGGGAGAGCAACCTCCGCATGGCCGGGACTCTATTGGGCGCCGCGGATCCCCGCCTCAGTGGAAACCCCGGATTTGGCTGCACAACGCCAAATTCCTACCTATTTGCGGGGTGCCGAATCCGCCGCGGCTAGCATGCCCAGCCCATGAGCAGGCTCACCCGAAACCGGAAGCGAAGGGGGCTCGCGGCTCGCGCCGGCGAGCGCAGGGCGGAACGGGTGACGGTCGGGCTGGCCGTGTTCGCCGCCGGGTCGCTGGGGACCCTCGTCACCGGCGAGCTGCTCCGCATGGCGCGCCGGCGCCGCGAGAGCAAGGAGGCCGATACGCCGGAGAACCTCGTCGACGCGGCCGGGCACGCCACCCGCGACACGCTCGCGGTCGCCCGCCGCGGCATCATCGCGACGCCTCACCACGAGACGGTCCTCTTCAACATCCTCCAGGGCTTCCTGGGCGCCTTCGCGTTCGCCCGGCTCGCGACCTGGGGGATCCGCCAGTCGTGGTGGCCGTCGGGGGACATCCACGTCAGCGGGCGGCACATCCATCACTTCGTGCCGGGGATCGTGCTCTCCTTCGGCTCCGGAATCGCCGCCCTGACCACGCGCGACGAGCGGGTGGAGTCCGCGCTCGCGATTCCGTTCGGCGTCGGCATGGGCCTGACGATGGACGAGGCGGCCCTGCTGCTCGACCTCCGCGACGTCTACTGGACGCGGCAGGGACTGCTGAGCGTGCAGGTCAGCCTCGGCGTGACCGCCACCCTGGCGGCGACGATCCTCGGGCTGCGGATGCTCCACCGCGGTGAGGAGAAGGGCGTCGAGGAGGGCCTGATCCCGCCGCACGTGGGCGAGCACGGGATGCGGAGTACCGGCGCCCTGGCTTGACGGCTCCGCCTCAGATCGCGGCTGCAGCGGCCGCTAGGCAGCAGCGCGGAGGCGGGGCTCCGCCTCCCGGCCCATCCAGATCACCTGGTCGCGGCCGGGGCCGACCCCGACGAGGCGGACCGGAATGCCGAGGTGATCTGAGATCGCAGCGAGGTAGTTGCGCGCCTCGGCCGGCAGATCCTCCTCGCGCCGGCACTCGCCGATGTCGCCCTCGAAGCCGGGCAGCTCCTCGTACTCGGGCGCGGCCATGTGGATGATCGACTGGTGGTACGGGAACTCGTCGAAGACGGCGCCCTCGGGGTGCCGGTAGCGGACGCAGACGCGGAGGGGATCGATACCCGAGAGCACGTCGAGCTTCGTGACGGCCAGCGCGCTCATGCTGTTCAGGCGGACGGCGTAGCGGAGCGCGACCAGGTCGAGCCAGCCGCAGCGCCGCGGCCGGCCGGTCGTCGTCCCCATCTCTCCGCCGCGCTCGCGCAGAAGGTCCCCGAGGTCGTCCTCGAGCTCTGACGGGAAGGGTCCGGCGCCGACGCGCGTGGCGTAAGCCTTGGCGATCCCCCAGACCTCGTCGATGTCGCGCGGGCCGACGCCCGCGCCGATGCACGCGGCACCGGCCACCGGGTTCGACGAGGTGACGAAGGGATAGGTGCCGTGGTCGAGGTCGAGCATCGTGCCCTGCGCGCCCTCGAAGAGGACCGTGTGATCGGCGTCTAGGGCCTCCCAGCAGAGCCGCGCAGTATCGGCGATGTGCGGCTCGAGCCGGTGGCCGTAGGTGAGATACGCCTCGACCATCGTGTGGAGGTCGAGCTCAGGGTCCTTGGCGAAGGGCCGCAGCATCTGCTGCTTCGGCTCCATTGCGGTCATGATCTTCTTGCGGAGGATCTTGGCGTCGAGCAGGTCCTGCACGCGGATCCCGAGGCGGGAGGCCTTGTCCGCATACGCGGGCCCGATGCCGCGCCGGGTGGTGCCGATCTCGAGCTTGCCGAGCTTCAGCTCCCCGGCCGTGTCGAGCTTCACGTGGTAGGGCATGATCACGTGCGCGTTGGCCGAGACGCGCAGGCCGCTGACGTCGATGCCCCGGTGCCGCAACCCCTCGATCTCGCCGGTCAGGACCCCAGGGTCGATCACGACGCCGTTGCCGATCGCGCAGATCTTGCCGGGGTAGAGGATCCCGGACGGGATCAGGTGGAACTTGAAGGTCTCACCGTCGCGGATGATCGTGTGGCCGGCGTTGTTGCCGCCCTGAAAGCGGATCACGACGTCGGCCTGCTCGGCGAGCAGGTCCGTGACCTTTCCCTTCCCTTCGTCGCCCCACTGGGCGCCGACTATGACGAGACCGGGCATGACCGGGGAATTATGAGGGTCCGGGGAGGCGGTGCGGCCAGGCGCCGCTAGTGATCGAGCGGGCCGAGGGCCGAGCCGCCGCCCTCGCCCAACGAGGTGGCGACGTCGGCTGAGACGCGCATGCGACGGTCGTCGTCGAAGAGGGGCAGCGGGTCACCGCACATCTCGACCAGGCGCGAGACGACGCGGGCGCCGATCTGGTCCTCGAGCTCGTGCTCCTCGAGGTTGGTGGTGACCACGAGGGAGCGCTGGGCCTCATAGCGCTCGTTGACGAGGGCGTAGAGCTGCTCGAGGACCCATTCGGTGCGGTTCTCGGCGCCCAGGTCGTCCACATGGAGCAGGTCGACGGTCGCGAGGCGCTCGAACAGGTCCGAGTAGGACTGCTCGCCGGTCTCGGCATCGAAGGTGCGTCGGATCCGGGCCAGGAGCTTGGGCAGCGAGTAGATGGCGACAGAGCGACCGGCCTCCAGCGCGATCCGCGAGACCAGCATCGCCAGCGTCGTCTTGCCGGTCCCCGAGCTGCCGTAGAGCCACAGCCCGCGGCCGGTCTCGATGTTCTCGTCGATCGAGTTGCAGAAGTCGCGCACCCGCCTGACGACGATCTCGTTCATCTGCGTCACTGGTGGGCGGTCGAATGAGACTCCGCGGTACTTCGCCGGGATCACCGAGTCGATGCCGCGCAGGCGCGCCTTGGCGACCATCCGCGAGCGGCAGTCGCAGGGGCGGGCGACGTCCTCGGGACCGAGGATCCAGCCGGAGCCGTCGCAGATCCCGAGCCGGCATGGCTGGCGCTCGCTGGAGGGCGAGTGGATCGCCACCTCAGGCCTCCTCGGCGTCGGCGAACTGGTCTCCCTCGGTGCCGACGTCCTCGAGCGGCGGACCCTCGCCGGCAGGTTGCTCGACCGGAGGCTCTCCGCGCGCCCGGTCCGCGAACTTCGGATAGTGCTCGAGGAAGACGAGGCGGACGGTTCCGACCGGGCCGTTGCGGTGCTTGGCGAGGATCAGCTCGGCTCCGCCGGGATCCTCGGAGTCCTGGTTGTAGTAGTCGTCGCGGTAGAGGAAGCCGACCACGTCGGCGTCCTGCTCGATCGCGCCGGACTCGCGCAGGTCCGAGAGGATCGGACGCTTGTCCGGGCGCTGCTCGGGGGCCCGGGAGAGCTGAGAGATCCCGATCACCGGGACCGCCAGCTCACGGGCGAGGATCTTCAGCCCGCGGCTGAACTGCGAGACCTGCTCGACGCGGTTGGCCCGCGCGTCGTCGCTTCGCATCAGCTGCATGTAGTCGACGATCACCATGCCGAGGCCGTCGTGCCCGCGCCCCTTCTCCTGCGCATGGAGGCGCCGCGCCTTGGCCCGCAGCTCGAGCAGCCCCAGGTCGGAGGAGTCGTCGATCCAGAGCGGCGCCGACTCGAGCTGGTTGCAGGCCTTGACCACCTTCGGCCAGTCCTTCTGAGCGACCTTGCCCTTCCGCAGGCGGTCGCTCGAGATCCGCGACTGCGAGCCGATGAAGCGGTGCGCGAGCTCCATCTCCGACATCTCGAGAGAGAAGAGCGCGACGGGCTTCTGGTGCTTCATGGCGACGTTCTGGGCGAAGTCGCAGACCAGGGTGCTGTTGTGGACGATGACGTCGTCCGCAACGAAGTTGTGGTGGTCCGGAACGGTGAGGTCATAGGTCTCCTCCTCGCCGATCTCCTCGATTGAGGCCACCTCGTCCCACCAGATGTCCGAATCCCCGAGCTCGAGAAGGTCCGAGGAGTCGAGGGCCTCCGCCATTTGGAGAAGCCTGGACCGTGAGAGGCCTCGCTTGCCCACGTGCCAGTTGTGATTGCGCGGGTAGCCCGCCGCTTCACTGACATCCGCCCAGCTACGTTCGCTCTTGGCGGCCAGCACCGTCTCCCAGACTTCGACCGGAGCCGTATCCACGTTGGTTTCAGAGCTGGCCGTCACCAGCCGCTCCAGGACTTTGCCGAGATTCTCTTCCTTGCCCACGATCCGGATCGACATCGCGAATCGCGCGAGAGAACGTTGGTCCGTGATCCGAACCTCGCGCGCGACCTTGTCCGTCCCCTCGTAGACCTCGCGCTTCAGCGTACGAATGCAAGAGGTGATCCCGAAGCGCAGCAGTAGATGCTGAACGTCGCGTGCGAGCCGCTCGCTGATCGTCGTGTAGCCAATTTGACTCAATCGGTCGCTGGCGTAGACGTGGCCATCGCACGCGTAGAGAATCGACAGGAACCGAGCTATCTGGTGATTAGGCAGCGCAAAGATTGCATCGGGGGTGAACTTGTCCTCGGACCCCTTTCCCCATTGACCATGGCAGCGGCAGAGCTCAGTAACCGGATTTGCTCCGTGACCGCCGGTGGGGGTGGGCGGACCACTGATGCAGGCGTAGTCCCCGCGCGCACCGACGTTGAAGGATGCACCGCAGTCCTCCGTCGCCCGCTTCACCTGCTGAACGAGTTCTGAGTCCGCATCGCCGAACGTGAACCTGGGGGTGATATTTCCGAGCGCCCCGTCCGCGATCAAGGCCGCCAGCAGAACGAGCTCGTGATCCGGCATCTCATTGGATGGGCATCGCCGCGGCAGCCAGCGGGGCACGCCGATCCGAGCGCCGACGGCAAGATCTTCTAGTGCGCGCCAGCCTTCGAGGGTGAGGAAAGGATGTTTCGCTGTGGTTTCGACCTTGCGTCCGAGGCGGGTCGTGAGGCGAAAGAGCTTCTGGTTTCCGCTTCGGATTGCGCGTGAGATCTTGGCCGGGCGGACCTTGAGATCAGACCCAACAGCAGCGATCCAAATCTCTTCTCCCGCCTCGTGGGAGGAAACGACCTCATCAAGGCGCCGCCGAGCACCGGTGTTGGCGTCATAGATGAGGGTCCCTCCTCCGCAGCATTTACCCATCGCCGGCCTTGCCGCGATCACGATCAGGTTGCCGGGCTGGAAGCCGCCCGTCCTGTCGTCGAGATCGCGGAAGCCCGACGGGGTGCCGGTGATGTCCGAGGTGCCGCTGGCGAGAGCCTCGAGCTTGTCGATCTCGTCGTGGAGGATCTCGCCGATCTCGCGGAAGTCGACGGCGCGCTCTTCGTGCGCGACCTGGAAGAGGAGTCGCTCCGCCTGCTCGACCATCTCCGATGGCTCGCCGTCCCGCTCGGCGACCGACTGCTGAATGCGCTTCGCCGCCAGGTCGAGGCGGCGCATCAGCGAGTTCTGCTTGACGATCTGGGCGTAGTGCTTGGCGCTGCCGGGGGCCGGGACCTTCGCGGCCAGGCTGGCCACCACGTCGCGGCCGCCGATCGCATCGAGCTGGCCGTGTTTGGCGAGGGCTTCGGAGACCGTCAGGACGTCGACCGGGTTCGCGTCCTCGTTGAGGCGGATGATCGCCTCGTAGATCGTGCGGTGGCGATCGCGGTAGAAGTCGTCGGCCTGGAGCCGGACATCGAGCATCACCGGCTCGATCGTCGACTCCGAGACCAGCATCGCCCCGAGTACGGACTCCTCGGCCTCCAGGTTCTGGGGCGGGACGATGGTGGGTGTTCCGTTGGTCGCCAACTGCTCCTCGGTTTGCGGCAGGGAATCGCTCGACCGGGCGGCCGAGTCTCTCTCCAGTCTGGATACGGGCCCGGCGGATTCCCTTGTGCCCCGAGTGGAACTAAATCCGCGCGAGCCTGGCTAGAAAATCACAGCCCGTCCCTCGCCGCAGGCGAGTTCGGGCTATTTGCGCCTCTATTCCTTCGCCTCGGCGACGATCGTCTTGACCGACGCCGTGACACCGCCGCCGACCTCGATCTCGACCATGAAGGTGCCGGTCTCGCGGATCGGCTCCTCGAGGCGGATCTTCTTGCGGTCGACCTTGATGCCGCGCGCCGCCTGGATCGCCTCGGCGATCTCGGCGGAGGTGACGGAGCCGAAGAGCTTGCCGTCCTCCCCGGCGCGGTGATTGATGGTCAGCACGGTCTTGCCGAGCAGCGCGGAGGTCTCGCCGGCGCGCTCGGCGGCCTGCTTCTCGGCCTCGGCGGCGCGCTCGCGCTTGCGCTGGGCCTCCTCGAGCGCGCCCTTGGTGGCGGGCTGCGCCAGCTTGCGCGGGACGAGGTAGTTGCGAAGGTAACCGGGCGAGACGTCGATCGCCGAGCCGGCCTCACCGAGGCCCTCCACGTCCTTGAGCAGAACTGCCTGGGCCATCAGATGTTCATCTACTAGCGCTCGCCGACGTACGGCAGCAGGGCGAGCTCGCGGGCGCGCTTCACGGCCAGCGCGAGCTGCTGCTGGTGCTTCCGGGAGAGGCCGGTGACGCGGCGTGACCGGGTCTTGCCGCGGTCGGAGATGAACCGCCGCAGCAGGTTCAGGTCCTTGTAGTCGATCTGCTCGACGTTGAGGCGCGTGTACTTCCGCGGCCGACCGCGATCGGTCAGTCCGCGGCGCCTGCGGCCGCCGGTGGGTGTCTGCTGTCGTTGCTGTCGAGCCACGAAGGCGGGAATGGTAGCGGTGGGCGCATCCGCGGGGCCTTGCCGGCTCTGGAGCTCTCGTCCTACGCCCCACCGACGGAGACGGAGATCGGCGGTCCCCAGGGCGGAACCCGGAAAAGCTCATGCGCGGCAGTGAGGGTCTCAGCCGGCCGCGCGCGATAAAGGCCCGCAGCCCACGGCGCGACGCGCCACCGCCTGCTGCGCAGAGCCTGCATCCACCGGAGCCATTGGGGACCAACGCTGCTCGATCTGCTCGTCGACGGAGAAATTCATACTCGGGACGATCGTCTCGAGTGGGCATTCGCCCGTCCGAGGGGATTACGGGGAGCGCCTGCCTGGAACTACGGACGCAATTGACTTGTGGCGTTTCGCTTCCGTAATCGTCCGCAATTCGCCCCGGTGGGCAGCACGGAGCTTCGGCAAGCGCACGGGCCGATTTGACTCCCATGGAACGTGGACCAATACCCATGTCGGCGCGACTCGCGGGAAGCACGTGCTTGGCGATCGCCGTCCTGATGTTCCTGACAGCGGCCAGGGCATTCGGCGCCTAGCCGGAGACTCGCCGAGACCCGCCCGCCCTAGAACGGAATGTCGTCGTCCGAGCCGCCACCCGAGCTGACGGTAGCGCCCTCGAAGTCCGAGGTGTCGGCCGGCACATCGGAGCTCGGCTGGAAGGTGCCGTTGCCGCCGCCACCTGCGTTGTCGGAGCGTGAGCCCAGGAACTGGACGCTGTTGGCGATGATCTCGACCGCCTGGCGCTTGGAGCCGTCCTGAGCCTCCCATTCGCGCCAGTCCAGGCGACCGTCGACCGCGACCGGGCGGCCCTTGGAGAGGTAGTTGGCGCAGTTCTCGCCCTGCGCGCCCCAGACGGTGACGTCGAAGTAGTTGGGCTTGTCGACCCACTCGCCGCTCTGACCGTCCTTGCGGCGGCTGTTGACGGCCACGCGAAGCTTGCAGACAGAGGTCCCGCTCGGGGTCGAGCGCAGCTCTGGATCCTTGGTCAGGTTTCCGGTGATGACGACTACGTTCATGTTGCTCGCGGCCACTGGATCAGCTCCTCTTCCTTTCGATTCCGAACATCGATCTTAGGTTGCCGCACGGCGGGTTCTCCCCCTGGTGGGGAAGAAAGGCCGGAAACTGCGGCTCTGAGCTGCGTGGTGCGAGGGTGCTCCGCAGCGAAGCGAGGAGCAACCCGTCTAGTCAGAGTCGCGGTCGTCGCGACGCGGGCGCCGCGGGCGATCGTCTCGGTCGGGCCGACCGTCGCCGACCGTCATGGGCCGCTCGATCGCGGGCGGCGGGTTCGCGGGCGCCTCGGGATCCACCTTGAAGATCCGGAAGCGCAGCACGCCGTCGGTGATCTTCAGGCTGTGATCCAGGCTCTCGAGCAGCTGCGGCTCGCCCTGGAAGCGGTAGAAGCGGTAGTCGGCCTCGTTCCGCAGCTTGATCTCGTAGGCGAGCTTGCGCATGCCCCAGACGTCCGCGCGGTCGAGCGTGCCCGCGCCCTCGATCTGCTGGCGGACGTCGCCCGCGACCTTCTCGCGAGCCTCGTCGGCCGCCTCGGGGTCGAGCATCAGTACGAGTTCGTAATGGCGGTTCACAGCGACGCGCGACTATAGGCCATCGAGCCGCAAGGCCGGGGCGAAACGGACGCCCATGGCACTCACCGGTGAGTGGCCAGGCAGATCAGATGGGCAAGCGTGGGACGCGTCGCCGCGGTCGTGGCCACGGCGATCGCCGGAATCGTCTCGCTGCCCGCCCTGCTGGGCAGCGACGCGCCACCCCCGGTCCCGGCGGACGTCGGTCTGACCCATCCTGCGACGAGTGCGCCGCTCACGCCTCCAGCTGTTGGATCGCCGCCCCATCGAGCACACCATCGGTTGCTCACCCGGGAGCACGCTCACCCGCAACCGGAGCATTCGCACCCACACCGCCATCACCGGCCTCACCAGGGTGAGCGAAGACCCGCCCCGGCGCCGCCTCCATATGCGCTGCCGCCGGCCTACTCCTTCGTCCCGCCGCCCAGGCCGGGCGAGTTTCGCTTTGAACGTTAGCCTGCGACCGTCTCGACGGCGGGCTCAGCCGACCTCTGCCGGCGCCCGCTTCGCGCGGATGTCGTCCATCTGCTCGTCGACCCAGTCGCCCGGGTCGCGCTCGGTGATGATCTCCTTGAGGCGGCGGGCGCGCAGCGCGCGCTCCTCGGGCTCCATGATGAGGGCGCGGTGGATCCCGTCGGCCTGCTCCTGGATGTCGAACGGGTTGACCGAGAGGGTGCAGTCGCCGAGCTCCTCATGGGCGCCCGTGTTCTCGGAGAGCATCACGACACCGTCGCGGGTGTTGACCGCCGGTGCCTCCTTGGCGACCAGGTTCATCCCGTCGAAGAGCGAGTTGACCATCAGCAGGTCGAAGTGCTTGTAGCGCGCGACCGCCTCGTGGAAGTTCTCGTAGATCCGCAGGTCGATCGGCATCCAGTCGGTGGTCCCGTGCCGGTGGTTGACGACGGCGACCAGCGCCTCGATCCGCTCCAGGTACTCGGCGTACTCGGGGACGTCCTGGCGCGAGGGCTGCAGGTGCGCGATGAAGGTGACCTTCTCGCGGAACTCCGGGTGCTGCTCCAGGAAGACATCGAAGGCGGTGAAGCCGCGCAACACGTTCTTGGAGAGGTCCGCGCGGTCGACGCGGATGATCAGGTGGTCGCGTCGGCGGCGCAGCAACTCCTTCTCGTAGAAGGCCACGTCCGCGGACTCGGCCGCGCGGTAGAGTCGCTGGGTGTCGATCGAGAGCGGATACGCCCTGACCCAGATCTCACGCCCCTCGTACGTGACCGCCATCCGGTCGTAGTCGGTGTCCAGCTCCATCAGCTCCCGGCAGCACTGCAGGAAGTTCCGGCAGTAGGCGGTGGTGTGGAAGCCGATGATGTCGTTGGAGAGCATGCTCAGGTAGATCTCCTCCCGCCAGCGGTTGGGGAGGATCCGCCACGAGTCCGGCTGGGACCAGGGGATGTGGACGAAGTAGTGGAGGAAGGCGTCCGGCCGCGCCTTGCGGATCAGGCCGGGGGAGGTGTAGAGGTGGTAGTCGTGGAGCATCACGACCGGGCTCTCCTGGCCGTCGATCGCCCGGATCACGCAGTCGGCGATGTCGTCGTTCACGACCTTGTAGCCCTCCTCCCATGCGTCCACCTCGGCCTGGCGAATATCCGGCGCGTTGGAGAGGTCCCAGAGGTAGTGCTGGATGAACCAGAGGATCGGGTTGGCGATCACGCTGTAGAAGCGGTCGTACGCCGAGGGGTTGGAGGCGACCATCTGCACGTCGTAGGAGATCCCGTCGAGCTCGATCGTCACCGGCCCTTCGCTCTCGCTGGCGACGACCACGTCCTCTTCGGTCATCGCCGAGGCGATCCAGAGGGCACGGCGATGCGAAACCAGTCCCGAGAGCGCCGTGACCAGCCCGCCGCCTCCACGATGCACGACGCGGTTTCCCAGCTCGTCCCGCCCGAATTCGGCGGGGCCGCGGTTCGAGACGATCGTCAGAGGGTGCTCGGACACGCCCCCGTTTGTATCAGGCGGGGTTCAAGACCCGGAATCGAGGTCCGTGAAGATCCGCAGCCAGTCGAGCAGCAGGCGTGGCGTCAGGAACCGCTCCCTGACCCGTTCCTTGCCCGCTCGGCCCACCCTGCGGCCGAGCTCGGGGTCCTTGAGGATCCCGATCGCGCGATCGGCGGCCTCCTCGGGGGTGGTCACCAGGTAGCCGTCCTCCCCGTCGACGATCTGCAGCGGGATGCCGCCCACCTTGCCCCCGATCGTCGGCCTGCCCTTCCAGAGGGACTCGGCGACGGTCAGCCCGAAGCCCTCCCGGATCGACTTCTGCATGACCACGTCCGACTGGGACTGAAACGCGTTGACCTCGATCGCGCCGACGTTGTTGAGGTTGTTGAGGATCTTGATGTCCGGGTCCGAGCCCGCGTATTCGAATGTGCGGTGGAAGAACTCCCAGCCCTCCGGGTCATCGGTGGCCATCGAGCCGACCAGGGCGAGCTGCACCTCCGGGATCTCCTTGGTCACCAGGCGGTAGGTGTCGATCACGCCGATCGGGTCCTTCCAAGGGTCGAAGCGGGAGACCTGGGTGATCAGCGGCCGGTCGACGTCGATGCCGAACTGGTTGCAGACGAAGGCGGCGTCATCGGGGGAGAGCGCCATGTTCTTGGGGGAGAGGGGGTCGATCGCCGGGGGGACGATGCGCACGCCGCCGTGCCCGTCGAGTCCCTTCGGCACGTACTGCTCCAGGTGCCAGACAGTGATGTCGTACTCGGAGATCAGCGGCAGCAGGCGGCTGATCGGCTCCGGATTCGGCTCGGAGAGGTCGATGTGGCAGCGCCAGACCCAGTTCTTCCCGTGATCGCTCGCGTTGTGGCGCATCCCGACCGGCTGCGGATCGTGGACGATGATCACGTCCCACTCGCCCTCGAGCGAGTCGGCGTTCATCTTGTTGTAGTGGTCGAACAGCTCCCACTGGTTGGGGGTGAGCGTGTTCGGGTCGCCCTGCAGGGAGTTGTGGAGGAGCTTCGTAGCGTTGAAGAACTCCTCGCGGCCCATGATGACCTGCCAGTGCGTGTCGAGGCCGACGTCGCGCATCAGGGGGACGAGCGTGTAGAGGATCTCTGACACGCCGCCGCCGAACGCGGTCGCGCTGACGTGCAGGACCCGCTTGCCCTGGAGGTTCTCCGCGAGCTCGCGGATCTCGTCGACCAGGCCGCGGCCGGCCAGGTGGGTGTAGTCGGCCAGGGACTTGGACCCCAGCGCTACCTCTTGGAGCATGTGCCCCCCGTGCCTATGCGAGGGCGCCCCGCAGGCGAAGCCGAGGAGCGACCCGTCTGATGAGTTTGCAAGGGCGGAAAAGTACTCGTCAGGAGGAGGCGGCGCGCAGCCGCTCGATGCCGGCGTCGAGCTCGGCGCAGATCGCAGCGTGCAGCCCGGCGTTCGCCGCGGCCACGCAGGACATCTGGAACTCGTGGCTCGAGCCCAGGAGTGGCCGCTCGGCGAGCGACTGGCCATAGGCATCGGTCACCACCGCGCCGGCCTCCTGGAGGCAGATCGTCGCCGCCGCCAGGTCGTAGGGCGAGTTGTTGAGCACCGCCCCGTCTCCGACTCGCTCGAACTCGGCGCGCATCGCGGGCACGTCGTCGATCATCCGCGGCCCGGGCTCGACGTAGGCGTCGAGCTGCCCGGTGACCACCCGGGTCATGTCGAAGGTGGCCGAGCCGAGGTCGAAGGTGCCGCCACCGACCGAGGAGGCGTCGATCAGGCCCGCCAGCACCTCCACGAGCGCCCGCGCCGGGCGGCCGCGGAACCCGTAGGTCCAGAACATTCGCTCCAGTGAGTGGTTCTCCGAGAGCTGAGCCGCAGGCTCGAGGCCGGCACCCCGCTCGGCGACGAAGCTCTGCCCGCTCTTCAGCTCGAGGACGCAGCCGACCTGCACGTCGGCCATCGTGGGCTCGGTGTCAAGGGGCGCCGCGGCCACCGAGACGCAGCACGACTCGAGGCCCGCCAGCGCGGGCCGGGTGCCGTCGATCGGGTCGACGACCAGCACCCACTCCGCCCGGTCCCCGGCGGGGGAGACCAGGCCGCGGTCCTCGGAGTAGAAGGAGACCTCGGGCGCCCGCTCCGCCAGGAAGGACTCCATCCGCTCCTCGGCCCGCTCGTCGATCTGGAAGGTGACGTCCCCGCCCTCCGCCGAGCCCGAGTGCGCGCGCCCGGCGTGGGCACCCAGATGGGGGAGGACCTCTTCGCGCAGGGTCGCGGCGAGGTCCGTGACGAGGTTTCGGATTGACTGCTTCGCCATATAGCCGGGGTAGCGGGCGGCCGCCCAGCATAAGTCGAAGTGCTGCGGCCTGGCTACCCCTGGACGTCCGCCGGACGCGAGCCCAGCGTGACGTCGACGGTGGCGTGCTGCCCGTCCCGGAGCACGTCGAGGGTGACCGTGTCGCCCGGCTTGTGGAGGGCGATCAGCTCGGAGAGATCGTTGTTCTGGAAGACGGGCTTCCCGTCGACGGCGATCACCACGTCGCCGCCGGTCTTGATGTGCTGGAGCTGGAAGGTGGTCTCGCCGGTCGATCCCTTCAGGCCGGCCTTGTCGGCGGGGCTGCCGCTGACGACGTCCGTGATCAGGGCGCCGCTCTTGGTGTCGATGCCGAGGTGGTCGGCGAGCTGTGGGTAGAGCGACTCGCTGGTCACGCCGAGGAAGGCGTATTCGACCTTGCCGCCGCCGCGAAGTTGATCGAGGGAGTAGCGCACCGAGGTGACCGGGATGGCGAAGCCGACACCGGAGTTGCTGCCGGAGCTCGATGCGATCTGCTCGTTGATGCCGATCACCTCGCCCTTCGAATCGAGCAGCGGGCCGCCCGAGTTGCCGGGGTTGATGGACGCATCGGTCTGGATTGCGTTGTCGATGCCGAAGTTGGTGAGGCCCTCGACCGTCCGGTTGATCGCGGAGATCACGCCGATCGACAGCGACTGGGTCTCCCCGAACGGGCTGCCGATCGCGGCCACGGGCTCACCGACGGCGAAGGTCGAGCGGTCCGACAGGGGAACGGGTACGAGGTCGAGGCCGTCGGGATCAACCTTGATCAGCGCGACGTCGGCGTCGGCGTCGAAGCCGACGATCTGGGCCGGGACCCGGTTGCGGTCCCCGAACTCGACGAAGACCTGCTTCGCCTCCTGCGGGGTGCCGCCGCCGTTCAGGTGCCCGCCGCTGGTCACGACGTGCGCGTTGGTGACGATGTCGCCGTTCTTGTCGACGACGAAGCCGGAGCCCTGTCCCGCGGAGCTGCCGCTACCGAGGAGCGTGTCGCCGCTCGAATCGAAGACGGAGATGATCGTCACGACTCCCGGCGAGACGTCCTTGTAGATCTGAGCGGGATTGAAGCTCCCGTCGCTCGCCTGGACCACGACCTGCTGCGTGCTGTCCGGCGAGCTCGACTCGGTGATGGTGGTGTCCCCGCCGCCTCCGCAGCCGGACGCGATCAGACCCACCGCGAGTGCGGCCAGAACCGTGGCCTGAATCCTTCTCACGCGGCGACTCCGGCGGGCTCGCGCTGGCGCCTGCGCCGCTCGGACACCGGGAGGGTGAGGGTGAACGCCGTGTGACCTCGGCGTGAGACGACGGCCAGCTGGCCGTCCATGCGCAGCGCCAGCTCGTCGGCGATGGCGAGGCCGAGGCCCGAGCCGGTCGCCGCGTCGCCCGTGTAGAAGCGATCGAAGACCTTGTCGATGGCCCGGGGGTCGATGCCCTTCTTGGCGTCGTCGCCGACGATCAGCTCCGCGGCGTCGCTTCCGCGGACAGCCGTGACCGTCACGTTCGTTCCCTGCGGCGTATGGGCGATGGCATTCTCGATGAGAATACGGATGATTTGTGAGACTCGATTTAGGTCCGCGAGTGCGATCACCTCGCCGCGCCCCCTGACCTGAAGCGTCGAGCGGTTGGCCTTCGCCGCCGGGCGGAACTCGTCGGCCACCTCGCGGGCGACCTCCGTGAGGTCCACCTGCTCGCGCTGGATCTCGACCACGTCGGCGTCCAGGCGCGAGAGGTCGAGCAGGTCGATGGTGAGCTTCTGCAGCCGCTGGATCTGAGCGCGCATCTCGGCGACGAACGCCCGCCGCTCGGCGGCGGTCAGCTTCTCGGTCTCGAGCAGCTCCACGAAGCCGCCCAGGGAGAAGATCGGAGTGCGCAGCTCGTGCGAGGCGTTGGCGATGAACTCCTTCCGCGAGCTGTCGAGGCGGGCCAGACGGCGCTGCATGTCGTTGAAGCTCCGAGCGAGTTGGCCGAGCTCGTCGGAGGAGTCGACCGGGATCGGCTGGTCGAAATGGCCTTCTGCGACCGCCTCCGCCGCCTCGCGCATCCGGCGCAGCCGCCGTGAGACGGCGCCGGATGCCCAGAAGCCGATCAACGATGCCGCGACCAGAGCGATCAGCCCGGCGATCAGGATCTGACGGCGCACGAGGGCGACGTCGGCGTTCACTTCGGCGAGCGGCGTCGAGAGCACCTCCACCCAGCGTGGCCGGGATCCGAGGTCGATCGGGACGGCTGAGGTCCCGACGCGCGTCCCCGCCACGTGCTCCACACCGGAGGCGACATGACCGGCGGCGATCGCGGCGTCCGCGGTCAGGTACCGGCCCTGGATGGCGGTCGCCTCGGCCTGGGAGTCGGCAACGACGAAGGCGGGAATCGGGCCCCCCGACTCGTCACGCACGGCAAGCAGGGTCACGCGGCTCTCGGTGGTCTGTGCCGTGGTCCTCACCAGCTCCTCGATCTGCTGCTGGGAGGCGCCGGACTCGAGTGCGTGTGCCAGCCTCGGCCCCTGCTCCACGCCCAGCCGCTCCAGCCGGCGGAGCTTCTCGGCGGTCAGGCTCGACTCGAGCTGCGGGACCACGTACAGATAGACGAACGCGATCGCCGCCGCCGTGATCAGCGTGATCAGCGCGACCAGCCGGTTGCGGAGGGTATTGAGCCTCAATCGCGGTCCGTGTCGCGAAAGCGGTAGCCGACGCCGCGCACGGTGAACAGATACTCGGGTTGCTTGGCGTCCGACTCGAGCTTCTCGCGGAGGTGCCTGATGTGGACGTCGACGGTGCGGGGATCCCGATAGGTGGAGTCGCCCCAGATGTGCTCGAGCAGCATCTCGCGGGTGAAGACCCGTCCGGGGGCGCCGGCGAGGGCCGCCAGGATCTCGAACTCCACGTAGGTGAGCTGAACCGGCTTCGAGGAGAGGGTGACCGCGCGGCGCTCGAAGTCGATCTCGAGGTCACCGGCGCGAATCGGCTCGTTGGCGGTCATCGCCTGGCCGCCCATCCCGCCGCGGCGCAGGGCGGCCTTGACCCGGCTGCGGAACTCGCGGACCGAGAAGGGCTTGGTGATGTAGTCGTCGGCGCCCATCTCCAGGCCGGCGACCTTGTCGACCTCGTCCCCCTTCGCGGTCAGCATGATGATCGGGACCTGGCTGCGCGTGCGGAGGCGCCTGCAGACCTCGATCCCATCCAGCTTCGGGAGCATGATGTCGAGCACCACGAGATCGAACCTCTCCTCTCCGAAGCGATCCAGAGCCTCTTGCCCATCCATTGCCCCCACCACCTCATAACCTTCCTTGCGAAGTGGGTAGGTGAGAAGCGTCTGCACGGCCTGCTCATCGTCCACGAGCAGGATCCGCGCCTGTCCTCGCGCCATGCCTGAAGGTTAGAAGGCAAGCCAGTGATCGATTTGCGTCTCTACAGACTTGCGCTGCTCGCGGTCCCCCTGGCGGCGGTGATCGCGATGTTTTCGTTGCAATCCATGCCGTCTCCGCTCTCGGGCGGGGTGCCTCCGGACGCCTTCGACCCGGCGACCGCGGCGCCCCTCGCCAAGCAGCTCGCCGAATCCGCCGCCTATCCCACACCCGGCTCGTCCGCCGACAACGCGATGGCGGAGCAGGTCAAGCAGCAGTTCTCCGAGATCGACGGCGCGACAGTGTCGGAGCAGCGCTTCGGCGGCTCGTTCCACGGCCACGATGTCGACCTCCGCAATCTGATCGCCACCCTGCCCGGGGAGTCGGATCGCCAGATCGCCCTGATCGCGCCGCGCGACGTCGCGCAGGGGAGCGGAGCGGTGACCACCGCCGCGGCGACCGCGGCGATGCTCCAGATCGCGGACAGCTTCTCGGGCTCCTCCCACCACAAGACCCTCGTCTTCGTCTCGACGGACGGATCCAGCATCGGCGCCCAGGGTGCGCGACGGTTCATCCGTGACTACAGCGACGCCGGCCTGCTCGACGCCGCCATCGTCCTCAGTCAGCCCGCGGTACAGCACCCGACCGCGCCGCTGGTGGTCCCGTGGTCGACGGGGCCGCAGAAGACGGCCAGCCAGCTCAACGACACCGCCAACACGATCGTCTCAGAGGAGGCCGCGACGCCGGCCGGCGACGAGGGCCCGCTGGACGACCTGTTCAGGCTCGCCCTGCCGGCCGGGCTCGGGGATCAGGGGCCGCTGGTGGAGGCCGGCCTGCCGGCCGTCCGCCTCTCCTCCGACGGCGAGCTTCCCCTTGACTCGAGCCAGGACACCCCCGACAACTTCAACACCGACACCTTCGCCCGGTTCGGCCGCGCCTCCCTCGCGCTGATCCTGGCGCTCGATGCCTCCCCCGGCGCCGTTCAGCATGGGCCCACCGGATACATCGGGGTCGCCGGCAACCTGCTGCCGGGCTGGACGATCGCCATGCTGGCGCTGGCGCTGCTGTTTCCGGTGGCGCTCGCGGCCGGCGCCGGGCTTGCCTCGGCGGCGCGCAGTCCGATCGAGGCCGCACGGGGCTTTCTCTGGGCCGGGCTCCGCACTGTGCCCTTCCTGGGCGCACTCCTGACGGTGCTCGCGGCCGCGCTGGTCGGGCTGATGCCAAGCCCCGACTTCCCGTTCGATCCGCACGTCGAATCGCTGGGGCTCGGAGGGTCGATCGCGGTCGTGGTGGCGATCCTCTTCTACTGCGCGATCGCGTTCTTCCTGCGGCCGCTCCGGCCACCTCCGCCGCGTGCCGTGGCGAGCGCGCCTTCCGCCTCGGTACTGCTCGCGTGTGTGACGGCCCTGGGCGTCTGGTTCGTCAACCCCTATCTCGCGATGCTGATCGCGATCGGCCTGCAGGCATGGCTGTTTGCCGCGACGCGTCCGGGCGGCTGGCCGGCGATGGCGGGACTGGTGCTGCTCGGCCTACTGCCTCTGGTGCTGCTGGTCGCCAACCTGGCCGGCCGCTTCGACGCTGGATTCGGGGTCTGGCACGACCTGCTGCTGATGCTCGCCGACGGACAGATCGGCGTCTCCCTGGCGGTCCTCGGCTGTCTGTTCGCAGGCTCCGGCGTCGCGATCGTCGCTCTCGGGGGGCGGACGTCCCGGCCCAGCCCCGAGATGCGGATCGACGGCGAGATCTCGGTGCGCCGGCAGCCACGGCGGGACGTGGCGCCCGAGCCGGCCGAGGATGAGCTGCCGGAGGAGGGCGTTCCCGAGTCCGAGCCGCCGCCGGAGCCGGCTCAGCCCGAGCCCGAGAGGGATCCGCGCCTGTGGTCGAAGCCGCGCTGTTGGAGCTCGCCGCCGTCCGGCAGCTTCAGCGCGACGCCCTGGCCGTCGGCGACGTAGCCGATCTCGGTCAGCTCGGTGCCCGCCTGGGCCACCGCCTCCGCGGCGGGTTCCATCCGGTCGGGGGGCAGCGCGACGAGCAGCTCGTAGTCCTCTCCGCCGGAGACCGCCAGCTCGACGGCAGCACCGTCGCCTCCGGCGACCTCGGCCAGGCCCTCCTGGAGCGGGATTCGCTCGACCTCGATCTCCAGCCGGCACCCGCTCGAGCGAGCCAGATGCCCGGCGTCGGCGCCGAGCCCGTCGCTGACGTCGATCATCGCCGTGACGCCCTTGGCGGCGAGGGCCAGCCCCTCCCGCAGGCGCGGCGCCGGGTCGAGCTGCCTTGCGAGCATGGCTTCCCTGAGCTGGGAGGGGAAGGACCCGCCGGTCCCCTCCATCAGCGCGAGTGCTCCCGCCGCGCCGCCCAGTCTGCCGGTCACGGCGACTACGTCCCCGGGACTCGCGCCGCCCCTCGTCACCAGGCTCGTCCCCTCGAGCTCGTAACCGACGGCGGTCACCGATACCAGCAGGACCGGCGATGAGACGAGGTCGCCACCGGCGATGGTGACGCCGTGCCGGGTGGCGACCTCGGCCAGACCGTCGGCGATGTCGAGCAGAACGTCGTCGTGGAGGTCGCCGGGCGCGGCGACCACCACGTATGCCTCACCGGGCAACGCCCCCATCGCCGCCAGATCGGAGAGCCCTGCCGCGAGTGCCTTGCGGCCGACCGCCGGCGCTCCGAAGTCCTCGAGGCGGAAGTGCACACCGTCGACGACGGCGTCGACCGAGATCGCGGTTGCCGCACCCGCCTCGATCACCGCGGCGTCGTCCCCGCTCGGGACGCGGACTCGGCCACCCTTTTCGGGCAGTCGCTCGTTGATCGCTGCGATCAGGTCGAACTCGCTCGCCGGCATGCGCTTAGGCTAGGCCTCCGTGCTCAGCGTGGAGATCAAGGTGACCCCCAGGGCTGGCCCCGACGAACTGAGACGGATTACGGGGTAACAATCCCGCCGCTCGGCGGCGGGGGCGCCGGTGGTGTGGGCGCCGGTTTCGGCTTCGGCGAGGGCGCGGGTTTCTGTCCCACGCCAGGGGCGTAGGCGCCCTGGTTGTTGTCGCCGCTGTTGCTGTCGGTGGTCGTAGTGCTCGGGGTGTAGGACGATGAGCAGGAGTACGAGCCGCTGGAGCTGCTCGAGCTGGTGCTGCAGGAGCTCGAGCTGGATGCCGTGTGCTCCCCGTGGTACGCCGACAGGGTGGGCAGGGTCGAGGGCACCTCGAAGTCGGGGCAGTCGCCCCCCTGGGCGGCCTCCATGTAGGAGCGCCAGATCGGCCCCGAGGTGGGACCGCCGAACCCGGTGTAGTCGCGCGAGAGCGGATGCCCGGTCCAGACGGCGGTGGAATACATCGGGGTGTAGCCGACGAACCAGGCGTCGGACAGGCCTTCACTGGTCCCGGTCTTGCCGGCCTCCGACGAGCAGCCGATGGACGTGTAGCCGGCGCCGGTGCCGCTGGTGATCACGCCTTCGAGGACCTTGGTGACCTCGTAGGCCTGCCCGGGAGTGAGCACGCGCTTGCCCTCGCTGGCACCCGGCTCGTCGACCTTCCCGCCGGGGAAGATGACCCTGCCGATCGCGGTCGCGTCGTGATGGACGCCGCCGTTGGCGAGGGTGGCATAGGCGTCGGCCTGCTCGAGCGGGGTGACGCCGACGCTGAGCCCGCCGATCGCGTCGGCCGGCGGGATATAGCAGTTCGGGCCCAGCTTGCACGGGATGTCGCGCGCGCCCTTGATTCCGAGCGGTGAGGTGATCCCCATCTGGTAGGCGGTCTGGGCGATGTTGTCGGGTCCGACGTCGAGGCCGAGCTGCGCAAAGATCACGTTGACCGAGTCCCAGGTCGCCACGTTAAGCGGCATCACGCCGCCGCCCGGCTCGGCGTTGTTGACCGTCCAGCTCGAGCCGCCCGGGGTCTCCAGCGTGATCGGCGAGCTGCCGTTGTAGTAGGTCGTGTCGGGGTCGATGCCCTGCTTGATCGCCGTCGTCAGGTCGTAGACCTTGAACGAGGACCCGGGCTGGCGCTGGGCGTGGGCGGCGAAGTTGAACTGGCTGCTCAACGAGTAGCGCTGGGTCGAGGCCAGCGCGACGATCTCGCCGTTCGAAGGGTCGACCGAGGCCAGCGCCGACGCCGGTCCGCCATCCGGGTAGCAGACCGAGCAGGAGTCCACGGCGCTCTGCGCGGCATCCTGGAGCCGGGGCTCGATCGTCGTATAGACCTTGAGTCCGCCGTTCTCGACGGTGTTCAGCCCGTAACGGTCCTCGAGCTCCTGTTTGACGAGGTCGAAGATGTAGGGCTGGCGGATCGTGTTGTACTTGTTTCCCGGGTTGAGGTCCAGACCCTGGCCGGAGGCCTCCGTGTACTCGCTGTCGGTGATCTTGCCCTGCTGCTTCATCGCCTGGAGCACCTCGTTGCGCCGGGCCAGCGCCGCTCGCGGATTGAGGAACGGGTTGTACTGGGAGGGCGCCTGTGGCAGGCCCGCGATCATCGCCGCCTCGGGCAGGGTCAGATCCTGGGCGTGCTTGGAGTAGTAGGTCTCGGCCGCCACCTCCACACCGATCGCGGTGGCGCCCTCGTTGGTGCCGTAGGGAGCGGTGTTCAGGTACTTGGTCAGGATCCAGTCCTTGGAGTGCTGGTCCTCCTCCTCATTGGCCAGGCGCGCCTCGATGATCTTGCGCTTGACCGTGTCCTGCGGATTCTGGATGTAGAGGTTGCGCACGAGCTGTTGGGTGATCGTCGAGCCGCCCTCCCGCGGCTTGCCACCGGCGACCAGGTCCTCCCAGCCGGCGCGGATGATCGCCGAGGGGTCGACGCCTCCGTGGCTGTAGAACCTCCGGTCCTCGATCGCGACCGTCGCGTTCTTGAGGTCCTCCGGGATCTTCGCGCTGGCCACCGGCTGCCGGATGGTGTCCGAGTGGATCACCCCGATCAGTGCGCCGTCGGCCGCGTACACCTTCGACACGTCCCCCTTCGTGATCGGTCTCAGGCTCGCGAGCGAGGGCGCCGAGTCATAGACGCTGATCACCCACGCAACACCAACCGCGATGGCGATCCCCGCCATCGCGAGAGGCAGGCCGAGGCCCAGGAGGAGCTTCTTCCGGCCCGAGTCCCGAAGGCGCCGGCGCCGTCTGCGCGCTCGCTGCGTCATAACGCCAAAAGGGTACTCAGCGCCCGCTCAGGGGGACCTAAGTAGACCCGCCTCACGCAGGGCAGCTTGCGCGCGCTCCCGCAGCTCCACCTCATGCGCCTCGCGGTCGAGTCCGGCGTCGATCGCGGCCTTGACCTGGAGCCGCGCGCCCTCGGGCGTCAGCTCCACCAGGTGCGCGGAGGTGACGTCGCCGTGCTCCAGGGCTTTGCGAGCGCCCTCGACGTCGGCATCCGGGCGTAACCAGACGTCGACGGTGATCGGGGCGCTGCTGTTGCCGGCCGAGTGATTGACGACGGAGTCAGTCGTGACCTTCTCGTTGGGCACCACGATCAGGCTGCCATCGCCCGCATCGACGCTCGTATACGTGAGGGTGATGTCGACGACGCGTCCGTGCACGTCGGACCCGATGGAGACCAGGTCGCCGATCCGAATCGGCTGCGTGAACGCAACCACCACCCCGGCGACCAGATTGGCGATCACCTGGCGGGCGGCGAAGCCGATGATGATTCCCAGGACCGCTGTCGAGGCCAGTACGCCGGTCGCGAAGCGCTTGATGGATGCGAATTGACTGAGGGCCAGCGCGACCCCGATCAGGATGATCGCGAGAAAGAGCAGGCGGCGGATCAGGCGCAGCCGGGTCCGGGCCTCGCGCGAGAGCTCACCGGTGTCGAGGCGAGTGGCGGCCCTCACCGCCCGGCCGATCAGGAGGCGGTCGACGATGATCGCGACCAGGACGGCGACCGCGATCGTGATCGCCGCCGAGATCTCATCGCCGTGCGCCTGCCAGAAGGTCTGTTCTGTGGCCAGGTCCATGCTGTGGGGCAGT
This sequence comes from uncultured Solirubrobacterales bacterium, assembly GCA_963774305.1. GTDB lineage: Bacteria > Actinomycetota > Thermoleophilia > Solirubrobacterales > 70-9 > DASUPK01. The sequence continues at coordinate 24,480 of CAVZEM010000007.1, read as the reverse complement.
ATTCAACGGATGACCCGCGCTGTCTTTCTGGATGCCCTCGGCACGCTCGTGGAGCTCGAGCCACCCTGGATCTCCCTGCGCGACATGGTTCCCGCGGAGGTCAGCGACGAGCAGCTCGTCGAGGCGCTCAAGGCCGAGATGACGTACTACAAGGAGCACGCTCACGAGGGTCGCGATGAGGCATCGCTGGCGGAGCTCCGTGAGCGCTGCGCCGCTCTGGTCTCCCGCAAGCTCGGACTGGACGTCGGCGTCGACGAGCTTGTCGCCGCCATCCGCTTCTCCGCCTATCCCGATGCGATTCCCGCCCTGAGCGGACTCCGCGACCGCGGCCTGCGACTGGTCGTCGTCTCGAACTGGGACTGCTCGCTGCCACGCGTGCTGGACGGCTGTGGCCTGGGGGAGCTGCTGGACGGGACGATCACCTCCGCCGAGGCCGGGGCGCGCAAGCCCGACCCCGCGATCTTCGAGCGGGCGCTCGATCTGGCCGGCTGCGAGCCGGCGGAGGCGGTTCACGTCGGCGACACGGCCGAGGACGACGTGGTGGGCGCACGGGCGGCGGGGATCCGCCCGCTCCTGATCGGCCGCAACGGCTCCGACGGCGACATCGCCTCGCTGGAGGAGATCGATCAGCATCTCTGAGATGCCAACGACACTCGCCGGCTCCTCAGCTTCGCGTCCGGTGCCGGCTGACTACGCGGGGTTCTGGCGGCGGGCGCTCGCCGCCACGCTCGACAACGCCGTCTGGTTCTTCGGCGTCCTGATGATCCTCGGCTGGCTGCCGATCAACGCCGACGAGGTCTCGAACACGGCGGCCTATGTCGGAGTGATCGTCGTCTTCTCAGCCTGGTTCAACTACTTCGCCTTCTGCGAGTGGCGCTGGGGGCAGACGATCGGGAAGAACGCCACCGGGCTCGAGGTGCGGTCATGCGAGGGCGCGCGTCAGCGCGACCCGTCTGATGTTGGAGCCGATCGGCTCACCTACGGCCAGGCGAGCATCAGGAATGTCCTGCGGCTGATCGACTTCTTCCTGATCGGCGAGCTGATGATCGTCTCGTCGAAGCGCAAGCAGCGCCTCGGCGACAGGGCGGCCAACACCGTGGTGGTGCAGCGCGCGCCGCGCACCGCCGTCCCCGCGCCGGTCCGTGGCGGCGCGGAGCCGGTTGCCCCGCCTCCGCCATCACCGGCGCCGGCTGAGGTGGCGGAGCCGGATGAGCCCAGGCTCCCCGATGCGCCCTGGGGGTTCAGCGGATCCATCTGGGGGCTCGTCGGCGGCCTGTTGCTGGTGGTGATCGTGCCGCCACTGCTCGTCCTGCCGTTCGACCCGAAGATCGCCAGCGATCCGAACAACGCCAGTGACGCGGCGATCCTGGCCACGCAGGCGCTCTTCGACGGGTTCCTGATCGCCATCGCGATCGGCATGGCCAGCGAATGGCACTTCAACCTGAGGAAGGCGCTCGGACGGCTCGGCTGGAGGCGGTTCGAGCCCTCGGCGCTCGGCTGGATGTTCGCGATGCTGGGCACCTACTACGTCGGTGCGATCGCCTTCTCCGCGCTCGTCGTGCAGCCCGACCAGGAGGACATCGGCAAGGAGCTGGGGGTCTGCAGTCCGGGAATCGGGATTGCGATCTTCGCCGTGATGGCGATCGTCGTGCTGGCGCCCGTCGCCGAGGAGATCTTCTTTCGGGGCTTCTTCTTCGCCGGGCTGCGCCAGCGCTGGTCGCTCTGGCCCTCCGCGCTGCTCTCCGGCGCGATCTTCGGCCTGGTTCACGCTCCCACCGGGCCGACCGCCGCCATCCCGCTCGCCGGCCTTGGGGTGGGGCTGGCTTGGCTGTACAACAAGACCGGATCCCTTTACCCATGCATGTTGGCCCACTTCCTGAACAACGCGATCGCGATCAGCGTGGTGATCGGCCAATGTTGAGCGACGGGCGTCCACCCGCGGTCGTCGCCCACGGCCTGACCAAGTCGTACGGCGATCGCGTCGCGGTGGCCGGCATCGACTTCGAGGTGGAGCCGGGGATCTGCTTCGGATTCCTCGGCCCCAACGGCGCCGGGAAGACGACCACGATGAAGACGATCTACGGGTTGGCGACCGTCGATGGCGGCGACCTGCAGGTGCTCGGATTGGACGCGAACCGCGATCGCCGCCAGATCAAGAGCCGGCTCGGCGTCGTCCCGCAGGAGACGAATCTCGACGGTGATCTGACGGTCCGCGAGAACCTGCTCCAGCAGGCCCGCTACTTCGGGATCGACGCCGAGAAGGCGAGCGAGCGAGCGGCGGAGCTGCTCGACTTCTCGCTGCTCACCGACAGAGCAGACGAGCGCATCCACAGCCTCTCGGGTGGGATGAAGCGGCGCCTCCTGATCTCTCGGGCGCTGATGGGCGATCCCGAGCTCGTCGTCCTTGACGAGCCGACCACCGGGCTCGATCCGCAGGCGCGGCTGGCCGTCTGGAACGCGCTCGACAGGCTGCGTCGGCGCGGCGTCACCCTGGTGCTGACGACGCACTACATGGAGGAGGCCGAGCGGCTCTGCGACCGCCTGGTGATCATGGACGAGGGCCGGATCGTCGCCGACGGCAAGCCCTCCGATCTGGTGCGGCACCACGTCGGGCGGGAGGTGCTGGAGCTGCGCCTGGACGAGGGCTGCGACCCGGATCGCCTGGTGGGCTCACTCAACGGCCGCATCCAGGGGCACGACCTGAGCGAGCAGACGCTCATGCTCTACGCCGACGACGCCGAGGCCGTGCTCGAGGGCCTGGACCACGACGCCTTCCCGACCGAGTCGGCACTGGTGCGCCGGGCCACGCTCGAGGACGTCTTCCTGCGGCTGACCGGACGGTCTCTCCGTGAGTGACCAGGGCTGACAATGGCGATGCTCGAGGAACCCGGGTTCGCCGGGCTCGGCCCGCGGATCAGCCCGCGTGAGCTGGTCCCCGTGCCGCGGCTCGCGGGCGCCGTCTGGCTGCGCAACGCGCGCGTCTTCTCGAAGCTCTGGCGCGGCGCCCTGCTGCCCACCTTCGCCGACCCGTTCCTCTACCTGCTGGCGATGGGCTTCGGGCTGGGCACCTACGTCGCCCACATCAACGGCATCCCGTACAAGGAGTTCATCGCCCCGGGCCTGATCGCCTCGGCGGCGATGTGGTCCTCGGCATTCGAGACGACGTACAACGTCTACTTCCGGATGAACGAGCTCCGGCTCTACGACAACGTCCTCTCGACTCCGGTCGAGGTGCAGGACCTGGTCGCTGGCGACCTGCTGTGGAGCGCCAGCCGCGCGACGGTCTACGGGTGCGTGGTGCTGATCGTCGTCTCGATCTTCGGCCTGGTCTCGTCGCCCTGGGCGATCGCGATCCCGCCGTTCGTCTTCCTGGGCGGCCTCTGCTTCTCGGTGATCGGCTACACGTTCACCGCCCTGATCCCGAAGATCGACTTCTACTCGTACTTCTTCACCCTCGGAGTCACCCCGATGTTCCTCTTCTCCGGGATCTTCTTCCCGTTCAACCAGCTGCCGGACTGGGTGAGCGTGGTGGCCTGGTTCCTGCCGCTCTACCACCTGGTCGAGATCACCAGGGGCCTGGCCACCGGCCCGGAGCTCCTGTCGATCGTCGGCAACGCGGCGTGGCTGGCCGTGGTCAGCGCCCTGCTCTTCACGATCCCGGTGCGGGCGCTGCGGAACAAGCTGGTCGCATAACCGGGGAGGTGAGCACATGGCGAAGCTGACCTACTCGTCGATCGCGTCGCTCGACGGCTACATCGAGGACGAGGATGGGAAGTTCGATTGGGCCGCGCCCGACGACGAGGTACACGGGTTCGTCAACGACCTCGAGCGCTCCATCGGGACCTACCTCTACGGCCGCCGGATGTACGAGACCATGGCCGCCTGGGAGACCGATCCCTCGCTCGCCGCCCATTCGGAGGTCACGCGGGACTACGCCGAGATCTGGCAGGCGGCGGAGAAGATCGTCTACTCGCGGACTCTCGAGAGCGCACCGACGGCCCACACGCGGATCGAGCGCGAGTTCGATCCAGGGGAAGTGCGAGCGTTGAAGGAGGCGGCGGAGAGCGATCTCAGCGTGGGCGGACCCGGGCTGGCGGCGCCGGCGTTCCGGGCGGGATTGGTCGACGAGTGCCATCTGTTCGTCGCGCCGGTCATCGTGGGCGGCGGCAGACGGTCGCTGCCCAGCGGCGTTCGCGTGGGACTCGAACTGCTGGACGAGCATCGCTTTGGGAGCGGCACGGTGCACCTGCACTACCGCGTGGGCGCTACTTGACCTGGGACGCGAAGGCCCAGCAGCCGAACTCCGCTGTCTGCGGGGAATTCCTTGTTCACGCAAATGCGTTCGGCCGCCGGATCGGGCACAATGCCGCGGTCGTGATCCGTAGGGGAGGGAAGAGCATCGCCCTTGTCGCTGCAGCCGCGGCGGCGATCGTGCTGCCCGTCGCCTCGGCGAGCGCGGCGACCGGTCCCCCGACCCTCGACCTGAGCGGCCCCAAGAGCCCCGGCCTTCTCGACAAGGTCACGGCCGTTGGCAACCTGCCGGGAGCCACCGGCGGGGAGAACGTCACGGTCGAGGTCCAGGCGAGCGGCAACACGGTCGAGAAGAAGCAGCTCAGCGTCGGCGGCGACGGGAACTTCTCCTTTCCGTTCGTGGTCGACTCGTGCTGCAACTACCAGGTGACCGCAACCAGCGGCGGGCAGAGCTCCCAGCCACAGCGCTTCACCGTCCGGGTGCCGAAGCACCTGAGCAAGGGATCGATCTCCCACCTCTACAACCAGTCGCTGGTCGACGAGGGGTACTACACGGGTGGCCACGTCAGCGGGAAGTACAACCACGGCTCCCAGCTCGCCACCCTGGCGTTCCGGAAGGTCAACAACATGGCCCGGAACTACCAGTACAAGCCGGTCATCTTCGAGAAGCTGCTGCAGGGCAAGGGCGCCTTCCGGCCGCGGTACCACTCCGGCCACCACGTGGAGGTCGACATCTCGCGCCAGGTGATGGCGCTGGTGAACGACGACAACGTGGTCTCGGTCTTCCACGTCTCGACCGGCAAGCCCTCCACGCCGACGGTGCGGGGGACCTACCACTTCTACCGCAAGGACCCGGGATACAACTCGGAGGGCATGTACTACTCCGTCTACTTCATCCGGGGCTATGCGACCCACGGCTACAACCCCGTCCCGATGCACGAGGCGGCTAGCCACGGCTGCGTCAGGAATCCGATCCCGTTCTCGCAGTACATCTACAACTGGATCAACCTCGGCGACGCCATCCACGTCTATCTCTAGGCCGGTGACGCCCTCCGTATTCTCGGAGGCATGAGGGTTCTGGTCGCAGGGGCGACCGGCAACATCGGCCGGCCGCTCGTCAGGCAGCTGCGCGAGGCGGGACATGAGGTGGCCGGGACGACCCGATTCGAGCAGCGGGTGGAGATGATTCGCCAGCTCGGCGCCGAGCCGCTGGTCGTGGACGCGCGGGACACCGACGCCCTTCGGCGGGCCGTGATCGAGGCGCGGCCCGAGGTCGTGATCAACCAGCTCACGAGCCTGCCGCAGAAGCTCGACTACAAGAGGGCCGAGCAGACCTTCGGCCCGACCACCGAGCTGCGCGGCAAGGTCGGGCCCGCACTCGCCGGGGCGGCGGCGGAGGCTGGAGCGCGAAGGCTGATCGCCCAGAGCGTCTGCTTCTTCTACGCCTCGACCGGTAAGCCGGCCCACAGCGAGGACGATCCCCTGATCGATCTGCCGCCGGAGCTGCCCGCCGCCCAGGGGGCGATCGCCCTGGAGGCGCTCGAGCGCTCGACCGTGGAGACGCCCGGACTCGAGGGCGTGGTCGTTCGCTACGGCTTCTTCTACGGGCCGGGGTCGGCCTACGCGAGCGATGGCGCCTGGGCCGAGGACGTCCGCAGGCGCCGCCTCCCGATCGTCGGAAAGGGCACCGGGATCTTCTCGTTCATCCACTTGGACGACGCGGTCTCGGCGACGATTGCCGCCCTCGATCGCGGCTCGGGCATCTACAACGTCTGCGACGACGATCCGGCGCCGATGTCCGAGTGGCTGCCCGCCTATGCCGACGCGCTCGGGGCAAAGAAGCCGCGCCGGGTGCCGGCCTGGCTGGCGAGCTTGGTCGCGGGCAGGCAGGCGGCGACGATGTCGACCGCGCTCGAGGGCGCCACGAACGAGAAGGCCAAGCGGGAGCTCGGCTGGCAGCCACGCTACTCGAGCTGGCGGCAGGGCTTCAGCGAGGCGCTCGGTTAGTCGCCCTCGACCCGGGCCACGATCGCGGTCCCCACGCCGAGGATCGCCGCCAGCAGCAGGCCGCCGGCCAGCACGAAGAGCACGTAGCCGAAGTCCTTGGTGCCGTTGCGCCCGAAGCTGATCACCGGGTCGACCGCGCCGGGCACTTTGGTCGGGGAGACTGCCTCGTAGTCACCGGCCTCCGGGACCCGCAGCTTCGCGATCGAGCGCCTGACGTAGTCGCCGTCGTTGAACTGGTTGAAGGCGTAGGGAGTGGATCCGAGCAGCAGCTGACCGTTGGTGGTGCGCACGCGCAGCCGCAGGTTGGACGGCACGGCGAGCGGGGAGTGTTCGAAGCGCCCGATCCGTTCCCCGTAGAAGATGATCACCTCGCCCTCCGGCAGGTTCACCGACTCCCGCCCCGGGATCGAGACCTGCCCGTAGGCGTGGGCGTCGCGGTTCGCTCCCACGGCCTCGACGACGAACAGCACGATGGCGGCGACGACTGTGACGATCACGACCCCGAGGGCCAGCCTGTAGCCGGTCCGCATCGGGGCATCCTAGGATGCGGCGATGCCGACGGACCCCGACCGCGCGCACGACGTACTGCTGGCCGAGTTGCGGGAGCACGCGCTGGTCATCGGGGAGGTCACCCTCTCCAGCGGCCAGAAGGCCCAGTACTACGTCGACGCGAAGCGCGCCCTGCTGCGGCCGCCGGCCTTTCGCGCGGTGGGAGAGCTGATCGCCGCGGAGGCGGCCGAGCGCGGCGCGATTGCCGTGGGCGGCATGACGATGGGCGCCGACCCACTCGCCAGCGCCGCGATCGGCTCAGCGGCCGGGGACGACCTGATCGCCTTCTTCGTCCGCAAGGACAAGAAGCAGCACGGCCTGCAGCGCTGGATCGAGGGGCCCGTGCTGGAGCCCGGCACCCGCTGCCTGGTGGTCGAGGACGTGGTCACGACCGGCGGCTCGACGGTGCGCGCCATCGAGCGCATCCTGGAGGAGGGCCACGAGGTGGCCGGCGTCGTTTCGGTGGTTGACCGCCTGGCCGGGGGCGGTGAGGCGATCGAGGAGGCCGGAGGCGCTCCCTACCGCCCGTTGGTCACGATCGACGAGCTCTACCCCGAGCGCCCGGACAAGACCTGAGCTACTTGCCGATCAGGATCTTGGGCTCGACGGCGCCCTCGATCGCCGGGCCCGCTGTGATCGTGTAGCTGCCCGGCTCGGTGATCTCGACCGTGCCGACCCGTGCACGGCTCCAGCCGCTGCCGGTGTCCAGGTTCGACCCCATCCCGCGAAAGCCGGGTCCCTTGACCGGCAAAGGGTCGCCACCGGCGGCGTTGACGACGGTCACCTGCAGGGCGTCGGGCACCCCGAAGTCGATGTCGTCACCGTCGCTCGAGGCCTTGTACTCCTCCTGGTAGGAGATCTTGAGCTTGCCGGCGGGGACGGTCACCGTCGCCTCCCCCGGAACCATGAACATCCCGTGGTCGTCGGCACTCGCCCGGCCCGCGAAGACGCGGTAGAGGATCCACGCGTCGAACGCCAGGAAGGCGATCACTCCGATTGCTATCAGGGCCAAGACCAGGCACCCAGCATATGGATGGGAGAGCACGAGGGCGTCCCGAATTGCGAGGATGCCCGGCTCATGTCTACCCGAGGGCGCGCGACAGCGCCACCCGTTTCATCGAGCATGAATCGGCGAGAGGTAGGGCTCGCCGCGGTCGGGGCCTGCCTGCTCGCGATCGTGATGACCTGGCCCCTGATCTGGCACCTGGGGGCGACCGTCCCGCGGGACATCGGCGACCCGCTCGCCGAGGCCTGGCAGCCGGCCTGGGGCGGTCACGCCCTGCTTCACCAGCCCCTCCACTTCTTCGACGCCAACCGCTTCTGGCCGACCAAGTACTCACTCGCCTTCGGCGATGCGCTGATCGGGTACGCCCCGGCGGGAATCATCGGGAGCGGGCCGCACGCGGCGATGGTCCGCTACGACCTGCTCTTCCTGTTCGCCTACGCGCTCGCCTTCTTCGGCGCCTACCTGTTGGCCCGGGAGATGGGCATCGGCCCGCTGGGAGCCGTGATCGCGGGAGCCGCGTTCGCCTACGCCCCATACAGGCTCGAACAGGACGGGCATCTGCAGGTGATCTCGAGCGGCGGGATCCCCCTCGCGATCGCCTTCGCGGTCCGGGGGATCCGGCTGAAGCGGCCGTGGTGGCTCTTCTGGGCCTGGGTGATCGCCGCATGGGAGGTGTCGATCGGCTGGGTGCTCGGCCTGCCGTTCGCCTACGGGATCGGCGGGGTCGTCCTGATCGCGGTCATCGCGTGGCTGCTTCGCGGCAGGCCGCCCGTCCCGCGCCGGTTCATCGTCGCGGGCGCTGCCGGCGCCATCGTTTTCGCCGGGGTCTCCTACTGGATCGCGCATCCATATCTCTACATCGCGGACAACTTCCCGGCCGCCAAGCGGAGCCCCCACGAGGTCGCCGCCTTCTCCGGCCCACTCAAGGTCTTTCTCACGGCGCCAGAGGAGAACTTCGTCTGGGGTGCGGCCACGGCCGGCATCCGGGACACCCTCACGACCTGGCAGGAGAAGACCCTGTTTCCCGGCGCGGTGATCCTGGTGCTCGCCGTCGTGGGACTATGGTCGAGCAGCCTGCCCAAGCGATGGCGGGTGGGCGTCGGAATCGCGGCCGTGGCGATCATGGTGCTCGAGCTCGGCTTCCGCGAGGGCGGTGGCCTGCTCTGGCCCTATCGCGTCCTCTATGACGTGCTCCCCGGCTGGGATGCGATCCGCACCCCCGGGCGTCTGGCGACCTTCTCCTCACTAGCGCTCGCCCTGCTCGCGGCCGCCGGTGCCGAGGCCGCGATCCGTGCGGCCGGGCGAAGACGGTGGCCGACCTGGTCGGCGATCGCCATCGCCGGGTTGCTCAGCCTGGCGATCGTCACCGAGGGCAGGAGCCTGCCGTTCGATCCCTTCGACAACCAGGCGGAGCCACCGGTGCCGCCGTCTGGCCCCTCGACCGCCGACATCCCGCAGCCGCAGCTGCACCTACCGGCGCTTACCGCCAAGGAGAATCGCGCCTTCCAGCTGGAGTCGACGGCGGGTTTCCCCGAGATCGTCAACGGCCGCGCCAGCACCAACCCCGCCATCGTGCTGGACCTGGTTCGCCACATGGCCACCTTCCCGGACGCCGCGACCGTCCACGAGCTGCAGGAGTACGGAGTCCGCACGGTGATCATGCACGTCGGCCTCACCGAGGGCACGCCGCAGGCCGGCGCGGCGCGGAAGCCGATCGACGGTCTGCCGCTGAGGCGCTACCTCCTGCCCGACAAGCCGGGGCTGGTCTTCTACGAGGTCGGCTCGTCGATCGCGAGCTCCGGCCCGAGCGCCGGCTCGCGCGCGGCGGGCGCATCCGGATCCGACTGAGCGCGCCGCTCACGGAGTCGCACGATGCTGAGCGTCGTCAGCGAGAGCACGAGCGCCGAGGTGACCAGCCAGAGGGCGGAGATGTTTCCCGGGTCGAGCACGCTGATGTCGTCGCCGGCAATGCCCGGGCCGACGGTCGAGACGCAGGCCCAGGTCAGGACCGCGGGCACGGCGTAGCGGAAGTCCGACAGGGACACCGACGGGGTGGCGCGGACGGCGAGCACGATCGAGGTGAGCACGGCGGCTGCGAACGGCGCCACGGCGAGCCAGGCATTGGTGACGCCGAAGGCGGTCAGAACGGTGTGCTCGAGCCTCCCCTGCACCACCCAGTCAGCCCAGGTCCCGATTCCCTGCTTGCCGATCAGCGGATAGGTCAGGGTCCCGACCAGCATCATCAGCACCGACGGGATCGCGAGCCCGAGCGTCAGGGCGGGGAGCCGCTTGTACGCATATGGCAGTCCCAGTGCGAGGAACGGCAGGGCCGGGATCAGGAAGCGGGGACCGAGCGTGCCACCGCCGAACGGCAGCCAGTAGCCGCTGTTGTAGATGAAGTAGACGGCGCCGACGGCGAGGATCGTGTTCGCCTCCGCGCGGTGTCCCCGGCCACGCATCATGAAGACGCCGACGACGCACATGACGATGATCGGGGTCAGCACGAGCAGGCCGCGGCCGGCCAGCAGCAGGCTGACCGCGCTGTCGAAGCGCGGCGCGGTGATCCCGAAGAAGCCGTGGCTGTTCAGGCCCAGCAGGTCGTGACCGGTGACGCCGGGGAAGGCGACTGCGTCGCCATAGGCGAGCTTGAGGGGGTTGCCGAAGGCCCAGTAGTTGAATGCCAGCATCGGCAGCGCCCCCACGAGGGTGCCGGCCGCATAGGCGGCGCCTCGGCTGATGAGAGGGCGCGCGCCAGCGCGACCCGTGTTGTCTTGGTTCCGGCGAGAGAGGGCGTAGCCGAAGAGCACGACGCCGACCAGCCCGGTCTGGAACTCGAAGGTCACGGCGAGGCCGGCGAGCAGCCCGGCGCCCGCCACCAGTCCAAGGCTGGGGGGTTTGTCCCTCTCCTTCATCAGGAGACAGAAGGCCGCGAACGCAAAGCCGGCCGAGATCACATGTGAGAAGAACTCCGCGGCGAAGGTCATCATCACCGTCGCCAGACCAAGGGTGATTGCGGCGGCGGTGCCGTACCCGGGCAGGAAGCGGTCGGCCGCCCAGCGCACGGCGAGCAGCAAGAGGATCGCCGGGAACACAGCCGCCAGCAGAGTCAGCGCCCAGACGATCGGCGTCGACTGCTGGACGATCTTCTGCACGCGCAGCCCGCGCTCCACGTTGTAGCCGTAGTTCTCGAGCGGCACGACGGCGTCCGGAATCCACTTGGGATGAGCGGTCCGCTGCGCGTTGTTGACCGCCGCTCGGGCGAGCTTGTCGCCGCCGAGGCCCTCGATCGCGGCATACAGCGGGGTGGTGAGCGCCGCCATCCCCGGGCTCTTCACCGAATAGAAGTGGCCGTCGACCCAGGCCTTGTCGTTCGTGTCCCAGTGCCACCGGTCGATCTGCGCCTGCCCCTTGTCGAAGGCCTGCACCTGGTCGTAGTGAGCCATCTGGGCCCAGCCCATCTGGTGCATGACGAGTCCCCATGCGACGCCGAGGGTGACCACGGCGGCGACCCCGGGGCGGGCAGGAAGTCCTTGTAGTGACTGTCGCAGGCGCCTCATGAAGGCGGCGATTGTACGCGGCAGAGGGCCATGGTCCATGGAGTCGGGCTTCTCAGCTCGATTACCTCGAAGCGGCGCGTGAGAAACCGCACGAAATCCCGCCTGGACCAGTGATTCAGATGTCCGGGCGTGTTGCCCAGGTCGCCCACGTAGGAGAGGCGCGCCAGGTTGAGCGCCCGCCAGAGCGGCTCCCGGGGGACGCTCGCGATCAGCCACGGCTTCGCCAGCCCAGCCAACACGTCGAGGGCACGCTCGGGATCGTCCAGGTGCTCGAGCACCTCGCAGCAGACGATCAGCTCGGCGGCTTGACGAGTCGGATCCAGCTCCTCGACCGGGGTCGCCTCGAAGTCGATATCCACGCCGGCCGCAGCTGCGCGGCGGCGCGCCTCCTCCAGCACCCGGGGGAAGGCGTCGGTGCCTTGCATCCGGATCCCGCGACGAGCGAGCCGGATGGCCAACTCGCCCTCACCGCAGCCGACCTCATGCGCCTCTCTGGCGCCGGTCCGCTCGACCAGCTCGTCGAGCTGGGACATGAAGCCCGCCATCAGCCGCCGCGCGACTGGATTCGAGGTCCCGTACTTGTCGTAGACGTTCCCGCCGGTCTCGGCGGCCTCGACACTCATTCATTCACGGCGACGGTGGTCTCGATCGTCTCCACGGTCAGCGGCCGGGGCGGCTCGCGGTCGCCGCGCTCATAGTTGGAGGGCGGGACACCGGCTTCGAGCTCCAGCCGCCGGACGCGCTCGTAGACGCGCTGCTGGATCGCTCGCTGCCCGGCGAGGGCGTCGCCGATGATCCCGAGGGCGAACATCTGGAGGGCGGCCAGCATCAGCACTGCACCGAGGATCAGCGACTGGATGTGGCCGCTGCGGTCGCCGTTGACGATCCAGTCGAAGAGGAAGGGTGACCAGGCAGCCAGCGCGAGCACCGCAAAGACGACGGTGAGCAGCATGAAGACGCGCAGTGGCTCATACAGCGTGTAGGCGCGGAAGATCGCGAAGGCGTTTCGCCTGACGTAGGCCGAGGTCGAGCCGACGAGCCGGGACTCCCGCTCCGTCTCGTTCGGCGAGATCGGGACGTCCTCGATCGCGACCGACATCTTGCCCGCCTGGATCAGGCTCTCGAGCGTGTAGGTGTAGCGCGAGACGACGATCAGCTGGAGGGCGGCCTCGCGGTTGTAGGCCCGAAAGCCCGAGGTCGTGTCGAGGACCCGGGTGCCCGATGCCCGCCGCACCACCCAGCTCCCGAGCTTCTGGAGGAGCTTCTTGCTGGGGGAGAAGTGCTCGACGTCCTGGACCTGACGGTCGCCCACGACCATGTCGGCGCGCCGGGCCACGATCGGCTCGACCAGCCGCGGAATGTCGGAGGAGCTGTACTGGCCGTCGGCATCGGTGTTGACGACCACGTCGGCGCCGAGCTTGAGCGCCGCGTCGAGCCCGGCCTGGAACGCCGTGGCGAGCCCGCGGTGGCTGGTCAGCCGCACGAGGTGGTCGACGCCGTGGCGCCTGGCGACCTCGACCGTACGGTCCGTCGAGCCGTCGTCGATGACGAGCCACTCGACCTCGTCGAAGCCCATCACCTCGCGGGGCAGCTCGGAGAGCACCCGCGGCAGAGACTCCTCCTCGTTCAGGCAGGGGATCTGGATGACGAGCTTCACCGCGGTGATCGTAGGGTTTGTTCGGAGATGACGCGGTTCCTACGCATCGTCGTGCTTGGGCTCTGCCTGGGCGCCGTTTCGTCGCCTGCCGCCGCCTCAGGGCTCGGTCTGAGCGTGTCCGGGAACCACCTGGTCGACGAATCGGGGCAGCCGATCAGGCTGCTCGGCGTCAGCCGCAGCGGCTCCGAGTACGCCTGCGCCGAGGGCTATGGGTTCTTCGATGGGCCCACCGGCGCCCGCAGCATCCGAGCGATGAAGAAGTGGAGGATCAACGCCGTGCGCCTGCCGCTCAACCCCGACTGCTGGCTGGGGAACGACGGCGTCAAGGCAACGCTCGGCGGTGAGGCTTATCGCAGTGCGATCGACGGGTTTGTCGCGCGCCTCAACCAGGCCGGCCTCTACGTCGTGATCGACGAGCACGTCGCCGCGCCGGCGGGGCAGAAGGCGCTGGGGATCATCCCGATGCCCGACGCCGATTCCTCGCCGGCGTTCTGGAGCGATGTCGCGTCGCACTTCGCCTCCAACCATTCCCTCGTGTTCGATCTCTACAACGAGCCGCACGACATCAGCTGGGACTGCTGGCTGGCGGGCTGCGACGTCCCGGCCGGCGGCCGCTTCAGCGAGCGCCATCCCGCCTACGTCGCGGCCGGGATGCAGCAGCTGGTCGACGCGGTGCGCTCGACCGGCGCGACGCAGCCGCTGATGCTCGGCGGGATCGACTACGCCCGGGACCTCTCGGGGTGGCTTGCCCACGAGCCGGGCGACCCACTCGGACAACTGGTCGCCTCAGAGCACAACTACGGCCACCATCTGGCGCCCTGCCTCCGCGGCTGCAAGGCACAGATCGCGGCGACGGCCGCCCAGGTCCCCGTGGTCGTGGGCGAGCTCGGGCAGACCGACTGCCGCCACGACTACATCGACAAGTGGATGCGCTGGGCCGACCGGCGCGGGATCTCCTACCTCGGCTGGGCCTGGGACACCAAGGGCGGCTGGACCTGCCACGCCGGCCCCAGCCTGATCGAGAATTACCACGGCAAGCCGACCGGCTTCGGGATCGGGCTCCGCAACCACCTGCTGACACTGAGGCGACATGCTCGAGGTTGAGCGGATCGGTGAGGGCCCGCCGATCCTCTTCGTCCATGGGGACATCGTCGGGCCGTCGCTCACCTGGCGCAAGCAGCGCGAGCTCGCCGAGCGCTGGAGCCTGATCATCCCCAGCCGGCCGGGTTTCGGCGGGAGCACGCCGCTGGAGCGCAACGACTTCGAGGTGGAGGCGCCGATGTTCGCCGAGTTGCTCGGCGAAGGCGCCCATCTCGTCGGGCACTCCTATGGCGCCGTGATCGCGCTGCTCGCCGCCGCCGAGCGGCCCGAGGCCGTCCGCTCGCTGACGATCTCGGAGCCCGGCTCGCTCCGGGTGGCGGCGGGCACGCCCGTCGTCGATGAGATGATCGCCAACGGCGAGCTCCTCTTCGAGAACGCTCCATCGATTCCATCGGAGGAGTTCCTGCGGCTCTTCCGCGGCGGCGCGGGCTCGGCCTACGAGACGCCGGAGGAGCTGGGGGAAGAGCTCCTGCACGGCGTCGAGCTGCTGAAGCGCGAGAGGCCCTCATGGGAGGCGGACATCCCGCTCGAGCGACTCGCGGCGGCCGGTTTCCCGGTGCTGGTCCTCTCCGGCGGGCACTCACCCGCCTTCGAGGCGGTCTGTGACGCGCTGGCCGACGGGCTGTCGGCGGAGCGCGAGGTGATCCGGGGGCGGGGCCACACGGTCCCTTCGACGGGCGCGCCCTACAACGAGCGCCTCGAGGCATTCATGCGCGCGGCCGAGTCGGCCTGAGCCGTAGTCCGCGTTCACAGCATTGATACGCGGGAGAACCACCTCCTTAACCGGCTCGCCCACGCCGCTTCCTAGATTCGCCGCTCGATTGCGCGCCGGCGCTGGACCGGCGCGTGGACTCTCGAAAGGAGAAACCAGGTGATCAGAAGGAAGCAGGCCATCTCGGTGATTGTCGGCGCAGCGGTCGCCACGGCCGGACTCGCCCACCCATCGAGCAGCCTCAAGCTCACGAACGTGGGAAGTGCTCCCTCACAGGCATCACCACTAGCCATCCGCGCCCTGGCGGGCTGACGGTTCGGCAGCGGGGCCCGGGCGAGAGCCCGGGCCCCGCCCTCTCCACCGGGCGGTCCGGGTTCAACCGGCCCGGGTGAATTTGGACGATTCTGCAGATGCGAAACAGGGGCGCATCGCCTACGGTCACCCGGCCCCGATGGCCGCACCGATGAGCCACACCGCCAGGCAACGCAGACAGGCCCTGCGCCGAGCTGACGTTGCGCTCTACACCGCGAAGACCGATGGGGGAAGCCAGGTGGAGATCGCTCCGCCCACGCTCGAGCCGTCGGAGGCATTCCCGGCCGACTGATGGGCATGCGCTCGTTCGATGCGCGGCGTGTCGGCGAGCTCGAGTGCGATGCCTGGGTCGCCTACTACCGCCGGCGCTGGGCCACCTTCCTGCGTGCCGCCTTCGGGCTGACCCGCGAGAGCTTCGGCCTCTCGGTTCCGGACACGCTCCGCGGCGGCTGGTGGGTGCTGCGCGCCAATCAGCTCTGGGCTCCCTACCCGGACAACGATCCCGACGGGGCCCGCCGCTACATGGAGCGCTTCTACCGGATGGTGGTCGAGCGTCAGGGCGAGTCCTTCGACCCGGTCGAGGCCGCCCGCCGCGAGGTCGAGTGGTGGCGCGCCCACCGCGAGCTGCAGCACGACGGGGGCGAGGAGGACGATCGCACGCTGGTCGATGCCCTGGAGCGGCTCTACACCTACGTCTACTCCCTCCCCGAGTCGTCTGTCGAGACCGCGGCACGCGAGCGCGCCCGCGCCATGCTCCACTCCGATCGCTGGGTCGAGGAGGGCTGCGATCCGGCGAGCCCGCTGATCGGCGAGGATCGGGCCGCCCTCGTCCGTTCCTACGAGTCTTTGCTGGCCGCGGTCCGGACCGACGATGCGATCAGCCGCGAATAGAGGTCGATCCCCTTCTCAGTCAGATGGATCCCGTCCGTCGTGATGCCGCCGTGCGAGGAGGCGATCTCATGCCAATCGACGAGCTCGGCCTGCCCCCAGTTGCGCGCTGCCTCGGACAGGGTCGAGTTGACCTCTCCCTGCCAACTCCGCGGCACCTCGACGTTCACCAGGAAGACGTGCGGCACGCCGCGGAGCGCCTGGTGCAGCTTGACCAGGTCGTCTCCGTAGACGGGCCCGTTGTTACCGAGCTGCAGGACGACGTAGTGCGGGAGCTTGCCCTTGGCGGAGTAGTCGTGGAGCAGGTCGGCGATCTCGCCTGGTTGCCTGCCGACCGCCGCGTTCAGGGTGAGGCCCCCGCCGAGCAGCCGCGCCAGTCCCGAGCGAGCGTCGACCATCACCGAGTCGCCCAGCGCCAGCACGGGAAGTGGCCCCACTTTCTTTGCGCGCCTGCCGTTGAGGGGCTTGGGTGAAGGGACCTTCGGCCCCGGTGGTGCGGAACGGGTTACGGACGCGGCCGTCGGCGTGATCTGCGCCGAGGCGACCCGCAGCTGGCCGGGATGTCCCTGCGGCACGATCCCGCTCCAGCCCACCACGATCACGACGGCCGTCACGCCCACCGCGATCCCGACGCGGCCGATGCGCAGCCAGTCGGGCTGCTGCCAGGTGGTGGAGCGGCGGAAGGGCTGCTCCACGAAGCGGTAGGAGAGGTCGGCGAGCGCGAGCGTCGCGCCGAGCTGCAGCGCGAAGAGGACCGGCCCGTGCAGCGACACGTCGATCCCCGGACGGGTCAACTCCAGGACCGGCCAGTGCCAGAGATAGAAGCTGTAGCTGCGCACCCCGAGCCAGCGCATACCGGGGTTACCGACCACTCGTCCGAGGTGAGCCGCCGGGTGGGCGAGCGCCGCGATCAGCAGCGCGGTCCAGAGCGAGAGCAGCAGGAAGCCGCCGTGGTAGAGCGCGAGGTCGTAGTCATGGATGGTCAGGAAGGTGACGAGCACCATCACCAGCCCGACGACGCCGACCACATCCAGGGCGACCGGGGCCAGCATCCCGGTCTTGGGCCGCAGCCGTTCCGGAGCCCAGAAGAACGCCAGCGCCACCCCGATCAAGAGCGGCGTGGCGCGGGTGTCGGTCCCATAGAAGACGCGGTTCGGGTCGGCGGGGTCGAAGAGGATCGCCATCAGCAGACTGGAGGCGATGGCCCCGGCGATCACGCCGATCACGACGCGCCGGTGCCCGAAGCGCGTCATGCAGAGCGCGAAGACGACCGGCCAGAGCAGGTAGAACTGCTCCTCGACCGCCAGCGACCAGAGGTGCCGGAACAGCGACGGCCGCGCGAACTGATCGAAGTAGGACTGGTGGCTGAAGATCAGGTCCCAGTTGGTGACGTAGCCCATCGACGCGAGAGCCTGGCCGCGCAGCGTCGAGATCTGCCCGAGGTCGAGGAAGGCGCCGGCGACCATCACCACCGCGATCAGGACCCCGACCGCCGGCAGCAGGCGCCGCGCCCGTCGCAGCCAGAAGCGGACCAGGTCGACTCGCCCCTCCTTGCGGAACTCGCTGAGCAGCAGCGAGGTGATCAGGTAGCCGCTGATCACGAAAAAGACGTCGACTCCCAGGAACCCGCCCGGAAGCCAGCCGCCGCCGTTGTGGAAGTGGTAGACGAAGACGGCCAGGACGGCGATGGCTCGCAGGCCATCCAGGCCGGGCATGTACGGCAGGCGCTTGCTGCTGCTGGACACCGATTACCTCAACAGAGATGGTCGCAACATCGCCCCGGCTTGACCAGTCGCGGGACGAGGTTTGCAGCAGAATGATTGGCGCTAGCTGCTCAGGTGTATCTGAGGCTCGACCGCGTCGGGGAATTCAGGGCCGGCCGTCACCGTGTACGTCCCCGGCGCCGCGATCTCGACGCTGCCGATCGCATCCCGGCTCTGCCCCTTCTTCGTCGAGGTATTGGTCGCCAACCCCATTTCGATCGGCAGCGGCTGGCCTCCGCCCACGGGCGTCACGCTGACCTGAAGCCCGGGGGGAGCCGCGAACATGACATCGATCATGGCGAAGTCGTCCTTGGGCGAGGCCTTCGACTTCTTCGACTCCTGGTAGGTCAGGTACACCTTGCCGGCGGGCAGCTCGAACTGCTGCGACCCGGGGACGGGGACCGCCCCGTAGTCGGATGCACCCCAGCCGAACATCGTGTGCGTGACGAACCGCCCGATCCCCATGCGGAGAACCTACCTCCGAGACCATCCAGCGTGGGACGCATGCTGGTTCGTTGGCGGGCGCCCGGCCGGGATTCGAACCTGGGGTCTACTCCTTGGGAGGCTGCCACCCGTCCTGCCGCCCGGCAACGAAACTGGCGGCGACGAGTGGCACCCCGGGGCGGTAGACCAGGTCGATGTAGGACGGTGCGTTGAGGACAACGGCATCGGCCCTCGCGCCGGGCGTCAGACGGCCGACGTCATCGCGGTTCAGTGCGAGGGCCCCCCCGAGCGTGGCGGCGCGCAACGCCTCGTCGACAGTCATCCCCAGATCGCGGACGGCGAGGGCGATGCAGAAGCTCATCGAGGTCGTGTTGCTCGATCCGGGATTCGTGTTGGTGGCGATCGCAACCTGTGCGCCGGCATCGATCATCCTGCGCGCGTCGGGATACGGCTGCCGGGTCGAGAAGTCCGTCGCGGGGAGGAAGGTGGCGACCGTGTTGCTCGCGGCGAGCGCTTCGACGTCGGCGTCGTCGAAGTAGGTGCAGTGATCGACCGAGGCAGCTCCCATCTCGACCGCCAGCCCGATCCCGGGCCCAGGGCCGAGCTGGTTGCCGTGAACGCGCAGGCCGAGCCCCGCGGACCGCCCCGCCTCGAGCACCGCACGTGACTGGTCCGCATCGAAGGCGCCGCGCTCGCAGAACACGTCGATCCAACGCGCCAGCGGCGCACATGCCTCCAGCATCTCGCCGCAGACCAACTCGACGTAGTCGTCGGTGCGGCCGTCGTATTCCTCCGGCACTGCGTGCGCGCCCAGGAAGGTGACGTCGTCGGTCAGCTCGGCGGCGATCTCGCACAGCCTCCGCTCGGCGGCGACGTCCAGCCCGTAGCCGGACTTGATCTCCAGATGCGTGATGCCGGCCCGCAGCGCCTCGGCCCGCCGCCGCCCGGCCAGCTCTCGCAGCTCGTCCGCGCTCGCGGCGCGGGTCGCCTCGGTGGTGACCCTGATGCCGCTCGCCTCGTATGGCCTCCCGGCCAGCCGCGCGGCGAACTCCTCCGCTCGGTCTCCGGCGAAGACCAGGTGCGTATGACTGTCGACGAAGCCCGGGATCAGGCAGCGGCCGGCGGCGTCGATGCTGCTGTCGGCGGACGCGCCCCGCCGCTCAACGGCGGCGACGCGATCTCCCTCGAACACGAGGGTCGCCCCGCGCACGACCCCCAGCGGTCCCTCGCCGAGCGAGGGGTCATTGGTGACCAGCAGGCCGATGTTCTCGATTGCCAGCGAGCTCATGCCGAAAGTCTGGAGATCGCCTCGTTGAGCTCGGATGCCACGTCGAGGTCGACGTGGGCGCCGTCTCGCACCACGAACCGCCCTCCGACGATTACTTCGCGTACGTCGGCCGCAGTCGCGGCGAAGACGAGCGACTCGAGGGCGTGATCCACGGACGTCCCCGCGAGACGCACCCCGTCCAGCGCGATGGTCACCAGGTCCGCAAGAGCCTGAGGCGCGATCTCGCCGGCCTCGGGCCAGCCGATGGCGGCGCATCCCTCCGCGGTCGCGGCACGGAGCAGCTCACCCGCCGAATGGCCTCCCCGCACCCCGGTCTCGAGGCGCTCGTCGAGCTCCACCGCCCGAGCTTCCTCGAATACGTCGATCAGCGCATGGGAGTCGGTGCCGAGGGAAAGCCGCGCCCCCGCCTCCGCCAGCCGGCGGGCCGGACCAACGCCATCGGCGAGGTCGCGCTCCGTCGTCGGACAGAGACAGACTCCGCACCCTCCGCCCCCCAGCAGCTCGAGGTCGCCGTCGGCGATGTGGGTGGCATGGACCGCCGTGAAGCCCGGCGAGAGAGCGCCCGCCTCGGCGAGTACCCCGGTGGGGCTCATGCCGTATGCGGAGAGGCAGTCGTCGTTCTCGCCTGGTTGCTCGGAGACGTGGGCGTGAAGTGGCCAGGATCGCTCGGCCGCGAACGCCGCCACCCGTGCCGCAGCCTCCGGGTCGACTGCGCGCACGCTGTGGATAGCCGCGCCGACTCGCGCCCCGGCGCCTGGCTGGATCCCATCGACCCGCTTCGCCCAGTCCTCGGCGCTGTCATCGGAGAACCGAAGCTGGACGCCCTCAGCTTCCCGGCCGATCCCGCCATGCAGGTAGCAGGTGTCGAGCAGGGTGATGCGAATCCCGGCCTCGCGAGCGGCGGCGATTACGGCACTCCCGAGCGCGTTCGGATCCTCGTACCGGGTGCCGCCGGGGCCATGGTGCAGGTAGTGGAACTCGCCCACGGTCGTGATGCCTGCCAGCGCCATCTCCCCGAAGGTCGCCCGGGCCAGCGCGAGGTAGAGGTCAGGGTCGATTCGGTCGGCGACCTCATACATCCGCGATCGCCAGGTCCAGAAGTTCCCGCTCCCGGCCTGAGTATGCCCGCGCAGGGCCCGCTGGAAGGCGTGCGAGTGCGCGTTGGCCATTCCCGGGATGGTCAGGCCGTGCAATGGGGTCGCCCCGGGCGGAGGGCTCTCCACCCCCGTGGTGACCGACGCGATTCGCTCGCCATCCAGCTCCACGGCGACGCCCACCTCGGCCCGCTCGCCGCCCAGCCAGGCGAGCTCGCACCAGAGGGTGCCTGCCCGTTCGGCGCTCACGATCTCTCTTCGGTAAGCCGTTCGACGCGGCGCACGAACTCGTCGCGTTCGTGGCGGTCGAACTGCTCCCAGGTCGCGAACGTCCGCGGATCGGCGCGGTCGACGAAGAGCGTGCCGTTGAGGTGATCGACCTCATGTTGGAAGGTGCCGGCCGTCAACCCGCGCTTGACCACATCGTGCTCCCCGCCCGCGCGGTCGAGATAACGGACGCGGACCGTGGGGTGGCGCCGGAGGGTGCCGCGCAGGTCCGGCACCGAGAGGCATCCCTCGTTGATCTCGATCGTCTCGTCGCCGAGCGGCTCGATGGTGGGATTGACCATCACCGTGAGCGGCTCGGGCGGCTTGTACGGATAGCGGGGGTTCCCCTCCTCCACCTCGACGATCGCCACGCGCACGGGCTCGCCGACCTGATTGGCCGCGATCCCGGCACCGTGCGTCGCGCGCTTCGTCTCGATCAGGTCGTCGATCAGCTCCTGGATCGCGGGGGAGGCGAGCTCCTCGGGACGCAACTCCCTGGCGCGCTCGCGCAGCACGGGATCGCCGATCGTGACGACCTCGCGAACGCTCACTCTTGGTCCCGCATCGGCAGGCGCACGCCGCGCTCCGCGGCGACGTCGATCGCCCGCTCGTATCCGGCATCCGCGTGTCGCATCACGCCGGTCCCGGGGTCGCTGGTGAGCACTCGCTCGAGCTTCTGCGCCGCGAGATCCGTGCCATCCGCGACGCAGACCATCCCGGCGTGGAGCGAGCGCCCGATCCCAACCCCGCCGCCGTCGTGGATGCTCACCCAGGAGGCGCCCGAGGCGGTGTTGACCAGCGCGTTGAGCAGCGGCCAGTCGGCGATCGGGTCGGAGCCGTCGGCCATCGACTCGGTCTCGCGGTAGGGGGAGGCCACCGAGCCGGAGTCGAGGTGATCGCGACCGATCACGATCGGGGCCGAGACCTCGCCGGACCGCACCAGCTCGTTGAAGCGCACGCCGAGCCTAGCCCTCTCGCCGTACCCGGCCCAGCAGATGCGCGCCGGCAGGCCCTGGTAGGTGATCCTCTGCTCGGCCAGAGTGATCCACCGCCGCAGGGGCTCGTCGTTGGGGATTTCCTCGAGCACCGCCCGATCGGTGGCGGCGATGTCCGCCGGATCGCCGGAGAGGGCGACCCAGCGGAAGGGGCCCTTGCCGTCGCAGAACAACGGGCGGATGTAGGCGGGGACGAACCCCGGGTATGCGAAGGCGCGCTCGAAACCGCCCAGCTCCGCCTCGGCGCGCAGGCTGTTGCCGTAGTCGAAGACCTCGGCCCCCGCGTCGAGGAAGCCGACCATCGCGGCGCAGTGTGCGGCGATCGCGGCGCGGGAGCGGCGCACGTATTCGTCGGGACTCTCCTCCCGCAGCCTCAACGCATCCTCCAGCGACATCAGGTTCGGCACGTAGCCGTTGAGCGGATCGTGGGCGCTCGTCTGGTCGGTGACGATGTCGGCCTCGAAGCCCATCCGCTGGAGCTCCGGCAGGGCGTCGGCCGCGTTGGCGACCAGTCCGACGCTGAGCGGGCGCTGCTCCCGCTTCGCCGCCCGGCAGCGGGCGATCGCATCCTCGAGGTCGCCGGCCTCCTCGTCGAGGTAGCCGGTCTCGATCCGCCGCCGCAGATGCGCCGCGTCGACCTCGATGCAGAGGGCGACGCCGCCATTCATCGTGATCGCAAGCGGCTGTGCCCCGCCCATGCCGCCGAGGCCCGCGGTCAGGGAGATCGTTCCCGCCAGCGATCCGTCGAAGCGGCGCCGGGCGATCTCCGCGAAGCACTCGTATGTCCCTTGCACGATCCCCTGGGTCCCGATGTAGATCCAGGATCCCGCGGTCATCTGGCCGTACATCGTCAGGCCCTCGGCCTCGAGCCGGCGAAACTCGTCCCAGTTGTCCCAGTCGCCGACCAGGTTGGAATTGGCGATCAGGACCCGGGGGGACCACTCGTGGGTGCGGAAGACCCCGACCGGCTTGCCCGACTGGACCAGCAGTGTCTCGTCGTCGCCCAACTCGCGCAGCGTTCGCACGATCGCGTCGAAGGCCTCCCAGGAGCGCGCGGCGCGTCCGGTGCCCCCGTAGACCACCAGCTCGTCGGGGTTCTCGGCGACCTCGGGGTCGAGGTTGTTCATCAGCATCCGCATTGCCGCCTCCTGCTGCCAGCCCTGGCAGGAGATCTCCGCGCCCCGCGGGGCCCGGACCTCGCGTGGACCGCTCACCGCAGCTCCCCGATCTCGCCCTCGACGGCGTGCAGGAGCCCACCCGTGGCAATCGACCGCTCCACCGCCTCCAGTTCCGGGGCGAGGTGACGGTCGGGACCCGGTCCGGGGACGCCGGCGGAGCGGATCGCCGCGACCGCCGCCGCGGTGCCCGCTGCAGGCGCCAGCGGCGCGCGGAGCTCGAGCCCGCGCGCCGCGCAGGCCGCCTCGACCGCGAGGATCCGGCGCAGGTTGTCGATCCCCGCGCGCAGCTTGCGCGCGGCTCCCCAGCCCATCGAGACGTGGTCCTCCTGCATCGCGCTGGTCGGCAGGGAGTCGACCCCAGCCGGGGCCGCAAGCCGGCGATTCTCCGCGACCATCGCAGCCTGTGTGTATTGAGCGATCATCAGCCCCGAATGGACTCCCGGGTCCTCGGCGAGGAACGCCGGGAGGCCCTCCGAGCGGGCGGAGTCGAGCAGCCGGTCCGTCCGCCGCTCGGCGATCGCGCCAGTGTCCGCGACCGCCATCGCGAGCAGATCGCATGCCAGGGCGAGGGGCGCCCCGTGAAAGTTGCCGCAGGACTCCACCCGTCCGTCGGGCAGCACCATCGGATTGTCGATCGCGGACCGGAGCTCCTCCGCCGCCACGCCATCGGCGTAGGCGAGCGCGTCGCGAGCGGCTCCGTTGACTTGCGGGGCGCAGCGAAGCGAGTAAGCGTCCTGAACGCGCGGATCGTTCTCGCGATGACTGGCGACGATCGGCGAGCCGGCGAGCAGGTGGCGTAGGTTTGCGGCGCTCGCCGCCTGTCCTGGTTGTGGGCGCAGGGCGATCAGGTCCTCGGCAAATGCGCGATCGGTCCCGAGCAGCGCCTCCACCGACATAGCGGCCGTCAGGTCGGCGACGCGCAGCAGCGAACGCAGGTCCTCAGCGGCGAGCACCAGCATGCCGAGGATGCCGTCGGTGCCGTTGATCAGCGCCAGGCCCTCCTTCGCGTGCAGCGTGAGCGGCTCGATCCCGGCCCCGGCGAGCGCCTCGGCGGCGAGGCGGCGCCTGCCGCCGGCGTCCAGGACTTCACCCTCGCCGATCAGCACCAGGGCGCAATGCGCCAGCGGAGCCAGGTCGCCGCTGGCGCCGAGCGAGCCATGCTCGGGGACGACGGGCGTGATCCCGGCGTTCAGGACATCCAGGATCGCCTCGGCGACCTCCGGCCTCGCCCCCGAATACCCCATGGCGAGCGATCGAGCCCGGAGCAGCATCATCGCCCGCACGACCTCCCGCTCGACCGGCTCCCCCATCCCGGCGGCGTGGGAGCGGATCAGGGCTCGCTGCAGCTCCTCGCGGCGCTCCGCCGGGATCGGCGTCATCGCGAGCGAGCCGAACCCGGTGGAGACGCCGT
>CAVZEM010000006.1:0-126246 GCA_963774305.1 uncultured Solirubrobacterales bacterium | reverse complement strand
AGACGATGCCTGGTTCAACGTCGGCCTCATGGACAAGGACATCCGGCTCGCCCTCGGACCTCGGTCGCGAGCTCGACGTGCCGCTGGCTTCCGCGCGTGCTGCCGACGAGGCCCTGACGAGGGCAACCGAGCTCGGCTACGAGGGCAAGGACATCGCCGCGCTCTTCCAGGTCCTGGGTTGGAGCGGCGCGGCGAGCGAGGAGGCCACGCGATCGAAGGCGACCTGATCCATGCCTGACGGTCGGTGACGGAATCGGCTGGCTCCGGCGGCACATCGACCGCTTCGCCCTGACGAACGCCGCGCGGGCGGCGATAGTCATGCCCGCCGTCTTCTTCTTCGCTGACTGGGTCATCGACGACCCCGACAGCACCTTGTTCGCGGCGTTCGGATCGTTCGCGATCCTCGTGCTTGCCGACCTTCGGCGGTCCCACGGCGAGTGCGCCTCCGTGGCTTACCTCGTCCTGGCGGCTGCGGGCATGGGCTTGATCGCGCTGGGGACACTTTGTTCTCAGGAGCCGTGGCTCGCCGTTGTGGGAATGGCCCTGGTCGGTTTCGCGATCCTCTTCTCCCGGGTTGGGCAGCAAGTTGGCCTTGGCGAACCCGGAGTTCACCTTTCACCTCAAGGGAAGCGTCCAGGCGGACCTGCCCGCCGTAGGGCGCCCAATCATCGACCAGGCGAGCGCAGAGAGGTGATCGCCGGGATCCGCGAGGAGCTCGGCCCCGGGTCGGCCGACCTCGACGAGTGGGTGGCGCGCAGCCCGCTCGTCGAGGTCGAGTTCCGCTAGCCGCGCCGAATCAGCAGCTCGGCAGGTCCGGCGGGAAGGACGTTCCGAACACGTTCTTCGACCAGCAGTTGCCGTCCCCGAACGTATCCCAGGCCAGATCCACCGCGAAGACGGCCGGCAGCACGGGATCGGGGTGGGCCCCGTTGCCCAGGACCGTGTTGTGGACGATGTGGTTGTTATCCGAGTTCGGATCGATGTCCTGCGAGATGAAATCGCAATCCTGAGGCGAAAGCTGCTGCGCAGCGCAGATGTTCGCCACCGCAATCCCGAAGGAGCGATTGCCCGTCACCTGGTTGTGGCGGACGCCGTTGGAGTCGGCGGCCACAAGCAGGATGCCGCTTCCTGACGGTACCTCGCAGACCAGACCGCTTCCGCAATTGTTGTCCTGGTTGTTGTTGCGGACCACGTTGTGCGTGATCACGTTGCCGCTGTTGACCTTGGCATCGAGGAACGGCAGCGTGAACGAGAGGATCCCGCCCGTATTGTCGTGTGCGACGTTGTGGTCAGCCTTGACGCCGATGCTGTTCTCGATCTCGTAGCCGCTCACGTTCCCGGTCGCGACGTTGTGGTCCATCCGGGAGTTGAACGACTGCCCGATGTAGAAGCCCGTGTCCCGGGCGTCCGACGCGAACGAGTGGTCCACGCGGCCGTTGAACGAGTGCGAGGGGAAGATCGCGTACTCCGTGTTGTCCTGTGCCACCAGATCGCTGATCCGCCAGCCGGAGACGCAGAAGAGCAGCACTCCGTCATCGGCGAAGCCCTGGACCGTTAGCCCGCGCAGCGTGGAGCCGTGGAGGCGCAGGCGGGGATCAGTCAGGCAGGACGGGTCGGGGGTGTTGCCGACGCCGATCCCAACGTCCTGGCCGCTCGTCCCCTGCAGGGTCACGGACTTGCCGTGCCCGCCGCCTTGGCCGATGATGCTGATGTCGTTCTTGTCGACTACGACCGCGCAGCTGTTGCTCGGCTCGGCCGGGCACGGTTGGCTGTCCTCGGTGTAGGTGCCAGGGGCAACCAGCACCGTGTCGCCGGGATTGGCCTGGTTGACCTCGGCCTGGATCGAGCCACCGGGATGGACGTGGATCACCTTCGCTCCGGCTGCGGCCGGGATCAGCAGCAGCGCCGCAGTCGCGATGGCGGGAGCAATAAACCTGTAGCGCGCCATGGACCCTCCTTGGTCGATGCTCGCCTGATGGTCGTCCGTATCCCCCTGGGACCCTACCCAAATTTAATCTCGAGCGCCGAGCTGTCATCAGCCGTCGGAAAGTGCCGCTTCTCGTCCAAAGCGGCCATCTTCGGCAATCGCGGCTCGCTACGGGCGTAAGTCCGGTGGGTACCACGGAGGCCGGCACGAACTCCGGCTGGCACGCTCTGTGGGGCGATTTCCAGTGTTTAGAGCTACCGAGGGACTGATGAGACGCCTACTGATTGCCGGTTTCGCCTCGCTCCTCGCCGTGGCGCTGATCACGCCGGGGGCCCAGGGAGCGACCGGGGTAAAGACCCTGACGCTGGAGGGCCAGTTTGCCGGGGTGCCCACGGCGCCGGTCCAGATGAAGATCGATTACCTGGTCGAGCATAGGAACGGACACAAGAGGCTGATCCCCAACCGGGTCACCCGCTTCGACTACGCGTTTCCCGGCCTGGTGAGCTGCGACCAGGGGAGCACGCTCGTTGGGGGTGCGTTCAGTCCTGACATCAACATCCCGATCACGAAGAAGCGCTTCTCCTCCACCTACACGATCACCACTCCGGCCATACAGAGCACGGTGAAGCTGGTCGGCCAGAAGATGTGGCAGGGCACGACGAAATGGAGAAGTCCGGACAAGAAGCCGAAGCCCGCGGGCCGGAAGTTCTTCTGGAAGAGGGCCTCGGGAGAGCTCAGCATCATCGACTACGACTGGCCCGACGTGGGGTTCACGAACTGCCACAACACTGGCCGCCCGGCGTCCTGGTCGGCCCACCAGTGCCTCGGTACCGGCCCCCCTTACGTCCCGCTATGTCAAGCCTTCGGAAGCGGACATACCGCCGATCCCGCTGCTTCTCGTTTCCGGGGTCGATGAGAGGTTGGCCCTAGCGCTGGGTCCCCTGCGCGAAGTGGGGCAGCTAGCCGGACACCCGCTTTCCATGCAAAGCGGCACTCTGGTGCAGCGGGCCGCGATGTCGCTTTCGCGTGAAGCGGGACCCAAGGAGTTCGCCGAGAGCAAAGCCCCTGGCTACCGCTCAGGACGAAACCCCCGCCGACCAGGTCGGACGCAGGACAGACACATACGGATCCGTATTACGGGACCACCGCCACCACGCCGTGAGCGAGCAAGGTGTCCGTTTAGGGACCTGGCCTGGCCCTCGGTGACCCTCCCAACCCTCGCCCGATGCCCTCCTAAGGAGTGGGCCCCAGGTTCAAAACGAACATCTGGCCGATCGCGACAGGCGTCCTCCGTTGCCACTCTGTTGCCACCCTGGGCCCTTCCGGGCTCCGATCACACAAGTGCGATGCAACCGCTCGCTCGCGATCACCGCCAGGACGAGGATGAACGTGGCTACGGCGAGTGCCGTCTCCGAACGATTCCTGCCCGGAAGAGCAAGCGGGACGTGCCGCCGCAGGCCGCAGGCTTATCCGGCTCAACAGCCGGATAGCGGTGCGCCCCTGGCGGAGGCAACGAGGGCGGAGGAAACGACGAAGAGCGCCCCTACGAGCACGCCGAGGACAACGAGGGCCGCGAGGACGAGCAGGCCCACCATGCACTTGAGCCACCTGTCGTCGTCGCGCTGCGATTCGCGATTGCTATTGCCGCCCCGGGCGGCCGCTGCGTAGCCGTGCTGGTTGTCCCAATAGATCAGTTTCATGTCTGGAGGGTGGCGGCTGGGCCGGCGCCCCGCGACCGTGATACCGGGGCGCCTTCCCAGCCGCCTTGACCAGAGAGCTTCGACCGTCACGGCGGTCTCGCCCTGTGCGAAGGATTGTCGGCGTCCGCAGCGCCGTGGGAAATGGGTGGAAACCCCCATTTCTCCGGACTGATCGGCCCGCGATGCTCTGGAGGGATCCCGTCGGCCGCCACAGGCGGCGGCCATTCGACATTCCTCCTTCCGATGAATCTCTCTCGTAGTCTCAGGTGGTGACCGTGAAGATGCGCGCCTCGCGGCGAGACCCCGGGCAGCGCACGAGGTACGTCCCCCTGCTCTGGCGCGTCTTCGCGCTCAACGCCGCCGTGCTAGCAGTGGCCGTCGCGCTCACCGTGGTCGTCCTGCCTCCCCACGTTCTCGGCGCGTGCGCGGCGGAAGAGGAAATCGCGATCCTGGTCGCATCGCTCGGGCTGATGCTCGCGATCAATCTGGTGCTGCTCCGCCATGCGTTCGCCCCGCTCGAGCGCCTCACGGAGGTGATGCGCAAAGTCGACCTCCTGCGCCCGGGCCAGCGAGTGCCGGTTGAGGGCTCGGCAGCGGAGGTCATGGAGCTGGGGAGCTCGTTCAACGAGATGCTCGACCGCCTGGAAGCCGAGCGCCAGGAGAGCACGAGCCGAGCCCTGGCGGCGCAGGAGGGCGAGCGCCTCAGGGTGGCCCAGGAGCTCCACGACGAGATCGGTCAGAGCCTGACGGCGGTTCTGCTCGACCTGGCCCGTGCCGAACGCCACGCACCGGACGCGCTCAAGGGCGAGCTCCGCGAGATCCAGGAGAGCGTCCGCGCGAGCCTCGACGACGCCCGTCGGATCGCGCTCGCAGCTCCGGCCGGAGGCCCTGGACGACCTCGGGCTCGCGGCCGCGCTGCTCGTGCTCGCCGACCGCCTCGGTGAGCGGGCCGGAATCGATGTCGACGCGTCAGGTCGAGCGAGGGCTGCCCGCGCTCACCTACGAGCAGGAGCTGGTCGTCTACCGCGTCGCCCAGGAGGCGCTCACCAACGTCGTCCGCCACGCCGCTGCCACCGCGCCGAGCTCTCCCTCGAGCGAAACGGCAGATCAGCTCGAGCTGCGCGTCCGCGACGACGGGCGGGGACTGCGGGGCGCCCGGCTGCCGGGCGGCGGGATCCGCGGCATGCGCGAGCGTGCTCTGCTGGTGCGCGGCCGACCTCAATCTCGCGAGCGTCCGGGAGGCGGCGTGGAGGTGGCTCTCGACCTGCCGTTCGAGGGGCGACCGTGATTCCGCTCAAGACGAAGATCCTGCTCGCGGACGATCACGCCGTGGTTCGACGCGGCCTTCGCCTGGTGCTGGACGCTGAGCCCGACCTTGAGGTCGTGGCCGAGAGCGGAGACGGCAGCGACGCGGTGCAGTGCGCCCTGGCCGAGGAGGTCGATCTCGCGGTGCTGGACGTGACCATGCCGCGGCTCACCGGTCTGCAGGCGGCCCGGGAGCTCTCCAAGCGACGGCCCGAGCTCCGGGTGCTGATCCTCTCGATGCACGACAACGAGCAGTACCTCTTTGAGGCGCTCCGGGCCGGCGCCTCCGGCTACGTCCTCAAGACGGCCGCCGACCGCGACCTGGTCGAGGCCTGTCGATCGGCGATGCGCGGCGAGCCCTTCGTCTACCCGAGGGGCGTGGCCGCGCTGATCCGGGAGTACCTGGAAGGCGGCGGGGACGGCGGGGTCGGAGACGAAGGACCCGCTGACCCCGCGCGAGCTCGAGATCGTCAAGCTGGTCGCCGAGAGCTACACGACGCGCGAGATCGCCGAGGCCCTCGTGATCAGCGAGAAGACGGTCGAGCGCCACCGATCGAACGTGCTCGAGAAGCTCGGCTTCCGCGACCGGGTGGCGCTGACGCGGTACGCGATCCGCCGCGGGCTCGTCGAGCCCTGATCGCGCCGGATTGAGGGTTCGACCCCCTCGATCTACATGTTCTCCCCGATAGTCGAGGTTCGAGCGGGCTGCCAGGCTGGTCTTGCACGCGACACGGAGGCCGCACATGAGAACGCTCACCGACAAAACCGCTCAAACGGCATCTGCTGATCGCGCCGAGGTAACCACCGTCCTGGTGGTCGACGATCACCAGGCGGTGCGCCTCGGGATCCAGATGCTTCTCGACGATGAGCCCGGGATCGAGGTGGTCGCCTCAGCCGGCTCCTTCAGCGAAGGGCTTGAGGCGGCGGGGCGCTTGGTCCCTGACATAGCCGTGGTCGACTATCACCTGCCCGATCGCGACGGCCTGACACTGACCCACCGCCTGGTGACGATGCCGAGTCCGCCCCTGGTGCTTGTCTTCTCTGCCTACGCGGACGAGCGCCTTGAGCTGGCCGCGCTCCTGGCCGGTGCGGATGGCGTGCTCGGCAAGAACACCCTCGGACTGGAGCTCTGCCACCAGATCAACGCTCTGGCTCGGGGTGGAGGGCGTCGGTTCTCAATCTCGACGCATGCGCTGGCGGCCGTCGGCGAGGAGCTGGAGATCGAGGATCGCCCGATCCTGGGGATGCTCGCGGCGGGCACCCGCCCGGGCGAGATCTCCGATGTCCTCGGGCTGAGCAGGGATGAGCTTGAGATCCGCCGCTCGGCGATGCTTCGGCGCCTCAAGGCGCCGCCGAGGCTGTCCGGACCCGGAAGGTAAGCGACCGAAAGGAGCTGTGCCATGCCGCAGATCATCGTGAAGGCCGCCTCGGGCGATCGCCCGGGCGCCGTGACTCTTCAGGAGAGAGTCAGCGGCAACGACCTGAACAGCGACCACTTCGCAGGACAGCTCGTGGAGCGGATCGGTTGGGCCCTGCTGGACGCCGAGGACCTGGAGGACAGCGCCGAGCATGTGGGTCGGGCCAGAGTGCCCGGCTCCGCCGATCGACCGAGCTACGACGAGCCCCTCGAGCTCGACTGAGCTGACCCGCAGGCAGACCAAGCGACAACGACTGGCCATGTCAATCGATACCTCCACAATCACCTCGTCCGACCATCAGATCGTGTCCGAGCGGGTGTTTGACGCCCCGCGGCGTGGGTGTTCGCCGCCTTCAGCAATCGGGATCTGGTCCCGCACTGGTGGGGCCCACGTGGCGTCAGGGTTGCTGTCGAAGAGATGGACGTGAGACCTGGCGGTGCTTGGCGGTTCGTATGCCGTGACCCCGACGGCCGGGAGGATGCTTTCAGAGGGGTCTACCGCGAAGTCGTTCCGTCGGAGCGACTTGTCCAGACCTTCGAATGGAGAAGGATGCCGGGCCGTCTTCTCGTGGAGACATTCACCCTCGAGGAGTTGGAGAGGCATACGACGGTGACGACGACCCTCGAATCCGATTCCTCCGATCGCATGTTCGGGTCGGGAAGGATGAGGGCCCTGAGCGAGTCCTACGAGCGCCTCGATGAGCTGCTCGCAAATCTCGGATTCGGCTGGTAGCAGCGTTGGCATCGAGTTCCGAGACCGAGCTGG
Organism: uncultured Solirubrobacterales bacterium; assembly: GCA_963774305.1. Taxonomy (GTDB): domain Bacteria; phylum Actinomycetota; class Thermoleophilia; order Solirubrobacterales; family 70-9; genus DASUPK01. Next base: position 119,131 of record CAVZEM010000006.1, on the reverse strand, counting down.
ACGACGAGCCTCCGGCGCCACCTTCACGACCTAGGGCGGTCGCGCCACGGCGTCCGGGCCGATGAGCTGGGAACTCGCGTCGCGCTGTTCTTGGTGGCGGCGAATGGATTCTTCGTCGCCGTCGAGTTCTCCGTCGCCCGCCTTGCGACCTACCCAGGCGCGCGAGCTGCTCCGCCAGGGCAAGCCGGGGGCGAAGTCGGCGGCGCACGGCTGTCGAGCACCTCGATGCGTACCTCTCGGCGTGTCAGCTCGGGATCACGATGGCGTCGCTTGGCCTCGGCGCCATCGGCGAGCCTGCATTCCACCATCTACTCGAACCGGCGCTGGGCGACGCCGCGACGATCGCCGGAATCGGTGTGGCGACGGCCTTTGCGTTCCTGATCATCACGACGCTGCACGTGGTGATCGGCGAGCTGTCCCCAAGAGCCTCGCCATCGCACGCACGGCGCCGGTCGTCCTGGCGCTCGCGCCCCTGATGCGCGTCTTCTATCTCTCGGCCAAGCCGCTGGTGGACCTCTTCAACGCGATGGGCAACCTGATCCTGAAGCCGTTCGGAGTGCCACCGGCATCGGAGGCCGGCCATCAGCCCCACAGTGAGGATGAGCTCCGTGAGCTACTGCGGGAGAGCTCGCGCGAGGGTTTGATCGAGCCAGAGGAGCAGGAGCTCTCCGAGGCCGCCCTGGTCTTCGGCGACATGAGCGCCGCGGAGGCGATGACTCGCCGAAGAATGATCGACTTCGTCCTGACCACGGATTCGCTGGGTGTGATCGCTGAGCGCGCTATAGCCACAGGCCGGACGCGGCTCCCGCTCTGCGAGCCTGAAGGCGGGCTTGAGTCGGCGGTGGGCGTAATCAATGCGAAGGACCTGCTGCCCTTCGCCTTCGACAGTGCCGAGCCCCTGCTCGGACCCTCGCAGTTGGCGCGTCCGCTGGCACACGTCTCTGAGTCGCGCTCGTCTGGATGACGTGCTGCGAGAGATGCGCGAGAGGCGCGTCCACCTCGCGTTGGTTCACGACCTGGACGACCGGGTCATCGGGCTGCTGACGATGGAAGACATTCTCGAGAAGCTCGTGGGGGAGATCGAAGACGAGTTCGACCTGAATGTGGTCGGGCGAGGCTAGGCGACCCCTCGATGCCTGTTCAACTCATCCCTGCGCTCGGCGAGAGCCGAGGAGATGATCGCCAGTGCCAGAGACCCGACGATCACCGCGAGGGACAGCGCCAGCGGTGGGTGCCAGACGTCCGCGAGCAGCATCTTCGCGGCGACGTAGCCGAGGATCGCCGCGAGAGCGAGATTCAGATGACGGAACCGCGTGAGCAGGTCATCGAGGACGAAGTAGAGGCTGACCATGCCGAGCAGGCTGAAGGCGTTCGCCGCGAACACCACAAACGTGTCCCGGGTGACGGCGAAGATCGCCGGGATCGAGTCGATCGCGAACATCACGTCGAACGCCGCCACCATGACGAGTGCGGCGAACAGCGGCGTTGCCATCCGGCGTCCGCCTCACGATCGTCGTCAGACTCGAGCCGTCGTAGCGCGTCGAGATTGGGATCACCCGCCGCAGCAGCCGCATCGCAAGCGTCGATTCGGGATCGACCTTCTCACCGCCGTGCCGTGCGATCTTGATAGCCGTGATCGCGAGCAGGGCCCCCAGCGCGTAGGTCGCGGCCTCGAACGCGTCGAGCACCGCGGCACCCGCGACGATGAAGATCGCCCGGAGAACGATGGCGAGGCCGATCCCGCAGAGGAGCACCAGGCGGCGCTGCTGTGTAGGGACGGCGAAGAACGAGAGCAGCACGGCGAAGACGAAGAGGTTGTCGAGCGACAGGGACTTCTCGATCAGAAAGCCGGCCAGATACTCGCCGGTCGCGGCACCGCCTTCGCCAATCGCCAGCAGAACGGCGAACAGGAGGCCGGCCAGGGTCCAGCCCAGGGACCAGAGCAGGGCCGAGCGCATCGAGGGAGTGGCCACGTTCACCGCTCCGCAGGTCGATGGCGAGAGCGAGGACGACGAATGCAGCTGAGGGCGATCCAGGCGAGCATTTTGGGCGCTGCTCCTTCGAGGTCTGTTTCTCGAAGGTTTCGCCCACCTACACACCTGGCCGACGCGCCGGGTCCGGTTGGACCGTGCTGACGAACGCGCCGTCTTGCAGGGCTAGTTCCCTTGCGTATCGGCCAGGTTAGCGTGCCCGCGGGGAATCAGGAATATGCCACGTAGCTTCCGGCTGATCGGCGCTCTCCTTTCGGGCCTGGTCGTCGCCCTTGCCGCCGACGCTGTTCTGAGCGTCACGACTAGCGATGAGATTGCCCTCGGAGCGACCCTGTTGTTGTCGATGGTGACGATGCTGACGTTCGCGTGGGCCCTCCGCTAGTAGAGGGCAGCCCAACCTCTCAGCTTGAGTGGGACGGATCGCCGTAGAGACCGGCGAGGAGTATTGGCCTCGCTCGTTTACCTAGCGCGGGTCGAACGGTCGGCCAGCGTTGGCGCCCTGACAGGGCTGACGAGCCAAAGGGCCGCAGGTGACCATGCGTCGATGCGTCGAGAATCCGCGTGTTCCCGGCAAGGCTCCTACGCACGAACTTTGCTCGTTTCAACACGCGGACTTTGGTGCGGATCAGGGATCCGCGTGTTACACGGCCTGCAAAAGGCGGGATTTGCAGGCCCTTCATGCCGGAGGAGGGACTCGAACCCCCGACACGCGGATTATGATGCGCGCCCCGCGGAGGGCCCTGAGGGGGAGTAGGCACCAATCAGGCACGGTAACGTGCTCTCAGTTCGGGTCGAAGTCGGGAGTTCGACGCACGGTTCGACGCACAGTTTGGATCGCAGGAAGGGGACACTCGCCGGCAACGTGCGCGATGCCGGGTTGACCCAGGACCGGCTGCGCCAGCTGCTCTGATGCCGTGAGGCGCGTGGCTGCTTTTCGCGCGGAGCGACAGTGCTTTCGACCTGCTGCCCTACGACGCTGCGCCTGACGCCTGGCCCTCAGGCAGGCGCCTTTGCTGAGGTGATCATCTCGCGGACGTCCGCGGCAGGCTCGGAGTAGGCGTCGCCGAGCGCCGACTCGACCGCGCTCATGTACTCCTCGGCCCAGGCCGGAAACTCGTAGTCGATCCCGCGGAGGAACTCGAGCGACGCCGCGAGGCGGATGTCCGCGATCGAGGGCGAATCCCCGCCGATGAACTTCCTGCCGTCCAGGAAGTGGTCGTGGATGGCCTCGAGCGGCATCGCGATCGCGTCGGCCGCGTCCTGCGCCGACTTCCCCTTCACCTCGTTGTCGGCCTCCGAGGTCGCCGTCTCGCCCGGGTACTGCGGAAAGCCGAGGGTCGGGTAGGTCGCGCGGATGATCAGCGGATAGAGCGTGCCGACCACGTAGAACATCGCGCTGTCCTGCATCGCGCGTTCAGCCGGATCGGTGGGGTAGAACTGATCGAGCCCGTCGCGGTTGCAGATGTACTGCATGATCGCGCAGCTCTCCCAGAGCGAGCCCTTCGGGAGCCCCTCGCACTCGAGCAGCGGGGTGAGATCGGCGGGGTCCTTTGCCAGGAACTCCGGAGTGCCCTTTTTCCCCCACATCTCGACCTCTTCGAAGTCGTGGCCGCCGGCTCTCATCAGCACTCGGACGGGCAGGTTGTTGACGCTCACCTTCAGGACGCTCAGCGTGTGATCAGTCATGTGACCTTCCTCGATCTTGTGCCCGGTTTTGCGACCCGTCCTCCGACGCGAGTCTCTCAGAATCGGCTGGCACCTGGCAACTGCTTCCCATCGTGCTCAGCGACAGACCGCTCCCCCGCTTGGAGAAGCGATGGATGAGCTACGCCGCGAGCATGCCGCGGGAGAGCCGCTCAAGCCCTCCGAGCAGATGGGCCGCTCTGTCGAGACGGAGCCGCTCTGGTCGGCTCAGTCCCGAGATGAAGCGCTCGACCGCCGCCTGACGACTTGCCTGGAGCGAGGCGAGAGTCCTTTGGCCGCGGGAACTGATTCGGACAGATCGGGTTGGCACTGAGAGAGACCGTGCGTCGGCGCGTCAAGAATCCGCGTGTTGGCCGATGCTCAGTTAGGCACGGATTTCCTCGTCTTCAACACGCGGACCTTCGAGCCGGAATAAGAACCCGCGTGTCGGCAGGGCTCTAAAAGTGGCGATTTGCAGGTACTTCATGCCGGAGGAGGGACTCGAACCCCCGACACGCGGATTATGATGCGGGCGAGGAGGGGTCGCCGGGGGGTGATTAGGCTAGCTCAGGCAGGGTCAGGTGCTCTCAGTTCGGGTCGAAGTCGGGAGTTCGACGCACGGTTTGATCGCGAAGATCGCGCTACTAACCAGGCTTACGCGCCGAGACCAGCTCGACCCAGCCTGCCTTCTGGCGCTTGACTTCGTCGACCTCGAAGCCCTCGACATCCAGGTGGTCGAGCGGCTCTCGCATGAGGTGGTCTCCGCCGAAGCGATGAGCCAGGGGGTCGAGGATCCGCTGGATCGTCCGCACGACCGAGTTTGGACTGCGGACATGCTCAGCCAGCAGGATCCGGCCACCGGGACGCAGGACTCGCTTCGCCTCGCGGACGGCCGCAGCGTCGTCGGGAATCGTGCAGAGGCCGTACGTGCAGACCACCGTGTCGAATGACTCGTCGGGGAAGGGGAGAGACTCAGCGTCGCCGACTCGCATGTCGATCTCCCGGCCTACCTCTTCGGCACGCCGGCGGCCCAGCTCGGCCATCTCGGGGCTCAGCTCCACGCCGGTGACTTTCACGTCGCCCGAGTAGAACGGGAGGTTGCGAGCGGTGCCCGCGGCGAGCTCCAGGACCTCGCCCTGCGCGCGCTCGCAGACCCATTCGCGATTGCCGGCGAACAGCAGCCGCTCGAAGCGAGACATGCTCTCGTCGTACTTCGGCGCCTGTTTGTCGAAGATCTTGCGGATCCTCTCGGTCTCGCTCGGTGGCAAGGGGCACTCCTTTCGAAAGCGGCAGGTGACTCGGTCGACGGCGCGACGCAGCAAGCCCGGTCCGGAGCCGGCCGAACCGGTGGGATCGAAGATCAGCTTGCGGTGCTCGACGGCCAGCTGCAGCGTGCGACGCAGGCCGAGCTGGCGGACCAGCTCCATCGTGTCGTTTGCGGCCCAGTCCTCGATGATCCGCCCGTCCTCGAAGCGGCTGATCACGATGCCGCGCAGTTCGACCTGGCGATCACGGTGAGTGCCACGCAGCGTCCAGCGAGAGGCCACCTTGTCGCCCTCGCTGACCTGATCCTCAACCTGGAATCTGAGATCGGGGAAGAGCTCGAGGTAGAGGGCAACCGATTGACGGGCGCCGGCATGGCCGCGGTAGGTGAAGCGGTTGACGTGGTCAACGAAGTCGGGGTGGTAGTCGCGCGGGATTCCGTCGAGGTCGCGGCCCGAGCAGACCTCCTCAAGCGCGTGGCGGGCGATCTCGGTCTGGTTGGTGGCGGCGGTGGTGGCGGTCGGCATCGAGCGGCTCTCTCCTCATTCAGATTGCGCTTACAATCTGGATAGCGTACACTATTTGAACATGCCGACTGCAGTCCTCACCCGCAAGGAGCGCCAGGAGCAGACCCGCGAGCAGCTGGTCGAGGCGGCCGCGCGGGTCTTCGCCAGGCGCGGCTACCACCGCGCGACGGTCGACGAGATCGCGGCCGAGGCCGGCTTCACGATTGGCGCGCTCTACTCCAACTTCGAGACCAAGGAGAAGCTCTTCCTGGCGATCGCCGATCGTCAGGTCGAGACCCGTGTCACCGAGATCTCCGCCGTCGCAGATGCGGCGACCGGAGACGGCGAGGCCGCGGCGGAGGCCGCGGCGCAGCTACGGACTTTCCTGGAGGCCGATCCGGACTGGCCGCTTCTCTTCTACGAGTTCTGGTCGCTCAGCGTCCGCAACCCCGAGATGGGCGACGAGCTGGCGGAGCGCCGGGATGCCATTCGAGACGCGCTCGCCGAGACGTTGACGCGCGTCGCCAAGCACCACGGGTTCAAGCTCCGCTTCCCGGCGCCGGTGTTGGCGACTGCGATCGCCGCCTGCCTCAACGGGCTCGCCTTCGAGCGAGCCGCGGACCCGAAGGCTCTCCCGGACGAGGTCTTCGCCGAATTCGTGACGGCCGTGCTCGGTTGCGCGATCGCTGCGCCATGAGCGAGGACTCCCCGGGCGAGCAGGTGTGTGCCCTCTACAAGGCGATGGCTGAACGCGACTACCACGCGGCATTCGCGCTGCTGTCGGAGGATTTCGAATGGCTCGAGCCTGATCAGTCCTTGCTTGGCGGCCACCACCAGGGCTTCGCCGAGGTCCTCCGAGCGATAGAGGCCCAGCTCGACGTCTTCGACCAATTCGAGATCGAGCCGGAGGCGTTCTTCGAACGCGGAGAGCACGTTGCCGTTTCCGTCCGCCAGCGCGCGCGTGGCGAGGCCAGCGGAGTCGAGGTGGAGGTCCGAATTGGTCATCTGTGGACCGTTCGCGACGGCAAGATCGTCCGGCTCGAAGTTTTCGCCGCGCGAGACGACGCTCGAAAGGCCGCGCTCGCCGGCTAGCAGCAGTCGTCGGCGCAGCTCTCGCCGCGCCAGGCGTCGCGGCCTTCGTCGACCGCCGCCAGGGCGATCACCAAGGCCGCGACCGGGTCCGCCCACCACCAGCCGAGGGCAGCATTCGCAATCAGCCCGACCAGCAGGGCCGCCGAGAGGTAGGCGCAGAGCAGGTTCTGCCTGCCCTCGCTGCGGGTCGCGGCGGAGTTCAGCTTCTCGCCGACGCGCGCCTTGGCCGCCGCCAGCGGCGGCATCGTCGCCAGGGTGACGAGCGCCGGCCCGATCCCGACCCAGCTCGACTCGGGATGGTCTCCCGCAACCACCGTCCGCACCGCCTCAACGCCGACGTAGATGGCGATCGCGAAGAAGCTCGCACCGATCAACCGCTGCGCGCGGCGCTCAGCCGCCTCAGATGCTTCGCGCCGAGCGGAGAAGCGCCACAGGACAACGACACCGGCAGCGCCCTCGACCAGGTGCCAACCGAGCCCCAGTGCGGCCAGAAAGCGCGCTCGGCGGACAAGCGGAGCGCGGTCGGCAGCGGCCGGTACCGTTGCGACGGGTAGCTCAAATGAGGCCTGCTCCACACCCCCATGATGGCAGCGGGCGGTTAGGTTGCCGGTGATGGTTGAGGTGGATCCAGAGGCCGAGCTGACCGTCGAGCAACTGCTCGATCAGGCGCGAGCGAATCTGGATCGCCTGACGCCGGCCCAGGCAAGCGCGGCCAGCGAGGATGGCGCGATCCTGATCGACATCCGCTCGCAGCCGCAGCGTTCCCGCGACGGCGAGCTGCCGAGCGCCAGGCGCATCGCCCGCAACGTGCTCGAGTGGCGCCTCGATCCGAGCTGCGCCGATTGCGATCCGGAGGTGGCGCGCCGCGATCGACAGGTGATCCTGATCTGCAACGAGGGCTACCAGTCGAGCCTGGCTGCCGCCACGGTCCGCAGGTTCGGAGTAGACGCGACGGACGTCGTCGGGGGTTTTCAGGCATGGCGCGAGGTGGGCCTTCCTGTCGACACGCCCCGGCGCCCGATCTGAGCCGGGGCTAGGACTTCTGGGCGACCAGCGAGATGCTCTTCACGCCGTACTTGGCGCTTGCGTCTCGGGCTCGATCGGAGATGAACTCGTAGGGGTTCTCGCGGAGCTCCTCGATCCGCAGGCCTGCGCCTTCGATGGCCTGGCGGTAGACGTCCCGCTGGGCTGCTCCACCGATGCAGGAGGCCCAGAGGTCGGCATCGCAGACGGTCGACTCCTTCATCTGGCGCTCGCTGATGATGTCCGCGATCGCGAGCCTGCCGCCCGGCTTCAAGACACGAGCAGCCTCAGTAAAGACCGCGGTCTTGTCGGGCGCGAGGTTGATCACGCCGTTCGAGATCACGCAATCAAAGCTCCCGTCCTCCGCGGGCAGCTGCTCGATGCGGCCCTCGCGGAACTCAACCTGCGAGTGGCCGGCGTCCTCGGCCAGCCCCCGCGCCTTCGTTAGCTGCTCAGCCGTGAAGTCGACGCCAATGACAGCGCCATCCGGGCCGACGCGATCGGCTGCGAAGAAGACATCCATCCCCGAGCCGCTGCCGAGGTCGATCACGCGCTCGCCTTCACTCAGGTTGGCGAGGTCGAAGAAGTAGCCCACCCCGGCGAAGGACTCGATCGCACCATCCGGGATCCGATCGAGGACCTCGCCGGGATAGCCGAGGTGCTCGGCGAGGGCCCGGCCCAGCTCGAAGTGGTACTTGCCATCCGGCTCTTGCGCGACATGCCGGTACATGTCCTTGACCTTGGTCTCAAGCTCACGGACGTCGACGGTTGCTCCTGTTGCTTCCATCTCTCCTTCTCCTCCTTTAGCCAGTTGCCACGGTCGTGACGATCTCTGTGGTCATCGAGACCTCGCGGGCGAGAGCGTCGCGGACAGGCGAGCGCTCCTCGGCGCGCCGGACGATCTCGCGCAACTGCTCCTCTGTTGCGTCGGGTGCCGCCAGCTCGATTCGCGTCCGTACCTCCAGTGGCCCGGGGTGGGCGCCGCCATCGACGCCGAGGACACCGCGGAAGTCGGTGTCGCTCTCGACTGACACGCTCAGCTCGCTGAGCTCGATTCCGTCACGGGCGGCCTCCATTGCCACCGTCGAGGCATCGCATGCCGCGAGGGACGCTCGCAGCAACCAGCCAGGGGTGGGAGCCGAGGCGCCGCCACCGACCGACTCGGACATGTCGGTGGTCACGGCCCCATCGGGACCCTCAACGCGAAAGCGGAGCCCCTTCTCAAGGACGGCTGTTGCCGCTGCATCAGTACCGGTGGCTGCATCGGGATTCTCAGCCAGGTAGCCGGACGCCTTCTTGATCGCGCTGCGGATCTCCTCCATCTCGCACCTCTCAGGTAGTCGGCGACATCTGAGTCGGGACAGGCGAGCCCCGCCAGCGCCACCAGATGCCGAGCAGCGTTGACGGGATGCAGAAGTTGGTCACGGTGACAAGCCCGCAAACCGGGAGCAGAATGAAGCCGAGGATCAGCGCGGCGGTTGGCTGGCCGATGGCGAAAAGCAGGCCGATCGCGAGCAGCCAGACCGTTCCCAGCTTGAAGGCATGGCGTCGCGGAGTCGGATTCGGCGGAAGCTCGGGAGCGCCGGTCAGGTGGCGAAGACCGTGGTTCCAGATCAGATCGAAGGGATGGCGGCGGGTCCAGCCGGCGACGGCGCCGATCGGGACCAGAGCCAGGATCAGGACGGCTGACTGGAGCGCCAACCCAAGGGCGACGAGCCCGAAGCAAAGCCCGGTCGCAAGGCGAAGGCCCCAACGAAGGGAATGACTCTCATCGTTTCGCAGGCAGTAGCCCTGCACGGCCAGGTTGCGCTCGGTCCAGCTCATCGCTTGCCCGCTTCTTGGAGCTCGCGCAGATGCCACTCGGGCCATCCTTCCTCGAGCCGGCGCGCGGAGCGTCCGGCCTCATGCAGCCGGCGGACCGCGTCATGGGCCATGACGCAGAAGGGCCCGCGGCAGTAGGCGATCACCTCGCGGCCCTTGGGCAGCTCATCAAGGTGCTGCTCGAGCTCGTCGATCGGGATCGATCGAGCCCCCTCAATGTGGCCGGCTTCGAATTCGTCCTCGGGGCGGACATCAATGACGACGACGTTCCTACGCCGCATTCGCTTGAGGAGCTCGGCACGATCGATGCCCTCGACCTCCTCGCCGAGGTAGTCGCGGGCGGAGCGCTCGACCTCGGCCAGGCGCTCGGCCGAGGTATCGCGCAGTGCCAGCCAGAGCTTGAGAACGTCCTCACCGGCGAGGGTGTAGCGGACCTTGTTGCCCTCACGCTCGCGGCTGACGAGCCCCGCACCATGCAGGGCCTGAAGATGCTGGGAAGCATTGGCCACGGACTGCTTGCTCGCCTTCGCCAGCTCGTCAACGGTGCGGGGGCCCTGGGCCAGGAGGTCGAGGAGCTCGAGGCGACGTGGGCTGCCGAAGGCCTTGCCCATCACCGCGATCGATTCGAAGAGGGCTGCTTTGGAGCGCTCAGTCTTCGGCATATTGTGCTATTCAATAGAACTCTTGATAGCTTGTCAAGCCGGTAAGTCGAACGAAGGGATGAGGAGAAGGCCATGACCACGACGACCAATCCGAACAAGGCGCTCTGGGAGAAGGGCGACTTCACCCGAATCGCCGAGACCATGCGGGAGAGCGGCGAGCAGCTCGTCGGCAAGCTCGGGATCACCGAGGGCATGAAGGTGCTGGACCTCGGCTGCGGCGACGGGACCACCGCGGTGCCGGAGGCCAAGCTCGGCGCTGACGTCCTTGGTGTTGACATCTCCAGTCCCCTGGTCGCCGCGGGCACCGCCCGGGCCGAGGCCGAGGGCCTGACCAACTTGAAGTTCCAGGAGGGGGACGCGACCGATCTGCACGAGCTGGGTGACAAGAGCTTCGACCTGGTCGTCAGCGTTTTCGGCGCGATGTTCGCTCCCAAGCCGTTCGACGTCGCCAAGGAGATGGTCCGGGTGACAAAGCCGGGCGGGCGGATCGTGATGGGGAACTGGATTCCCAACGACCCGACCCTGGTGGCCCAGATCCTCAAGATCAGCGCCTCGTATTCGCCGCCGCCGCCTGACGGCTTCGTTAGCCCGGTGAAGTGGGGTGTGGAGGACGACGTGATCGAGCGATTCACTGCGGCCGGCGCCCCGAAGGAGCAGATCTCCTTCGAGAAGGACACCTACACCTTCAACTATCCCGGTACTCCGGAGGAGCTGGTGGCCGTCTTCCGCGACTACTACGGGCCGACCATGAACGCCTTCGATGCCGCGAAGGGAAACGGCAAGGAAGCCGACCTGCAGGCCGGGCTCGAGGCCCTCTTCAAAAAGCAGAACACGACCGATGACGGTACCTCGATCCCGGCGACCTTCCTGCGGGTGACGGTCCAGCGCTAGGGGAGGCCCCGGCTCATGTACTTCCGTCAGTTCCTCAACGACGAGACGGCCTGCGCCTCGTATCTGCTTGGCTGTAAAACGGCGGGCAAGTTTGCAGTGGTCGACGCCCACGCGGACCTCATCGACGACTACATCGACGCCGCGGAGGGGCAGGGCTCGGACATCACCGCCGTGATCGAGACCCACGTCCAGGCCGATCACGTCTCCGGGCTCCCGGAGCTCGTCAAGAGCACCGGTGCGACCGCCTACATGCCGGAAGGATCCGGCGCGGAGTTCGAGCACCAGGAGTTGGCTGATGGGGAGCGCCTCGAGCTCGGCAACACCGTGATCGAAGCGATCGCCACCCCGGGCCACGCGCCGGCGCACCACTCCTATCTGGTCACAGACCACCGTCGCGGCGACGAGCCCTGGTTCGTCCTCACCGGCGACTCGCTGCTCGTCGGCGATGTCGGGCGGCCGGACCTGCACGCCGCCAGCGAGGAGAGCGTCGAGGAGCTGGCCCGGGCCCTCTATCGATCGCTCAAGGAGCGGTTGCTCACCCTGCCCGACCACCTGCTCGTCTATCCCGCTCACTACGCCGGGTCGGTGTGCGGCCGCGGGCTTTCGGGGCATCCAGCCTCGAGTATCGGCTTCGAGCGCCGGAACAACCAGGTCCTCGCGGCCGGCTCCGAGGACGAGTTCGTCGAGGCGGTCTTGAAGGACATCCCGCCGGCCCCAGAGCACCAGGCGGAGATCGTCGCCGCCAACCGCTCCGGCGAGTCCTCGGCCGCACCGGCTTGAGAGCGCGCAGGATCGAGCTTGGGCTGGGCGAGAATCTGGCCCAGTTCTCGCTCCTTGTCGCGGTCAACGCCCTCGTCGGGGCGATGGTCGGCCTGGAGCGGTCGACCCTGCCGCTGATCGGCGAGAACTCCTTCGGGGTCAGCTCCTCGGTCGCGGTCCTCTCCTTCATCGTCGCCTTCGGCCTCGCCAAGTCCTTCACCAACCTCGGTGCCGGCGCGCTCGCCGAGCGGATCGGCAGACGCCGGCTGCTGATCGCGGGCTGGCTCTTCGCTCTGCCAGTGCCGCTCTTGATCGGTGTGGCGCCGAGCTGGGCCTGGATCGTCGCGGCGAATCTCTTCCTCGGCGTCAACCAAGGCTTGGCCTGGTCAATGACGGTGGTCATGAAGATCGATCTCGTTGGCCCCGAGCGGCGCGGCTTCGCCCTCGGGCTCAATGAATCGGCCGGCTACGGGGGCGTTGCTCTAGCCGCGGCGCTCAGCGGCTGGCTTGCCGCTGATCTGGTCGCCCGTGACGTGCTCGTCGTCGGCGGTGCGGTGGTTGCCTTGCTGGCTCTGGCGATCACGGTGATCTTCGTCCGCGACACCGGGGCCCACGTCGCCCTCGAGCAGGTCCGCCATCACGACCAGGCCGAGCAGGTGCCGCGGCTGCGGGCTGCATTCCCGGACGCCTCCTACCGTCTCCCGGCCCTGCGCTCCTGCTCCCAGGCCGGCCTGGTCAACAACATGAACGACGCCCTGACCTGGGGGCTGGTTCCGCTCTTTCTCGCCGCCCACGGAGCCAGCATTGGCGAGATCGGGCTCGTGGCCGGTATCTACCCGGCGGTTTGGGGCCTCGGCCAGATCTGGACCGGTCACTGGTCGGACTCGGTCGGTCGCAAGCCGCTGATCGTCTCCGGGATGCTGATCCAGGCTCTGGCACTTGCCTTGCTCGCGGCTTCGGACGCGCGAATCCCGGTGGCCGTTGTCGCCGCGATCGCACTCGGAGTTGGAACCGCGCTCGTCTACCCGACCCTGATCGCGGCGGTCTCAGACGCCGTCAGCCCGGTCGCCAGGGCTCCGGTCGTCGGCGTCTATCGCTTCTGGCGCGACATGGGCTACGTCGCCGGCGGGCTCGTCGCGGGCCTCCTCGCCGACGCGATCGACTTCGGGGGAGCGATCGCGGTGGTCGCGGGCCTTACGGCACTCTCAGGACTATGGGTACTGATCGATCTTCCCGGAGGACAATCGAGTGCCCGCGGCTTGCCGCCTGCTCGGGCAGAGACAATCCCCGAGGCATGAAGGTCCTCGTCATCCTCAATGACCCTGCTTACGGCAGCGAGCGCTCCTACAACGCGTTGAGGCTGGCCAGCGCCCTCGCCAAGCGCGACGGGGTCGAGCTGCGAGCCTTTCTGATGGGCGATGCGGTTGGAACGGCGCTTGCCGACCAGCAGACCCCGGAGGGCTACTACAACCTTGCCCGCATGCTCAAGGGTCTGATCACCCACAAGGCCAAGGTCGGTTTGTGCGGGACCTGCGTAGACACCCGTGGTCTCAGTTCGTCGAAGTTCGTTGACGGCGCCGAGCGCTCATCGATGGACGAGCTCGCCGACTGGGTGATCTGGGCCGATCGCGTCCTGAACTTCTGACGGCGTGAGCTGCCCCCTTTCGCGTGAAAGCCGGAGCACCGGGCGATCCCGTGGCTCGCGATCAGCGAGCGCGCGCCCGTGGGTTGACGGTTGACCGTGACCGTGCGTCGGTGCGTCAAGAATCCGCGTGTTGGCGAGCGCACAGTTAGGCACAGTTCTCCTCGCCTTCAACACGCGGACTTTGCGGCGGAGCCAGAATCCGCGTGTCAAGCCGGTTTCGAAAGTAGCGATTTGCAGGCACTTCATGCCGGAGGAGGGACTCGAACCCCCGACACGCGGATTATGATTCCGCTGCTCTAACCGACTGAGCTACTCCGGCGGGGCGGCAAATCGTAGCGGCGGGCTACTTGGCCAAGGCGTAGCGCAGCTCGTGCATGCCGGTGTCAAAGGTGCGGGTGCCGAGCAGGCGCATCGACCTGGTGATGGGGCGGGAGAAGAGCGGCTTGCCCGACCCGAGGATGATCGGGACGATCGTGACCCAGAGCTCGTCGAGCAGGCCGGCATCGGCGAGCTCGGACGCGACCGGGCCGCCGCCGACCACCCAGAGGTCTCGCTCTCCCGCGGCGGCGTTCATCTCCGGGTGGATCCCGGCGACCGGGCCGTTGTGGAAGCGGATGTCGGCACCTTCGGCGACCGGGAGCTCGCGGCTGGTCAGCACCCAGGTCGGGCGATCGCCGTAGGGCCAGTCGTGGCCGAGGATGAACTCGTAGGTGGATGAGCCCATGACGAGCGCGCCGGTCCCCTCGATGACGGAATCGATGGATCCCTTGACGCTCTCGCCTCCGCCCTCGTAGTCCGGCTCGAAGCCGGTCAGCCAATCGATGCCGTCATCGTCGGTGGCGATGTAGCCGTCCAGCGTGGCGGCGGCGAAGTAGATGGTCTGGGCCACGCCCCGATTCTGCCAGCGCAGCGACGGGCTCAGAAAGCAGTGCAGACGTCGGGCGTTGCCTTGAGGAAGGCCTTGCCCTTCTTGGTCCCGTAGATCGTTGCCGTGTAGCTGCAGTTCTGGCCGTGAAGCCCATCCGGGGATCGTGAGAACTGGGTCACGCACTCCACCTTGAGCCGAGACTTCCGCTGGCAGGGCAGCACCTGGCCGGCTGTGATCGACGGATCGGCGTTGCGCCGCACGACGAAGAGCTGGACAGCGACCTGCGTCGCCGCGTTCAGGTCGATCTTGAGCTTCGGATGCTTCTTCTTCGCCTCGGCACCGCCGCTCATCGCCAGGGTCAGTGCGAGCGCGCAAAGGAGGATGAGTGATGCGAGCCTTCGCATCGAAGCGAACCCTAAGCCGAGCTGAGTGGGTCCCGCATCGCCAGAAGTCGGTGACTAGGGTGCACCGCATGAGCGATCTCGACCGAGCGGTGCGGGCCGTGGTGCGCGACTGCCTTGCCGTCAACGAGGCGCGAGGAGGTGCTCGTCGTCTGCAACCCGGCGACTCAGCACCTCGGCGAGCGGTTGCGCGAGGAGGCCGCCGGCGCCGGGGCGGAGGCCGTCCTGGCGGTGATGGGGGAGCGGGCCTCGCACGCCGCCGAGCCGCCGGCCACGGTCGCCGAGGCGATGGCCGCCGCCGACGTCCTGCTCGCGCCGACCGTCCAGTCGCTCTCCCACACCGCCGCGCGGAAGCGCGCCAGCGAGAACGGCACGCGCTGCGCGACCCTCCCGGGGGTGACCGAGGACATGCTGGCCCGCGTGATGAGCGCCGACATGGAGGGGCTGCGGAAGAAGGGCCACGCCGTCGCCGATGCCCTCGAGCGGGCCAGCGAGGCCCACATCACTGATTCGAACGGCACCGACCTGCGGCTCGACCTCTCCGGGCGGGAAGCGATCCCGGATGCCGGCGAGCTCACCGAGCGCGGCGCGTTCGGCAACCTGCCCTGCGGCGAGGGCTTCATCTCGCCCGTTGGCGGCAACGGCACCCTGATGGTCGACGGATCGATGGCCGGCGTCGGCCTGGTCGACGAGCCCGTCCAGCTCGTGGTCGAGGGCGGTCATCTGACCTCGGCGCGCGGGGGGCAGGGGATGGCGTTCATGGAGCTGCTCACCGAGCACGGCGACGACGGCAGGAACATCGCCGAGCTCGGCGTCGGCACCAACGAGAAGGCGAAGCTGACCGGCGAGATCCTCGAGGACGAGAAGATCCTCGGCACCTGCCACGTCGCCTTCGGCGCGTCGGCCGGGATCGGCGGGACGGTCCAGGTTCCCGTCCACCTCGACTGCGTCGTGATGAAGCCGACGCTCGAGCTCGACGGCGAGGCCATCGTCCGCGACGGCGAGCTGCTGATCCCGTGAGCGGAGAGATGCCGCTGGTGGCGGTCCCCAACTTCTCCGAGGGACGGAACGTTCGCGTCATCGGCGCCCTCGAGGCAACCCTCGGCGCTCACGCCCGGATCCTCAACCGCCACTACGACGCCCAGCACAACCGCTGCGTCTTCACGATGGCGGCGGCGCCGGCCAAGCTGGTCGAGGCGCTGGTGGCGGGCGCCGCCCACGCGATCGACCTGATCGACCTGCGCGGCCATCAGGGGGTCCACCCGCACGTCGGTGCCCTCGACGTCTCCCCGGTCGTCTGGCAGATCGAGGAGCGGCACGACGACGCGGTCGCGGCGGCGCGCCAGGTGGCGGAGGGCATCGCGGCCCTCGGGATCCCCGTCTTCTTCTATGGCGAGCTGGCCGCATCCCCGGAGCGGCGCGAGCGCGCCTACTTCCGGCAGGGTGGGCCGGCCGAGCTGGCCCGGCGGATGGGATCAGGCGAGCTGCGCCCCGACCTCGGCCCGGACGAACCTCACCCGAGCGCGGGCGCCACCCTGGTCACGGCCCGCGAGCCCCTGGTCGCCTTCAACGTCGAGCTCGACACCTCGAATCCCGAGATCGCCCGGGAGATCGCCGCCGAGCTGCGGGAGGCGGATGGAGGGCTGCCGGGCGTCCGCGCGCTCGGCCTCCCGCGGGATGGGGAGCGCACGCAGGTCTCGATGAACATCCACGACCCGAAAGCCGTGCCGCTCGCGAAGGTCGTCGCGGAGATCTCCCGGCTGGCGGCCCAACACGGCGTGCGGCCGGTGGAGGCCGAGCTCGTCGGACTCGTCCCCGAGGCGGCCATCGAGGGCTATCCCGACGAGCCCCCGATCCGCGACTTCGACCCGAAGCGTGACGTGATCGAGAACGTTCTCGGCTAGCTTTCCCTTAGAGCTCGATGGCCCAGACGAAGAAGAAGCGTCGCCGCAAGCATCGCGGCACCCAGGGAGGTCGGATCGACACCCGCCCGGCTCGCGGCCGCGCCCGCAGTCGCGCCGAGGCCCAGTCTCGAGCGCGGAGCCGAACTAAGGGGAAGAAGGGCAAGGGCGGCCCCCGGACCCCTCAGCCGGCCAGCTGGTCGAGCGCCCTGAAGAAGGGCGGGGTTGCAGCGGTCCTCTTCGTCGGCGTGCTCGCGCTGATGGGACAGGCACCGGGCCTTTCTCTTGTGGTCGGGGTCCTGATGATGGGCGTCTACGTCCCGATGGCCTACACCCTGGACCGCTTCGTCTACCAGCGCCATCTCCGCAAGGAGGCGAAGAAGCGCCAGGAGCGCGAGACTCACCGCACCGGCGGCGCGCAACAGTCGGAGGGCTGAGCCGTATGGACGTTCGCATGTTCACCGTCGGCCAGATCGCCGAGAACTGCTTCGTGGTCCGCCAGGACAGTTCGGATCATGCGCTGATCGTCGATCCCGGCGACGAGGCCGAGAGGATCCTCGGCGCCACCGAGGAGCTCGGCCTCACGATCGACGGGATCCTCCTCACCCATACCCACTTCGACCACATCGGCGCGGTGGCGCCGATCGCGAAGGCGACGGGAGCCGAGGTCTGGTGCCCCGAGATCGAGACGCCGGTCCTCGCCGACATCAACTCCTTCGTGCCCTGGCCCGGCTTCGGCCCCTATGAGAGCTACGAGGCCGACCACACCGTCAGCGGCGGCGAGAAGCTCGAGCTGGCGGGCCTGGAGATCGACGTGATCTTCACTCCCGGCCACAGCCCGGGCCACGTCACCTACTCGGTCCCGGACGAGGCCGCGATCTTCTCCGGCGACGTTCTCTTCCAGGGCTCGGTGGGGAGGACCGATCTTCCCGGCGGGGACTGGGGAACGCTGCTGGAGTCGATCCGGACCCTGGTTGATTCGCATCCGCCCGAGACGACGGTCTACCCCGGCCACATGGGAGTCACCACCCTGGGCGCCGAGCGGGCGACCAACCCGTTCTTGGCAGAGCTCGCCCGTTAGCGGCAGTAGGCTCGCGTCGCAATGAGCGAGAAGTTCAAGGCCCCGCGGGGCACGTTCGACGTCCTGCCTGAGCAGCAGCCCATCCGCCGCCGGATCGTGGAGGTCGCGCGCCGCTGGCTGGAGGCGGCCGGCTACGGCCGTATGGACACGCCGATCTTCGAGGAGACGGACCTGTTCGCGCGCGGCGTCGGAGAGTCCACGGACATCGTCCAGAAGCAGATGTTCACCTTCGAGGACCAGGGCGGCCGCTCGCTGACCCTGCGCCCGGAGGCGACGGCGTCGGTCTGCCGGGCCTACCTCGAGCACGGCATGCAGACGCGCGCGCAGCCGGTGAAGCTCTGGACCGAGGGGCCCTTCTTCCGGCACGAGCGACCGCAGGCGGGCCGCTACCGCCAGTTCACCCAGGTGAACGCCGAGTCGATCGGCTCGGACTCGCCGCTCGTGGACGCAGAGATGATCCTGCTGGCGAGCGACATCGTGGCCGAGCTCGGGGTGGAGGGCGTCCGGCTGCGGCTGGGCAGCCTGGGGACGCCGGAGACGCGCGCCGCCTATCTCGACGAGCTGCGCACCTACCTGCGCTCGCACGAGGGCGAGCTCTCCGAGGAGGTCCGGGGCCGGATCGACGCAAACCCGCTGCGCGCCTTCGACGCCGAGCACGAGGGAACCAGGAAGGTGATGGAGGACGCCCCGACCCTGATGGACCGCCTCGACCCGGCGGACGCCGAGCACTTCGCGGAGGTGCGGGCGCTGCTCGACCGCAACGGCGTCTCCTACGACATCGACCCGACGCTGGTGCGCGGGCTCGACTACTACACGCGCACCCTGTTCGAGTTCGAGTGCGAGAGGCTCGGCGCCCAGTCCGGAATCGGCGGCGGCGGCCGCTACGACGGCCTGATCGAGCAGCTCGGGGGCCCGGCGACGCCCGGCTGCGGCTGGGCGCTCGGCGTGGACCGCATCGCCCTGGCGCTCGAACAGGAGGAGGGCACGGCGGCTGCGGAGGCGGACGAGCAGCGAGATGGCGTCTTCGTCGTCGCCGAGGACTCAGAGCGCGAGCAAGCCCTCACCCTGGTCACGGAGCTGCGCCGGGCCGGGATCCCGGCCGATCTCGATCTCGCCGGCCGCGCGCACAAGGGCCAGATGAAGCAGGCCGACCGGGTCGGCGCGCGCCATGCGCTGATCCTCGGCGGCGATGGGAAGGCGACGCTGCGCGACATGAGCTCGGGCGAAGAGCGAGAGGTCGACCCCGCGACGCTGGTTGAGACACTCTCCTCGCCATGAGCGAGGGATTTCCAGCGCTGCGGGCCAACGGCTACCGCGACACCTGGTGCGGGCAGGTCCTGCCCGACCGGGTCGACTCCGAGGTCCGGGTCGCGGGCTGGGTGCACCGCCGGCGAGACCACGGCGGTCTCGTCTTCATCGACCTCCGTGATCGCACCGGCCTGGTCCAGCTCGTGCTCAATCCGGATCAGCTGGGCGAGGCCTTCGAGCTCGGCCACGAGCTGCGCTCGGAGGACGTGCTGAGCGCGAGCGGCTCGGTCGTCAGGCGCTCGCCCGAGACCGTCAACAAGGACCTTCCGACCGGCGAGGTCGAGATCCGGGTGACCGACGCCCAGCTCCTCTCCGACGCCGAGACGCCGCCCTTCGAGATCGAGTCCTTCTCGGGCGAGGTCAGCGAGGAGACTCGCCTGCGCTATCGCTATCTCGATCTGCGTCGCGACCGGATGCGGGAGGCGATCGAGCTGCGCCACCGCGTCGCCGCATCGATGCGGGAGTTCCTCTCCGGGGAGGGTTTCCTCGAGATCGAGACCCCGGTCCTCACCCGATCGACGCCGGAGGGTGCCCGCGACTTCCTCGTCCCCAGCCGCCTCCAGCGAGGCAAGTTCTACGCGCTGCCCCAGTCCCCGCAGCTCTTCAAGCAACTTCTCATGATCGGCGGCTTCGAGCGGTATTTTCAGATTGCGCGCTGCTTCAGGGATGAGGATCTGCGCGCGGACAGGCAACCCGACTTCACGCAGCTGGACATCGAGATGTCCTTCGTCGACACCGACGACGTGATCGATCTGAACGAGCGCCTCCTGGCGCACGTTCTGGCCGTCTGCGGCGTCGAGCTCGAGCTGCCGATGAGGCGGCTGGCCTATGACGAGGCGGTCTCCCGCTACGGCTCCGACAAGCCGGACCTGCGCTTCGACCTCGAGCTCGAGGACCTGACCGACGTGTTCCGTGGCTCCGAGTTCAACGCCTTCCGCCAGGCGATCGAGGGCGGCGCCCTCGTCCGCGGGCTGAACGCCGGGACGCACGGGATGTCCAGGGCCGACCTGGACGGGCTGGTCGCGGAGGCGACAGAGCTCGGGGCCAAGGGCCTGGTCTGGGCTGTCGTCGAGGCGGACGGATGGCGCTCGCCGGTCGCCAAGTTTCTCTCCGCCGAGGAGATCAAGGCGGCGAACGAGGCGCTCGCCGCATCGGAGGGCGACGTCGTCCTGCTGGTCGCCGACGAGCCGCTGGTCTCGGCCGAGGTCCTCGGCGAGCTCCGCCGGCGGCTGGGCGAGCGGCTGGGGCTGATCGATCCGGAGGCGAACGAACTCACCTGGGTGGTCGACTGGCCGCTGCTCGGCTGGGCGGCCGACGAGGAGCGCTGGGATCCGCACAACCATCCGTTCACCTCGCCCAACGGCGAGTTCGATCCGGCCGATCCGGGCGCCGCGAGGGCCAAGGCCTATGACGTCGTCTGGAACGGATGGGAAATTGGTGGGGGCTCGATCCGCATCAACGACCCCGAGGTGCAGCGACAGGTGTTCAAGGCGATCGGAATCGACGAGCAACAGGCCGAGGAGCGCTTCGGCTTTCTCCTCGAAGCCCTGCGCTACGGCGCGCCGCCGCACGGGGGAATCGCCTTCGGCCTCGACCGGATCGTCGCGCTGGCGCACGGCACCGAGTCGATCCGCGATGTGATCGCGTTCCCCAAGACGGCCTCGGGCGGCGACACCCTGACCGGCGCTCCTGCACCGGTCGACGAGCGCCAGCTCCGCGAGCTCGGCATCTCCATCAGAGGCGGGGGCGGAAAGGGCTAGAGAGATGGAAGGGCGGCGGCCTCCCCCCGACGACGACGATCTGTTCGAGTGGACGGATGCGCCCGCGCGGCCGCCCCGCCCGGAGCGGGAGCCCAGGACCGCCGACGAGCCAGAACGGCCCGGGACGGGAGAGCGAGAGAGCCTCGGCACCGGCGAGCGCGAGCGGGTCGGCACCGGCGAGCGCGAGCGGGTCGGAACGGGCGAGCATGACCGCCTGAGCACCAGCGAGCGCCGCCGGATCCGGGGCGACACCGGAGAGTTCGAGCGCAGCGGCCGGCGCCCGCCGCCGGGTCGCCGCGCCCGCCGCCGTGACCTTCCCGCCAGGGTGCGCCGCCGTCAGGACTTCATGATCGGCGGGGCCGTTCTGGTCGTCGTGATCCTGCTGATCGTGTTGATCTCCAGCGGGGGCGGCACCAGCGAACAGCCGGTTCCGCTCAAGCGGCTCGTGGGCCAGACGATCGTCGCCAAGCTGGGCGCCAAGGGCCCCGACCAGACCCTGATCAAGCGCGTGCGCAAGGGGCAGGTCGGCGGGGTGATCGTCACAGGTAGCGACGCACAGACGGTGCAGGGCGACGTCCAGCAGCTCCAGGCGGCGGCGAGCGCCGGCGGCAACCCGCCGCTGCTGGTGATGATCGACCAGGAGGGCGGCGACGTGAAGCGCATCAAGGACGGCCCGCCGGACATCTCTCCCGCCGACCTCGGCAAGAGCGGGGACGAGGGTCAGTCCAAGGACCAGGGGCAGAAGACGGGCTCCTTCCTCAAGGGCCTGGGCGTCAACGTCGATCTGGCGCCGGTGCTCGACGTCGCCCATGCGAACACGGCCGACACGATCAAGAGCCGGACCTTCGGCTCCAACCCCGACACGGTCGCGAGCGTCGGCGTCGCGTTCGCAGAGGGGCTTCAGGACGGCGGGACGGTCGCCACCGCCAAGCACTTCCCGGGCCTCGGCTACGCCACCGTCAACACCGACGACCATGCGGTCAGCATCGCCGCGACCACCGATCAGCTCCAGAACGACCTGACGCCCTTCAAGGCCGCCGTGGCGGCGGGCGTCGGGATGGTGATGGTGTCGACGGCCAGCTATCCCGACGCTCCAGGCCAAGAAGCCGGCCGCGCTGTCGCCGACCATCGTCAAGGGCCTGCTCCGCGGGCAGCTCGGTTTTGACGGGGTCGTGATCACCGACGACCTCGAGGGACAGGCCGTCTCGGGGACGCTGCCGCCGGCGGTGGCCGGCAAGGGGGCGCTCGAGGCCGGCGACGACCTTCTCCTCTATGCGAAGAACACCAACACCTCGGCGCAGGCCTTCGGCCAGCTCGTCAAGGACGTGAAGAGCGGCCAGCTGGACCGGTCCGTCGTGCAGTCCGCGTACGACCGGATCACGAACTTGAAGGACAGCTCCACTGGGTAGGGTCCGGCCGCTGGTCCCCGTCCACTCTCTCGGAGGCAAAGGAGACCGATGAACGATCTCTTCAAACCCGACGACACACGCGATGCGCTGCGCAAGCTCGGAGGGCTGCTGCTCGGCCTGGGCGCGCTGATGATCTACATCCGCAAGGGCCCATTCCTGACCGTCAACCCGAGCCAGTGGGCCTCGTTCCCGATGTTCCTGGTGCTCGCGATTCCGGCCGCCTACCTCTACGGGGGAGCGATCACGAGCCGCCCCCAGACGGGCGAGCTTCGGCCGTGGCAGGTGGTCCACAGCGTCTTCGGGCTGCTCTTCGTGGCTCTGGCCCTGCTCCAGTTCGTCGACATGATCGGCGGCAACCCGAACGCGCCGCTGAATCTGTTCTGGGTGTTCCTGGTCACGGCCGGGCTGGCGTTCTACGCGGGGACGGTGCTCGGGGTGCGCGTCCAGCTGCTCCTCGGATCGATCGCGCTGATCATCTCCTGGACCGCCCTCTGGGACAAGCTCCTCTCCGGTGGCATCGGCGCCCATTGGGGCGTCTACCGGGGACTGCTCGGGCTGCTGGCCATCGGGCTGCTGGCGGGCGGGCTCTATCTGTGGCGGAACAACCCGGGAGGCGACGAGGCGGCCGAGACCGCGACGGCGCCGTCGGGGGATCTCGGGCTGTGGAAGGCGTCAGAGCTGATCACCGGTGCCGGCATCGCCGCGGTGATCGGCTGCGCGCTCGGGATCACGGCGCTCGGCAACCTCAACCCGCTGAGCAGCACACCCCCGATCGAGACCACCAACGCCTGGGACGTCCTCCTGCTGCTGGTGTCGCTCGGGCTGGTCGCGATCGGGTCGCAGATCGGGGTGAGGGGACCGGTCTACGTCGGCGCGATCGGGTTGGTGCTCTTCCTCGTCATCGCGGGACTGGACCTCAACTCGTCGCCGCCCCATCCGTTCAAGCTCGGCGTCTGGCCGTGGGTCCTGCTCGGGCTCGGGCTGATCGGCATCGGCCTCAGCTTCACCAAGGAGGCCAGCCTCGGGGACCAACCGCGGCGCCTCACCGAGACCCTGCGCGGTAGATAGCTGACGTCCAAGGAAGAGCTCGCTCGCCGCTTCCTGGCCGCCCTCAGCGCGGGCGACCGGGCGGCGCTGGGCGAGCTCGTCCATCCCGAGGTCGAGATCCGCACCGAGAGGACCGTCCACCGCGGCCGAGACGCCGCGATGAAGTGGTCGGGGAAGCTCTTCGATCATCTGGTCCGGCGCTACGTGCCGGTCGAGATCGAGGAGACCGATACCGGGGTCCTGGTTCACGCCGAGCTCCAATACGTCTGGCGCGAGGGCGGCGACGTCGGGGACAGCTCCCGCGTCGCGATCGAGCTGGGGATCAGGGACGGCCTGATCTCGTCCTGGTACCTGCTCGACGAGCCGGAGTAGCCGCGGGCCGATGCTAGGGTTGAAGACAGGCCCGAGCCTGTACGCGAACCGCTCCAAACGTTGACCCAACACAACTGGCTTGGGGGTCGATTTCCGGCAGTCCTTCGGGGTTGCCGGTAGACCACCACCTATGCGACACGGGTTACCAAGCCGGGGCGGAAAACGGCAGGTTGGAGCCTCTAATGCGAACGGCGCCCGTGCGGCGCCGTTTTTCATGGAGGAGGGCCGGGCGGGACCCGAGGTAGCCGCGGTAGCGTGCCCGCGATGCTTGAGGTTGTCAGCGGTCCGGACGGAGGGCAAGACGGTCGATGTCACCGCGAAGCCGGTGTGACGATCGGTCGTGACAGCAATCGTCGACTTCCCGCTCGAGTGACGACGAGGTCGTCCCGCGAACACGTCGAGGTGCAGCGCCAATCCCGAAGTGGATCGATCGAGGTCAGCGACCTTGGCTCCCGCAACGGCACCCTCGTCAACGGCAAGACAGATTTCGCGAACCGATCAACGCCTCTGACGGGGCGGAGATCGGCATCGGCCGTACCCGCATCAAGGTTTCCTCGACTCGGCGCGGCAAAGGCGGCAGCCGGGTGCCCAGCGCGCTGGCTGCCGGAAGTCGTCGCCCGCTGGGGCGATCGCGGCCGGCGATTGGCGGTAGTCGCCGCTGGTCGTTGCGATCCTCATCGATCGCCCTCGTGCGGAGGAAGCGAGCAACGGCGGCGAGTACGTCTGCGCCGCTCACGACGCCGCAGCTCGTCGAGCAAGGTCGGCAAATCGACGGTGCAGATCGTCGACGGGATCGCGCGGGGGGTCAAACGATATCCGCATGGGGACCGGATGGGTCCTGGACACACCGACAGGGGCTCGATCGTGACCAATGCGCACGTGGTCGAGTACTGCTTGCCCGACGCCAGCGGACTCGCCGATTCCCGTGACCGAGCTTGCGAGATCTCTGGTCGACAAGGTTCGCTCGACGTGCGGATGGTCTACGCCGTCGCTCCCTGCGACGACCTCGCGCTTCTGCGCGCCACGGCGCTCGACAACGTCCCCAACCTGGACGCTGGGACTCGCAGAGCGACGTGAAGGCCGGCCAGACAAGGCGGTTGCTCTCGGGTTCGCCGAGCAACCTCGCAAACCGGACCAGGAGCTTCCGCTCCAGGCAAACGAGGGAACGGTGTCAGTGGCCAAAGGAGAGCGCGCAGAGACTCTGGCGGACGATCCTGACTACCAGGTCTACCCGAACGTCGTCCAGACTGGACGCGGCGATCAATCCACGGCAACTCCGGCGGCCCGCTTCGTGAACGACCGGGGCCAGCTGGTCGGGGTTACCACGTTCGGCGGCCACCGCGACGCAGAATCAGAACTTCGCGATCGGCGTCGATCAGGTGAAGACGTCTCGGGCAGATGCGATGGTGATTCGCTCGACTGGGCGGTTTCGGTTCGAAGGCATCGGATCGGTTTCGGTGACGAATGTGCTTCCCGACACCGCATCCGGCCATGTGGGCCTCTCACAGATCATCGGCGCCGTACCGATCGCAGCGATCAACGATCGACCGGTGCCATCCGCGAGGACTACTGCAACGCCGTCGAGAACGTGACCGCGGTGAGTCCGCGCCGGTCGGACGCTCTTTGACGGCGCGGCAGCAAGCCGGATCGTCTTCGAGTAGACGGATCGCAGGTATGGCCCGCCGCCGCTTGACGCGGCGGGACCTAACCTTGCGCCGATGGGTCAGGAGGCGATCGAGTACTACCTATCCAGCGACGCTCGCCGCGGGCCGGCGCCCGAGGGTGCCTTCAGCGGCTCCGCCGGTGGTGCGCCCTGCGGCGATCTGGTCCGCCTTTCCATCGTCGTCTGAGATGGGCGCATCGAGCGCCTCACCTTCGACCGCGATGGCTGTGCCGCGAGCGCCGCCGCGGCCGCGGCGGTCGCAGAGCTGGCGGAGGGCGCCTCTGTCCTCGAGGCGGCGCGAATCGGGCCGGATGAGATCGAGGCCGAGCTCGGCGGTCTCGCGCCCAGCCACCGACACGCCGTCATGCTTGCGGCGGACGCCCTTCATCGAGCCCTCTCCGCGCTCGCCGGATCCGGAAGCCGACTCGCCGGCCGACCCGAGGCGGGCGAGCGCGTGCTCGTCGCGCTCAGCGGCGGCGTCGATTCCGCCGTCGCCGCCCTGCGGGAGCGCGAGGCCGGGCGCGACGTGGTCGCGGTGACGCTGAAGCTCTGGGCCGACCGGCGCACCGACGGCGAGCGCAGCTGCTGCTCGCCCGAAGCCGTGCTGGGCGCTCGTCGCGTCGCCCATTCGCTGGGGATCCCGCACCTGACCCTGGACCTGGAGCAGGAGTTCCGGGCCGGGGTGGTGGGCCCGTTCCTGCGGGGCTACGCGGATGGCCGCACCCCGAACCCCTGCGTCCTCTGCAACGGGGAGCTGCGCATCGACGCGATGATCGCCCTGGCCGACCGCCTCGGCGCGGCGAAGCTCGTCACCGGCCACTACGCGCGCATCGCCGACGATGGCTCGGGCCCGCTGCTGGCTGGCGCCGCAGACGGCGCCAAGGACCAGACGTACATGCTCTCCGCGCTCGCGCCGGCGTCCCTGGAGCGATTGCGGTTTCCGCTCTCCGAGCTGACCAAGCCGGAGGTCCGCGAGCTCGCGGCCCAGGCCGGCCTGGAGGTCGCGGGACGCGCCGAGAGCCAGGACCTCTGCTTCCTCGCCGGGCAGGGAAAGCGCGAGTTCCTGCGTCGCCACGCCGGTCTCGAGGAACGGCCGGGTGATGTCGTCGATCGCTCGGGACGACGATTGGGCGAGCACAGCGGCCATCACAACTTCACCGTCGGCCAGCGCCGCGGTCTCGGCGTCGGCGGCGGGGAGCCGCTCTACGTGCTGGCGACCGATGCCGCCGGCAACCGCGTCATCGCCGGTGGCCGTGATGAGCTCGCCACGAGCCGCATCCGAATCCGCGGCGCCAGGCTCCACCGTGGCGCCGAGAGGGTGGACGGGGTCCGGCTGCGCTCCCACTCGCCGCGGAAGGAGTGCCGGGTGGAGATGAACGGCGATCCGAGCGAGGCGGTCGTCGCGCTGTCAGAGCCGGTGGACCGCGTCGCGCCGGGCCAGGTCGCCTGCCTGATGGACGGAGACCTCGTCGTGGGACACGGGACGATCGCCTAGGGTCCGCCCGTGAAGGTCGACGAGATCCGCAAGACCTACCTCTCGTTCTTCGAGGAGCGGGGCCATCGAATCGTGCCGTCGGCCTCGCTGGTTCCATCGGTGGACGACCCGTCGGTCCTGCTCACCACCGCCGGGATGCAGCCCTTCAAGCCGTTTTTCCGCGGCGAGGCGGAGCCCCCGGCGCCCCGGATCGCGGACGTGCAGCGCTGCTTCCGCACGGTGGACATCGCCGAGGTCGGCAACACCGCCCGGCACCTGACCTTCTTCGAGATGCTCGGCAACTGGAGCTTCGGCGACTACTTCAAGGAGCAGTCGATCGCCTGGGGCTGGGAGCTCTCGACGGAGGGCTTCGGCTTCGACCCGGAGCTGATCTGGGTGACGGTCTTCGAGGGCGACGAGGAGCTGGGCCTCGGGCCGGACACGGAGGCGATCGAGATCTGGCGCTCGATCGGGGTTCCCGAGGAGCGCATCGTCGCGCTGCCGCGCTCCGAGAACTTCTGGCAGGCAGGGGAGACCGGTCCCTGCGGACCCTGCTCCGAGATGTACCTGGACCGCGGCCCGGAGTTCGGGCGCCCGGACGACCGGCCCGGGGACGACACCGACCGCTACCTCGAGTACTGGAACCACGTCTTCATGACCTATGACCTCGCCCAGGACGGCACGCTCAGCGAGCTGCCGGTGAAGAGCATCGACACGGGCATGGGGCTGGAGCGGATGGCGGCGATCCTCCAGGGGGTGGAGTCGGTCTTCGACACCGACGCCCTGCGTCCGCTCGTCGACCTCGCCGAGGAGCTCTCGGGCCGTTCATACACGCAGGATGCGTCGACGACCCGCGCCATGCGCATCCTCGCCGACCACTCCCGCGGGGCCGCGGCCATGATCGCCGACGGGGTCGTCCCCTCGAACGAGGAGCGTGGCTACGTCCTGCGCCGCATCCTGAGGCGCGCCATCCACCGTGGCCGCTCGCTCGGGCTGGAGGCTCCCTTCATGGAGAGGTTCGCCGGTCGCGCGCTCGACATCCTCGGGCCGGCATACCCGGAGCTCGAGGCGGAGCGAGACACCGTCGTGCGCTGGGTGAACGACGAGGAGGAGAGCTTCGGCCGCACACTCGACCGGGGGATGCAGATGGTGCGGGACCTGATCCGGCACGCTCACGAGGACCGGACCTCCTGGGTCGACGCTGAGGACGCGTTCAAGCTTCACGACACATACGGCTTCCCGTACGACCTGACCAAAGAGCTGCTCGCCGAGGAGGGGCTCTCTGTCGACGATGAGGGTTTCGAGGAGCTGATGGAGGAGCAGCGGACGCGCGCCCGGATGGGAACCGCGACCGCGCACGGCTCCGAGAACCACCACGGCGTCGTGCTCAGTTTCGCGTCGGAGGCGCCTCCGTCCCGCTTCGTCGGCTACGAGAAGCTGCGCGCCGAAACCAGCCTGCTCGCGGTCAGGGGCGACAACGGCCGGGCGCTGGTCAAGCTCGAGGAGAGCCCCTTCTACGCGGAGGGGGGCGGTCAGGTCGCCGACACGGGCGAGGTGCGCTGGGGCGGCGGGAGCGCGCGGGTCCTCGACGTCTACAGGATCGGTGACGACCAGGCGCTCGAGCTCGACGGCCCGAGTGACGACCTCGAGGCCGGCGAGCGCGTCGAGGCGGAGGTGGACCACGTCTCCCGCTTCGCCACGATGCGGAACCACACCGCGACGCACCTGCTGCACGCGGCGCTGCGTGAGCGCCTCGGCACCCACGTTCGCCAGGCGGGCTCCTCGGTCCGCCCCGACAAGCTGCGCTTCGACTTCACCCACGGCGCGCCGCTGACGAACGAGGAGCTCCGGGACATCGGCGACCGCGTCAACGACTGGATCAAGGAGAGCCACGGGGTCCGCGCCCTGGAGATGTCGAGGATGGACGCGGAGCGCCTCGGCGCGATGGCGCTTTTCGGCGAGAAATACGGCGACTGGGTCCGCGTGGTCGAGGTGGAGGACGTCTCGCGGGAGCTCTGCGGCGGCACGCACGTGTTCAACACGGCCGCGATCGGCATCTTCGCGATCGCCTCCGAGGGCTCGAGCGCCGCGAACGTGCGCCGAATCGAGGCGCTCACCGGCCCCGCCGCCATCGACTGGTTCCGGAGGCGCTCACGCCAGCTCAGCGAGATCGGCAGGATCGTCGGATCCGAGCAGGATCCGGTCGCGGGCGCGCGCCGCGTGGCCGAGCGCCTCGAGGAGCTCGAGAAGCAGTCGAAGAAGGCCGGCTCCGAGGACCTCTCCAAGCGGGCGGAGGAGATGGCGGCAACCGGACAGCGGATCGGCGGCGTGACGGTCTTCGTGGGCAGGGGAGATGACGCCGACCAGCGCTCGCTGCTCGACCTCGCCGACCGGATCAAGTCGCGCGCCGGCGAGGCCGCGGTCGTGCTGGGCGGTGCGGCGGATGGCAAGGTGGCGCTGGTGGCCTCTTTCAGCAAGGAGGTCACCGAGCGCGGGATCTCGGCGGCAGAGGTGATCCGCGAGGCCGCCCAGATCGTCGGCGGGGGCGGGGGAGGGCGTGACAACGTCGCCCAGGCGGGTGGCCGCGACCCCTCGAAGCTCGAGGAAGCGCTCTCGGTTGCCCGTCGGGCCATTGAGGCCAAGCTCGCCCCCTGATGGTGAGTAGCAGGGCACTTTCGCGGAGCATCCGGTTGGGTCTAGCCGTCGCTGCCGCCGCCTGTTCGATCGTCCTGGTCACCGGATGCGGAAGCGGTGACCGCACCGTAGGTGGCACCGCGACGGTCGAGATGTCAATCCCACCGGACTACCTGGATCCACAGCTCGCGTATACCACCGAGGGCGCTGAGGCCGACTGGATCTCCTACACGCCACTCCTCACCTACAGGCACAAGAACGCGCCTGCCGGAAGCGAACTCATCCCCGGATTGGCGATGCGGCTTCCCCAGGTCTCAGCCAACGGCAAGCGGTATGTCCTCACCCTGCGAAGGGGCTTGGTCTATTCGAATGGCCAATCGGTGAAGGCGAGCGACTTCGAATACACCATCGAGCGGGCCATCAGGTTGGGCTGGGGAGGAAAGCGCTTCATCACCGACAACGTCGTCGGGGCCGAGAAATACGACAGCCGGGAGGCGAAGGGCATCTCGGGCATCGATGCTGATGATTCCACTGGAAGGATCTCCATCTTGCTCCGGCACCCGTTCGGAGCCTTCGGGAACGTTCTCGCGTTGCCGGCCACCGGCCTGGTTCCAAGCGGTACGCCGATGCGAGATCTGAGCCGTAACCCGCCGCCGGGCGTCGGGCCCTACCGGATCACCGAGGTGATTCCAAACCGCGCCTGGACGATGGTCAAGAACCCAGGGTTCGAAAGGCTCGACATCCCGGGTATTCCCGTCGGGAGCCTCGAGCGCATCAAGGTGGGGATCGAGCCCAACGCTGTCGGCGCCGCGGACGATGTGCTGCACAACCGTGCCGACAACTTCGATCCCGGGACTCGGCTCCCGCCCGTGAGCCTGCTCCAGGCGAGGTCCATTGCAGGCGACCGCTTCGATCCAGTCCCGATTCCCTCGACCTTCTACTTCTTCATGAATGCGACCACGCCGCCATTCAGCAGCGAGCTCGCACGGCGTGCCGTCGTCACCGCCCTCGATCGACCGGCGCTGGCGCAGCTGTCAAACGGATCGCTCGAGCCCGATTGCTACCTGCTGCCAGAGGGGATCCCCGGTCATCCATCGGATTCGTGCCCGTACGGCGACGCCGACGGCAACGGCGATGTGGGCCTGGCCAAACAGCTCGTTAAGCAATCTGGGACCCGCGACGCAAGCGTGACGGTCTGGGGGGAGGACAGCGCTCCGCAACGCGCCTACGTGCGGTACTACGTCCACTTGCTTGGCCGGCTCGGTTATCGCGTTCGGACCCGGTTGGTGCAGCCGTCCGGCTACTTCGCGAGGATCGGTAACGCGCGTTCAAACGCGCAGACCGGGTTCGCCGGCTGGTACAACGATTTCCCGAATCCGGCCGACTTCTACGAGGTGGCCAACGCCAGCTCGATTCGCCCAGCGCACGGCGCAAACGTCAGCCGGATCAGCGATCTCTTCATTCAGCAGGAACTCGAGAAGCTCAATCTGATCCCCGCCCAGGATCTCGCCTCGGCGGCGAGTCAGTGGAGGGATCTCGATGAGTACACAGCCAAGAAGGCGTACCTGGCCGTATTCGGCATGCAACAGGTCCCGAAGTTGATGAGTGATCGCATCAACTTCGGCTCCGCGGTGATCCACCCGCTGTTCCTGAGCGACTGGAGCAGCTGGTCGCTCAAGTAGACCGAGCGGCTGCCCGGGGCCGAGCGGGCCGCGGCCGCAAGTCAATAGTTAGCCTGGATAGCCTGTTGCGGGTGCTCGCCCTCGATTACGGTACGGCCCGCTGCGGCTGTGCGATCTCTGACCCGACAGGGACCCTGGCGCGGCCGCTCGAGGCGGTCGAGCCGCCCGATCCCGCCGCCATCGCCGAGCTGGTCTCGGCGGAGGAGGCCGAGCGCGTGATCGTCGGCCTGCCGACGACGCTCGGAGGCGAGGAGGGCGAGCAGGCGCGTCTGAGTCGCGACTTCGCCGCTGAGCTGGCCGAGCTTGTCGACGTGCCGGTCGAGACCTACGACGAGCGGCTCACCACCCGGATGGCGGATCGGAGCGCCCGCGAGGGAGCCAGGGCGAACCGGGACTCGCTGGCGGCGGCTCACCTGCTCGAGTCCTACCTGATGCGAGGGCAGCGCAATGACTGAGGAGCGCGGAGACTGGGTCGCGGACACCGAGGGCAACCTGACCCCGCCCGACGGCGATGGACTGAAGCCCCCGACCGACGAGTTCGGGCGCGACGACCCGGCTTCGCTCGAGCGTGAGCGCCGGCGCCACGAGCGCGAGCAGCGGCGCGGCAAGACGAGGAAGAAGCCCAAGGCCGCCAAGCCGCCCAAGGCGCCGAAGGCACGCAAGGCCGCGGCGGCTCCAGCCGAGTCCCCCGCTTCCGCGCCCCCGGTCCAGAAGGCTCCGAGGCGCTCCGTCAGAGAGAGATTCGGCCGGGACGGGGGAGACCCGCGACCACCCCGTCCAACGGGGACCTACCGCCGCCGCCGCATCCTGGCGCTCGCCCTGGTCCTCGTCGGTGCGCTGGTCGCCTGGTTCCTGATCGCGTTCTTCCAGCCGCCGCCGTTCGATCCCGGCAACGGATCCGGCGAGGTGATCGTCAACGTGCCCGAGGGCGCCACCGCCAGCGACGTCTCCGACCTGCTCTCCAAGAACGACGTGGTCTCGAACGGGACGCTGTTCGAATGGCGCCTGAAGCTGGCCGGCGACACGGACAAGATCCTGCCGGGCCGTTACGTCCTCGCCCACAACATGAGCTACGGCGCGGCCATCGACAAGCTGACGGGCTCGGGCGGCAAGGTGAACGTGACGATCCCCGAGGGCGAGGACCGCGTCCAGATCGCGGCGACGATCAAGGACCTCGGTCTGAGCGGCGACTACCTGGCCGCGAGCAAGAGCTTCAAGGGATTCAATCCCAACAAATACGGGGCGAAGAACCCCAAGTCGCTGGAAGGCTTCCTGTTCCCGGCCACCTACCAGCTCGACCCGGGTTCGAGCGTCGACCAGCTCGTCTCGGAGCAGCTGCAGGCCTTCCAGCAGAACATCGCCGGCGTCGACCTGTCCTACGCGAAGTCGAAGAACCTCACGGTCTACGACGTGCTGACCATCGCGTCGATGATCGACAAGGAGGTGCAGATCCCCTCGGAGCGGCCGCTGGTGGCCGCGGTGATCTACAACCGCCTCCACCGCGGCATGCCTCTCCAGATCGACGCGACCACCCGTTTCCAGTTCCACAACTACACCGGGGACATCACCGAGTCCCAGCTGCAATCTCCCTCGCCGTTCAACACGCGGATCAACGCGGGCCTGCCCCCGACCCCGATCGGCAACCCGGGTCTCGACGCGATCAAGGCGGCCGCGCGACCCGCCAAGGTCAACTACCTCTATTACGTCCTCAACGGGGACAACAGCGGCCACCATTGCTTCACCGCCAGCGGGTCGGAGTTCAATCAGCTGGTCGCCGCATACAACTCGGGTCACGCGACACCGAACTGCCGGAGTTGAGCCGCGCATGAACCGGCTCGCCGTGCTCGGGCATCCGGTCGCCCATTCTCGCTCGCCGGCGATGCAGTCGGCAGCGCTCGAGGCGCTCGGCCTGAGCGGCGAGTGGAGCTATGAGGCGATCGACGTCGAACCCGCCGAGTTCGAGGAACGGACGCGGGCGCTGCCGGACCGTGGGTTCGCCGGGGTGAACGTCACGATTCCGCACAAGGAGGCTGCCCTCGCGGTGGCGGACGAGGCCTCCCGGGCCGCCCAGGCGATCGGCGCCGCCAATACGCTCAGCTTCGGCGAGGGCCGGATCAGGGCGGAGAACACCGACGCCACGGGCCTGCTGGCGGCGCTGCCGGGGTCGGTGGGCGGGAAGACGGTCCTCGTGCTGGGCGCCGGTGGATCGGCTCGCGCGGCGGTCTGGGCCCTGGCCGGAGAGGGTGCCCTGGTCTCGGTCTGGAACCGGACGGGTACCCGAGCCGACGAGCTGGTCCGCGACCTCGCCCTCGCGGGCAGGGACACGGCCGCGGAGGGACGCATCGCGCCGGTCAGCGGCGATCAGGCCCGAGCCGGCGCCTATGAGGTGATCGTCAACTGCACGGCGATCGGCATGCGGGACGAGGATCCCTTCGAGCATCTCCCTCTCGACCCCGAGCGCTTCAACGCCGAGATCGTCCTGGTCGACCTCGTCTACGCCGGCTCCGAGAGCAGGCTGGTGGCCGAGGCGCGGAGCCGCTCGGCGAGCGCAGTCGACGGCCTGGAGATCCTCGTCCGCCAGGGGGCCGAGTCGCTTCGCATCTGGACGGGTCTGGAGCCGCCAGTGGACGTGATGCGCGAGGCCGCGCGAGGAACGGAGGCCTGATGGCGGACACCCTGAGGCTGACTCCGCACGAGACGGTGACGATCCGCAGCAGCTCGCCGGAGCTGCTCGAGGTGGAGGGAGAGTGGGGCCCGGAGGGCAAACCACCGCCGCCTCACTACCACCCGTCCCAGGACGAGCATTTCGAGGTGCTCGAGGGCACGCTCACCCCGGACCTGAAGCCGAGTCGGCCGTGCTAACTTTTCGTTAGTGCCGAGGTTCAAGCTCATCTCGGGAGGCCTGAAGCTCATCGACGGGGTCGCCAACGGCGTTCCCTCGTCTCCCGCCGAGCGACTCCCCGACGCCGATGCGTTCGATGCGTACTCGCGGACGGTGTCGGGTGTTGCCGAGAGGCTGACGCGGTCGGTCGCCCACCTCGCAGTCTCGCGCCGCACCCGCCGCGGCCGGGCGGAGGGCGCCGGCTCCGGCGTCGCGATCTCCTCGGACGGCTACATGCTGACCTCGGCTCATGTCGTCGCCGGCGGGCATCGCGTGACCGCCTCCTTCTCGGATGGGCGAGAGCTCCAGGCCGAGGTCATTGGAGCCGATCCACTCTCGGACCTCGCGGTGGTGCGCGCCGACGCGCGCGAACTCTCGTCGGCGCAACTGGGCGACGCCGACGATCTGCGCGTGGGTCAGCTGGTGGTCGCCATCGGCAGCCCGATGGGCCTCGCCGGCACGGTCACCGCCGGCGTCGTCTCCGCCCTCGGCCGCTCCCTTCCGACCCGCAGCGGATCGGCCGGGCGCCTGGTCGAGAACGTGATCCAGACCGATGCCGCCCTCAACCCCGGCAACTCGGGCGGCGCCCTATCCGACGGGCTCAGCCGGGTGGTCGGCGTCAACACCGCCGTCGCGGGCATCGGGCTCGGCCTCGCGGTGCCGATCAACGACGCCACCAGGAAGATCATCTCGGCGCTGATGAAGGAGGGCCGGGTGCGGCGTGCCTACATCGGCATCGTCGGCGGCTCCCGGCCGCTCCCGCCGCGGATCTCCTCGCAGCTCGGACGTGAGAAGGGGATCGAGGTCGTCGAGGTCGTCTCCGGCAGCCCGGCGGCCAGGGCCGGCCTGCACGCCGAAGATCTGATCGTGGAGGTCGACGGCGAGCCGATGGGCGACGTCGGCGACCTGCAGCGCCTGATGGTCGCCGAGCGGATCGGTCAGGGCGTGGAGGTGAACGTCGTCCGCGACGGCGCTCTCCTCAAGCTTGACCTGATACCCCGCGAGCTCGAGACCTAGGTTTCCGCTTCGTCCTCGGCTCCTGGATCGACCTGGCCGCCGCCTTCGCGGAGAGGACCTCGATCCTCGCGGCCACCCGCCGAGGCGAGGTGAAGAGGATCCCGATCGTCCCCGGCTCCCGCGGCAGCAGCTGGAAGAGCGCCGGCGAGTTGTCGCTCGCGACCCCGATCAATCCGAAGGCGGGGATCTCCAGCTCGGCCTGGGCCTTGGAGAGGACCTCGAGCGAGAGCTGATCGCCGACGTGGAACGGCTCACACCGGGGCTTGCGCTGCTTGCAGAGCGGCGCGGCCACCACCGGCACCTTCTTCCCGCCGACGATGATCCGCACGCTCAATGGGCGGCCGGCGGGCGGCGCCGGCGCCGTGGTG
Source organism: uncultured Solirubrobacterales bacterium (assembly GCA_963774305.1). Taxonomy (GTDB): domain Bacteria; phylum Actinomycetota; class Thermoleophilia; order Solirubrobacterales; family 70-9; genus DASUPK01. Next base: position 83,929 of record CAVZEM010000006.1, on the reverse strand, counting down.
GTCTGGGCCGGCTGCGTCGTGGTGGTCGCGGTCGTCGTGTTGTCGCGCAGCCCGTGTTGGGGAATCAGGGCCGCCGCCAGCGTGGACAGGCCCAGCAGGATGAGCATCACGATGAGCAGGCGGCGGGCCGCCATCAGGGGGAGAGGTCGAGCGTCACTGGGCTCTCAACGATATGGCCGCTGTGGTGCTGGATGCCTCGCTCGTCGCCCTGCTCGGCGTGGTCGCGGTCAGCGACCTGCGGACACGGCTGGTTCCCGACTCTGCGCTGGCGGCAAGTCTGGGGGTGGCGCTGCCCGTCTGCCTGATCTGGGAGCCGGGTGGTGCGCCGGAGCGGCTGCTGGCGGCGCTCGCCGCGGGCGGGTTCCTGCTCGCCGCGGCGCTGATCCGGCCCGACGGGATGGGTCTCGGGGACGTGAAGCTCGCGGGGGTGCTCGGCTTCTACCTGGGCGGCGCGGTTGCTGAGGCGATGGTGATCGCGTTCGCGGCCGGCTCCATCGCTGGGCTCGTGCTGCTCGCTCGACACGGTTGGTCGGCTCGAAGCCGCACCATTCCGTTCGCCCCCTTCCTCGCCGTCGGGGCCCTGGTGGCGCTCGCGTCGCAATCCTGAGACCGGGGCCGCGAGGCGCCGCCATCTACGCTCCCCGCGTGACTTTGAGGTTCACAACAGCGGGCGAATCCCACGGGCCTGGCCTGGTGGCGATCGTCGAGGGCCTGCCGGCCGGGCTCGAGCTCGATCGCGAGGCGCTCGACCGCGACATGGCGCGGCGCCAGCTCGGCCACGGGCGTGGCGGCCGCATGAAGATCGAGAGCGACGCCGTCGAGATCCGCTCGGGCGTGCGCCACGGGAGGACGCTCGGCAGCCCGATCGCTGTGCTGGTCGCCAATCGCGACTACCCGAACTGGGACGAGCGGATGAACCCCTGGCCGGTCGACGCAGAGGTCGAGGAGTCGCACCTGCCGCGACCGGGCCACGCCGACCTGGCGGGCGCACAGAAGTTCGGGCACACCGATGTCCGCAACGTGCTCGAACGGGCCAGCGCGCGCGAGACCGCCGCGCGCGTCGCCGCCGGCACGATCGCGAAGGGCTTCCTCTCGGCCGTCGGAGTCAGCGTCTTCAGCCACGTGATCCAGATCGCCGGCGTGAATGCACCAGAGCGGGAGGAGCTGTCGCCGCAGGACTTCGAGGGCGTCGACGACTCGCCGGTCCGCTGCCTCGACGCCAAGGCGTCCGCGGAGATGGTCGCCGAGATCGACCGCCTGCGTAAGGAGAACGAGTCGCTCGGTGGCAAGTTCGAGGTGCGCTCCTTCGGCCTCGTGCCCGGCATCGGCTCGCACGTCTCCTGGGGCGAGAAGCTCGACGGGCGGCTGGCGCAGGCCGTCTGCTCGATCCAGTCCGTCAAGGGCGTCTCCCTGGGCGAGGCCTGGGACGTCGCGGGCAGGCCCGGCTCCGAGGCGCATGACGAGATCTTCTTCTCCGAGGATCGCGGCTGGTACCGCGAGACGAACCGGGCCGGCGGCCTGGAGGGCGGCATGACCAACGGCGAGCCGCTCGTGGTGCAGGCCGCCATCAAGCCGATCTCGACGATGACGCAGCCGCTTCGCTCCGTCGACACCGAGACGAAGGAGCCCGCGCAGGCGATGCGGGAGCGAACCGACTCCACCGTGGTCCCGGCGGCGGCCGTCGTCGCCGAGGCGATGGTCGCCCTCGTGTTGGCCGGGGCCTACCGGGAGAAGTTCGGCGGCGATCACATCGATGACGTGCTCGCGTCAATCGCGGCGTACCGGGAGCGCATCGGATGGCGGAGGTAACGGCGCACCACGGGATCGTCTTCATCGGGTTCATGGCGGCGGGCAAGACGAGGGCGGCCCAGGCCGTCGCCGAGCGACTCGGGCTCGGGGTGATCGACACCGACGAGCTGCTCGAGCGCGAGCTCGGAGAGTCGATCGCGTCGTTTTTCGAGCGCGAGGGTGAGGCCGAGTTCCGGCGCCGCGAGGAGCGGCTGGTGGTCTCGGTATTGGACGCGTTGGCCGGCCAGGTCGGAGGACCATCGTCCGTGGTGGCGCTCGGCGGTGGCGCGATCGAGAGCGAGGTGGTGCGCCGCGCGCTGTCCGAGCACATGCCGGTCTGGTGTGACGTGGACGAGGAGGTGGCGTGGGAGCGAGCTTCGGGATCCGACCGCCCGCTGGCCGCCAACCGTGAGGACTTCTCAGAGCGATTCGAGCGTCGCCGGCCCCTGTACGAGTCCCTCGCGCGCGTGATCCTGCCCTCGGCGGCCCGCGACGCCGCCGGGCCCGCGGCACCCTGGCTTGCCGCGCTGCAGGGCGCTCCCAGCGTGCGAATGGTCTGGGCCGAATCGGAAAGTGGTTCCTACCCGGCCGCGGTCGGCGAGGGCGCTGTCGGCCTGCTGGACGATGCGCGCGAGGCGCTGCCGGACGCGCTCCCCGCGCGCGCCTTCTGCGTGGCCGACGATGAGGCCTTGCGGCACCATCGCTCGCTGCTGCCACAGACCGAGGCGATCATCGGCGTTCAGGGCGCCGAAACCTCCAAGACGATCGCGGAGGCGGAGCGGATTCTCAGCGAGCTCTCCTCCGCAGGAGCGAAACGCGACGACTGCGTGCTGGCGTTGGGCGGCGGCGTGGTCGGGGACCTCGCCGGCTTCTGTGCCGCCACCTACCAGCGGGGTGTGCCTCTCGTACAGGCGCCGACCACTCTCGTTGCGCAGGTCGACTCGGCCTACGGTGGCAAGACCGGCGTCGATCTCCCGGAGGCGAAGAACTACGTCGGCGCGTACCACATGCCGATCGCCGTCCTTGCCGATCCAGCGACGCTGAGCACGCTTCCTCGCGAGGAGCTCGCTGCGGGATTCGTCGAGGTCGTCAAGACGGGGCTGATCGCCGGCGATCCGCTCTGGTCGCGGGTCAAGGCCATCCAGGATCTGGACCCGGCCGCGATGACTGACGTGATCTTCGATTGCGCCAGGACCAAGATCGAAGTCGTGGCCTCGGACGAGAGGGACTCCGGGCGCCGGATGGTGCTCAACCTCGGTCACACGGTCGGTCACGCCATCGAGGCCGAGACCGGCTACTCCCGCTACCGGCACGGCGAGGCCGTCGGGATCGGACTGCTCGCGGCGCTGCGCCTCTCAGGCGCGGACGGGCTCCGCAACGAGGTGGAGGGACTGCTCGCCTCGCACGGGCTGCCGATCTCGCTCGACACCTCCGTCAGCACCGACGGCGTCCTCGAGGCGATGCAGCGAGACAAGAAGCAGAGCCGCGACGGGCTCGGGTTCGTGCTGCTCTCGGAGCCCGGAGAGCCACGCTGGGGACAGCAAGTCGACCCGGATAGGGTCAGGGCGGTGGTGGAGGAGCTGAAATGAACAGCGTCACCCGCAACCGCGTCGAGGTGATGCACGGGGTCAACCTCGACATGCTCGGGAGCCGCGACCACGACATCTACGGCGACTTCACGCTTCCCGAGCTCGAGGTGAGGATCAAACGCTTTGCCCGCGAGCTGGACCTGGAGGCGGCGTTCTTCCAGAGCAACTCGGAGGGCGAGTTCGTCGAGCACCTGCACCGCCTTCCGGAGCGGGCGGACGCAGCGCTCATCAACGCAGGCGCCTGGACGCACTACTCGTGGGCGATCCGGGACGCGCTCGATCTGACGGGCATCCCGACGGTCGAGGTGCACATCTCGGACATCTCCAAGCGCGAGGAGTGGCGCCGCCACTCGGTCTTCGAGGGGCTCGAGCCCCTCATCGGCCAGATCTACGGCAAGGGCCCCGAGGGCTACAAGGAGGCGCTCGAGCTGATCGCCAAGAGGCTGGGCGTGTGACGAGGGGGGAGCGGCTGGCAAGGCTGGTGGCCGAGAAGGAGCTCGACCAGCTCTTCGTCTCGGACCTGACCAACGTCCGCTACCTGACCGGTTTCACCGGGACCAACGGCGCCTGCCTCATCGGCGGCGACGTGCTCGTCTTCTTCACCGACTTCCGCTACACGGAGCGGGCCAAGACCGAGGTCTCGCCGGAGTGGGAGCGGCCGGAGGCCGAGCGCGAGCTCATCCCGCAGATCGTCGCCCGGATGAAGGGGCGGGTCGGCTTCGAGGACGCCAAGCTGAGCGTCCGCCAGCTCGCGCGCCTCGAGGCCGCCGCCGGCGAGGACGTCGAATTCGTTCCCGCGGGTGACCTGGTCGAGCAGCTGCGGGCGGTCAAGGAGCCCGAGGAGCTGGAGCGGATCACCGCCGCCGCCGAGCTCAGCGACGGCGTCTATGAATGGACGCTCGAGAGGGGACTGGTGGGGCGGACCGAGCGGGATGTCGCCCGGGCCGTCGAGGCACGGATCCGGGAGCTCGGCGCGGAGCCCTCCTTCCCGCCGATCGTGGCGACCGCCGAGAACGGGGCGCTGCCGCACGCCGAGCCCGGCGAGCGGGAGATCGGTCCCGGCGAACTGGTGGTCTTCGACGTGGGCTCGCTGCTCGACGGCTACTGCTCGGACTGCACCCGCAGCTTCGCGACCGGGGAACCGGGCGACGAGGCGCGCGAGGTCTATGAGCTTGTGCTTCGCGCCCAGTTGGCCGCCCTGGAGGCGGTCCGCCCGGCGGCGAGCGGCAAGGAGGTCGACGCGGTCGCCCGCGAGATCATCTCCGAGGCCGGGTATGGCGACCGCTTCGGGCACGGGCTCGGACACGGGGTCGGGTTGGAGGTCCACGAAGGGCCGCGCCTGTCGACGACGTCCGAGGACGACCTCTTCGAGGGCAACGTCGTCACGGTCGAGCCGGGCGTCTACCTGCCTGGTCGCTTCGGCGTCCGCATTGAGGACCTCGTCGTGGTGACCGCCGACGGCCATCGCAACCTGAGCTCCCTGCCGAAGGAGCTGCAGATCGTCGACTAAGCGGTGGCCGGCGCCTCGATCGGCCCCGAGACCGGTTCGCCTCCGCGCCTGATCCGCGCGCCGAGGAGCGGAAAGACCAGCGTCGAGATGATCGCCGCCCCGACCAGTCCCGCCGCCGTGGAGCTAGTCATGTGTCCGGCGTCGATCGCCAGGGTCGTGATCGCCACCACCAGCGGCAACTCCGTCGCGCAGTAGACGGCAAGAGCAAACCGGTCCCGCAGCGCAAGCTCGCTGCGGTAGAGCAGCAGGGCCGGCACCCCGCGCACGATCAGGAAGAGGCAGACGAACATCGGCACCTTGAGCATCGCCGTCGCACTCGAGGTCAGCGCATCGAGGTTGAACGCCATCCCGCTGGAGACGAAGAAGAACGGGATCAGCAGGCCGTAGCCCACTGCGGTCAGCTTCGAATCGAAGACGGAGACCTCGCGCCCCCGGAGCGCGATCCGGGTGATCATCCCGGCCACGAACCCGCCCAGCAGCAGGTCCAGGCCGAGCTGTGCGGCCAGCGCAACGAGGCTGAACACCAGCACGACTGTCAGGCGCACGGCCAGCTGGCTCGAGGTCTCGAACGTCTTCTCGACCAGTGGCCAACCACGCCAGGCGGAGCGAACCGCCAGCAGCCCGGTGATCACCGCGAGCACGATGAAGAGCACGAGGATGACCGCCTCGTGGATCGGATGCCCCGTCGACAGGATCAGCGTGACGAGCAGGATCGGGCCGAACTCGCCGACGGCGCCCGCGCCGAGCAGGTAAGTGCCGAAGGTGGTTCGCATCTCTCCGGCGTCGCTCAGAATCGGGATCAGGGTGCCGATCGCCGTCGTGGCCATCGCGGAGCCCGTGTAGAGGAACGAGAGGATGATTCCCGCGGCCGCGAGCACTCCACCGATGCCGTAGGCGAGGGCCAGTGAGATTGCCCACCCCACGGCGGCCAGCTCGAGCGGACGCCCCTTGATCCGCTCGAAGTCGATTTCGTAGCCCGCGAAGAAGAACAGCATCCCGAGGCCGAGGTTGCCGAGCAGCGAGGTGGTCGGATCGAGATGCGCGATGTCGAGTCCCTGGGGACCGATCAGTATCCCGAGGAGAAGCTCCAGGACCACCACCGGGATCGCCATACGCGGCGACACCGCCAGGACGATCACGGCGGCGACCGCAGCGGCGACCACCATGACGAGCGCCGAGGTTTCGTCGACGCCGGCCGCCACCATCGCACCGGTCGGGAGCTGAGGCATCGGGAGGACTCTAAGCCCGGCGTCGCCCGGAACCGGCGGCCGAGTTGGAGGGCGTGGCTAGAGCCAGCTGCCGCCCCGTGGCACGATCCGCAGTCGCTCGCCGAACTCGGCCGCCGCCTCGGCGCCCAGCTCCGCGACCCTGTCAGCCCCGCGGTCCTCCATCAGCTCGGCCAGGTCTCGCCAGCCTCTGCCCACCGGTGCCACGTTCTGCTCCAGGCCACCGCCGGCAAGGCCGCTGAACTGCTCCGCGAGCAGTCTGGCGTCAGCCGGGGTCACTTCGCCGAACGGCAGGTACCGGTCCCGAACGTAGACCTGGCGATCGAGGATGTTGTCGGCCTGATCGGGCATGTCCGCAGTATCCCGCAGGCACTCCGCTCCGCTGCGCCGCCCTAGCGTGACTCAGCGTCGGCCTTGTCCAGCCGCTCCACGTGCCCAAGCGACTCGTCCAGCAACCTGGCCACGTGCGCGTCATGCAGGGAGTAGACGATCTGGCGGCCGTCGCGGCGGCCGACCACCATCCCAAGGTCCCGCAGGATGCGCAGCTGGTGTGAGACGGCCGGCTGCGTCATGCCGACCGCCCCCACCAACCCGTTGACTGTGCTGGGTCCCTGGCGCAGTCGAACGAGAATCCGGACTCGGCTGGCGGTGGAAAGCCCGGCCATCATGCGGGCGATCCGCTCGGCGCGCTCAGGCGTGATGGGAGCGTTGGAGCTGATCCGGCTAGGGGCGTTCATATACACATCTTGACATGCAGATACGTGCATGGACCCCTCGAATCCGAATATCGAATTCCTTGACACCCCCAATATCGAGGAGTAGGTTCCGCCCACCGGAGCCGAATGCATCGCGGATTCGACCGGGCTCCGGGGAGGAGCGATGAGAGTGGAAGTGCGATCCCACGGGTCTGGACTCACCGGCTGATGTGCCTCGCGATTCCCGGTGAGGTCATCGAGATCGTCGACGCCGAGAACCGGCTCGCTCAGGTCGACGTCGCGGGCGTCAAGCGCAACGTCAATGTCGGCCTGCTCGACGAGGAGGGGGACTCGGCCGAGCCGGGCGACTGGGTGCTGATCCACGTCGGCTTCGCGATCTCCAAGGTCGACGAGGACGAGGCGCTCGCAACGCGCAAGCTCCTGGAGGGGATGGGCGCCGACTACGAGCAGGAGCTCGAAGAGCTGAAGGCGAGCGTGATCGAATGATCAGCCGGTACGCCACCTTCAGCCGCCGGCGGCTTCGCCCGGGTTGCGGAGAGAGGATCCCGGGACGATGAACGACGGCCCACATCCCCAGTGCGACCACGTGACGGGATGCATCACTTGTGGGGATGAGGCCGTGGAGATGCGCGTAGTGCGGGTTGACGAGGGGCGCGAGTTGGCTCTGTGCTCGGCTGAAGACGGCCGGCGGAGTTCCGTCGAGATCGCGCTGGTGGGCCCGGTGGCCGAGGGCGACGTGCTCTTGGTGCATGCCGGCACGGCCATCGCCCGCGTGGAGAGCGAGGTACCCGCGTGAGCATGAAGTTCGTCGACGAGTTCCGGGACGCCGAGCTTGGTCAGGCGCTGTCCCAGCAGATCCTCGAGGCGGTCGAGCCCGGCCGCCACTACAAGATCATGGAGGTCTGCGGGGGCCACACCCATTCGATCTACAAGTACGGGCTGGACGATCTGCTCCCGGAGAACGTGGAGCTGGTCCACGGGCCGGGATGCCCGGTCTGCGTGATCCCGATGGGCCGCGTCGACGACGGAATCGCGATGGCGACCGAGAACGACGTGATCTTCACCTGCTTCGGCGACATGATGCGGGTCCCGGGCTCCGAGAAGACCTTCACCCAGGTCAAGGCCGAGGGCGCCGACATCCGCATGGTCTACTCGCCCCTCGACGCCCTGCGCCTCGCCAAGCAGAACCCCGACAGGGAGGTCGTCTTCTTCGCGATCGGCTTCGAGACGACGGCCCCATCGACGGCGCTGACCCTGAAGCGTGCCAAGGCCGAGGGCGTGACCAACTTCTCGTGCATGTGCAACCACGTGACGATCGTGCCGCCGCTCCGGGCCCTGCTCGACTCGCCCGATCTGCGCCTCGACGGGTTCATCGGCCCCGGGCACGTCTCGACCGTGGTCGGCGCCCGGCCCGCTCGAGTTCATCCCGGCCGACTACGGCAAGCCGGTGGTGGTGGCGGGCTTCGAGCCGCTGGACATCCTGCAGTCGATCAGGATGATCCTGGCTCAGCTCGCCGATGGGCGCTGCGAGGTCGAGAACCAGTACAGCCGGGTCGTCCCCTACGACGGAAACCCGGCCGCGCTCAGGGTCATGGCCGAGGTCTTCGAGCTGCGGCCCCATTTCGAATGGCGCGGCCTCGGCTTCATCTCGCAGAGCGCACTCAAGCTGAGCGAGGCCTACGCCGACCTCGATGCCGAGCTGAGGTTCGGCGTCCCGGGCGTGCGGGTGGCCGACCCGAAGGCATGTCAGTGCGGCGAGGTGTTGAAGGGAGTCATCAAGCCGTACGAGTGCAAGGTGTTCGGAACGGCCTGCACCCCGGAGCACGCGATCGGGACCTGCATGGTCTCGCCGGAGGGTGCCTGCGCCGCCTATTACAACTACGGGCGGTTCGCCCGCGAGAAGGAGATGGTCTGATCACGGACGCGGCGGTCAGCGAGCGCGAGCGCAAGGTCCTCGAGATCATCGAGACCGCGCGGGCCAAGCGTCCGCGGTTCAAGGACGAGACCGTGACGATGGCGCACGGGGCCGGGGGCAAGGCCACGCAGACGCTGATCGAGGGTCTGCTCGTCCCGGAGCTCGCTGCCGAGGGGACAACGCTCGAGGAGATGGGGGACGCGGGGACCGTCACCATCGAGGGGCTCGGCCTCGCGATGACCACCGACAGCTACGTGGTCCGCCCGATCCGCTTTCCCGGCGGCTCCATCGGGGAGCTTGCTGTGAACGGCACTGCCAACGATCTCGCCGTCGCCGGCGCGCGGCCCGCCGCGCTCAGCCTGTCGCTGATTCTGGAGGAGGGTCTGCCCGCCGAGGACCTGAGGGCGGAGATCGCGGCGATCGCCTCGGCGGCCGAAGCCGCCGGCGTCGAGATCGTCACCGGCGATACCAAGGTGGTGGAGCGGGGACATGCGGACGGGATGTACATCAACACCGCCGGGATCGGCAAGCTCGATGCGCGGGCCTCGCTGTCCCCAAGGGGACTCGAGCCCGGCGACCAGCATCCTGGTCTCGGGAACGGTCGGCGATCACGGCTCGGCGATCATGCTCGCCACGGGATGAGTTCTCCCTCGACGCGGAGATCACGTCCGACACACGCCCGCTGTGGCCGGCGGTCGACGCCCTGCTGGACGCCGCCGGACCCGCACTCCACTGCATGCGGGACGCCACTCGCGGCGGGGTGGCCTCGGTCCTCAACGAACTGGCACGCGCGTCCGGGGTCGCGATCAGCGTGCGCGAGGCCGACGTCCCGGTGAACGCGGCGGTCGCCGGCGCCGCGGAGATGCTTGGAATCGATCCGATGTACGTGGCGAACGAGGGAAAGCTGGTCGCCTTCGTGGCCGCGGAAGGCGCCGAGGCGGCGCTGGCCGCGCTGCGGTCCGCGCCCGGATGCGAGCAGGCGGCTGTGATCGGCGAAGTGAAGACGGAGCCACCGGGGATGGTCCTGGTGGAGACGGCGTTTGGCGGCAAGCGGGTCATGGATCAGCTGGTCGGCGATCCGCTGCCGAGGATCTGCTGATGAGCTTTGGACGACTAAGCACAGGAGGAGAGATGGCCAACGGAGTCGAGTTCGTACCGGATCAGGCGAAGACGGAGGCGGTCGAGGCGCACGTCATCTGGATGACGACCGGACTGAGCTGCGACGGCGACTCGGTCGCCATGACCTCGGCGGTCGACCCGAGCCTCGAGGACATCGTCACCCAGGCGATCCCGGGGATGCCGAAGGTGATCGTGCACAACCCGGTGCTCGCCTACGAGAACGGCGACGAGTTCATGCAGGCCTGGTATGACGCCGAGGCGGGCAAGCTCGACCCGTTCGTGCTGATCGTCGAGGGTTCGATTCCGAATGAGGATCTGAGCGGGGAGGGCCACTGGGCGGCGATGGGTACGGACCCGACCAGCGGACAGCCGATCACCACCAACGAGTGGGTCGACCGGCTCGCACCCAAGGCGGCCGCGGTGGTTGCGCTGGGGACCTGTGCGACCTATGGCGGCATTCCGGCGATGAAGAACAACCCGACCGGCGCGATGGGAGTCGCCGACTATCTGGGCTGGGATTGGAAGTCGACGGCGGGCCTGCCCGTGGTCAACATCCCCGGCTGTCCGGCGCAGCCGGACAACACGACCGAGTCGCTGCTCTACTCTGGCCCTCCACCTGGCGGGCCGGGCGCCGGTTCCCGACCTGGACGACGCGCACCGTCCCACCTGGCTCTTCGGGCGAACGGTGAGGGAGAGCTGCAACCGCGGCGGCTTCTCGGAGCAGGGCGAGTTCGCCACGGAGTACGGCTCCGATCACCGCTGTCTGGTGAAGCTCGGCTGCAAGGGCCCGGTCGTGAAGTGCAACGTGCCGATCCGCGGCTGGCAGAGCGGGGTCGGCGGGTGCCCGAACGTCGGCGGGATCTGCATGGCCTGCACGATGCCGGGCTTCCCCGATGCGTACATGCCCTTCATGGACGAGGACTTCTGGGGCGGCGTCGCGTCGTCGACCGAGAAGTTCACCATCGGCCCAATCGTCCGCTGGGCGAGGAAGCGGAACATCCGCAAGAAGTACGACGTGGAACCCGAGTGGCGCAGGCGAGGAGGGCAGCTGACCACCGGATACAAGTCCCGATCCGCGGGCTACGCCCCGCCCGGGTCCTAGGCGAGCAACTTCGACCAGAGGAGAGAAAGAAAGAACATGGCAACCACAGAGACTCCGAGCACATCGAAGAAGGTCGCCGTCAAGGAGATGTCCTGGGACCCGATCACCAGGATCGTCGGCAGCCTTGGAATCCACACCGAGATCGACTTCGACGCCAAGAAGGTGGAGAAGTGCTACTCGACCTCGATGATCTTCCGCGGCTTCGACATCTTCATGAAGGGGATCGATCCGCGGGACGCCCACTTCATCACCAGCCGGATCTGCGGCATCTGCGGGGACAACCACTGCACGACGTCGTGTCTCAACCAGAACATGGCGTACGGCGTGAAGCCGCCGGCTCTCGGTGACCTCGGATACAACCTCGCCGAGACGGCCGACTACATGTTCGACCACGCGATCTTCAACGACTGCATGGCGAACGTGGACTTCTGCGAGCAGATGGTCAAGGAGACGAACCCGTCACTGCTTCAGAAGGCCGAGTCGACCGCGGCGCCGGGTTCGGACGTCCACGGCTACAAGACGATCGCGGACATCATGCGGGCGCTCAACCCGTTCACCGGCGACTTCTACCTGGAGACGCTCCAGGTGGCGCGGTACACCCGTGAGATGTACTGCCTCTTCGGCGGTCGGCACACCCACCCGTCCACGATCATGCCGGGCGGGGTCTCGGTGGACATCACCCATCAGACCTGCACGGACTACTACGTGCGCCTGATGCGCTACATCGACTACGTCAAGCGCGCCGTCCCGATGCACGACGACCTCTACGACTTCTTCCTGCAGGAGTTGCCGGGGTACGACATGGTCGGCTACAGGGACACGGACCTGGTGTGCTGGGGGTACTTCGACGACCCCGACTACGTCGACTACGACTACAAGAACATGACCGAGTGGGGGCGGAAGCGGTACATCACCCCGGGGGTCGTGCTGAAGGGTGAGCTGATCACCACGGATCTCGTGGAGATCAATCTGATGATCCGGATCCTGCTCGGCAGCTCCTACTTCGACGACTGGACGAACGAGGAGACCTTCGTCACTCAGGATCCGCTCGGCAACCCGGTGGACAAGCGCCACCCGTGGAACAAGGTCACCCTGCCGAAGCCGCAGAAGCGCGACTTCCAGGACAAGTACAGCTGGGTCGCCTCGCCGCGCATCTACGACGAGCGCAACGACTCCTATGTGGCCTGCGACACGGGCGGCGGTCCGTTCGCACGCTCGTGGGTCACCGCGAAGGCCGGCCTGGTCGACTTCGGCTACGCGAAGGCGACGGGCGAGAGCATCAAGATGGTGCTGCCGCGGACGGCCTCGAAGCCCGAGATGGAGCTCGAGTGGAAGATCCCGGAGAAGTCCAACGCGATCGAGCGCGACCGCGCCCGGACCTACCACGAGGCGTACTCGGCGCTGATCGGGCTCCACAACCTGGAGCGGGCGCTCACTGAGGTCCGCGAGGGCCGGACGAAGTCGTGGAACAACTTCAAGGTCCCGAACGAGGCGATCTCGGTCGGGTTCTGCGAAGCGGCCCGCGGCGTGCTCTCCCATCACATGGTGATCCGCGACGGGAAGGTGGCGAACTACCAGCCCTACCCGCCGACGCCCTGGAACAGCAACCCGAGGGATTCCCACGGGACCCCGGGACCCTACGAGGATGCGGTGCAGAACACGCCGATCTTCGAGGAGAACGGCCCGGAGAATTTCAAGGGCGTGGACATCATGCGGGCGGTGCGGAGCTTCGATCCGTGCCTGCCGTGCGGAGTCCACATGTACAACGGCCGGGGCGGCCAGGTCCGGAAGGTGACCCACACGCCGACCGGCATGTCCTGAGCGGCCGGGAAAGGATCGAGCCAGGATGCCCGGTGAGAGAGAAGGCGCGGTCAGCCCGGAGGCCCTGATCCAGAGGGTCGAGGAGCTGACCGCACAGGTGGAGCAGCTCCCCGACCCGCTCGCGCGGAGGATCTCGGAGGATCTGGTCGCGGCGGTGATCGAGATGTACGGCCACGGCCTGACCCGGATCGTCGAGATACTCGACGAGGCCGGCGAGGACGCGGCTGCCGATCTCGCAGCAGCTCGCCGACGACGGCGTGGTCGGCAGCCTCATGCTGATCCACGATCTCTATCCCGTGCCGATCGGGGAGCGGGTGAACGAGGCCCTGGACAACGTTCGCCCCTACATGGAGTCCCACGGCGGCAACGTCGAGTTGATCTCCCTCGAGGACGGGGTCGCGCGGATCCGGCTGGAGGGGAGCTGCGACGGCTGTCCGGCCTCTTCGTCGACCCTGGAGCTGGCCATCAAGACGGCGCTCGACGAAACCGCCCCCGACCTGCTCGGCATCGAGGTCGAGGGGCTGGAGCAGGACCTGCTCAACCCCGTCATGGTGACCGGGACTCCGCTGCCGATGGCAACCGGAGGAAACGGGGACGCCGGGATCCCGCCGCCTCCCGGCGCGTCGGGGTGGCACGCGCTCAACGGAGAGGTGAACGGTCTCGGTGAGGACGCGCTGGCCAGAATCGAGGTGGACGGCACCCCGATCGTGGTCGCGAAGGTCGAAGGGTCGCTGCTCGCCTATCTCGATTCCTGCCCGAGCTGCAGGGGCTCCATCGCGGAGGCGGAGCTCGACGAGGGGATGCTGACCTGTCCGGGCTGCGCGCGCCGGTATTTCCTCCCCCGAGCCGGGCGATCCCTCGACGACGAGAAGCTCCATCTGGGCCCGGTCCCCCTGCTCGCCTCGGAGGATCAGGGGGTGAGGGTGGCGCTGGCGGGATGAGCGGAAACGGGCGTGCCATCGATGACAAGGTGGCGGCCCGGAGGCGGGCCAACATGGTGACCGGCCTGCGCGGCCTCAGGCGCGGCACGGGAGCCAGGACGGCACCGGCCACCGGCTCGCAGGCCGTGGCCGAAGAGGTCTGCGATCTCTGTGGCGTGGAGGTCCCGCCGAAGCATGAGCATCTCCTGCACCTGGGCGACCGGCGCATCCTCTGCGTCTGCGCCACCTGCTGGGCGCAGCGATCCGGTGATCCCGAGCTGCGGCCCACCGGCAGCCGGGTCGTCTGGCTGGAGGGCTTCTCACTTCCCGACGAGCTCTGGGCGCGGCTCGAGGTGCCGATCGGCCTGGCCTTCTTCATGTACAGCAGCTCGCTGGAGGCGATGGTCGCGATGTACCCGAGCCCGGCCGGCGCGACCGAATCGGAGCTTCAGCTCGCCGCCTGGGAGGACCTGACCGCGCTGAACCCCGCCCTCGAGGGCCTCGAGCCGGATGCCGAAGCACTCGTCGTCAATCGGATCTCGGAGCCTCACGAATTCGTGATCGCTCCGATCGACGAGTGCTACGGGCTCGTCGGCGCCATCAAGGTGAACTGGGAGGGGATCTCGGGCGGAGCCGCGATCGAGCGCGAGGTGCCGGCGTTCTTCGCACGCCTGCGAGCCCGGTCGAGGGAGTTGAGATGACCGGCGAGCAGAGCGCGATCGGCAACGGCGGCGCACCGCATCCGCGGCCGCCCGAGGTCGAGGCCGATACGTCCGAGCGAGGCGCTCCGGAGACATCCGCACGGCCTGGGGAGCCAGGCCTCTCGCTCGAGGTGAGCTCCGCGAGGGCGATCGAGCACGCCGCCGCACCCACGCTGGTGTTCGACCTGGACGTCAGCGACGGCTCGGGACGCGACGTCTTCATGGCCGGTCTGTCGGTTCAGATCCAGATCGAACCCGCCAAGCGCAGCTACGACACCGAGACGAGGGAGAAGCTGACGGAGCTCTTCGGCGACCCCCATCGCTGGACCACCAGCGCCCAGCGGATGCTCTGGACGATCGAGAGCATCCTCATCCCGGCGTTCACGGGGTCGACCTCGGTTCAGATCCCGGTGCTCTGCAACTACGACGTCGAGCTCGCGGCCGCCAAGTACTTCCACTCGGTCACCGACGGCGAGATCCCGCTCGCCTTTCACTTCAATGGCAGCGTGTACTACGCGGGAGACGAAGGCCGGCTCCAGGTCGTACAGGTGCCCTGGGACACGGTCGCGGATTTCTCGATGCCCGTCTCCGTCTGGCGCGAGATGATCGACTCCTACTACCCCTACCGCGGCTGGGTGCCGGTGCACCGCGACACGCTGGATGCCCTGCAGCGCCTGAAGGCGAAGCGGGGAGCTCCGACCCTCGATGCCGCGATCTCCAAGCTGCTGGAGGAGGACTCTGCCGGTGAATGAGAGGCTCGAGGAGCTGGTGCGCTCGCTGCTCTATGAGGGCTACGCGCTGTACCCGTACACCCCGGGCGTCAAGAACGCCACGCCGACACCGTTCGGCATCGTCTATCCGCCCGCGTATGCGGAGGCTCAACCGGCGGCCTTCTCGATGCTGAGGCTGGAGGCCGTGCTCCGGGGCGGTCCCGAGACGCGGCTGCAGGCGACCGTACTCTTCCTGCAGTCCTCGGGAGAGCGACACGAGGCGGTTGACCGAGAGATCGAGGTCGGCCCCGTCCGGGTCGCCGAAATCGTTCGCGAACCGCTCCGCCGCGAGTTCAGCTTCGGCCTCGACGAGGGAGGCATGTTGGAGGGCCGCGTCGCACTCCGCGCCGAGCCGATCACACCGGACCTCACGCGCATCAGGCTGTGCGTGCACAACGAGACGCAGCTGATCGGTGACCCCGACGGCACGAGCCGCGGTGACGCGCTGCGCCGCAGCCTGATCTCCACGCACCCGCTGATCGAGGCAGACGAAGGGACCTTCGTGTCGCCGCTCGAGCGGGAGGGCGCGGAGGGCAAGGCGGTCGCGGACAGCCGACCGGTCAACACCTACCCGGTGCTCGTCGGCGACGGGGACGAGTCGGTCCTCGGGCGCGGCCATCGTGCTCCCGGATCACCCGGACCTCGCGCCCGAGAGCCTGGGCAACCTGTTCGACAACACGGAGATCGAGGAGGCTCTGCTGCTCCACGTGCAGACGCTGAGCGACGACGAGCGCGATCAGATCTCGGGCCAGGATCCAGCCGTCAGGGAGATGATCGATCGCGCCGCGGCTGCCACCGGGGACGACATCATGAGCTTGCACGGCAGGCTCACCTACAAGGAGCCGGAAGAGGACGACGCCGTACCCGCGTCGCACGGGGGCCCGCCGTCGCCGCCCGCCGGCATCGACGAGATCAAGGGCGAGAGGGAGATCTCGGCCAACGGCGCGACCGTCCGCCTCGGAGACAAGATCGTCCTGCGGCC
This sequence comes from uncultured Solirubrobacterales bacterium, assembly GCA_963774305.1. Lineage (GTDB taxonomy): Bacteria > Actinomycetota > Thermoleophilia > Solirubrobacterales > 70-9 > DASUPK01. The sequence goes on along the minus strand of CAVZEM010000006.1, from coordinate 67,770 downwards.
CGGGACCGAGGGCGATGTCTACGACAAGATCCTCCACGGTCGCACGGCGACCGTCGAGAGGATCTACCGGGGCTACGACGATCGCGTCTACCTCGGAGTGACCGTGGACGACGACCCCGGGCAGGACCTGCTTCGCGAAACCGGGCGATATCTGTTCTTCTTCGCGGACGAGGTCGAACCCGCGAGGCCATGAATCAGCTCCCCGAACACGAGCCGAGGATGCCGGACCTGAGCACGCTTCAGGAGCCGGAGCTGCCCGAGATGGAGAAGCAGATCCTGGTGGCGGGTGTCGGGAACGCGTGGCTCGGTGATGACGGTTTCGGTGGGCACGTCGTCAACCGGCTGCTGGAGAAGGGAGTGCCCCCCGGCGTCCATGTGCAGGACTTCGGCTCGGGAGGCCTCGACCTGGCATATGAGGTCATGCGTGGCTACCACGCGATGGTCCTGGTCGACGTCAGCCAGCAGGGCGGTGAGCCCGGCGACGTCTACGTGATCGAGCCCGATCCGAACGAGATCAAGCCGATCGAGGACGGCGAGGCGATCAGCCCGCACGGCATGGACCCGCAGACGGTTCTGCGCTTCGTCAAGACGGTGCACGGCTGGCCGGGGAAGGTCGTGGTGGTCGGCTGCGAGCCCGCCGACGTCGAGACCCTTGCCCTGGAATTGAGCGAGCCCGTCAAGGCCGCCGTTGACCGGGCTGCCGGCGTCGTGCTCGAGGAGCTCAACAAGCTGCAGTCGGACGCGGCCTACGACCCGAGCTGACGATGCACGAACTCTCACTTGCGACCGGGATCGTCGAGACGGTGGAGAAGCACGCCGATGGCCGCCGGGTGATCTCCGTACAGATGCGGATCGGCGCCCTGCGGCAGGTCGTTCCCGAGTCCCTGGAGTTCTACTTCGGGATCTGCTCGCGGGACACGGTTTGCGAGGGAGCCACCCTCGAGCAGGAGCTGCTCCCCGCGCGCCTTCGATGCAACACCTGCGACCAGAGCTGGGATCTGGATCTGCCCGACTTCCGGTGTCCGTCATGCTCCGGGAGCGACGTCGAGGTGATCAGCGGCACGGAGTTCGAGGTGGATTCGATCGAGGTCAACGAGAAGGAGGAGGCCGGATGCATCGCACCAAGGTGAAGGTCGCCGAGGACGCGCTCGACGCCAATACGACGATCGCCGCGGCGAACCGGCATGACTTCGACCACGCCGGCGTGCGGGTGGTCAACCTGATGTCCGCTCCGGGCGCCGGCAAGACCACGCTGCTCGAGGAAACTCTGCCCGGGCTCGACGCCCGCGTCGGGGTCCTCGAGGGAGACGTTCAGGGGTCGATGGACGCCGACCGGATCGCCCACCTGCATCTCCCGGTCGTCCAGCTCAATACCGAGGCCGGATTCGGGGGCGAGTGTCATCTCGACGCCAACATGGTCCGCTCGGCGCTCGGCGACCTCGACCTCGATCAGCTCGACCTGCTGGTGATCGAGAACGTCGGGAACCTCGTCTGCCCGGCGGAGTTCAGGGTCGGTGAGGATGCGCGGGCGATGATCTGCTCCGTGACCGAGGGCGAGGACAAGCCCCTCAAGTACCCGCTCATGTTCCGAGCCTGTGAGCTCGTGGTCGTCAACAAGATCGATCTGCTTCCGCACCTGGAGTACGACCTGGAGAAGCTGCGGCACAACCTCGATTCGGTCAACCCGACGGCTCAGGTGATCGAGGTCAGCGCGCGGACGGGGGAGGGGACCGAGGCGTTCGGTGAATGGCTCTCCGGCATCGCGGCGAGGGAGGCCGCCACGGTTTGACCGTCGCCGCGGCGGGACGACTCGACTCCCTGCTCGCGGAGCGGACCGAGGCGAATCGGAGCTTCTTCGAGGCCGAGGCGGAGCGGGTCGCCCTCTGCTGCCACCGCATGGCGGAGCGGTTCGCCCGCGGGGGCAGGCTGATCGCCCTGGGACTGTCGCCCGCCGCCCGATCGGACGTCCGCCACGTCGCCGTGGAGTTCGTGCACCCGGTGATCGTCGGCAAGCGCGCGCTGCCGGCCATCGGCCTCGCCCGGGAGGGCGGCCCGCTCACGGTTCAGTTCGACCTGATCGCCGAGGCCGACGACATCGTGATCGCGTTCGGCACCGACGAGCCGGGATCCGCCGAGACGCTCGAGGCGCTGGAGGCCGCGAGGGCGCGCGGCTGCCAGACGATCGCGTTCTCGCGCTGCGGGGCCGAATGGGAGTTCGAGCCGCCGAGCGAAGACCCGTTCGTGCGGCAGGAGCTCGCCGAGACCCTGTACCACGTGCTCTGGGAGCTGGTTCACGTCTTCTTCGAGCATCGTGGCCTGCTCGAGGGCCGGGAGGCGGGCCCGGTGCACGACACCGGCGGGTCGAGCTTCCTCTATCCGTTCCTCTCCGAGGGCGAGACCGACCTGGATGGCGTGCTCGAGGACGTGCGCTCGAACGTGCTGATGAAGTCTGAGGAGGTTGGGGCGCTCCGCGAGCGGACGCTGACCGAGGGGAGGGAGGAGATCCTCGCGGCAGCGAGGACGCTCCGGGAGATCTTCGATGCGGGCGGGAAGGCGCTCGTCTTCGGCAACGGAGGGTCCGCCACTGACGCAATGGACCTCGTCGCGGACCTGCGGAGTGCGCCCCAGGGCTGGCCGGCCCGGGCAGCGCTGGACCTGACCGAGGACCCCTCGATCCTGACGGCGATCGCCAACGACATCGGGGTGGAGGCCATCTTCCTGCGACAGGTGATCGCCTACGGCCGCCCGGGGGACGTCGCGATCGCGATCTCGACGAGCGGCAACTCCGTCAACCTGATCGAGGCGCTCGGCGAGGCACGGCGCCGCGAGCTCGCGACGGTGGCGCTCGTCGGGTACGACGGCGGCCGGGTCGCCTCGGAGGGGCTGGCGGACCACGTGATCGTCACCCCCTCTCAGCACATCCCGAGGATCCAGGAGGCGCAGGCGAGCGCCTACCACGCGATCCGTGAGCTGATCGAGCTGCCGTGACCATCGGCGCCCGTCGCCGTACGCGGGTCCGGGTCGAGGGCACGGTGCAGGGTGTCGGCTTCAGGCCCTTCGTCTTCCGCGTCGCGACGGAGCTCGGGCTGGCCGGCTGGGTCCTGAACGACGCGCGCGGTGTCCTGGTCGAGGTCGAGGGAGACCGGCCCGCGGTCGAGGCGTTCCTGGCGAGGCTCTCCTCCGACCCGCCGCCGCTCGCCGTGGTGGAGCGCGTCACCGAGGAGGAGGCGGAGCCGTTGGGAGAGGAGGGCTTCGGGATCGTCGAGAGCGACGCTGGAGGCGAGCCTCGAGCCGCGGTGTCTCCCGACATCGCCACCTGTGAGGACTGCCTGGAGGAGATTCGGGACCCGGCCGACAGGCGGCATCGCTATCCGTTCACCAACTGCACCAACTGCGGCCCGAGGTTCACGATCGTCCGGGGCGTTCCCTACGACCGGCCGCTGACGACGATGGCGTCCTTCGAGATGTGCCCACGCTGCCGCGCCGAGTACGAGGACCCGCTCGACCGGCGGTTCCACGCACAGCCCAACGCCTGCCCCGACTGCGGTCCCTCGCTGCGACTCGCCGATCCCTCGGGCCGGACCGTGGCCGAGGGCAACGAGCCGGCATTGGAGGCCACCGTGACCGCCCTGGCTGAGGGGCGGATCGTCGCGGTCAAGGGTGTCGGCGGGTTTCATCTCGCCTGCCGCGCCGACGACGAGGGTGCCGTGGCGGAACTGCGCGGGCGAAAGCACCGGGAGGACAAGCCGTTCGCGCTGATGGCTCCCTCGCTGGAGGCCGCCCTGGATCTGGTGGAGCTCGACGATCACTCGGGCGCGCTGCTGACGAGCCGGGAGCGGCCGATCGTCATCGCTCCGCGGGTGGAGGGTGCGCGTGTGGCCGAGTCGGTCGCGCCGTCGACGCACGAGCTCGGAGTCATGCTGCCGTACTCGCCGCTCCACCACCTCATCCTGGGGGACTGCGGGGCGCCACTCGTGATGACCAGCGCCAACGTCTCCGATGAGCCGATCGCCTACCGGGACGAGGATGCGCTCGAGCGGCTTGGGTCGATCGCGGATCTCTTCCTCCTGCACGACCGCCCGATCCACACACGCACCGATGACTCGGTCGTCAGGGTCGCCGGCGACGGTGTCCTCTTCCTGCGCCGCTCTCGCGGATATGTCCCCGCCGGCCTGCCGCTGCGAGTCCCGCATCCGATGCTGGCGTGCGGGGCCGAGCTCAAGTGCACCTTCGCCGTCGCAAAGGGGGATCGGGCCTGGGTCGGCCATCACATCGGAGATCTGAAGAACTACGAGACCCTGCGCTCCTACCAGGAGGGGATCGAGCACTTCGAGCGGCTGTTCGCAGTGGTGCCGGAGCTGGTGGCCCACGACCTGCATCCGGAGTACCTCTCGACGAAGTACGCGCTGGAGCGCGAGGGAGTTGAGACGATCGGCGTCCAGCACCATCACGCGCATCTCGCGTCATGTCTGGCGGAGCACCGCGAGGAGGGCCCCGCTGTCGGAGCGATCTTCGATGGGACCGGCCTGGGCACCGACGGGGCGATCTGGGGCGGCGAGATCCTCGCCGGGGACGCCGTCGGCTTCGAGAGGCTGGGGCATCTCCGCACGGTCCCGATGCCGGGTGGAGAGCGAGCGATCCGCCAGCCGTGGCGCATGGCGTGCGCGTGGCTGCTCGAGACCCTGGGCTCAGACCCGCCGATCCCGCCACGGATCGCCGGGGAGCTGGACTCCGGGGAATGGGAGACGGTGAGCCGCCTCGCCGAGAGCGGACTCGCATCGCCGCAGACCTCGAGCGCCGGGCGGCTCTTCGACGCCGTCGCGGCGATTTGCGGCATCAGGACGGAGGTCAACTACGAGGGGCAGGCTGCGGTCGAGCTCGAGGCCGCGGCCGATCGGGGGGAGCGGGGCGCCTATCCGCTGCCGGGCGCCGCGGTACTCGACGCGAGGGAGACGATTCGGGCCGTATTGGCCGACCTCGGCGCCGGGGTTCCGATCCCGACTGTCGCGGCTCGCTTCCACAACGGGATCGCCGCCGGGACCGCGGCGGCCTGCGTGGAGGCTGCCTCGACGGCAGGAGTGGGACTCGTGGTGCTCTCCGGCGGCGTCTTTCAGAACCGCCTGCTTCTGGAGCGGACGACCGCCATTCTCGAGCAGGGGGGCTTGCGAGTACTCGTCCCGCGCCTGCTCCCGCCCAACGACGGTGGCATCGCGCTCGGGCAACTGGCGATCGCCGCTGCGGGAGCCGCTAGGCGGTAGGGCTCCACCGCGAGGGTCGGCCCGGGCCGAGCCGCTGCCTCGCCGCCACACGCCCGCGGCGGTACTGGACCGGGTGCGGGCCCATCGCCCACGGGTGCCATCCGAGAGTCCCGTATGCCTCCCGCAGGTCCGCCTTGAGCTCGCCGCGATGCTCGCCGCACGCGTAGCGAGCACGGCCGTAGATCCCGTTGCCGCTCCAGATCAGCCAATTCCCCGGCTCGATGTCGAGGTACTCGCCGAAGAGCAGCTCCTGAAGCTGGCCCTCGAGGCCTCGTTGCGTGGCCGGGTCCGGCCTGGCGCCGCAGAACTCGCATCGAAAGAGGACGCGGCAGGGCATCTCAGGTGGTGGGTCCCCAGCCCTGGCGCCAGCCCGGCCCGAGCCGCTCTCGCACGCGGAGCCGGCCGCGCCGCAGGACCTTGACCGGATGGGGACCCATCGCCCATGGGTGGGGGCCGACCGTCCCGTAGTGCTCCCGCAGAAGCGCCTTGAGCTCGCCTCGATGCTCTGAGCACGCATAGCGGTTGCTCCCGTAGAGCCCGCCGCCGTGCCAGACGAGCCAATTGCCGGGCTGCGCGTCGAGATAGGTGCCGAAGAGCAGCTCCTGGAGCTGCGATTCCAGCGCCGCCTGCGTCTCGCCCTCGGCCCGCGCTCCGCAGATCTCGCACCTGAAGATCAACCGAGCGGGCATCGCTTCACGGTAGCTCCGTTGTCAAGACCGCGGGCTGAATCCAATTGCGATCACTCGCAATTGCGATCTACCTGTAATAGGGTTGGTCCCGAGCGAGGAGGAGTCCTTGGGTCGACTCAGAGGCGCGTTATCGCCCGGTGAGTGGCGCACCGTGATCGCGATGGCTGCGGTCATCGTCGGCCTCACCGTCGGGGGTTTCTTCATCCTGATCGCGCTGGTCGTACCGCACGACTACAGCCTTGGCTCCAGCGGCGTCTTCGGGCTGGGAGTCGGAGTCACCGCGTACACCCTCGGGCTCCGACACGCCTTCGATGCCGACCACATCGGAGCCATCGACAACACCACCAGGAAGCTGATGAGCGACGGCAAGCGTCCGCTGAGCGTCGGCTTCTTCTTTTCGCTGGGCCACTCCAGCGTCGTCTTCGCGCTGGCCATGCTGCTCACGCTCGGAATCCGGGGACTGAGTGGGCAGGTGACCGATGACGGATCGAGCCTCCACCAGGTGACCGGACTGATCGGGCCCATGGTGTCGGGCTCCTTCCTCCTCGTGATCGGCCTCCTCAACCTCGCGATCCTGCTCAACATCCTGCAGATCTTCCGGCGCATGCGGGAAGGCGAGTTCGACGAGCACGGCCTCGAGGAGCAACTGGATTCGCGGGGGCTGATGAATCGCGTCTACGGGCGCGCGACCAGATCCGTGACGAAGCCCTGGCAGATGTACCCGCTGGGTTGTCTGTTCGGGCTCGGGTTCGACACCGCCTCCGAGGTGGCCCTCCTGGTGATCGCCGGAGGGGCCGCCGCGAGCGGACTTCCCATCTACGCGATCGTCTGCCTGCCAGTCCTGTTCGCCGCCGGCATGACGCTGTTCGACACGATCGACGGAGCCTTCATGAACTTCGCCTACGGCTGGGCGTTCTCTCAGCCAGTTCGGAAGATCTACTACAGCATCACGGTGACCGGGCTCTCGGTCGCGGTCGCGCTGCTGATCGGCACGATCGAGTTGGTCACGGTCGCCGCGGGCCGGCTCAGTCTCTCGGGACAGCCGTGGGACTTCGTCTCCACGATCGACATGAACATGGTCGGCTACGCGATCGTCGCCCTCTTCGCGCTCACCTGGGCGGTCGCGCTCGGTGTCTGGCGCTTCGGGCACATCGAGGAGAAGTGGTCGCGACGGGTGCCCTCGGCTACTCAGATCGGAGAGGGCCCGTGAGCTCATCGCCATTCAACGCGCCGGTTCCGGTAGAGGATCTGGACCAGGCCATGTTGGCCCTTCGTGAGAGCGGCCATCGTGTCACCGCGGCAAGGCGACTCGTGCTCGAGGCGCTCTTCGACGCCGATGGCCCGGTCTCCGCCGAGTACCTGGCGCGAGGGATGGGCGGCGCCCGCACGCCGATGGACACAGCGTCGGTTCACCGGAACCTCGCCCAGCTCGAGGAGCTCGGCCTGGTGCGCCACGTCCATATCGGTCATGGCCCAGGGCCTGTATGCGCTGGTGCGCGCGGAGGAGCGCGAGTACCTCGCCTGCGAGCGTTGTGGCCGGGTGACGAGCGTCGAGCCGGACAAGCTGGAGTCCATCCGGCGGTCCATCCGCCGCCGCTTCGGCTACGAGGCGCGCTTCACCCACTTCCCGATCCTGGGGCTTTGCGAGAGCTGCTCGCAGCAGGTTCAGGGCGGAAGCAAGCGGGACGCCGCCAAGAGCGCACATCAGCACTCGCACGAGCACAGTCACGGCGACCACGTGCATTCGCACCCGCACGCCCACGGCAAGGGGCCGGGCGGAGGGCACGAGCACACGCACTCGGACTAGCACGCCGCGGACCACTAAACCACACCGCCGCAGCGCAGGTCGCAGTTCCCCTCGGCGAGGGATACTCCGCCCGATGCCCACGGCGTGCGCGATCGAACTGAGGGGTTGACGTGCCCGAGGGCCTGTCGGCTCAGGAGGTCGGCAAGGAGATCTCGGAGCACGCGCAGCATGCTCATGTCCCCCACGAAAGGCACGACCGCATCGTCTCGATCACGGAGGCCGTGCTTCTCTCGATCGTCGCCCTGATGGCGGCTTGGTCCGGCTACGCGGCCGCCAAGTGGAGCACCGAGTCGCGGGTCGACCTCAGTAGGGCGTCGGCGAAGAGGACGGAGGCGGGCCGGGCGAATCTCAAGGCGAGCGCGCTCAGAAACTTCGACTCCTCGACCTTCGAGGCGTGGTTCGCCGCCTACACCGCCCGGAATCCGCAGGCGATGGCCCTGGCCGAGCGCCGCTTCCGTCCGGAGTTCCGAGTGGCGTTCGAGGCGTGGCGTGCCACCAATCCCGAGAGCAACCCGAATGCGCCGCCGGGTCCGACCTACATGCCGCAGTACCGCCAGCCCGGGATTGGCCAGGCTAAGGCGCTGGACAGGCAGGCCGACGAGGCCTTCGCGGCAGGATCGGAGGCGGGCGAGAGATCTGACAAGTACGTCCGCACGACCGTCTTCCTGGCGAGCGTCCTATTTCTCGTCGGCATCAGCACCCGGTTTCCCCTGCGAGGCGGGCGATACGCGCTCGTTGCGCTTGGCGCAGTCCTGCTGATCGTCTCCATCGTGCAGCTCGCCCAGCTGCCCGGTCCGCCCACCTGACCCTGCTGATTGCGGCAGCTAGCCTTCCCGGTTAGGGTCTTTCGCATGGGACGCCGCGGCAAGGGGTGGTTCGTGGCGGCGCTCGCTGCCGGCTGCCTGCTCTCTCCCAGCGGCGCCTCTGCCGCCGGCAGCGTCTCCGTCGCAGGCAACCAGCTGGTCGACGGCGGCAAACCGATTCGCCTGATCGGGGTGAACCGGTCGGGCTCCGAGTACGCGTGCGCAGGGCCGGTCGGCGGGGGCGGCTTCGGTTACGGCGTCTTCCAGGGGCCCGTCAACAACCGCACGATCAAGGCGATGCTGGGGTGGCGCATCAACGCCGTCGCGCTTCCCCTCAACGAAGCGTGTTGGCTCGGCGGGTACGCGCCGATCAGTCCCCGCTTCAGCGGCGCCGCCTATCAGGCGGCGATCCTCGACTACGTGAGCCGCCTCAACGCGCGCGGGATCATCGTCGTCCTGCGCCTCTCGGGCGCGGCGCCGGGCACCGGCGCCTACGGCATGAATACGAGGGCCACCGACGAGATCCCGATGGCCGATGCCGAGCACGCACTCGATTTCTGGCGCTCGGTCGCAACCAGCTTCAAGGACAACCACCAGGTCATCTTCCACGCCTTCGACGAGCCGCACGCCATCGACTGGCCCTGCGCCCTGAACGGCTGCGCCGCGAACGACGCGCCGCAGGGCAAGATCCGGTTCGGCGCGTACACGGCGACGGGGCACCAGGCGATCGTCGATGCGATCCGCTCGACCGGGGCGACCCAGCCCATCGACATCTCCGGCATCGACTTCGCCGGCAAGCTCGACCAGTGGGAGCAGTTCATGCCGACGGATCCCCTCGGCCAGCTCGTGGTCGGGTTCAACAGCTTCGACTACAGCGGGAACTTCGCCTCCTCCAAACCGGATCTGGCGCGGCTCGCGAGCGTCCACCCGGTGCTGATCGGCGGCTTCGGCGACACGAACTGCACCTCCCGCTTCAGCAACAAGGTGATGAAGTTCGCTGACGGGATCGGCATCTCGTATCTGGCGTGGACCTGGAACGCCGTCCAGGACTACGGCGGCTGTTCCAACGCCCTGCTCGACTCCGGCCGGAAGGGCAAGGCGGGTCGCGCCTATCTCCGCGGACTGCCGAGTGGCTACGGCCGCGGCGTCCGCGCCCATTTCCGGAAGATCAAGGCCAGCAAGCGCTTCTGAGGCGCTCGACTGGGGGCCGATAGGTCGCTGGTTCAAATCCAGTCGCCCCGACTCACCAAGGCTCTACGCCAGGTCGCGTCATTCCGCGACAGAGCGCCATTCGAGAGCCGTTTGCGGATTTACCCTGAGCGTCCAAGTGGACGGCTAGAAGCTTCCCTCCCGAACCGAACTGGTAGCAGGCTGGTAGCAGGCCCGGTGGTAGCCGGAGCGTTGCTACCACCCTCCGAGGCCAAGTGACCGAGCATGGCTGACAGTGAACAGCGGCCCGCGAAGCCGACTGGAAAGGAAACAGATATGGAGACACATGCTGAATCGCTGAGGCAGGCAGCGACGCTCGTCGGCGCGGTGGGAATCCGCCTGGTCGAGCTAGAGCGCCGACTGAACGACGAAGCCGAGCTGCTGGAGGACACCGACTTCTTGGCCGGCGCCGAGCGGGACCTCGCCCTCCTGATTGCCCAGGTCGAGGGCGACGGGGCGAACCATGCGGACGGCGATTGATACGGTGGGTGTGGGGCTAATTTAGAGCGTCGTTTGCAGGGGAAACGCGGAACCATGCGGATGCCATGATTGCGACTGCGCGTGGTCTCGGTTGAGCATCGTTCTCCAGGCACGAGACCCCCAGCCGAATGCAGGCGAGGGCCCATTCATGACAGACTCGGCTGTCCTCGGCAATGGATCACCGCATTGGGTGACACTGGCGAGGACGCCGAGGCTGGCGCCGCAACTATCAAAGGAGGAGTGAGCATGCTGTTCAAACTTCGGGGCGCCGTCGGAGCGCCATTGGCACTAGTCGCCCTGATCGTGGCGGCGCTCGTGCTGGCACTGCCCGGCATCGCGCAGGCCAAGGACAAGCAGCGCGAGCTGGACGTGATGACCCAGAATCTGTACCTGGGCTCCGACCTCGCCCCCGCACTCACTGCGACGAATCAGACCGATTTCCTCATCGGGGTCGCGACGATCTACGGAACCGTCCAGTTCACCAACTTCCCTGCGCGCGCGCAGGCGATCGCCGACGAGATCGACGCCGAGCGGCCGGACGTGATCGGCCTTCAGGAGGTGACCAAATGGACGTCGATCGGGTCCTTGGCGCCTCCGAGCCAGGACTTCCTGGCGATCCTCCAGGCGGCCCTGTCGGCTCGCGGGCTGTCCTACTCGGTCGCGTCGGTATCGAACAACGCGGACATCGGCCCGGTGCCGCTCGTGTTGCCCCCCTGTAGCAGCAACCCGGCAGCATTCAACTGCTTTGTCAGGCTCCAGGACCGTGACGTGATCCTCGTCAACAACGACGCCAACCCCAACCTCGCGGTCTCCAACCCGCAGAGCGGGCATTACGCGACGCAAGCGGTCGTCGCAACGCCGGTCGGCCCACTGTCGTTCGATCGGGGCTGGGCATCGATCGATGGGAAGCTGAAGGGCAAGAAGTTCCACTTCGTCAACACCCACCTCGAGACCGAGGCCCCCGCGGCCTTCGCGGCCGTCCAGGAGGCGCAAGGGCAGGAGTTCCTCAAAGGGCCGGCTAAGGCCGGCGGCGCGGTGATCGCGACTGGCGACTTCAACTCGGCCGCCGACGGCAGCACCACGTCCACGTACGGGAACCTCACCAAGTCGTATTTCAACGACGCGTGGAACACGAACCCCGGCGATCCGGGCTTCTCGTGCTGCCAGAACTCGCCGCTCACGAACCCGACGTCGGCACTGGCCTCGCGGATCGACCTGGTGCTGACGCACGCGGCCTCGAGGGCGCAAGACGCCAGCCTGATCGGCTTTACGCCGTTCCAGGGGTCGCCGCCCTTCTGGCCCTCCGACCACGCCGGCGTGGTCGCGACGGTCCGCGTGCACTAGGAAACGCTGATGTGACGGGGAGGCCCGGCGCGTGCCGGGCCTCCTCGGTCACTCAGTTGATGACCCTGCGGATGACCTCGACGTCGTTCCCCAGATACCGCTCGCCCGCTGTCTCGACATTAGGCGGAGCCATGATCGGTGATCCCTCCAAGCGCGCTGCCCGAGACCGGCTACTTCGAAGCTTCCGAGATCAGGCACCCCGGATCGGTAGTGAGGTGGTAGCAGCCTGACCGGTAATCCCGCTTGCGCGGCGAAATTGAACCTTTCGCCCCGACTGGCACCGTGGCTCGAATCTAAGTTCTGTACCGTCGAGCACTTGACGATCCAACGGATGGAGCACGTCGGCATCGTGGTTGACGACCTCGCGACCGCGACTGAGTTCTTCGTCCAGCTCGGACTCGAGCTGCAGGGCGAGGGACGGGTTGAGGGCCGCTGGGTGGACCGCGTCGTGGGGCTCGAGGGCGTCCGCGCGGAGATTGCGATCGTGCAAACTCCGGACGGCTACGGACGACTCGAGCTGACGAAGTTCCACACGCCGTCGGACCAGGGCGACAACCGGCACGCGCAGGCGAACACACCGGGTATCCGCCATGTCGCATTCGCCGTCGAGGACATCGACGCCGTCGTCGCCGGTCTGCGAGCCCGCGGCGCTGAGCTCGTCGGCGAGTTGGAGCGCTACGAGGACAGCTACCGGCTCTGCTACGTCCGCGGCCCGGAGGGGATCATCATTGAGCTGGCGGAGCAGATCGGCTAACCGGTCGAGTCCGTAGCCGACTCTCAGTCGTTCGTCGCGTGGGAACTACAGCGCAAGCCCACTGCGAACCCGGTGCCGCCGGGGCGATCGAGTTCCTGAGCTGAGCTCAGCGGTGCGCGGCACTAACGCATGTCGCCTCATCGCGGCAGCTAGCCTTCGCGGCCTTGATAAGTACCAATCAATTCAAGAACGGGACCCACATCGAGGTCGACGGCAGGATCTTCCGGATCGTCGAGTTCCAGCACGTCAAGCCCGGCAAGGGCGGCGCCTTCGTGCGCTCCAAGCTGAAGCGGGTCGACGACGGCGCCGTGATCGACAAGACCTTCAAGGCCGGCGAGAAGTTCCGGCCGGTGCGCACCGAGACCCGCAAGATGCAGTTCCTCTACGACTCCGGCGACGCGGCCGTCTTCATGGACAACCAGAGCTACGACCAGGTCGAGATCCCGAAGTCGGTCGTCGGCGACGCCCTGAAGTGGGTGCCGCCGAACTCCGACGTCGACCTGCTCTTCGTCGACGAGCGCCCCGCCGGCGCACAGCCGCCGAGTGCCGTTGACCTCGCGATCACCCAGACCGACCCGGGCCTGAAGGGCGACACCGCCTCGGGCGGTGGCACCAAGCCGGCCACGCTGGAGACCGGCGTGATCGTCCAGGTCCCGCTCTTCATCGAGGAGGGGGAACGCGTCCGCGTCGACACCCGCAGCGGCGAGTACGTCAGCCGGGCGTAGTCTCGGGTTCGTGAAAAGGTCGGATCAGCGCCGCGACGCCGTCTTCGCGCTCTATCAGCACGAGGTCACCGGACGGCCGCTGAACGAGCTCTTGGAGGGAGCGAAGCCGTTCTCGGTCGAGCTCGCGGAGGCGGTGGAGGCGAACCGGCCCGAGCTCGATGGGCTGATCGCCAAGCACTCGAAGGGCTGGGCTCTGGAGCGGATCGCGCCGCTCGAGCGCAGCATCATGCGGACGGCGCTGTACGAGGCCCTCCACGAGGACGATGTGCCGGTCGAGGTCGCGATCGACGAGGCGGTTGAGCTCGCCAAGGAGTACTGCGGCGCCGATGCGCCGGGGTTCGTCAACGGAATCCTGGGTGCGGCCCTGGCGGAGCGAGGCGCCGTCGACTGATGGCCGCCTCGCTCGAGGGTGTGGAGGGGCTCCTCCTCGACCTCAGCGGGGTGATCTACGTGCAGGACGAGGCGGTGCCCGGCGCGGCCGAGGCGCTCGATCGCCTGCGCGCCGCCGGCATCCCGATCCGTCTCGTCACCAACACGACCATGCGGCCGCGCCGCTCGATCCTCGAGCGCCTGGAGCGACTCGGGATCGAGGCCGATCCGAGGGAGCTGATCACGCCCGCCTCGCTGGCTGCGCGCCGCTGCGCTGAAGCCGGCTACGAGTCGGTCTCGCTCGTCGTGTTGGACGAGCTGCGCGAGGACCTGGAGGGGCTCGAGGAGCGTGGCGACGCCGCTGACGCGGTGATCGTCGGCGATCTTGGCGATCGCTGGGACTACGAGATCCTCAACCGCGCCTTCCGCAGGCTGATGGACGGCGCGGCCCTGATCGCGCTGCAGAGGAACCGATACTGGGAGACCTCCGAGGGCCTCTCGCTCGATGCGGGTCCATTCGTCGCCGCACTCGAGTACGCGACGGGGCGGGAGGCGGAGGTCATGGGCAAGCCGTCGGCCGCGTTCTTCGAGCTGGCCCTGGGCGAGCTCGGCGTCTCCGCCAAACGGGCGGCGATGGTCGGCGACGACGTCGAGGCTGACGTCGGAGGGGCGATGGAGGCCGGGCTGGCGGGGATCCTGGTCAGGACCGGCAAATACAGGGAGGACCTCGTGGATGTGTCAGGGATCAAGCCGACGGTAACGGTCGACTCGATAGCCGACATACCGGGGCTGATTGGGCCTTGACGCAGCGGTCAGGTGTGATGCCTGCGAGGAGCCGAGAGCCGTCGCAGAGCGATGCCCGTACCCACCAGCAGGATCGCGACGCCCGCGAGAACGACGAGGTCCATTCCGGTGAACGCCAGCAAACCGCCGCCCGAGTGGTCCTGGCTCGCATTGCTCGACGCGGCGCCGATCGTGGTTGTGCCCTGGATCTGCGACTGCGGCTTGTACTGGGCGGCTGACGGGTTCGACAGCTGATCCTGCGCGGATGCCGCCGGGACCCCGAGGGCGAGCCCGCCGGCCACGGCGAGCATCGCGATCGTTCCCAGTCCCATTGCCCTGTGCTTGTGCCTCTTGGTGGTCATCATGAACTCCATCGGTGGTCCAGGCGGGTCCCGAGTCCGTGGTCCACACCGATATTGGGTTGCAAGGGCCCCGAACGAACCCCGACGACAGCTAGCATCGCGCCCCAATGGGTGTTGGAGCCGAATCGACCGGCGGCGGCGCCGCCGAGCTCGAGCGCATCACCGCGAGGCTTGAGCAGCTCGCGACGCAGCTCGAGGGCGACGTCGACGACGAACACGCCGCCGAGCTGGTTCGTGAGGCGTCCGAGCTCGCCTCCCAGGCGGGTCGCGCGGTCGAGGGCGCCCTGCGCGGCGCCTCCGGCCCACCAGGGGACTGAGCCGCCGGATGAGCGAGTACCCCGACGACCTTCGGGAGATGGTCGACCGCTACCTGACCCGCCTCAGCTTCTCGGAGACGCCGGCCACCGCGGGACTGGCCGAGGCGATGCGCTACTCGCTGCTCGCCGGGGGCAAGCGGATTCGTCCGGTGCTCGCGCTGGCCACGGCGCGCTCCATCGGGCTCGAGCCCGAGCGGGTTCTGCCCGCGGCCGCGGCGATCGAGCTGATCCACACCTACTCGCTGATCCATGACGACCTGCCGGCGATGGACGACGACGAGCTGCGGCGCGGCATGCCCACCTCGCACGTCAAGTACGGGGAGAACGTCGCGATCCTGGCGGGCGACGGCCTCTTCGCGGAGGCGATGCGGATCTTCAGCCAGCGCCAGGAGGGCAAGCCCGCCGCCGTCCTCGCGGCGCTCCGTGAGCTGGTCTCCGCCACCGGGGTCGGAGGCATGGTCGGCGGTCAGTACGTCGACGTCACCGAGTTCGAGGAGGGCGGACCGGGGGCCGGGGGAGAGGTCGACCCCGAGCTCCTGCGGGAGATGCATTTCCTCAAGACCGGGCGGCTGATCGCCTCGAGCGTGGGCGTCGTATTGGCATTGGGTGAGATCCCGGAAGGTGAGACAATGCCGTACCGCCGTTTCGCCGATGAGCTCGGTGTCCTGTTCCAGATCGTCGACGACATTCTCGACGTGACCGGATCGGATGAAGAGCTCGGCAAGCCAAGCGGTAGCGACGAGAGACACGGCAAGCTCACCTATGTGAGCGCGTATGGCCTCGACAGGGCCCGCGAGCTAGCCTCTCAGTCGCACCGCAAAGCATGGAAGGCACTGGCTGAGACGGCCGCGAAGACCGACGATCTGGCTCGAATCACCGACTTCATCCACACCCGTCACACCTGATGGCCACGGACTCAAACGACGCGAAGCACAATCACCGGCTGCTCGACTCGATCGACTCTCCGGCCGACCTGACCGAGCTCTCCGACGAGCAGCTCCAGCGGGTGGCCCAGGAGGTCCGCGAGCTGATCATCGACACGATCGGCGAGATCGGCGGCCACTTCGGAGCCAACCTCGGCACCTGCGAGCTGGCCGTCGCGCTGCACAGCCTGCTCGACTCGCCGACGGACAAGATCCTCTGGGACGTCGGCCACCAGGCCTACCCGCACAAGGTGCTCACCGGCCGCAAGGACGCGCTCGACACGATCCGCCAGTACAAGGGCCTGGCGCCCTTCTGCTCGATCTTCGAGTCCGAGCACGACATCATGGGCGCGGGCCATGCGTCGACCTCTATCGGGTACGGCGTGGGCCTCAAGGAGGCGATGCTCAAGGGGATCGGGGAGGACGGCAAGGTCGTCGCGGTGATCGGCGACGGCGCGCTGACCGGCGGGGTCGCCTACGAGGCGCTCCATCACGCCGGCGGGCTGCAGACGCCGATGGTGATCGTCCTCAACGACAACGGGATGTCGATCTCACCGAACGTCGGCGCCCTCTCCCGCTACTTCCAGCGCGTGCGCCTCAACCCGCGGCTCTACCAGGCGCGCTCCACCACCGAGGACCGCCTCACCCAGCTGCCACTTGGCCTCGGCCGTCGCATCGAGCGCCTCGGACCCGAGGTGAAGGCGGCCATCAAGGCCTACTGGGCGCCCGGCCTCTTCTTCGAGGAGCTCGATCTCGCCTACATGGGTGTGATCGACGGGCACGACGTCGCCGCCCTTCGTCAAGCCTTGACGAAGGCCCTGGAGGCCGACCGCCCCGTCGTCGTCCACATCCACACCGTCAAGGGCAAGGGCTTCGAGCCCGCCGAGGAGGGCGGCCTCGAGGGGATGGAGAAGTGGCACGCCGCCAAGCCGGGTTCGATCGTCAACGGCAAGGAGGCACCAAAGAAGCCCGTCATACCCGTGAGCGAGAGTGACTCGCCCGAGAAGATCGAGAAGCTCGAGAAGCCCCCGCCCAAGGCGCCGCCGCAGTACACGGCGGTCTTCGCCGACGCCCTGGTGGAGGAGGCCAAGCAGGATCCACGGGTCATCGGGATCACCGCGGCGATGGCCGGCGGCACCGGCCTCAACAAGCTCTGCGACGAGCTGCCGGATCAGTACTACGACGTCGGCATCGCCGAGCAGGACGCCGTTCTCTTCGCCTCCGGCCTCGCCATCCAGGGCGCCAAGCCGGTCTGCGCGATCTATTCGACCTTCCTACAACGAGCGTTTGACCAGTTGGTTCATGACGTTTGCCTGCAGAAGCTGAACGTGGTCTTCGCGATGGACCGGGCGGGCCTGGTCGGCGACGACGGCCCGACTCACCACGGCGCCTTCGACGTCTCCTACTTCCGCGAGCTGCCGAACGTGGTCGTGATGGCGCCCCGCGACGAGGCGATGCTCATCCACATGCTCCACACGGCTCTGGCCTACGACGACGGGCCGATCGCCTTCCGCTACCCGCGCGGGGCGGCCGAGGGCGCGCCCATGCCGGACGCTCCGAAGGAGATCGAGATCGGCAGGGGCGAGCTGCTCCTGCCGGGCGAGCGAGTTGCGCTGCTCGGCTACGGCTATGGCGTCCAGGTCGGCCTGCGGGCCGCGGAGATCCTCCGCGGCAAGGGCCTCGAGCCGACCGTCGCCGACGCCCGCTTCGCCAAGCCGCTCGACGGAGACCTGATCGAGAAGCTGGCAGCCGACCACGACCTGCTCGTCACGATCGAGGAGAACGTCCTTCCGGGCGGCTTTGGCTCCGGCGTGCTCGAACATGTCGAGGACGCCTTCGCCGATGGCTCGGAGCGCGCGCGCGTCCTGCGCGTCGGCCTGCCGGACCGCTACGTCACGCACGGCAAGCCGGCGCTGCTCCGCGAGGAGGTCGGCTTCACCGGCGAGGCGGTCGCCGAGCGGGTGCTCGCAGCCCTGGGCACGCGCGAGACCATCTTCGGATAGCGCCTCGCCATGGACGCGGCGACGGTCGAAGGGATGCTGCAGCAGCACTTCGACAACGCCGCCAGCGATCCCGAGCTCGCCCATGCCATGTACACGGAGGACGCCGTTCTCGAGTTCCCGCAGTCGGGCGAGCGGTTCACTGGAGTCGAGAACTTTCGCGAATGGCGAAGCAACTACCCGGCGAACACGTCGTTCGAGTTTCAGCGCGTGAGGGGCCGAGATGACTTCTGGGTTGTCGAGCTCACGGTCACCTACGACGGCGGCCCGCCGAACTTCGGTCTCAGCATCCTCGAGTTCCGTGGCGAGAAGATCGCCCGCGAGTCGATCTACGTCGCCGAGGGCTTCGAGGCGCCGGAATGGCGCGCGCAGTGGAGAGCCGAGCCCTAGCGGCTGAGTTCGTTTCATTGTTGCGCCCGATGCCTCGACTCGCATAGGATCAGCGTCTGTCAATTGCTGGTCGGCCGGCCTGTGGGGAGCCTGAGGCGCCAGCCGATGGGAGGAAGGCGTCCATGAGAAATCGAATTGCGCTCGTCGTATCCGCGATGTTGATCGTCGGACTGCTGGCGGGCCTTACGACCTCGGCTTCAGCAGGTGCCGGCGATCTGGGCGCCACGGTCGCCAAGAAGAAGAAGAAGGTGTGCCCACCGGGGACCCACAAGGTCGTCGTCAAGAAGCACGGCAGGAAGAAGAGGAAGTGCGTGCCGGACTCGACGACGCCGACGCCGACGGCGACACTGGCGATCAGCCCGGCCAGCTTCACCTATCCGGAAATCCAGCACGGGACGTGTTCCGCCCCGCCAGATCTAGATTGCACGGTGCAGACCTTCACCGTCACCAACACGGGCGGCGCTGCGAGCGGGGTCCCGGCGACAACGATCGTCGAGACGAACAACCCGATCCCGGGCGATCCCCCCGGATTCGTCGCCAGCGGGAACACCTGCACGGCGGCGGTGCCCCCTGGAGGCAGCTGCACGGTAAGCGCTTACTTCAGGCCCACCAGCAACGCCAATCCTCAGCCCTACACGGCCGTGCTCCACGTCGCGGCGACGCCGGGCGGCGATGCGCAGGCGGCGCTTACCGGCACTGGAACCTGATCCCGGCGCCCGGGTCGCGGTTCACCCGGCCGCGGCCCCGGCGTCCAGAAGTCCAGGACGGAAGAGGCGCTGAGGCTGACTTTGCTCAGGCCGCCTCGGGCGGGCTCGAGAGAGTCGGAGCGCCGCGCACCCTGTCGAGCGCGGCGAGCAGCCGCGGCGCCAGTGCGATCGCCGCGACGTCGAAGAGGACGTAGACGCCCGCGATGCCGCTCGGCGGATTGCCCGTCGGCAGCGGCGTGTCTGGCGCGGTCGCGGCCCAGTGCCAGGCGCCGATCGAGGTCCCGTAGATCTCGAGGAAGCCGACCATCAGGAAGACACCCGCGTAGAGGGTCGCGGCGCGGCCACGGAGCAGGACGTAGATCAGCAGGGCGCCGGTGATGGCCCCGAGGCCGTCGGTGCGGCCGAGGAGCAGCAGACCCGCCGCGCCCCAGGCGGCGACCAGGCCGATCACCGCCCAGAGGAAGGCGCGGGGATGCCTCCGGACGGGCGTGGACTGGCTGATGCGGAGGCCCGCCAGGAAGACCAGCCCGTGCCCCGGCGGGACGAAGGCGGGGAGGTTCTCCAGCCGGTAGGTGTAGGCGCCGAGCACGATCGAGCCGAGGATCTCGGCGCAGCTCGCCACCACGACAACCAGGAGCGCGCGGGCGCGATCCTCGCGACCGAGGGACGCACAAGATGCGATCAGGATCAGCCAGGTCGCCGCGCCGAGGAGAAGCTGCTCGTCCGCGCTGGCGAAATGGTCGAGCGCCAGGAACCCGGCGATCACGCAGGCGACCATCGCCGCGAAGGGCAGCGGGGCTGACGGCAGTGGCTTGGCGGTTCCTCTCCCCATCTGTCGGAGCGGCGACCGGCCGCTCGGCCGGAATTGCGCTGCTCCTGACTGATTGGATCACCGCTGCCGTGTGCGTGTCAACTGCAAGACTGCCGCCGTGATCGAGAGGCCCATATTCGTCGTCGCTCCGCCACGTTCGGGAGGAACGGCGCTCTTCCGCTCCCTGGCCAGAGCACCGGGTGTGTTCAGTGCCACGGTGCCGATCCTCGAGGGCATCTTCGAACTCGAGCCCGAGAACCGGGAGTGGGACAGCAACCGCCTCACGGCGGCCGACATCCAGCCGCGCCCGGTCGAGGATCTTCGTGGGCGGCTCAAGGGCGGCCTGGTCGACAGCCAGGGCAACCGTCCCGGGATTGACGCGATCGGCCTGCGCTGGGTGGATGGGCAGGCGCGGAACGCGCTGCGGGTTCCTTTCCTCGCGGGCATCGCGCCGGATTCGCAGTTCATCTACATCCACCGCGACCCCGCGGAGACCATCCCGGCGATGCTGCGTGCTTGGGAGAACGGCAGGCGCGTCAGCTACCCCCAGCTGCCGGAGTGGGAGGGTCCCGGATGGTCACTGCCGCTGGTGCCGGGGTGGCGGGAGCTGTCCGGCAAGCCCCTGCCCGAGATCGTCACCGAGCAGTGGCTTCGCCTGACGGGAACGCTCCTCGACGACCTCGAGGCCCTGCCGCCGGAACGCTGGTGCGTCACCGACTTCAAGGCCCTGCTCAACGATCCCCAGCGCGAGCTGGAGCGGGTCTGCGAGTTCGTCGCGATCGAGGCCTCCGAGGACGTCACCAGGCCCCTCCGGTCGCTTCGCGACCAGCTTGCGGTCTCGGATGCCGACAGCGCCGGGGAGGTGCCGGAGGAGCTGCGTGAGCTGCTGCCGCGCACCGAGAAGCTCGCCGAGCGCTCGCGCGAGCTGCTCGCGCGGCCGGTGACACCGCCGCGCACGGCCAAGTGGTCGGCCCCGGCGGACTCGCCGCTGCGCAGCGTCTACACGCAGACCTTCCCCGAGTTCCTCAACCAGCTCCAGAGCTCCCTGCTGGTCTCCACCTACCAGACCGGGAAGCTGATCTGCGCCCGCTACGACGGCGGCCAGCTCAACACCCACTTCCGCGACTTTCCCCGGCCCATGGGTCTCGCGGTGGCGCCGGGTCGGATCGCGATCGGAACCCGGGCCGAGGTGCTCGACTACCGCGACTTCCCGGCCGTGGCGGCGAAGGTGGAGCCGACGGGCAAGCACGATGCCTGCTTCCTGCCGCGGAACAAGCACTACACCGGCGACATCCGGATCCACGAGATCGAGTTCGCCCAGGGCGAGCTCTGGATGGTGGCGACGAACTTCTCCTGCCTCGCGACGCTCGACGCCCAGCACAGCTTCGTGCCGCGCTGGAAGCCGCCGTTCATCTCGGAGCTGACCTCCGAGGACCGCTGCCACCTGAACGGCCTCTGCGTGATCGACGACGAGCCGCGCTACGTCACCGCGCTCGGCGAGACCGACGTCGCCGGCGGCTGGCGCGAGAACAAGGCGAGCGGGGGAGTGCTGATCGACATCGAGACCGGGGAGACCGTGCTCCGCGGCCTTTCGATGCCGCACTCGCCGCGCTGGTACGACGGGCGCATGTGGGTGCTCGAATCGGGCAAGGGGACGATCTCGGTTGCGGACCTGGATGCGGGCACGGTCGAGACCGTCACCGAGCTGCCGGGCTTCACCAGGGGCCTGCTGTTCGCGGGCGGTCTGGCCTTCGTCGGCCTCTCGCAGGTCCGTGAGACGGCGACCTTCGGCGGGCTGCCGCTGACGGAGCGCCTGGACGAGCGCCTCTGCGGGGTCTGGGCTGTCAATCCCATCAGCGGTCAGATCGTCGGCTTCCTGCGCTTCGAGGAGCTGGTTCAGGAGGTGTTCGACGTCGAGCTGCTGCCCGGCGTGCGCTTCCCCGAGATCGCCGAGGAGGGCTCGGACGCCGCGACGAACTCGTTCATGCTGCCGGAGGCCGTCACCACCTAGGTCGCCCTCCATCCGTCGAGTACCAACGAGCGGGTAGGGACTTTCGCCGCGGTCGCGGCTAGGGTTGGGCGGAGTGGAGGGCAGCGAGCAGCCGATCGGACGCGGCACCTGGCTGGCCCTGATCGCGATGGGGATCGCGGTCTTCGTGATCGCGAACGACTTCTCCGCGATCAACGTCGCGATCCCCCAGATCGAGCACGACTTCCACACGGATGTGACGACGGCCCAGTGGGTCGTCAACGCCTACGCGCTCACCTTCGGGGTGCTGATCGTCACCGGCGGCCGGCTCGCGGACCTGTTCGGCCGCCGCAGCGCCTTCTTGATCGGCTCGGCGATCTTCGCGTTCTTCTCGGTTCTCGGCGGGGCGGCGCAGAGCGAGGCGTGGCTGATCTCCACTCGGGTGCTGATGGGCATCGGCGGGGCGCTCATGTGGCCGGCGATCCTCGGCATGACCTATGCCGCGCTGCCCGAGTCGCGCGCCGGACTGGCCGGCGGCTTCATCCTCGGCGCGGCCGGGATCGGGAACGCCGCCGGCCCCCTGATCGGCGGCGCCCTCACCGACCTGCTGAGCTGGCGGTGGATCTTCTTCCTGAACCTGCCGGTCGCTGCATTCGCGGTGTTCGTGACGATGCGCGAGATCAAGCAGGACCATCCCGAGGTCGAGGACACCCGGATGGACTACGCCGGGATCGTCACCGTCTCGGTGGGCCTGGTCTCGCTGTTGCTCGCCTTCGACCAGGTGATCGACTGGGGCTGGGGAGACCCGCGGATCATCGCGCTGCTGGCGCTGTTCTTCATCCTGATCACGAGCTTCGTCGTGGTCGAGCGGCGCGCGGGCGACCACGCGCTGGTCCCGCCGGACGTGATGCGCAACCGGGACTTCGCCTACACCTGCGCGGCGATCCTGATGATGTCGGCCGTCTTCTTCGCGGCGATGCTCTACCTGCCGCAGCTGATGATCAACGTGCTCGGCTACTCGGCGATCGGAGCGGGGGCGGGGATGCTCCCGATGATGGCGACCTTCGCGACCGTCTCGTTCGTGGCCGGGAACCTCTACAACCGCTTCGGGGCGAAGCCACTGTTGATTCTCGGTTCGGGCTGCATTGCGCTGGGGCCGGCGCTGATCGCCCTGCTGGCCGACAAGGAGACGCTCGCCGCGCTCGTCCCGGGCATGGCCGTTCTGGGGCTCGGGATCGGGCTCTTCTACCCGACGGCTACGACCGTTGGTGTCACCGCGGTCGACGAGGCACGCCGAAGCCTCGCCGGGGCGATCATCTACATGTTCCAGATCGCCGGAGGCTCGGTCGGCCTGGGCCTGACCACCACCGTCTTCATCGGCGCCAGCGATCGCGCCCAGAGCGGCAGCGGCTTCATCGACGGGATCCAGACCGCCTTCACGATGGACGCGGCGATCGCCGTCGGTGGCTTCCTGATCGCCGCGTTCCTGATCCAGGGAAGGGTGCACTCCCCGCATCTCCGGAGGCTGCTGCTCGCGGGCCACTCGCCGCGCGGGCACGGTCCCTAGCGGCGGTGTCGGCCGATGGCATGGGAAGATCCCAGGGGCATCCCGGCCTCATCAGGAATGGAATCCAAGAAGAGAGCCTCGCGCTCCGAGGAGTTTCGGCTCGTGCTGTCGCCCGACCGCGGCGCGGGCTCACGGGCGCGTCAGGCCGTCCGCCAGCGCTTCTCGAAGACGATCCCGGGCGCGACCCTGAGGGACCTGAATGCGGTCGTCACCGAGCTTGTGAGGTCGAGCATGGTCCCGGGAAGCCGATCACCGTCACCCTGGCGGTGAGCGGGGAATCGATCCGCGGCGAGGTTGCGGACCAGGGCAACCCGGCCGCCGCGATTCCCCAGATCGAGAAGGCGACGGAGACCCGGGGGCGCGGACTCACCGTGGTCGACAGGCTCACCGCGAAATGGGCCGCCTACGAGGGAAGCACCCACGTCTGGTTCGAGATGCCCCTGGACCGCTAGCGGGCCGTCCACCGAACTGGACCCAGGGCAAGCCGCGGCGCTCACCTTGCAGGGGAGCGGGCCGGGCTCTCTGCCCAGATCACTCCGGATGAGCCCCACCGATGTGACGCGATATCGCGAGGAAGCTCAATTAGCCAGCTTTACTCGTGGATCCCGTCCTGCCTGGCGCAGGTGTGAATCCCCAGAGAAGTGGTGCAGCTAACCGGATACCCGGATTCCATGCGAAGCGCCGCTTCTCGTAGAGTCCGAACCGTGCGGCTGATCCACACCTGCTACCGAGTCACCGACCCCCAGCGCTCGGTCACCTTCTACGAGGCCCTGGGGCTCGAGAAGCGCCGCGAGATGCCGATCCGCGACGAGGCACTCAACATCTTCATGGGCGTGCCGGGTGAGGAGCTCCCCGAGCTCGAGCTGACCCATAACTACGGCGTCCACGACTACGAGCTGGGCACCGCCTACGGTCACGTTGCGCTTGCGGTGGACGACCTTGACGCCACCCTTGTGCGCCTTAAGGAGATGGGGATCGAGCCGGAGAAGCCCCCTTATCGAATCCACGAGGGCGGCTCGCGGCTCTGCTTCGTCAGGGACCCCGACGACTACAGGATCGAGCTGCTCGAGCCAGCGGACTGAGGGCGCGCCCCTGGCCGGTGGACCCGCGCACCGCGACCCAGGAGCGACTAGAGCGGGAAGGACTCGAGTGGTGGCTTGGCGACGGAGGGCACCGGCATCGGTCGGGCCTGGGGTGGTCCAGACCTTCGAGTGCTGATGACCTCGGTCCTACTCCGACAGCCCGGCGGCTTCGAGGGCCTGCCCACGGTCGGTGAAGATCCACACCTCGATGCCCTTCCCGTCACGTGCCTTGATCAGCCAAGCCCACTCGGCGTCGATCTCCGTACCGAACTTCTCGCTTCGACCGGTCACCCGGATGACCGCGATCACGCGCTCCGCATCGACATCGATCACGTCGACGGGCTCCGCTCGCTGCTCCTCACTGAAGACCTCGGCCAAACGACCAAGGTAGTCACGCACCCCGGCATGTCCACGGTAGTCCCCAGGCTCCATCGACTCTTGGGGCGCGTGCCAGATGACCTCGGGGTCCAGGTAGGACAGGAGCGCCTCGATTCCGCCCTCATTCCAGGCACGGGAGGCTTGCCATGCAAGCTGGACGTTCTCCTCCGACATCGCCTATCTGACCTCGAGTACGTCCCGCCAGCCTGGGTCGATCTCGTCCAGATCGATGCTGAGAGCGCTCAGCGCGGCTTCGCGAGTCTCGACGTTCTCATAGGCGACGTTCCACCAAGGGCCTTCGCCGTAGACCGGCTTCCCCTGCTTGCGCGCCGTAACGATGATCTCGTTGGCGCGTTCTCCGTCCTCACCGCTGCCGATGTAGCTGATGTTGAGGTGCCAGATGTTCGCCTGCGACATCGTCCTCGCAGTATCCCGCGGCGTAGGGGAGGGTGCCAGCGCAAGACTGGCCGCTCAGAAGACCGCCTACTCCCGCAGGCCACGCTAGTCGACCTCCTCGACTGGAAGGCCAGCCTCCTTCCACGCGGCGAAGCCGCCCGCGACCTCGGCAGCCCCCCGGCGCAAGGTCGCCTTCGAGCGGATGGCGTGTTGGCAGAGGTAGATGGCGCCGGGCCCCTCCGGACTCGCTATGTGCTTGGCGAGCGATACCGGTCTCGCCCCAGGCGGGGCTCCGTGGCGGCGACGCTCGATCCCGGTTCTCAGATCGAGAATCTCCGCGAAGCCGAGCTGGACCGCGCCCCACGCCGCCTCGGGCTTCATAGATCGCACCACTGCGTGAGATCCCTCCACTGCGGTCAATTTACCGGGGGGAGGGTCGCGATGGCGGGAGCGGGTCTCGCAGACCGCCGGATAGCTCAGCGCAATGAAAACCGGGGAATCCTCGGCAGACCTCATCGCCCGAGGCTTAGGAGTGTGATTCGGCAAACCGCCGCTTCTCGTCCAAAGCGGCGCTTTTTCAGTTGATGACCGGTGGTCACTTCAGCGGCTGCCTTCACGCGAAGGGGGTATCCGGTTTCGCCCATGCAGTATCCCGCGGGGTAGGGGAGGGTGCCGACCCAGGGCTGCCCGTTCCAGCAACTGCCGGTTGCTTCGCTGCGCGCGCCGGCGGAAGTTGGCTTTGAGTAACTCACTTATGAGAAGCGAAGCCATGACCGCCGAGGCCATGACCGCCGGGGCCATGAAAGCCGAAGCCGCTCGTTGCAATGCCGATCGCACACTGCACTCCAATGATCAGAGCGAGCCAACCCAGAACGCCGATCACCGTGGCAAGCACGCCCCGAGATCCCCTTGGCCGATGAAAGTTCCAACTCTCATCAATGAAGCGGTCCGGGCTGATCAGCCGAGCGAGACCAATGAGCAGCACACCGCCGCCGGCCACTGCGAGAAAGATCTCCAAGTCAGACACCCTGGATCCTCTGGCGGCCACCGTAGCCGACAGGGGCCAGAGGGAGGGTTCGTAAGGACCTCCCGCAAATCGGGCAACCGCCGGTTGCCTGCGGACACACAATCCGGATGCACCTCGTGAGGGCTAACCATGCGCAAGGAAAAGAACGGCGACGGCTCTGCTCTCGTCGCTTCGATCCTCGATGGGTTGCCGCCGGTACCGCACGAGCCAAACCTCGAAGCTAGCTGCGCTCCTTATGCAATTCCACCTCGTAGACGCTCACGCCCGTTCGGCGCCCACCGGCATCCGGAGGCGACATCGCGTTAAGTGCGTCGTCGGCCCGGCGTAGATCCTCCTCCGTCTCGTAGATCGTGATGCCGAGACCCTTTCGTCCCTCGCGGTCGACAAGCATCCACAGCTCTTTCACGACCTCCAGCCCTTCGGGCGGCGA
Organism: uncultured Solirubrobacterales bacterium; assembly: GCA_963774305.1. Classification (GTDB taxonomy): domain Bacteria; phylum Actinomycetota; class Thermoleophilia; order Solirubrobacterales; family 70-9; genus DASUPK01. The sequence continues at coordinate 41,190 of CAVZEM010000006.1, read as the reverse complement.
TTCCCAATTGGCCTCGGCCTGGCCGCGGGCCGCCTCGATCGCCTGTTCAACGCCATCTGGCTCGCCCTCGAACGTCGCTATCCGTGCATACATGGCGCGCTCCTCTCCGATTGAACTCGATCACCTGACTCTATTCCCAGCTGAGTGGGCGTCAAGAGAGAAGCCCCCGGCTCGGTCTCCTGCTTTCCATGCGAAGCGCCGCTTCTCGTTCAAAGTGGCGCTCTCGGGGGTCCTCGCAGCGGCAGCCGAGACTTCCGCTCTCACGCGAAGCTGGAAGCGCACTTCGCGCGTCGATTGCGCCGCTCGTCCGCATGGAAGGCGGCCGCGAGTCCAGAGAGCCTTGGAAGGCTCTGATCCGTCTTGTAGACGCCCGCTCCTGATCGGGAGTGAGGATGATCTAAGTCCAAATGAGCTCATCCGCCCAGCCATGCGTCCTGATCACGATTCCGATCAGCCACTACTGCGAAAAGGCTCGCTGGGCGCTGGATCGCGTGGGCGTCCGCTATCGGGAGCAGGCGCACCTGCAGCTCATCCACTGGCTTGCTGTGCGGCGAGCGGGGGGTGGGACGACCGTCCCGGTGCTCGTCTGCGGCGATCGGGTGCTGGCCGACTCGGCCGACATCGTTGACGAGGCCGACGCCAATGCGCCGCCGGGTCAGCGGCTCTACCCGGACGATCCGAGCGGCGCCGCAGAGGTTCGAGCGCTGCAACGCGACTTCGACACCAACCTCGGACCCCATGGACGACGGTGGATGTACAACGAAATGCGCGGACGTCGCGATCTCGCGATCGCCTACGGGTGTACCGGCGTCCCCACCTGGGAGCGCCGGGCGCTGCCGCTGGCCTATCCGGCGGTCGCACGGGTGATCGATCGCTTCCTCGACATCACGGCGGCGACGGCGGCCCAGTCCCAGGCCCAGGTGCGGATGATCTTCGACACCGTTGCAAAGCGGCTCAGCGACGGCCGGCCATATCTCTGCGGCGATCGGTTCACGGCCGCCGACCTGACGTTCGCCGCGCTGGCGGCGTCTGTCTTGATGCCGCCCGAGTACGGGGTGCCCCTGCCGCAACCCGAGGAGCTGCCGGTGGCAATGGCGGCGGTCGTGCGGGACTTTCGCGCGCACCCCGCGGGGGCGCACGCGCTCGCGATGTTCCGCGACGAACGGCGCTGAAGCGAGCGCCAGTCCAAGAGGCTCATCTCTGTGCAAAGCGACACACTGCGCGGCCGCCTCTATATCTGCCCACCCCGCTTCTTGACTTCGTCGGCCTCGATCGCGGCCTCGACGTCGCGCTCGAGACCGCCGTGCTCCAGCTCCTCGACGACTTCGCTCGTCTCGTGCCGCGAACCGAGCGTTCCGACGACCGGCAGCTCGCGCTCGGCCGAGAGTTCGTCGAGCGCCTCCTGCATCATCATCGTGACCGCGTTGTAGACCGCCTCCTCGTGGGGCTGGGGGCCAAATCGGCGGCGCAGGTCGATCCTGGGCAGGACCTGGACCGTGATCTGAGAGGGCAGCGGGATGCGGCCCGGCAGGTCCAGCACCGTCACGCCGAAAGGAGGTGCGATTTGGATCGGCACGACCTTTAGCCGCAGCAGCCTGTCGAGGGCAAGGAGGTGAGAAAGCCGCTCGCCGCGGGTCAGGAAGAGGGCGGTCTCCTGGCCGCCGATCGCCACTACGGGGACGATCGGCACGTCAGCCGCAAGCGCGAGGCGGACGAAGCCGCTGCGATGTCCGAAGTCGATTTCCCCCGAGTGCCAAGAGGGGCGGTAGGTCTCGTGGTCCCCGCCCGGATAGACCAGAAGCGCAGCGCCCTTCCCCAGCGCCGTCATCGCGTTTTCGTGATTGGCCGGGATCGTCCCGTACCGGCGCAGCATGGCGAGACCCGGCACGCGGAAGACGAGGTCGTGGGCGAGCTGGTGGAACAGCCGGTTGGGGCCGAAGTAGTTGTAGAAGCCGTAGGCGAAGGCGAAGGTGTCGGCGATCAGCGTGCCGCCCGAGTGGTTGCCGACAAGAAGCACCGGCCCCTTGGCCGGGATCTGCTCAAGACCGCGCACCTTGGGACGGAAGTAGAGTTGCGCCGCGCGGCTATAGGCTGGCAGGGTTTGGCGGATAAACCGCGGGTCGCGCTCGGCCAGCGGGTCCTCGGCGCGGGAGCCGAGCAGGTCCCGGGCCATTACCGAGGCCGTTGCGCGGGTGGCGCCGAGCGCCTGGCTGAAGATCTCCCTCACCAGCTTCTCCTACTCGCCAATAGGGAGTGCCTCATTGTTTCCTCCCTTGAATCAAGTTCACATGGACACGGTCGCATCTCGTGCTCGCGCCGCCATCCGTGTTCTCCACCGGCTGCGGTCGGAGTAGGAACACGGAGCCATGCCTGCTGGACGCGGGAACCGCCGCCTAGATCGCGGTCAGGTCCGATCGACCGTAACCGCTGAAAGCCCTGCTAATCGTGCAAACGAAACGACCCTCCGAAGAGGGCCGTTTCAGGGGTACTACAGGGAGGAGAGAACTCGCGCATGCCCAGGGGAGGGGGTTCCCAGGCACGAATTCGGCCGATTAGACCCGGTTGTAACCGGTCTGACTCTGGCACCACTCTGGCACGACTCTGGCACCACAGCCCCGGCTCTAGCCAGAAGGCCTCTCTGCTCCTTGTCAGTCGCGGTTGGGAGCCCCGTTCACGCCCGAATTGGTGTGACCGGAATCGGGGGCAGCGGCACCCGTGGTCTCGCGGCCGGCGGCGCGCCGCAGCAGGGTGCGGATTCCGTCTCCGATGCCTTCGGGAATCGCGGCCGAGGGCGAGGCACCGGGGTGTTGGCGTGCGATCCGCGCCCGCAGGACGGAGGGCCGGATGCGGAAGCGAAGCGGGGCCTGGAGAGAGAGCGCCTCGCCATCGATGCCGGCGGCGATCGGGCCTTCGGCGCGGACCTCGAACTCGGGCGCCGACCACTCACGCCAAGGTCTTTGCAGGAGCCGTCCACCGTCCTTGTGTCCGCTGGGCTCGGCGGCGATTGTGATCCCGAGCACTCCGTCATCGATGCGTGGCCGGGTGCCGGACCCGACCGCCTTGCCGAGCCGGTAGCGGTTGTTGGAAACCAGGATCGCCGCCCCCGATGAGTGCTCATGGCCGCCGGCCCGGTCCATTGCAGGTCGAGCCCGTCACCCTCGGGTCCGAGCGCGTCGGGCAGCGTGTCGAGGATCGTCCGCAGCTTCGCCTCCCGATAGCCCTCGCGTTGGACCGCCTCCGCGTAGAGGCCGAGCGAGACGTTGTTGACGAACACCTGGCCGTTCACCTCTGCGAGGTCGACCCGGCGCTCACCGCCGTCGACGAATGAGTCGAGCGCGCCGACGACGTCGTCGCGATCGACGCCGAGGTCGAGAGCGAAGTGATTTCGGGTCCCGGCGGGGATGCATGCATATGGCAGATCGAGCTCGGAGGCGATTGCGGCAACGATCGCCTGCGAGCCGTCGCCGCCGGCCATCGCCAGCCCGTCGGCGCCGTCGGCGACCGCGTCGCGCACGAGCTGCTCGAGGTCTGCGCCGCGGGTGAGCTCGATCGGCTCGATTCCACGCGCTCGCGCCTCGTCCGCGAGCTTGAACCTCTCGGCCTTGCCTCCCCCGACTTCGGGTTGAAGAAGAGCACTGGGTGCGCCGGCGGCACGGCGTCGGCGAGGGGGACGTGGATGGAGACGGCGGCCTTGGCGGCGGCGATGGCGCCGAACGCCGCCGCCCCGACCAGGATCGCCTCCGGCACGCCGCCGTCGAGGATGACGATGATGACGCAGGCGAGCACGAACAGCGCCGCGCAGCCCAGGCCGGCGACCCGTGCGATGCCGCGACGGATCAGCCCGTACCATCCCGCGACCGCGGCGCCGATCAGCAGCGCAGCCACGATCAGTCCGCGCGGGAACTCGGTGATCGTGGAGTAGGCGGCGACGACGAGCGACCAGCCCGCCAAGTCCGAGCGCCAGGATTGCCGCCCACCGGGCCTTGTTCATCGGTCCACCTCGGTCTCGGCCGTGATCCGGCCCGATTCGACGGCTGCGACGACCGCCGCGTAGTCACTCTCGTTCTGGTCGGCATAGGCCTCCGCGAACTCCGCCAGGGCGCGGTCGAAGCGGTCGCCGCGGCCGAGGTAGGCGGCGATCGCGACGCAGTCGCCGGCCCGAGCGTGGGCGCGAGCCAAGGTCCGGCCGCAGACGCGCGGCGTAGTAGGCGAGCGCGGTCGGGTTCATCATTTCGACCAGCGCCGAGCCCTTCGCATCCCAGAGCTGGCGCACGTAGTAGTCGCGCTGGACGCCGTCGACGTCATCGGTACGCACCCAGCCGAGCATGATGTCGCCGGCAGCCTGCATCAGCCGCTGGCCCTCGACGACGCGCTGACCGTGCTGCTCGTGTTCGCTCGCGCCGAGGAAGGGCTCGAGCACCGATGCCTCCGCCTCCTTGAACTGCAGAAACAGCGGATCGGCGTTGTCGCGGCCGAGCAGAAGCATGATCCAGGCGCGCGTTCCGACGCTGCCCACCCCGACGACCTTGCGGGCGGCATCGACGTAGCGGAAGCGCTCGAGCAGTTGCCGGCGGTCGCCGGGCAGCGTCGCGCGGTAGGAGCGGATCAGGGTCTGGAGTGCCTCGTCCAGGGCCCGATGCTGCTCGGCGTCGAAGAGTTCGTGGATCGGGACGATCACCGGCGGGTCGTTGCGGATCCTGCAGCGTCGCCGTTGACCGCCTCGGTCAGCTTGCCGAAGGCCCTGAGGCTGTCCTTGGAGCGCGCCTTGGCGATGTTCTTCTCGGCACGTCTGAGCTGCTTCCTCGTTCCGACCTCGGCCGCGCCCGCGAGGATCTCCTCGACGTGGACGCGCGAGTACCAGGTGTCGAGGGTGTGCTCGGCCGCATGTCCCCGCATCGCCTCGCGGTATGAGCGGCCGACCTCGAGGTTGACGACCGCGCGGGCTTTCTTGGCGAAGCCGCGATCGCGCCCGGCGATCGCGAAGCTCGCCGCCAGCCGCTTCAGGTCCCACTCGAACGGACCGGGCAGCGTCTCGTCGAAGTCGTTGACGTCGAACACCAGGGTCCGATCGGGTGCGGCGAAGGTGCCGAAGTTCGAGAGGTGGGAGTCGCCGCAGAGCTGCGTGTTGAGGTCGGTGCGCGGCTGCCCCGCGAGGTCGGCGGCCATCAGGTAGGCCGCCCCTCGATAGAACGTGAACGGTGAGACCAGCATCCGCCCGTACCGCAGGGGAACGAGCTCGGGAACCCGGTGGCCGCCTGCTCCTCGAGCAGGTCGACGGGATCACGCCGGCCCGGTGCGGGCTCCCATGCCGCGTGAGCGCTGCGCGGGACCTCCTTGCGCGTGCGGCGGCCGCGCTCGGTGCGCTCCTCCACGCTCGGGTGCGCTGCGATCGTCGTCGCTGTGGCTCGCATGTCGCTAGCCAGCGATTTCGAGCCGTCATGACCGTCGCTTAGCTGGAACCCAGCAGCTTCGCCTTCTCGCGCTCGAACTCCTCATCCGAGAGCACGTTCTGCTCGTGAAGCTCGCCGAGCTGCTTGAGCTGCTCCATCACCTCAGAGAGTCAGTCCGCCTGCCGCGGCGGGCTCGGCCGCCTGGCCGGGCTCGCCGGGCGCAGCCTGCTGTGGAGCTGCTGCCTCCTGCTCCTGCTGCGCTTCCTTCGCGTCATGGTGCTTCTTGGCGGCCACAGCGGCCCCGCCGATCGCGGCGGCGCGTCGCCTGCGCTGACGTCTGTCTCCTCCTAGTGGCATCTTCAAGTCCTCCTTGATTCGATTGCTCTGTTCCCATTTCGCGTCATCTGCGGCTAGTTGGGCTACGCCCGCGCAGGACCGGAGAAGGCACCGAAGATCCAGAGGATCGGGAAGAAAATCCCAAAGAAGAAGAGCCATCCGTGTCCGTTGCGGAGCGTGCTCAGGCCAAGCCAGAGGAAAAGCCCGATGTACACCACCGCAAGGAGAATCCAGAGCCAGGTATCCATTCGAATCCCTTCCGTTGGTTGGTCCAGGCCAACGTACTGCCTCCGCCCCCGACCTTAGGCCCGGCCGCTGAATTCACCTGGGTGAACGCGGGATTCCCGCGCCCTTGGAGGAAACGGAATCACCAGGTGATTCGTACTGCTCGGGCTTCAGCTCCGGAACTCTTGGATTCGCTGTACCGCCGAGCACGGTGATCATTTCGACCACGTAGATAAAGGACGGAAGGTGCATCGCTACCGTCTCCTGCCGCTTCCGATGCCTGAGGGCGCGTACTAGTGCAGTCCGCATGTCCGCATATATCTCCCGAGTCCACGGGAAGCGGACAATCCTGCAACGCCCGATTCGCGAAGCGAGGCACGTCGCGTAGGCTTCCGCCATGGAGGTCGGGACGACACAGCCGCGGCTGGCAGCGATCCTCGCACCGCAATCGAGATGTCCCTGCCTTGATCGGTTGCGAGTGGTTTCGTCGGTATCTCGGAACTGGCCTCAGTCAACTGTGCGATCTTGAATGCTCTTGTCTGAGATCGTTGCCGGTCTCAGGTGTTGCCGCTTTCGGGACTCGTGTTTCGAGGAAGCGGCCAACCGCATCTGCGCCCGAAGGCAATGCCTAACAGGCGCCGGAAAGTGTCCGCAAGGTGTCCGCGAAGTGTCCGCAAAGTGTCCGCGGCGCGGACACTTTCGCGCCCGCGCCGCCCCATTCCCATGCGGAAAACGGGGGTCTGCGCGCCTCGACTCCGCTCCCTCTACGAGTGATCGGAGTCGATGCGCTTGACCTGGTTTCGGCAGTTGCGAGGGGCGGCGCGGAGGAGGTGGGTTAGGCAGGCGAGGCGGTACGAGGGCGATGGCTGCGAGGGGCGAGAGGTAGAGAAGCGCCGACGGTTTGCGCTTGTTTGTGTGTCGCGGGCGGGATGTCGGCCGGTATTGATGACAGTTGGCAAGCAGCGATCGCCAGGATCTAGAGGCCAGGACGTCTTGATGCTGGAGCAAGAAGCGGCTGATGCCGCCGGGGTGATTAGGCCTGGTTTGGCGAGGTGGTCCGCTGTGCGGAGATTGCTTTGGGGTATGCGGCCAACCGACCCAGTGGCGGATGAGGGCGCCTGACAGCCGACCGGGACAGATCGCGGGAAACCGCGTCAAGAGAGTTGAGATGGCTCCCGATCAACGACCCGACTCGAGCACAGGGCACCGAAGACACCACCCACCCCGACCTGCAAGCCAGCCTAGCGGCGGCCAGGCGCGCTCCGTCAAGGGCCTTCGGCCCGACCCCCTGCGGGGGTTGACGGACGCGCCGCCGCCGCTATCGTCGCGGCCAGGTCGGGGGCGCGATCTTGGACGGGAGCGGGGCGGTGAGCAAGAAGCTGTCGACCAGTATTCCTCGTCTGGCCCTGACGCCTTCGGAGGCGGCTGCGGCGATCGGGGTGGGAGAGGACTTCTTCAGCGAGCACGTTCGTCCCGAGCTGCAGCTGATCCGACGGGGGAGGAAGGTGCTGGTTCCGGTCGCCGAGCTGGAGCGGTGGATGATCGCGAACGCCGAGCTGTCGATCGGGGCGGGAGTAGGGAGCTCGACACCGTCCGTGCGCTGATTGGCTGCCGGTAGGGTCGTCAAGATGGAGAGCTGATGGCGCGGGCGACCGGGATCAGAAGGCGACACTCCAGAGGTTGCCGCTCGCGCGACGGAGGCCGATGCGACTGCAACGCTGGCTGGGAGGCGTGGGTGTACCTGGCGCGCGAGGGAAAGTCGGTCAGCAAGACCTTCCAGCGCGAGGCAGAGGCGAAGTCATGGCGGGCCGACGCTTTGGCTGCGGCGCAGCGCGGTGCGATCAGCGCGGTCCGCCGGGACACCCGGACGCTTGCCGTCGCGCTGCGCGAGTTCGTCGAGGGGATGAAGGCCGGCACGGTGAGGCCGAAGAATCGGGGGCGATACAAGCCGAACACCTGCCGCTCCTACGAGCGAGCCTTGGTCAATCACATCGATGCGTCCGGCCTGGGCCGGCTCAAGGTCGTCGACGTGCGACGAGCGGACGTGCAATCGCTGGCCGACGAGCTGCTCGCGTCCGGGCTCGCTCCGGGGAGCGTGAGCAACGTGCTCAATCCAATTCAGGCCCTCTATCGGCGCCTGATCGACCGTGACCTGATCGCGCACAACCCGGCGACGCGGATCGACCTTCCGGCCCAGGGCCGCGCGCGGGCGAAACGGATCGCCTCGGCCGCCGAGGCCGCGCGACTGATCGCGCCGCTTCGCGAGGAGGAGCAGCCCCTGTGGGCGGCGGCCTTCTACGCGGGGCTGCGCCGCGGGGAGCTGCAGGCGCTCCGGGTCTGCGACGTCGACCTGGGCGCCAGCCTGATCCACGTCGAGTTCGGCTGGGACCAGGAGGAGGGGGCGATCGAGCCGAAGTCCGAGGCGAGCCGGCGGACGATCCCGCTGCTCGCGGTTCTGCGAGACCACCTGGACGAGCACCTGCTCCGCACCGCCCGTACCGGGGAGGAGCTGGTGTTCGGCCGAACCGCGGTAGACCCGTTCGTGCCTCGAGCCTCGACAACCACGCCCAGGAGTGCTGGGCGGCGGCGGAGCTCGAGCCGATCACGCTGCACGAGGCGCGGCACACCTTCGCCTCGCTCTTGATCGACTCGGGTGCGAACGCGAAGGCGATACAGGAGTTCATGGGGCATTCGAAGATCCAGACGACCTTCGACACCTACGGGCACCTGCTGCCGGGCTCCCATGACGAGGTCCGCGCGCGGATGGATGCGTACCTGCTCGACGCGACGGCGGAGCCGGCCGAGGCAGCAGTTGAGGCCCCGGAGGATGCAGCGTAAGTGTCTGACTCTGGCACCGACTCTGGCACGAGCGCCCCTGGAGCAGGTGAGTCGCCGTCCGCTAGGCGTGAATTACCTGCAAAACCGCCAAAAAAGAGAACCCGGCCGAAGCCGGGTTCTCTGGGGTACTACAGGGAGGAGAGATATGTGTGTTGTCTGTGGGAGGTAGCCGGTATCAGGCACCGAGCGGACGACTGAACCGCGTTGAAGCGGTCAGCGCCATATGCGCGGCGCCGAATCCGACCAAAAAGACTGTTGCGACGTAGTCGCCGGCGATCCCCGCCACGACCCCGGCCACGATGGTGGCGGTGGCCAGCGCGTAGTCGAGTCCCGCGTGGGCGCTCAGCGGCACGTTCCCGCGCTGCGTGTCGCCGTAGACCGAGGTGGCGAGCCCGAGCAGGAGAACACCGAGAGCGATGCTCAGGGCGCCCGCGAGGGGCGTGAAGCCGAGCGCGAAGGGCGCCACCATCAGAACGGGGGCGGCGGCCACCTCGAGGGCGGCGTGCACGTGGATCGGGATTGCCCTGAACAGAGTCATCGCGAGAACCACGATACGAACGTATGTGCGATTCGTGTGTGAGCGCGGTCACACGTCGTGCGTGGCATCGCCCTCCCGCTCAGCCGAACCCCGCCCAGGTACGGTTGGCGCATGCCCCGTCGCCGCGCCGACACCCTGCTCGCCGAGCGCGGGCTGGCGCCTTCGCGTACCGCCGCCGCGGCGTGCGTGCGTGCGGGCCGGGTGCGGCTCGGGTGGGATGGAGCGTCCGTGGAGAAGCCGAGCGAGCTGGTCGACGAGAAAGCCGAGCTGGTGGTGGAGGAGGGCGAGGAGTTCGTCTCGCGAGGCGGCATCAAGCTGAAGAACGCCCTCTCCGAGCTCCCGGTCGAGGTCGAGGGGCGCCGCTGCCTGGACGTCGGCGCGTCGACCGGCGGGTTCACCGATTGCCTGCTCCAGCGTGGCGCCGTGGCGGTGATCGCGGTCGACGTCGGCTACGGGCAGCTCGACTGGCGGCTGCGACAGGACTCGCGCGTCCTGGTGCTGGAGAGGCTGAACGCCCGCGCCCTGGGAGACTCGTACCTGCCCTTTCGGCCCGACCTGATCACGGTGGACGTCTCCTTCATCTCGCTGGCGATGCTGATCGCGCCGATCGTCGCCACGGCGGCCGACGAGTTCGACCTGCTCGGGCTGGTCAAGCCCCAGTTCGAGCTCGGCAAGGAGAAGGTCGGGAAGGGCGGCGTCGTCAGGGACGCCGCCGACCGTCGCGAGGCGATCCGCAAGGTCGCGGAGTCCGTCGAGCAGGAGAATCTGGTCGTGCGCGGACTCGCCTCATCGGGACTACCCGGTCCCAAGGGGAATCGCGAGACATTCATCTGGGCGTCGCGGAGCGGCGAGCCGGTCGATCTCGACGCCGCCCTGCAGAAGGTGGAGCCATGACCCGAGCGATGCTGATCACCCACACCCATCCCGAGGCCGCCTCGGAAGCGGTCGTCGCCACCGCGAAGGCGGCGAAGGAGGCCGGGGTCGAGCTGGTCTGCACGCCCGACGAGCATGACAAGCACGGCCGCTTCGCCGAGGGCATCATCCGGGTCGAGGACGGGGAGCGGCCGGACGTCTGCATCGTCCTGGGCGGCGACGGGAGCATCCTCTACGCGCTGCGCCGCTTCGCCGAGACCGGGGTGCCGGTCTTCGGCATCAACTTCGGGACGGTCGGCTTCCTCGCGGCGGTCGAGCGCGAGGATCTCGAGACAGGCCTGCGGCGCGCCTTCAGCGGCGACTTCGAGGCTATGGACCTGCCCGCGCTCAGCGTCGACCTGCCGGTGGAGATGCCCGTGGCGCTCAACGACGTCAGCTTCGTCAGGCGACCCCACGGACGCGTGGCAGAGCTCTCGTACGCGATCGGCGACGAGGAAGTGGGGAGCGTCCGCTGCGACGGGCTGGTGGCCGCGACGCCCGCCGGGTCGACGGGCTACAACCTCGCCAACGCCGGGCCGATCCTGGCGTGGGGCGTGAAGGGGTACGTGGTCAGCTTCATCGCTCCGCACACCCTTGCCGCTCGCGCATTGGTCGTGGCGCCCGACGACGCGCTCCAGGTTCGCAACGCGGCGGGGCGCGAGCCCGTCGAGATCTCGCTCGACGGCGAGGCGGCGGGGGAGCTGGCCCCAGGCGACGAGCTCCAGATCCGCTTCCAGGAGTCGGTCAGCTGCCTGGCTCAGCTGCCGGGCACGAACTTCTACCGGCGGATCCGCGAGAAGTTCGGGAAGCTCGCCTAGCGGCCCACCAAGCGGCGTTTGGCGACGAAGCCCATTTGGGAGACTCCAGCTTGGATGGCGCGGAAGTGGTGGAGTCTGCTCGCGGTTTGCCTGGCGACGTTCATGTTGCTGCTCGACATCACCGTCGTCAACGTCGCGCTGCCCAAGATCCAGCAGGACCTGCACACCGACCTCACCGGGCTGCAATGGGTCGTGGACGCCTACACCCTGCTGCTCTCGGCCTTCACGCTAACCATGGGAACGCTCGCCGACCGCTTCGGGCGACGGCGTCTGTTCGTGATCGGCGTCGGAGTGTTCACGCTCGCGTCGCTGCTCTGCGGGCTGGCGACCAGCGCGACCTTCCTCCATCTCGCGCGGGGCCTGCAGGGGATCGGCGGCGCGGCGATGTTTGCGACCTCGCTGGCGCTGATCGCCCAGGAGTTCCAGGGCCCAGAGCGCGGCACCGCGATCGCCGCCTGGGGCGCGACGATCGGCGGCGCGGTCGCTGTCGGGCCGCTGGTCGGCGGGGCGCTCACCGACGGGTTCGGCTGGGAGTGGATCTTCTTCGTCAACGTCCCGATCGGGATCGGCACAGTGATCCTGGCCGAGACCCAGGCCGGCGAGTCGCGCGATCCCGAGGCCAAGCGCCTCGACTGGGCGGGCCTGATCACCTTCTCGCTCGGGCTCTTCGCCCTGATCTTCGGACTGCTGCGCGGCAACGCCGAGGGCTGGGGCAGCGGGCTGATCGTCGGCGCGCTGACCTCCGCGGCCGTCCTGCTCGTGGCGTTCGTGCTCTTCGAGTGGCGCCAGGACCACGCGATGTTCGACCTCAACCTGTTCCGCAAGCCGGCGTTCTCAGGCGTCTCCTACGGCACCTTCGCGATCGGCGCCGGGATGTTCGCGATGTTCCTCTACATCACGATCTACATGCAGAGCGTGATCGGGATGACGCCGCTCCAGGCCGGCGTCCGCTTCCTGCCCCTGACCCTGTTCGCCTTCATCGTGCCGCTCGTCACCCGCAACCTGGTCGCGAGGGTCCCCGCGCGGGTGCCGCTGACGATCGGGCTGACGCTGGTCGGCGTCGGTTTGCTCCTGATGCGCGGCGCCAAGCCCGATTCGGAGTGGACGACCCTGCTCGCCGGGTTCATCGTCAGCGGCATCGGCATCGGGCTCTCCAACCCGTCGATCGCCTCGACCGCCCTCGGGGTCGTGCCCGCGGCGCGATCCGGCATGGCCTCGGGAATCAACAACACCATGCGGATCGCCGGCGTCTCGACCGGGATCGCGGCCCTCGGCGCTGTCTTCCAGAGCAAGATCTCTGACGAGATCGGCAGGCTGCTGCCCCACGCACCGAGCGGGTTCGCCGACGGGGTTGCCGCCAGCGGCACCCAGGCGGCGAGCCAAGCGCCACCCCAGCTCCACGACCAGGCCGTCCATGTGGCGGGCGTCGCCTTCACCGACGCCTTCAACGACATCCTCCTGATCGGGGCGCTGATCCTGTTCAGCGGGGCGCTCATGGTCCTGGCGCTGGTGCGGCAGAGCGACTTCGTCCCGTATGGTCCGCCGGGGGGCTGATCCGTCCCCGTCCCTCTCTATATAGAGGGACGTGCTGCTCGAGCTCCGAATCGAGAACCTGCTCCTGATCGAGCGCGCCGAGCTGCGGCTCGGGCCGGGCCTGAACGCGATCACCGGCGAGACCGGCGCGGGCAAGACGATCCTCGCCCACTCCTTCGACCTGCTGATGGGCGGGAAGGCTCGGGCCCACATCGTCCGGCCGGGTGCGAGCGAGGCCTACGTCGAGGGGGTCTTCGAGCTCCCGGACGGGCTCCTCGACGACCCGGAGCTGGCGGAGATCGCCGAGCGGCTGCCGCAGGGCGCCACCGAGATCGCGATCGGCCGCCGCGTCTCCGCGAGCGGCCGGACCAGCGCCTTCCTGGCGGGACGTTCCGCTCCGGCGCCGGAGCTGCAGGCCCTGGGCTCGCGCCTACTCGCCTTCTACGGCCAGCACGAACACCGCAAGCTGACTCTGTCCGGGGCCCAGCTCGAGACGCTTGACGGCTTCGCCGGTGCGGAGCATCTCGAGCGACGCAGGGTGTATCGCGAGGCCCACGGCGAGGTGATCCGAATCGAGCGGGAGCTTGCGGGGATCCGCGAGCGCGAGGGTGCGCGGGAGCGGGACCTCGACATCCTGCGCTATGAGCTCCAGGAAATCGAGGCCGCGAAGCCCGATCCGGGCGAGGAGGCCGAGCTTGCGCCCGAGCGCGAGCGGCTGCGCCATGCCGAGTCGCTCCGGGGGGCGGCCGCCGAGGCACTGGCCGCGGTGAGCGGCGACGGCGACGGAGGCGCGTCGGAGGCGATGGGCTCGGCGGAGGCCGCCCTCGCCGCGCAGGAGGGCGTCGATCCGCAGCTCGACAAGCTGACCGAGACTGCGAGGGGACTTCGCGTCGAGCTTCAGGAGCTCGCGGTGGAGCTGCGCGGCTACGCCGAGGGGATCGAGGCCGAGCCGGGCCGGCTCGAGCAGGTCGACGAGCGCCTCGACGTCCTCGACCGGCTGAAGCGGAAGCACGGCGGCACGATCGAGTCGGTGTTGGCACATGCCGAGCACTGCCGGACCGAGATCGAGACGATCGAGGGGGCGGAGGAGGCGACCGACCGGCTCGAGTCGGAGCTGACGAAGGCGCAGCGGAGGCGGACCGACCTCGCCGGGAAGCTCAGCGAGGTCCGAGCCAAGTCCGCGCGCCGGCTGGAGAAGAGCGTGGCCGCCGAGCTGGACCAGCTCGCGATGAGCGGGGCGAAGCTGGAGGTGAGTCTAGAGCCATATCCCGAGGGCTTCGGGGCGCTCGGCCAGGAGCGTGTGGCGTTCCAGGTCGCGACCAACCCCGGGATGCCCGTATCGCCGCTGCGGGACGCGGCCTCTGGCGGTGAGCTCTCGCGGGTGATGCTCGCCCTGGCGGGGCAGGGTGCGCGCGGCGGAGCCGCGACCTACGTCTTCGACGAGATCGACGCCGGGATCGGCGGCAACACCGCCAAGGCCGTCGGCGAGCGCCTTCGGAGCCTGGGCTCGGAGCGCCAGGTGCTCTGCATCACCCATCTGCCTCAGGTCGCGTCGATGGCCGAGACGCATTTCCGGATCGAGAAGAGCGTCGACGACGGCCAGGCGAGGGCGCGGGTGGAGCGGGTCGACGGCGAGGGTCTGGTCGCCGAGATCGTCCGCATGTTGGGCGGGAGCGACGGCGACGAGGCTGCCGACCGCCACGCCAGGCAACTGCTGCGCGCCGCGTAGGCGGCGGGGTAATCCATAGGCTCTGGGCCGATGGCGATCGCCACGCCCACGATGATCACCGGCACGGCCCGGGTGGGTCGCCGCACGAAGGAGCTCGTTCGGCGGCTGCGCCCCGGGGACATCGCCGTGATCGATCACCGGAACCTCGACCGGGTCGCGGCCGACGAGCTGATCACGGCCCGCCCTGCGGCAGTCATCAACGCTGCCCGGTCTGCGGACGGGGCGTATCCGAACATGGGACCGCTCATCCTCGTGCGGGGCGGGATCCCGCTGATCGACGTCGACGCCAGGCTGCTCGAACGGATCGCCGATGGGGACACCGTCGTGGTCGAAGGGGGCGCGGTTGCCTGCGGCGAGCTGACTTCGGAGGGCCGCTCGCTCGAGGAGGAGGAGCTGCTCGAGCGGCTTGACCAGGGACGCCGGCGAGCCGCTCGGGCATTGCGCGAGTTCGCCGAGAACACGCTCGGCCATCTCCGGGACGAGGCGGAGGGATTTCTCTCGCTGGGCGAGCTGCCCGAGCCCGGCACGAGGTTCAGAGGGCGTGACGCGCTGATCGTGGCCCGCGGCGGCGACTACGTGCACGACCTCGAGAGGCTCACTGGCTACGTCGACCGGCGCGATCCGGTCCTCGTGGCGGTCGACGGCGGGGCGGATGCGCTGATCGACCGGGGCCTCGTCCCCGACCTGATCGTGGGCGACATGGACTCGGCCACCGAGGCCGCGCTCCGCAGCGGCGCTGAGCTGATCGTGCACGGCTATCCGGGTGGCGAGGCTCCCGGCGCCGCTCGGGTTGCCGCACTCGGTCTGCCTCACTCGATCGTCGCGGCTCCGGGGACCAGTCAGGACCTCGCGCTCCTGATCGCCTACGAACATGGGGCCGAGCTCCTCGTGAGCGTCGGCACGCCGCAGTCGCTGGTCGAGTTCCTGGGCAAGGGCCGCGCCGGGATGTCCTCGACCTTCCTCGCGCGGCTGCTCGTCGGCGACTCGCTCGTCGACGCGAGCGGGATCAGCCGGCTCGGTGCGAGCGAGCTCACCTAGCTTGCCGCGCCGGCCCAACTACCGCGGCAGGCCCATCCTCTTCCCGCTCGGCGCGGTCCTGCTGCTCGCCGCCATTGCGGCCCTCGCCGCGGACCCGAGCCGCTGGCTCGTCTTCCTCGCCGGCGTCTGCGCCCTCGGCCTGCTCGACGACCTGGCGGCCGGCTCGCCGAGGGGCCTGCGAGGACACGCTCGCGAGCTGATTCGGGGACGGCTCTCGACCGGCGCGGTCAAGGCGATCGGCACCGTCGCCCTCGCGGCGTATGCCCTGGCGGACCGGGGCCTGTCCACATCGGGGACCGTCGCCGCGGTCGGTGTGCTCACCCTGGCGGCGCACCTCGGCAACCTGCTCGACACCCGCCCGGGGCGCTCGGAGAAGGCGCTGGCGCTGAGCGCCGCGGCCGTCTGCCTCGCGTCCCGGAGCCTGGTTCCCATCGAGCCAATCGCCGCCCTGCTCGGCCCGGTCGCCATCGGCAGCTGGTTCACGCTTCGGGAGCGCGCCATGCTCGGCGACTCGGGAGCGAGCCTGATCGGCGGCATGATCGGGATCCTGCTGGTGACGACGCTCTCGGTCCCCGCTCTTTGGTGCTCGCTCGCGCTCCTGATCGCGATCTCGCTCTATGGGGAGTTTCGCTCGATCTCCTCCGCGATCGAGCGAGTTCCGCTTCTCGACCGACTAGACTCGCTTGGCAGATCGAATTGAGCCAACCGAAGCCCAGCGACACCCGATTCCTCTTCGTTACCGGCGGTGTCGTTTCGTCCCTCGGTAAGGGAATCGCCTCCGCCTCACTCGGCCGTCTGCTCGTCTCCCGCGGCTTCCGTGTTCAGCTCCAGAAGCTGGATCCGTACATCAATGTGGATCCGGGGACGATGAGCCCGTTCCAGCACGGTGAGGTCTTCGTCACCGAGGATGGCGCCGAGACCGATCTCGACCTCGGTCACTACGAGCGCTTCACCGACGAGAACACCTCCCGGGCCTCCAACTTCACGGCCGGCGGCGTCTACAACAGCGTCATCCGGCGCGAGCGCCGCGGCGACTACCTCGGTGCCACGGTCCAGGTGATCCCGCACATCACCGACGAGATCAAGAACCGGATCCTGATCGTCGCCGAGTCCCAGGCCGTGGACTTCGTGATCACGGAGATCGGCGGGACCGTCGGCGACATCGAGTCGCTGCCGTTTCTCGAGGCGATCCGGCAGCTGTACACCGACATGGGCCCGAAGCGCTGCATGTTCGTCCACCTGACGCTGGTGCCCTATGTCGGGCACGCCGGCGAGATGAAGACCAAGCCGACGCAGCACTCGGTCAACGAGCTGCGGCGGATCGGCATCCAGCCCCAGGCGCTGCTCTGCCGCTCTGAGGAAGGGCTCGACCGGGAGATCCGCCGCAAGATCGCCCTCTTCGCGAGCCTCCCGGAGGACGCGGTGGTCTCAGCGCGCGACGTCGACAACGTCTACAAGGTGCCGCTCGTCCTGCGGGCCGAGGGTGCCGATGACCTGATCCTCGACCACTTCGGGATGGAGGCCCCCGCCCCCGACCTCGGTGAGTGGGAGGAGCTGATCAAGCGGGCCGACGCCTCGCGCGAGCACAAGGTGAAGATTGCGCTGGTCGGCAAGTACGTCCAGCTCGAGGATGCCTACAAGTCGGTGATCGAGGCTCTGACCCACGGTGGCTGGCAGCACGGGGTGGAGGTGGAGACCGAGCTGGTCTCGGCCGAGGACATCGACGAGGCCCAGCTCGAGGATGTCGACGGGATCCTGATCCCGGGCGGCTTCGGCGAGCGTGGGATCGAGGGCAAGGTCGAGGCCGCGCGGATCGCTCGCGAGAAGGGGATCCCGTACCTGGGGATCTGCCTCGGCATGCAGATCGCGGTGGTCGAGTTCGCTCGGCACGTCTGCGGGATGGACGGCGCCAACTCGGCCGAGTTCGATCCCGAGACCCCGTACCCCGTCGTCGACCTGCTCCCTGAGCAGAAGGAGGTCTCGGACCTTGGCGGGACGATGCGGCTCGGCGCCGACCCGGTGAAGCTGCACGAGGGCACGCAGGCACGGGAGATCTTCGGCGAGCCCGTCATCTATAAGCGCCACCGCCACCGCTATGAGGTCAACAACATGCTGCGCAAGCGGCTGGAGGAGGAAGGCCTGGTGGCGAGCGGGACCTCGCCCGACGATCGCCTCGTGGAGGTGATCGAGCTGCCCGACCACCCGTTCTTCGTGGCCTCCCAGTTCCACCCCGAGTTCAACTCACGTCCAACCCGCCCGGAGCCGCTCTTCCGCGAGTTCGTCGGCGCGGCGGCCAAGCGCGCCGCCGAGCGTCCCGCCACCGCCGAGCCGGCCGCGGAGGCCGAGGCGGCGGCGGAGGACTCCGAGGACATCAGCGTCCGCCGCTCCTAGCGCGGTTCCGGGCCATTAGCCTGGGCCGGTGAGCGAGCGGTTCCCCGGCGAGAACCTCGAGATCGCGAGGCAGATGTTCATCTGGTGGAACCTCGGTGACCACGCGGTCATGGAGGAAGCGGTGCTGGATCCCCAGATCGAGATCCACACGCCGCTTTCATCGACGAAGGGAACGCCCTATCGCGGCCGCGAGAGCGGCATCGAGCTCGATCAGCCGATGGGGTGGCTGCTCACGTTCAGGGACGGAATGCTCGCTCGTTATGAGGTCTTCGCCGACCACGACGCCGCTCGGCGCGCCGCAGGCATCGCCTAGACGAAGGCCGGGCGCTCGGCGCCCGGCCTTCGGCCACGCGTCTGGCTCTCGGGCCTAGACCTTGCCCTTGAACGTCTGGCTGGTGTTGTTGACCGTGTTGGTGATCACGATCTTGACCTTGGTCTTGCCCTTCCGCTTGATGATCTTCTTGCCGCGCTTGGTCAGCTTCGCCGTGGCGGTGCCGGTCTGCGCTGGCGGGATCGAGTAGGTCCCGGTGGCAAGCGTGGTCTTCTTTGCGGTGGACGCACCCGCGGCCTTCCCGGTCACGCTCACGTTCCCGACGCAGGGGTCGTTGGCGCCGGCGGGCAGCAGGCATGCGATCGGGATCAGCAGGTTCCCACCCTTCACCTTGGGCTTGCCCTGGAGGGCCGCGCCGACCTTGCCCTCGAAGATGTCCGCGGGCTTGCACGTCGAGGGCGGCTCGGCGTCGAACCTGAGGTTGTCCACGAACGCCGCCGAGTCATAGATGTAGTCACCGGCGTCGAAGATCGACAGGTAGAGCGCATGGGCGCCCGGCGTCACGGGTGTCTTCGTGGTGATCAGCTTGGTCGCCGCGTCGTAGGTCGTGTCGACCGAGTTCGCCGGGTCGACGACCGTCGGACCAACCGTGTCCACGGACACCTGGTCGCCGTACCCCGCCGCGAAGTCGAGCGGCGCGTTGATCTTCTGGCCCGAGACCGACCAGTTGGTTGAATCGAGTTCGGCGACGAATCCGTCGTTGAATCCCGCGTTCACGAACTCCGGGAACTCCTCCGAGAGGAACTTGAAGTCGAACAGCAGGCAGCTGTTGCCGGCCGGGACGTTGAAGTTGATCTGCAGGGTCTGCGGGTCGTTGGCGTCGCCGCGGGCCGGATCGTTGATACTCAGGGCCTGGCCGTCACCCGTGCCCGTATTCGGGTCATCCGCGATGTTGGCGTTCCCCGACGTCAGGATCCCGTAGGTCCCGCCGGCGGTCGGGAAGCCGGAGAGGGGCGTGTTTCCGGTCCCCGCCTGGGTCGGGCCGACGGTGAAGGTGAAGCCGCTGCCGGTGTTGGCCGGGTCGATCGCTCCAGCGACCGTGCTGGCACTGTTCGTGCCGGTCACGGCCGCGACGGCCGACTGCACGGGCACCGCCAGGATCACGGCGCCGAGGGCGATGACGAGGCCGGCTCGGGCTCGCACAGGGCTGATTCCGTTCATTTCTCTTCTCCCCAGAAGATCGTTTGCGCGGGTCCCGCGGGAGCCGCCCCTTCCTTGGCTCAGTCTATGCATCTATTGGGGTGAGATGTGCCCGGGTTGGACGACCATTGATGAGTCCGCCGCTCGGGCTAGACGGTCGCCAGCACCACGACCGCGCTCAGGAAGATCAGGGTCGCGAACGAGAGCGCCCCGATCTTGATCCGCCAACGGGAGCTGATTCCCGCGACGCCGAAGAGGAACAGGGACGACGCAAGGATCACCTCCGCGAGCGTGTAGCGCGATGCCTTCTCCTGGTGGTCCTCAGCCTGTTCGACCTCATGGGCCGAGCTCACCTCCAGCGCGCGGCCACGCGGGCTGCGGAGCCCGGCCGTCGTCGCCGCGAGCAGGCGGTGCGTCGCCGGGCCACGCCGGTCTTCTATCAGCGTCATAGGATCCGACCAACCTAAGAAGGAGGAAGACATGTACGCGCGCGTGGTCAGGTTCACCGACGTCAGCCCGGAGCGGATCGCCGAGATCAACAAGCGAGTCGAAGAGGAGGGAGGGCCGCCGCCCGGCGTCCCCGCGAAATCGCTGACCGTCATCGTCGACGAGGCGCAGTCCACAGCCGTCGTCATCTTGAGCTTCGACAGCGAGGAGGACATGCGCAAGGGAGATGAGGCCCTGAACGCGATGGACGCGGGTGACACGCCCGGAACCCGGGCTTCAGTGGACCAGGGCGAGGTCAAGGTCGAGAGAGACGTCTAATACTTCGCCGGGGGCTCCCTCGGCGTAGCCTGTCGCGGTCGTGACCGCAGAGGACCAGCGCATGCTCGACCGCTTCGTTCGTCTCTGTGAGATCGCGAGCCCGACCGGACAGGAGCGCGAGGTCGCCGATGCCGTCCTGGACGAGCTGCGCGAGCACCGGGTCGACGTTGCAGAGGACGGCTCGGCGGTGCCTGCCGAGGCCGCCGCGGGCAACCTGATCGCCCGCGTCGCGGGAACGGGTGAAGGGTGGGTGTCCTTCTTTGCCCACCTGGACACCGTTCCGCACGATCAGCCGATCGAGGTCGTGCGCGGGAACGGCCGATTCACCACCGGCGGCGACACGATCCTCGGGGCCGACAACAAGGCGGCGGTGACGGTGCTGATGGAGCTCGCCGCTCGTCACGCCGCCGATCCGGGGTCCCTCGGCCTCGAGCTCGTCTTCACGGTGGCGGAGGAGGACGGCCTGCGCGGCGCCAAGGAGCTCGACATCTCGACGTTGCGGGCCCCGTTCGGCTTCGTCCTCGATCACGCCACGCCGATCGGCGAGGTGATCGTCGCCGCTCCCACCTACAAGCGCCTGATCGCCGAGTTCACCGGGCAGGAGGCGCACGCCGGCATCAACCCGGAGGACGGCCACAGCGCCATCGCGGCTGCGGCCGCTGCCGTCGCGGGTATGAAGCTCGGCCGGCTCGACGAGGAGACGACCGCCAACGTGGGGATCATCGAGGGCGGCACCGCGTCGAATGTGGTCGCGGGCCATTGCCGGATCCTCGGCGAGGCGCGCAGCGTCGACGGGGAGCGAGCGGCGGCCACGATCGGGGAGATGGTCGACGCGTGCACCTGGGCGGCCGGGGAGCAGGGCTGCGACGTGGACGCGCAGGTGATCGAGATGTTCCGGGGGTACCGGCTCGACCCCAAGTCCGAGGCCGTGCGGGTCGGGTCGGAGGCGCTCAGGCGAACCGGCCATGAGCCGGAGCTGGTCGCCACGGGCGGCGGCAGCGACGCGAACGCCCTGGTGGCCTCCGGCTACGAGGCCGTGCTGCTGGCCAACGGGACCGAGGCGAACCACACTCCCGAGGAGTCGGTTACGGAGCGCGCAATCGTGGAGATGCTCGAGGTGTGCGAGGCAGCGATCGACGAGGCGGCGAAGGTGGCCGTGGCTACGGGCGAGGGCTAGACGATGCTGAAGCTGCGGCGGGGGGTGGTGACGCGGACGGACCCGCTGCGGGTACGGATCGGCGAGGAGGAGCGGCCGGCATGGGCGGACGAATCGCTGGTGGGTGAGATCCGCGAGGGCGACGAGCTGATCCTCAATACGGAGGCTCGCGATCTCGGTCTTGGGTCGGGTGGGTTCGATGTCGTTCACGTCAACCTGACCCGCGGCCTCGAGGCGCCGGGCGCCGAGCAGGCCACCGCGCTGAAGCTCAACTACACGTCCCTGCAGCACCCGGTCGAGCCGGTGGAGGCCCGGGCGAGTGACGGCGTCGCTCGCCGCATCCCGGTTCTGGTGATCTCGCTCCACGGCCAGCTGGCCCCGGCCGCGTGGGCGGCCGGACGCGCCTCCGCAGGGCTGCGGGTGGGCTTCGTCCAGACCTTCGGCGGAGCGCTGCCCGGCTCCCTCTCCGAGGATGTCGCCGAACTGCGCCGCGCCGGGCTGCTCTGCGAGCAGATCACCGCGGGCCAGGCGTATGGCGGCGAGCTCGAGGCGCTCACGGTGATCGGTGCGCTCCAGGCCGCGGCGGGGCCGCTCGGCTGGGATGCGGTGATCGCCGGCCCCGGTCCCGGGATCGTCGGATCGGATTCGGAGCTGGGCCACGGAGGGATGGAGGCCCTCGACACCGCCCACGCCTCGCTGATCCTCGGCCTCGAGACGCTGCTCGCCCCCCGGATGTCGAGCGCCGACCCACGGGACCGTCACCGCGGCCTGAGCCATCACACCGCGACGGTGCTGCGGATGCTGCTCGGCAACGTGCGCGTGCCGGCCCCGGCGCGAAAGCCCGACCCTTGGCCACGCGTCGGCGGGGACGACGGATCGCTCGACGAGCTTCGGAAGGCTTGCGGCGACCGCCACGAGATCTGGCCACGCGAGGCTCCGGTCGACGAGTACGCGGCGAGCGGCCTGCCCACCACTCACATGGGCCGCGAGCTCGCCGACGATCGTCTCTTCTTTGCATCCGCGCTCGCGTCGGGAGATGCACTCGCCGAGACAACCGTCGCGGAGCTGGCGGCGTGAGCGACGAGCGCCTCAGGAAGGTGGGGGGAAAGCTCGTCCATCGAGGGCCGATCGCGTCGGTGCGGATGGAGACCTTTCAGTACGCGGATGGCAGCAGGTCAACCAGGCAGGTCGTCGTTCATCCCGGCGCCGTTTGCGTGATCCCGCACGACGGGCGCACCCTGTACATGGTCGAGCAGCCGAGGGAGGCGGTCGAGGAGCCGGCGCTGCTGGAGCTCCCGGCGGGGAAGCTCGACGTGGAGGGGGAGACCCCGCTCGAGTGCGCCCAGCGGGAGCTCGCCGAGGAGATCGGCAAGTCGGCCGGCGACTGGCGCGAGCTGAAGCGCTTCTACACCAGCCCTGGGTTCTCGAACGAGCGCGTCTGGCTCTTCCTGGCGACCGAGCTCTACGACGTGCAGAGCGAGCCGACGCCTGAGGAGCGGATCGAGATGATCGAGATTCCGCTCGGCGACCTGGACGGAGCGATCGAGCGCTGTGAGGACGCCAAGTCGCTGATCGGGCTGCTGATGCTGAAGCAGCTGCTCTAGGCAGGGACCGGCTGCCCGCCGGGGAAGTACTCCGTATGGCCACAGTCGCGCCTGAACGCCCCGCCGAGGCGCAGCCAAGCGAGCGCTACGAGGGCCTCGTTCTCGACTTCCTCGCCCACCTCGAGTTCGAGCGCGGGCTGTCGCGCAACACGCTCGTTGCCTACCGCACCGACCTGCTCCAGTTCGGCCGTTTCCTCGCCGAGCGCGATCGCGATGCGACCGCGGCCGAGCCGGGGGATCTCTCCGACTTCCTGGCCGACGTGGCCCAGGGGGACGGCAACGGCCGCGCTCCCTGCTCGACGGCGACCGTCAATCGCAAGGCCGCCTGCCTGCGCTCCTTCTACCGGCACCTGCGCAGGGAGGAAGAGGTCGAGGACGACCCGGCGGCGCGGCTCGAGACGCCCCGGCGGGGCAAGAAGCTTCCCGAGGTCCTGAGCTACGCCGAGGTGCAGCGGCTGCTGGCGCAGCCACGCGGCGACGAAGCCGCCACCCTGCGGGACCGGGCGCTGCTCGAGCTGATGTACGCGTCGGGGCTGCGGGCGTCGGAGACGATCTTGCTCGAGATCTCCGACGTCGACCTCGACCACGGCATCGTTCGCGCGCGAGGCAAGGGCTCCAAGGAGCGGCTGGTACCGGTCGGCGGCAAGGCCATCGCCGCGGTCCGGATGTATCTGCGCTCGGGCAGACCGGAGATGGTCCGATCCAACGACGAGCGCAAGCTGTTCGTCAACTTCCGCGGCGGGCCGCTGACGCGGCAGGGCCTCTACAAGATCGTCCTGCGCCACGCCAAGTCCGCCGGGCTCGCCGACCGGATGAGCCCGCACACGCTCCGGCACTCCTTCGCCACGCACCTGCTCTCCGGCGGCTGCGACCTGCGCTCGGTGCAGGAGATGCTCGGGCACGCCGACCTGTCGACGACCCAGCTCTACACCCACCTCTCCGGCGAGGAGCTGAAGGAGGCGTACTTCAAGGCCCATCCACGAGCGCACGCGAGGCCGCTCTCTTCAGGAGCGGAAGCGAGGCCGTAGCGACTTGTGCTGGGCGGGCGCTGCGTGCGCGTTTGATGGCGAAGCCGTCCCTCAATAGCCTCCTCCCATGCCCGAGTTGCCGGAGGTGGAGACGGTCCGTCGCCAGCTCGAGCCGGAGCTGGTCGGGAAGCGGATCAGGTCCGCATCGGTCCTCGACGAGCGGCTGACGCGCCCGGAGTCGCCCAGCTCGCTGGAGCGCGCCGTCGCGGGACGAGAGGTGACCGCCGTCGCCCGCCGCGGGAAGTACCTGCTGATCGGCCTGGAGGGAGGCCGCACGCTCGCCATGCACCTGCGGATGACCGGCAACCTGCTGCTGCGCGATTCCGAGCACGGTGAGACCGCGGATCTGATGAAGAGCGAGCGGCTCGACGGCCCGCGCCTCTACGAGGCCGCACCGGAGCCGAGCCACGTCAGGGCCCGCTTCGAGCTCGACGACGGCCGCACCCTGGTGTTCACCGACGTGCGCCGCTTCGGGCAGGCCGTTGTGCTGGACGCCGGCGATCAGCTCGACGAGTTCTTCGCGACCCGCCTCGGGGTCGAGCCGCTCTCGGGTGAGCTCACGCCCGAGCGGCTCCTCGAGCTGGCCAAGGACCGGAAGGCGCCGCTCAAGTCATTCCTGCTGACTCAGTCCCGGGTGGCCGGCATCGGGAACATCTACGCCGACGAGGCCCTCTGGCGGGCGAGGCTGCACCCGCTATCGCCGGCGGGATCGATGAAGCACGAGCATGCCGAGCGGCTTGTGGAGGGGATCGTCGGTGCGCTCCGGGCCGGACTCGATCATGGCGGGGCGAGCATTGACGACTACCGCGACTCCCGCGGCGAGCGCGGCTCGATGCAGGATGAGTTCCTGGTCCACACCCGCGAGGGCGAGGCCTGTCTGCGCGACGATGGAGGCGTGATCCAGCGCATCGTCGTCACGGGCCGCTCGACCTACTATTGCCCGAACTGCCAGGAGCGGCTGCGACGGCGGCCGAAGCGATCGCCGCGGAAGGCACGAACACAATGAGCCAGCTCGTTCCGCTCCCGGAGGGCTTCGCCGTGGGGCACTGGTCGGACCCGGTCGGCGGGACGGGTTGCACCGTGGTGATCCCTCCTCCCGAGACGCCCGGCGGTGTCTGCGTACATGGCGGCGGGCCGGGCACCAGGGAGACCGACACGCTGCGGCCGCTCGCGAACGCCAGTGAGGCGAACGCGATCCTGATCACCGGAGGCAGCGCCTTCGGACTGGCCGCGGCCGATGGTGTGGTCCGCTGGCTCGAGGACCACGACCGTGGCTACTTCACGCCCTATGGGCGGGTGCCGCTGGTCCCCTCAGCGGTGATCTACGACCTGCCCTCCGGCGAGGGGAAGGTGCGGCCCGGGCCTGACGAGGGCTATGAGGCCTGCGAGGCGGCGGCCCAGGGAGTGCCCGAGCGCGGCGCGGTGGGGGCCGGGACAGGCGCCACGGTCGGCAAGCTCCTGGGCCGCGACCGAGCACGGCAGGGCGGCGTCGGCTACGCGGCGCTGGTCACCGGGACCGGGCACACGGTGGCCGCGATCGCGACCGTCAACGCGGCGGGGGACGTGATCGACGAGGACGGCTCCGTCCTGGCCGGTCCGCGCGGCGAGGAGGGAAAGGAGCTGCGCGGCGCGGAGCTGATCGCCGCGATGGAGGAGCCACCGGAGTTCCGGGTCCCGGAGGGCAACTCGACGCCGGTCGTCGTCTGCACTGACGCGGCGCTCGACAAGCGACAGTGCTCGATCGTCGCGCGCGCCGCGACCGCGGGGATGGGCCGCGCCATCGACCCGGTGTTCACGCCCGTGGACGGCGACGTCGTCTTCTGCCTGGCCTCGGGCCGAGGAGAGCCGAACCAGTTCGCGCCGTTTCAGATCGGCGCGGCCGCGGCGACGGTCACGGCGGCGGCGATCCGGGACGCGGTGCGCCCAGCGGGCTGAAGCGCGTTTGACCAAAACCCGTCCGGGGGCTTCGGGAACGTCAGTGGGCCATGCCCGGGAACTTCAAGACCGAGGCGGTCGTGCTGCGCAGCATTCGCTACGGCGAGGCCGATCGGATCGTCCATCTCTATTCCGCCACCCGCGGGCGGATCGGGGCGATCGCGAAGGGGTCGCGGCGGCCGAAGTCGCGCTTCGGGGGCCGGCTGGAGCCGTTCTTCCGGCTGGACCTCGTCCTCTACGAGGGGCGGGGCGATCTGTTCACGGTGACCGGGGCGTCCACCGTCGACGGCCACGGGACGCTGCGGTCGAACGGGGCCGCGCTCGGATCGGCGGGCCGGGCCTGCGACGCGGTCCTGCGGCTGCTCGACTCGGGTGAGCCGAACGAGGCCGCCTACAACCTGCTCTGCAACTACCTCTGGCTGCTCGACGCCGATCCGGAGTCGGCCAGCGCTCCGGGGGCCACACTGGCCTTCAGGCTCAAGCTGGCGCTGGCGGCCGGGTTCTCACCGGAGCTGGCGAGCTGCGCGAGCTGCGGGGAGGCCGAGCACCTGGCGGCCTTCTCGGGATCGGCTGGAGGAGTTGTCTGCGCGAGCTGTGAGGGGGGCGGCTTCCCGTTCAGCGAGGAGGCACACCGGTTTATGGTCGATGCGCTGGCGCGTCCGCTCTCGGAGGCGCCGGCGGCGGAGCGACCCGTCGCGGCGCAGGCCGACCGCGCGATCACCGAGACGCTCGAGCACCATGCGCACGTGCACCTGCGCGCCGCCGCCTAGCTAATCCGGGCGGTAGATGCGCTCGGCGACCTTGAGCTTGACCGGCTTCGGGGCGACGGTTGCGCGCATCACCCATGGGAAGAGACTGCCCGGTATGACCGAGCGCTTGCCTCGGTCATACGCCCGAAGGGAGTCGGTGACGCAGCGTTCCGCGGTGATCATCCCGGGCATGATCCGGGTGCTCTCGTCGTAGCCGGCGACCGACTGCCACTCGGTCTTCACCGGACCGGGGTTGACGACCAGAGCCTTGACGCCGGTTCCCGTGAGCTCCATCGAGAGGGCCTCCATGAAGGAGATGGCGAACGCCTTGCTGGCGCCGTAGGTGGTCTCGTAGGGAAGGGGCTGCATTCCAGCGGTGGAGGCGACCGTGATCACGCCTCCGCGTCCGCGCTCGACCATCCCGGGGAGAAAGGCGTGGGTGAGGATGACGACGGCCTCGCAGTTCACCCGGATCATCTCGGCCTCGCGCTCGGGGTCGAGCTCGAGGAAGCGGCCGCGCAGACCGAAGCCGGCGTTGTTCACCAACAGGTCCACGTCGACCCCGAGCTTTTCGACCTTGCCGGGAAGCTTCGTGGCCTCGGATCCGAGGTCGCACTCGATCACATGGGTCGTCGTCGAAAGTTCCTGCGCCAGCTTCTCGAGCCGGTCCTTTCGGCGCGCGACCAGGATCAGGTCGTAGCCCCGCGCGGCGAGCTGCCTCGCGAACTCCTCGCCGATGCCCGATGATGCTCCAGTGATCAGGGCCGTCTCAGCCACGTTCCGGAGCCTATAGTCAGGCCCTAGGAGGGTGGCCTCGAAACCAAAGTACGTGTATGACTTCTCCGAAGGTTCGCGCGAGATGCGGGACCTGCTCGGGGGCAAGGGCGCCAACCTCGCCGAGATGACGCAGGTGCTGGGGGAGGCAAGCGTTCCCGCCGGGTTCACCGTCACGACCGAGGCGTGCGTCGCGTATATGGACTCGGGAGGGGAGAAACCGCAGGGTCTCGATGATCAGGTGGATGAGGCCCTCGGGCGGCTCGAGCGCGAGGCCGGGCGGCGCCTCGGCGATGGCGAGGATCCGCTGCTGGTCTCGGTCCGTTCCGGAGCGAGGGTCTCGATGCCCGGCATGCTCGACACCGTTCTCAACCTGGGTCTCAACGACCGGTCCGTCGCCGGCCTCGCCGAGAGGACGGGCAACGAGCGCTTCGCGTGGGACTCGTACAGGCGGCTGGTCCAGATGTTCGGCAACGTCGTTCGCGGCATACCCGGCGAGCGCTACGAGGATGCGATCGCGGAGGTGAAGCGCGAGCGCGGCGTGCAGCTCGACACCGAGCTGGACGTCGAGGACCTGAAGCGACTCACGGATCGGTTTCGCGAGGTCTATCGGGAGGCGACTGGCGAGGAGTTCCCGGAGGAGCCGCGGGCGCAGCTGGACTCGGCGATCCGAGCGGTCTTCGATTCCTGGAACGGCCGGCGCGCCGTCGAGTACCGGCGCCTGAGCGGGATCCCTGAGCGGTGGGGCACGGCGGTCAACGTCCAGCAGATGGTCTTCGGGAACCGAGGCGAGGACTCGGGGTCGGGAGTCGCCTTCACTCGCGACGAGATGACCGGCGCCCCGGAGCCCTCCGGCGACTTCCTGGTCAACGCGCAGGGGGAGGACGTGGTCTCGGGGGTCCGGAACACGCAGGGTCTCGATGAGATGGCGAAGCTGCTCCCGGAGGCACACCATGAGCTGATCGATGCCCTGCGGACGCTGGAGCGCCACTTCAAGGACATGCAGGACGTCGAGTTCACGGTCGAGCAGGGACGCCTCTATCTGCTGCAGACCCGCAGCGCGAAGCGGCCCGCTCAGGCGGCGGTCCGGTTCGCGGTGGACGCGGTGTCCGAGGGACTGCTCGAGCCTGGGGCGGCCCTGCTCACCATCGATTCCGGAAAGCTCGACGCGCTGCTCCATCCGACCTTCGACCCGAGCCACGAGTACGAGGTCCTGACCACGGGCGTCGCTGCCTCACCTGGTGCGGCGAAGGGAGCGATCGTCTTCACTGCGAGCGAGGCGGTCCAGCGGGGCGGGCAGGGCGAGGACGTGATCCTGGTGAGGCCGTTCACCGAGGCCGAGGACGTGGCCGGTTTCGCGGCGGCGCGGGGGATCCTTACCTCAGAGGGCGGCAAGGCGTCGCACGCGGCGCTGGTCGCGCGCGGCATGGGGAGGCCCTGCGTCTGCGGCGCCTCGGAGCTGGACATCGATCCCGGCCGCGGGGTGATCACGGTCAACGGGCACGATCTGCGGTCGGGGCAGGCGATCGCGATCGACGGGTCCACCGGGGCGATCACGCTGGACGACGTGCCTCTGGTGACCCCGGAGATCTCCGAGCACTTCAGGCGGATTCTCGAGTGGGCGGACGAGCTGCGCCAGCTGCGGGTGAGGGCGAATGCGGACGCGCCGACCGATGCCGCCCGCGCCCGCTCGTTCGGGGCGGAGGGGATCGGCCTGTGCCGGACGGAGCACATGTTCTTCGGTGCGGACCGCGACCGGCTGGTGAAGGAGATGTTCGTGGCGGCCGAGGAGTGGCGACGGGCTCACCTCCGGGAGGGACGCCTCGTGGTCACCGAGGACGCGCCGCCGACCGAGGTCGACGAGCGCTTCCGCGACGCCCTGGCCCGGCTCCAGGAGCTGCAGCGGGGAGACTTCGAGGGCATCTTCAGGGAGATGACCGGATTGCCGGTGACGATCCGGCTGCTCGACCCGCCTCTCCACGAGTTCCTGCCGGCCGAGCACTTCCAGGCCGAGCTCGAGGCGATCGAGGAGAGGGGGGCGGCGCCGGAGGAGCTGGAGCGAGCACATCGGACCCTCGCTCTCGTCCACGAGCTGCACGAGGCGAACCCGATGCTGGGAACCAGGGGCGTGCGCCTCGCGGTGCTCTATCCGCCGATCTACGAGATGCAGGTCCGGGCGATCATCGAGGCGGCGGCGGCCGCCGGCGCCGGCGCGGAGAAGCCGCACGTGGAGATCATGCTGCCGCTGATCGCGTACGAGACCGAGCTCGAGCACGTGCGCTCGATCGTGGTCCGGGCGGCGGACCGGGCTCAGAGCGACCTGGGGAGAGAGGTCCCGTACTCGGTCGGGACGATGCTGGAGCTGCCCCGCGCCTGCCTTGTTGCGGACCGGATCGCTCGGCATGCGGACTTCCTCAGCTTCGGGACCAACGACCTGACTCAGACGACGATCGGCCTCTCGCGGGACGACGTCGAGGGCAGGTTCATAGGCGCCTATCTGGAGCAGGGGATCCTCGACCAGAGCCCCTTCGAGACCATCGACGGGCCGGGGGTCGGAGAGCTGGTTCGCCTGGGGACCGAGCTGGGCCGGACCGGGAACCCGAAGATCAAGCTCGGCATCTGCGGAGAGCATGGCGGAGACCCCGAGAGCATCGGCTTCTTCCAACGCATGGGGCTCGACTACGTCAGCTGCTCGCCGTACCGGGTGCCGATCGCCCGCGTCGCCGCGGCTCAGGCCGCCGCGGCTGAGAACATCGAAGGGTGAGTGCGAGGCGAATCGAAGCCGCCCCCAAGGCCACCGGCGCCTTCGAGGAGCGCATCCGTGCGCTCGAGAGCGAGTTCCTCTGGGAGCTCGCCACCCCCTCGTATCCGGCCCGGCGGCGGGAGCCCGAGGCGGACAGCCCGGTCCGGACGCCGTTCCAGCGCGACCGCGACCGGATCGTCCACTCCAAGGCGTTCAGGCGGCTCAAACACAAGACGCAGGTGTTCGTGGCGCCGGAGGGGGACCACTACCGGACCCGGCTTACCCACACGCTGGAGGCCTGCTTCATCTCCCGGACGGTGGCGCGAGCTCTCGCCCTGAACGAGGATCTGACCGAGGCGATCGGGCTGGGGCACGATCTGGGGCATCCGCCCTTCGGCCACATCGGCGAGGAGGTGCTGGACGAGGCGCTGCGGGAGCACGGTCTGCGCTTTCGCCACAACGAGCACTCGCTGCGGGTGGTGGACGAGCTGGAGCGGGATGGCCGGGGCCTCAACCTGACCGAGCAGGTGCGCGATGGGATCCTGAACCACACCGGGCCGGATAAGCCGGCGACGCTGGAGGGGCGGGTCGTGCGGATCGTTGACCGCGTCGCCTACATCAACCACGACATCGACGACGCGGTGCGCGCCGGGATCATCTCGGACGGCGATCTGCCGGCCGAGCAGATCGAGCTGCTCGGAGACACGGGAGCGCGCCGGATCGACCTGCTCGTCCGGGACATGGTGGAGCGCTCGCGGGCCGAGGGGGACATCGCCCAGAGCGACGAGGTCGGCGGGGCGATGCTGCGGCTGCGGAAGTTCATGTTCGAGCGGGTCTACCTGGGAGAGGAGGCGCGCGCGGAGCAGGAGCGGGCGCGGCTGGCGGTGCGGACGCTCTTCGACCACTACCTGGCGAACCTCGACGAGGTGCCCGAGGCTGACCCCGACGCCGATCCGGTGCAGCGGGTGACCGACTACATCGCCGGAATGACCGACCGTTTTTGCCTCAGCACCTACGAGGCGCTGGTGGCCCGGAAGTAGATTGGGTGGATGGCGAGGTTCACGCGCGACAGCGTCGATCGGGTGAAGGAGGCCTCGGACATCGTCGAGATCGTCTCGGCGCACACCGACCTCCAGCAGCGGGGCCAGGACTACTGGGGCAACTGCCCGTTCCACGACGAGCGGACGCCGTCGTTCAAGGTCAATCCGCGGGACAAGCTCTATTACTGCTTCGGCTGCGAGGCCAGCGGGGATGTCTTCCGGTTCGTCGAGGAGAAGGAGGGACTCGACTTCGCGGCGGCCGTTGAGTCTCTTTCCGAGCGCTACGGCGTCGAGCTCGAGAGGGAGAACGAGGATCCGCAGGCGGAGGAGAGGAGGCGGCGAAAGGCGCGGCTCTGGCAGCTGCTGGAGCGAACGGCGAAGTTCTACGAGCGCTACCTCTGGGAGTCACAGAAGGCAGGCAAGGCTCGCGCCTATCTGGAGGAGCGCGGGCTGGGTGAGGACGTGCTGCGGCGCTTCGGGGTCGGCATGGCGCCGAGCGTCTGGGACCAGGTGCTGACCGGGAGCCAGCGGGCCGGCTTTGCGGTCGATGAGCTGCTCGCGGCCGGGCTGATCCAGAAGGGACGGCAGGGCGGCCACTACGACCGCTTCCGGAGCCGGATCACGTTCCCGATCCGCGACCAGCGCGGGCGGGTGCTCGGGTTCGGGGCGCGGGCGCTGAGCCCGGACTCCAAGCCGAAGTACCTGAACTCGCCGGAGGGCGAGCTCTACCGGAAGAGCCACACCCTCTACGGAATCGACCGGGCGCGAGGGCCGATCGCTAAGGCGCGGCGGGCGATCGTGGTGGAGGGCTACACCGACGTGCTGGCGCTTCATCAGGCCGGGGTGGAGGAGGCCGTGGCGATCATGGGGACGGCGATCACGCCCGAGCAGATCACGATGCTCGCCGGGCTGACCGAGTCGGTGGTGCTGGCGCTCGATGCCGACCGGGCGGGGGCGGACGCGATGATCCGGGCGCAGAAGGTCGCGGGAGGGAAGAGCCTGGAGCTGCGGGTCGCGGCGATGCCGGAGGGCGAGGACCCCGCGGACATGCTCAAGGAGGGCTCGGCCGACCGGTTCATGAAGTTGGTCGAGGATGCGATCGATCTGCCCAGCTTCCGGGTCGACGTGGCGCTGGGTCGAGGAGACCTCGGCAGCGTTGCCGGGCGCGAGCGGGTGCTGGAGGAGGTGGGTCCGGTGCTGAAGGCGATGGGGGAGACGGCGCTGGGGTTCGACGAGCTGGTTCGGAGGGTGGCGGACCGGTTGGACACCGATGCGAGCCTGGTGCTGGCGCGGGTGCGGTCGGCGCCGGAGGCGAGCGCCGCACCGGCCGGCGACGGCAATGGGGCCAAGCCGCCGAAGCCGGTGGCGGTGTCGCTGACGCCGCGCGAGACGCGCGAGCGGGCGCTGCTCGCGATGTGCATCGCGCAGCCCGGCGCGGGGCAGGGATTCGTCGACCGGCTCACCGATGAACATCTCTCGCCCTCGGGGCGGCCGGCGCTGGGCTGGCTGCGAACGCACCTGGCGGATCCGATGGCGGGGCTGCCGAGGGACGATGCGGCGCTCACCTCTCTGATCACGGAGCTGGTGATGAGGGCGGAGAGCGAGCCGGCATCCGAAGGCGCGATGCAACTCAACCTCGACCTGCTCGAGCAGCAGCGCCTGGAGGACGGGATCGCGGCGGCGCAGAAGGCGGGCGATTACGAGGTCAGCACCCGCCTCGCGGGCGAGCGCGCGCAGCTCACCGACCGCATCGCGCACGCGGGCGTGGTGGGCTGAGCGTTTGCAGCGTTTCGGGGCCCATAGCCCCCAAAAGGCTGCAGAAGTTGCCGTGGGGCAGGGAGGCATCGCTAAGGTTGCGTGCGACCTAGCATTCCTGGGTCGCTCAAACGGATTAGCACGATCCGGGGTAGCTCAATTGGTAGATGCGCTCGGCTGTTAACCGAGAGGTTGAGGGTTCGAGTCCCTCCCCCGGAGCTCTTCGACTAGGTACGAGCCGGCGCCAGCCGGCTCGTTGCGTTCCGGGCAGCCTCCTCCACGAGCTCGGCCGCGGCTACAGCTCCATCGTGAGCGCTCGACCACTCTGCGACCGACCGCGCCGCCTCTTGAAAGCTCTCCTCGCTCAGCAGGCGCCGTGTCGCCAGCCTGATCGCCTGCCGCGACAGCAGCCGCCGCGGGACCGACAGCCCCGTCCCGGACCATGCCACCCTCGCCGCGTTCTCTCCCATGTCGCCGACCGACGGGCAGATCAGCAGCGGCTTTCCCGCCGCCAGCGCCCGCGCCACCGTCCCGTGCCCGCCATGGCAGATCACCACGTCCGCTGCCGGCATTGCCTGCGAATAGAGCAGCCAGTCGACCAGCGTCGCGTTGCCCGGCACCTCGATCGGCTGTTCGGGACGGTGCCGATTCGTCGTGGCCAGCGCTCGCACCGGCTCATCCGCCAGCGCATTGAGCGCGACGCGCAGCAGTTCGCACTCCGGGTCCTGCGACGTGCTCGGCGCGATCAGCACCAGCGGCCCTTCGCCCTCCGGGATCGCCACCTCTTCGCCGGCGAGCTCGAAGAACAGCGGCCCCGTCACCCGCACGTGCGCCGGCCATTCCCGCGGATACTCGAGCTGCGGGAAGGTCGCCACGATGGCCAGCAGCTCGCTGATCCCACCGTGGAACCGCTCGATCGGCGGCAGCCCCAGCCGCCCCCTCGTCTCATTGAGCTCATCCCGGCCCCGCCGCAGCCCCATTCCCAGCAGCGGCCCCGTCGCCCTCCAACCCAGCCGCCCCACCGCCGTCCGCGGCGGCCGCAGCCCGAGCGAGTAGAGCGGCATCCCCGGCTGCTGCACCGGATAGACGTGCGGGATCAGGGTCGCGTGCGGCACCCCGGCCACCTCCGCGGCGAGCGTCGGCGCGAGCGTGAGGATGTCGCTCACCACCAGGTCGGGCTCGAACCCCTCCATCAACCTCGCCAGCGCCCGAGCCGCCGCCGCGGCCGTCTGCCCGTCGGGCGTGTCCGGCCCCGGCGGTGGATAGACCGTGTACTCCTGCGCGCCCGTGAACGCGAGCCCCTCCGCCTCGACCGCCTCCCGCCACCGCTCCCAGGTCTCGACCAGCACCTCGTGCCCGCGCCTCCCGAGCTCGCGCGCGAGTGCGATCGCCGGAAACGCATGACCCGGATCGCCGAACGCGGCGACCAGCAGTCTCAGCGGTCTGTCTGGGCGGCCCATTGCGCGGACCCTACGCCGTAGCCGCTATCCCTTGAATCGATGGCCAAGCGACGGAACAACGCCCAGCGCCTCCGCAACTCCGTCAACGCCATGCCCAACGGCACCAAGGCGGCCATGCTCCGCGGCATCCGCTCCAACCGCGTCATCGTCGGCGCCTACGTCGACAAGCGCGGCGGCGTCTGCCCGATGCTGGCCGCGCACCGAAACGGCGGCCGCACCAACTTCGGCACCTTCGCCCGCGCCTGGGACGCCTTCACCGGCGCCAACCAGCGCAAGCCCCGCCGTGCCTCCCGCCGCGAGGTCCGCACCCTCGAGAACTACCTCGAGATGGCCCTGCTCCGCGAGGGCGTCCACGGCGCCGAGCCGATCCCCGAGCGCCCGCTGGCCGAGGAGGTCCGAGACGTCCAGGCCACCCGCCGCCGCCTCGCGGCAGCCGACGCCCGGGAGACATCCGACCTCTCGGTCGGGGACGTGCTGGCCACCGCATACGCCGAGCACGCCCACGACGAGGACCGCCTGCCCGAGCCCGCCGCGCCCGACTCCGCCGAGGCCTGGTCCGCCGAGCTCGACCGGGCGGACGCCGAGCTCCAGCGGGCGGGCTCCTAGCCGCCGCGGCTAACTTGCGCCCGTGAACCGGGCGCAGGCCACCCAGCCGTCAGTTTCCGTGATCGTCCCCGTCCGCGACGGGGAGGACACGATCGGCGGCTGCATCGACGCCATTCTCGCCGCCGACTATCCGGACGACCGCCGCGAGATCCTCGTCGTCGACAACGGCTCCACCGACGGCACGGCGGCACAGATCCAGTCACGACCGGTCCGCTACCTCCGCGAGCCGAAGCCCGGCGTCTCCAACGCCCGCAACCGTGGCATCGCGGAGAGCACCGGCGAGATCCTCTCGTTCATCGACGCCGACTGCCTGGTCGAGTCCCAATGGCTCGCCGAGCTGGTGCGTCCCTTCGAGGACCCCGAGGTCGGCGCCGTCGCCGGCGACCTCCAGCACGTCCCCGCCACGACGGCGGCTGAGCGGCAGGCCGCCCGCCTGCTCGGCAACTGGCAGCGCTTCGCCTTCAACTCCAACCCCGCCTATCCGATCACCGCCAACGCCGCCTACCGCCGCGACGTCATCGACCGCATCGGCCCCTTCGACCCGCACATGACCCGCGCCCAGGACGTCGAGCTCGGCCTTCGCTTCCAGGAGCGAAGCGGCCTCCGCCTCGCCTACGCGGAGGGCGCCACCGCCCGCCACCGCAACCGCTCCACCCAGCTCGGCTTCTTCCGCCAGCAGCTCGGCTGGGCGTACGGCGCCGGCCTGGTGGGCGCGAAGTTCGAGGCAATGGGCGGCCATCCGGTCAAGCCTCCCCGCATCCGCGAGATCGGGCGCACCGCGCGCGGCCTCGGCATCGTTCTCTGGGCAAAGGCCCGGCGGCGCGGTGAACGGGAATGGATCGAGGACGCCTGGTTCGACCTGCTCCGCCAGGTCGCCTGGTGGGTCGGCGCGCGCGCCGGCCTGCGCAGGGGCGCGCGAATTTGGCGCGCGCCGGGCGCCTAGCCCAGATCCGGCGTGTCGATCGTGTCCCCGGGGCGCAGGAACATCATCTCGGGCACCAGGCAGTTCGGAGAGGTGCGGAGCAGGAACCGCACGGCCTCCGCAATGTCCTCCGGGCGGATCATCGCCTCGGCGGCGACCTGCTGCTTGGCGAACTCGGTCATCGGCGTGTCGACGAATGCCGGGGCGAACGCCGTCACCTGAATCCCCTGTCCCGCGATCTCCTTCTGCGTCGCCTGCGAAAAGCCGATCACCGCGGCCTTGGTCGCCGAGTACACGCTGAGCCAGGGCTGTCCCGCCTTGCCGGAGATCGATGCCGTGTTCACCAGCAGCGCCTTCCCGTGCTCGGCGCCCGCCTCCTTCAGCATCGGCAG
The DNA here is from genome assembly GCA_963774305.1 of uncultured Solirubrobacterales bacterium. GTDB lineage: Bacteria > Actinomycetota > Thermoleophilia > Solirubrobacterales > 70-9 > DASUPK01. The sequence goes on along the minus strand of CAVZEM010000006.1, from coordinate 5,042 downwards.
GCACTCCCGCGTCATCAGGACGACGGCCCGCAGGTTGACGCCGAGCTGCATGTCGACGTACTTGGTCGTCAGCGCGTCCATCGCCTCGCCGATCCCGACGCCCGCGTTGTTGATCAGCACATCGAGCCGCCCGTAGCGCTCCTTGTGCGCGGCAACCAGCGCCTTCAGGTTCTCCTCGTCCGCCATGTTCGCGGGCACGCTCTGCACGTCCAACCCGCCGGAGCGCAGATCCTCGGCCGCCGCCTCGAGCTTGTCGGGACGCCGCGCGGAAACGGTCAGCCCGTACCCGTCCTCGCCCAGCATCCGGGCGATCGCCAACCCGATGCCGCTCGAACCACCGGTGATCAGGGCCGCCTTCTCCGCCAACGTCTCCTCCTTTAGGTGCGCACTAAATGCGCGCGCCACCCTATAGGTGGCCCCAATACGATGCCGCCCGTGTCACGGAAGACCCTCGTCGCACTCTTCGCGCTGCTCGCGTTTGCGCTCATCGCGGGCTGCGGCGGCTCGGACAACGGCACCGGCAGCCGCAGCCGTCCAGCCCCCGCAGCATCGGACTTCCCCTCAGCGAAGGGCAAGACGCTCCGGGAGGTCCTGCTGGGGACCAACGGCACCCAGGGGCCCGTGGTCTCTCCCGCCGCCCGAGCCTTCCACCTCGGCACCAACCGTTTCCCCTTCGGCATCTTCACGGCGGGCCACGATCAGATCACCGACGCACAGGTCGCGATCTACGCCGCTCCCGGCCGTGGGGTGAATGGTCCCGCGATCGGCCCCTTCCCGGCGAGGATCGAGGACCTGACCACCAAGCCCGCCTTCCGAGCCAAGACGACGGCGGACGATCCGAGCGCCGCCCAGGTCGCCTACGTCTCCGACATCCCACTCGACATGCCCGGCCCCTGGGCATTCGGCGCCCTGATCAAGAAGGGCGGCGCCTACCAGTACAGCCTGCTGCCCAGTCCGGACCCTGTCGGCGACTATCCGATGCCTCAGGTCGGCCAGCAGGCCCCCGTGATCCACACGCTGACCGCGGGCCAGGTCTCCGACATCTCCCAGATCGACACCCGGGTCCCGCCCGATGACATGCACAATGACGACTTCGCGAACGTCGTCGGCAAGAAGCCCGTGGTGCTGCTCTTTGCCACGCCCGCGCTCTGCCAGAGCCGCGTCTGCGGTCCCGTCACCGACATCGCGGAGCAGGTGAAGCAGGAGTTCGGCGACAGGGTCGCCTTCATCCACCAGGAGATCTACAACAACAACAACATCAACGACGGTCCCCGCCCGCAGATGCGCGCCTTCCACCTGAGCACCGAGCCGTGGGCCTATGTGATCGACAAGAGCGGCAAGGTCAGCACCGTGCTGCAGGGCCCTTTCAGCGTGCAGGAGCTGGAGGCGGCGGTCCAGAAGGTGGCCGGCTAGCCCCGCACTGGCGCTCTCCGGCCCGAGCGAGTAGAACTCAAACGGTGGGAGACCCCGAGCTCCTCACCATGCTGGCGGCCGAGGCCGACCGCCGGACGCCCGCGATCATCGAGGGCCTCGAGGCGCTGGCCGCGTCCGGCGAGAAGGACTCCGGTCGCCTCGAGGAACTGCGGGTCGAGCTGCACGGCCTGAAGGGCGCCGCGCTGGTGGTCGGCCAGGACCGCTTGGCCGACCTGGCCAAGGAGATGGAGCAGTTCCTCGCCGGCTGTGTCGATACGGGCCGGATCAAGCCGGGTGCCGCCGCAGCCCTCATCGCCGGCGCCAGCGCCCTCAACGAGGGCGCCCAGGCCGCCGCCGAGGGCGTCGCCGAGCCCTCGTCGGTCGGCGAATCCCTCGCCGCGCTCGCCGACTGATCAGTCGGCGTGGTTGAGGGCGAAGGAGATCGCCCCCAGCACCATCGCGCCCATCACCAGCCAGGCCGGGATCAGCCAGGCGCCGATCTCGGCGACGCGCAGGACCTGTCGCCGGTAGGCCGGCTGGATCAGCGCGATCATGCACGCGACGAAGACGACCGTCGCGCTCAGGATCACCGGTCCGGCGACCAGCGTTCGCGCGGGGGCGTCGATCCTGTCGTCGAGATCCCGGCCGAGGTGCGAATTGAGCAGCGCGACGATCACGACGATCACCAGCGAGCTGTAGAGGGCTCCGAGCAGTGGCCAGGTGAAGGTGGTCTCGCCGGGGCCCTCGTGCTCCCTCGCCATGAAACGAATCTACCCCGGACGGTACGCTCGCCGCGCGGGCCGGTAGCTCAGCTGGTCAGAGCAGCGGACTCATAATCCGTAGGTCGGAGGTTCGAGTCCTCCCCGGCCCACTAAGAAGCTCCTGCAAAGCGCCGAATTCCGCGGGGACCAATTTCGCCGGAGAGCGAAATTGGTCCCCAATTGGTCTCTAGTCGATTAGTCGGGATTAGCGATTTGGGCCGAAAAGCGCCACTTTGCTGCAAAGCAGCGAGAGGCCCACCTATTCGTGCGGGGCCTCCCAGATCAGGTCCAGAAGGAAGTCGTACCTGCGCTGGCGTTTATCTGGTCCTACCTATGCCTGTGGGGCCGGATTCGCCGGTCGGGCGAAGGCACCAAAGATCCAGAGGATCGGAAAGAAGATCCCAAAGAAGAAGAGCCAGCCGTGTCCATTGCGAAGCGTGGACAGGCCAAGCCATAGGAAGAGCACGACGTAAACCACTGCACCGAGTGTCCAGATCAACATCTCGAGTTCCTTTCGTTGTTAGCCAACCCCAACCTAAGTGAGGGGAGGCGCGATACGTCGGTGCTGAGCCCCGGTCTGGCCATCCGTGGAAACCCGGGGTTGCCCGACTAGCTGGGCAGCAGCGCGTCGAGTTCTTTTGTCAAGCCATAAGTCCTTCAATCGAGGTCTGTCTCAACCTTGATGCGCCCCGACTTGGACGCGTCGGCGAGCGCGGCGTAATCGAGCTCGTTTTGGTCGGCGTAGCGCTCGGAGAACTCGGCGATCGCCTGATCGAAACTGTCGCCTTTGCCCAGGTAGGCGCCGATCGCGATCCGGTCGCCGGATCGTGCGTGGGCTCGGGCCAGGGTCCAGCCGCACACTCGCCCGTATATCTCCAGCCCCTCCGGCGGCAGGGTCTCGACCTCCACTGATCGCTTCCCGTCCCAAAGCTGGCGCACGTAGAAGTCTCGATCTTTGTCGTCCCACCCGATCGCCGGAAGCCAGCCGAGAAGGACATCGCTCGCGGCCTGCATCAGCCACTGGCCCTCGACCACCCGTTCGCCGTGGTTTCCGAACTCGCTCGCCCCGACGTAGGGCTCGAGCACCGAGGCATCGGCCTCCTTGGCCTGCAGGAAGAGCGGGTCCTGGCCGTCGCGACCCATCATCAGCACCACCCAGGCGCGCGTACCGACGCTGCCGACCCCGACGACCTTCCGGGCCATCTCCACGTACCGGAAACTGTCGAAGAGGTGGCGACGATCCCCCTGGAGGCTGGCGCGGTAACGGCCGAGCATCTCGATGATCCGCTCCTCGAGCGCTTGTTGTTGATCCTTGGAGACCAGTTCCCCAGCCGGAACCAGCAGCGGCGGATCGCTGATGATCCGCGGCTCGCCATCGACCTCGTGGACGAGGCGATCGAACGCCCTGAGGCTGTTCTTCTTCCCGGCCTTCTTGACGTTCTTGTGCACCGCCTTCATCTGCTTGGCGTCGGCGACCTTGGCCAGGTCGCCGAGCAGGGTGTCGATGTCGAGGCGGGCGTACCAAACGTCGAAGTTGCGCATCCCGGCGAAGCTCCGCATCGCCTCGCGGTAGGAGCGGACCGTTCTGAGGACTGCGCGCCGGGTCTCCTTCGGGGTGAAGTCCCGATCGCGCCCGGCGATCGCGAAACTGGCCGCGAGGCGCTTGAGGTCCCACTCCCAGGGGCCGGGAAGAGTTTCGTCGAAGTCGTTGACGTCCATCACCAGCCGACGGTCGGGGGCGGCGAAGACCCCGAAGTTCGAGAGGTGCGCGTCGCCGCATAGCTGGACCCGAATCCCGGACGCGGGGGTCTTCGCGAGATCCATCGCCATGATCGCCGCCGCGCCGCGGAAGAACGTGAATGGCGAGGCCAGCATCCGCCCGTAGCGGATCGGAACGAGTTCCTGGACGCGGCTCTTCGCCTGGTCCTCGAGCACATCGACTGGATCTCTCCGGTCCGCTGCCGGCTCCCAATCCCCGTGACTCGAGCGAGAAGCCTCTTCACGCGCGGCCTTGCCGGCAGCTGCGTGGTCAGCCACCGAGGCGAATCCGTTGGTTGGACTGGTATCGACGGACTTCCGAGGCTTGACTGGGGTACTGGCCGACGTTGCCATGCGATGCCGATCTGTGTTGCCCGACTAGCTGGGCAGCGCGTCGAGCTCCTTTTCAAGCTCCTTGGCATCGGCGTCAATCTGACGCTCGTCGCTCTTCTCCGCGCGGGTGAGCGCCTTGTCGAGCTGCTCCTGGACGCGTGACTTGCCGATCACGACCAGCGCCGCCTGGCCCTGGTCGAGATACTCGCCGAGCTCCTTGGCGTCGCTTCGCGACATGCCACCCATCGCGTGCCCGATCCCGCCGCCCGCGACCGCTCCGACGACCGCCGAGCCGATCACCGCCGGCGGAAAGACGACCCCCACGAGCGCACCGACGGCGGCGCCGGTCCAGGCACCGTGCTGGGTGGGCTTCTCGTGCTTGGTCACGTGGACCTTGTCGTCGTCGCCCTTGTAGACCAGCGCGACGTCGTAGCTGCCCACCAGGTCGGCGGCGTGCAGATCGAGCAGCGTGTCGTAGTCAGCGTCGGCGTCCGCGCGATCCGCGTACAGCGCCGCGTAGACGAATACCGGGTTGTCGCTCATCGTCTAACTCCTCGTCATGGAGCCAATGCTCGCGCGGCCTCGCAGAACTCCCTACTCGTCGCTCGTCATTGGCTCGGGCCATGACCCCATTGACCCATATTGCATCGGGCTGGCGGCCGAGACATCACCCGGAGAGGGTGAAATCCAGCAGCGCCGTTGATCCGAGGTCCGCTGATCGACTATGCTCGCCCGCGTTGAAAGCGGGCTTTCGCATAACGCTGATCGTCCCTGCGG
>CAVZEM010000005.1:0-317163 GCA_963774305.1 uncultured Solirubrobacterales bacterium | reverse complement strand
TCCAAACCGTGCGTCGAATTGTGCGTCCAACTCCCGACTTCGAGCCCAACTGAGCCGACCTCAGCACGCCTGTCGGCCCCTTAGTCACCCTCAGCTGACCCCTCCTCGCCGTCATCATAATCCGCGTGTCGGGGGTTCGAGTCCCTCCTCCGGCATGATCTCCCTGTAAATCCCTGCTTTCTCGGAGACCCGAGCACGCCGATTCTGGATCCGCCGCAGAATCCGCGTGTTGAAATGAGCAGGGCTCGTGCGTAGCGAGGTGGGCTCGAACACGCGGATTCTTGACGCACCGACGCACGGTGGTCGGTCAGCCGTTAGGCCACAACAGGCAACGAGCTGGTTTCGAAGCGTCGAGCCCGGCCCACTCCGTAACAGCAGTTGCGTGTGTCTCGGGGCGAACTGGATCTGAACCAGCGACCTTTCTGCCCCCAGCCGAATCTGCTGTGTCCGGCCACGTGGTGGCAGACAGGGCTCCCGCTCGGTCCTTGCACAGCGGCACCCTGCTAGCGAAGGGCCCACGCGACCGCGAGGGTAGTTACCGCCGTCAGCAAGACGGTGGCCCCTAGCGCAATCTCGTCGCCCGTGGTTGCACTGAGGACCATGTCCGCGACAACCGCGATGACGAAGGCGCACAGCAGCGTCGCCAGCAGCCACTCCCTACGCCGAAGATTCACCGCAGAGCCTTTCGCACGCGCTAACCTCGCCGTGCGCAAGGGAACTAGCCCTGCAAGACGGCGCGTTCGTCAACACGGTCCCCTCCGGACCCGGCGCGTCGACCCGGCGAGCGGGTGGGCGAAACCTTCGAGACAACGACCTCGAAGGAGCCTTCGATGCTCGCCTGGTTCGCACTCACCGTTTTCATCATCGTCGCGTTGGCAGTTGACCTCCGAAGCGGCGGACGTGGCGTTCCGTCGTTTCACTCGGCGCTGGTGTGGTCGCTCGTCTGGACGGCGGTCGGCCTCGGATTCGCCGGCCTGCTGGTGCTCGGCGGTGACAGCGGCGCTGCGGGTGAGTACCTGGCGGGCTTCCTGATCGAGAAGTCGCTCTCGCTCGACAACCTCTTCGTCTTCGCGGTGCTGCTCTCGTTCTTCGCCGTCCCGCAGGAGCAGCGCCGGCTGGTGCTGCTCTGCGGCATCGGCCTCGCAATCGCTCTCCGGGCGGTGTTCATCGTCGCCGGGGCGGCGGCGCTCGATGCCTTCGAGGCGGCCACCTATGCGCTCGGTGCCCTGCTCCTGTTCACCGCGGTCAAGATCGCCCGGCAGGGCAGCGAGGAGATCGATCCTGAGTCCACCCTCGCGATGCGCCTGCTTCGCCGCGCGATCCCGATCTCCGATGACTACGACGGATCGCGCCTGACCACTATCGCGGACGGGCGCCGGATGGCGACGCCGCTGCTCGCTGCGCTCGTCACGGTGGCGGCCTTCGACCTGATGTTCGCGATCGACTCGATCCCGGCGATCTTCGCCGTCACTCGGGACACCTTCGTGGTCTTCGCCGCGAACGCCTTCAGCCTGCTGGGCATGGTCAGCCTCTACTTCGTGCTCGATCGCCTGCTTGCCAGGTTCCGCCATTTGAATCTCGCTCTTGCGGCGATCCTGGGCTACGTCGCGGCGAAGATGCTGCTCGAGGACCTCTGGCACCCGCCGCTCGGCGTGTCCCTGAGTGTGATCGCGGGATCCCTGGCGCTGGCGATCCTTACCTCGGCTCTCGCCGAGCGCCGGGAGCGACGATCTGCACTTGCCGCCGACACCTAGCAAGGGGATCCAGCTCCCCCTCGGTCGAACTCGTCCTCGATCTCCCCGACGAGCTCCTCGAGGATGTCCTCCATCGTCAGCAGGCCGACCACCACCTCGTTCGAGTCGTGGACCAGCGCGAGGTGGACGCGCCTTCGCCGCATCTCGCGCAGCACCTCGTCGATGCGAGCCGACTCCGAGACGTGTCCGAGCGGCCTGGCGAGCATCGATGGCATGAGCAGCTCGACATCGTCGATCGCCAGGGTCAACAGGTCCTTCGCGTTCACCAGGCCCACGGCCGCCTCGAGCCCGCCGTCCAGCTCGCAGAGCGGCAGCCGGGTCCGGCCGGTTGTGATCGCCCGCTCGGCGACCGTGCGCAGGGAGTCGGTGGTGAGAACCAGGTCGATCCGATCGCGCGGGGTCATCGCATCCCCGGCGCGCCTGTCCCCGAAGACGAGGGCGGCGTCGGAGAGCTCCTGCTCCTCTCGCTCGATCAGGCCCTCACGCGAGCTCTCGCGCAGCAGCTCGCGGAGCTCGTCCTCGCTGTGGGGCTGGTGTCCGGACTCCGACGCCGGCGGCACCCCGAAGGGCTTCAAGAGTAGGTTGCCCATCCAGTTCAAGAGATCGACCAGCGGCTTGGCCGAGAGATAGAACACTCTCATCACTGGGGTCAGCGTCAGCGCGACCGGTGCCGTACGGGCGATCGCAAGGCTCTTTGGAGAGAGCTCACCGATCACCACATGCAAGGTGGTGATGATCAAGAAGGCGAGCGCCGCCGCGAGGCCGAACCCGGCGATCGTCGCCGCGTCGCCCAGCGCCGGCTCGAGCAGGTGGTGGAATGCTCGCTCTCCGATTGCGCCAAGCCCGAGAGATGCCATCGTGATCCCGAGCTGACAAGCGGAGAGATACGCATCGATGTGCTCCACCGCGTGTGCCGCCGACTTTGCCCCCGGCTTCCTGCGACGGAGAAGCTCATCCGCCTGCGTTGGGCGCAGGCGTGCGAGCGAGAACTCGACCGCGACGAAGAAGCCGTTCGCGGCGACGAGCAGCAGCGCCAGCCCGAGCTCCCAGGTCATCGCTACCGCCGCCGGCGGGCCGGACCCTACCAGCCGAACCCGAGACTTACGAGCAGCTCGTCGAGGCGCTCGTAGGAGTCGCTCACCATGCCGGAGGCGAGCATGCGGTCGCGTTGTTCGCGGGTGGGAAAGCCGAAGGTGGTCCTGACTTTCGTGCACCCATCGAGGTTCTCGAAGGTTGTCGTCTCGACGACGAGATGGCCCTGCATCCCCTCCCACTCGAAGGTCTGGACAATGCGCTCAGGGGGAATGACCTCGCCGTAGGTACCTCTGAAGGTCTCCACCGGCCCCTTCGAGTCGTGGCAGGCGAATCGCCAACCGCCTCCCGACCTCACATCCATCCGCTCGACGACCGTCCTGAGCCTGCGAGGGCCCCACCACTCGGAGATCAGATCGGGGTCGCTGAAAGCGGCGAACACCCACTGCCGTGGAGCGTCGAAGACCCTCTCGGTCACGATCTGGTGCTCCGACGGCATCGTCACGACGGTGTCGCTGGCTATTGCCTGCCGCGTGTCGTTCACCTGTGCCTGGCTCATCTCTCGCTCCTTTCGGGCTCAGCGATCGGTTCTTGCTGGGTCTGGGCCATGAAAAGCGTCGCCTGCCTCTCCGCGGAAGGCGGGGTCGGCCTCTCGCCGTCCGCGCCCGAGGTGGTCGGCTGTTTCCTCGAGGTCCTCGGCGTCGAGCAACGCCCAGCCGATCCGCTCGACCAGCTGGCCTGCGAAGTGGTCGCTGTTCAGATCGTTGCCGTTGACGCGCTCCCGAAGGGTCACTGGGCCCGGGCGCTCGCCCGGTGCGGCTTGCACGATGATCTGGGGCATGGTTGGACTCCTTTCGGTGGACTAGCTTCGGGGCTCGGTAAGTCTTGGCGGCGCCTTGAGGCGGTCGAGCATCGCCGAGCGACGGGACTCGAGCTCGGACGGGCTCAGGCCGAGCACGGTGGCGATCTCCTCCGGGTCGGTCCCCGCGGCCAGCATGCCCAGGATCGGTCGATCCTCGATCTCCAGCTCCTCGCCGACGGCGGCGAGCGTCTCGGTCGGGATCGAGAATCTCGGCCCCTCGCCGCGCGTCAAGGCCTCGATCCGGTAGCAGAGCTCCAGGCCGAGGCTGTTCTTCCCGAGCACGGCATCCGCGCCCGCCAAGAGCGCCGCGAGCTCCAGGCGCCGGTCCGCGTATGCGGAGAAGATCAAGACGCGCGGCGGGTTCGCCACGCTCACCAGCTTGCGGGTCAGCGCCAGCCCATCTCGCTGGGGCAGGTGATAGTCGACCACCGCGATGTCGGGTGCGAGGCGCACGGCCGCCTCAAGTCCTTCGTCGTAGGACCCGGCTGAGGCGACGACGCGGATCCCCGGCTCATCGTCGAGCAGCATCTGGATCCCCATCCGCACCGCCTGATGGTCATCGACGACCACGACCGTGGTGACTTCGGCACGGTCAACGGAGGCCGGCTGAGCGTTGTCGTATGTGAGTGTTCTCAACTGCGGCCTCCGTTTCGCGTGTCGGTTTCGCCTGCACTCGAGCCTCCCACGCGATGCCCCAACCGCCTATCGGGGATACCACCCAGATCCATGCAGTTCGAACCCCCAGCTCGGCCGGGTGCGTCTTAGTCCGTGTTCAGGGCTCGACGAGACCGCGGCGGATCGCGTAGCGGGTGAGCTCGACCCGATCTCGGAAACCGAGCTTCTCGAGGATGTTCGCGCGGTGGCGCTCGACCGTCTTCTCGCTGATCACGAGCGCCTCGGCGATCTCGCGAGTCGTGTAGCTCTCGGCGACCAGCTTGACGACCTCGACCTCCCTAGGCGTGAGCGGGTCCTCGCTCTGCGACCCATCCTCCTTGGCCGCCTCCAGGTACTCGCGGATCAGCGCCGCCAAGCCCTTGGGGTAGACGAAGGGCTCGCCGCGCATCGCCGAGCGACATGCCTCGACCAGGTCGCGATCGGCGGCCGACTTGAGGACATAGCCGGAGGCGCCAGCGCGGAGCGCCTGAAAGAGGTACTGCTCGTTGTCGTGCATAGAGAGGATCAGGATCCTGAGCTCAGGGCGTCGCCTGGAGAGCTCCTCGGCGGCCTGAAGGCCAGTGAGCCTCGGCATGGTCACGTCCAACACCGCGAGATCGATGTTCTCGTCAAGGGCCTCTCGGACCGCCTCGGCGCCGTCGCCGGCCTCCGCCACCACCTCCAGGTCAGGTTCCGCATCGAGTACCAGGCGCAGCCCGCGGCGGACCACCGCGTGGTCGTCCGCGAGCAAGATCTTCGTCTTCAACGGGATCACGGCCGCTCCCCGATCGGCAGGTCAAGCGCCACCTCCACCCCGCCCTCCTCAGGCTCGCCGATCTCAAGCTCTCCCTGGACCATCAGGGCTCTCTCGCGCATCCCGCGGACGCCCCCGCCTCCGGCCGACTCGCCTTGAAGACCCCGGCCGTCGTCGCGGACCCTGAGCTCGAGCGTTCCGCCGTTCCGGGCCAGGGAGAGCTCTGCCCTGCTGGCGCCGGCGTGACGGACCACATTGGTGAGCGCCTCCTGGGCGATCCGGTAGAGCACCAGCTCCTGCTCGTAGGTGAGCGAGGGCAGGCCTCGCTCGATCCGCCGGTCCACCTCGATTCCGGCGCGGTCGGCGAGGCGATCGGCGAGGACCAGCAGCGCCGCCCCGAGCCCCAGGTCGTCCAGCGCCTCCGGTCGGAGCTCGAGCGCGATCCGACGGGCGTCATCGAGGCCCGCTCGCACCCCCTCCTGGATGCCGCGGAGCTGACCCTTGAGCTGCTCGGGCGCCTGCCGTTCGGCGCGGGCGAGGTCGAGCAGAACCGCCGTCAGGCTCTGCCCCAGCTCGTCGTGGAGCTCCTGGGCCACCCTGAGCCGCTCGGCCTCCTGCGCCGCGAGGGCTCGGCCTGTGCTCTCCTGCCGCTCGGCCTCGAGGCGGTCGAGCATTTCGTTGAACGAGCTGCCCAACTCCATGACCTCAGATGCGGAGTCCTCAGCGGGCACCCTCTGGCCCGGGCGCAGGAGGTCGACCTCGCGCATCAGCGCGGTCAGCCGCTCAAGAGGGGCGAAGGCGTGGCGCAGCAGAAACAGGTTGATCGCGAGCATGATGGCCAGCGAGGTGAGCAAGATCGCGATCTCCTCCTCCGCCGCCGCCCCCAGTACATGGGGCGGCAGCACGATCACGGTGAGCGCCACCGCCGCGCCCAGCACGGCGGCGTTGAGGGCGAAAACACGCCAGAACAGTGGGATGTATCGGCGACGTCCTGGATCCTGCCGCGTTTCGTGCGGCTTCATGGTCACCGATTGAGACTATGAGAGGGAAACATCCGAACAGCGATCCTTAACGCCCTCCTGGACTGTCGCAGAACTGTCTGACTAGGTTCGCCGCCGGACTCCCTGCGCAAAATGGGGATTTCCACCCATTCGATCCGGCTGCCGGCGGAGCGAGAATCGGTCGCAGAGGCTCTGGATCGTCGTGACGATCCGGGCTTTCTGGTCAGGAATAGGGTGGAACGGCGCGCCGGCATCACGAGCGCGGGGCGCCGTCTCCGCCATCGCCCCTCGAATTGCATGCGCCCCGATTCGCCGAATGGAGGGTGCTACCCATGCCGGGCTCGCCCAGCGACCAGCGGGTGACCTCCGCCCAGGCGCTCCGCGAGCAGGTCGAACTCGCTGCCGTCCTTTCGACGGGCCGAGAGGTTGATGGACCTTTTCGGCACGACGGTCAACGCGCTGCTCGCCGGTCACCGCTCCGAGCCCCAGAGTCTCGTCAAGGGCGTCACCTACCACCACTTGGAGATGGAGCGGCGCGGCGACGTCTGGAGGGCGCGGGCCGTGCTCGACGTCTAGCGGAGTCTGCGGCGGAGTCTTAGAGTGAGCGGAGTTCTACGCGCGAGGAGGAGACATGTCCAAGGAAGGCGTCGAGGCGGTCACCGCCTACCTCGACGAACACGGCGCTAACTACCAGCTGGTCGAGCACGCGGAGCGCTTCACGGCCGCGGCCGAGGCTCAGGCCGCCGGAATCGAGCCCGGCGACGCCGCAAAGGACCTCATCCTGCGCGATGGCGAGAGCTACGCGATAGCCGTGATCCCCGCGTCTCAGAGGCTGGACCTGGGCAAGGCCCGCCAGCTATTGGAAGCGGGCAAGTCGCTGCGCCTGGCTACCGAGGACGAGATCGGCCGTGACTTCGTGCGGTTCGAGGTCGGCGCGATTCCACCGTTCGGGCCCCTGCACGGGATCCAGCAAGTCGTCGATCGCCGTCTGCTCGAGCACGACCGTGTGCTCTGCAGCGCCGGGGATCACGCGCACGGCTTACTGCTCGCACCCGACGAGATCGTCCGAGTTGCCGAAGCCCGCGTGGGTGACCTCTGCGAAGAGTGATGAGTAGGTCGCCCAGTCTTGCGCCGCGCATTACTCGAACGCGGAACCGGCCGCCGGGAACCGTGCGTCCAACTCCCGAGTTCAAGCCGAACTGAGGGAACCTCACCACGCCTGAGCCCCGCCTAGCTGTAAGTCCCAACCACGTTCTTCTATCCGGCCCTCCTTGGAGGCTGGGGAGTGACGACCCACCCAGCCATCCAAAGGAGGAACCGGATGACATTGCATCGCAAAGCGAGGACGTGTCCCGAGTCGCGACGGCTGATCGCTCGGCGGGTGCTCGATGAGGGATGGACCAAGAGGGCGGCCGCCGAGGCCGCCGGTGTCTCCGAGCCCACCATCGCCAAGTGGGTGCGCCGTTTCCAGGCCGAAGGCGAGGCGGGCTTGCTCGATCGCTCCTCGGCTCCGAAGCGACTCGCGAACCGAACGCCGGACGATCGGATCGAGGCGATCCTCACCCTGCGCCGGGCCCGCTTCACCGGGCCGGAGATCGCCGAGCTGCTCGGCATGGCGGAGTCGACGACCTCGCTGATCTTGAAGCGCGAGGGCATGGGCCGGCTGCCGCGCCTGGGCGCCGAACCCCCGAACCGCTACGAGCGAAAGGGCGCGGGCGAGCTCGTCCACGTCGACGTCAAGAAGCTAGGCAGGATCGTCCGCCCCGGTCACCGCATAACCGGCCAACGCGGGCGCGCCGCGGCCGGCTATCACCGCCAGGCCTACTCCCGTGGCTGGGAGTTCGTCCACGTCTGCGTCGACGACGCGACCCGCCTCGCCCACGCCGAGGTGCTCCCCGACGAGCGGCCCGAGACGGCCGTTGCCTTTCTTCGAAGGGCAATTGAGTGGTTCTCCAAGCTCGGTGTTGGCGTCGAGAGGGTGATGACCGACAACGGCAACCCCTATCGCTCGAAGCTCCATGCCGCGGCCTGCCGCGAGCTCGGGATCAGGCACCTGCGGACTCAGGCTTACCGTCCTCGCACCAACGGCAAGGCCGAGCGCTTCATCCAGACGCTCACTCGCCGCTGGGCCTACGACGCCGTCTATGGCTCGAGCTCGGAGCGGGCGGCTGCGCTGCCCGGCTGGCTCGACGAATACAACCGCCGACGCCAACACCGCTCCCTTGGCAGGATGCCCCCGATGCAGCGGCTACTGGAGCTTCAGGCCAACAACGTGGTTGAGGCCCACACCTAGCCGGTCTCCGACGACCCCTCCTCGCCGTCATCATAATCCGCGTGTCGGGGGTTCGAGTCCCTCCTCCGGCATCGAGAGAGCCCCGCTCAGGCGGGGTTTTTTCGTGGTCTGACCAGCCCGAATCCTCGCTCAGGCCCTTGATGGGCAACGAATTGGGCAACAAGCCGCGTCCCGTCCTTTGGGAAGGACCAAAGGGGGTGATTCAGAGGCCGAATGGGCTCCGCCGGGCTGTCGGAGTAGGCGATGTCTCTGAGATGAGTCCAGGGGGCCCGCAGCCTCGCAAGCCCCCTGAACGTTAGGAAGGACCCGTTGTGTGCCGAACCTCCCCCTGGGGTGCTGAGTCAGATAGCCGAAGTGGCTCTCAGCACTCTCGGTGCGAGATTATTTTCTTGGCGAATCGGCGGCCAGCGCTTCGACCTGGATATGGACGAATGTTTCCGCGTCGTCTCCGGGGATCTTGTGGTCAGCCACACAGCGAAGCCTTCGAAGCCGCCGTGCTATCGGAGTAGCGCTGTGGACGAGAAGCGGCGCTTTGCATGGAAAGCGGCGGTGCCAACCGGCCGCCTGTTGTGCGACCTCCACGTGTGACGCCTACGCTCTTGGCCATGAACACCTCGCGCTTTCGCTTGGATCCCGCATTCGCGATTGCGCTAGCCCTCGTCGCCTTGCCCGCGGTCAGCTTCGTCTACGAGCGCAACGGCGGCGCGACGATCATGAGCGCGATGTGTCTTGCCGGGCTCGTCGCCGCAGGGATCGTCGGCGTGCCGGGGAGGGTGCTGCTACCCGTCGCCTTCGGGTTCATGGTCGTCCTCTTGATGATGTGGATCGATCCTTCCGCCACCTCGTGGAAGACGAGCGCGTTCGCGCACGCAGTTGGCGGCAGTCTCGTCGGGTGGACCCTCGTTGAGGCACTGCGCCGTCGGATCCGTGGCTGGCCCTCGGTGGCGCTGGCGGCGATCACGGTGGTGATCGTCCTCACCCTCGTCTGGGAGCTCGGCGAGTACGTCGGGGATCGACTGTTCGACACGGCCCTAGACCCGGGATGGCGCGATTCGGCGACAGACATCCTCTTCGGCACTGCCGGGGGCATAGTCGGGATCGCGTTGGCCGGCCTCGCGGCGTCCTTGCGGCGCGCCAATTAGCGTGCAGGTCACAGCCGCTTTGGACGAGAAGCGGCAGCACAGCTGTGCTCGCCGGCTCGACCGCGGCCTTGGCCGCGATCCTGATCTTCGATCACTCGTTGGCCGCGGCGGTGGTCTCAGGCGCGGTGGTCGCGCTTCCCGTCATGATCGCGCTGATCCGACACGAGGATTCGGCCTGGCAAAGCGCCGCCGCCGAGCCGCTCAGGCCCGGCGAGAAGTGACTGGGGCGAGGTTCGCATTGGGCCAGCCATGTCCGTCATCATCAATCGCGCCATGAGCAAGCCGCGGATCTTCCTCGGGTCGTCGGGCAAGCAGGCCAAACTGCTCCAGGCGATCACGCGCGGGCTCGAGGACGTCGCCGACGTCGAGCCCTGGACGACCACGTTCAACCCGGGGCGGTCCACCCTCGACCGGCTCGTCGAGCTCTCCCAGGAGGTCGATTTCGCCGCGTTCGTCTTCGCCCAGGACGACTGGACGACGACGGATGCGTCCCAGTCCGGCCAGGCGTCGCCGCGCGACAACGTGGTGTTCGAGGCCGGGCTGTTCGGCGGCGCGCTCGGCATCCGGCGCACGTTCATCCTCCACGCGGACGGTTCGAAGCTGCCGAGCGACCTGCTCGGGCTGACCTCCGTCCGCTACGACCCGGCCACCAGCCCGGCGGAGGTTCGAGCGATCAACCAGAAGCTCCGCAAGGCGATCGAGACCGAGGGTCGCCGCGGAGCGGTCGAGGGGCTGTGGTGGCAGCTCTCGCTGACCACGCGTAGCGAGTTCGAACCGTCGGCGGTGAGCCTCCTGAGCATCTCGCGGGACCGCGACGGTGGCCTGAACTTGACCGGCCGGTCCTGGCAGGAGGACGGCACCCTGTCGGCCCGCTACTGGAGCGAGGCTGCGAAGGAGCGCAGGGATCCGGCCGGCATCTTCTACTTCTGGAAGGGCGAGCGCCCTCGGGACCCGAATGCCCCGCAGCTCGAGGGAACCGGCGAGATCAGCGTGGAGACCGCCGACCGCGCCACCGGGTACTGGACGACACGGTCGGATCGCGACGCCGGGCTGAGCGCCCGAACCGCCGGCGTCTACCTTCGAGCCGACCCCTCAGACCTCGAGGTGCTGGAGGGCGGGAGCGAGGAGGAGCGGGCCGAGCTCATCGCGCAGCGCCTCGAGGAGTGGAAGTCGGCAGCGAACGCATTCTGAGCACCGGGTGACGCTACCTGCGCTCTCCCTCTGAGGGCTCAGAGATCGCCTCGACGAGCTGACCGGTCTTCGTCTCGTTCTCCCTGAGGGCGATGTCGGCCTGGGCAACGATGCCAACGAGTCCGCCGTTCTCGACAACGGGCAGCCGCCGAACCTGGTGGCGGGCCATGAGCTGGAGCGCCTCTTCGAGGTCCTTGTCGGGCTCGACACTGATGGGGTCCCGAGAGGAGACGTCCCCGACCGACGTCGTCTTGGGGTCTGCGGCCTCTGCGACCACCATCGTCGTGATGTCTCGGTCGGTGATCATCCCGACAAGCTTCCCGTCGTCCGTGATCGGAAGCGAGCCGATATGCCCTTCTCGCATCAGTTGCGCGGCCTCGACCACCGACGCCGATGCGCCGATCGAGCGGGGGTTCTCGGTCATCGCGTCGCGAACGCTGTTCGCCATCGTGCCTCCTCTCCTCTTCATGCGCGATCTTAGCCCTGTTGCTCTCCGAGTCCAGCATCCGCGCGCTTCGTCGACTATGTTCGCCGACGTCGACAAGGAGGAGTGAGCATGCGCAACGACATCGCCCCGGGCGGGACCTTTCCCGACTACGAGCTCACCGACCACACCAAGACCCGCCGCAAGCTGAGCGAGCTCCAGGGGAATGACCCGATGATCCTGGTTCTCTCGCGCGGTCACTACTGCCCGAGGGAGAACCAGCAGCACGCCGAGCTCGTGGCGCTCTATCCGAGGATCGTCGTGGCGTACACCCAGCTGGTCACGATCTCGACCGACAGCATCAACGTCGTGAACGAGTTCCGCGATTCAGTTGGGGCCCAGTGGACCTTCCTCTCGGACGCCGGCCGCCACGTGCAGAAGGACCTCGACATCCAGGAGTACACCGACACCGAGCACGACCCGATGATCCCGCACGCCCTGGTGCTCAAGCCGGGCCTCGAGATCCACAGCATCTATAACGGCTACTGGTTCTGGGGCCGGCCCTCGATCAACGACCTCTGGAGCGATCTTCGGGCGGTGATGAGCGAGATCCGCCCTGACTGGGACCTGGCCACCCCCGGCCTCCGCGAGACATGGGACGCCGGCGACCACTCGAAGTTCTTCCCCTACAAGGCGGAAGGCGACGGCAAGAAGTAGGCGCCGCTAGGCCGGCTGGCGGAGCAGACCGGACACAGCCGACGCCAAACGCTTCCCGGTCGGCGTCAGGCTGTACTCGGCGTGCGGCGGGCGGCCCGGGACCAGGCGCCGCTCGACAATGCCGGCGGACTCGAGCTGGTCGAGCCGGTCCGACAGGGTCGTCGGCGAGATCCCCGGCAGCGACTGCCGGAACTCGTTGAAGCGCGCGGCGCCGCTGGAGCAGGCGTAGATCGTGCCCAGCGTCCAGCGGCGCTCCAGCAGGGCCGCCACTGAGCGGACCTCGGAGGGGACCGGCGCGCAGCTACGACACCTGGGCGACATCCGCTCCCCGCTCCGCTGGCTCCAGGGCATGCTCGAGCACCTCGTCGATGCTCATCACCGGGTGGAAGGTCATCTGCTCGCGGACCTCCTCGGGGACCTCCTCGAGGTCGCCTCGGTTCCGCTCCGGCAGGATCACCTCGGTCAGCCCGGCCGCGTGAGCGGCGAGGACCTTCTGCTTGAGCCCGCCGATCGGCAGGACCCGGCCCTGCAGGGTGACCTCACCGGTCATCCCCACTGTGTGCTTGACCGGGCGCCCGCTCAGCAGCGAGGCGAGGGCGGTGGTCATCGCAGTGCCGGCGCTCGGGCCGTCCTTCGGGATCGCCCCAGCGGGAACGTGGACGTGGAACTCGCGAGCGAAGTCGGCGCTGTCGATGCCGAGCTCGTCCGCGTGGGAGCTGACGTAGGAGAGCGCGATGCGCGCCGACTCCTTCATCACGTCACCCAGCTGGCCGGTCAGCACCAGGCCCTTGTCGCCGTCCATCGCGGTCGCCTCGATGAAGAGGACGTCGCCGCCCGTGCCGGTGACGGCAAGGCCGGTCGCCACGCCCGGGATCGCGGTGCGCTCCACCGACTCCTGGAAGAACTTCTGGCGGCCGAGGGCGTCGACGACCTCGTCGGTCTCGATCGCGATCGGGGCCTCCGCCTCGCCCGAGGCGATTCGGGTCGCCTCGCGGCGCAGCAGCTTGCCCAGCTCGCGCTCGAGCTGGCGCACTCCGGCCTCGCGGGTGTACTCGGTGATCACCTTGCGCAGGATCGCGTCGGAGGCCTCGACCTCGTCCTCGCGGAGCCCGTTGCGCTTCACCTGACGGGGCCAGAGGTAGCCGCGCGCGATCGCCAGCTTCTCCTCGGTCGTGTAACCGTCGAAGCGGATTACCTCCATCCGGTCGAGCAGCGGCGCCGGAATGGTGTCGACCATGTTGGCCGTGGCCAGGAAGACGACCTCGGACAGGTCCACCTCGACGTCGAGGTAGTGGTCGCGGAACGAGTGGTTCTGCGCCGGGTCGAGTACCTCGAGCAGGGCCGCGGAGGGATCCCCGCGCCAGTCCGCGCCGACCTTGTCGACCTCGTCGAGCAGGATCACCGGGTTCATGGTCTTGGCGTCACGGAGCGCCCGGACGATCCGGCCCGGCAGCGCGCCGATGTAGGTGCGCCGATGGCCTCGGATCTCGGCCTCGTCGTGGATACCGCCCAGCGAGAGGCGAACGAACTCCCGCCCCAGCGAGCGGGCGACGGACTCGCCGATCGAGGTCTTGCCGGTGCCCGGAGGGCCGACCAGGGTGAGGATCGCGCCGTTGGCGCGGGAGTCGTCCTCGACCCCGCGCTCCTGGCGCAGCTTGCGCACCGAGATGAACTCTGTGATCCGCCGCTTCACGTCATCCAGGCCGGCGTGGTCCTCGTCGAGGACCTCGCGGGTGTGCTGCGGGTCGAGCTTCTCCTCGGAGCGCTTCGACCACGGCACGGCCAGCAGCCAGTCGAGGTAGCTGCGGATCATCGATGACTCGGGCGACTGCTCGCCCTGGCGCTCGAGCCGCCGGAGCTCCCGCTCGGCCTGCTCGGCGACCTCCTCGGGCATCTCCGCCTCGGCGATCTTCTTCTCGTACTCGCCGATCAGGTCGCCCTCGTCCTCGCCGAGCTCCTTGCGGATCGACTCCATCTGCTTGCGCAGGAAGTACTCGCGCTGCTGCTTCTGGGCGCCGGAGTCGACGTCGTCGCGGATCTTGCGGCGGACCTGAAGCTCCGCCAGGCGCTCGCGCTGCATCTCGATCGCGAGCTCGAGCCGCGAGGTGACGTCCAAGGTCTCCAGCAGCTTCAGCTTCTGCTCGCGCGTGAGGTCGGGGCTGAACGCGGTCGTGTCCGCGAGCGCCCCGGGCTCCTCGATGGAGCGCAGGAAGGCACCGATCCGCTCGTCCGCGCCGCGGAGCTCGAGGATCTCCTCGACGACGGCGCGGTACTCGCGCATCAGCTCGTTGCTGCGGTCGTCCTCGGGGTTGCCGTCATGGATCTCCTGCACGTCGACGCGCAGCTGTTCGCCCTCGCCAGACTGCGCGGCGCCGGCCAGCCCGCGATGCAGGCCGACGACGGTCGCCGCCCATGCGCCATTCGGCAGCTGGGCGCGCTCTACGACCTCGGCGACCACGCCGATACGGCCGAACTCGCCGTCCCGGCGCGGCAGCAGGAAGACACGTTCCTCGTCTCCCGTGTCGATCGGCAGCGTGGCCGTGACGCCCGGGAAGACGATCGCTTCATCGAGTGGAATCAGAAGGTTGGTCATCAGAAAGTCCAGTTTCTGTAGTTAGTCCAGACAGGATAGCGTGTCGCTGACGGCTACCCGACCGGCTCGGGCTCGGACGCGCGCGCTGCGGCCTCCTGCGCCCGGGCGCGGCCTCTGGCGTCTCTGACCAGGCGGCTCAAGGTCTCCACGTCGTAGGCGCCCCGATGACGGCGCCCGTTGATGAAGAACCCCGGCGTCCCGGCGACGTCGCTCGCATCGGCGCTCGACACGTCCTCCGCGACGCGCGGCGAGTACACGCGCCGGCGCATCTCGTCCCGGAACCGCTCGACGTCGAGGCCCAGCTCCTCGGCATGCCGCTCGGGATCGGGCGCTCCGAGCTGATCCTGGTTGTGAATCAGCTTGTCGTGCATCTCCCAGAAGGCGCCCTGGGCGGCCGCGGCCTCCGCCGCCTCCGCGGCGTTCTGCGCGTTTGGGTGGACGTCGCTCAGAGGAAGATGGCGCCAGACGTAACGGAGGTCGTCGCCGAAATTATCGAGCAGCTCGCGGATCACCGGTTCGGCTCGGCCGCAGTAAGGGCACTCGTAGTCGCCGTACTCCACCAGCGTCACAGGAGCATCGTCGGGGCCGCGGATATGGTCACGCTCGGGGTCCACGTCCTCGGCGAGGTCGAGCAGGTCGTCATAGGTGCCGGCGATCTGCCGGGCCCGCACCTCATCCGGCAGACGCCTGGTGACCTGGAACACGATCCAGGCGAGGCACGGCGCAACCAAGGCAGCCGCAAGGACGCCGATCTTCGCCTCCTCGAGCTGGTGGCCGCCGAGCGCGATGCTCGCGATCAGGACGGAAACCGTGAACCCCATGCCGCCGACGGTTGCGCCGCCGGCGGTCACCGGCCAGCTCAATCCACGTCGCAGGCCGAGGAGCCACGGTCTGGACACCAGCCAGACTGTGGTGAGAATGCCGACGGGCTTGCCGACCACGTAGCCGAAGAAGATCCCGAGCGTGATCGGCGAGCTGACGGCATCGCCGAGGAGCTGGCTATCGAGATGCACTCCCGCGTTTGCCAGCGCGAAGACGGGCACGATCACGTAGCTGGTCCAGGGATGCAGCATGTACTGGAGCCGTTCGTTGGCCGAGATCGCCGAGGCGACGCTGCGCTGCGCCGAGCGCGCGAGCTCCGGGGTGGGCTGCTCGCGGAATGACCGCGCCTGCTCGGTCACACGCTCGAGATCCCCGCGCTCTGGCGGGTAGGCGCTGGTCACGAGGCCCACGGCGAGCCCGGCGACCACCGGGTCGATTCCCGCCTCGAACAGCGCCACCCAGAGTGCAACGCCGAGCAGGACCGCTGCCTCGTTCCGCCAGGTGCCGCGCACGTAGCGGAGTGCGAGGAGCACTGCAAAGAACCCGATCGCGAGCGCCAGCGGGAGGAGGTCGACGTGATCGGTGTAGACGGTCGCGATGATGATCAGGGCCACAAGGTCGTCGACCACCGCAATCGTGAGCAGGCGGAGCCGAAGGCGAGTCCCCTGAGGCGCCAGCAGGCCGAGGACGCCCAGGGCCAAGGCCGTGTCCGTCGACATCGCGGCGCCCCAGGCATGGGCGCCCGAGCCCCCCACGTTGAAGGCGGTGAAGATCAGGATCGGCACCGCCATCCCACCCAGGGAAGCGAACACCGGGATCGCCAGCCGCTGGCGCTCGCGCAGCTCACCGGTGTCCATCTCGCGCTTCGCCTCAAGCCCGACGACCAGGAAGAAGAAGGTCATCAGCCCGCTGTTCACCCAGTCGCGGACGTCCATCGAGATGCCGCCGGTGCCGATGGTGATCGAGAGCTTCGTCGTCCAGAAGGACTCGTAGGAATCCGACCAGGGCGAGTTCGCCCAGATCAGCGCCGCGGCGACAGCCGCAATCAAGACGACGGCACCGCCGGTCTCCGCGCTGAGGAAGTCCCGGACCGGTGTCGCGAGGTTGCGCGCCCAGGCGGTCTTGCCGGTGAACGAGGCGGGTGCCTGTTGCGCGCTCACCGACTCAGCCTATGCGCCGCCGCGGGCATCCCTCGCCCTCTAAGCGGAGGCGAACTTCGTCCGGTCGAGCAGCTGATCGATGTCGGCCTCGATGCCGGCGGTGAGCACGTCGACATCCGGGGCATGGTCCCGGTCGCCCGTCACGCCGAAGTAGAGCTCGCCGTCGTAGGAGAAGATCGCGACGACGATCCGAATCGTGCCCACGATCGGGACGAAGGGGTACGAGGCAACGAGCTTGCGGTTGAGTGTGTGGAGAGCCACCTGAGGGCCGGGAACGTTGGTCGTGGCGGTGTCCATGTTGAGGCGGGCCGAGCGCGTCGCCAGGCGGCTGCCGAGCGCGAGCAGCATCGGCGGAGCGAACCCGGAGAGCTGCGCAAGGGCGTCCCCGGCAACGGCCTGCTTGGACGCCTTGATGCCGTCCATCTGGTCACGGATGTCGGCGAGGCGCTCGGCGGGGTCCTCGATTCCCACCGGGAGCCGCGCGAAGACCGCCGATACGCGGTTGTTGTATTCGCCGCGCTCCCCCGGCGCGCGCACGGACACCGGGACCATCGTCCGCACGACCCTTTCCTTGGTGATCGCCTCGCCACGGCGCTCGAGGAGCGCCCGGTAGCCGTTCGTGATCAGCGTCAGAACGACGTCGTTGACTGTCCCTCCAAGCTCCGAGCGCACCTTCTTGACGTCGGCGAGGGTCACCCTGGCCCAGCTCCAGACGCGGTGCGGCCCGATCGGCCCGGTCAGGGACGAGGTGGCGGGACGGAGCGCGGGGGCTGCTGCCAGCAGGGCCTTGGCGCCGCCGGCGAACGCCCGCAGGACCTCGCTGGGCGCGCGCAGTGCGAAGCGGACCTGCGCTGCCGGGTCGCGGATGCGATGCCGGGCGCTGTACGCGATCAGCTCAGGTCCCGAGGGCTCCGGGTCCGCGTGCCAGACCTCCCCGTTGGTGGTCTGCTCCGGCGTCTCGCCGAACATCAGCGACATCATGTCCGTGGCGGCGACGCCGTCGACCATGCAGTGGTGGACCTTCGAGAGCAGCGCCCAGCGGTCGTCCTCGAGCCCCTCGACCATCCAGATCTCCCAGAGGGGCTTGGACCGGTCGAGGTGCTGGGAGAAGACGCGCGCCGCGGTGGCGCGAAGCTGATCCTCCGTGCCCGGCGAAGGAACCGCGCTGTGGCGCAGGTGGTAGTCGATGCTGAAGTGGGGATCGTCGACCCACACCGGCTCGCCCATCCCGAGCGGGACGAAGCGAACCTTCTGGCGGTAGCGGGGCGTCAGGCTCAGCTTCCCGGCCACCATCGATCGCAGCTCGTCGAACGGCGGCGGCGGTCCCTCGAAGATGCTGACGCCGCCGATGTGCATGGGAGTCACGTCGTTCTCGACGTGCAGGAACATCGCGTCCTGCACGCTCATTGCCTGCATGCGGCCTCCTCGGCATGGGCGAGCAGTACCTCGAGCTCTCGGTAGACCGCCGGGTTGACGGCCATCCCGCAATGGCTTCCATCGACCTCCACGCACCTGGCGTGGGGGTCGAGACAGGCGCGCCAGTCCACGATCCCGTCGCTGCGGGAATGAACCGCGAGCGCGGGCAGCCCGGGCTCGAGGGGCGCCCGGAGCCGGTCGTAGAAGTCCGTGCAGCAGGGGCCGTCCATGCAATCGCTCGAGAAGACCCCCGGGATGCCGAAGTCGCCAAGCCGGGCAACGGATCGAACGGTGCGCATGACCGAGGTCGAGACCGCGAGCGGGTCGAGGATGGGCGACCCAAGGGTCACCAGCCCCGCGACTGCCTGTGGATGGCGCGCCGCCAGGGCGCGCGCCAGGGTTCCGCCGCGGCTCTGGCCGATCACGATCACGGGTCCGTCCATCTCGGCGAGCCTCTCCTCGAGTCGGTAGAGCTCGCGGCCCGCGCAGCCGACGTTGACCAGCATCCCGCTGCCGCGCACGTCGTGGCCGCGGCGGCGCAGCCACCCGGCGAGCGCCGTCAGGGACGCGTCGCCCGCCATGAAGCCGGGAATCAGCAGGATCGGCGGCGGCTCCTGAGCCTGCTCGACCGAGTGAAATCGCCGATCCACCAGCAACCTCGCAAGCTCGAGCCAGTACCGCAGCTCCCCTCGCACCGGCGCCACGCTCACCTCATCCGAGTCAGGGCCCTTCGCGTGTTGGTGGGGGGCGTCCATTCAGAGCCGGCCGAGCCTGCCCCCCGCCCACCGAACCGTAGCTCAGCGCCCGGTCTTCGACTGCCAGAAGGCGACCTCGCCGCCGTCGGGCGTCGAAACGACACTGCGCCAGCCCTCGGGGCCCTCGCGCGGACCGAGCAGGACCTCGCCGCCGAGGGCGCGGGCCTGCTCCGTCGTCCTGCCGACGTCCGAGACGCCCACGTAGGGCAGCCAGAGCGGGTGCTTCGACTCGCACTCGACCACTCCCCCGCCCACCCCGTTGCCCATCCCGAGCGCCAGGTACGAGCCGGCGCCGACGTGGATGCGCTCGGGCCGCCAGCCGAAGAGCCCGGCGTAGAACTCCACCGCCCCCGGCAGATCTCCGGTGTGGAGCTCGAGGTGGATCACGGGGTTGCCGGCGCGCGAGTTCATTCCCTGCCACTTAGACCGAGCCCGACGTGGAAATTCATCGGTTCGGCGATGAGTTCCCGTTGTTGCGTCCGTCTACTCTCCATAGACGGGATGAGCACCACGCCGACAGAGTCGACGGTCGAGCAGCGGGAGCTGCTCGAGACCGCCCGAAAGGGCAGCGAGGACGCCTACGCCAGGCTGATCGAGCCCCACCGCTCCGAGCTTCAGGCGCATTGCTACCGCATGCTCGGCTCGGTTCAGGACGCCGAGGATGCGCTCCAGGAGGCCCTGGTTCGCGCCTGGCGCAGCCTTGACAAGTTCGAGGGACGCAGCTCGCTGCGCTCCTGGCTCTACCGGATCGCCACCAACACCTCGCTCGACGCGATCGGCCGCCGCCCGAAGCGGATCCTGCCGGTCGACTACGGCCCGCCCGCCGATCCGCACGGCGGAGTCGGCGAGCCGCTGGTCGAGTCGGTCTGGATCGAGCCCTTCCCCGACGAGACGCTCGGGATCGAGGACGGTTATGCCTCGCCCGACGCCCGCTACGAGCAGCGGGAGTCGGTGGAGCTCGCCTTCGTCGCCGCCCTGCAGCTGCTGCCCGCGAACCAGCGGGCGGTCCTGATCCTGCGCGAGGTGCTCGGCTTCTCCGCCCAGGAGACGGCCGACACGCTCGAGACGAGCGTCGCCTCGGTCAACAGCGCCCTGCAGCGGGCCCGGGCGACGATCGAGAAGCGTCTGCCCGAGCAGAGCCAGCAGGAGACGCTGCGCGCGCTGGGCGACGAGAAGCTCCGCGAGATCGTCGAGCAGTACGCGGACGCCTGGGAGCGCAACGACGTCGACACCGTCGTCTCGCTGCTTGCCGAGGACGCGGCCTTCACCATGCCGCCGATGTCCCGCTGGTTCTACGGGCATGACGGGATTCGCGGATTCCTCGAGAAGTGGTCGATGCTGCCGGACTGGGGCTGGAAGTCGATTCCGACCATCGCCAACGGCCAGCCTGCCCTCGCCTTCTACAGCTGGGACGAGGAGAAGCAGGCACGCGTGCCGTTCGCGGTCAACGTGCTCAGCTTCGAGGGCGACAAGATCAAGGAGGTCGACGCCTTCATCCTGCGCGGCTCGCAGGACCCGGACCCCGAGGTCCAGGCCCGGACTCCTGAACAGCCGGCCGACTACGAGAAGCTCGAGACCGCCTACGCGCGGTTCGGGCTCCCGGCGCAGCTCGACTGAGATTTACGTCACAGATACTTGACTTCGACCGCGGTCGAACTTGTACAAACAACCGATGAGTTTCGTGGGGGTCCCCGGTCGTATTGAGAAACGACCCCCTTGGGTAGGAGGCCAACGAAATGGAGCAGGCACAGGTGGGAACCCAGACACAAACTGAACCGATGAGCGATCGCTCGCGGTGGATCGCGCTCTACGTCCTCTGCGCGGGGATGCTGATGATCGTTCTCGACATCACCGTCGTGAACGTGGCGCTGCCCTCGATCAAGGACGATCTCGGCTTCGATCAGTCGAGTCTGGCCTGGGTAGTCAACGCCTACCTGATCACCTTCGGCGGGCTGCTCCTGTTGGCGGGCCGGCTCGGCGACCTGCTGGGCCGCCGGACGATCTTCCTCTACGGCCTGGCGGTGTTCGTCGCGGCATCGATCCTCTGCGGCGCCTCGCAGAGCGAGGGCATGCTGATCGGCGCTCGTCTCCTGCAGGGGATCGGCGGAGCGATGACCTCCGCCGTCATCCTCGGCATGATCGTGACGATGTTCCCCCAGCCGGCCGAGCAGGCGAAGGCGGTCGGCATCTACGCGTTCGTCGCCTCGGCCGGCGGCGCGGTTGGCCTGCTGATCGGCGGCGTGATCACTCAGCTGATCAGCTGGCACTGGATCTTCTTCGTCAACGCGCCGATCGGGCTCGCCACGGCGATCTGGTCCCGGCGCCTGCTCGAGAACGACAAGGGAATCGGCTTCCGCGAGGGCGCCGACCTGCTCGGCGCCGTGCTGATCACCGCCTCGCTCATGCTCGGCGTCTACACGATCGTCGAGCCGGCAGCCAAGGACGGCTGGGGCGCCGCAACGACGCTGGGGCTGGGTGCCGGTTCGCTGGTCCTGGGCGCGCTGTTCATCGCCCGCGAGGCGACCGCCAAGACGCCACTGATCCCGCTGCGGATTTTCCGCTCCCGCAACGTGTCCGGCGCGAACACCGTTCAGATCCTGACGGTCGCCGGGATGTTCGGGATGTTCTTCATGGGCTCGCTCTACCTGCAGCAGGTGCAGGGCTATGACGCGCTCCAGATCGGCCTGGCCTTCCTGCCGATCTGCATCATCATGGGCGTCCTCACCGGCCGCTACTCGGAGCCGCTGATCATGCGCTTCGGCGCACGGACGCTGCTGTTCCCGGGCCTCGGCCTGGTCGCCGCCGGGCTCGTCCTGTTCACGCGCGCTCCGGTTGACGCCAACTACTTCACCGATGTCCTGCCGGTCCTGGTCCTGATGGGCACGGGCATCGGCGTCTGCTTCCCGGCGCTGATGACGATCGCCATGTCGGGTGCCACGCGGGCCGACGCGGGACTCGCGTCCGGCCTGGTCAATACCTCGGCCCAGGTCGGCGGCGCGCTCGGCCTGGCGGTCCTGGCGACCCTGTCGACCTCGCGCACCAACGCCCTCGAGGACGCCGGACACTCCACAGCATCGGCCCTGACCAGCGGCTTCCACCTCGCCTTCTGGATCGCCGCCGGCCTGGTCGTCGCGGCGATCGCCGTCGCCGCTGTCGTGGTCCAGCCCGAGGACAAGGCCGCCGAGCAGTTCGCGGGCGACGAGATGCCGGACCAGATCCCGCAAGGCGACGACGCCGCGTACTCCGAGGCCGCCTAGTTGGACGAGGCCGTCCAGCGCGCCCTCGAGAACGATCGAACGATCGACATCACGACGACCGGCCGCAACAGCGGCGAGCCGCGGCGGATCGAGATCTGGCGCTACCGCTACGACGGCCGGACGTTTCTGAGCGGGTCGCCCGGCACGCGCGACTGGTATGCGAACCTGCTTGCCGACCCGGAGTTCACCTTCCACCTGAAGGGCAGCACGCAGGCCGACCTTCCCGCCGTCGCCCGAGCGATCACCGACGAGGCCGAGCGCCGAGAGGTGATCGCCGGCATTCTCGACGACCTGGGCCGCGGGTCGGGGAACCTCGAGGAGTGGGTGGCGCGAAGCCCGCTGGCCGAGGTCGAGTTCCACTAAGTCAGCCGCTGACCAGCAGCTCGGGCGCCAGGCGGGTATCGACCGCGGCCCGGTTCCGCCCGGCTCGCTTGGCCGCGTAGAGCGCGGCATCGGCGAGCTGGAGGTGCGGCTGGAGCTCCACGGGAGATTTCGCCACCGTGATGCCGGCGCTCAGCGTGGCCCGCGGGAGCCCGGGCACCTCGGCCGCGAACGCCGCCCGCATCCGCTTGGCATATTCCTTCGCCTGCGGGACGGCTGAGCCGACCAGCAGGGCGACGAACTCGTCCCCGCCCATCCGGCCGACGAGGTCCCCGTCGCGGGTCTGCTCGCGGAAGATCTGGCCGAGGCGGGATAGCACTCTGTCACCGGTGTCGTGGCCGAATTCGTCATTGATCGCCTTGAAGTGGTCGATGTCGAACGAGACGAAGGCGAGGGGCGCTCCGCTGCGGCGGGCGCGGGACAGCTCCACCTCGGCCGCCTCGGTGAACCCGCGGCGGTTGAGGAGGCCGGTCAGGCCGTCGATGCGCGCCTCCCCGGCAAGCCGGTCCACCAGCCGCTCGTTGCGCGCAGAGAGCAGGTCGACGACAACGGCGACCACGGCCATCGCGACCACCACGTCCAGCCAGCGGTCCACATAGCCGACCCCGGGCGGCAGGGAGATCAGTGCCAGAGCGTGGACGACGCCGACCCAGGCGACGATCATGATCGCTCCGCGGCGACCGAAGAAGTAGGACTCCCAGAGCACGGGCCACGCGTAGAGAGCGGCGCCGTCCCCATGCCCGTGAGTCGTTGCGATCGCCACACCGATCAAGACGGCTCCGATCGGACCCAGTGCCGCGAGAATGGGCACCGGCAGTCGGCGGCCCCACAGGATGAGTGCGGTAACGACGGCGAGCGCGATCAGGCTGGGCACCGGCGAGAAGTGCTGGCCGCCCGGGAGCACGCCCTCGACGATGCCGACGAACGCGGCGCCGCCGTACATGGCGGCGGCGCTGTACGCCATCGCCCTCTTGCTGGAACCCTCTCGCGCTGTGAGGAGCGGCTTCATGGTTGCGTCCACCCAAGTCGTTCCCAAGCATGGTCGAGCCAACGGGAGCGCGTGTCATCAGTACTTCGCACCTGCCGGCGCGCGGGGTTACCCGCATTGACGCCCAAGCGATACCGTCCCCGCGGTGATCACGCGGTCTGAGGCGGGAAGGCGGCGGTTGCTGCCGCTGCTGCTGGTCGTGGCGGCGCTCGCCGCCGTGGCCGCGGCCGGTTGCGGCGAGAAACCCGAGCCCGCGGTTCATCCGCCGACCACCGCGCCCACCACCGCCGCGCCCACGACCACGACGCCGGCGACCACCACCAAGCCGGCCCCCACCCCAACGGCTCCGGTTCCGAAGACGACTCCCTGAGCGCTCAACGGCCCTGGGCCCGGAAGAAGTCCGCGAGCTTCCGCGCCTGCTCGGCGGGATCGCTCGAGGTCGGGACGGAAGTCGCCGGTACGGCGGGTGGCTTGGCGCCTTCCGCCTTCGTGGGCGAGCCCGATCCGCCCGAGTCCGTGGCGATGACCACCCCCGCGGCGACGATCGCCAGCGCCGCCACGACCGCGGCGATGCGGGCTCCGATCGACCGGCGGCGCCGGGAGACCTCGGTCGGTGCGGGCCAGCTCGTCGTTGCCTTCCCGGCGGCGGGCAGGCGCCGCGTCGGCCGCGCCTGCGAGCGGATCCGGCGGACCACTCCCATGTCGCCGTCGCCGTCCACCGTCGAGAGGGCATCGCCGAGTGACCGGGCGTCGGTGAACCGGTCGCCCGGGTCCTCACGCAGGCACCGCTCCACTATCTCCCGTCGACATCGCTCGCAAGTCCCGTGGTCTCTCAGCCATTACCCACGGGTCGGGCCTGGAAACCGCGACAGCTCGTCACCGGGAGGCGCGGGTAACGCGGGAAGTCCGGATCCGTCCTGGAGCGCTCGCAGAGCGAGAACTCGGATCCGCGGGTGTTGCGGATCAGGCGTTGATGCCGGCAGCGCTCGCAGAGGCCGGCGTCGGGACGACTCACCGCTCCGCTTCTTTGTCCTCCGCGTCCTTGGCGGCTTTCTCGGCCTCCGCGGCTGCCTCCTTCGCATCCTCGGCTGCTTCCTCCGCCTCCGCGACGGCCTGCTCGGCGCCGAAGATCGCCCGTTTCAGTCCTTCCGCGACGTACTCGCCGCCGCGCTGGGCGCGCTCTAGCGGCTCCGTCAGCCTGACGACGCGGCCCAGCAATTCGTTCATCCGCTCCGCCTGCTCCAGCGCCTGGTCCGCCTGGCGGCGCATCACCTCGAGCTGGGTGCGCGAGACCTCCATCAGATCGTTCGCCTCGTCGATGCTGCGCTGCATGCTGCGCGGCAACTCGATCGCCGCGCGCGCCATCGAGATCGGCCAGCTGATCAACTCTCGAATCACGCCAGGGAGACTAATACTTCACTTTGTATAGTCGGGGTATGCCCACGTTCCGGCGCCTACTCGGCTTCCTGCGTCCGTATCGCCGTCAGCTGATCGGCTCGCTGCTCCTCGCCTGGATGGCGATGGGGATGACGGTGGCGATCCCGCTGCTGATCGGAGGTGCCGTGAACGCGATCGAGAACGAGCGCCGCGACGACATCCTGCCGCTGGTCCTGGCACTGCTTGGGGCGGGCGTCCTGAGATTGCTGCTGACCGTGGGACGGAGGCTGATTGCCGGCAAGGTCTCGCTGGCGGTCGAGTTCGACCTCCGCCAGGTTTTCTACGAGCACCTGCAGAAGCTCGAGCTCGGCTTCTTCGACACCCAGCAGACGGGCCAGCTGATGTCGCGCGCGACCGTCGACCTGCAGTCGATCCGCTTCTTCCTCGGCTACGGGCTGATCTGGGTGAGCCAGAGCGCGCTGACCATCCTCTTCGCGGCGGCGTTCATGATCGTGCTGGACCCGTTGCTCGCCCTCCTCGCGCTGGCGCCGGTGCCGTTCCTGGTGGCAACTGCGACGCGCTACAGCCGCCGCAACCGCCCGGCCGAGCAGGAGGTCCAGCAGCGGATCGGCGAGGTGACAGCGAGCGCCGAGGAGAGCATCTCCGGGATCCGCATCGTCAAGGCCTTCGCCCGCGAGCGGCACGTGCTCGGCCGCTTCACGCACTCGGTGAACCGGGTCTTCGAGCAGAGCATGGTCTCGACTCGGCTGCAGGCCTTCTACACGCCGCTGATGGGCTTCATGCCGAACCTCGGACTGGCGGCCGTACTCCTGGTCGGTGGGCTGCAGGTGATCCACGGCCAGACCAGCGTCGGGCATCTGACCGCGTTCTACGCCTACGTCGTGCTGCTCTCAGGCCCGGTGCGCTGGCTGGGCATGTCTCTGAGCATGGCCCAGCGGGCCGTCGCGTCGGGCAACCGGATGTTCGAGATCCTCGACCGGCAGCCGTCGATGGAGAGCCCGCCCGGCGCCCCGCCGCTGCCCGAGGGCCGCGGGCAGGTCTCGCTCCAGCGGGTGACCCTGCGCTACGACGGCGCCGAGCCGGCGCTGATGGGGATCGACCTCGAGGTTGAGCCCGGCCGCACCGTCGCTCTGGTTGGGCCGACCGCCGCCGGCAAGACGAGCCTGGTCGGACTGCTGGCCCGCCTGTATGACCCCAGCGAGGGCCGCGTGGTGATCGACGGGGCTGACATCAAGGACGTCGATCTGGCGTCGCTGCGCTCCGAGATCGCGTTCGTCGCCGACGACAGCTTCCTTTTCTCGGACACCGTCAGCGGCAACATCGCCTACGCCCGCCCCGACGCCAGCCAGGAGCAGATCAAGGCGGCGGCGAAGCGCGCTCAGGCGCACGACTTCATCACGCGGCTTCCGGACGGCTACGACACGGTGATCGGTGAACGGGGCCTGACCCTGTCAGGCGGGCAGCGTCAGCGGGTCGCGATCGCGAGGGCGCTGCTGGCGGAGCCCCGGATCCTGATCCTCGACGACGCCACGTCCTCCGTGGACGCGCGGACCGAGGCCCAGATCAGGGTTGGGCTGCGCGAGGCCATGGAGGGGCGCACCACGTTCATCGTCGCCCACCGCCTCTCGACGATCTCGCTGGCCGACGAGATCGTGGTGCTCGACCGCGGCCGGATCGTGGACCGCGGGACGCACGACGAGCTCCTCGAGCGCTGCTCGCTCTACGAGGAGATCGCCGAGAAGGGGCTCGAGGACTCCGTCTACCTGCAGCGCGACCTCGAGGAGCGCGAGGAGATGGCGAAGCTGTGAACGAGACGAACGGAGCAGGAAATTTCTTGGCTCTCTTCCGGTCGCTGTGGCGGCTGATTCGCGGCGAGGACAACCGCTGGCGAAAGGTGAAGTGGCTGTTCTCGCTCCTGCGGCCGTACCGGCGTCAGGTGTGGCTGATGCTCGGCGCCCTGATCCTGGCCACCGGCGCGACCCTGGCACCGCCGTTCCTCGTCGGTCAGGCGATCAAGGTGTCCCTCGACGGAGACTCGACGGCCCTCGTATTGATCATCGCCGCCTTCCTCGGCGCCGCGCTAGTCGGGTGGGCGACCAGCTACCTACAGACCTACCTCGTCGGCTGGGTCGGCGAGCGGGCACTCCAGGACCTGCGGATCCGGATCTTCACGCACCTCCAGCAGATGTCGATCGGGTTCTTCACCCGCAACCGGCCCGGCGTGCTGATTTCGCGGATCACCAACGACGTCGATGCTCTCGACCAGCTGATCAGCACCGGAGTGGTCACCCTGTTCTCCAGCACCCTGACCCTGGTCGGAGTCGTGGTGATCATGCTGATCGCGGACGTTCAGCTGGCGCTGGTGGTGTTCCTGACGCTGCCGCTGCTGGCGATCGCAAGCCTGGTCTTCCGGATCGTTGCGGCCAGCGCCTACCGCATCACCCGTGAGCGCATCGCCGAGGTGACCGCGTACCTCCAGGAGACGCTCAGCGGCGTGCGGGTCGTGAGGAGCTTCGCGCAGGAGCGCCGCCACGTGAACCGGATGGCGGAGCTCAATGAGCTCAACCGCCAGGCGAACCTGAAGACCGTCTACCTGAATGCCTCGTACTTCCCGGCCGTCGAGTTGCTCTCGGCGATCGGCACCGCGGTGATCCTGCTCTACGGCGGCTACCAGGCTCTCGATCTTGCGACCGAGAGCGCCCGGAACGCGCAGATCGGGATCGTGGTTGCGTTCGTTGGCTACCTCTCCACCTTCTTCGACCCGATCCAGCAGCTCTCCAACCTCTACACGACCTACCAGCAGGGGATGGCGGCGCTGGACAAGATCTTCGACCTGCTCGACACCGAGCCGGACATGGTCGACAAGCCGGACGCGCTCGACCCCGGGACGCTGCGCGGCGAGATCGAGATGGATCACGTCTGGTTCTCCTACGGGCTCGACCGAGCCGCCGGCCTGAAGCGCTCGAGCGGGAAGATCGAGACCCTGGACGAGGAGGCGGATGAGGGCTCCTGGGCGCTCGAGGACGTCTCGATCCATGTGCCCGCCGGCCAGACGCTGGCGCTGGTCGGAGAGACCGGTGCCGGAAAGTCCACCTTCGCGAAGCTGGTCTCGCGGTTCTACGACCCGCAGCGGGGCACCGTGCTGGTCGACGGCAACGACCTGCGCGATCTGAGCTCGACCTGCCTGCGCAGCCAGCTCGGGATCGTGCCACAGGAGGGCTTCCTGTTCTCGGGCACGGTGCGGGAGAACATCGCCTTCGGGCGACCCGACGCGTCCGACGAGGAGATCGAGGCCGCCGCCGACGCGATCGGCGCGGGCGAGTTCATCCGGCGGATGCCGAACGGCTTCGATACCGAGGTGGGCGAGCGCGGCGTGTCGCTATCAGCGGGGCAGCGCCAGCTGATCGCCTTCGCACGGGCGCTGCTGGCCGAGCCGCGAATCCTGATCCTCGACGAGGCGACGTCCAACGTCGACGTGCGGACCGAGCGGACGATCGAGCTCGGACTCGAGCGGCTGCTCAAGGGACGTACCGCAATCGTGATCGCGCACCGGCTCTCGACCATTCGCGGCGCCGACCGGATCGCCGTGCTGGAGAACGGTCGGATCAGCGAGAGCGGGACGCACGACGAGCTGATCGCGGCCGGCGGCCGCTACGCCGAGCTTTACGGGACCTGGGCGGATTTGGCCTCAGTCGCGTAGCTGTCCGGCTTCGCCCTCCGCTCCTGTAGCGAGCGGCCTGGTGGCCGCTAGCCTGGCCCGATGCCGCCGGATCCGCTGGATCCGCTGGTGCCCGACGAGCCCGAGGTGCCGCTGCTGCCGCTCGTCCCTGAGCCGCCGGAGGTGCCGCCCGACGTGCCACTCGAGGAGCTGGGGGCGCTCGGGGTGATGGTGCCGCCGCTGCTGGAGCTGGAGCTGCTGCTCGAGCTGGAGGTCGAGCTCGACGCGTTGATCGCCGAGCCGCACTCCTTGAACCCGTAGGCGGAGGCAGCCGTCTCGGCCTGGGTCTTGGCGTTGTCGAGCTCGCTCTCGAACTGCGTCGGATCCTCCCCGCGCTGGACCGCCAGGCCGATCTTCTGGCCGGCCGAGACCTCGTCGGACATCGCCTTCAGGAAGGCGTCCAGGTTGGTGTCGCTGGGCGGGTTGAGCTGCTTGATGTCATCGATCACGCCCTGGCGCAGCTGGGCGATCTGAGCGGCCTCGCTCTCCCCCTGCCCGGACGCGGCGAACTGCTCGATCGAGGAGTTCGCCTCCGAGCAGATCGAGTCGGCCCGAGCGATGAAGTCGGACTTACCGGTCGCCGCCTGCGAAGACGTTTGGGTCGGGACCACGATCGGGGTCTCCGGCGAGCTGTCGCCGCCGCAGGCCGAGAGCACGGTCCCCGCGCTCACTGCCGCGGCGAGGACGATCAGGTGCCTCACGCGCCACATACGGCCGCGCAAGGTAGCAAGGATCGTCGAGGCGTTTATAGGGCCTCGACCGTGTCGTCGCCGGGCGGGGTCTCGACAAGCTTTAGGTGCCGTTCCGCGCGCCGGAGCCCCTTCTTGCCTCCGTACGTCTCGGTCTGGGAATGGCACGTGCCACAAAGCAGCTGAATGTTTTCCAGGCGATTGTCAGAGCCCTCCCCATTCTTGTGATGGAGCTGCATGCTGACCGGCTTGCCCATCCAGCGCGTGATGCCGCAAATCTCGCAGCGATTCTCCTTCAGCCCCTCCTTGATGAGGCGCTGCTTGAGGTGTGATCGGTTGGTCTTGCGGCCGACGACGAGCATCTCCTCGATCGGGGTTAATACCGGGCGCGGCTCGATCGCTCCCCGCTTGACCGCCTTATGCCAAGCGTCAGGCGAGAACCCGAACTTCTTCATGCACTGACGCCTGGATAACCCGCCTTCATAGGCTGCGCGAATCACCATCCAGTCGTAGCGCCGGGAAAAGCGAGTGTCAATCGGGACATCGAGGCGCCTGGCGTGGAAGTTCACGGTCGTCTTGCCAACGCCGAGCCGATCGGCGATCTGTCGCTGGGATAGCCCCTCTGACAACAGCGCCCTGACCCGCTCGCGCATTTCTCCGGGTGGGAGCTTGGGTCCTGGGTTGCTCTTCCTCGCCATACGAACATATGTTCGCATACAGGACAGACGGAAAAACCCTGGAACTCGAGCCCTTTTTGCAATCGAACCCTGATCCGCGGTTGTGCTTACTGGGGATCCAGGGATCGAACCCGGGCTTCCTGGACCAGAACCAGGCGTGCTTCCTCTACACCAATCCCCATAGACAAAGTGGAGAAGCTGACTCCACCCGATCTCACGGCATAGCCTAGCTCGGCGTGAGCTCAGCCAGGTCGCTGTCGGGGTCCCCGAGCAGCGCCTTCGCCTTCTCGTCGCGACGTCCACGCCCTCCGCGAGGAGCGTGCGTGCGTGCGCCAGCTCCTCGGAGCGCTCGACCGTCAGGGCCCCGGCTACCTTGCCGTCCTTCAGGTAGAAGACGGTGAACTCGCCCGCGTCCCGGTCGCCGCGCCAGATCTCCTCGTCCCAGTCGGTGGCCGGCCCGACGTACTCGAGGCCGGCCCAATCGGCGAGATCGCTGAAGAAGTAGGGCACCACCTCGTACGGCTCGGCCTCGCCCATCATGGAGCGCGCCGCGTGCTGGCCCTGCTGCATCGCCACGTCCCAGTGCTCGACCCGCAGGCGCCGGCCGTGGATTCGGCTGTCGTACGAGCAGATGTCCCCGGCGGCATAGATCCCGTCCACCGAGGTCTGCAGCGTCTCGTCGCAGACCACCCCGTCCTCGACCTCCAACCCGGCGCGCTGCGCCAGCATCACATCCGGCTTCACGCCGGCGCCGACCACGACCGCGTCCCCCTCGACGACCTTGCCGCTCTCGGTGACCACCCCCTTGACGTCGCCGTCGCCCTCGAAAGCCTCGAGCGTCTCCCCACCGTGGATCTCCACGCCCTTCGACTCGAGCAGCTCGTGGAACCAACGCCCGGCCTCCTCCCCGAAGGTCCGGGAGAGCGCCACTTCCTCCATCATCACGATCGCGCACCTGGTCCCTTTGGCGGTCAGCGACGCGGCCACCTCGCAGCCGATGTAGCTGCCGCCGATCAGCACCACCCGCTCGGACTTCTCGGCCGCCTCGCGAATCCCGTCGGAGTTGCCGAATGCCCGCAGGTAATGGATCCCCTCCTGCCCGGCGCCCTCAACCCTGAGGATGTTGACGTTGGCCCCCGTGGCGAGCAGCGCCTTCTCGAAGCCGACCTCCTCCCCGCCCTGCAGCTTGGCCGTCCGTGCCTCGACGTCGAGCGACATCACGTTCGTCCCGCTGCGCAGCTCGACGCCGTTCTCCTCGTACCAGGAGACCGGGTTGACGTAGGCGTCCTCGCGCGTCGCCTCACCGCGCAGGTACTCCTTGGAGAGAGGCGGCCGCTCGTAGGGCGGCTCAGGCTCGCGGCCGACCAGCAGGATGTCGCCATCCGCCCCGCGCTTGCGCAGCTCGGCGGCGCAATAGCCGGAGGCGAAGCCCCCGATCAGCAGATACTCAACCCGCTGTGGCACCGTCCGAGCCGAAGAACGCCTTCAGCTCCTCCTCGAGTCCGGGATCGAGCACCGCCAGCACCTCGTCGCCCGGCTCAAGCACCGTGTCGGGGGTCGGCACGAAACCACCCTGCCCCTCGCGCAGGATCGAGATCAGCAGGCTGCCCTCTGGCATGTTGAGCTCCCCGACCCTCATTCCGGCGACCCGGCTGTCGTCCGCGAGCAGCATCTCGATGATCTCCAGGCGCTCCTCCGGCAGGTCGAGCAGATGCACGAGGCCGTACTCCGGCACCTCGTGCTCCAACAGCCTCAGGATCAGGTCCGTCGCCGAGACGTAGGGCTTGATCCCGAGCAGCTCGAAGTGGGGCCGGTTCCGGGGGTTGTTGACGCGGGCGATGATCCGGTCGACCAGGTACTTCTCCTTCGCGACCTGGCAGATCAGCATGTTGTCCTCGTCGTCGCCGGTCACCGCGATCACCATGTCGGCCCGAGAGATACCCGCTCGCTCGAGAACCCAAAGCTCCGAGGCGTCGCCGTACTGGATGTTGTGCTCGAGCTCCTGCTCGACGGTGGTGTACCGGTTCCGGTTGTCCTCGATCACGGTGACCTCGTTGCCCTTTTCGAGCAGCTCCCGCGCGAGATTCCAGCCCACCTTGCCGGCGCCGGCGATGATGATGTACTTGCCCTCGCCCATCAGCCGGGGCCGGCCCCGGAACCGGCGGCCTCCAGGACCTCCTTCTCCAGCATCTCGATGGCGATGCGCGTCGGGCAGATCGTGTTGACGCCCTGCTTCTCGTACCACTCGGCCCTCAGCGGATCGAGGATGCGGGCGATCACCGTCGGGACGTTGAACTTCCGCTTCGCGAGCTGGGCGACGACGATGTTCGTGTTGTCTCCGTCGGTGGAGGCGATGAACGCGTCCGCGCGCTCTATACCCGCCGACGTCAGCGC
Organism: uncultured Solirubrobacterales bacterium; assembly: GCA_963774305.1. Taxonomy (GTDB): domain Bacteria; phylum Actinomycetota; class Thermoleophilia; order Solirubrobacterales; family 70-9; genus DASUPK01. The sequence goes on along the minus strand of CAVZEM010000005.1, from coordinate 285,091 downwards.
CTCCTCCTCGAGGGCCGTGCCAACGGTGAACTGACCGCCGCTGTCCTCCCAGGAGCGATCGAGGTTGACCTCGAGGCGCGCGTGCGCCTCGGGATCCTCGTCGAGACACGAGACCTCGTGTCCCTCGCGCAGCATGCTCCGCGCGACGGAGGACCCAACCCTCCCACAGCCGACGATGAGAACGAACATTCGGTTCGGATCTTAGTCCTGCCCGTGCGGGGGCCGCGCCTCGGCACCATCCGGGGCAACTACTGAAAAAGAGCGGGTAGTTCGACCCATTGTGTGCGCCCCCGGTCGCATCCAGAATCCAAGTACTTCCAGCCGCAGCTTGCAGGGGGCCCTCGAAGAACTGGCGGAGTGAAGTCTGATGGCTCTGGATGACAACCAGAACGGGAACGGCAAGTCGCCGGTCGACCTGATGAGCGCCCTCGAGCGAGGCGAGATCCAACCGTATTTCCAGCCGAAGGTGGACCTGCGCACCGCGCGGGTGATCGGCATCGAGGCGCTGGCCCGCTGGGATGATTCGGAGCGGGGACTCATGGCTGCCGCGGAGTTTCTCGGTCGCGCCGAGGCCGACGGACAGATGCGCGCCCTGACGGAGCGGATCATCGATTCATCGATTCGCGCCGCCGGCGATTGGTGGCGATCCGGCCTGGCCCTTCAGCTCTCGGTGAACCTGTCGGCGAGCATCTTCTCGGAGATCGAGTGGAGACTCGATCGATTCGTGGCCAAGGCCCTCGCGCAGGCTGGGCTGCCCGGGAAGGCCCTTCAGTTCGAGGTCACCGAGGACGCCCTCGTGACAGGGGCCGACAGCACGACGAAAGCGCTCGGGAAGCTGGCGTCTCTCGGAGCGACTGTCTCGATCGACGATTTCGGGACCGGCCACTTCTCATTCAGGCAGCTGATGAGCCTTCCGATCGAGGAGCTCAAGATCGATCGCTCCCTGATCCTCGGGCTCGAGGGCGAGCAGGATCGGGCGATCGTCCGCTCAGCCATTCACGTCGCTCACCAGATGGGCCTCCAGGTCGTCGCCGAGGGCGTCGAGACGGAGGAGACCTGGCGTCAACTCCGCCGCATGGGCGCCGAGCGCGCCCAGGGATTCCTGATCGCGAAGCCGATGGCGGCGCGGGAGGTGCCGGCCTGGCTGGCGGCCTGGAACCAGCGGGCGCGCGAGCTCAGCTCCACGAGGCGGGTCCAGCGGCGCAGCAAGGCCTCCGACAAGAAGCTCCCCGCCAGGCCCGCCGAAGCCGCGGTCTAGTTCTCCTCGGGCGGGGCGGTCAACAACACTCTGCAGGGCGCCCTCTTCAGCACGTACTCGGTCACCTCGCCGACCTCCTCCGGCCGGGCGCCGCCGATGCCGCCGAGGACCGCGCCGCCGCGGATCCGGGTCGGAGGCTCACCTCCCATGACGATCACCTCGACGCCCTTGTCGCGGGCCTCGTGGATGATCCCGGCCCCGATCGAGCGGGCCTGGACCAGCTTCGTGGTGACCTCGACGTTCTCATACTCGTCTCCAACCTCCCGGGCGCGCTCGAGTGCCTTCTCGGCCTGCTCGCGCAGCCCCTTCGGCCACTGCGAATCGATCGGGACCGTGAGGGGCAGCTCCGCCACGTAGACGATCTCCAGCCGCGGCGGCCGCGTACAGGAAAGGAACACCGAGCAGGCGCTTCGCTCTCATTTCCTGGTCGACAGGTAGAGGCGACCCGAGCCCAGCGCGATGAACAGCAGCCCGAAGAGGAACCCGACCGCCAGCGGCCCTCCACCCCGCGCCAGCGTGAGCACCAGCATCGCCAGTCCGAACCCGATGATCGTCACCGAGAAGATCCGGACCGCGAGCTGATAGCCCTCGTCAGGCGAGGGGCGTTTCCTGTTCACCGGCTTCGCCATATAGCCGCGACCGCGAGCGGCCGCCCAACATGAGTCGCTTCGGGCTTCGCCCTCCGCTCCAGGGTTGAGCGGCCTGGCGGTCGCTACAAAGCAATTATGGGGATGATCAGGATGGCAACGATGTTCGCCACCTTGATCATCGGGTTGATCGCCGGCCCGGCGGTGTCCTTGTAGGGATCCCCGACGGTGTCACCGGTGACCGCTGCCGCATGAGCCTCGGAGCCCTTGCCGCCGAACGCCCCGTCCTCGATCAGCTTCTTGGCGTTGTCCCAGGCGCCTCCGCCCGCGGTCATCGCGATGGCCTGGAAGACCCCCACGACGATCACGCCGATCAGGAGGCCGCCGAGCGCCTGGTAGGAGATCACGCCCACGATCAGCGGCACCAGGATCGGGATCAGCGAGGGCAGAATCATCTCCTTCTGGGCCGCGGCGGTGACGATCCTGACCGCGTGCCCGTACTCGGGCTTCTCCTTGCCCTTCATGATCCCGGGGTGCTCGCGGAACTGGCGGCGCACCTCCTCGACCACTCCGCCGCCGGCCCTTCCCACCGCCTCAATCGCCAGCGACGAGAACAGGTAGACCATCATGCCGCCGATCAGCAGCCCGATCAGCACCGGCGGCTCGAAGATCTGGAAGGACAGCACCTTGTCGCCGGCCTCCGCCTGAAGCTCGCTGGTGAAGGCGTTGAACAGCACCAGGGCGGCGAGCGCGGCAGAGCCGATGGCGTACCCCTTGGTGACTGCCTTGGTCGTGTTGCCGACTGCATCGAGCGGATCGGTGATGTCGCGCACATCCTGCGGCAGGTCAGCCATCTCGGCGATCCCGCCCGCGTTGTCGGTGATCGGGCCGAAGGCGTCCAGCGCGACGATCAGTCCGGTGAGCGAAAGCTGTGCCATCACCGCGACGCCGATGCCATAGATGCCGTCCGTCCCACCACCGGCCAGCTTCCAGGCGCCGAGGATCGCGAAGGCGAGCACCAGGACGGGCAGCGAGGTGGACTGGAGGCCCTGAGCGAGGCCCTGGATGATGTTGGTCGCGTGGCCCGTCTCGGAGGCGCGCGCGATCGTCCTCACCGGCCGGAATCGGGTCGACGTGTAGTAGTCGGTGAGGACGAAGAGCAGAGCCGTGACGCCGACGCCGATCAGGCCACAGAGCCACAGGTCGGTGACGGTCGTGTTGCCGAGCGAGCCGCCGCCGAGCGGGTCGTCCATCAGCCACTTGGTGATCGGGTAGAACGCGGCCGCCGAGAGCACGGCCGAGACAGCGAGCCCTCGGTAGAGCGCCGCCTCGACGTTCCCGCTGCGGGTGCGCACCGAGAGTGCGCCGATGATCGACGCGATGATCGCGACGGCGCCGATCGCGAGCGGATAGATCGCGACCTCGCGGGTGAAGCCGGTGAAGGTGATGACGCCGAGCAGCATCACGGCGACGGCGGTGACCGCGTAGGTCTCGAAGAGGTCGGCGGCCATGCCGGCGCAGTCGCCGACGTTGTCGCCGACGTTGTCCGCGATCACGGCGGGGTTGCGCGGGTCGTCCTCCGGGATCCCCGCCTCGATCTTGCCGACCAGGTCCGCGCCGACGTCCGCGGCCTTGGTGAAGATGCCGCCGCCGAGCCGGGCGAAGACCGAGATCAGCGAGCCGCCGAAGCCGAGCCCGACGAGCGCGTCCACGCAGTCCTTGTCGCTCAGGTTCGTGAAGATCAGCAGCGCGCCGAAGTAGCCCGCGACACCCAGCAGGGCCAGCCCGACGACCAGCAGACCGGTCACGGAACCCCCCTTGAAGGCGATGTCCAGCGCGGGCGGGATGCCTCCGCGGGCCGCCTCGGCGACCCTGGCGTTGGCGCGGACCGAGAGGTTCATCCCGATGAACCCGGCGGAGCCAGAGAGCACGCCGCCGATCACGAAGCCGATCGCCGTCTCCACGTTCTGCAGCGGGATCAGCAGGATCGCCACGACCACGCCGACTCCGGCGATGATCATGTACTGGCGCTTCAGGTAGGCGCTGGCGCCCTCCTGGACCGCGCCCGAGATCTCCTGCATCGCTCGTTCCCAGGCGATTTGGCCAGCAGTCGCTGGGTCACCAGCAGTCCGTACAAGACCGCCGCGGCGGCGCAACCGAGCGCGACGACGATTCCGTAATCGGTCAAGAACTTAGTCAAGGAAGGCTCCTGCGTTGGGTTCGTAAAAAGCGGCGCGGCAGTCTACCCGGTAGCCGCGAGGGGACATGTCGCCGTCCGGCTCTAGCCGGGAGTCCAGAGGCCCGAGTCGCCCTTGGGACGCTCGGGGCCCGACGGTTCGCCTCCCCCGCCACCCTCGTCCTCATCTGAGGCCGGCCCCTCGCCCGCATGCTTGGCGTAGAGGACCTGGAGCTCCGAGATCGCCTGGCGAAGCTGCGGCTGGGCCTCGGGACTGACCAGATCCACGAGCGCGCGGCCGGCGTCGATCCCGACCTTGGCCTGGTCCAGATCGCGCTCGTCGTCCTTCGCGATCCGCCTGGCGGAGAGGTTGAGGATGCTGACCACGCTCTGCAGCACGACGTCCTCGACCCGGACCTTCCGGATCTCCTCCTCGAGCTGCGCGCGCATCTCCTCCTCGGTCGGCTGGCCCTCGGCCGGCTGCTGCGGTTCACCTTCCACTGACGGCTCCCTCCGGTGCGTAGGTTTTCCGGGTCTCCTCGACGGAGCGACGGTAGATCTCCTCGATCGGCGCTCCCTCGGCGAACCGGGCATAGGCGCGCTGGGCGCCGTTCTGCTCGGGGAGGTCGACCTCGAGACCAAGCGACTGCCGGGCGGGCTCGGTCCAAGCGACGATCGCCTCGAGGACCGCCCGGGTCGGCACAACTCGCCGCTCGCGGAAGTCGATCATCTCGCCGTCCATGCCGTAGCGAATTGCCCGCCAGAGATTCTCCTCGATCTCGCGCTGGCGCAGCGGCTCGGGCGAGTTGCCCTCGTCCAGGTCGATCGCGACCTGGGCGACGCAGGCGGCGATCAGGGCCGCCAGGTTCAGCGACTCGTCGCCGCGCGTCTGCGCGTCGCAGATCCGGACCTCCACAGTGCCGAAGGAATGGTGCGGGCGGACGCTCCACCAGAGTTGGGTCGCCTCGACGATCGAGTCGGTGTCCGTCAACAGGCGGACGAAGTCCGCATATGTCGCCCAGTCCCCGAACGGCTCATGGACGCCGCAGCGCGGGAAGGTCCTGGTGAAGATCTCGGTGCGCACGGAGTGCAGCCCGGTGTCGCGGTGATCGAGGAAGGGCGAGTTAGCGGAGAGGGCCAGCAGCGGCGGGAGCAGCTCGCGCATCCGGTCTGAGACGACGACCGCTCGGTCCGGGCCTCGGATCCCGACGTGCACGTGCAGGCTCCAGGTGTTGTTCCGCTGCGCGACCCAGCGCAGGTCGCCCTCCAGCCGTCGGTAGTGCTCGGTCTGGATGATGTGCTGGTCCAGGTAGTTGGCCCACGGATGGGTCCCCATTGCCGCCAGCGCCAGTCCCATCTCATCGGCGATCCCGAAGAGCCGCGCGCGCCTGGCCCGCTGACGATCCGCGGCGTCGGCGAACGTCTCCCCCCGGCCCGAGCGGATCTCGATCTCCGTGTCGATCAGCTCACCCTTGACGGCGTGTGCAAGCTCCGGATCCCGCAGACACGCCTCGTGCATCTCCTCGAAGCGGTGCTCGAGATCGAGCACCGCCGGGTCGAGGATCGCGAACTCCTCCTCGATCCCGACGGTGAAGTCCGCTGACTCCTCGAAGGTCCCCCGGACCGCGTCGAGGTCCAGTCCGTCGTGATTCGGCTCAGGATCGGTTGTCAGCGGCAAAACCTGGCCTAGGTCAAATAGAAGTAGAGGGCGTAGAGCAGGTCCACGGCGGGGCTCGAGGTGTGCACGGTGACGTCCGGCGGCACCTGCAGGAGCCGCTCGGAGTAGTTGAAGATGATCTTCACCCCCGCCTTGACCAGCCTGTCGGCGACCTCCTGAGCCGCGTCGGGCGGCACGGCGAGTACCCCGACGACCACCTGCTCGCCTTCAACGACCGCGTCGATCTCGTCGAAGGAACGCACCTCCAGGCCGCCCACGCGACGTCCGATCACGATCGGGTCGACGTCGAACATCGCCACGATCCGGAAGCCGTGGTCCGCGAAGATGTCGGAGCTGGCGATGGCCTGTCCAAGGTGGCCCGCGCCGAAGAGGGCAATGTTGTGCTGGCCGGCGGTGCGGAGGATCTTCCTGATCTCCTGGACCAGCGAGTCGACGTTGTAGCCGACCCCCCGTTTGCCGAACTTGCCGAAGCCGGAGAGGTCCCTCCGGATCTGGGTCGAGTTGATGTGGGTGTAGTCCGAGAGCTCCTGGGAGGAGATCGTGTCCTTCCCCATCTTCCGGGCCTGGGTCAGCACCTGGAGGTAGCGGGAGAGCCTCGCGGCCACCCCGAGCGAGAGGCGATCCCCGTCCGTGAGCTCCGAGGGCTGCTGCTCGGCGGTCTCGGCCGCCACGTCCTCGATCATGCGGACAAGGTATCGAGACGGGCCCGCAGGCCGTCCGCGTCCAGCCAGAGCTCCGAGACGATCTCGCCGTCCAGCTCGATCACGGGAATCCGCTCGAGATAGCGGCGCAGCAATCCATCGTCGGACTCGATGTCGACCTCGTCCAGGTCGAAGGCCACCCCGTCGCGGCGAAGCTGCTCGAGGCCGGCACGCGCCTCGTCGCAGAGGTGGCAGTCAGGCCGCCCGTACAAAACCAGTCGCTTCATAAGGCGACCGCGCCTCGGTCGACGCGCCCCATCATCTAGACAGCGAGGCGCGTCGATTCGGCGCTCGCATCGAAGCCGAGGTAGTCGGGATAGGCGATCGGCTCCGTGAACCGGGCGGCGGAGGCGATCATCGCCGCGTTGTCGGTGCAGAGCGAGATCGGGACGAGCTTCAGCCGCAGCCCGAGCTCGTCGCAGAGGGCCCGGGTGCGCTCGCGAAGCTCGGCGTTCGCCGCCACCCCGCCTCCCAGCGCGATCGCGGGCCAATCGCCGGAGCGCGCCGCACGCTCCAGCTTGTTCACGAGCTGATCGACGATGGCGCGCTGGAAGGAGGCGGCGAGGTCGGCGCGGTGCCGCTCGGTCTCCTCCGGGCCGAGGTCGCGAACGCGATAGACGAGCGAGGTCTTGAGCCCGCTGAAGCTGAAGTCCAGCCCGCGCTCGCTCATCGCCACGGGAAATTCGAAGGCTCGCGGATCGCCCGCCTCGGCCGCAGCCTGGATGGCGGGGCCGCCCGGATAGCCGAGACCGAGGAGGCGGGCGCCCTTGTCGAAGGCCTCGCCGGCGGCGTCGTCGACGGTTGAGCCGAGGGTCTCGAAGGAGGAGTGCTCCGTCACCCCGGCCAGCAGGGTGTGCCCGCCGCTTGCGATCAGGCAGAGGAATGGCGGCTCGAGTGGATCCGGCTCGAGAAAGTTGGCTGCGACATGACCGTGCAGATGGTCGACAGGGACCAGCGGCCGGCGATGCGCCGCGGCGATCGCCTTGGCGGAGCTCAGCCCGACCAGCAGCGCCCCGATCAGCCCCGGCCCCTGCGTCACGCCGATCGAATCGACCTCGGCCAGCTGGATGCCCGCCTCATCGAGCGCGGCCGCGATCACCGCGTTGACCAGCTCGAGGTGGTGGCGGGAGGCCACCTCCGGCACGACGCCGCCGTAGCGCTCATGGAACTCGGCCTGCGAGGAGACGACGTTGGAGAGGATCCGCGCCCCATCGACGACGGCGGCGCAGGTGTCGTCGCACGAGGTCTCGATCGCGAGAATCAAGCCACGGAGGCGCCCTCGGCGGCCTCGAGCCACATGATCAGTGCGTCCTCGCCGTTGTCGTGGTAGTAGCGGCGGCGACGGCCGGCCGAGCGGAATCCGAAGCGGCGGTACATCTCGATCGCCGGCGAATTGGAGACCCTGACCTCGAGCGTGAAGCGCGATCCCGCCCCCGCCTCCTCGAAGAGGCGCTCGATCAGCTCCGTGGCGACGCCGCGACGGCGGCGCTCCGGATGGACGGCGACGTTCATCAGGTGCCAGACGTCGTCGTAGCGCGCACAGACCAGATAGCCGACCAGCCCCTCGGCGTCCTCGGCCGCCAGGCAGATCCCGGACGGCTTGGACAGCTCGAGGACGAACATCGCGAGCGACCAGGGGGTCGGGAACGAACGCCGCTCGATGGAGATCACCGAGGGAAGGTCTCCGTATCCGAGACGGCGCAGCCTCAGTTCGCCCCGCTCATCCCCCGGGGACTCCGCGATCTCGCTCAAGCCATCTCTTTGCATCGGGCGGTCTCAGATACAGGGGTTGGATCTGGTCCGGCGACGCCTCGACCGCCGCCTCCCCCACCACGCAGACGTGCCGTGCGGCAACTCGGTGGATCGGGTCCTCGGGCGGGGCAACCGTGGCGCCGGCGGCCTCCAGCTCTGCGGCGAATCGTAGCGCCCCGTCTCCGGCCGCCAGCGGGGCTCGGTCGAGCTCCCGCACGCGATCTTCCAACTCCTCCGGCGGCGCGACGAACGGCAGCCCAGAGCTCGGCCCCATCCTCGTCGACCAGCGCAGCGAACGCTTCACCACGCCGGGCGTCGATCACCGGCAGCGCCGGCCGGCCGCCTCCCTCGGGCGAGGTGACGATGCCCCGCGCCAGCGCTGTCAGGGAGCCGACCGGGACGATCGGGATTCCCCTCGCCTGGGCCAAGGCGCGCGTGGTCGCGATCCCGATGCGAAGTCCGGTGAAGGACCCCGGTCCGATGCCCACCGCGATCCGATCGACCGACTCCCAGCCGCCGGCGGCCTCGGCGCCGCGCTCGATCTCGGGCAGGAGGACCTGTGAGTGCCGCGGTCGGCCGTCGGGACCCGGATCCACGCGGGCCTCGTAGAGCACCTCATCGTCCGCGACAACCCCCACCACTGCGTCGGCCGTCGCCGTATCGACACCGAGTACCACCATCACTAGAGTCCGGGGTCAACGGAATCGGCGTCCATCGACCGTGGGAGAAGGAGAGACACCATGTCCGAGCAGTCCAGCAGGTTTTCAGCACCACGCGCCCGAAGGATTGCGGCGGTTCTCGCAGTGGGCGCTCTGGGCGCCGGGACCGGGCTGATCGCCGCCGGGTGCGGCAGCGACAACAGCGGCAACGACGTCAGCAACGCGATCCAGTCGGTCCAGGGCGGGCTCTCGACGGCGCAGGGAGCCCTCTCGACCGTCCAGCAGAAGGGGCAGAGCATCAGCACCCAGGTCGAGAGCGTCCAGTCGCAGGTGCAAAGCGTCCAGAGCCAGATCTCCACCTCGAAGTCCGGCGGTGGCTACGGCTACTAGCCATGACTGATAGACCCAAACGGGCCGGGTCCCCGCGGCGCGCGGCAGCAGTGGGCGCCGCGTTGGTGGTCTTCGCACTCGCGGCAAGCGGCTGCGGAGAGGACCTGAAGAACGCGGTCGACACGGCGAGGTCCCTTCAGACCCAGGCGCAGCAGCAGGCGCAGAGCGTCCAGAGCGAGCTCAACCAGCAGGGAACGCAGGGATCGAGTGGCGGTAGCGGCGGCTACGGGTACTAGCCGCAGACCGCCGCCCGGAGAAATTCGTTCCCCTCAGCCCGCGTGGAACGAGATCAGCTGGGTCTCCTCCGCCTGCCCGGGCTGGGCTCCGGCGACCTGCTGCTCCTTGACCGTACCGATGCCCTGCACGTAGTACTTGTGGTCGACGACGCCGGGCTCCAGCGGGGTCGTCTCCTCGGTCAGCATCACGTGATTGGATGAGACTGCGGGCGTGGTGATGCTGGTGGCCATGTCGAGGATCCGGAAGCGATCCTCGGCCTGACCCTTGAACGATTCCTGCTGGAACGACTGACCGACCGCCGGGTGCGTGGGCATGAAGATCCCGCCCTTCGCGCCGTCCCGTCCATTCAAGAACGAGCCCTCCGTGCTGGTGACCTTGCCCTTCGCGTCGAGCTCGGCAGTCTTCTCGCCGAGGTACCAGACCGTGCCGTGCTTGTCCTGCGCGTACCAGTCGGTCGTACGCTCGGCAAGCTGGCCGTTCAGGAAGAGGCGGTCAGCGACGACCGCCGCCCGGATGCCGGTGATCGCCTTGGTCTTCCTGGTGACCGTCATCACGTCGTGCGCCTGCTTGCCGTCCTTCTGGCCGTCGTAGACGTAGGTCGAGCCCCGCGCCAGCGGGAACCACGGATTGGTGACGCGATTGGACCCGTTCCCGAAATGAGAAGCCTTCGGTGCGGGAACGCCTGGGCTGGCAGTCGCCGCCTCGGTTGCCGTGCCGGCCGCCATGGCGACCGCGGCCGCGAGCGTCGCCATCGCCCCCATCGTTCTTGCGGATGTCGCCCTCATCATGCCTCCTTGGGATTCGATCAATTGAGGCGACGGTACGAAGCCGGCATGAAGCCGCCATGACGAGGTGATGAGCACGCGATGACAGCCGCGAGGGCCTAGAGAACGATCTCGCGCTCGTCGCCGCCCGCGTGCCGGAGCTCTACGCGCCGCGTCACGCGATCGAGCCACGGCTCCGCGGCACCGGGCCATTCGACGAACGCCACCGCCTCGGGCGTCAGGTAATCGTCGAGAAGCGCCGGATCCTCCTGGCCGAGGTCGGCGAGGCGGTAGAGATCGAGATGCGAGACGGGCACCCGACCGCGGTAGGTGTGGCCGATCGTGAAGGTCGGGGACGTGACCGGCTCGGTGACGCCCAGCGCCCGTGCCGCGCCACGAATCAGGGTCGTCTTCCCCGCTCCCAGTTCGCCGCTGACCAGGACGACGTCACCTGGGCCAAGGTCGGTCGCCAGCCGCTCGCCGAGCGCCTCGGTCTCCGCCGCGCTGTTGGTCGTCTCGGTCAGCCGCCGAACAGGCCCATCTGGTCCGGCTCGGGCTCCCGGTCCGGGACCAACGGCTCCGGCTCCGGAACCGGCTGGGCCAGCAGGTCGGGGATCTGACGGAAGTCCTCGCGGAGCTGCTCGGCCACCCGCGGTGTGCGGAGTCCGGCGGCGGGATGGAAGAGCGGCAGCAGGTAGACGAAGCGGCCGCCGATCAGGTGCCGTTGCGGCACCCCGTGGACCTTGGTGATGCCCGTCTGGTTGGCGGTGAGCAGCTTGGTCGCAAAGTTGCCGAGGGTGCAGATCACTCGCGGCTGAATTAGCCCAATCCGCTGCTCGAGCCATGGTCGACACGAATCGATCTCCTCGGGCTGCGGGTCTCGATTCCCGGGCGGTCGGCACATCAGCACGTTGTTGATGAACACGTCCTCCCTCTTCATCCCGATGCCCTCAAGCAGCTCGGTGAGGAGGCCCCCCGCGCGACCGACGAACGGCAGCCCCTGGCGATCCTCCTCCGCGCCCGGTGCCTCGCCGACGAACATCAGGTCGGCGTCCGCATTGCCGGATCCGAAGACGACCCGGTTGCGCGTCTCAGAAAGCGCGCAGCGCTCGCAGACCGACGCCTCGTTGTAGACCTCGACCAGCGCCTGGCGGCGGGACTCGGCGTCGCTCACGAGCTCTCACCGCTCCGCCTGGCTGCGGCGCGCTTCTCGGCCGCGCGCTGCCGTTTGAAGCGCTCCTTGGCGCCATCGCGATCCGTGCCGCGCTTGTCCTCCAGCCGGCGCCGCTGGTTCGGCGTCATCTGGTGCTGCAGCGGCGCGTACGAGGTGGAGAGCTGGCGCTCCACCTTCGCCGACCCACACTCCGGGCAGACGACGTCGGCGATCTCCAGACCGACGTGGGAGCCGACCAGCTCCTCGAAGCGGAGGCCGCATGACTCACAGGCGAACTCGTAGATCGGCACCGGGTTGATGGTAGTTCCGGGACATGATCAATAGGTGCGCATGGCGCCTCGCAAATTGGGCCCTTCTTGAACGGCCGCCATAAACACCGCGGCCGCGTCAATCGCGACTGGCTGGCTGGCCAGGATCGCTCTCTATACTTCGCCGTGGGCCGCGACTCCAATCAGCGCGGACCCACTCGAACTTCACGCACCGACACCTCGTCCATCGAAGAAAGCCGTCTGGTATCTCCCATGCGGGAACTGGAACGGGATCACCTCCCATCCCCCCTGAGCGCCACGAAGCTGGTGATCGTCGGCCGTGGCCGCGTGGGCGGCTCGCTGGCCAAGGCCGCGGAGCTTGCCGGAATCGACGTCCGGCTCGCGAGGAATGACGAGGCGATCGCCGGGGCCGGCGCGGCCCTGCTCTGCGTCCCCGACGACGCGATCGCTGAGGTCTGCGCGCGCGTTGCGGAAGCGGCTCCGCCTCTCGTCGGCCACGTCAGCGGCGCCGGCACGCTGGACGCGCTGACGGCTGCCCGCGAGCGCGGCTCCTCGACCTTCTCTCTGCACCCACTGCAGACCTTCGCGGACGGCGAGACCGCGGTCGGCGGGACCCCCGCCGCGATCGCCGGGTCCGACGAGACCGCTGTCGCATACGCCCGGTCGCTTGCCGAAGCGCTCGGGATGAGGCCGTTCGAGGTCCCAGAGGAGAGTCGCGCCGCCTACCACGCCGCTGCGGCGATGGCGTCGAACCTCCTGGTCGCGCTGGAGGAGTCCGCCGTCGAGCTGGTCGAACGGCTGGGGATCGAGGACGCCCGTGAGCTCCTCGCCCCGCTGGTGCTGCGCACGGCCGCCAACTGGGCCGAGCGCGGGCCGGCGGCCCTGACCGGCCCGATCGCCCGCGGCGATCATGCCACCGTCGAGCGCCACCGCGCGGCACTCGCCGAGACCGCACCCGAGCTCCTTCCGCTCTACGACGCCCTTGCCGCGCGTGCGGAGGCGGTCGCAGACGAGGTCTCGGCATGAAGATCGTCCGGAAGAGGAGCGAGCTGCGCGAGGCGCTGGCCGCTTCGCGCCGGGATGGCAAGCGCATCGGCCTCGTCCCGACGATGGGCTACTTCCACCAGGGTCATCTCTCCCTCATGCGCCAGGCGCGCGAGGACTGCGACGTCGTCGTCGTCAGCCTCTTCGTCAACCCCACCCAGTTCGGGCCGGGCGAGGACCTCGACGCCTACCCGCGCGACGAGGACCGCGACGCCGAGCTTGCCGCCCTGGAGGGCGTGGACCTGCTCTGGATGCCGGATGGCGCCGAGATGTACCCGGAGGGCTTCGCCACCTCGGTCGAAGTGGCGAACTCGCTGACCGGCGTGCTGGAGGGCAATCCCGACCAGCGGGGCCCGTCTCACTTCAGTGGGGTCACCACCGTGGTCGCCAAGCTCTTCAACTCGGTCCAGCCCGACGTCGCCTACTTCGGCCGCAAGGACGCCCAGCAGGCCCTGGTGATCGAGCGGATGACCAGGGACCTCGACTTCCCCATCGAGATCGCCGTGCTGCCGACCGTCCGCGAGGACGACGGCCTGGCGCTCAGCTCCCGCAACGCCTACCTGACGGCGGAGCAGCGCGAGCGGGCGACCGCGATCTCCCGCGCCCTGCGGGCGGCCGAGGAGGCGGCCCGCGACGGCGAGACCTCCACCGACGCCCTGGTGGAGGCGGCCAGAAACGAGCTTCGTAACTCCGGAATCGAGCCGGAGTACGTGGAGGCGCGCGCCGCGGAGGACCTCTCCCCCGTGGCCGAGCTGAACGGGCGGCCCGTGCTGGTGGCGGTCGCGGCCCGGGTGGGCAGGGCCCGCCTCATCGACAACGTCGTGATCACTCCGAACAGGGAGGCCTGATGCAGCGTCAGATGCTCAAGTCGAAGATCCATCGCGCGACGATCACGGACTGTGACGTCGACTACGTCGGCAGCATCACCCTCGACCCGGCCTTGATGCGGCAGGCGGATCTGCTGGTCAACGAGCAGGTGCACGTCTGGGACATCGACAACGGCGCCCGCTTCGTCACCTACGCGATCGAGGGCGAGGAGGGCTCGGGAACGGTTCAGGTGAATGGCGCAGCCGCCCGGCTCGTCCGCACCGGCCACAAGGTGACCGTCGCCAGCTTCGGAGCCTTCGATGAGAGCGACCTCGAGCGCTACTCGCCCGTCGTCGTGCACGTCAACGACGACAACGAGGTCACCGCCGTCGACAGCGACCCCAGCGTCCTGCTCGGGGAAGACAATCCGGACCAGGAGGCACTGCTGTGAGCACCCATCCGCCCCAAGAGCCCTCCAATGAAGATCGACAGCCTCTGACGCTGCCGCGGATCGCTGAGATGAAGCGCGACGACGAGCCGATCGTGATGATCACGGCCTACGACTACCCATCGGCCCAGATCGTCGAGGAGGCGGGTGTCGACATCGTCCTGGTCGGCGACACGGCCGCGATGGTCGTCCTCGGCTACGACGCCACCACCCCGGTCGGCATGGACGAGATGCTGATGATGGCCGCCGCCGTCCGGCGAGGCCTGAAGCGGCCGCTGCTGATCGGCGACATGCCCTTCGGCTCCTACGAGAAGTCCAACGAGCAGGCGATCGAGAACGCCCAGCGCTTCGTCAAGGAGGCGGGCTGCGACGCCGTCAAGCTCGAGCGCGGGCGGCGCCTCGGTCGACCGGGCGCGGGCAATCGTTCGCTCCGGCATCCCGGTGATGGGCCACGTCGGGCTCACCCCGCAGACCGCGACTGCCCTGGGCGGCTTCAAGGCCCAGGGCAAGACCGCCGAGGCGGCGGCGAAGCTGTGCGAGGAGGCCCTGGCGCTGCAGTCGGTCGGCTGCTTCGCGATCGTCTTCGAGGCGATTCCCGTCCGCGGTCACCGAGGCCCTGATGCCGAAGCTGGAGATCCCGGTGATCGGGATCGGCGCCGGCCCGTCGACCGACGGCCAGGTGCTGGTCCTGCACGACCTGCTCGGCGTCTACGACGGCCACCAGCCGAAGTTCGTCAAGCGCTTCGCCGAGGTCCGCGAGGAGTCGCTGAAGGGCGTCCGCGCCTATACCGAGGAGGTCCGCAGCCCGGACCTTCCCGGACGAGGAGCAGCACACCTACTCGATCCCCCAGGAGGAGCTGGAGGAGTTCGCCCGCTACCTCGAGCAGGAGTCGCTGGTGGGCACCGACACCCCCTGGGACTGGTAGGGCCGCCGACGCCCGGTTACGGGCGCGGGGTCGGGTCGGGAGCCTGTTGAGGCGTCCGGAAACTCCCGTGCCGTCTGGCGGCGCAGGATCTCGACGCCCAGCACCGCCAGCCCAGCGAGAACCAGGACTATGAGCACCTGACCGACGTTGTTGATCGTCGGAAGGAGCGTCAGCCAGAGCAGGAAGATGAAGGCCAGGACCGCATAGACGACAACCGGCTGGTCGCGCAGGTACGGCGCCAGGAAGCGCCGCACGGCGACCTCATGGCGGCCGGGCCCTGCGAGGAGCCCCCCGCCGATGAACCCCAGCCCGATCACGAGCACGAACAGCGGCCCGCTCGCGCAGCCCGGCGGAAATGATGTTCCAGACGGCGGTGATCGCCGGCTTGACCGCATCGGAGCTCGCCACCGAGTCGGTGACCGCGCTGCCGATCAGGTGCCTCGCCAGCAGGACGAGCAGCGTGGCCCCCAGGATCCCGCCTCCGACTGCCATCAGTGTCTCCCGGCGCCATCCCTTCGCCAGGTAGATCGCGCGCCAGGTACAGCACGAGCGCCAGCAGCGGCAGCACGAAGCCGAGGTTGCGCAGCGCGCTCGACCAGGTCCTGGAGCCCGCTCAGTTCGCTGGACTTCATCACGACGACCTCGCCGGGGTGCTGAACCGCCTGACGGTTGAGCAGGGTGGTGACGCGCGTCTGGAGCGAGGCGAGCGTGGGGTCGAGCTTGAGGATGTTCGCCTGGCTTGGATCCTTGAGCACCGCGGCGGCCTGTCGCTGCACTGTGGCCAGCCGCTTGTCGAGCTTGGCCAGGCGGCCCTGGAGGTCGGACAACCGGCTCTGGAGCTGGGCGGGGGCCTTCGGCTGGATGCCCGCGATCTTCTGCTCGAGGCTCGCGACGGTCGCATGGAGCTGGGCGGCATCCGTTTCGAGAGTCGTGAGGTTCTGTTGCGCCTGCGGGGCTGAGCGTGCCCGCCTGCGCCTGGGAGAGCGTCGCTCGCGTGGACTCGATCTTGCTCTGCATCGTCGTCAGGCGCTGCTTGAGCTCCGTCGAGTACTGCTGGATGAAGCCCTGGATCTGGGAGATCGTCGAGGGGTCAACGCCCAGGCGAGTGGCAAGGTCGGCGACGAAGCTCCCGTATTCGAGGGTGACGTCGCCGCCCTGCGTCGAGACGAATTGGCCCTTGTTCTCGATCAGGCTGACGAACCGCTGCTGCGCCCCACTGATCGCGGTGGCGACGAGTTGCTGAACTCGAGGCGAGGCGAGCGCCGTCTCCGCCACGTTCGTGGCGAGTTGTCTGGTCGCCGCCGTGACCGGAGCGGCGAGCGGCTGAGCGGGGGGCGGCAGCTTCTGCTCGATCTGGGCTTGGACGTCGACGTTGGCGTAGAGCTGGTCGACCGCGAAGATGCTGAGCTGCTCCTGGACGTCCTGGTTCTGGAGGATCTCTTCGGTGCTGTTGGCGAACTGGTTGCTGTCGAGGACCTGGGTCTGAACCCAGTTCGCGATCATCGAAACGACCAGCACCACCGACGCGAGCACGACGAGGGCCCACACGAGCTTGCGGTGACGATGCTTCGGCTCGGCAGGCTTGGTGGGGGCGTCGTTCACTGGCTCCGTCCCGGCATCGGGCGGGATTGTCTCAGGCGTCCCGGCGGCCGCATCGCCCGAAAGGGGTGATATCGCGTTCGTTACCGTGCGCGCCATGACCGTCCACAGCGGGGAGCTGAGCTACTCGACGCGCGGCGACGCAGACGTCATCGACATCACCGGGGATATCCAGCAGGTCGTCGCCGATGGACCGGTTGCCGATGGGCTCGTCACCGCGTTCGTGCGGGGGTCGACCGCGGCGATCACGACGATGGAGTTCGAGCCCGGCGGCGTCGCCGACCTGCGGGACGCTGCTCGACCGGTTGATCCCGGTCGAGGGCGACTATGAGCACAACCGCCTGAACCACGACACCAACTCGCACGCCCATCAGCGCGCCTCGCTGATCGGCGCATCCGAGCAGGTGCCGGTCATCGACGGGCGCCTCGCCCTGGGGACCTGGCAGCAGCTGGTCCTGATCGACTTCGACGACCGGCCGCGCAACCGAACGGTGGTCGTCCAGGTCGTCAGCTGATGCGCCGCGCTCCTACGTCCTGACGGGCCGGCCCGACCTGGCAGCCAGCCATCGCTGCGCGGCCAGAGTGACGGTGCCCGGAGAGCAGCAGGAGGGTGACGTTGACGGCCAGCACACCGGCCGCTCCCCAGGAGACGCTCACCTCACCGAGGCCGAGCGAGACCCCGAAGAGAGCCGATGCGGGAATGGTGGTGACTGAAATTGCGACTCCGACGGCGGCCGCGGCTCGGGTCTCGAAGGAGAGCATCGCGGCGACCCCCGCTGCGAGCGCCACGAGCACGGTCGAATAGTCGACGTCAGCGAGGCCGTGAAGCGAGCTGTCGTGAACCTGGAAGCTCGAGCTCAGGATGCCCACGGCCTGGAGGGACCAGGCGAGCGCTGCGGCGACCGCCCAGGTGAGGAGGATGCCGAGCAGCAGAGTGACGGTGGCGCGCCGGGCCAATCGGACTCGGCCCGCGACCAATCCGACGCAGGCGGCGCAGATGGGCAGGATGTCGGGGCTGACCGCCATGGCGCCAACGACCAGGATCGGGTTGTCCGTGATCACCCCGAGCGCGCCGAGGACGCCGGCCACCGACATCAGTGCCAGGTAGCGGCCGAGTGGGCGCGAGTGTGTCCTCGCCTCCCCCATCACCTCGATCCAGGCGAACTCCTCGCCCCCCGAGAGCCGTCCGTGGGGCGGGTTCGGCGCCACCACCTCCTGCCGCGTGAGCAGGTAGTCGGCATCGGAGACCTCCCACTCGCGAATCAGCTGCATCACACGGTCGGCCACGGACGGCATCACGTCAGCCGCGAGCACCACGCCACTCCCCGTTCGCTCGGGACTGAGCGCGACGATCCGGTGGACCCCGCCGGTCTCCTCTAGCGCCCGGGTGACGATGTCCGCACGGTGGTCCTCGATCGCGAGCCGGAGTCTGAGCATCGCTCCGAACTCTAGGAAGGGGCCGGGACGCCTCTATTGCGACTTGAACTCGATCTCGCGGATCACCTTCGCGGGTGCTCCGGCGGCGATCACGCCGGCCGGCAGGTCGCGGGTGACGACCGAGTTCGCGCCGATCACGCAGCGCTCTCCGATCTCGACGCCGCCCGTGACCACGCAGCCGACGCCGAACCAGCAATTCGAGCCGATCCGCACCGGTCCCTGCGGCTCGAAGCCCTGCCAGGTGACCGGCTTGGTCGGGTCGTCGTAGCGATGGTCGGAGTCGCCGACGAAGCAGTTGTTGGCGAACATGACGTGGTCGCCGATCTCGATCAGCTCGAGCGCGGCGAGCATCGTGTTGCGGTTGAGGAAGCAGCCCTCGCCGATGCGGATTCGGGCATCCCCTGAAAGCGTCAGCCAGCAGCCGGGCTCGAGCAGCGTTCCCTCGCCAATCTCCAGGTGGCCCGAGTCGAGCGCCTCGAGCACCTCACCCTCGACCGGATAGCGGATGAAGAAGCCGCCCTCGGCGGCATGCCGGTTGATCCGGCGCCGGCGGCTCCGTCGCTGGTTGCGCTCATACCAGCGCCTCTTGATCCGCCAGGTGCGCCATTGGCTGCAGCGACGCCACGGTGGGAGCTTCGCAAAAGACCCGGTTGCCGCCGGATATTGTCTGCCGCGTGAGCCCAGCCTCGAAGCAGGCAACGCGCGGAGGGATCGACCTCGGGGGAACCAAGATCCAGACCGTCGTCGTGGACTCCGACAACGAGGTGCTCGGCCAGTCCCGTCGGCCCACCCCGGATACCGGCGGACCCTCAGACGTGGCGCGCGAGGTCGCCGCCGCGATGCGGGAGGCGGCGGCCCAGGCAGGGCTCGGCACCCGGGACCTGAAAGGCATCGGCATGGGCTCGCCGGGCGACGCCGACGAGGAGACGGGCGTCGTTTCCGACGCCCGCAACCTGCCGGGCTGGACCGGGTCCTTCCCCCTTGGCGCGACCCTCACAAAGGACCTCGGCGTCCAGGTACGGATTGGCAACGACGTCTCCGTCGCCGTTCAGGGCGAGTTCGAGCTCGGCGCGGGCAAGGAGTTCAACACCGTGTTGGGCGTTTGGTGGGGGACTGGTGTTGGTGGCGGGCTGATCCTGGATGGCAAGCAGTGGCTTGGGCGCGGCGCCGCCGGCGAGATTGGGCATGTCGTGGTCAAACGCGGAGGTGCACGCTGCACCTGCGGGCGCAAGGGCTGTATGGAGGCCTATGCCGGCCGGCTGGCGATGGAGATCAAGGCCCGTAAGGAGGTCACAAACGGAGCCAAGACCGACCTCTTCAAGCTCATGGAAGAGCATGGTCGAGACCGGCTGACCAGCGGGATCTGGGAGCGAGCGCTCAACCACGGCGACGATCTCGCGACGACCCTGATCGATCGTGCCGTGAAGGCCCTGGGCGTAGGAATCGCGTCATCGGTCAACCTGCTTGACCCTGAGGCGGTGATCATCGGCGGTGGACTTGGCGTCCGCTTCGGCGAGAAGTACGTTCGGCGGATCGCGACGCGAATGCATCCCCATCTGTTCGTCAGCGATCGCCCGCCCGAGATGCGTCTGGCGGCGCTCGGCGACCTCGGCGGCGCGATCGGCGCCGCACTGCTCGTCGAGGAGCAGGTGGCGGCACCAGTCTCGTAATCGAAAGGAGATGGAGATGGCGCAGGTCGAAGGAACCGGGACAGTCAGCGTCGATCCGAAGAAATGGTGGGTGGTCGCCCTGCTCGGCGCGATCTCGATCATCGCGGGCATCCTCGCGCTCGCCTACCCCGACATCACCTTGCTCGTCCTCGGCCTGATCGTCGGGATCAACCTCGTGCTGATCGGCGCCGTCTGGGTCGCGTTGGCCACCATGGAGGACCACACCCCCGGCGGTCGCGTCCTGCGCTTCTTCGTCGGCTTCCTGGCGACTCTGCCGGCCTCGTCTGCCTCGTCCGGCCGGGCGCGGGCGTGCTCGCACTCCTGTTGGCCCTCTCCTTCTGTTCATCATCTGGTTCATCATCACCGGGATGGCCGACCTGGCCCGGGCTCTCGACGAGCGTGACGGTCGGGTGATCGCCGCCGTCCTCGGCGTCATCTCGATCGCGGCCGGCGTGATCATCGTCGCCAACCCCGACATCGGGCTGACCACGCTCGCGCTGCTGGCCGGGATCGCCTTCATCGTGCGCGGGACGCTCGAGCTGATGGCCGGCTTCTACATGCGCCGCCTGGCGAGCTAGCGCAGCCCGCTCAGATCAAGCTGAAAAGCGCCGCGGGAGCCCGGCCCGAGGCCGGGCTCCCGCGAAGCTTGCTCAGACTCCGGCGGCTCGCTCGTCCTCGCCGAAGACGACGATCCCGTAGACGATCCAGACGCAGAGGAAGAAGATCCCCAGCTCCCAGAACGGGTGGTGTTCCGCCCATCGACAGGAGGGCGTCCGATCGCCCCGAGGCTGCCGGCGACGATGCCGACGAAGCGGCCCCAGGCGTTTCCTGCCATCAACGAGAAGCCTCCCGTGAGCTGGATCACCCCGAGGATGATCAGGACCCAGCCCATCGTGTGGAGGTTCGTGAGGACGTACCTGGTGTCGTTCACGTAGAACTTCGCATCGGCAATCGGCGCCGATGCCGTAGATGATGTTGAGCACGCCCACTATCAGCAGCAGGATCGCGACGAACACGACTCGACCCGCACCTCGCATGTGGGTCTCCTCTCAGTTACCGGCCGCCCCTAGGTGGCCGTATCGCGGGTGAAACGCTACTCCTCGGACCGGTCGGAGCCGGGCCGTCGCGGGCTCGGCAGTGACGGCGCCCCGCCGATCATGTCCTGCCACTTGCGCACGCGGCGATCGTGCTTCGCCTTCCGCGCCTGCGCCTTGACCAGTTTCCCGCTGCCGGGCTTGTAGCGGCGTTTCGCCCACCAGGAGTTCGGCCGCCCCAGGCGGATCGCCGCCACCCAGGCCACCGGCGGGATGAACATGCCGATGATCGCCGAGCTGATCTTGCCCTTCAGGGCCACGATCGCGCAGATGCCGAGCGTGATCACGACGGTGGTGACGATCGCGAGCGTGGAGCCGCCGTTACCGGCGTCCAGAGGAACGAATCCAACGATCAGCCCGCCCCCGATGATCGCGGCGAAGATCACCGCGTCGACCGAGCTGCGGCCCTCCTCGGCCCAGTAGACGTCCTCGAGATAGAGCCAGAGCGCGAACTCGTCGAGCGTCAGCCCCATCCCGACGCCGAAGAGCGCGGCGAGGATCTCCAACCATGGATCTCCCGGCTGCAGCCCGAAGCTGAGGAAGCCGGCGACCATCATCGCGACGATCCCGAAGACCAGGTGATGGATGTGCATCCCGCCCGGCGTCACGTTTCCGGGCCACCAGGAGACCTCGGCCCGGATCATCCGCGTGCTGAAGCGGATGAAACCGAACGACAGCAGCATCGCCGCGAGCAGGATCAGCCCGGCCCGCTGGCCCTGGGTGTCCAGCGTCGCGCCGCTGTGGATCTCGAAGCTGAAGCTGGCGAGCAACCCCTCTCCCACGACCGCAGTATGTCCTAGGCGGCGACCGCTGTCTTCTTGCGCTTGCTCGTCCGCCGAACCTTCATCTCGGGCTCGACCAGCTCGGTGAGGAACTCACCCGTGTAGGAGCCGGGCGTCGCCGCGACCTGCTCCGGCGTCCCGGTGGCGAGCACGTTGCCGCCCTCCTCCCCGCCCTCCGGGCCGAGGTCGATGATCCGGTCGGCGGTCTTGATCACGTCGAGGTTGTGCTCGATCACGATCACGGTGTTGCCCGCGTCGACCAGCCGGTCGAGCACGTCGAGGAGGCGCTGAACGTCCGCGAAGTGCAGCCCCGTGGTCGGCTCGTCGAGGATGTAGAGCGTGTCGCCGGTGGCGACCTTGGAGAGCTCGGTCGCGAGCTTGACGCGCTGCGCCTCCCCGCCCGACAGCTGCGTCGCCGGCTGGCCGAGCCGGATGTAGTCGAGCCCGACGTCGTGAAGCGTGTCGAGCCGCCGCGCGATCTTCGGGATGTCCTTGAAGAAGGCGCAGGCGTCCGCGACCGACATCTCGAGCACGTCCGCGATCGACTTGCCCTTGAAGCGAACCTCCAGCGTCTCGCGGTTGTAGCGCTTGCCGTGGCACTGCTCGCACGGCACGTAGACGTCGGGCAGGAAGTGCATCTCGATCTTGATCTGGCCGTCGCCCCGGCAGACCTCGCAGCGCCCGCCCTTGACGTTGAAGCTGAAGCGCCCCGGCTTGTAGCCGCGCGCCCGCGCCTCGCGGGTCTGGGCATAGAGCTGGCGGATGTGGTCGAAGACGTTTGTGTAGGTCGCCGGGTTGGATCTCGGGCGTCCGCCCGATCGGCGACTGGTCGATGTTGATGATCTTGTCGACCTGGTCCGATGCCCTCGATCCGGTCGTGTGCGCCGGGCCGCAGCTTGGCCTGGTGCAGCCGGTTGGCGACGGCCGGGTAGAGCGTCTCGTTGATCAGCGTGGACTTGCCCGAGCCGGACACACCGGTGACGCAGCAGAAGACCCCGAGCGGGATCGGCACGTCGATCTTCTTCAGGTTGTGCTGGCGCGCTCCCTTGACGACGAGCTCGCCGCGCGGCTCGCGCCGCTTCTCCGGGACCTCGATCTGCCGCTGACCGGCGAGGTACTGGCCGGTCAGCGAGGCGGGATCCGCCTCCACCTGCTTCGGGGTCCCCTCGGAGATCACATGGCCGCCGTGCTCGCCGGCGCCGGGGCCCAGGTCCACCAGGTGATCGGCCGAGCGCATCGTGCCCTCGTCGTGCTCCACCACGATCACCGTGTTGCCCAGGTCGCGCAGCCGCTCGAGGGTCTGGATCAGCTTGGCGTTGTCCCGCTGGTGCAGCCCGATCGAGGGCTCGTCGAGGATGTAGAGGACGCCGACCAGGCTCGAGCCGATCTGGGTCGCCAGGCGGATCCGCTGCGCTTCGCCGCCCGACAGCGTCCGGGCCGAGCGCGCCAGGTTGAGATAGCCGACCCCGACGTTGTCGAGAAAGGCGAGGCGCTCGTTGATCTCTCGAACGAGCAGCCGCGCGATCGCCCGCTCTGTGTCGTTCATCTCGAGCTCCTTGATCCACTTCAGCGCCGCGCGGGCCGAGAGCTCCGTGTAATCGTGAATCGAGATCCCGCCGACCTTGACGGCGAGGCTCTCGGGCCGCAGGCGGGCGCCCTTGCAGTCAGGGCAGGGCTGCTCGGCCATGTAGCCCTCCACGCGCTCGCGAACTCCGTCCGAGTCCGTCTCCTCGTACCGGCGCTCGAGGTTGTTGACGATCCCCTCGAAGCGGACGCTGTAGGACCTCCGCCTGCCGAAGCGGTTCGTGTAGTTGACCTTGTGCCGCTCGCCGCCCGTCCCGTACAGGAAGATCTCGCGGTCCTCGTCCGAGAGCTCCTGCCAGGGAGCGTCCGGGTCGATCCCGTAGTCCTCCGCGACCGCCTCCACCAACCGCTTCCAGTAGCGCGAGTGCCCGACCCGCCAGGGCTGGAGTGCACCCTCGGAGAGCGACAGGGTCGGATCAGGCACCACCAGGTCCGGATCGACCACCCGCTGAAAGCCGAGGCCGTGGCAGCGCTCGCAGGCGCCGTGGGGGGAGTTGAAGGAGAAGATCCGCGGCTCGAGCTCCGGGATCGAGGTGCCGCAGTTGAGGCAGGCGAACCGCTCGCTGAAGGTGAGTCGATCGGTGACACCGCGTGGCAGCTCCCCGGCTCCCTTGGCGCCCTTGACGCCGCCCTCGCGCGGCTCGGCGCTGCCGCTCTCGGCTTCGCCGGAACTGCCCTCCGCGAGGACGTCAATCTCGACGACTCCTCCCGCCAGCGCAGCCGCCGCCTCGACCGACTCCGAGAGCCGTCGCCGCAAGTCGCCCTTCATCACCAGGCGGTCGATCACGACCGAGATGTCGTGGTTGTACTTCTTGTCGAGCTTGATCTCCTCGTCCAACCGGCGGATCTCGTTGTCGACCCGGACACGGCTGTAGCCCTCGAGGCGGAACTGCTCGAACAGCTTCTCGAACTCGCCCTTGCGCCCCCGGACCACCGGGGCCATCACCATGAAGCGCGTCCCCTCCTCCAGGGTCATGACCCGGTCGGTGATCTGCTCGACGGACTGCCCCTCGATCGGCTCCCCGCACTCCGGGCAGTGAGGCTTGCCGATGCGCGCCCAGAGCAGGCGCAGATAGTCGTACACCTCGGTGACGGTGCCGACCGTGGACCGCGGGTTGCGCGAGGTCGTCTTCTGATCGATCGAGATCGCAGGCGAGAGGCCGTCGATCGAGTCGACGTCCGGCTTTTCCATCAGGCCGAGGAACTGCCGGGCGTAGGCCGACAGCGACTCGACGTAGCGCCGCTGTCCCTCGGCGTAGATCGTGTCGAAGGCAAGGCTCGACTTACCGGACCCGGAGAGGCCGGTCATGACGATCAGGGCGTTGCGAGGCAGCTCGAGGTCGATGTCCTTGAGGTTGTGCTCGCGGGCGCCGCGGATGACTATGCGCTCGGAGGGAGCCACTACGTCGATGATAGGAGCCGAACGGACGTTCCCCGCTCGGGCACGCTCAGGTGGCGCCTGCCCAACCAGGTGGCGCCCAATGTGACGACGCCCCCGGCGAGGGCGACCGCCATTCCCGCGTGGGGACTGGCTTCCGTCACGGCCACACCCGCGACCGCATTGCCGATCGCGGCACCCCCGACGATCGCCGTCAGCACCCACCCCGTGGCCTCCGCGGCGGTGCCGACGGGCGCCAGCGAGTCGAGCAGCAGATAGATCAGCGAGATCGCGGGTGCCAGGGCGAGGCCGCTGAGAGCCATCAGCGGGAACGCGGCGCCCATCGAAGGGACGGCGACGAGTGGAGCCAGGCAGAGGGCAAAGACGAGTGCGACACCCGGCAGTCGCTCGCCGGGCGGGCTGCGCCAGCCCCGGGCGCCGTACCAGAGGCCACCGGCCGTGCTGGCAACCGCCTGCACGGCGATCAGCGTCCCTCCCAGCTCGGCCGCCCCGTGCTCGGAGGCGAAGGCGGTGATTGAGAGCTCCGCCGCCCCGACGGCCAGGCCGATGCCGAGCGCACCACCCATCAGCACCCAAACGCCGGTGGCGCGCAGCGGCCCGATCCGCCGGTGCTCCGCCGATGCCCCGCGCCACCCACGCGAGGCGGGCGAAGACGCGAACACGGCGGAGCCCACCACCGTGAGCGCGATACAGACGCACAGCGAGGCCGTGGGCGAGGCGAGGGCGATGACCGCGGCCGCGATCAGGGGGCCGACGATGAAAGCAACGTCGATGGCGACTGCATCGATCGCGAACGCGGCCTGCCTCAGCTCCGCATCGGGGACCAGCTCGGACCAGAGCGTCCGCATGGTGGCCCCGGTGGGGAGCGTGCCAAGTCCGGCGATCGTCCCGGCCACCGCCATCGCAGCCGCGGATGCCCCGCCGTGCGCCAGGAGGATGAGCGCCACGAAGCCGGCCGCGTTGATCACGGTGGCCGTCAGGACCACGCGCGTCTGCCCGATCCTGTCGATGATCCTGCCCTGGACCGGCAGCGAGATCGCCGCGGCGATCGAGTACGCGCCCAGCACGGCGCCCGCGGCGGCGAACGAGCCGGTCGCGGCGTGCACGAGCAGCACGGTCGACAGGGGCTCCGCCGCGATCGAGAGACGGCCGATCAGCACCCCGGTAAGGGGCTGCTTGACGCCGGCGGCGCCAAGTACGCGCCTGTATGCCTCGGGGAACATCCGAGGCCAGGTTAAGCTCGGCTCTGATGAACGGGAGGCCGCCCGTCAGCGGGATCTCGGAGCTCGTCCTCGAGGTGTACGACCTCGAGGCCGCCCGGCGCTTCTACAGGGACGTGCTCGGTTTCGAGGAGACCCTCTACGGCGAGGGCGCGGAGGGGCGCTACTGGTATCTGGTGGGCGATACGGCCCGGCTGGGGCTCTGGACCGAGCAGGTCGGGCTGGCGGGCGGCCGGGGCGGGTCGCACGTCCACTACGCCTTCCACGTGGAAGACGCCGCGATCGACCGGCTCAAGGAGCGGATCGAGGGCGCGGGCGCCGAGGTCGAGGGGCCGATCCAGCTGGGGCCCGGCCGCGCGATCTACGTCACGGATCCGGACGGGAACGTCGTTGAGTTCTGGTCGCAGGACATGGCCGCCTACGCCGCGAAGGCCCGCAGCCGGTCCTAGCCCGCTGACCAACCATGAAGCTCGCTCACTCCTTGCCGGCGAGGAGTAGGGTGGCTCGAACCCTAGGAAGGAGTCGGTATGGACGAGCTAGCTGGCAAGCGCTTCGATAATCCCGATGAGGTCCGCGAATTCCAGGATGGGATGGGGCGTGTCGAGCTCGTTGATCTGAACGGACACGCAGTCGGCCGGGGCACCTTCGAGCCAGGCTGGCGCTGGTCGGACCACGTCAAGCCGATCGCGGGCACGGACTCGTGCCAGGTCGAGCACATCGGCTACGTCCTCGAAGGTCGCATGGCGCTGAAAATGGACGATGGAACCGAGCGCGAGTTTGGGCCCGGAGACAGCTTCCACATGCCGCCCGGGCACGACGCTTGGATCGTTGGAGATGAAGCGTGTGTGATTCTTGACTTCGGTGGGCTGAAGGGCTACGCGCAGTCGAGCTGAGCCAAGCCCGGCTTTAGACCTCCGGAGCTCCGCGGATCCTGCGCCAAGCGTGGAGTTACCAACGTGAAGTTGCCTGACGGCAATGTCGTCGAGTTCTGGAGCCAGGACATGACCGCCTATACCGAGGGCGCCCGCGCCGGCGGGGGGCCGGGGACCTTTCGCCGCGAATGAACTAAGCACCCAGAGGCTTAACCAGGAAGCAGCTGCTGATCGGCCTGGCCTTTGCGGCGGTCTCGCTCGGCGCTCTGTACATCGTGCTGCCGAATCTCGCGGGCCTCGGCGACACCTGGCGGAGGCTCGACAAGGGCGAGCCCGGGTGGCTCACCGCCGGGCTGTTCCTCGAGATCGCGTCCTTCGCCTGCTACGTGGCGCTCTTCCGGGGCGTGATCGGTCACGAGGCCGGGATCGGCTGGGCACAGAGCTACCGCATCACCCTGGCGAGCCTGGCCGCGACGAGGCTGCTCGCCGCCGGCGGCATCGGAGGCATCGCCCTGACGGCGTGGGCCCTTCGGCGCGACGGGCTGTCGGCCTCGCTCGTAGCGCTCCGGATGGCGACGATGCTGGTGCTGCTCTACACCGTCTACATGGGGGCCGTCCTGTTGACCGGGCTCGGTCTCCGGATCGGGATCCTCTCCGGCCCGAGCCCCGTCGCCTTCACGCTGATCCCGGCCATCGTTGCCGGCCTGATCATCGTCGCCGCGCTGCTGATCGGCTACTTCGGAGGCGAGCTGCGCGAGACCACCAAGCGACTTCGGGGTCCGAGCAGGCGGGAGCGCTGGCGGGCGGCCCTGGCGACCGTTCCGAACACGCTCGCGGGCGGCGTCCGCGGCGCCATCGAGATCCTCAGGGAGCGCCCGGCCAACGGGCTCTGGGCGGTCGGCTGGTGGGGATTCGACATCGCCGTGCTCTGGGCATGCCTGCACGCGTTCGGCACCCCACCGCCCGCCGGCGTGATCGTCGCCTCCTACTTCGTCGGCATGACCGCCAACCTGCTGCCGCTGCCCGGCGGAATCGGCGGCGTCGAGGGAGGCATGATCGGATCGCTGATCGCCTTCAACGTGCCCGGCGGCCTGGCGATCGTCGCCGTCCTCTCCTACCGCGCCTTCTCCTTCTGGCTGCCCACGATCCCGGGCGCGATCGCGTACATCAGCATCCTCCGGCAGGATCCGGCCACAGCGGCGGCGGAGGCCGCCGGCGCCTAGTCGGGCCGGCTACGCGACGATCTTGGCCTTGGCTCGCTCGAACTCCTCGTCGGAGAGCTTCTTCTCGTCGTGGAGCTTCGCCAGCTTGGCGAGCTCGTCCGCCGCCGATCCGCCTCCCGCGGTCTGCTTCACGTAGGCGTCGAGCTGCTTCTGCGCCTCCTGCTGCTGGGCCAGGGCTCGCTCGCGCATTCCGGAACCGCGCGCGATCAGGTAGATGAGCGTGCCCAGGAACGGCAGGAAGATCAGGAAGATGATCCAGGCGGCCTTGCCCCAGCCGGACATTCCGTGATCGCGGAACAGGTCGCCGATGATCGTAAAGAGGACCATCAGCCAGGCGGCGAAGACGAAGATCTCAAGGACTGTGAGCAGTCCCTGGCCGAAGGTGTAGTCAGCAAGTAGCGTCAAGGGTCCCTCCTCGGGTTGAGTCGTGGCCGTTGCTGCACCGCGGAGTATCCACTAGCGAGCGCCGCGGCGATCGATCCGCTCGGGGGCATGAAAGGATCGTCTTGGACCTTCGTGCGCAAGTGGATCCCGATCATCATCCTGGCCTCGGGCCAGTTCGTCATGACGCTCGACACGAGCGTCATGAACGTCTCGATCTCCCAGATCACCGCCGATCTCAACACGTCGATCCAGGGAGTGCAGGCGGCGATCACGCTGTACGCGCTGGTGATGGCCGCCCTCATGCTCACCGGCGCCAAGCTCGGCGACATCTACGGTCGCAACCGGATGTTTGCGATCGGGCTCGCGGTCTATGGCGTCGGCTCCCTGACCACGGCCCTCAGCCCCAATCTCACCGTTCTGCTCGTGGGCTGGTCCGGGATCGAGGGGCTCGGGGCGATCATGGTCATTCCCGGAATCGCGGCCCTGACCGCCGCCAACTACGAGGGCAAGGACCGGGCCCTCGCCTACGCGCTGATCGGCGGCATCACGGCGGTGGCCGTCGCGGCCGGCCCGCTGATCGGCGGCTGGGTGACGACCAACGCCAGCTGGCGCTACGTGTTCGCGGGAGAGACTGTGATCGTCACCGGGATCATCCTGGTGCGGGGACAGATCGCCCAGGCGCCGACGGCCGAGCACCCGCCCAAGATGGACGTCATCGGGTCGGTGCTCTCCGTTGCCGGCCTCGGACTGGCCGTCTTCGGGATCCTGATGGGCAGCAAATGGGGATTCGTGAAGCCGCTCGGGGCGCCGACGATCAACGGGACGGAGATCACCCCGCTCGGCTTCTCGGTGGTGCCCTTCATGGTCCTCGCCGGGCTGGGAATACTGGCCGGATTCGTCCACTGGGAGGAGCGCAGGCACCGCCTGGGCCTCGACCGCCTCCTTGACACAGCCCTGCTGAAGATCACGCAGCTTCGCGCCGGACTGACGACGCTGATGGGCCAGCAGCTGGTGCTGATGGGGCTCTTCTTCGTCGTTCCGGTGTACCTGCAGGTCGTGGTCGGGCTGGACGCGTTCGAGACGGGCAAGCGGCTGCTTCCCCTCTCGGCGGCGATGCTGGTCGCGGCGATGGCCGGTCCCAAGGTCGCGGGGAGACGCTCGCCGAGGACGGTCGCGCAGATGGGCCTCGTCCTGATCAGCGCCGGAGCCGTCGTGATGCTGGCCACGCTCGACGTGAAGCTCAACGACACCGGGTTCAAGATCGCCATGGTGCTGGTCGGGGCTGGTGGCGGGCTCCTCGCCTCGCAGCTCGGCAACGTGATCATGTCGTCGACCGACCCCTCCAAGGCCAGCGAGACCGGTGGCCTACAGGGGACGGCCCTCAATCTCGGGGCCTCGCTCGGCACCGCCCTGATCGGCGCGATCCTGATCCTCAACCTGATCAACGGGTTCAACCACAACGTCGCTGACAACCCGCAGGTGCCCGCCTCGGTGCAGGAGACGATCGCCGCCAACACGGAGGAGGGCATCGACATCGTGCCGGCCGGCCAGGTCGAGCAACTGGCGCTCTCGAAGGGCCTCTCGGAGGACCAGGCCAAGGCCGTGGCGGCCGACTACGGCGACGCCCAGCTCGACGCGCTGCGCATCTCCGTCGGCGCCGTCGCGGCCATCGCGCTGCTCTCCCTCTGGTTCACCAGAAAGCTGCCGACCGCCGCCGTCGCGCCCGCCACCGAGCCGGACCGCGCCGCGGCGACGGCTCCCGCCTGACCCGTTCGGCCCAGCGGCAGGAAAGCCGCTAGGCAGCCCGAACCGTCGGAAGTGGCCCGAAATCCCCGCGAGGGGCGAGACAGGAGGCGGCCGCTCGGACTGTCCCGGCAGCCGGGCGAGCGTTGGGGACAGTTCGCAGAGAGAGTCGCGAACGCCTTCGGGCTCGTCCTGCTCCTGGTGCTTGCCACCTATGCCCTTGGCTCACTGACCGCGTTCCATGGCTGGACCGCGGTGCTCACCACGCTGGTCGCCTCACTGGCGGGCGTCGTAGGGCTCGCCGGGGCGGGTGTCCACCCGACGGTCGTGCGCGGGGCCGGCATGCTCGCGCTGGCGGCGGTCATTCTCGCCGTTCTGGCCGAGCTCCTCGACAACCTCCACCTGCTCGGCGCCAGCTCGTTCGTGATCGTCAGCCTCCTGCTGCTCGCGGCGGGAGCGATCCTGCGTGCCGTACTGATGGAGACCGAGGTGGGTTTTCGCACGATCCTGGGCGCGATCAGCGTCTACACGATCCTGGGACTCCTCTTCAGCTTCCTCTACGCCGCGATGGACCGCGTGGAATCAACCCCGTTCTTCGGCTCCGGCGTCTCGGTCAAGGGCGGCGACTTCCTCTTCTTCAGCTTCACCACGCTGACCACCACCGGCTATGGGAACCTCGTCCCGGCGGGGCAGCCGGGCAAGATGTTCGCCGGGATCGAGATGCTGATGGGCCAGATCTTCCTGGTCACCCTCGTCGCCGGGCTGGTCAGCCTCTGGCGCCCGGGGCTGCTGGCGCGCGGGCGGAAGCGCGCCAGCTAGCGCGCGGCCCGGCTGACGACATCCTGGAGCAGAGCTGTGCGGTCGCCCGGACCGAACCTCTCGATCAGCTCTGCCTCGATCGCGGCGGGGTCCTTGCCGTCGACCGCCAGCTTCATAGCGACCAGGCGCTCGGCGGCGTCCTCGCCGTTGCCGGTCGGAGGTGAAATCGGCGCCTCCGGAGCACCCGGAGCCTCCGGCTCCGGCTCGGGCTCGGGCTCCGGCTCGGGTTCGGGGGTCTCGGCGATCGGGACCGCCTCGGAAGCGGCCGCCACCAGCGTCCCTCCCAGCTCATCCAGCGCCCTCTTGGCGGCCTCGATCTGCCCGCGCGCGTCCGCCTCGGCGCGCTCGCGGATCTGCACCGCCTCGGCCTCGGCCCGCTGACGGAGCCCGGCCGCTTCGGCCTCGGCCTCGCGGATGATCTCGGCGGCCCGTTGCTCCGCCTCCGCGATCACCTGGCGGACGGAGTCCGCCACCTTTGCCGCAAGCTCGTCTGCGCGTCCGTCGTTCATTGCCTGCAAGAGTAGTGGCGCGCGACGGCGCCCTGCGCCACCGCGACGACCCGGTGGACCCTCGACTCCACATCCTGCCGCTGGCCCTGATCATGGTGATGGGGCCGCAGATCCTCACCTCGATCTTCCTCGTCACCAGCCAAGAGCCGGTGAAGAACTCTCTGGCAATGCTGGTCGGCGCGGCGCTCGCCGTCTGCACCTCGGTCTTCATCTGGTACGGCCTGGTCAACGTCCTCCACATCAAGGGCCGCGAGGGCAGCGGCCCCTCCACCGCCGACTACGTGATCGCCGGCCTGCTGGTGCTGCTGGCGATCCACGTCTTCCGGGGACGGGGGACGGCGAAGGTGCCGAAGTGGATGACGGCTCTCCAGGAAGCGGAACCCAGGCGGGCCTTCACGCTCGGCTACCTCCTGATCCTGCTGATGCCGACCGACATCATCGCGGTGATCGCGACGGTCAACTATCTCCACGACCACGACTTCGGCCAGGTCCACGCTTGGACGCTGGTGGCGGCGACCGTCGGGTTGCTGTCGATTCCCCTCATCGCATACCTGCTGCTCGGGCGGCGTGCGCGAGAGGCGATGCCGGGCGTCCGTGAGTGGCTGACGAGTCACTCCTGGCTGGTCAACCTGATCGTGATCGTCTACTTCACCTACCAGACGCTTCACTAGCCGCCGTACCTGGGAGCTGGAGGGATCTCCTCCCCAGCCCCGACCGCCTCGACGACCTTCTCGGCGTCCGGCAGCCGGTACTCCTCGCCGTAGACGGCGCCGGGCCGGCGCGGCGCCTCCATCACGGCGGCATCGGCGTTGCCGCCGACGTC
This sequence comes from uncultured Solirubrobacterales bacterium, assembly GCA_963774305.1. Taxonomy (GTDB): domain Bacteria; phylum Actinomycetota; class Thermoleophilia; order Solirubrobacterales; family 70-9; genus DASUPK01. The sequence goes on along the minus strand of CAVZEM010000005.1, from coordinate 253,063 downwards.
GACCGGGGCATAGCCGGCGTCGGTGATCAGACCCATGACCACCTTCTTCGCCTCATCGTCGTCGCCGCAGACCCACTGCACGACCCGATCGGCCTCCGGGCGGAACGCCACCTCGGCCTGGAACGCCGAGGTGAGCGTGTTGAAGCTCTTCGTGTAGCGGGCGCCGGGCACGCGGGCGACGTGGAAGCTCGCGGCGGTCTCGCCGTCCGCCGGCATCTCGCCGCTGCCGTACTGGTTGGTGGTGTCAATCACGATCTTGCCGTCGAGCGAGCCGGCGGCGGATACCGCGTCGTCGAAGCCGTCCCAGGGGACCGCAATCACCACCACCTCGCCGAACCCGGCCGCCTCGGCGGGTGTGCCGACGCTGGCGGCGTCTCCGATCTCGGCGGCGAGCGGCTCGAGCTTCGAGGCGTCGCGACCGCTCAGCTTCACTTCGTGGCCGCCCTTGACGAGCTGCGTCGCGCAGTTGCCGCCGATGCGACCCGCCCCAACGATTCCAATCCTCATCCCGAGCCCCCTTTCCTAGGCGCGAATCGCGTCCAGGTCGGCCTTCAGCTCCTTGAGCTCGTCGCGGATCCTCGCGGCCTCCTCGAAGCGGAGGTCGTCGGCCGCGGCGAGCATCTCCTCCTCCAGCTCGATGACCAGCTTCTCCAGCTCCTCCGGGGTCTTGGTCGCAGTCTCCTCACGGCGCCGCCGTCGCCGTCGCGGTGCGTTCGACTCCATCGCCAGGAACTCGGCCATGTCGGAGATCCCCTTGGTGACCGTCGCGGCGGTGATGCCGTGCTCCTCGTTGTAGGCGAGCTGGATCGCGCGGCGGCGGTCGGTCTCGGAGATCGCCTTCCGCATCGCGTCGGTCTCCTTGTCCGCGTACATCAGGACGCGGCCGTCGACGTTCCGGGCGGCGCGGCCGATGGTCTGGATCAGGCTGGTCTCACCGCGGAGGAAGCCCTCCTTGTCGGCGTCGAGGATCGCCACGAGCGAGACCTCGGGAAGGTCGAGGCCCTCGCGCAGGAGGTTGACGCCGACCAGGACGTCGTACTCACCGAGCCGCAGCTCGCGGATGATCTGGATTCGCTCCAGCGTGTCGATCTCGGAGTGCAGATAGCGGACGCGGAAGCCGTGCTCGAGCAGGTACTCGGTCAGATCCTCGGCCATCTTCTTGGTCAGCGTCGTGACCAGGACGCGCTCATCCTTCTCGGCGCGGACCCGCACCTCGTTCATCAGATCGTCGATCTGGTTCTTCGTCTCCCTGACCTCGACGTCGGGGTCGACGATCCCGGTCGGGCGGACGATCTGCTCGACCACCCGTGAGGACTCCGCCCGCTCCCACGGCCCCGGCGTCGCCGAGACCAGCACCATCTGCTTCACCCGGTCGAGGAACTCGTCGAACTTCAGCGGCCGGTTGTCGACGGCGCTCGGCAGCCGGAAGCCGAAGTCGACGAGCGTCGACTTGCGCGAGTAGTCGCCCTCGTACATGCCGCCGAGCTGCGGGATCGTCTGATGGGACTCGTCGACGAAGAGGACGAAGTCGTCCGGGAAGTAGTCGATCAGCGTGTACGGCGGGCTGCCCGGCGGCCGGCCGTCGAGGATGCGCGAGTAGTTCTCGATGCCGGGGCAGAAGCCGAGCTCGCGCATCATCTCCATGTCGTACCGGGTGCGCTGCTGGAGACGGTGCGCCTCGAGCTGCTTACCGTGCTCCTCGAAGTGGGCGACCTGGTTGCGGAGCTCGCGCTCGATCTCGTCGACCGCGCGCTCCATCGTCTCCTCCTTGACGACGTAGTGGCTCGCGGGCCAGACCGAGACGTGGTCGATCACGTCGAGGATCTCGCCGGTGAGCGGATCGAAGTGCTGGATCGCCTCGATCTCGTCCCCGAAGAGTTGGATCCGGTAGGCGGACTCGGCGTAGGCCGGATAGATCTCGAGCACCTCGCCGCGCGCCCGGAAGGCGCCTCGCGCGAGGTTCTGGTCGTTGCGGCGGTACTGCATCCCGACCAGCTTGCGGAACACGTCCTGGCGGTCGATCCAGTCGCCGACCTTGAAGAGCTGCATCTGCTCGCGATAGAGCTGCGGCGAGCCGATCCCGTAGATGCAGGAGACCGAGGCGACGATGATCACGTCGTCGCGGGCGAAGAGGGAGGCGGTGGCGGCGTGCCGGAGGCGGTCGATCTCGTCGTTGATCGAGGAGTCCTTCTCGATGTAGAGGTCCTGCGCCGGTACGTAGGCCTCGGGCTGGTAGTAGTCGTAGTAGCTGACGAAGTACTCGACGGCGTTGTCCGGGAAGAACTCGCGGAACTCGTTGCAGAGCTGCGCGGCCAGCGTCTTGTTGTGGGCGATCACCAGCGCCGGCCGCTGCACCCGCTCGATCGTCCCCGCCATCGTGAAGGTCTTGCCCGTGCCGGTCGCACCCAGCAGCGTCTGAACCCGCTCCTTCGAGTCGAGTCCCTCGGCCAGCCCCTCGATCGCCTTCGGCTGGTCCGCCGTGGGCGTATAGGCCGGATTGAGCTTGAACTTGCCCATGGCTCCAGCGTACTGGGGGCGCAGGGCGCGCCCGGCGGGCGAGGCTACTTCGCCGCGGCGATCCCCTCGGCAGTGGCGCCGAGGGCCCGGACCAGCATCTCGACCAGGGCATCGCGGTCCAGGGCCCCCTCCTCGAGCCACGTCAGCATCGCCGCCTCGACGTACGAGGTCCATGCCCGCAACCCGACGCGAACCGCGGGACGCTTGGGATCGAGGTCCATCGCCTCGGCCAACCGAGTGACGCGCCACCAGCGGGCCCGCTCGAGCGCGTCCCGGACCTCGCTGAAGCCGGTGGCCCGGGTCATCAGGTTTCGATAGCCGGCCGGATGCTCGCTGATCGCGTCGGCGAAGTTGCGGAGCCCGGCCCGCAGGCGCTCGACCGGCGGCAGGTCCGCATCGGGCTCGACCCGCGATCGGAAGCCCTCGATCAGAGGCTCCAAGCAGGCGACGTAGAGGCCCTTCTTGCTGCCGAAGTACTGGAAGACCAGGCCGTGCGAGACACCGGCGGCCTCCGCGACCTCGTCAACCGAGACCTCGTCGTAATCCCGATCGCCGAAGACCTCGAGGGCGGCGCCAAGGAGCTGCTCCCGGCGCTCGCCGGCCCGCTCGGTTGTCAGGGGACGCGATGCGATGGGTCAGCTTAGTCCGGGTTGACTTCGAGTCAACACTCAGTAGTGGGTGCCCGGCTACGGAACCCCGCTGGTAGTGTGCGTGCGGTCGTTGACTCCGAGTCACTCTCGGAGTCCCAGAGGAGGAAGAGTGGGAACCCGGCGCAAGGAAGCGCGCACGCATTCAAAGCACCTTGGCAGGGCGGCCCGGTTCGCTGGGCTGCTGGCCGCGGTTGCCGGCATCGCCATGCTCGCGCCCGCCGGGGCCTCCGCGACTCCCCCGTCACCGGGCTGCACCGCGAACCCGACGGTGGGCACCCTGACGACCTGGGAGTGCAACGTCCCGACCGGGACGATCGGCGGCTACGAGGTCCGGCAGTGGTACGACGTCGTCCCCACTCCGCCCGAGGACGGCTACATCACGCACATGGAGACCGATGTCGTCGACGACGTCACTGGCGAGCAGGTGCCGATTCAGCGGTTGATGCTCCACCACATCGTCTTCACCAACCTGGCCCACCAGGACACCACCTGCGGCGGCAAGGGCTACACGGGCTTTGACGGTCGCAAGGACTTCGGCGCCACCTTCGCCCCGCAGCGCTTCTACGCCGCCGGCGAAGAGCGGGCGAAGATGTCGCTGCCGGCCGGCTACGGCTACCAGACCAAGGGCGCCGACAACTGGGGAATCGTCGCGATGGTGATGAACCACCGCTCGAGCAGCGATCACGCCTTCATCCATTACGAGGTGACGATCGACAGCAACCCTCTGACCCCGGTAACCCCTTACTGGTTCGATGTCCGCGACTGCCGCGCCGATCCGATCTACAACATCCCGAGCGTCGCCCAGAAGGCGAAGAAGGGCAAGAAGAGCACTGCCTCCGCTGCGAGCAAGCATAAGAAGAGCCATGGCAAGAAGGGCAAGAAGCGCAAGAAGAAGGCGGCCGCGGCTCCGACGACCGACGAGACCGAGGACGTCACCTTCGCCCACAGCGGCTACCTGATCGCCGGCGCCGGCCACGTGCACGGCGGTGCGATCAAGGAGACGCTGACGGAACCGGGCTGCGGCAACCGACAGGTGGCCGAGTCCGATCCGACCTGGGGCCTCCCCGATCACCCCTTCTACAACGTCAGGCCGATTCTGCACGAGCCGGGGCCGATCAACATGAGTGCCTTCAGCGACACGACCGGCCTCCCCGTCAATGCCGGCGAGACCCTCAGGCTCAACTCGATCTACGACGACTCCCAGCCCCACGTCCGCGTGATGGGGATCATGATCGCGTACTTCGCGCAGAACCCCGCGGTGACCCAGAACTGCGGTCCGGTTCCCAACTGGACGATCTTCAAGGCGAATCAGCCCGGCCGCAGCGGCCCCATTCCGTTCACGATCCCGCTCACCGGGCTCGATTCGAACGGCCAGGCGATACCGATCAACGCGCCGCCCGGGCAGCTTCAGAACGCCGGGACCAACACCGTGATCCCGGTCGGCGACCGCTTCTTCGGCGATCCGAACCTACGTGTGAAGCAGGGCTCGTACCTGACCTGGCAGTTCGCCAGCCATGAGCTTCACAACGTGACCCTGGCCAATGGCCCGCTCGGCATCGGCTCCGACAATCTGGACGCCAACCGGACCTTCACTCAGAAGCTCAATCGCCCGGGGACCTACCGCTTCTTCTGCGCGCTGCACCCGGTGCAGATGCAGGAGCGGGTCGTGGTCACGCCCAAGAAAAAGAAGAAGCACAAGAAGCACTAGCTACGGGGCGTTGATGAAGTCCAGGCTGGCCGAGACCCGCGAGTAGACGGTCGGAGCTGCCGGCAGGCCGCAGAGGGCGCCGCCGTAGGACACCGTCCCGACCTCGACCGGGCCGGTCGCCGTGTCCGCGACCAGCGGGCCGCCGCTGTCGCCGGAACAGGCGGAGGTGTGGATCTTGAAGCGGCCAGGCTTCTTCTTGAGCGCACCGAGGGCGCAGATCATGCTCTCCGGCGCGAACAGGTCGCGCGTGTAGGCCTTCAGGCAGCGGCTGTCGGCCCGCGACTGCTCGATCGTGGCCTTCAGGAAACCGGAGAGGTGCGTGCCGAACGGGTTGGTCGCGCCGTACCCGGCAACGCGCATCTGCGCGCCGACCGCCGTGGTGGCCGCGTTCTGATCCGGCGTCGCGAGCGCCACCGGGGTGGCGCTGGTCGGCTGGGCGAGGTTGAGGACCGCCACGTCGTGCAGGCCCGTCTGCTCGAAGTCGGGATGGACCCGCCCGGAGACAACACTGATCGACTGCCCGACCGAGGTGTCCCGCAGGGTCGGGCGGCCGACGATCACCTGGAAGTTCGCCAGGTTGAAACCGTCGACGCAGTGGCCGGCCGTGAGCACCTTGGTGGGGCCGATGACCGAGCCACTGCAGTGCATGTGCCCCTTGCGGAAGATCGCCACGGCAAAGGGCCACTGTCCCGGGTCGGCACGGCCTCCGCCGACGATTGACGCGCGGGCGCGGGGAGCGGCGGGAGCGGCGGAAGGCACCGCGCACAGCCCCAGCGCGGATGCGCAGGCAAGCAAGGCGATCAGGCTGCGGTTTCGGCGACTCAGCTCCATGGTCTCCTCTCTGAACCCTGCTCAGTCGAGTCCAAGCTCGTGACGGTAGTGGCGGGCGTACTCGTCGCGCTTGTCCAGCACATTCTCCACGTAGTCGCGGGTTTCTGGGAAGGGAATGTCGTCCAGACTCAAACTCGACCCTCCCCAGGCCGCCACGTTCGTCTCCCCGGCGTTGTAGGCGGCCAGCGCGGCGATCTCATTGTCGCCGAACTTCTGGATCAGATAGTGAAGGTAGAAGGTCCCGTAACGGATGTTGATGTCGGGGTCCGAGAGGTCGTCGAAGTTGAAGGTCTGGCCTCCGCTGAGCCTCTCGATCACCTTCGCCGTGCTCGGCGTGATCTGCATCAGGCCACGGGCTCCCGCGTGGGACGTCTGATCGCGGAAGCGCGACTCGTTGTAGATCACCGCCGCGATCAGGTCCGCCGGGACATCCTTCTCAGCTGCCTGCTGCCGGATGATGTCCTCGTGCTGGAGCGGGAGCGTGACCTCCTCCAGCGTTCGCTGGAAGCGGTCGCTGTTGGCCAGCAGAAACCCCCCGAGCGCGCCGACGATCAGGGTCCCGCCGATCACCATCGCGCGCCGGCGGCGCTGCGAGCGGTTGCGCGTCGTGGTGCGCGTGGTCCGCCGCTTCTTCGAGCGGGCGGAGCTCACGGACGTGCCGCGGCTCACCCACCGCCCCCCGTGCGCAGTTGGTCGAACAGCTCATTCACCTCTCTCTCCAACTCCTCAAGCGAGCCATCGTTGCGGATCAAGTGGTCGGCACGGCGCTCTTTCTCCGCCTGGTCGAGCTGCCTGTCCTCCCTGCCGGCGAGCCCCGCCTGGTCACGCTTGCGCAGCCGCGCGTCACGAATCCCATCGTCGGCCACCACCGCCACGGTCGCGTCGAACGCGTCCTCCATCGCCGCCTCGAAGAGCAGCGGGACCTCGACGACGGCCACCTCCACCTCGGTTCCGAGCGCCTGTCGCCACTCGAGCACGTGCACTCCGACGCGCGGGTGCATCACGCTCTCCAGCCAGGCCAGCTCCTCCCGGTCGCCGAAGACGATCTCCCCCACCCTGTTGCGGTCGATGCTGCCGTTTGGCGCGACCTCGTTCCCCCAGCGCTCGACCAGCGCGGCCCTGACCTCGTCGTCATCCAGCAGGTCATGCGTGACGCGATCGGTGGACAGCGTGGCGGCCCCCGCTCGCTCGAACGCGGCGAGGGTCTCCGACTTCCCGGCTCCGATGCCTCCCGTGAGGCCTACGAACCGGGTCAATCCTGGGCGGGAGGCGTCTCCTCGGCGGGAGCCTCGTCGGCGGGTGGCTCGGCGGGAGCCTCCTCCGCGGCCGGCTCCTGGGCGGCAGATTCCTCGGCAGGGGGCTCCTCGGCAGGAGGCTCCTCGGCAGGGGGCTCCTCGGCAGGGGGCTCCTCGGCAGGTGCTTCCTCCGGGACCACCTCCTCCTCCGGGGGTGCCTCTGGAGTGACCTCGGCCGCGGGGGGCTCCTCAGCGGCAGGGGCCGCCTCCGCCTCCGGGGCCGCCTCCGCCTCCGGGGCCGCCGGCAGATCCTCGGGCGGCTCAGCGTCCTCGATGACGACGTCGTCGCTCAACTCTCGGGTCGGGAGCTCCTGGCCCTCTACGCGCTTCACGCTCAGCGAGAGGCGGCGGCGGGAATCGTCGACCTCGAGGATCTTCACCTTCAGCTCGTCACCCGGGCGGACGACCTCCGCCGGGCTCTCGACGTGGTGCTGGGCAAGCTCGGAGATGTGCACGAGGCCCTCGACACCGGGCAGGATCTGGACGAAGGCGCCGAAGGCGACGATCTTGGTCACCTTGCCCTCGACGACGTCGCCCTCCTTGTACTCGTTGAGGACCTTCTGCCACGGGTCCTCCTGGGTCTGCTTCAGGCCCAGGGATATGCGCTGGCGTTCGCGGTCGATGTCGAGCACCTTGACCCGGACCGTGTCGCCGATCGAGACGACCTCGGACGGGTGGTTGACGTGACTCCAGGAGAGCTCGGAGATGTGAATCAGGCCGTCGATGCCCTCGAGATCGACGAAGGCCCCGAAGTCGACGATGTTGGAGATCTTGCCCTCGACCACCTGGCCGGGCTCGAGATTGCCGAGGATCTGCTCGCGGACCTCCTTGCGCTCCTCCTCGAGGACCGCGCGCCGGGAGAGCACGACGTTGTTGCGCGAGCGGTTGAGCTCGATCACCTTGCACTCGAGCTTCTGGCCCATGAACTCGTCGAGGTTCTGAACGCGGCGGATGTCCACCAGCGAGGCGGGCAGGAAGCCGCGCACGCCCAGGTCGAGGATCAGGCCGCCCTTGACGACCTCGATCACGGTGCCCTCCACGGGCTCGCCCGAGTCGGCCGCCTTCTCGATCCGGCGCCAGGCCTTCTCGAAGCGGGCGCGCTTCTTGGAGAGGATCAGGCGTCCCTCCTGGTCCTCCTTGGTCAGGACCAGCGCGTCGACGTCCTCGCCTAGCTCGACCTCCTCGGCGGGGTCGACAGACTTGCGAATCGAGAGCTCGTTGGAGGGGATGACCCCCTCCGACTTGTAGCCGATGTCCACCAGGACCTCGTCCTGGTCGATTCGCACGACCTTGCCGCTCACGACGTCCCCCTCGCTGAAGGGGTGGATCGTGGCGTCGTAGTTCGGAACGAGCTTGCCGTCGACCTCGATCAGGAAGTTGTCCGAGGTCGCGGCGCCGTTGCCGGCGCTCTCGGGCTGCTCGGTCTCGGGCTCGGTCTGCTGCTCAGTTTCTGTGGTTGTGTCCGTCTCGGGCACGGCCGCACAGTGTGGCAGACACATGCCTGACATACGGGTTCGCTGAACCGACTGCGCCCGGCCTTCGTTTACCTTTGCGAGCGATGCCCAAGCGCCAGACCAAGCGCGGCGACGAGCGTACGCCGCTGAGCGGCAGCTATGACGTGATCGTCTGCGGCGCGAGCTTCGCCGGCCTCACGGTCGCTCGCCAGCTGGCCGGTTCTGGCGCCCGGGTGCTGGTCCTGGATCGCTACGAGATCGGCGAGCGACAGACCTCGGCCTGCGGCATCCCCACCGCCTGGCTCGATGCGATGGGCCTCGAGGGCTCCAAGCGGCAGGAGTTCGGCGAGCTCGTTCTCCACACCCCACGCGGCACTTCCCGCTATGAGCTCCCCTGGACCTTTTCGACCTTCGACTACCGCGAGCTCTGTGAGCTGCTCTGGGCGCAGTCCGATGCCGAGTTCGAGACGGCCAAGGTCAACGGGCGAACCGGCGAGACCGTCCACACCGACCGCGGGGATGTCACCGCGCCGCTGATCGTCGACGCGCTCGGGTGGCGGCGGATCCTGGCCTCGGACGGTGGTTATCAGCCGCCTGACGCACCTCTCTCTCGGGGGCTGGAGGTTCACCCGCACGGCGGTGGCGACGACCTCGAGGTCTGGATCGACCGCCGCTACGTGCCGGCCGGGTACGGCTGGAGCTTCCCGGCGAGCGACGAGCAGCGCATCGGGGTCGGCTCCTTCGACCCGCGCTTCCACGTCAAGGACACGACCGTGCTGCTCGCCGACGACCTGGAGCGACCCGCCGTCCGCTACCAGGGCAATTGGATCCCGCACAAGCTCCGGCCCGGCACCGAGGACGGGATCTTCTTCGTAGGGGACTCGGCCGGCCACTGCATCCCGCTGACCGCGGAGGGGATCAGGACCGCCTTCTACTTCGGGATCAAGCTCGGCGATGAGCTGCGCGCCGTGGTCACCGGCGAGCAGGATCGCGAAGCCACGCTGCGGAACTACGCCCAGTTCGTCGACGGGCACGAGTGGAAGTTCCGTTGGATGCTCCGCGCCCAGAAGATGCTTCCCAAGCTCCCGCCCCGCCTCCAGCGCGCGGTGATCCGCGCCTGTGCGCGCAAGCGCTTCGTCGACTGGGCCTTCGGGCACTACCTCCGGATCGCGCCGCCGCCACCAGGTCGCTCTATTCTGGAGCGGAGGGCGCAGCCCGAAGCGACTTATGCCGGGCGACCGCCAGTGGCGGCAGCTGAAGGCGAAGCCGTCAGGCAGTAGCTAAAACCCGCGGCGCTCTCTGAGATTGTTGACCGACCGCAGCGTCGTATGGCTGCCGCCCTCGCCGAGCTCGTGCCTGACGATCAGTGAGCGGACCAGGAACAGCAGCGCGAGCACGCCGAGGCAGATCACCGACAGCGGTCCGAGCATCCTGCTCAACATCGGTCACCTCCTGTGACGGGATTGACTCCTCGAATCTAGGCCCGCCCCGGGCCGCGAGTCATCGGTGAAAAGCCGTAATCAACGAACGATCAGATAGGTGCCCGCGAGGAGAAGGCCGACGCCCGCCACCTTGCTGGCCGTCAGCGGCTGCTGATCCAGGCCCAGGAACCCGATCCGGTCGAGGAGCACCGAGGTGGTGAGCTGGCCGGTGACCGTCGCGGCGGCGACCGCGCCGGCGCCGATCTGGCTCACCAGGACCAGGGCGGAGAAGACGTAGGCGGCGCCGAGCGCGCCGCCGAGCAGGTAGTACCACTCGACGTGGGCGACATTGCCGATGCCGCCGGCCTTGCCGCTGAGCACGACGATCGCGCCGAGCAGGAGCGTTCCGACCGCGAAGGACAGGGTCGCCGCCGCGAAGCTGCCCGTGTGCTTGCCGAGCCCCGCGTTGATCGGCGCCTGCAGCGCGATGCACCCCCCGACGACCGCCATGATCAAGACAGCGAAGCCCCTGTCCATCGCGTGATCTTCCCTGATCGATGGTGCCCGTGCGACCACGGTTCGGGCGACAGTGGTACGACCACGCCCAGCGCCCCGTCGCACCCGTAGGTTCGCGGCAGAGCTCGGTTTCGGCTCAAAGTCTGTGATCTTTGAGGCGATTCCGAGTTCAATCTTCTGAATCCCCGGCCGGCCGGGGCTCGTAGTACCAGTGGAGGAATGCCAGCGACCGTGAAGACCAGCCGCATCGCCAGCCGTTTTCTTGGCGGACCCGCACTTCGCCTGCAGCCCGATGGCCGGCTCGTATCGCTCGTTCGTGCCGGCTATGAGTCGGCGTTCGAGGAGATCTTCCGTCGCTATGGCGCTCCCCTGCGCAGCTATGCCGCGTCCATCGTCACCGCCCAGCGCGCCGACGACGTCACCCAGGAGGCGTTTACCAAGGCCTATCTCGCGCTGCGAGGCACCGACAAGGAGATTCAGCTCCGGCCGTGGCTCTACCGCATCGTCCGCAATACGGCCCTGACCAACATCCGCGACGAGCCGAGGCCCGGGGTCGAGCTCGACGAGGCCGCGGCGGTCGGGATGACGCCCGAGCAGCTCGCCGAGCAGCGCGAGGAGATCAGGCTGCTGATGGCCGGGCTGCGCGAGCTTCCAGAGCCACAGCGGGCGGCGATCGTGATGCGGGAGCTCGAGGGGTTGAGCCACGAGCAGATCTCCGCCTCGCTGGGATTGAGCAGCGGAGCCGTCCGGCAGTCGATCTACCGCGCACGCCGGGCGCTTCGCGAGAGCATCGGCCTCCTCCTGCCGATGCCGATGCTGCGTCTGCTGCTGGAGGAGGGATTCACGCAAGGCGCCTCGGCCGCGGCGGCCGGCGGCGGAGCGGGGATCGCGGTCAAGGCGGGGGTCGCCGCCCTGCTCGCCGCCGGAACGGTCACCACCGGGGCGGTCCTGAATCATGAGCTCAGGGACGCGCCGGACGCTCGGGCGAAGGCGGCCAAGACCGGCGGCCCGGATGGATCGGGGCAGTCCAATGAGGTTGCCCAGGCCGTTGGGTCGGACAGCTCAGGCCGCGAGTCCGGCGATGACTCCCGGGGGCACCACGGGCGCGGCGGCGGATCGGACGACCGGTCCGGCCAAAGCGGCGAGAACCGAAGCGGAAGCGAGCATTCAGGCAGCGGGTCCAGCGGACATGAGGGCTCGGGTTCGAGTGGCTCCGGTCACTCGGGCGACGGCGGCAGTGGCGGCAGCGACGATTCCTCCGATCCGAGCGGCTCGGGCTCCTTGGGATCAGGCTCGAGCGGAGGCGGGTCCGAATCCGGCTCGGGCTCGAGCGAGTCGAGATCGGGCGATTCCGGCTCCGGCGACGGCTCCGAGCTCGACGGCAGCTAGACCCCCACTGGAGGGGCGGCCAGCTGGGGTGATCTTCGTGCCCCGTTCGAGTTAAGGGACTCGAACGCCACGAAGACCAAGGAGGAATCTCTGATGTCACATCACAGAAGGCGCCGCCGGCGTCGCGGCAAGATCTCTGACTCGACGCCCGCGCAGCCGGGCACCGGAACCGGCAGCAACAGCAACGACGCCTCGGCGTCCAGCGCCAGCGCGTCGAATTCCGGAAGCGGCGGAGGCGACGACTGAGAGCGCGACTCCGCTCGCTGTTCTCGACGCCGGCCGAGGGCGAGGCGCTGGTCAGCGCCTCGCCCACCGTGCCGGTTCGAGAGATCTTCCGGCGGTTCTGGCCCTACGCCCGTCCGTACCGCCGGTGGCTGGCCCTTGGCCTCCTGCTGATCGTCCTCGTCCCACTGGTCGACACGGCGATGATCTGGATGTTCAAGCTGGTCATCGACCAGGTGCTGGTGCCGCATGACTTCGGCCCCTTCGCGTGGATCGCGGCGGCATATGTCGGACTGACCCTGGTCGCGGGCGTACTCGGCTTCTTCGATGACTTTCTTGCCAACTGGATCGGCGAGCGCTTCCTGCTCGATCTCCGCACCAGGTTCTTCACACACCTGCAGGGGCTCTCACTCGACTTCTTCGATCGCCGACGGCTCGGCGACCTGATCTCACGCCTCACCGGCGACATCGCCTCGATTGAGGCTTTCGTGCTCTCCGGGGTGACCGACGCCCTGTCGTACGTGCTTCGCATCGTCTTCTTCAGTGCCGCGCTCTTCTACCTGCAGTGGGATCTCGCGCTGATCTCGCTGCTCGTCGCGCCATTGTTCTGGCTTGCGGCCAAGCGCTTTTCGCGGCTGATCAAGGTCGCATCGCGGGAGAAACGCCGCCGCAGCGGCTCGATCAGCGCGGTCGCCGAGGAGAGCCTGTCGAATGCTGCGCTGGTCCAGGCATACGGCCAGGAGCAGGCCGAGGTGGAGAGATTTCACCGCGAGAATCTCGGGAGCTATCACGCCGAGATGGCGTCGGTCCGGCTCAAGGCCCTCTATTCCCCGCTGATCGATCTGATCGAGCTGAGCGGCGCCCTGCTCGTGATCGGGCTCGGTACCTGGGAGCTCTCCCAGGGACACCTCACGCTGGGTGGCCTGCTGGTCTTCATGACCTTCCTGACGCAGCTCTACAGCCCGGTACGCGGGTTGAGCAGACTCGTCAACAGGCTCCACGCCGCCTCAGCGGCGGCGGAGAGGATCGTCGAGATGCTCGACCAGCAGCCATCCGTGGCCGAGTCCTCGGGCGCGGTCAAACTCGGCCGGGCGCAGGGAAAGCTCGAACTGGAGCACGTCTGCTTCGGATATCCCGAAACAGAGCGAAACGCGGTCTCTGACGTCTCGGTGGCAGTGGAGCCCGGCGAGGTGCTGGCCCTGGTCGGGCCGAGCGGCGCGGGCAAGTCGACCTTGGCGAAGCTGCTGCTCCGCTTCTACGACCCGCAGGCCGGCCGGATCCTGCTGGACGGACAGGACCTTCGCGGCCTCACCCTGGCGTCGGTGCGAGACAACATTGCGCTATTGCTGCAGGAGACGCTCGTCTTCGATGGGACGATCTACGAGAACATCGCCTACGGCCGTCGCGACGCGACCCGCGCGCAGGTTGAGGCCGCCGCGATCGCGGCCGACGCTCACGAGTTCATCTCGGCGCTGACGGACGGATACGAGACCGAGATTGGCCAGAAGGGCCGGAGGCTCTCGGGCGGGCAGCGGCAGCGGATCGCGATCGCGCGGGCGATGGTCCGTGACGCGCCGGTACTGATCCTGGACGAGCCCACGACCGGAGTGGACGCCGAGTCCGGCAGCCGGATCATGGGGCCGCTCCGGCGGCTGATGGGCGGCCGAACGACGATCGTGATCTCGCACAACCTCGTCACCGTGCGCGACGCCGACCGGATCGCGGTGTTGGAGGACGGACGGGTCACAGCGGTCGGCACACATCAGGAGCTGCTCAACGATGGCGGAACCTACGAGCGGCTCTACTGGCTCCACCACCTGGGAACCGAGAACTCCGCGTCGCCGGCGATGGCGGGAGTGGCGCTCGCACGATGAGCTCGCCGAATGGGTCCGTCAACGGCCTGCTGGGCGAAGGGGACGTCCTGGCATCCGGCTACGAGGTCATCTCCCACCTGAGCCGCGGCCGAGCGCTTGACGTCTACGACGCCTGGAGCATCGAGCGCGACTGCCGCTGCATCGCCAAGATGGCACGGCCGGACCGCAGAACCGCTCGGGTACGGCGGCGGCTGATCCGCGAGGGAGAGCTGCTGGTGGAGTTGGCCCATCCGCACATCGTGCGGGCCTACGAGCTTCGCCGCCGCCCGCGGACCGTGATCGTCCTCGAGACGATCGGCGGCGAGACCGTCGAGCACATGGCTGAGTCCGCCGCCAGGCGATTGGCGATCGCCGATGTCGCCCACCTGGGATTGCAGCTCTGTTCGGCGATCGGCTATCTGCATGGGCACGGCTACCTGCACCTGGACCTGAAGCCGGCGAATGTGATCGTCCAGAGCGGTCAGGCGCGGGTGATCGACCTGAGCCTGAGCCGCCGGCCGGGGCGGGTGCCGCGGGGGCTGGGGTCGCCGCCGTACCTCTCGCCCGAACAGGCCCGCGGAGGCCGGGCCACGCCGGCCACGGATGTCTGGGGGATCGGCGTCACGCTCTACGAGGCGGCCACGGGGAATCGGCCGTTCCCCGATGCGCGACCGAAGTTCTATCCGCAGCGGGAGCGGCGGGCGCCGTCGCTGCGCGAAAGCAGGCGCGCACCTGCGGAGTTCGTGACCCCGGTCGACTCCTGCCTCTCGCCTGAACCGGCGGACCGGCCGTCGATCGCCGCGCTCGCGGATGGGCTCGACGCTGTGGTCGGATCCTGACGGCAGCGCGAGATCGCGCCTATTTCGCCGCCAGCCAGTCCTTGCCGACGCCGACGTCGACGGCGAGCGGCGGATCGAGGTCGAACGCCCCGCACATCGCCTTCTCGACCAGCTTCGCGGCGTCGTCCATTTCGTCCGTCGGCCCCTCGAAGAGGAGCTCGTCGTGGATCTGGAGGACCAGGCGGGTCTCGAGATCCGACTTCTCGAGCTGCCTCTGAGCGTCGACCATCGCGATCTTGATGATGTCCGCCGAGGTGCCCTGGATCGGCATGTTGACCGCGAGCCGCTCGCCCTGGCCGCGCACCTGTGGCCGGCCCGAGCGGAGCTCCGGGATCGGGCGGCGCCGGCCCAGCAGCGTGCTGACGTAGCCCTCCTTCTTCGCGAACTCGATGGTCTCCTCGATGTAGCGCTTGACCGCCGGGAATCGCTCGAAATACCGGTCGATGTATGCGCCGGCCTCCTCCTGCTCGATGTTGAGACGGTCGGCCAGGCCGTAGGCCGAGAGGCCGTAGGCGATCCCGTAGTTGACCATCTTCGCCTTGGAGCGCTCGCCGGGGCTGACCTTCTTCGGGTCCGAGCCCAGAACCTCCGCGGCGGTGGCGGCGTGGATGTCCTCGCCGCGGGCGAAGATCTCCTTGAGGGCGTCCTCGCCGGCGATGTGGGCCAGGATCCGCAGCTCGATCTGGTTGTAATCGGCGGAGAGCAGGCGGTGGCCCCGCGGCGCGACGAAGCAGGAGCGGATCGGGCGCCCCTCCTCGGTGCGGATGGGGATGTTCTGCAGGTTGGGGTTGGTGCTCGAGAGACGGCCGGTCGCGGTGGCCGTCTGGTTGAAGGTGGTGTGCAGTCGGCCCGTGTCGGCGTCGATCAGCTCCGGCAGCGCGTCGAGGTAGGTGCTCTTCAGCTTGGTGAGCTCGCGCCACTGCTCGACCTTGGCGACGATCTCGTGCTCATCGCGAATCTGCGAGAGCACGCGCGCGTCCGTTGAGAAGCCGGTCTTGCCGCGGCGCTTCTTGGTCAGGCCGAGCTCGTCGAAGAGGACCTCCGCGAGCTGCTGCGGGGAGCCGATCGTGAACTCGTGGCCGGCCAGCTCGAAGATCTCGGCCTGCAGGGTCTCGATCCGCTGCTCGAACCCCTCGCCGATGTCCGCCAGGCGCTTCTGGTCGAGCAGGACGCCGTTCTGCTCCATCGACGCGAGGACCTCGATCAGGGGCATCTCGACCTCGTCCATGAGCTGCTCCAGGCCGCCCTCCTCGATCCCCTTGCGCTGGAGCTGGGCGATCTCCCAGACCAGGCGGGCCTCCGCGGCGGGATCGGGCGGCGGCTCCTCCCCCAGCTCGAGCTGATCTCCATCGGCGCCGTCGGAGTCCTTCGCGGCGGCGGCGAGTCCGCGCTGGGCGGCGATGTCGATCAGGTCGTAGGTGCGGCGCGCGGGATCCAGCAGGTAGGCGCCGACCATGGTGTCGTGGTGAAGGTTGAGCCCATCGGCCGCCGCGAGCAGGCCGTGGCGCGCTCCGCCGCCGAGGCTCTTCAGGTCGTGGCCGATCAGGCGGCGCTGGCCGAGCGAGGCGGCCAACTCCGCGAAGTCGGGGCAATCGCCCTCGACGAGTTTCTTGCCGTCGTAGCCCGACCAGGTCTCGCCGGCGATCGCCAGCGCGACCTCTCCCTTGGCGAGGTCATTGATCGAGCCCGCCTGCGCCGTCGCGTCGAGCTCCTCCTCGACCTTCCCCTCCGGAACGAAGTCCGACCCGAGCTCCTCCTCGAGGCGCTGCAGGATCACGCGAAGCTCGAACTCGCGGGCAACCTTCCGCAGCCGGCTGCGATCCATCCTCTTGGACATCAGCTCGTCGAGGTCCAGCTCGATGTCGATGTCAGTGATCGCCGTGGCGAGCTGCTTGGAGACGCGGGCGTCCTCGGCGTGGTTGGTGAGGTTCTCCTTGCGCTTGGCCCCGGAGATGTTCTCGATGTTGGCGAGCACGCCCTCCAGGTCCCCGTACTCCTGGAGCAGCTGCGCCGCGGTCTTGTCGCCGATCCCTGGGACGCCGGGGATGTTGTCGGAGGTGTCGCCCTTCAGGCCGATCAGGTCGGTGACCAGCTCCGGCGGGACGCCGTAGCGCTCGACCACGCCCTTGCTGTCGTAGATCTTCGTGTCGGTGACGCCCCGGGAGGTGGTCATCACGCGAACCCCGTCCTCGACCAGCTGGTAGACGTCGCGGTCGCCGGAGACGACCATCACGTTCAGGTCCTGTTCCCGGGCGCGCTTGGTCAGCGAGGCGATCACGTCGTCGGCCTCGAAGCCGTCCACCTTGATGTTGGTGAAGCCGAAGGCTTCGGCCAGCGGCATCAGATGCGGCCACTGGTCGCGCAGCAGGTCGGGGCGCGGCTTGCGCTGTGACTTGTACGGCTCGTAGGTGAGCTCACGACCCGACCAGCCGGCGTCCCAGCAGACGACCACGGCCGCGGGATCGTGGTCGATCAGCATCTTGGCGAACATCGACGCGAGTCCGTAGATCGCGTTCGTTGGCCGGCCGTCGTGGGTGGCGATCGACTCGGGCAACGCGAAGAACGCCCGGTAGGCGAGCGAGTTGCCGTCGATCAGGAAGAGCTCGGCGGTCTTCTTCTTGCCCTTCGAGGCCTTCGCGGGAGCCTTCTTCTGGGTCGTGGCGGGCACGGGTCCATCATAGGTCTGGGCATGGCCGTAGCCGGGCTCTGTTTCTGTGTTAGCGTCGGCACCGGATCCGAGACTCGACTTCGGAATAGGGATGGTTCCAATGGGTCATGCATTGACCCGAAGCACGACTCGTCCAGTTCGCATTCTGCTTACGGCGACCCTCGTAGCATGCACCGGACTCGCCTCGATAGCCGCTTCAAGTCAGGCGATCGCACCGCTTAGCGCCAACGGGCGGATCGCGTTCGAACGCTTCGATGGCGGCGAGGGCGACATCCTCCTGATGAACGCCGACGGGTCGGGACAGGTGGATTTAACGAATACACCAGCGCCCGTTACCGAAAAGAGCCCGAGTTTCTCGCCGGATGGGCGCAGGATCGCCTTTTCCCGCTCCGACGGCAGCCAGTCCGACATTTTCGTCATGAACGCAGACGGCTCGAGCCAGGTCGATTTGACCAACACCCCCGCGGACGTGGACGAGTTCGCACCCGCGTTCTCCCCGGACGGCCGCAAGATCGCCTTTCTGCGCTTCGACGGGATCCACCAGGATGTCTTCGTCATGAACGCAGACGGCTCGGGCCCGGTCAACCTGACCAAGAGCACCGAGCCGACCGACGAGGGCGGCCACCCAAGCTTTTCGCCCGACGGGCGCAGGATCGCCTGGATCCGGTTCGATGGCACCCAGCACGACGTCTTCGTGATGAACGCTGACGGCTCTGGGCCTGCTGACCTGACAAACACACCGGATCCAACGAGCGAGGGCGGACCTGCCTTCTCACCGGACGGGCGCAGGATCGCGTTCAACCGCGATGCCGACCTCTTCTTGATGAACAACGACGGCGCATCTCCGGTCGGTCTCACCAACAACACGTCGCCCGTGCAGGCGAGCGCTCCGGTGTTCTCCCCCGATGGGCGCCGGATCGCCTTCAATCAGTTCGACGGGACCCGGCGTGACATCTTCGCCGTCAACGCCGACGGCTCGGCCCCGGTCAACCTGACGAACACGCCCGCGCCGCTGACCGAGCTCGATCCGGACTGGCAGCCGATCCAACGCTGCGGCGGCAAGCGGGTGACGCTGGTCGGCGACGACGGCCCCAACAGGATCATGGGGACGAAGAAGGCCGACGTGATCGATGCCAACGGTGGCACGGACGTCGTCAATGGACGCGGCGGCAACGACCGCATCTGCCTCGGCGCCGGCAGGGACAGAGCCAGCGGCGGACCCGGCATGGATCTCTGCGTCGGCGGCAAGGGTCATGACAAGGGCGGCAGCTGCGAGAAGGGGAAGCTGTAGCCAGCCTATGATCCGCGGCCCATGGCCGCCTCCGCTCAATACAGCGTCACCGTGCGCGTCGAGCTCGACGCACGCCAGGAACCGCTCGGCAAACTGACCGCTCAGATCGCGGAGGCGGGTGGTTCTCTTGTCTCGGTCGACCTCATCCCGGGTGCGGGTCCCGAGGGCAAGCGGGTCCGCGAGTTCACGATCGACGCCAACAGCGCGGCCGCCTGGGAGCAGATCCTTCGCTCGATCGGCTCCACGCGAGGTGCACGGGTCCTCGGCTTCACCGACCGGACCTTCGAGATGCACAAGAAGGGCAAGATCGAGCAGCACAACAAGTACCCGCTGAAGACCCGCGACGACCTCTCGATGGCCTACACGCCGGGCGTGGCACGCGTCTGTGAGTACATCGCCGCCGATAAGACCAAGGCCTTCGACTACACGATCAAGGCGAATACGGTCGCCGTGGTCTCCGACGGCTCCGCCGTGCTCGGCCTCGGTGACATCGGCCCCGAGGCGGCGATGCCGGTGATGGAGGGGAAGGCGATGCTCTTCAAGGAGTTCGGCCAGGTCGACGCCTTTCCGATCTGCCTGGCGACCAACGATCCCAAGGAGATCATCCAGACGGTCAAGCTGCTCGCGCCCACCTTCGGCGGCATCAACCTCGAGGACATCTCCGCTCCGCGCTGCTTCGAAATCGAGGAGACGCTGAGGGAGGAGCTCGACATCCCGGTCTTCCACGACGACCAGCACGGCACGGCCGTCGTCGTCATGGCCGCGCTCTTCAACTCCCTGAAGATCACCGGCAAACCGATCGAGAGCCTGCGCGTCCTCGTGCTCGGCACTGGCGCCGCGGGCATCGCCTGCACCAAGATGATGCAGGAGTCGGGGATCACCCAGATCATCGGCTGCGATCGCAAGGGCGCGATCTCCACGGACCGTCCTGACTACGCGGACGGCTCCATGTCTCAGATCAAGAAGTGGTTCGCCGAGAACACCAACGACGAGAAGCTCGCGGGCGGCCCGAACGAGGTGATCGAGGGCTGCGACCTCTTCATCGGGCTCTCGGGCCCCGGGCTGGTCGAGCCCGAGTCGCTGGCGAAGATGAACGACGACGCGATCGTCTTCGCCATGGCCAACCCCACCCCTGAGGTCATGCCCGAGGAGGCGGACCCGCACGTTCGGATCATGGCCACGGGCCGCTCGGACTACCCGAACCAGATCAACAACGTCCTCTGCTTCCCTGGGATCTTCCGCGGCGCCCTCGATGCCGGCGCCCCCAGGATCACCGAGGAGATGAAGCTTGCCGCTGCCCGGGGAATCGCGGAGGTCGTCACGGAGGACGACCTGGCCGAGGACTACATCATCCCCTCCGTCTTCAACCGCGACGTCGCGCCGGCCGTGGCGCGGGCCGTGGTCGAGGAGGCGAAGGAGGCGGGCCTGGCGCGGTTCTCCGAGGAAACAGGGACCTACGAGATCGTCAAGGGGGGCCAGAGCGGCAGTGACGGAGCAGGCGGCGCCTAGCCGAGTCGACGCGATCGACGGGTTCCGGGCGTACGCGATCCTGGGCATCGTCTCCTTTCATCTGCTGGGGTTCGCGGGAGCGCTCCAAGCGGGCACGACGATCACTTGGATCACCTGGGGGGTGCTGGGCAACGTAATCGAGGCCTTCTTCATCGTCAGCGGCTTCGTCCTCTTCCTCCCGGTGGTCAAACGGGGCGGCAAGGTCGGCTCCCTGCGCAGCTTTGCGGTGGGCAGAGGGGCTCGGCTGTTCCCTCCCTACTGGGTCACCCTCGCCGTGATGCTGGCCCTGCTCGCCTTCATTGCGCTGCCTCCCGCGACTCCCGCGATCGAGGTTCAGGGGCTGCCCACCCTCCCGAATCTCGCTGTGCACGTGGCGGGAATGCAAATGCCCGCCAGGATGCTCGACTCGAACGTGCTGGTCGGATTCGGGATCAACGGCCCGTTGTGGATGATCTCCGTGATCGTCTGCTTCTACCTCGTCTTCCCGCTGGTCGCGAGGCCGTACTACCGCCATCCGGTCGCCGGGCTCGTCGCCGCGGCGGCCGTCACCATCGCCTGGAAGGAAGGGGTCGAGCATCTTCCCGGCGTACTCGCGGCGATCAACATGGGCAATCAACCCGACTGGGTCTTGCAGCTGACCGCGATCGATCAGCTCCCGGGCTGGGCGTTTTCCTTCGCGTTCGGGATGACGGCGGCCTGGGCCTATGGACGTCTGGGGGATCTCGATCCAGCCAAGACAAGGCGCGCGGCCACCCTCGTCCTCCCGGTCGCCCTGGCGGCGAGTTGTGTGTGCGCCTACCTCTGGGGAAAGCACGCCTCCGCGGTAAACGGGCCCACCGCAGGCAACGTCACCCGCACAGAAACCTTCCTCGCTGTGGCCTACACGCTGTCACGAGGGACGTTGATGGCCGCGATCGTCCTCGGTCCGGTGTGGGTCCGCGCTCCCTTCGCCAGCCCCCGCGTGCGCGGTATTGCCGAGCTCAGTTACTCGATCTATTTGATCCATCTGGTGGTCGCGATCTACGTGGGAGGAATGCTCCTCTCACTGCCCACCAACGGATCGATCGGCGCAGTGGCGCTCTGGATCGCGGTGGTTCTGACGGCCTCGGTGGTATACGCCCTGGTGATGCGCCGGTACGTCGAGCGGCCCTCGCGCGCATGGGCGCGGCGAGCCACAGTCAGCGCCGCTCAGGAAGCAACCACGGCGGTGGTTTCACCAGGATCCGTGCCGCCCACAGGAAGCAGAGCGCCCCGACCAGCGTCATCGACGTAGCGAGGGACGCGTTGAGGACCTCGTCCGTGTCAGGGACTACGTAGGCGGCGATCGCCGAGATCCCGAAGGCGATCGAGCCGATCAGGTTGAGGGTCGCCGAGCGCCGGACCAGGAGCACCGCGTGGAGCACGGCGACCTCGGCGAGCACACTCGCGACGAGGAAGCAGATCGAACCGAACACGTCGGGCGACCAGACGAGCAGGTTGGAGGTATGGGTCGAGAAGTGGTGGTACATCCCGAAGAACGTGGTGACGTTGAAGAACAGAGTCCCCGCGAACTGGACCGCGGCCGCCCAGACCTCCGTGCCCGCGCCCCGAGCAACCCGGAGTTGCTCGAAGGCAGCGGTGGTGAAGAAGATCGATCCGACGAAGTACGTCACGCCAACCACCTTGTCGGAGAGGTTCGACGCCGCGGGAAGGGAGGCCACCGCGAAGCAGGCCGAGCCGATCATGAACAGCACGCCGATCCGTCGCGCATCACCCTGGGCCGCCCCGGCGCTGATCGCGGCCGCTGAGCCGGCGCTCATTGCGGCACGGACGTTCGGTAGCGGACCTCGGTGAAGGTCGAGCCCGCAAACGTCCTCTCACGGGTCGCACCGTCGAGCGCCCACCCGTTCACCTCGTAGAAGCCGCGTGACGTGTTCCATTCGGCCGTCCAGAGGGTCACCTCCAGGAACCGACGCTCCCTGAGCTCCTCCATCGCCGCGTCAAGCAGGGCACGGCCGAGCCCCCTCCGCCACGAGGGGGGCTCTGTGTAGAGCCTGTCGAGCATGGCGACGCGCGCCGGGTCGGAGTCGGGATCGCTGCTCCGGCAGAGCACCGCAAGCGCCGCTGCCTGGCCGCGGCGCTCCGCGACGAGGACGATCAGGTCGGAATCCGAGATCCAGCGCTCCCACTCCTCGGCTGGAGAGGTCACCTCCGCCAGACCGACCGGAGACAGATGGCGCGCCCACGCGGCACGGCCCGATGACAGATAGATCTCGCCGAGGCGCGCTCCCTCTCCGGGCTGGGCGGGTCTGACACCGTCGGCCATCGCGCGGGAACCTAGCGTGAGGGAGCCATCCGGCTAGCATCCGCCGCCGATGCGAGTGCTGATCACAGGAGCGAGCGGGCTGATCGGCTCGGCCCTTGCCGACGCCCTGCTGGCGCGCGGTGACGAGGTCGTGGGACTGACCCGCGACCCAGAGCGCGCGAGACCGAAGAACCCGACGGTCCGCTGGCACGCCTGGCAGGCGACCACCGAGCGTCCGCCCACCGAGGCCCTCGAGGGCGTCGACGGCGTCGTCAACCTGATCGGCGAGGAGATCAACCAGCGGCTCACCGACCAGGCCAAGGTCCGGATCCGCGAGAGCAGGCTCGTGGGGACTCGGAACCTGCTCCAGGGAATCGAGGCCGCGCCCAGCAGGCCGAGTGTGTTCATCGGCCAGTCGGCGATCGGCTACTACGGCGACCGTGGCGCCCAGATCCTCGACGAGGAGTCCCAGCCGGGCGACGGCTTCACGGCCGAGATCCCGATCGACTGGGAACGAGCCGAACGCGAAGCGGAGCGGATCGTCCCCCGGGTCGTGATCGTCCGGACCGGCCTGGTGCTGACCAGGCACGGGGGCCTGCTCAAGCAGCTCCTTCTCCCCTTCAAGCTCGGGGTCGGCGGCCCGATCGCCGGCGGCGAGCAGTTCATGTCCTGGATCCACATCGACGACGAGGTCGGCCTGCTGCTCTGGGCGCTGGACAACGACCAGGTCTCGGGCACGATCAACGCGACCGCGCCGAATCCGGTCACCAATCGCGAGCTCTCCAAAGCTCTCGGCCGGGCCCTTCACCGCCCCGCCTTCATGCCAGTCCCGAAGTTCGCGGTCAGCGCCTTGCGCGGGGGCGAGCTGGCCGACGCGGTCGCGGGCGGTGC
The DNA here is from genome assembly GCA_963774305.1 of uncultured Solirubrobacterales bacterium. Lineage (GTDB taxonomy): Bacteria > Actinomycetota > Thermoleophilia > Solirubrobacterales > 70-9 > DASUPK01. The sequence continues at coordinate 229,725 of CAVZEM010000005.1, read as the reverse complement.
CCGCGTCCTTCCGCGCCGGGCGCTGGACGACGGTTACGAGTTCCGCCACCCGGACCTCGACGAGGCACTGCGCAGCGCCCTCAGGTAGGGCAAGATGGACGGGATGAAGCTCGAGGGCGTCCACCACATCACCGCGATCACCGGCGACGCGCAGAAGAACGTCGACTTCTACGCGGGCGTCATGGGCCTCCGGCTGGTGAAGAAGACGGTCAACCAGGACGACCCGACCGTCTACCACCTCTTCTTCGCGGACGAGAAGGGTGACGCCGGCTCCGATCTGACCTTCTTCGAGTACCCCGGCGCGCCGCCGGGACGTGCCGGCGACGGGATGATCTGGGGGATCCGCTGGCGGCTCGGCACGGAGGAGGCGCTCGACTTCTGGGAGGAGCGGCTGAATCAGCACGGGACCCAGGCCGAGCGCGCCGACGGCGTCCTGCGCTTCGCCGATCCCGAGGGGCTCGGCCACGCGCTCAAGGTCGTCGAGACGACCGACGAGCCGCTGATCGCCGAGCACCCCGAGATCCCGGCCGAGCTCGCCCTCCAGGGCTTCGACGGAGCGATCGCCTACTCGAGCAACCCCGAGGACAGCCGACTCCTCCTCGAGGAGGCACTCGGCTTCGAGCCCTTGACCGGCGACGACGGCCAGACCGGGTGGGAGTGCCGCGGCGACAGCCGCGGCGGCCTCTGGGGCTACTCCGAGCCCCCCGGGGAGCGCGGGCTGCAGGGAGCCGGGAGCGTCCACCACATCGCCTGGGCCTCGCAGATGGATGATCACGAGGCCTGGCGCGACCGCGTGACCGCGGCCGGCGCTCGGCCCACCCCGGTGATCGACCGCTTCTACTTCCGCTCGATCTATTTCCGCGAGCCGAGCGGCGTCCTCTTCGAGATCGCCACCCTCGGCCCGGGCTTCACCGTCGACGAGCCGCTCGAGTCGCTGGGCGAGAAGCTCTCGCTGCCACCTGACTACGAGCACCTCCGGGAACAGGTCGAGCCGGTGCTACGGCCGATCAATAACCCGCGTGTCCACGCCTGAGCAGCCGTCCGGGGATCGCCCGGGTCAGATCGTCCAGCTCGTCCATCTGACGCGCGAGCCTGCCGGCGAGCCGGAGGGAGCGTTGATCCTGCTCCACGGCCGCGCCACCGACGAGCGCGACCTCTATCCGCTGCTCGACGAGCTCGACCCCGACCGCAAGCTGTTCGGAATGACCCCCGGAGCGCCCCTGACCAACGTGCCGCCCGGCGGTCGCCACTGGTACGTGATCAGGGAGGTCGGCCATCCGGACGAGCAGACCTTCGTCGACACTCTCGAGAAGCTCTGCCGATTCCTCGACGACGAGCTCCGCCATCGCGGGATCCCCTGGGAAAAGACGGTGATCGGAGGATTCAGCCAGGGCGCGGCCGTAGCCTGCGCAGTGGCGCTCGGCATGGGCCGGCCCAGGGCCGCCGGCCTGCTGATGATGAGCGGTTTCTACCCGATGGTGCGCGGCTGGAAGGTCGATCCGAGGGCGAAGCGCGGGATGCACGCCTACGTGACCCATGGCTCCTACGACCCGGTCATTCCGGTCGGCTTCGGCCGCAAGGCTCGCGACCTGCTCGAGGAGGGCGGCCTCTACGTCACCTACCGCGAGGCCCGGGTGCAGCACTCGATCGACTTCGCTCTGATCCCGGAGATGCGCGACTGGGTCGCCTCGGTGGTCTCGGGCCAACCCGCGATCGAGGGTCCGCCCTCGGCGCGCTAGTGCGGCGGGCAGGGCGCGCCGAGCGGAACGCGAAGCGTTCCGCGGAGCCGGTAGCGCTGGATCGCGCATTCGGTCGTGTCGCCATCCGACGTGATCGAGTAGCTGCCCAGCGCGGTGCCGTCACGCTGTGCGCCGAAGACGCCGTTGCGGACGTTGTCTCTGAACGACGATGCGTCGGTCCCGGCTCCGGAGATCGCCTGCAGGACGAGGCCCATGGCCTCGTAGCCATAGGCGGCGTAGACACCGGGGCCGCGGTGATAACGCCGCGCGAACAGGGTGTCGAAGTTCTTGTCCGGGAGCAGCTTCGGATCGAGCTCGGCGCTGACGGAGTATGTGCCGGGCGCACGTCTGTAGAGGCTCAACCGCTGCGGCCCGGGCTCGTAGACGGCCTGATTGCCTGTATTCGCGGCCACGGCGACCTCGGAGGGCGGTTTGCCGGGCATGACCTGGATGCCGTGCTCGGTGGCAGCGGACTTGAATTCGGAGGCGGCCAGGTTCTGGAAGGCCGAGCCGTCCGAGGTCACCGCGGCCCGGGTGGCACCGAGCTCCGACGCCCAGTTCGCGGCCGCATCGACGACCACATCGTCAGCCGGAACCGTCCGGGCGAAGCTGGGTGCGCCAGAGGGCCGGTAGCGGTCGGGGGAGTTCGGATAGCCGGCCGCGGGCTGGGTCAGGTCCACCCCGCCCGCGCCGGGTGAGACCTGCAGGAGCCCGGCGTCGTTCGTGATGGGCATCGAGGCGCGAGTCGGCTCGGAGTCAAGCTCTCCGATGTAGGCGGCCGCGGATGAGTCCTGGGCGGCCTGGCGGGCGTTGGCTCCGACCGCCACGGGATCCCAGACCTTCCCCTTGGCATCGTCGAGATAGGTCGCCCGGACCTCGATCGAGCCGGCCCTGCCCTGCGCCTGCTCCAACGCCAGCCGCGCGCCGTCCGCCGCGTCCCGCCCGTCAATCCCGCGCGGACCGGTCAGCGGCAGGCTGAAATAGACGCTGACGGGCGCCTCGATCTTCGCGCTCCCGGCGATGCCGCAGCCGGCGATGACAACAGCGAGCAGCAGCGCGGCGAGCGCCAAGCGGGGCATCAGCGCACTAGCCGAAGAAGACCTCGGCCTCGCGGTAGAGCGACTCCGGAACCGTCTTCAGCTCGGCGGTCGCTTCCGAGAGGTCGACCAGCTCGATGTCGGTGCTGCGGAGCGCGGTCATCTTGCCCCACTGCCCCTCGTGAGCGGCGTCGATCGCGTGGAGGCCGAAGCGGGTGGCGAGCACGCGGTCGAACGCCGTCGGCGTGCCGCCTCGCTGAACATGCCCGAGGACCGTCGCGCGAGCCTCGTGGCCGGTGCGCTGCTCAATCTCGCCCTCGAGCCAGTTCGCGATCCCGCCGAGGCGGGCGTGTCCGAAGGCGTCGGTCGGGGCGCCGTCGCCCGACGGCATGCCGCCTTTGGGGACCGCCCCCTCAGCGACCACGACAATCGGCGAGTAGTGGCTCTCGAAGCGGCGAACGATGTACTCGCAGACCCTGTCCAGGTCGAACTCGATCTCGGGGATCAGGATCACGTTGGCGCCGCCCGACAGGCCGGCGTGGAAGGCGATCCAGCCGGCATGGCGGCCCATCACCTCGCAGATCAGAGTCCGCTTGTGGCTCTCAGCGGTCGTGTGGAGCCTGTCGATGGCCGCCATCGCGATGTTGACGGCGGTGTCGAAGCCGAAGGTGTAGTCGGTGGCGGAGAGGTCGTTGTCGATTGTCTTCGGCACTCCGACGACGTGGACGCCCTCCTCGTGGAGCTTGGCGGCCGCCCCGAGCGTGTCCTCACCGCCAATCGCGATCAGGCCGTCCACCCCGTCGGCCTTCAGGTTGTCGGCGAGGCGCTGGGGGCCGCCTTCCTCCTTGAATGGATTGGTCCGCGAAGAACCGAGGATCGTGCCGCCGCGCGGCAGGATCCCCCGAACCTCAGGAATCCCAAGTGGTGAGCTGAGGCGCTCGAGGGGCCCGGCCCAGCCGTTGCGATAGCCGACGAACTCATGGCCGTACTCCGCAGCCCCCTTGCGCACGATGGCGCGAATGACCGCGTTCAGCCCGGGGCAGTCGCCTCCACCGTTGAGTACGCCGATCCGCACGCGATCAATCTACCTGTGCGGCAGCTGCGGTCAGCGCTCGGAGAGGTCGGCACTCAGGACGGGCTTGACGTCGACGATCGGCGTTCCGTCCAGGGCCTCCAGGTCGCGAACCTTGATCCGCTCTCCCTCCACCTCCACGACGGCGACCCGATGGAGGCCGATCGGATTCGGCCGGTGCGGCGAGCGGGTCGCGAAGACTCCGGCGGGCGGCCGCGAGGTGTCGCCGCGCGGATGGACCACGAGCACGTCGCGGTCGGCACGGTCCAGCCAGGTGAGGACGAGGAGCTCATCGCCGGGCTCGATGTCCAGGAGCCCCTCCAGCACGTCGCCCTCGAAGACCAGCCACGCATCTGGCGCACCCTCGTCGCCCTGCTTGGGCGCTGACCCTGGGTCGGTCAGAGGCGACTCGACCCGGCCGATCGCCGTCAGCTCGTAGCTGCGCCCAGCAGTCATGGGGAAAGCCTAGGCCGGGGAGCGCCGGGGCCGCATTCGCATCCAGAGCGCCCAGCCGACCCGGAGTACACGCGGGCTGGGCGTGGATCCTGCGAACGCCTCGACCCTGTTGACGAAGCTCGAGCGCCGCGGCCTGGTGCGGCGGAAGCCGGCTCCGCGTGATCGCCGCAAGCGGCTCGTCTCGCTCACCGCCGAAGGACGGAAGACGAAGGTCGCGCTCGCCGGCTGCATCGAGCGCCGCCAGCCTGGGTTTGACGCCCTGACCACCGCGGAGCTCTCGACCTTCCGCGACCTGGTGCGGCGTGTCAGGGGCGGGAGCTAGGCAGCCGGCGTTACGGGCGGGTCAGCCAGTCGATGATCGGCTGGGCGTAGCGCAGGAGAGCGCCGGTGAAGACCCCGCCGAGGAAGAGGATCGCGTCGACCGGACCCGGCACGCCGAGGGCGTAGGCGATCACCATCACGCATGCGCCGAGAACTGTGAAGAGGACTACCTGCACGGCCCGGAAGCCTATCTGGCGAGGGCGGCGCGGGTTTCGCGCAGGAACTCGCCGGCCGCGTCGACCGCCGCGTCACGATCGGCCGCATCGGCAACCGCCCGGACGAGCCTGGTCCCGATGATGACGCCGTCGGCGAGCCCGCCGACGGTCGCGGCCTGCTCGGGTGTCGAGATTCCGAAGCCGACGGCCACGGGGACGTTCGCCTCCTCCTTGGCCACCGCGATCAGGTCAGTGAGCTCGGGCGCCAGCTCCGCGCGCTCCCCGGTCACGCCCACCGTGGAGACCAGGTAGACGAATCCGTGCGCTCCGGCGCAGATCCGCGCGCGGCGCTCCGGCGGTGTCGTGGGCGCCATCAACGGGATCAGGGCCAGGCCGTGGGCACCCAGCGACTCGGCGATCGCGCCCTGCTCCTCGAGCGGCAGGTCGGGGACGATCACGCCCGCCGCGCCGGCCTCGGCGGCGAGCCCGCCGAACCGCTCGACGCCCCTCGCCAGGATCATGTTCGCGTAACACATGAGCGCGACCGGAATCCGATCCGCCACCGCTGCGCAGGTCTCGAGCACGGTCTCGAGTGTCGCTCCGGCAGCCAGGGCCGCGGTGTCGGCGGCGTGGATGGTTGGCCCATCGGCGAGCGGGTCGGAGAAGGGAACGCCGAGCTCGATCAGGTCGGCGCCCGCATCCGCGTAGGCCCGGGCCACCGCGGTGGCGGTCTCCTGGTCGGGAAAGCCGCCCATCAGATAGGGCATCAGGGCGGCGCGGCCCTGCTCGCGCGCGGCCGCAAAGGCGCCCTCGATGGAGGTGGTGGTGGCCTCAGCCATCGAGCTCGGCGAGCTTTGCCGTCACCTCGTCCATGTCCTTGTCGCCGCGGCCGCTCAGGGTGAGGACGTCGAAGCCCTTTCCCCCGCCGTTCTCGAGCAACCACGCGATCGCATGCGAGGGCTCGAGTGCGGGGATGATCCCCTCCAGCCGGGCGAGCTCTCGAAAGGCCCGCAGCGCCTCCCCGTCGGTGGCCGACTCGTAGGTGGCGCGGCCCGAGTCGCGCAGGTGAGCGTGCTCGGGTCCGACCCCGGGGTAGTCGAGCCCGGCGGAGACCGAATGAGCCTCGACGATCTGCCCCTCCTCGTCGGCGAGAACCGATGAGAGGGCTCCGTGCAATACGCCGGTCGTTCCGGCGCCGAGGGAGGCGCCGTGGTGGCCGCTTTCGAGCCCCTCCCCGGCGGCCTCGACTCCGATCAGCTCGACCGGGTCGTCGAGGAAGGCGTGGAAGCTGCCGATCGCGTTGGAACCTCCGCCGACGCAGGCGATGACACGGGTCGGCAACGAGCCCTCGGCCTCGAGAGCCTGGGCGCGCGCCTCATCGCCGATCACCCGCTGGAGGTCGCGGACGAGCGCCGGGTACGGCGCGGGCCCCACCACCGAGCCGATCACGTAGTGGGTGTTCTCGACGGAGGCGACCCAGTCGCGGATCGCGGCGCTGACCGCCTCCTTCAGCGTCCGGGCCCCTGCCTCCACCGGGATCACCTCGGTGCCGAGCAGCCGCATGCGCTCCACGTTGGGGGCCTGGCGCCTGATGTCCTCGCTGCCCATGTAGACGGCACACTCGAGGCCGAAGAGCGCGCAGGCGGTGGCGGTCGCGACGCCGTGCTGCCCCGCCCCGGTCTCGGCGATCACCCTGGTCTTTCCCATCCGGCGGGCGAGCAGGGCCTGGCCGACTGCGTTGTTGATCTTGTGGGCGCCGGTATGGGCGAGGTCCTCGCGCTTCAGATAGACCCGGCGGCCGACGCGCTCGGACAGCCTCTCCGCCAGGTAGAGAGGCGTCGGGCGGCCGACGAAGTCACGCAGCAGGACCGAGAGCTGCGTCTGGAAGCCCTCGTCCTCGCGAGCCTCGGCCCAGGCGGCGCTGAGCTCGTCGAGCGCCGCGATCAGGGTCTCCGGGACGAACCGGCCGCCGTAGGGGCCGAAGCGCTGCTCGACTGCCGCGCTCACGACGTCGTCACCTGGGAGGGCTGCTCGACGCCTGCGGCGGCGAGGAAGGCCTCGACCTTGGCGTGGTCCTTTCGGCCGGGCTCTGTCTCGACGCCGCTGACGACGTCCACGGCGTACGGCTTCACCAGCTCGATCGCGTTCGCGACGTTCTCGGCGTTCAGTCCGCCCGCGAGGATCATCGGGACCCTCGAGCGGCGCTTCGCCACCAGGTCCCAATCGAAGCTCTTCCCGGTGCCGCCGTGGATCCCGTGCCAGTACGCGTCGAAGAGGTGAAAGTCCGTCCGGAACGCCTCGGCCGCCTGGACATCCGCGGCGCTCTTGATGCGCATCGCCTTGATCACCTTGGCGCCGGTTCGGCGCCGCGCCTCGACACAGAACGACGGTCCCTCCTCGCCATGGAACTGGAGCAGCGTCAGGTTCTCGCGCTCGGCGGCGTCGATCACCTCATCCAGGGTCGAGTTGACGAACACTCCGGCGATCTCGCACCGCCTCTTCAGGGCGGCGCCGATCTCCTCCGCCACGTCCGGCGCCACGTAGCGTGGGCTGTCCGGATGGTGGATCAGGCCGATCGCCCAGGCGCCATGGCTCGCCGCGTGCTCGGCGTCGGCGAGGCTGGTCATCCCGCAGACCTTGACCTTGGTCATGCGTCAAGGGTAGGCGGAATCACCGTTTTCCCATGCGAGCCGGCGTTCTGGGGCATAGGCTGAGGGTCGATGACCGCCATCGAGGGAGCTGCCAGGCGACTGGCTCTAGGGGCCTTCTCCCGGATCCGCGGAGGGCGGCTGGAGCTCGTCGAGCCCGGGGGCGGGACGCTGGGATTCGGCGACCCTGGCGCGGACCTGGCCGCAACCGTTGAGGTCCACTCGCCGGGCTTCTGGCGCGCACTGCTCAGCGGCAGCGTCGGCCTCGGCGAGTCGTACCGTGATCGGCTCTGGGACTGCGACGACCTCGTCGCGCTGCTCCGGATCGCCTGCCGGAACCTCGGCTCGCTCGACGCCTGGCGCCGCCGCCTCCACCCCCTGCTCGTCCCCCTCGAGAAGACGTTCTGGCGCGTACCTCGGAACAGCAAGCGCGCCTCACGACGCCACATCTCAGCCCACTACGACCTCGGCAACGACCTCTTCGCCCTCTACCTGGACGAGTCGATGATGTACTCGTCGGCGGTCTTCCCCCACCCGGAGGCGAGCCTGGCCGAAGGCCAGCGGAACCGCCTCGAGCGGATCTGCGAGGCCCTCGAGCTGGGGCCCGACGACCATCTGCTCGAGATCGGCACGGGATGGGGAGCAATGGCGGCTCACGCGGCGGCCAACTACGGCTGCCGGGTGACCACCACGACGATCTCCCAGGAGCAGCGTGAGGGTGCGCTGCGGAGGATCCGCGACGCCGGCGTCGAGGATCGCGTCACCGTCCTGCTCGAGGACTACCGCGACCTCCGAGGCCGCTACACGAAGCTCGTCTCGCTGGAGATGATCGAAGCGGTCGGTTGGCACTACTTCGACGTCTTCTTCCGCCGCTGCTCGGAGCTGCTCGAGCCGGATGGCCTCTTCTTCCTCCAGGCGATCCTGATCGACGACCGCCTCTACGAGACGGAGAAGGCGGCGAAGAGCTTCGCCAACACCCTCATCTTCCCCGGCGGCTGCCTGCCGTCGCTCGAGGTGATCCAGAGATCCATCGCCCGCGAGACCGACATGAGCACGATCCGGCTGGAGGAGATCGGCGCGCACTACGCGCGCACACTCGAGCTCTGGCGCGAGCGCTTCATCGCCAACTCGGACCTCGCCGGGGAGCTCGGCTATGACGAGCCCTTCCGGCGGCTGTGGACGCTCTGGCTCGCGATGAGCGAGGCTGGCTTCCGCGAGCGGCGACTGCGGGATGTGCAGGTGCTGTTCGCAAAGCCCCAACACTCGACTAGGGTCACGGACGAGGTATGGCCGAGGGCGACGGCAAGACAGTTCTAGTCACGGGCGGGTCGGGCTTCCTGGCCGGCTGGTGCATCATCGACCTACTCGGGCGCGGCTACCGCGTCAGGACCACAGTTCGCAATCCCTCGCGCGAGCGCGATGTTCACGCTGCGGTCGAGTCGCAGGTTGACCCCGGCGGCCGGCTGACTGTGCACCAGGCGGAGCTGATGAGCGACGACCATTGGGACAACGCAATCGAGGGCTGCGACTACGTCCTCCACGTCGCCTCCCCCTTCCCGCCGAAGCAGCCCAAGGACCCAGACGAGCTGATCGTTCCGGCCCGTGAGGGAACCGTGCGGGTCCTCGGCAAAGCCCTCGACCACGGGGTGAAGCGCACCGTGGTCACCTCCTCGATCGCAGCGGTCCGGCTCGCCAAGGGAGCCGAGAAGAAGACCCTGACCGAGGAGGACTGGACCGACCCGGACGAGGAGGGCCTGACGCCCTACGTCCGCTCGAAGACGATCGCCGAGCAAGCCGCGTGGGACCTGGTCAAGCAGCGCGGCGCGGAGGACCGGCTGGCCGTGGTGAACCCGGGCGCGATCATCGGCCCCGTCCTCAATGACGACCTCTCCTACTCGATCCAGGCGATCGAACGCCTCCTGAAGGGGATGCCGGGCATGCCGAGGCTCGGCTTCAGCTTCGTCGACGTGAGGGATGTCGCCGACCTCGAGATCCTGACGATGACGAAGCCCGAGGCGGGCGGCAAGCGCTTCATCGCGGTCAACGAGTTCCTCTGGATGTCGGAGGCGGGCGAGATCCTCCGCGACCGGCTCGGCGAGCGCGCCTCGAAGGTGCCGACTCGGACGATCCCCGATTTCGTCGTCAGGGGGATGGCGCTGTTCGACGGCGGCATCCGCTCGATCGTGGGCAGCCTCGGCAAGCGCTCCGAGCTGTCATCCGAGAGAGCCCGGACCACCCTGGGCTGGACGCCGCGACCGATCGACGACACGATCGCCGAGACCGGCGAGAGCCTGATCGAGCACGACGTGGTTTCAGCCCCGGCCGCTGTATAGACGGCTTCGCCCAGCGCAGGGCTATCGCTTCCTCAGCTTCACCTTTCTCGACTGAGTGTTGGGCGCGCCCCCGGTTGGCGTATAGGTGATCTTGGGCTTGACCTTGACCTTGCCGGTGTCGTTGAGCTTGCGCTTCTTCTTGCCCTTGACACGAATCGTCAGCTGCACAGGGCCGCCGCCGACCGCCTTGGAGGTCACCGCCGTCCTCCCTCCGGCGGACTTGACGCCCTTTCCGCCAACGGTCAGATCGCCTGGGTTGGGAACGGTCACCTCCAGGGTCGCCGTGCCCTTGTTTTTGTTGCGGGTGATCGGCCCGAGCGCAAACGTATTGGTGGGTTCGAGGACGGCTGAGATGTTGAGACGTAGGGGGTCAGCAGCTTCGAGCACAAAGCTCCCCGTTTGGCCATCAGCGAGGCCGGGTTGTATGTCGATGAATGACTCTCCGGGAGCGGGGAAGTAGGAGGCGTTGTCGGCTGGGCTTTTCGAGTTGTTGCCGAGGACATCGCCCGCCTTCACCGGCAGGCTGGTCTGAAACGTGTTGACGATGCTCGGGGTGAGAGGTCTGGGGCCGTCGTGGCCAACCACGGTGTAGGTCAGAGGGTCCGCGACCTTGCGAAACACCTTCATGGTCAGCTCCTGCCCTACGTCGGCGGCGGCATTGTGGCTCCAGGAGGTAAGCGTCCAGGCGGTGACCCCTCCGGTCGCGGGGACGACGTACGAGTTCCCCGCGGTGACGCTGGGCTGGGCGCGGTCAGTATCAGCAGAGGTTTCCGACGCCGGCGGGCTGGGGGCGAGCTGGCCGATCGTGACCGCCGCCGGGACCGGGGCGGCGGCGAACACCAGCAGCGCCGCGGCAAGGGCGGATGCGATCCCCAAACGCGCCAGCCGAGACTGCCGCCTTCGCCGACTGGAGGGCATGGGCGGACGCTGTCAAAGGGACGCGTGCCTGTCAACTGAAAAGGGGATGGCCGCTAGGGAAGTGAACTCGAGTTCGAGTCCTGCACGTGGGACGGCCGGTCGCCGAGCTTGACCGTGACGTCCTTCTGCTGGCCGCCGCTGAAGATCGTCAGGGTGATCTCATCACCGGGCTTGTGGCCGTTGACCGCGGAGATCACGTCGTCCATGCCGCTGATCGCCTTGCCATCGACCTTGGTGATGATGTCGCCGCCCACCGGGAAGGTCTGTCCAGAGATGGTGGCCTGACCCGTGGCGCCCTTGATGCCCGCGTCATCCGCCGGGCCGCCGTTGAGCACCCGCTCGATCAGGACGCCATGGTTGACGGGGAGATTCAGCGCGTGGGCGATCTCCGGGGTGATGTCGCCGCCCGAGATCCCGAGGTAGGCCTGGTGCACCTGGCCGCCGTTCTCGAGCTGTGAGACGACATCGGCCGCGGTCTTGATCGGAACAGCGAAGCCGACGCCCTCATTGCCGCCGCTCTGGCTCTCGATCTGGGAGTTGATCCCGATTACCTCGCCGGCGCCGTCGATCAGCGGACCGCCCGAGTTGCCGGGGTTGATCGCGGCGTCGGTCTGGATCACGTCGCTGATCGAGAAGCCGTTGGGGGCCTGGATCTGGCGCTGGAGCGCGGAGACGATTCCGCTGGTCACCGTGCGATCGAGCGCGAAGGGGTTGCCGATCGCAACCACCGGATCGCCGACCTGCACCTTGGAAGAGTCCCCGAGCGGCAGTGGGTTGGCGCCCTCGGTGTTGTCGACCTTGAGGAGAGCGATGTCGCTGGAGGGATCCGAGCCGACCACCTGCGCATTCTGCTCGGCGCCATCGCCCAGCTGGACCTCCACCTTCTGGGCGCCCTCGACGACGTGGGCGTTGGTGAGGATGTGGCCGTCGTTGTCGATCAGGAATCCTGAGCCGGTGGCCTCGCTGCTCTGCTGCTGCGGAAAGCCGAACACGGACTGAGTCTTCTGCACGATCGTCGAGCGGATGAAGGCCACGCCATCGGCATCCCGCTGGTAGATGTCGTGGACGGTGAGGCCCTGGCTCGAGTTGCTAGCAGGGCGCGCCAGCGCCGCCGGCTCGATCACCGGCGCCGAGTTGTCGTCGCTCGTATCGACCGCGCCGGCCTTGATCAGGATCAAGCCGGCCACCAACACGACGAGACCGCCGGCCATGGCGGACCCGAAGCTGGTCGAGAGGAACCTCTTCAGCGACTGCATGCGGGCCAGTGTGGTGCCCACCGCTTAATCGACTCTAAGCAGGACCTTCGCGTTCTTTAATAACCCGACTCAGGGCAGGAGGTGCTCGCGGGTCGACTCCTCGTCCGCGATCAGCTCCCTGAGCTTCGCGCCCGGGTCATCGGCTCTCATCAGCGCCTCGCCGATCAGGACGGCGTCCACTCCCACCCGCTCGAGCTCGTCGAGCGTCACGCGTTCGGCTATCCCGCTCTCCGAGACCACCGTCTTGCCGGCCGGTACGTCCGGCATCAATTCGAAGGTCGTCTGGACGTCCACGCTGAAGTCGTCCAGATTGCGGTTGTTGATGCCGATCACCTCGGCGTCCACCGTCAGCGCAGTCTCGAGCTCCGGCTCCTTGTGGACCTCGACGACCACATCGAGGTCGAGCCCGCGCGCCTCCTCATAGAGGCCGGCGAGCTGTTCCTGGCTGAGTGCAGCGACGATCAGCAGCACGGCGTCCGCGCCCGCCACCGCCGCCTCGTAGAGCTGGTAGCGGTCGACAACGAAGTCCTTCTGCAGGACGGGCAGCTCGCAGGCGGCGCGAGCCTCGCGCAGGTCGTCGAGCGAGCCACCGAAGTGGGGTTCATCGGTGAGCACGGAGAGGGCGGCCGCGCCCGCCTCGTCGTACGAGCGGGCGATCTCGCCGGGCGTGGCACCGGCGCGGATCTCTCCGGCGCTCGGCGAACGGCGCTTGAACTCAGCGACCACGGACAGCCCCGGCCGGACAAGGGCCTCGCCGAAGGGGCGCTGCTCCGGCCTCTCGGCCAGCCGCTTCTCGAGGTCCTCGAGCGGCACCTCGGCGCTTCGCCGCACCACGCCTGCCCGCGCGGATCCGACCAGGTCTTCGATCATGCCCATCTCGTCCGCTGGACCTTAGCTCGCGCCGGAGAGCTCGCGGGAGCGGGAGACCAGACGGCCGAGCACGTCGAAGGCGGCGCCCGAGTCGACCGCCTGCGTCGCCTTGGCGATGCCCTCGCCCAGGTCGGCGGATCCGCCGGCGACATAGATGGCGGCGCCCGCGTTGAGCAGAGAGACATCGCGGGGGGGCCCTGCCTCCCCCTCCAGTATCCGGGTGACGATCGCCGCATTCTCGGCCGGCTCCCCGCCCGGGATCGCCTCCAGCGGGGCGGTCTGCAACCCGAAGTCCCCGACCTCGACGAACCACTCCTCGGTACCTCCGTCGGCCACCTCGATGACTCGCGTCCGGGAGGCGACGCTGAGCTCGTCGATGCCGTCGTCGGCATTCACGACCAGGGCGTGGTTGCAGCCGAGCTGCAGAAGGGCGTCGGCGATGATCTCCTGGTAGCTGCGGTCGGAGACCCCGAGCAGGTGGGCGCTGGCACCGGCGGGGTTGGTGAGCGGACCGAGGAAGTTGAAGATGGTCCGCACCGCGAGCTCCTTGCGGACCGGCACCACATGGGCCATCGCCTTGTGGTGTTTCGGGGCGAACATGAAGCCGAAGCCGACGTCGTCGATGCATGTCGCGACCTCGGCCGGTGAGAGCTCGATGTCCACACCGAGGGCCTCGAGCACGTCTGCCGAGCCCGACTTGCTGGTCGCCGAGCGATTCCCGTGCTTCGCGACCTTGCAGCCGGCGCCCGCCGCGATCAGCGCGGCCGTCGTCGAGATGTTGAAGGTCGTCGGCCCTCCGCCCGTGCCGGCGGTGTCGAGGAGAGTCGGCTCGTCGATCTCCACATGGGCCGCAAGGGAACGCATGGTCCGCGCGAGACCCACCAGCTCGGAAACGGTCTCGCCCTTGGCGCGCAGGGAGATCAGGAAGGCCGCGGTCTGTACCTCGCCCACCCTGCCCTCCATGATCTCGGCGAGCGCCGCCGAGGTGTGGTCGGCCGTCAGGTGCGTACCGGCGCAGATCTCGTCGATTGCGCGTGTGAGGATGTCGTTGGGCATGGTCGAGGCGCTCGGCTACTCGCCGAGGAAGTTAGCCAGCAGCTTCTTGCCCTGCGGGGTGAGGACGGACTCGGGGTGGAACTGGACGCCCTCCGCCGGGAGCTCGCGGTGGCGGACGCCCATCACGACGTCCCCGTAGGTGGAGGTGAGCTCGAGCTCGCCTGGCAGGTCGGGGTCCGCGATCAGCGAGTGATAGCGGCCGGCGACCAGCGGGTTCGACAGCCCTTCGTAGATGGAGCGACCGTCGTGCTTCACCTCCGCGTCCTTGCCGTGGATCGGATCGCCCCGGACGACGGTCCCACCGAACGCCTCCACCATCGACTGATGCCCGAGACAGACGCCGAGCACGGGCGTGCCCGCCTGGGCGAAGGAGCGGATCGCGTCGACTGAGATGCCTGCCTCCTTCGGCGTACACGGACCCGGCGAGACGACCAGGCGGTCGGGCCTCAGCTTGAGCAGCTCGTCGACCGTCGCCTTGTCGTTTCGGACGACTCCGACCTCGGCACCCAGCTCCCCGAGGTACTGGACGAGGTTGTAGGTGAAGGAGTCGTAGTTGTCGATGACGAGGACGCTTGCCATCAGGGCCACTCCGGCTGCTCGGCCGCCAGCTCGACGGCCCGGAAGACCGCCTTCGCCTTGTTGACCGACTCGTTGTACTCATAGGCGGGCTGCGCGTCCGCGACGGTGCCGCCTCCGGCCTGGACGTGCACGAGACCGTCCTTCACGACGACGGAGCGGATGTAGATCGCGGTGTCGAGATCCCGGGTGTAGCTCAGGTACCCGACCGCGCCGCCGTACGGCCCTCGCTTCTGCGGCTCGAGCTCGTCGATGATCTGCATGGCGCGGACCTTCGGAGCGCCGGAGAGAGTCCCGGCGGGCAGAATCGAGCGGAGCGCGTCCATCGCGCTGACACCATCGCGCAGCGTGCCCGAGACCTGACTGACGATGTGGAGCACGTGGGAGTAGGTCTCGACCACCATCAGCTCGTCGACCGTGACCGAGCCGTACTCGCAGACGCGGCCGAGATCGTTGCGCCCCAGGTCCACCAGCATGACGTGCTCGGCGCGCTCCTTCGGATCCTGGAGCAGACGCTCCGCCGCGAGACGGTCCTCCTCCTCGTCGGCGCCGCGCGGATAGGTGCCCGCGATCGGCCTGGTCTCGACGCGATCGCCCGTCACCTTGACCAGGGGCTCCGGGGAGGCGCCGGCGATCTCGAAGTCGCCGAAGTCGAGGAAGTACATGTACGGCGAGGGGTTGACCGTGCGCAGGCCCCGGTAGATCGAGAAGGCCTCCACCGGGCAGGGCGAGGTGAAGCGCTGCGACGGGACGACCTGGAACGCATCCCCCGCGTGGACGTATTCGATGATCCGCGAGACCGTCGCCTCGAACTGCTCGCGGCTCATGTTGGGTTGGAAGTTGACGGCTTCGCCATCAACCGGCATGTCCTCAGCTTCGCTTCCGGGCATGCCGGGTTCGGGCGAGAATGGCTTGGCAACCCTTGTCGTCGGCACCGGCTCCCGCAGCCGTTCTCGCACCTCGCCGATGGTCTCCACGGCGCGGGCGTAGGCCTCCTCGATCCCGCCATCCTCGACGAAGGCGTTGGCGATCAGCGTCACCTCGTGGCGCTGGTGGTCGAAGGCGACCAGGACGTCGGTGATCATCAGTGCCATGTCGGGAAGCCCAACCGGGTCAGGGTTCGGCTCGGAGAGCGGCTCCACGGTGCGCACGAGGTCGTAGCCGAAGAAGCCGACGGCGCCTCCGGCGAACGGCGGCAGCTCGTCGGGCTCCGCGATCTCGTAGCGGCCCAGGTATTCCGCCGCAGCCGCATACGGGTCGGGCGCCTCGATGACCCGATCGGGCTCGGCGCCCGCCCCCGATTCCGCCGCCGTGTCGCCGCTCCACTCGGAGAGGCGGCCGTCGGCCCAGCGAAGGACGGCGCGGGGCCTGAAGCCCAGAAAGGACCAGCGGCCGAGCCTCCCCTGCTCCGCCGACTCGAGCAGGAACGCCGGCCCGTCGCCGCGCAGCTTCAGGAAGGCGCTGACGGGGGTCTCGCAGTCGTCGATGAACCGGTAGCGGACGGGAACCACGCTGGCGCTCTGAGCGAGCTCGCGCGCACGGTCGAGGTCCGGCTCGAGGCCGGGAAGGCCCCTCAACGCCCCGACGGTGTTCATCGAGACCGCCGGCGGCCGTTCAGGACGTGGAGGACCTCCGCCATCGAGATGCCGCGCGAGAGCAGCAGGACGGCCAGGTGGTACACGACGTCGGCTCCCTCCTCGGCCACCCGCTCCTCGGACTCGGAGTTGACGGCCTTGACGACCTCGGCGGCCTCCTCGCGGACCTTCTCCCCGGCGAGCTTCGAGTCCTCGAGCAGCTCGACCGTGTAGCTGCCCTGAGGGCGCTTGCGCTGTCGCGCCACGAGCGTTCGCTCGAGGGTCGCGAGGGCCTCGTAAGGCAGCAGGGTCGGCTCGCCGACGACGCCCGGAGCGTCGACGCCGGCGTCGGCCGTCCCCTCCAGGTCGCGGTAGAAGCAGGAGCGCTCACCCGTGTGGCAGGCGGGCCCGGCCGGGTCGACCAGCGCGACGAGGGCGTCGCCGTCGCAGTCGTAGCGGATCTGCCGAACGCGCTGGACGTTCCCCGAGGTAGCCCCCTTGTGCCAGATCTCGCGGCGGCTCCGGCTGTAGAGATGGACCTCCCTCGTCTCCAGTGTGAGCAGCAGCGACTCCTCGTTCATGTACGCGAGGGTCAGCACCTCGCCCGAGCGGGCGTCCTGCATCACGCACGGCACGAGCCCGCGCTCGTCGAAGCGAACCTTCGCCGCGTCTCTGGCGGTCTGCACGACCATCGGGCGATTGTACGAATCACCCGCACACGCGCCTGAAGGCGCGGGTTCAGCTAGTCGTCGTCGGCGGGATCCTCCACCGCATCCTCGATCGGCCCGTACTCCTCCTCGGCCTCCCGGGTCTCTTCCTGAACCCGAACCTCCGCCGCGATCTCGGGGTCGAGATCGGCATCGAAATCGTCCTGAGCCTCCAGCCCGACGGCGATTCCCTCCTCCTGGACCGGCATCGGCTTCTCCGGCGGATCGGGATGCCGCTCGTCCTGCTCGGTCCACTCCTCGCGATTACGCTCGATGTCCATCTCGACTCCTCTCTTCGGTGTTGAGGAATCATCCGGTGGGCGATTCGCGCTCCGGTGAACGGGATGTGAACCGAGCTACTCGATCCCGAGGCGGTCGAGCAGACCCTCGTCCTTCCGCCAGCGCCTGCGCACCCGGACCTGGAGATCGAGGAAGACTCGGCCGCCCAGCTCACGCTCGAGCTCGGTGCGGGCGGCGGTTCCGATCTCCTTGATCTTGCGGCCTCCCGAACCGATCAGGATGCCCTTCTGAGACTCCGTCTCGGCCCAGATGTGGGCGTGGACGTCGACCATGCCATCCTCGCGGTGCGCGACCTCGGAGACCTGCACCTCGACCGCGTGGGGCAGCTCGTCGCGGGTCCGGCGCAGCACCTGCTCGCGGATCAGCTCGGCGAGCAGGACCTCGCTGGGCAGGTCCGAACGCTGCTCGGGCGGGAACAGGAAGGGACTCTCGGGAAGCAGCTCGACGAGCTTCGAGATCATCGGCTCCAGGCCCTGCCCCTTGCGGGCGCTGACGGGAAAGATCTCATCGACGCCGTTGATCTCACCGACGTCGGAGAGCACCGCGGCGGTCTCGGCGTTGTTGAGGCGGTCGATCTTGTTGACGGCGCAGACGACCGGCGTGTCGATGCTCGACTCGAGCAGCGCCTTGGAGATGAATCGGTCGCCGGGGCCGACGCCCTGCTCCGCGTTGACGACGAAGAGCACCGCGTCGGAGTCGGCGATCTCCCGCTCGACCCGGCGCTGCATTCGCTCGGTGAGCGCGTCGCGCGGGCGCTGGACACCGGGCAGGTCGGTCATCACCAGCTGCCAGTCGGCGGCGAGGTCGGTGGCCACCCCGCGGATTGCGCGCCGGGTGGTCTGCGGCCGCTCGGAGACGATCGCCACATGAGTGCCGACGATCGCGTTGACCAGGGTCGACTTGCCGACGTTGGGCCGGCCCGCCAGCCCGACGAATCCGGCCTTCGACATCAAGAAGGTGGCTCCTCGGCTTCGCCTGCGGAGCCCCGTCGCACATCCGCCATGACCCTGGCCTGGAGCTCGAGCATCTCGCCATTGTCGGTCTCGTGATCGAAGCCGCAGAGGTGCAGGGTGCCGTGGACGGCGGCCTCGGTGACGTCGGTCGCCTTCTCGGGACAGATGAAGACGTCGCCGAGTTCGCGCGGGCCGGTTTCATGAGGCTGATCGTCGATCGGAAAGGCCAGCACGTCGGTCGCCTCGTCGACACCGCGGGCCGCGTAGTTCAGCGTCCGCATGCGCCCCTCCCCCACGACCTCCACGCCTAGGTGACCGTCATCCACCCCGGCCGCGTGGAGGGCCGCCCCAACGGCTCGCCGCAGATCGCCCGGGACGTCCGAGAGATCGATGTCAGCCGCCCTCGTCGGGCCCGGAGGAGCCGCGGCTCTCGGCCTCGCCGTAGGCGGCGACGATCCGCTGCACGAGCTTGTGGCGCACGACGTCCTCGCCTCCGAACCGGATGAAGCTGATGTCCTGAACCTCGTTGAGGATGTCCCCGACCTCGACCAGGCCGGACTTCGAGCCGCGCTCCAGGTCGATCTGGGTGATGTCGCCGGTGACCACGACCTTCGAACCGAAGCCGAGCCGGGTGAGGAACATCTTCATCTGCTCGGGGCTCGTGTTCTGCGCCTCATCGAGGATCACGAAGGAGTCGTTCAGCGTCCGCCCGCGCATGAAGGCCAGCGGGGCGACCTCGATCGTGCCGCGCTCGAAGTAGGAATTGACCTTCTCGGGGTCGAGCATGTCGTAGAGCGCGTCGAAGAGCGGCCGCAGGTAGGGATCGACCTTCGCCTGGATGTCGCCGGGCAGGAAGCCGAGCCGTTCGCCTGCCTCGACGGCCGGTCGGGTGAGGATCACGCGGCTGACATCGCCGCGAGAGAGCGCTGCGGCGGCCATCGCCACAGCCAGGAAGGTCTTGCCGGTGCCCGCCGGGCCGATGCCGAAGGTGATCGTGTGCCGGCGGATCGAGTCGACGTACTGCTTCTGGTTGACGGTCTTGGGCGCGACCCGCGTATTGCGGTGCTGCCAGACGACGTCCTCGAGGATCTCCGCCGGGCTCTCGTGCTTGTCGAGGGCGCCGGTGACCGCCTCGATCGTCCCCGGCGCGATTTCGTGGCCCTGCTCGATCAGGTCCACCAGCTCGCCGACGACGGTCTCAGCGGTGCGAACCTCGGTCGCCTCGCCGTCCAGGGTGAGGACGTTGCCCCGCAGATAGAGGTCGACGTCGAGGTGGCCCTCGAGCGCGCGAAGGACGGCGTCCTCGGAGCCGGCCAGCTCCGCGGCGACGGTGTTGTCGATCTCCAGCTGCCTACGCGCCACGATGGTTGATCCACGACCGGGTGTGCCTGGTGGCGGGCGTGGCCAAGCAGATCAAGGACGCAGGGCGAAGCCTTTGGTGGAGCCAAAGGCGATCCCGAGGACGCAGAGCTGCGACCGCCACGCCCGTCATCCAGGTGCGTCAGGTCGTGGGTCAGCCATCGTTGAGCTTCTCGCGCACCGCCTGGCTGACGCGCTTACCGTCGGCTCGTCCGCCGACCTTGGGCATCAGCACCTTCATCACGCCCCCCATGTCCTTGGGCCCGCTGGCGCCGGACTCCTCGACCGCGCTCGCCACGAGCTCGGAGAGCTCCTCGTCGGAGAGCTGCTCGGGCAGGTAGCCCTCGATCAGCTTCGCCTCGGCCTCCTCGGCAGCCGCCTGCTCCGTCCTGTCGCCTTCCTTCAGGGCCTCGGCTGCGTCGAGCCGGCGCTTGCGCTCGCGCTGGAGGGCCGCGACCTCGTCTCCCTTGCCCTCCTTCTCCTCCGCCTGGAGGGCGTTGACGAGCATGCGGAGCTGACCGACGCGCTCCTTCTCGCCGGCCTTCATCGCCGTCTTCACGTCCTCCTGTACCTGCTCGAGGATGGTCATCGCCTAAAGCGTAGTCGGCGGCGTGGCTGCCCCGTACGGCGTGTCCCGTTAGTGGCGTGCCCCTGAGGCGGTTCAGGACCAAGCTGGGCGCCGACCGCCGACGAAGCCGGTAGTGGTACTACCGGCGAGGAGGTGGGCGGCGATCCAGCGCCGGTCCTGGGCCGCATCAGGGGTGCAATCCCTGGCGGGACACGCCGTTGGTCTCCAAGCCGGCCGCGCGTAGGACGAGCGTGAGCGAGGCCTCGGGGCCAGGCCAGGCTTCACGCACCAACTGGATGCCTCCGCCGTGTATGACCAGGCGGAGAGCGAGCCCCAGCACGACCGCGTCATCGAGCTGTCCGATCCCGGGGAGGAAATCCGGGACAAGATCGATCGGGAGGGCGAGGTAGCCCAGGGCGATGAAGAGGGCGGCTCTCCTCGGTCGGGAGATGCGGCGGTCTCGTGCCAGGCGGGAGACCAGGACGACGCAGTCCGGGATGAAACCTGCGAGGGCCCTGGCGTCTTCGCGGCGTCCGGCGGCGATCAGCGCTGCGACGCAGACGACGTACAAACCCAAGGCAATGAAGAGGAGGCCCCAGGGCCAGAACGGGACGTTCTCGGGTCTGAGATCCGCCATCAGAGCTCGATTGCAGCCTTTCCGGGCCTATAGCCCCCCAAAGGCTGCAAACGGCTCATTGGAGCTCCACCAGCTCCACCTCACCGAGCGGCATCTGCAGGAAGCGCGTGCCGAGCTCGCGGAAGGTCTCTGCGTTACCGGTGCAGAGGAATCGATAAGTCCCCTCTTCATTGCCGGTCTTCGAGAGCCCTGACTCCGCGAGCACCCGCTGCGCGGTCGCCGCGATCGCGTGGCCGGCCGTCACCAGGCGGACGTCGCGGCCCAGGACCCGCTGGAGCATCGGGGCGACGAGCGGGTAGTGGGTGCAGCCGAGGATCACCGTGTCGACCTCCGCCCTCTTCAGGGGCTCGCAATAGGAGTGCACCATCTCGACGACGCTCTCCGAGAACGGGAAGCCGCGCTGGATCACGGCCGCCAGATCGGGGGCCTCGACCTCCGTGACGGTCAGGGCCCGATTCTGCTGGGAGAGCGCGCGCAGGTATGAGCCGCTCCGCACGGTGGCGGGCGTCGCCAGCACGCCGACGTTCCCGGACTGGGTGAGCGCGCCGGCGATCTCGGCCTCGGGCTCGATCACGGCCACCACCTCGATCCCCGCCTCGGCCGCGATCTCGGTCGCAGCCTCCTGTCCCGCGGATGCCGCGGAGTTGCACGCGATCACCAGCAGCTTCGCCCCGCGCTCGATCAGGAAGCGGGTGACCTGCCCAACGTGGTCGCGAAGCTCCTCATTGGTCCGCGCGCCGTACGGAAATCTCGCGTCGTCACCCAGGTAGACGTAGTCCTCTTCGGGCAGGGAGACCAGGCACTCGTGGAGCACCGTGAGCCCGCCAACGCCCGAATCGAAGACCGCGATCGGCAGCTCGGAGCTGACCTCGGGCGCCATCAGGCCGCGACCGCGTCCCGCCGCATCAGCAGGGCGCCCCAGCCGTTCTCGATGCGGCGCTGGGACTCCGACATTCCCGTCGGGGCGAAGGCCGCCGTGACCTCGTCGACCTCGCTCTCGAGCATCCCCGAGCAGACCAGCGTCTCGGGGGACTCGCCCCCTTCAGCGAGGTGTCCGGCGCAGTCCCTGAGCAGGTTGCCGGTCAGGTTGGCGACCACGCTCGGCGCCACCGGCGGTGGTCCTTCCCGGACGTCGATTCGCTCGATCGACATCTCGACGCCGTTCGCCTCGGCGTTGGCCTGGGCGGTCTCCAGAGAGGCGAGCTCCCGATCGCAAGCGGTGACGGGCGACCAGCCCAGCTTCGCGGCGGCGATTCCCAGCACGCCGCTGCCCGTGCCCCAGTCGGCGATCGGCCCAGAGGCCTCGCCGGCCTCCTCCAGCGCGACGAGCAGGGCGAGGCAGAGGCGGGTCGTGGGATGGCCGCCGGTGCCGAAGGCGCGGCCCGGGTCGACGACGACGTCGATCAGCCCCGCCTTCGGATCCCACCAGGACGGCCGAACGCCGATCCGGCCCGAGACCTCGATCGGGCGGTGGAAGTCGGCCCAGCGGTCCGCCCAGTCGTCCGGGACCGAGGTGGTCGTGACGTCGACGAGACTCCCCCCGGCGGCGGCCTGGATCTCGCCCATGTCGGGGACCTCGCCCGGAGGGCCGTAGATCGCGTACTCGACCCAGCCCGGCCCCCGCTCCTCCTCGAGCCCATTCGGCGCGAGCTCGAGCAGGTTCGCCATCACCGCCTCCGCGTACTCCGGAGCGCAGCGAACCGCGAGGCGGATCATCTCCGCGGAGACGGCTGCTGTTGACCCAGAGACTCGGCCAGGCGCTCCGCGGCCTCGCGCTGCTCGTCGTCGAGGTCTGTCGGCACAACCAGCTCGAAGACGACGTGCTGATCGCCTCGCCGCCCGCCGCGAAGCGGTGGCAGCCCGCGGCCGCTGAGCACCGTGGTCTCACCATGCTGGGTACCGGCCGGCACCTCGACCGTGAGCTCGCCGTCGATTGTCGGCACGAAGACCTCTCCGCCGACGATCGCAGTCATCACCGGCACCTCCGCGCGGGCGATCAGCTCGGTGCCCTGGCGGGCAAAGCGCTCATCCGCCTCGACCCGGATCTCCACGTAGAGGTCGCCCTGCCGCCCGCCGGCCTCTCCTGCGTGCCCGGCGCCGGCGATCCGCACCCGCTGGCCGTCCTCGATCCCCGCCGGGATGTCGACCTCCCAGGTTCTCTCCTCCGAGACGCGCCCCGCGCCGCCGCAGCGCTCGCACGGCGTCTCGGGGACCCGGCCATCGCCGCCGCAGCGATCGCACGGCATCGCCCGGATGACCTGGCCGAAGATGCTGCGGCTGACCTGCCTGATCTGTCCCGTCCCCTCGCACTGGGGACAGGTCTCGATCGGCGTCCCCGGCTCGGCGCCGTTGCCGCGGCAGTGATCGCAGACGACCACGGCCTCGAAGGACACCTCGCGAGTCTGATCCTCCAGCACGTCCTCGAGCCCGATCTCGACGACCGCGCCGATGTCCGCGCCGCCAGCCGGGCCGCCACCGAACCCGCCGAAGGGGTCTCCGCCCCCGAAGAGGGAGTCGAAGATGTCCTGAAAGCTCCCGAAACCGCCGCCGGGCGTGAAGCCACCCGACCGGAGTCCGTCGTGGCCGAAGCGGTCGTACGTCTGGCGACGCCCCTGGTCGGAGAGCACCTCGTAGGCCTCGGCCGCCTCCTTGAACTTCTCCTCGGCCTCCGGATCGTGCGCGTTGACGTCCGGGTGCAGCTCGCGGGCCAGCTTGCGGAAAGCCTTCTTGATCTCGCCATCGGAGGCGCTCCGCTCGACGCCCAGGACCTGGTAGTAGTCGCGCTTGGCCACGGCCGGCTCTACTCGTCGTAGACCGTCTCGAAGAAACGGGAGAGCTCGCCGGCGGCGCCCCTGACGTTGGCGATCGCGGTCGCGTAGTCCATCCGCAGCGGGCCGATGATCCCGACCGACCCGAGGTTGCGATAGCCGAGGCCGTAGTTCGCGCCGACCACGCTCACCGAGCGCAGCTCCGGCGCCGGGTTCTCGCCGCCGATCCAGACGAACACCGAACGGCGGTCGAGCGCCGTCCGCATCGCGCGCAGCACGTTCACCCGGCGCTCGAGGGCCCGCATCAGGTCGTCGGCGTGCGGCAGATCCTGGAGGTGCTCCTCAGAGAGCAGCCGGGCGGTGCCGTCGACGTAGAGGGTGTCCTCCGCGGACTCCTCCAGGTCCGTGAAGGCGCTCGAGAGCTCGGAGAGGAAACCCGCCTCGGTCGAGCTGAGCTCCGGATCACGCAAGCGGTCAGCGGCCATGCGGGCGCCGAGGCCGAGCCCGGCGAGGCGCTCGTTCAGATAGCTGGCCGCCCACTCGACCAGGCCGGTGTCCACCTCCGCGTCGAAGGTGAAGACCCGCTTGGTGACGCCGCCGTTCGAGGCGATCACCACGACCATCACGACCTTGGGCTGCAGCCTCAGGACCTCGATGCGGTGAATGGTTGCCGTGTGCAGCGGCGGCGCGGTGACGAGGGCGACGAGATCGGTGATCTGGGAGAGAGTCGTGGTCGTCTCGCGGATGGCGACGTCGACCTCCCGCCTCATCCGCGAGATGCCGAGCTCGCTGGAGGCCGGCTGCGGCAGGCGGTCCTGCTGCGCCAGCAAACGCTCGACGTAGACGCGATAACCCGTGTCGGTCGGGACCCGCCCGGCCGAGGTGTGCGGGTGGGTGAGAAAGCCCTCCTCCTCGAGGCCGGCAAGCTCGGCACGCACCGTCGAGGCGCTCCAATCGATGTCGTCGCGGTTGGCGAGCGCGCGCGAGCCGACCGGGCGCCCGTCGTCGACGTAGCGCTCGACCACCAACCTCAGGATCTGGCTCTGGCGTTCGCTCAGCACAGAGCTGATGATAGGAACGCGGCGCGCGCTAATCCGCGCTCAACTCTGCCTGGGCGTTCCGGATCACCTGGTTTTCGCCCTGCGCTGCGACCGTGTCGATCACCACTCGGCCGTCCGAGACCTCCCTGACCGTCCCGCTGACCACCAGCTCCTGCTCAGGAAAGCCCATTCCCCTGAACTGGACCGAGAGGCGCTTGAGCGCGCGGGGGTCGCCGCCGGCGAGCTGGGCATTGCCACGGGCGACCTGGGCCATCATCCAGAGGCCGTGCAGGATGTTGCCGGGCAGCCCGACCGCCTTGGCGAACTCCGGGTCGATGTGGATCGGGTTGAAGTCCCCCGAGGCGCCCGCGTAGCGGTGCGGCAGGTACTTGTCGGGTGTCACCTTGAGCTCCGGGATCGCGTCGCCCTCGCTCAGCTCACTTCAGGTTCATGAGACCCCCCTGACGATGTTGGTCCAGGTCCCCTTCACGGTCTGCTTCCCATCCTGGTTGGTGGAGACCGTCTCGAAGACGTAGAAGCCCTTGCCGTCCTTCTCGGCGATCTCCCTGCACGTGGCGGTCGTCTCGATCACGTCGCCATCGCAGACCGGCTCGCCCCACTCGAATTCCTGCGAGCCGTGCAACATCGTTGCGAGGTTGATGCCGACGTCGGGATCGAGGATCGCCGGGGCCATAGCCCGGGCGCTGTAGACGACGCAGAACATCGGCGGGGCGACCAGATCGCGGAAGCCGACCGACTTCGCGGCGTCGTGGTCGCGGTGTACGTCGCTGCCCGCCCCGATCGCGTCGGCGAACTCGCGGATCTTCTCAGCGCCCACCTCGTAGGTGGCGGCGGGCCACTGCTTGCCGATGGCGTCGGTCTTGACGGGCATCTCAGGCGCGCGATTCTAGGCGGAGAGCGGTTCCGCGCGCCGCTTCCCGGTCGCCTGGCTAGGGTAGAAACCGAGCGTGTCTCCGTTCCTGACCACCACGGATCCCCAAGGCGGGATGCGGTTCCGCTCCTTCGCGATCCCGCTGATCATCGCCCTGATCTGCTCGTCGATCGTCGCCTCCATGGCGCTCGCCGGGCTGGTCGGCGCCGGTCTCGGGATGGCGGTCGGAGCGGTCGCCGCGACCGCCCTCGTCGTCTTCGCCTCGCGCGCTCGCCCAGACCGGCGGATCGAGGTGGCCGAGCATGAGGACGAGGGCCACCGGGTGCTGGTCGTGGCGACGACGGAGGCGAGCGCAGAGTCCGCCCAGCGCATCGCGGCCCTCGCCGGGACGGCGAAGGACGTCCGCGTGGTGGTGCCCGTCCCGAGCCACCGGCTCGACCGCTGGCTCTCCGCCGAGGACGACGCTCGCCGCGAGGCACAGGCCCGGCTGGCGCGCTCCGCCGGAGCCCTGGTGGCCGCCGGGCTGCCCGTGAGCGGGTCGGTCGGCGACCACGATCCGGCCCAGGCCCTCGAGGACGAGCTCCGTGACTTCCCCGCCGACGAGGTCGTTCTGCTGATCGCCAACGACAAGGACCCGCTGGCGAAGATCGAGGCCCGGCTCGGGCTGCCGTTGCGGCGGGTCAGCGCGAGCTAGGAGTCCGCCTCACGCTCACGGGCGTGAGCGATGGCGTCCTCGAAGCTGAGCTGGAGTGAGAAGTACGACACTCGGTCGTCGCGGAGCTCGAGCACCCAGGCGCGCACGTCCTCTACCTGCACTCCGCTTCCCCGGCCCCGCCCCCGGTTGCGCACGGCGGCCACCACGTGCCGGTCTCCCACGGGAACGACCTCCTCGAGCTCATAGGAGATCTCCTCCCAGGCCTCGTTCCACTGCCCGATCCATTCGAGAAATCCGTCCCGCCCCAGGAAGGTTCCCGAGTTCATGAACTCCGGCGGCACGGATACCTCGAGGTCATCCGCAAAGTTGGCGAGGGTCGCCTCCACATCACCGGCGGTCCAGGCCTCCATGCCCAGTCGCGCGATTCTGGTGTTCCGTTCCTGACTAGGAGTCGCCATCCATCTCCAGAACGGCGAGGAAGGCCTCCTGCGGCACCTCGACCGCGCCCACCTGCTTCATCCGCTTCTTGCCCTTCTTCTGCTTCTCGAGCAGCTTCTTCTTCCGGCTGACGTCGCCGCCGTAGAGCTTCGCCGTGACGTCCTTTCGCACGGCCTTGACCGTCTCGCGGGCGATCACGTTGGCTCCGATCGCAGCCTGCACCGGGACGTCGAACTGCTGTCTCGGGATCGTCTTCCGGAGGCGCTCGACCAGGTTGCGGCCCTGGTCGTAGGAGGCCTCCTTGTGAACGATCAGCGACAGAGCGTCGACCTTGTCGCCGGCGAGCAGCACGTCGAGCTTGACGAGGTCCGAGGGCCGGTTGCCGATCGGCTCGTAGTCGAGCGACGCATAGCCCTTGCTCCGCGACTTGAGCTGGTCGAAGAAGTCGAGCACGATCTCGGCCAGCGGCAGGTCGTACTGGACCTGGACCCGGGTCGGCGACAGGTAGTGCAGCCCGACGTGCTCGCCGCGGCGCTTCTGGCAGAGCTCCATCACCGCGCCGACGTAGTCGTTGGGCGTGATGATCGTGGCCCTGATGTAGGGCTCGGAGATCGACTCGATGGAGGCGGGATCGGGCATGTCGGTCGGGCTGCGGACCTCGACCACCTCCCCGGTGTTGATCAGTGTCACCTCGTAGCGCACGTTGGGCGTGGTCGCGAGCAGCTCGAGGTCGTACTCGCGCTCCAGCCGCTCGCGCACGATGTCCATGTGCAGCAGGCCGAGGAAGCCGCAGCGGAAGCCGAAGCCGAGTGCGTCCGAGGTCTCCGGCTCGTATGAGAGCGCCGCGTCGTTCAGGGCAAGGCGGTCGAGCGCGTCACGCAGGTCCGAGTAGCGGTCGGTGTCGATCGGGAAGAGCCCGCAGAAGACCATCGGGCGAACCTCGCGGTAGCCGGGCAGTGCCTCCCCCGCCGGCCGCTCCCGACTGGTCAGCGTGTCGCCGACCCGGAGCTTGGTGACGTCCTTGATCCCGGTGATCACGTAGCCGACCTCGCCCGCGGCCATCGCCTGCGAGGGGGTCATCTTCGGCGTGAAGAAGCCGATGTCGTCGATCTCCGCCTGGGTGCGCGCCTGCATCGCCTGGATCGGCTCGCCCTTCGAGAAGCGGCCGTCGACCATCCGGACATAGGCGACCACGCCGCGGTACTGGTCGAACTCGGAGTCGAAGATCAGAGCCCTCGGCGGCGATTCCGGCTCCCCCTCGGGCGGCGGGATCTGCTGGACGATCGCCTCGAGCACGTCGTTGACGCCCTCTCCGGTCTTCGCCGAGATCCGCAGGGCATCGGACGGATCGCCCCCGAGCAGGTCGGCCACCTGGGTGGCGACCCCGTCGGGGTCGGCGCCCGGCAGGTCGACCTTGTTGAGGACCGGGATCAGCTCCAGCCCCGCGTCGATCGCGGCGTAGGCGTTGGCGACGGTCTGGGCCTCGACGCCCTGCGCGGCATCGACGACCAGCAGCGCCCCCTCACACGCGGCGAGACTGCGGGAGACCTCGTAGGAGAAGTCGACGTGCCCGGGCGTATCGATCAGATGGAGGTGGTAGGTCTGACCGTCGGCCGCCCGATACGAGACCCGCACCGCCTGGGCCTTGATCGTGATCCCGCGCTCGCGCTCGAGCTCCATGGAGTCGAGCATCTGCGGGACGTGCGTGCGCGCGTCGACCGCCCCGGTGAGCTCCAGGATGCGATCGGCAAGCGTGGACTTGCCGTGATCGATATGGGCGATGATCGAGAAGTTCCTGATTCGTTCCATTCGGAACCGGAAGGGTAGGGTCACGACGTGGTCGACTGGGGATTGGGCAAATACGAACGGACGGCAGAGAAGCTTCTGCCGGCGGCCGAGGCGGTCGTCGAGGAGGCCGGGATCTCCGGCGGCGAGACGGTAATCGACGTCGGCTGCGGCACGGGCAATGCCGCTCTGCTCGCCGCTGAGGCCGGCGCTCAGGCCATTGGGATCGATCCGGCCGAGCGGCTAATCGAGGTGGCTGCTGCGACCGCGGAGCGGCGCGGGCTGGACGCCGAGTTCGTCGTGGGCGAGGCAGCGTCGCTACCCGTCGAAGCGGCCGAGGCGGACATCGTGCTCTCCGTCTTCGGAGTGATTTTTGCGCCGGATCCGCAGGCGGCGGCCGCGGAGATGTCCAGGGCAACGAAATCCGACGGGCGAATTCTGATCGCCGCCTGGATCCCCGAGGGAGCGATCTCGGCCGGCGTCCGGATGATCCGGGAGACGATGGCCGAGCTCACCGGACAGAAGAGCGACCCTCCCTTCCCGTGGCACGAGGCGCCTGCGCTGATGAAGCTCTTTGAGCCCCACGGCCGATCCGTAGAGCTCTCCGACCGCACGATCGCCTTCACCGGGACCAGCGCCCGGGAGTGGGTCGAGAACGAGAGCAGGGACCACCCGATGGCGGTCGCGGCACGGCCTCTGCTCGAGCAGGCCGGCCGAGTTGAAGAAATGGAGCGCCGGCTGATCGAGCACTACGAGTCGGCCAACGAGGATCCCGGCGCCTTCCGGGTCACCAGTCGCTATGTCGTCGCCGAGATCACGCCGCGGTAGCGGGCGACGAAATCCCATACCGGGCGACGATGCGATCGTAGTTGAGCCGCATCAGCTCGATCACGTCCCTGACGTCCTCGTCGCTCTCGATCCGCCGAGCCGCCATCGCGTTCTTTCCGGGAAAGACGGGGTGATCGACGACCCGACCCTGCTCGCGCAGCACGGTGCCGACCTCCTTGCCGAAGCTGAAATGCGCGGCATGGTCACCGTGCAGATGACCGACCTCGTAGCCGTTGACCCGAAAGCCCCACTCGCCTCGCTTCCCGTATCCGGCCTCGACCCCGGGCCACGAGGTGACCTCATCGGTGATGGCCTCGCTCGCTGATCTCTCGTCGGTCATGTCGCCTCCTCGGGGAAAGTTGGTGTCAGGCAAGCTACAAGCTCAAGTGAGCTTGAAGTCAAGGGATCTTCCTGCTTCCCTGTGGAGATGGACGATCTGCTGACGATCAGCGAGGTGGCGAAGCGCAGCGGCGTCGCCGCCTCGGCACTGCGCTTCTACGAGGACCGCGACCTGATCACCTCGGAGCGGGCCGGTTCGGGCCACCGCCGCTATCCGCGCTCGGTTCTGCGGCGAATCGCGTTCATCGTCTTCGCCCAGCGAATCGGGCTGACGCTGGGCGAGATCGGCGAGGAGCTCTCCAAGCTTCCCCCCGACCGGGCCCCCACCCGCGGCGACTGGTCACGGCTCTCCGCCGGCTGGACCTCGCGGATCGACGAGCGGATCGCTGAGCTCGAGCGGCTGCGCGCCGGGCTCACCGAGTGCATCGGGTGCGGCTGTCTCTCGCTGGACCGATGCAAGCTCGCCAACCCGAACGACCGAGCGGCCGGCTCGGGTCCGGGCCCGCGCTACTGGGTCGGCGACCCGCGCCCGGCATGACGCGATCATCCATTCTCTCCACCG
Source organism: uncultured Solirubrobacterales bacterium (assembly GCA_963774305.1). Lineage (GTDB taxonomy): Bacteria > Actinomycetota > Thermoleophilia > Solirubrobacterales > 70-9 > DASUPK01. The sequence continues at coordinate 199,883 of CAVZEM010000005.1, read as the reverse complement.
GACATCCCGGCAAGCAACCCCTCCGGATCGTTGGACCACTCGAAGCGCCCGACCTTTCCCTCACGAATTGTGAAGAGGGCACCCATTCGCTGCCGGACCTCGATCCCGCTGCCGCGACCGTGAAACAGGATCTCCATGATCAGACCGACGGAGTCGTCGGTCTCGACCTGCTTCTCGACCTCGATCTCGATCGAGCTGTAGGCGCGCCCGAAGGCCGATTCGGCCCCCTCGAAGCCTGATTGGCCGCGCCTGGTTCCTGTCTCGATGGCGTCGGGCGGGTTGACCCACTCGATGTCGTCGTGCATGAGCTCGCGCGGAATCGACCTCAAATCCCGCCATTGCTCAAGGATTTGCTCAACAATTTCGGCGTTCGATGCGATTCGTCAAGTATCCGCCTTGACGATCGGCCGGCCTAGATGTGCCGTGCCAGGCGCATGATCTGGCTCGCTTCGGGGACCCGCAGCGCCAGCACCGCGCCGAAGTAGGCGGCGAAGCCGGCCGCCAGCGCCGCACCCAGGGAGATGAGCTGGGCGATCGTGCTTCGTCCGAGCTCCTGATCGAGGCCGTACCAAACCGCGTAACTCACCCCGGCGAGCACAGCTGACGCGAAGCCCACCCTCGCCGCATTGCCGACGAATTGCCTCAGCTCGAGCCCGCCGAGCAGCCGGCGCAGGATCGTCGCCTGCGCGACGACGCTCGCGATGGTCGCGATCACGGTCGCGATGACGATTCCGCCCACCCCGAACGGCGCGTAGAGGGCGAGCGCAACGATCGCGGTGATCAGCAGGTTGCCGCCCGCGATCGCGGTCGGCACCCACGGTCGCTGCAGGCTGAAGAAGGTCCGGGAGAGCAGCAGGAAGAGGCCGTTGAACGGCAGCGAGAGCGAGAACCAGAACAGCGCCTGGGCCACAAGGTGGGTTTCCTGGGCGTCGAACTCCCCGCGCTGGTAGACGAGCCGAGTCATCGGAACCGACAGAACCAGCACCGCCGCGGCGGCCGGAACCAGCAGGAGCAGGATCTGGCGCATGCCGTTGGCCATGGTCGCTCTCAGGTTCTCGTACTCGCGGCGGGCGGCGAAGCGAGCCAGCGTCGGGAACACGACGGTCGCAACCGCGACCGAAAAGATCCCCTGGGGGAGCATGTAGATGCGGAAGGCCTTGTCGATGGCAGCCGGGGCCTGGTCCGAGACCAGCGTGCCGAAGAAGCTGTTGATCAACAGGTTGAAGTTGATCAGCCCGAGGCTGAGGGTCACGGGCAGCATCAGAAGCAGCACGCGCCGGACGTCCGGCATTCGCCAATCGATCTTGAAGATGGGCCGGAACGGCGTGTTGCGCAGATCCCACGCCGGAATGGCGAGCTGAACGGCCGTTCCGACCAGCACCCCGATCGCGTACGCGTAGATCCGATTGTCCCCGTGGAACGCCGGCGCCAGCAGGACGAGGACGGCGATAATCACGACGTTCCAGAAGAACGGCGAGATCGCGAAGGCCGCGAAGCGGTCGTAGCTGTTCAGGACCCCGACGACCATGCCGGTGGCGCCGAGCATGATCAGGATCGGGAAGAGGATCTGCGAGAGCGTGACCGTCAGGTCGAGAATCTCGCCGCTGAAGCCAGGGGCGAAGATTGGGACGATCAGCGGTGCGGCCAGGACGAAGATCGCGGTGATCGCCCCGAGAACCAGCGTCACCAGGTAGATCAGAGTGGACGCCAGCCGGAAAGCCTCGCGTCTGTTCCCCTTCTCCAACTCTTCCGTGAACACCGGGACGAACGCCGCCTGGATGGCCGCATCCGCGAACAGTGAGCGGACGAGATTGGGGACCTGGAAGGCGATGGTGAAGGCGGACATCGGCCCGTTGATCCCGAAGTAGCTTGCCGCCACGATCTCGCGCACCAGGCCGGCGACGCGGGAGAAGCCCGTCGCGATGGAGAAGAACGCAGTCGACCGGCCCAGGCGACCCTCCTTCTCATCGAACTCGGGAGGTACGAAGGGAGTCGCGGGGGTCGGCGCCGGAATCGCCATGAATGTCGAGGTGTCCATCGAGACCGCCTCGTGGCGGCGCTCGATCTGCTCCGCTTCCAGGGCGCGCCTGGCCTCCGGCGGGGCAGCGTCCCGCTCCTGAGTCGGAGGCTCGAAGGGCCGACCCGGATCGCGGTCCTCATCCGGCTCGACCGTCTGGAACTCCTGCGTTGAAGGATCGAACGGCTCCGGCGGCGCCGGGGGCTCCCCGCTCATCCCATCGTCGCCCCTCTCGGTCATTGCTCTATTCTCTTCGCCGCCCGCGTCGCGGGTCTTTTCATGGCCAATATCGCCTCACAGAAGAAGCGGAACGCACGCACCGAACGTGAGCGGGTCGAGAACCTGCGCTTTCGGAGCTCCGTGAAGACTCATTTCAAGCGGCTCGAGTCGGCCGTCCAGTCGGGCAATGCCGAGACGATCGCGTCGGAGCACAGGGCGCTGATCTCGTGGATCGACAAGGCCGTCCAGAAGGGCGCCCTGCACCGCAATACCGGCGCGCGGAAGAAGTCTCGCGCCGCGAGCATCGCCGGCGCCGCGACCAAGTAGCGCCGGTCACCGCAGCGCCCACGCAAGCGGCTCGGTGTCGTCCTGCACCAGGCCGATCGCCCTCCGCAGAGAGAGGGTGAACGCCACCCCCTCGGCGTAGTCGGAGCCTCCTCGCGACCAGAGCTCGAGGTCGGCGAGCGCCCGGATCGACGTGTCGAGGTCCTCCGGGGTGCGCCCCTTGACCTTGGAGACGAGCATCTTGGCGGCGTACGGATGCATCGAGAGCCCCTTGGCCACCTCGCCCGCGGGCTTCCCGGCCTCCAGCTCCGTGGCGGCTCGCAGCGCCTGGCGCAGGCGCGGGGCCAGCGAGTAGACGATCCGCGGCAGCGCCTCGCCCTGCGCGACGAGCACCTCGGCCACGCGCATCGTCTCAGCCTCGTCCCCGGCGACCACGGCGTCGGCAAGCGTCCAGATCGCCTCCTCGGAGGTGTCCGCCACCATCGCCTCGAGATCCTGCATCTCGACCCGTCCCCCCTCCCCGGCCCAGAGCGCCAGGCGCTCGAGCTCGGTTCGGAGCCGGACGGGCCGCGGGCCAAGCCGCTCGACAAGAAGCCGCGCCGCCGTGGGCTCCAGGTCGAAGCCGAGCTCCCTGGCATCGGCGACCAGCTGCTTCGGCAGCTCCCGCTCCCTGGGCACGTCGAACGAGAGCACCTCGCCGCCCGCCTTCTCCACCGCCTTGGCAAGCCCGGCCGGCGCCTTGCCGTGCGCAACGAATGCCAGAGTCGTCTCTGGGGGAATCTGTCCGAGCGCCTCGGCCGCCCGCTCGGCGTCGGCCTTGCCCCAGGCGTCAACGCCGTCCACGAGCAGGTAGCGGTGCGAGGCGATCAGCGAGATGGCCGCGAGCGAGTTGACGAGCGCGTCGACGTCAGGCGAGCGCCGCCCCTCCCCCGCCTCGAACAGCTCCAGGGCTCCTGGACCACCCTCGCGCTCCGCCCGCTCCCGGAGTCGGCTGCGGGTCCGCGCGATCTTCGCCTCGTCGGTTCCGGCGATCAGATACGCCGGCTTCATCTCGGACACGCGCCGAGTCTAGGGACGCGTGCCGATGGCCGACGTCGCGCTACTGGAGGACGATGACCTTGCTCTCCGCCGCCTTGCAGGTCTTGCGCCGGCGGCTGCGCCTCCCAGTCCGAACGCCACGACGAGCACGGTCAAGAGAATCCCTGCGCGCCCCTCCCGAGCCATTTGCCGACAGGCTATTCGCCGCCAGGGTGCACCGTCCAGCGGGAACCCTTCGCGTCGATGTCGATCTCGCCCTGCGTGTCGGTACGCAGCGTCGGCACCTCGTGGGCGCGCAGCTCGGCGAGCGTGGTGGCGGTCGGATGGCCGTAGGAGTTCTCGGCGCCGACGGAGATCACGGCAAGCTTCGGCATCGACCGGTCGAGCAGCTCCCCCAACCCAGCATCCGCGGATCCGTGATGGGCCACCTTGAGGACGTCGATCGGGCCAGGGTCCATCGGCACGGCCTCGGCCTCGGCGTCGCCGGTGAGCAGCATCGAGAAGTGGCGCCACTGCGCCACGAGCACGAGGCAGAGCAGGTTCGGGTCCTCCCCGGTCTGCGCCAGCAGCTCGCGGGGCGGCCAGAGCGCGCTCAGGTGCAGGGAGCCAGAATCGAGCTCGCCGCCTTCGGCGAGCCGGTACGGCTCCGCGCCCGCCGCGACGGCGGCACCGCGGAGCCGGGGATCTGCGCGGCCGTAAACGACCCTGTCGACCCGGACCGCGCCCAGGAGCGCGCCGAGGTCCCCGGCGTGGTCGGCCTGGTCGTGGCTGATCACGATCGCGGCGAGCCTGTCGACCCCCAGCTCGCGCAGACGGTCCTCCACTCCGTCGCCCGGCGGCCCGGTGTCGACGAGCACCGGGTCGCCGTCGGGCGGGTCGAGCAGGATCGAGTCGCCCTGGCCGACGTCGAGGACGTGGACGGCGAGATCGCTCGGCGGCGCGGGCGCCGGCTCATCTGAGCCGAAGGGGGCAGCCACGGCGAGAGCGGCGAGGGCGAGCAGCGCGGCGGAAAGGCCGATTGCCCGCGCGCCGGGCAGCCTCAACAGCCCGGGTCGGCGCTGCAGCATCCGGAGCAGGAGCTCCATGCCCAGCAGGAGGCCCGCGTAGGCGCCGGCCACCGCCCAGATCGACTGCAGGTGCACGGTCAGCAGCGCCCAATCGGGCGCCGCGAGCCAGTGGGCGATCTGGGCGATGTAGCCGAGGCAGAGGGAGTCGAGCCAGTTGAGGGGTTCGACCGGCAGCACCGGCAGCTGGCCGGCGATCCCGGCAAGCATGCCGAGCCACATCGCGGGCGCGACGGCGGGGGCGGCGAGCACGTTGGCTGGGAGAGCCGCCGGAGAGAACTGATCGAACGCCTCCGCCATCAGGGGCGCAGTGGCCACCGTCGCCGAGACGGTGACCGCAACCGCCTCCGCCAGGGCGGCGCGGGCAGATCCGCGCCCTCGCGACCCCGAGATCAGCAGGGCAAGGCGCCTCGACCAGAGCATGATCCCGAGCACAGCCGCGAAGCTGAGCTGCCATCCGACGTCGCCGTCGGCGCGCGGATTGATGGCGAGCGTGATCCCCACGGCGAGCAGCACGGCGTACCAGCGCGAGCGCGGCCGGTCGGCCAGGGCGGCGATCAGGCCGGCGGCCCCCATCACCCCGGCACGCTGAATCGATGGGCCGGCCCCCGTCACCGGCACGTAGATCGCGATCAGGCAGAGCGCTCCGATCAGCCGGGCGCGTAGCGGCAGCCCGAGCAGCGCCAGCAGCGGCCAGGCCAGGACGCAGAGCAGGATCACGTTCTCTCCGCTGACGGCCAGCAGGTGGGTCAGGTTCGAGCGCTGGAAGTCCTCGCGCGTCGCGTGGTCTATCCGGTCGTCCTCGCCGAGGACGAAGCCGCGCGCCAGTGCCGATTCGCGCTCGGGCATGCCGCGCCCCAGCGCCACCTCGGCACGCTCCCTGATTCCGTCGATCCATCCTTCGAACCCGCCGCGGCGCCCGGGCATTTGGTCGATCCGGTCCGTCCTCAGGGTCATCGCGATGCCCTGGCGGCTCAGGTATCCCGCCCGCCAGGGCTCCGGGGTCTCGAGGGCTCCCTCCGCCCGGACTTCGGAGCCGACCCGCAGATCTCCGACCGGTTCGGGCGCCACCACCAGCACCCGGCCTCCGGCCGAGTCGACCCGCACATCGACCTCACCGCCGTTGCGCCGGGGCACGCCGGCAACGAACCCGTCCACCGTGGCGGGCTGGCCGGGGTGGGTCAGCAATGCCCCGTCGTCGATCGAGTGGACCCGGGCGCCACCCGCGAGCAGACCTCCGAGAGCGGCCACCAGCCCGACGACCACCAGCCAAGCGAACGCGGCCGCCTCGCCCTCCCGGGGTCGCGCGGCCACCAGGCCGATCACCGCGATCGGCGCGGCACCGAGAGCGCGCAGCGAGGGATCGGGAGCGACGAGCTGGGCGAGAGCGAGCCCCACTGAGCAGCCGCCCAGGGCAGCGAAGCGCCACTCCCGCAGCCAGCGCTCCCCGTCCTCAGTTCCGAGTGGCGCGCGTTTCACTCAGTGGTCACGTGGTACGCGGAACTGAACACAGCTTCGACCATTGGAGAAGCGATGAGCACGAACCGCGAGCAAACGAAGCGCGGTGCGGAGCAACGCGCCCGGAACGAGAAAACCGCGCAGGGCAGTCTCGACAGCCGCCGCGCGAACATGCAGGCGGCCGAGGGCCACGCGGGGAGCATCCCGCGCGGCAATCAGGAAGCCGAACAGGAGAACGTGGGCAGTCGGCGACAGGAGTGGGACAGGCTGCTCGGTCACTGACGGCGGAGCGCTCAGGGCTGTAGCGCGGCCCTGAGCGTCTCCATGGTGGAGGGTCCGATGCCGTCCACCTCGTCGAGCTGATTGATCGACGACAACCCGCCGTGCTGGTCACGGAACTCGATGATCTTCTGGGCCGTGACGGGTCCGATCCCCTCGATGCCGTCCAGTTGCTCGGCGGTGGCGCTCCCGAGGCTGATTGGCCCTGTCTGCCCGCCCCCGCCCGAGCTCGCGGCCGCTGTGCCCGGCCCGGGCACGACGACCTGCTGGCCGTCGCTGAGCCGCGCCGCGAGGTTGATCGCGTCCTGATTCGCATCACCGGCGAACCCGCCCGCCCGCCTGACCGCATCGGTCACCCGCGATCCGGCGGGCAGCCGGTAGACGCCCGGGCGCCGCACGTCTCCAGCGACATGCACGACCACGTCGCGCGTTCCCTCGGCCTCGTGCGAGGAATCCGCCGCGAAGCTCAGCGCGGCGCCACCGGCGGTCTCACCCCCGCCGGACCGGATCCAGCGGGCGCCGATCACCAGGACGGCGATCGCGATCACCGCGTAGAGGAGCAGCTGGGTTCGAGTGACATTGGCCACCAGCGAAGGCTCACCCGACGCCCCTCATCGGATGCTGCCGGTTGGTGCCGGATGAGCGACCTGTTGGAGGCGGCTTAGCGGACCGCGAATCCTGAGAGTCCCTCGGGCTCCTCGTCCACCACCTCGATCGATGTCACCTCGGCACGGCCCGGCCCGCGCCGGGAGAACTCGACCATCTCCTCGACAGCCTGCGGCTCGCCCTCGAACACCGCCTCGACGGCTCCGTCAGACCTGTTGCGGACCCACCCCGCGACGCCCGCCGCCTCGGCGCGCCTCCTGGTGGTGTCCCGGAAGAAGACCCCCTGCACCCGCCCGCACACCACGACCCGCTTGCGGGTCAGGGGCTACTCCTCCTCGTCGTATTCCGAGGCGACGCCGACGCCGGAGCGGCCGAAGACCTCCGACGAGGTGACCGGCGGCGACTGGACCGAGACGCAGCAGAGATCCGAGGAATTGCCGTTCGCGATGGAGTGATCGGTGGCCGGCGGGACCAGGACCAGGTCGCCCTCGGCGATCTCCTGGGTGTCGCCCGCGACGGTCATGGTGCCCCGGCCGCTCACCACGATGTAGACCTGCTCGGCCTCCTCGTGGGAGTGGAGCCCCTGGTCGATGCCCGCCGGGACCTCCAGCCAGGTCACTGACATGTTGCGGGAGCCAAGCTCTCCGGCGTCCATGAGGATGTGATTGCGGAGCCTGTGCCACTCCTCCGTGGGAGCCTCCGCGAGCCGCCTGACCAGCACGCGGCCTTTCTAGCAGATCATCCTTTTACGACAAAGTTGACCAGCCGGCCTGGGACAACGATCTCCTTGGCCACAGCCTTCCCGTCGAGGTGGCGCTGCACGTTCTCGCTGGATTTGGCCACCTCCAGCAGCTCCTTCTCCTCCGTATCGGCGCCCACCTCGATCCGGTCCCTGAGCTTGCCGTTCACCTGCACGACCAGCATGTAGGTGTCTCGCTCGAGCAGCTCGGGGTCCGCCTCGGGCCATGGCTGCTCCCAGATGCGCTCACCCGCCAGCCACTCGTAGACCTCCGAGCAGAGGTGCGGTGCGAATGGGAAGAGCAGCGAGACCGCGGTCGAGGTCGCGAAGCGGACGGCGGCCGCGCCGTTCGGGTCGTCGTAGAGGCCGTCCTTGAGCCGGTAGATCTCGTTGACCAGCTCCATGACCGCGGAGATCGCCGTGTTGAACTGGAAGCGCGGATCGATGTCGCGCGTGACCTTGTCGATCGCCCAATGCGCCTTGGCCAGCAGCTCGCGGGAATCCCCCGCCGCGCCGCCGGTTGACGCCCCTGAGTCGGTTCGGTCGGCCACCTCGCGCCCCAGCCGCCAGAGCCGCGACAGGAACCGGAAGATCCCCTCGGCACCCTCATCCGACCAGTCGCCTCCCTTGATCGGAGGCCCCATGAAGCAGATGTACGTCCGCAGGGTGTCTGCGCCGAAGCGCTCCACGTACTCGGCCGGACTGACCGTGTTGCCGCGGGACTTGGACATCTTCGCCCCGTCGCGGGTGATCATCCCCTGGGTGAACAGGTTCGCGAATGGCTCGCGCGCCTCCAGCAGGTCCATGTCGTGCAGGGCCTTCACGAAGAAGCGCGCGTACATCAGATGGAGGATCGCGTGCTCGACGCCCCCGATGTACTGGTCGACGGGCATCCAGTAGTCGGCGACCTCACGGGCCCAGCATTCCTCGTCGTTGTTGGGGTCCAGGTAGCGGAGGAAGTACCAGGAGGAGTCGACGAAGGTGTCCATCGTGTCGGTCTCTCGCCGGGCCTCCCCACCACACTTCGGGCACTCCGTCTTCACCCAGTCCTCGGCAGCCGCCAGCGGGCTCTTTCCCTTCGGGGCGTACTCCTCGATGTCCGGCAGCAGCACCGGCAGCTGGTCCTCGGGAACCGGGACCATTCCGCACTCGTCGCAGTAGAGGATCGGGATGGGCGCTCCCCAGTAGCGCTGCCGGGAGACCAGCCAGTCCCGGAGGCGGTAGTTGACGGCCCGCTTGCCGCGCCGCTCCGAGGCGAGCCACTCGATGATTTCGTCGTACGCCTCGCGGTTGTGCCTGCCGTCGAAGCGGCCCGAGTTGACCATCTCGCCGTCCCCCGAGTACGGCAGGCCCTCGTCGTCTCGGGCCTGCTCGGAATCGACTCCTTCGATGACCCGCCGAATCGGCAGGTCGTACGCCTTGGCGAACTCGTAGTCCCGCTCGTCATGGGCCGGGACGGCCATGATCGCGCCGGTGCCGTACTCCATCAGCACGTAGTCGGCGACGAACATGGGGATGCGCTCGCCGTTCACGGGGTTGACGACCTCGCGGCCGAGCGGCACGCCGGTCTTCTGGCGCTCCTCATCGGCGCGGTCCTCCGCCGGGGTGCGGGCGGACTCGTTGACGTACTCGCGCACGGCCTGTTCGTGCTCGGTCCCGGCGGCGAGCTGCTCGACCAGCGGATGCTCAGGGGCGACGACGAAGAAGGTCGCGCCGAAGAGCGTGTCCGGGCGCGTGGTGAAGACCGGGAAATCGAGGTCGAGCTCCTCGCAGCGGAAGATCACCTCGGCCCCGTCGGACCGCCCGATCCAGTTGCGCTGCATCGTGATCACGTTCTCGGGCCACGACTCGAGCAGGTCGAAGTCGTCGAGCAACTGCTGGGCGTACTCGGTGATCCGGAAGAACCACTGCTCCAGCTGGCGCAGCTCCACCAGCGTCCCGCAGCGCTCGCAATGCCCGTCGATCACCTGCTCGTTGGCCAGCACGGTCTGGTCCTTGGGGCACCAGTGCACGGGGGCCTCGTGGCGATGCGCCAGGCCGCGCTCATACAGCTTCAGGAAGATCCATTGGGTCCAGCGGTAGTAGCTCGGCTGGTGCGTGCCGAGCTCACGGGTCCAGTCGATCGAGATGCCCCAGCGCATGAACTGCTCCCGGAAGGAGGCGATCGACTTCTCTGTCGCCTCGCGGGGGTGCTCACCGGTCTGGATCGCGTTGTTCTCCGCCGGCAGTCCGAAGGCGTCGTAGCCCATCGGATGCAGGACGCTGAAGCCGCGTCGGCGGCGGAAGTGCGCGATCGCGTCGCCCACCGAGTACGTCTTCAGGTGGCCGACATGCGGCTCGCCGGATGGGTAGGGCAGCATCTCGAGCACGTAGCTCTTCGGCTTCGACTCGTCGAACTCGGGAGAGCCGGGGTTGGCGACCACCCATGTGTTCTCCGCCTCCCAGACGAGCTGCCACTTTCGCTCGATCGCCGCTGGGTCGTAGCGCTCGGTGCTCTCGGGTGTCTGCGGTTCCGTTGCCACGCGGCCAGTGTACGAACCGTCCCCTGATCGGCTGCCGGACCCAGGTCGTATATTCAGATCAGAGGAGAGGGAAGGAGGATTCGATGTCGAGGTTGATCAGGCTGGACCGGACGGGGCACACCGAGCTGGCGAGCTGGACGGCCGAGGACGCAGGCTCGCAGCGTGCCGCGATCGAGGCCTTCCGCCGCGAGCTCGACGGGGGCATGCTGGCGAGCGCCACCCTCGCGGATGGATCGGCCGAGGTCGTGCGCGAGCTGCCGCTCGACGCCGAGCTGGTCGTGATGCGGCGTCCCATCGCCGGCGGTTAGATGGACGCGGTCCTCGCCGAAGCCGCCGCGATGCCATGGCGGCGGCGGGCGAGTCAGAGGAGCCTGGCCCGCGAGGGCCGGATCTGGACGCTCTGGAGCGTCGGGATCGTGGTCACCTTCGGCCTGCCCGCGGCGCTGCTGATCTGGATCCAGCCGCTCGCCTGCCCGGTCTCGGCGATCTTCCTGGGTCATGGGATCGCCGTCCTCCACCTCCAGGCGCGGCGCGGTGCCCGGGGCGTGAAGCCGATCGGCCCCGCCAGGAGTCCCGGGGAGCACACGGCGCTCGGTCTGCTCGGAGACCTGGTCGGCCATGACAGCCGAGAGCTGCTCAGCGAGACCGGCCTTGCCCTGGAGCGGGGAAGGCTCGGAGCGTGGCTGGTCGGTCAGGAGGGCGCGATCCTGGTGCGCCCTGGCGGCCACCGGGTTCATTGCTTCTGCGTGCGGGTCGGCGAGGGGGAAGATCTGCCGCCCGGCGACCGGGTGGCGCACCTGCTCCTGGCCCTGCGCGAGGACGAGCAGGGCTTCGCCACGGTGGCCAACCGCAACTTCTCCGGCGCTGCCTGGCGGGTTCGCCTGGAGCTGCCCGGGAGCGTGCGCCCGGCTCTGCGCAGGGCCAGGTCGGCTTAGAGCCCGCGGCCGCTAGCCCTCCTTGGACTGGATCTCCTTGACCTTGCCCTCGAGCTGGTCCATCACGGCGGGGTCGCGGAGCGTCGTCACGTCACCGAGCTCGCGGCCCTCACCGATATCGCGGAGGAGCCGGCGCATGATCTTGCCGGAGCGCGTCTTCGGCAGGTCGCCGGCCCAGACGATCCGCTTCGGCCGGGCGATCTTCGAGATGCGGTGGGCGACGTGGTCGTTGATCTCCTTCTGCATCTCGTCGGAGCCCTCCAGGTCACCCTCGAGGGTGACGAAGGCGCAGATCGCCTGACCCGTGTCCTCGTCCGCGATGCCGATCACGGCGCTCTCGGCCACCTTCGGATGGGAGACGATCGCCGATTCGACCTCCGCCGTCGATAGACGGTGGCCGGAGACGTTCACCACGTCGTCCACCCGGCCGAGGATCCAGAAGTAGCCGTCCTCGTCCTGGCGCGCGGCGTCGCCGACGAAGTAGGTCGTTTCGTCCCACTTGGAGTAGTAGGTCTCCTTGAACCTGTCGTCCTCCCTGAACAGGGTGCGGAGCATGCCCGGCCAGGGGTGGCGCAGGGCGAGGTAGCCTTGTTCCGCGTCGACCTCTTTGCCTTCCTCGTCGAGGACGGCGGCGTCGATGCCGGGCAGCGGCTTGGTCGCCGAGCCGGGCTTTGCCGGGGTGACGCCCGGCAGCGCGCTGATCAGGATGTGGCCCGTCTCGGTCTGCCACCAGGTATCCACGATCGGGCAGCGCTCGCCGCCGATCACCTGGTAGTACCAGAGCCATGCCTTCGGATTGATCGGCTCGCCGACGGTGCCGAGCAGGCGCAGCGAGGAGAGGTCGTGCTTGGCGGGATACTCGACGCCCCACTTGATGCAGGCGCGGATCGCGGTCGGCGCCGTGTAGAAGATCGACACCTTGTAGCGCTCGATGATGTCCCACCACACGTCCTTGTCCGGATAGTCCGGGGCACCCTCGTACATCACGCCGGTGGCGCCGTTGGAGAGGGGCCCGTAGAGGATGTAGGAGTGACCCGTTACCCAGCCGACGTCCGCCCCGCACCAGAAGACGTCCGTCTCCGGCTTCAGGTCGAAGACGTAGCGGTGGGTGAATGTGACGCCGAGCAGGTAGCCGCCCGTGGTGTGGAGCACGCCCTTGGGCTTGGCGGTGGAGCCTGAGGTGTAGAGGACGAAGAGCGGATGCTCGGCCTCCATGGGCTCCGCCGGGCACTCCGCGTCGGCCCTCTCCATCGCCTCGTCGAACCAAACGTCGCGCCCCTCCTTCATCTCGCAGTCGGCCCCGGTGGCGCGGACCACGAAGATGGTCTCGATCGAATCGAGGTCGCCGATGCCCTCCTCGTCCACGGCGCTCTTGATCGGTGCGGTCTTGCCCTTGCGGCGGGCGCCGTCCACGGTGATCAGCGCCTTGGCGTCGGAGAACTCCATGCGCTCCTTGACGGCCTCGGCCGAGAAACCACCGAAGACGACGTTGTGCGGGGCGCCGATGCGGGCGCAGGCGAGCATCGAGATCAGGACCTCCGGGATCATCGGCAGATAGATGCCGACGATGTCCCCCTTGCCGATGCCGCGGTCCTTGAGCGCGTTGGCGAAGCGCTGGACCTCCTGCAGGAGCTCGGCGTAGGTGATGTCGCGCTCCTCGCCCTCCTCCCCGCGCCAGTGGAAGGCGATGCGGTCGCCGTTGCCGGCCTCAACGTGGCGGTCGAGGCAGTTGTGCGAGACGTTCAGCTTGCCGTCCGCGAACCACTTGTAGAAGGGCGGGTTGGAGTCATCCAGGGTCTGGGACGGCTTCTCGGCCCAGTCGATCAGCTCGTCGGCCTGGCGCTGCCAGAAGGCCTCGGGGTCCTTGGCGGCTTCCTCGTATATGGACTCGTCGGTGACGAGCGCGTCCTTCTTGAAGTCTTCGGGCGGCGGGAATTTCTCGATGTCGAGCATCGACTCGAGTTGCTTCTCGAGGTTCTCGGTCTTCACCTCTGCCATCTCTCCTCACTCCTTCTCGAAGTTAGTGGAGGGGAAGTTACTTGCCACGACGGGCCAGACAGGTTGGCTTTGAGCTTGCGGGCCTAGAGGCCGGCGGCCTCGGCGAGGAGGGTGACCTGCTCGGGGTCAGGTGAGCAGGGGAAGAGGATGAGCTCGTCGCAGTTCCACTCCTCGTACGCCTTCATGAACGCCTTGACGCTGTCGGCGTCCTTGGGGGCGCCCGAGACGATGCCCTGGACCGCCTCGTCGCCCAGCCAGGCGTAGTACTTGCCTACGTAGGACTCGACGTTTGCCTGTGCGTCAGGGCCGAGGCAGAAGTAACCGAGGGCCAAAGTCCGGGGCTGGCCGTCGCGGCCGGCCTTCTTCCAGGCGTCATCGAGGTTGGAGAGGTCCGCTCCGAACTGGGAGGCGCCGGAGCCGCCCTGGGTCCAGCCGTCGCCGTACTTGGCCGCGCGCTCGAAGGCCTTCTGGATGTATCCGCCGACCATGAGGGAGGGGCCCTTGCCGGAGGGGCGGGGACCGACCTTGGACTGGAGATCGCCATCGGCGTTCCAGATGTCGCGGATCTTCGCCAGGGCGTCGTCGAGCCACCTGCCGCGGCCGGACATGTCGAGGCCGCTGATCTCGTAGTCGTCCTCGCGCCCGCCCACCCCGATGCCGAGGACCGCGCGGTCACCGCCGGCCAGGGCGTCGAGGGAGAGGAACTGTTTGGCGATCATCGCAGGGTTCACGCGGAGCGGGCCGAGCATGACGTCGGTGACGAGCTTGATGCGCTCGGTGACGGCGGCGGCGGCTGAGAGTGCGACGACGGGCTCGTAGTTCGGGAAGACGATGCGGTCGATCGTCCCGAGCGAGGAGAACCCGGCGTCCTCGGCGGCGCGCGCCCAGTCGGTGAGCTGGTCGCCGGTCGTCCCCGGCACCGTGTTCGGCAGTCCGATTCCCAGTTCCATCCCGATCCTTTCGTCGACCTACAGTTCGATTCGTGGCTTCCTCCCAACCTACCGAGGTAGTTGCGTGGGCAAACGAACTGCTGGAGAGCGAGCGGGTTGGTCGGCTCGGGTTGCTGGACGACGATGGCGCTCCGCGGGTGCTGCCGGTGACGTTCGCGGTCGCCGAGGGGCGGGTCTGGAGCGCGATCGACCAGAAGCCGAAGCGGGCGGGAGAGCCGGCACGGCTGCGGTTCCTCCGGCGGGACCCACGGGCGGCTCTGACCGTCGATCGGTATTCGGACGATTGGGCTGAGCTCGCCTGGGTGCAGGTGCTGGGGACCATTTCGATCGTGGACCCGGATGAGGGAGCGGCGGGAATGAAGGCGCTCAGCGAGAAGTACGAGCAGTACCGAGAGGAGGCGCCTCCGGGACCGCTTCTGGCTCTGAAGCCGGAGCGGTATCTGTGGTGGCGAACTGCGGATCCGCCGGGCCCAAGCGGGCGTAACGGCGGCCCCGGCGGGTGATCAGGATCTCGTCGCCCGCGGTGGCGCGTTCCATCCAGTAGCCGAAGTGGTTGCGGAACCGGTGGGCGCCGACGGCGATTTCGTTGGCATCACCGTCGGCTGTTGAAGTGGAGCCAGCGGGGCTCGAACCCGCGACCTCGTGCATGCCATGCACGCGCTCTCCCAGCTGAGCTATGGCCCCAACGAGGGTGTAATCAGCAGCAAAGTGTATCGACGCTCTCTGGCCATTCTTGGGCGGCACGAGTCGTAATTGAACTGCAGACAAGTCTGATACGAGCGGGAAGGGAATGAGATAGCTCGACCCGGTTTCGTGGTCAAACGCGGCGATCATGTCGACCTCGCCCACCTCGTACCTATTGCGGACATAGCCGCCGGGCGAGTGCCAGCTGCTGACGAGATTGATCACAAGAACATCTCCTCGCCGTTTGGCCGTCTTTACCTGCACTCGCACGATTCGGTCGCCGAGATCGAATGCCAGGTCGTAACGGCCATGCTCAGCCACCGGCTTGAGGACATCGATCCCGAGCTTCATCGCCTCCAGGGCAATCGCGGCCTCGGCGATGTTGCCTTTGTCGTTTGAGGTGAGCACCTGGCAATACTCGCTCAGGCGTTGCCACAGAGGGCGCGCGAAATGTCAGGAGAGTTTGGAGGCGCTGTGCGCTACGCCGCGCGGTTCTGCTCGGCGTCGCCCTCGTCCACGTCGAGGACCAGGCCGTTCCGGCGCGTATCTCGCACGACGAAGTCGAACGGGGCGGTCTCCTCGAGGGCGCGCAACAGGTCGATCGGGTTCTCCAGGTTCATCGAGACCCACGCCCGGCCACCCGAGAACCGCTTCACCTTGATCTCGGACGCGCCGTCGATGCCCGCCGCCGCGTCCTCGAAGCCCGTCAGCTGCGCGAAATCGTTGAGCGGCCCCACCTCGATCTCAACCTTCCCCGCGTACACCCCGGCCTGAGCCGGCTCGGTTCCCACCGCCGGCCGCTCCTCCTCGATGCCAAGGCGAGTCCTCGCCACCTCGGCCAGCTCGGACACTCGCGCCCCGAGCTCATCCCGGAGCCCGGACAGCTCGGTCACTCGGTCAGCCATCTGCACGGCGTCCTCGAGCGCCTTCATCCGGATCCGTGTCGCCTGCCGTCGCGCCTGCCCGTAGATCTCCTCGACCCCCTTGCTGACCACCGCCGTCATCGGCCGCTTCAGCGCATCCTGCAGCCGCTTCTCCCGCTCGACGACCCGCTCGGCCAACCGCTGCGCCTCCCGTTCGAGACGGGCGAGCCGGGCGTCACGCGCCTCGATCGCGGCATCGACCTCATCTGGGTCGTAGCCCCGCAAGGCGCGCCGGAAACGCTCCTTCGACACGAGCGGGAGGCTACGGCGGGCGGCGGACGGCTTCGCCATCAAGTCGCGGCCACGAGCGGCCGCCCTACTTAATTCGAAGTGGTGCGGCCTGGTGGCCGCTGGCACCGGACAAATCCAGATCAAGCTGCCCGGCCTCGCCCCAGAGCATCTCGAGCCGGTACCGCTCGCGCAGCTCCGGCGTGAAGACGTGCAGGACGGCGTCGAGGTAGTCCATCAGCACCCACTCCGCCTCCCGCTCCCCCTCGACGCGAGCCGGAAGCCATCCGTCACGCTTGAGCTGGTGGTAGACCTCGTCGTGGATCGCCTTCGCCTGCCGCTCGTTCCGAGCCGTGCAGATCACCAGGTAATCCGTGTAGCCGACCAGCTGCCGCACGTCCAGGGCCACCAGTTCGGTCGCCTTCTTGTCGTCGGCGATCGCGGCCAGGCGGCGCGCCAGCTCCTCCGAGCTCATCTCCGTCCCGCGCGTCACCGGTACAGCTCCCTCTCGGCGATCACCCTCACCACCGGATCGGGAACCAGATGTCGCAGCGGCTTTCCCTCCCGCGCTCGCTGCCTGACTGTGGTCGAGGACGCTCCGCAAAGTGGCATGTCGATTATCTCTGCCCGATCGGCGGCACCGAGCCGCTCCAGCGCTGAGCTCACCGCCCCCAGCCCGACGCCGGGCCGCGGCACCACCCCGAGCTTCGCCAGCTCCAGAACGCGAGCCGGCTCCTTCCAGCTCGCCAGCCCCGCGGCCATGTCCGCGCCGAGCAGGAAGAACAGCTCGTCTTGCGGCTCCCGCTCCGCCAGCAGCTCGAGCGTCCGGTAGCTGTAGGAGGTCTCGTCGCGCTCGACCTCGATGTCCGACGCCTCCACCCCATCCTCGCCGTCGGCCGCCAACACCGCCATCTCCAGCCGGACGTCCGCGCCGGGATCGTCCTCGATCTCCTTGTGCGGCGCCTTTCTGGTCACCATGAGCAACACCCGGTCCAGACCGAGCTGCCAGCGCGCCTCCTGGGCGAGCAGTAGATGTCCCACGTGGGGCGGGTTGAAGGCCCCGCCCAGGACCCCGATCCGAGCGACCGCACTACTCCCTGATCTGTCCGCTGCCGTGCACGACGTACTTGGTGGTCGTCAGCTCGCGCAGCCCGATCGGCCCGCGCGCGTGCAGCTTCTGGGTTGAATTGCCGATCTCCGCGCCCATCCCGAACTCGTAGCCGTCGGTGAACCGCGTGGACGCGTTGACGTAGACCGCCGCCGAGTCGACCGCGTCGGTGAACTCATCGCCCACCTCCTGCGAGCGGGTCACGATCGCATCGGAATGTCCGGTGCCGTGCCGATTGATGTGATCGATCGCCTCACCCAGTGAGTCCACCACCCCCACCGCCATCTTCAGGCCGTGGTACTCCGTGTCCCAATCCACCTCCGAGGCCTCATCGACGGAAGTGGACCCCGCTGATTCCCGCGTCCGCTGATCGCCGACCAGCTCGACGCCCGCCTCGCTCAACTTCGCGAGCAGCCCCGGCAGCAGCTCCGCAGCGACGTCCCGGTGCACCAGCAGCGTCTCGGCCGCGTTGCACACTCCCGGCCGCTGCACCTTGGCGTTGTAGGCGACCCGCTCCGCCATCTCCAGATCCGCGTCCTGATGGACGTACACATGGCAGTTGCCCGCGGCCGCGTACATCACCGGCACCTTCGCGACGGCCTTGAGCGCATTCTTCAGCCCCTCGCCACCCCGGGGAATGATCAGATCGACCAGCCCCTCGGCCGTGGCGAGCTCGGCGAGCTGCTCATGCCCCCCGCCGGAGAGCAGCGAGACGGAGGCGGCCGGCAGCTCGGCGGCGGCAAGCGCATCCGCAAGCAGCCCGGCCAGGAACGCGTTGGAGCTCTCGGCGCTGCTCGACCCGCGCAGCACCGCGGCGTTCCCGCTCTTCAGGCAAAGGGCAGCGGCATCGATGGTCACATTCGGCCGCGCTTCATAGACCACGGCGACCACGCCGATCGGAACCCGCTTCTTGGCGACCTCCAGGCCATTCTCGAGCGTCCAGCCCTCGACCACCTCGCCCACCGGATCCGGCAGCTCGGCGATCTCACGCACACCCTTGGCCATCTCCGCAACCCTGACCTCCGTGAGCGTCAGGCGATCGAGGAGAGCCTCATTGAGCCCCTCCTCGCGCCCAGCATCGACGTCGGCCCGATTGGCCTCGAGCAGCCCCTCGACCGAAGCGTCGATCCGGTCCGCCAGATCCCTCAGGCAGGCGTCCTTCTCGTCCCGGCTGGCGCGCGCCAGCTGGTGGGAAGCATCCTTGGCCTCACGACAGGCCTCGGCGACGGTCTTTGCTGCGGTGGCCACCCTCTAAGAGTAACTGCGAGCTCCCACGCGCCAAAGGCGCCGCTTTGCATGGGAAGCGGTCTTCAAATACACCCGTATCCCCGCATCGGTCCCGGGCGCTGTACCGACTAGAGGCAATCGGAAGCTAGGGAAAGGAACAGAATGCGAAAGCGCCTCACCATGATCGCCCTCGGGTCGTTGATCGCCTGCATGGCCGTAGCCCCAGGGGCACTCGGCAACAAAGGGCATGGCCCGAAGGCACCAAAGCAGGCGCCCGGTTCCATCTCGCTGACGGCGAGCCCGAGCACCGTGACACCGACGGCGAGCACCATCTCGGTGACGGGCAATGTGATGGCCACGAGTGGCTGTCGCAAGGACCGGACGGTGCAGTTCTCATACGTCGGGACCGGTGGCACCACCCCGTTGACCGTGACGGCAATGACCGGCCCGAACGGTGACTTCGCGGCCACGTTGCCAAAGCCCGCGGATGCGGCGCCGGCGACCGTGACGCTTCAGGCGACGGCTGGGCAGACGGATCGTAAGGTCGGAAGCGCGAAGAAGGGCAAGAAGGCGAAGAAGGGCAGGAAGATCACCTGCTTGAGCGCCCCAGGCCAGACCACCCTCACGGTCGCACCGTAGCCGCAGTTGGCACTGAAGGGCAGGCGAGCGGCCCGCATGTGCGGCCCGCTCGCCTGCGCTACGGTCGCGGCGTGGCCGGTGATCGCTTTACGCGGCGGCTCAGCCGGGCGCGAGATGGCGATGAGGCCGCTTGGGCAGAGATCTTCGCCGAGCTGGCGCCTGTCGTGCTCGGCTATTTGCGCGCGAACGGCGCTCCGGATCCAGAGGACGTTCTGAGCGAGGCTTTCCTGCAAGTCGCCCGGGACATCGGTGGCTTCGAGGGCGATCAGGAGAGCTTTCGCGCCTGGGTCTTCACCATCTCGCATCACCGGCTGATCGACGCCCGCCGTCACTCGGCAAGGCGGCCGGTTGACCTCACCCCGGAGCCACCCGAGCCGAGGGCGCGAGTCGCGGATGCTGCTGAGGAGGCACTGGCGAGGATCGGCCTGGAGCGGGTCCAGGAGGTGCTAGCCGGCCTTTCGGATGAACAACGGGAAGTGCTGCTTCTCCGTGTGATTGGGGACCTCAGCATCGAGAATGTCGCCAGGGCAATGGATAAGCGACCCGGTGCGGTGAAGGCGCTGCAGCGGCGCGGACTCGCGGCGATCAAGCGGGAGCTGACCCGAAAGGGGGTAACCCTGTGACCGGCAACGGCGCTTACTGGGGTGGAATGAACGAGGTCGTCATGTTCGAAAAGGCGTTGCAGGCAGCTGTTCCGAGTCGCCCGGATCCGAGACTGGATGCCGAGTTGGTCCCGAGGCTCGCCCAGGCCGCCCGCGCTTCGACCTTGGAGATGGAAGGCCGGGCCGCGAGGCGAGGCGCCCCACGCTCTCACGGCGGCGCCGGGCTCCAGCGACGCGCTCGGATAGCACGGGTCGGCGTCATCGTGGCCGCCCTGCCCTTGCTGCTCGCCGGTTTGGCATTCGCCGGCGTCACGATGCCGAGTCCAGTCCGGTCTGCCTTCGATTCGGCTGGCGTGTCTTTGCCCAACCAACCTTCCTCCAGTCCCAGGGCCAAGACCACAACACCGGCGTCCATTCAAAACTCGTCACAGAGCGAGTCCACAACCTCCCGTGACCAGTCCCAGGGTTCCCACGGCCAGGCTGAGCGCGCGCAGAACCACACCACCGCGGGCAAGCCCGGCCGCCGGGTTCGTCGCCACGGCAAGGGACCTGTCCCCGGTCCCGCCTCCCCGCCCGAAGGAAATGCCCTCGGACACGTGAAGCCTCATGGCAGTTCGCAGAACCCGTCCAGAGGGTCTGGCTCGCCGGCCTCGCCCGGGAACTCGGGCAGTGCCCCGGGGCAAACGGGCGTTCAGGGCGGGGGCGCCGCGAACGGTCACGGCAAGCCCGGCTAGCGTCGATCGTCTCGGGTCACGACGCCACTGCTGCGCGCGCCCGCCGGAACGGCTCGTCTAGAGCTGAATGCTCTTGGTCTCGAGGAACTCCTCGAGACCAAAGCGGCCGTACTCACGGCCGCTGCCCGACTGCTTGAAGCCGCCGAAGGGCGCCAGCGGGTTGAAGGTGGCGCCGTTGATCTGCACCTGGCCCGTGCGCATCCGCCGCGCGAATGCCTTGGCGCGCTCGGGGTCGGCCGACCAGACGCCTCCATCCAGCCCGTAGATGGTCGAGTTGGCGATCTCAGCCGCCTCGTCCTCGTCCTCGTAGGGAATGATCGAGAGCACCGGCCCGAAGATCTCCTCCTGGGCGATGGTCATGTCCGGCTTCACGTCCGAGAAGACGGTCGGTCGCACGAAGTACCCGGTATCCAGGCCCTCGGGCGGCTCGACGCCGCCGCTGACGAGCTTGGCGCCCTCCTCCTGGCCCTTCTCGATGAAGCTCCGCACGCGCTCCTGCTGCGCCTCGGAGACCAGCGGCCCGATCCGGGTGCCGGCCTCGAAGGGATCGCCGGGCTTCGCCTTCTCGGCGGCCGCGGCCGCGATCTGCTCGGCCTCGGCCAGCTTCTCGCGCGGGACCAGCATCCGCGTGTGCGCGCTGCAGGTCTGGCCGGAGTTGAGGTAGCAGTTGGAGACCCCGTAGCCCACGGCGGCCTTCAGGTCCGCGTCGTCGAGGATCACGTTCGCCGACTTGCCGCCGAGCTCGAGCGCGACCCGCTTGACGGTCTGCGAGGCGACCTCCGAGACCCGCCGGCCGGCGCGAGTGGAGCCCGTGAAGGAGACCATGTCCACGTCGTCGCTTGCCGCGATCGCCTCGCCCACGACCGGGCCGAAGCCGGTCACCAGGTTGAAGACCCCGGCCGGCAGGTCGAGCGAGTCGATGATCTCGGCGAGGATGAACGAGGTGAGCGGCGTCACCTCGCTCGGCTTCACCACCACGGAGCAGCCCGCGGTCAGGGCCGGGCCCACCTTGGCGCAGATCTGGTGGAGCGGGTAGTTCCACGGTGTGATGCAACCGACCACGCCCACCGGCTCGCGCACGATCAGCGAGTTTCCGATCTGCTCCTCCCAGGCGACTTCCGACGCGACCTGGGCCATCGAGCCGAAGTCCATCGCCGGCAGACCGGCCTGGATCTGCCGCGCCAGCGGCAGCGGCATTCCGACCTCGGCGGCCACCAGGGCCGCAATCTCATCCGCGCGCTCGGCGAGCGCCGCGCTGATCGCCGTGCAGGCGTCGACCCTTTGCTCGACCGGGACCTGCCGCCAAGCCTCGAAGCCTGCGCGCGCCGCCGCCACCGCGCGATCGACGTCCTCGGGGGTCCCCTCGGGGATCCGCCCGATCACCTGCTCGGTGGTCGAGTCGATCACCTCGATCGTGCCGTCTCCCGACGGCTCCACCCACTCGCCGCCGATGTAGAGGCGGTCGCGGACGATCTCGTCGGTGGGATGCCCGACCTGGGCGGGAGCAGCGGTCTCGGTAGCCAAGTTGATTCCTCCTGTTTCGAAGTTGCTCAGGCCGGCTGTGCGGCTTCGGTCTGCTTCGCCTCACCAGACGCGCCCGCCTCGTCGGCGATCGCCTCCGCCGTCCGGTGCGCCAGCGACATGATCGAAATCATCGGGTTGGTCCCCGACGAGGTCGGGAACGCGCTGCCGTCCCCGATCCAGACGCCCTTCGTCTCATGCAGCTCGCCGAAGGGCCCGGCGACCGACGTCTGCGGGTCCTGACCCATCCGGCAGGTGCCCATCTGGTGGGCGCTGAAGAGCTTGTGGCCGCCGGCCCTGAAGGGGATGCGCTGGACGCCGGCGATGAACGCCTCGAGATCGTCGCCGCGGCGCCAGGTCGGCGCACCCTCCGCGAGCGGCCCGATCTGATGGGCACCAGCTGCCTCGTGAAGCCGAACCTGGACCTCGATCCCCTTCTTCAGGTTCTCGAGGTCGAGCGGATCGGTGACGGAGTAGAGCGGAACGGCCTCGCCGTTCGCGTCGACGCCGACCGAACCGGCGCCGCGGTCGCGGGTCAGCGAGATGAACGTGCCGGTGAACCGGAACTCCTCCATCCGCTGCTTGTGGTCGACGCCGGAGATCCACGGAGTCGCGGAGCCGATCAGGCCGGGCGCGTACTGGGCCGTCTCGATCAGGAAGCCATACCCCTCGCCGGTGTCGGCGAACTCGTCGCAGAGCCCGGCCTGGGGCGGCCCCCACCACGCCTCCTGGTCCGTGCCGTAAGCGGCGCCGACCACGCTCGATGGATGCAGCCGGAGGTTCTGCCCGGCGGCGGGCCCGCCGATGCCGGACCGGAGCAGCAGCGCCGGCGACTCCAGCGAGCCGCACGCCACCACCACGCGAGGCGCCTTGACGGTCACCTGCGCACCGCGGCCCTCCGGCGTCTGCCAGACCGCCTCGACGCCGCTCGCCCGGCCGCCCTCGGTCAGCACTCGCGTGGCGCGGGTGAAGGTCAAAAAGCGGGCGCCGTGATCCTGCGCATCGGCCAGCCAGGTGCGATCCGCACTCCGCTTGCTGCCCGACTGATCGCCGAAGCCGAGATAGCCCGCCTGCTCCGGCGTGTACTTCCCGGGATCGGTGTTGCGAACGATCGTCTCGAAGCTCCAGCCGAGCGCCTCCGTGCCCTCGCGAAGCCGCTGCTGCGTGCCGTTCAGATCGCTGCAGCCGTCGTTGGCGGTGACCCGCTCCCAGACGGCGTCCAGGTGGCGGTCGAACTCGGCACCGTCGACGCCGTCCAGGCCGTGCTCAGCCCACTGCTCCCGGACCCACGGACGGGTGCGCAGGCAGTTGGTCCAGTTGATGGTGGTGCCGCCGCCCAGCGTGGTGCCTGCGACCAGGCTGACGTTGCCGTCGGCGGTCGGGTTCGGCCCGCCGCGCCAGAACATCTGCTGGTAGGCGGGCAGCTCGAGCTGGGTGAAGTCGGATTCGTTGTAGTAGCCGGCGGCCTCGAGCACGACGACATCCAGGCCGCGAGCCGCCAGGACGGCCGCGCACACGGCGCCACCCGAGCCGGAGCCGACGATGCAGACGTCGGCCTCCAGGGTCTCCTCGGGTCCCTGCGGCTCATGGATGCGCAGCGGCTTCTCGACCTCCGGCGGCGCCGTGATCGGACCCGGGTAGCGGAAGGTCTTCCAGTTCGGGTTCTGGCCGGTCTGCGGGTCGGGCGCCCCGTAGTGGAGGAAGAGGGTCATGTTGATCAGCGCGGCCACTCCCGCGGCCGCTCGTGGATCGGAGAGCGCGGTGTTGCGGAGGATCTGCTCCCTCGACTCCTGCGACGGGGCACGGGTGATGCCCTGCCCGCCGAGCGCATCGATCAGCTGCAGCAGCCCGCCCTGCAGTTCGGGATCCGGGATCTCGGAGATCAGCTGTGCGGCGCCGGCGTCAACGCCGATGTCGCTCGCCTTCCGCGCCCAGAGCCCTTCCGGGTCGCGGTCCCGCGGCAGCGATGGAACGACCGTGTCGCAGACCGCGGTCAGGATCGCCTGCTGCGAGTCGCTCAGGACGGTGCCCGCTTCCTCTCCTTGACCCATCGATACGGGACTCTACTGGCTGACTGGCCAGTTCCCTACGTCAAGACGAAGTAGTCGCGGTGCACCGCCTCCTCGGAGGCGTGCGGGAGCAATTCGCGAACCTTGTCCGTCCGCATCCCCTTGATCCGGCGGAGCTCGTCAGCCGAGTAGTTGACGATCCCCTTGCCGATCGTCTGCCCGTCGGTGGTCACGTCGACAGCGTCGCCGGCGTCGAACTCGCCCTCGACCTCGGTGATGCCGACCGGCAACAGGCTGCTGCCCCTCTCCCGCAGGACACGTGCGGCGCCGTCGTCTACGCGCAGCTTGCCGTGGCTCGGCTTGGCGTAGCGGAGCCAGAGCTTGAAGCTGGAGGCCCGTTCGGGATGCGGGGTGAAGCGCGTCCCGGTGGTCTCGCCCCCGGCGGCCGCCAGCAGCGTGCCCTCGTCCGTGCCGTCGCAGATCACGGCGGCGATGCCTGAGGCGCCGGCCATCCCGGCCGCCGCCACCTTGCTGCGCATCCCGCCCAGGCCGAAGGCCGAGGTGTGCTCGCCGATCTCGTATCCGGCGAGCTGGGACTCGCTGGTGACCTCCGAGACGAGCTCGGCGTCATCGTGGCGCCGCGGGTCCTTCGTGTACAGCCCCGTCTGATCGGTGAGCAGCACCAGCAGCCGCGCCTCGAGCATGATCGCGACCTGGGCCGCCAGGAAGTCGTTGTCGCCGAAGGTGATCTCGTCCGTCGCCGTGGTGTCGTTCTCGTTCACCACCGGGACGACCCGCCAGTCGAGCAGGCGGCTGAGCGTCTGACGAGCGTTCAGATAGTGGGTCCGCAGCTGGAGGTCGGAAGCGGTGAGCAGGACCTGGGCGGCGCGAACGTCCCGCTTGGCGAGCCGCTCCTCGTAGGCCCGGAAGAGACTGCCCTGTCCCACGGCCGAAGCGGCCTGCAGCTCGTCGATCGCCGAAGGGCGGGCCAGGAGCTCCATCACCCGCATGCCGCGCGCGATCGCGCCCGACGTGACCATCACCACGTTCTCCCCTCCGGCGTGCAGCTCGGCGACCTGCGCGCAGACGCGGTCGAGCACGTCGCTGCGGAGCGTGCCCTGATCTCCGGCGACGATCGACGAACCGAGTTTCGCGACCACGGTCATGGCGGCGCAAGTGTAGGTAGCGACCAAGCGGCCACCAGGCCGCTGTATCCAGGAGCGCAGGGCGAAGCCCGAAGCGACTTGTGGTGGGCGGCCGCTTGTGGCCGCGTTCTTGAGGCGAAGCCGTCCTCCCTTACTTCGGGTCCAACTCGAATTCGAGCTCCCCCACGACAACCTCGTCGCCGGGCTCGAAGCCCGCGCGCTGAAGGGCTGCGATCACACCGATCTCCCGCAGCCGGCCCTCGAGGTAGTCGAGGGCCTCCGGATTCTCCAGGTCGTGGCGCGCGACCAGCAGCTCGATCCCCCGGCCCGCCACGCGGAACCGGCCGTCGCCCTCCGCGACGACGTCGAAGCCCTCCTCCTCTCCCGGCCGGTACACGCGGTGCTCGGCCTCGAATTCCCCGTCGCTCGCGGTCGCCAGGGGCGCCTCCTCCGGGAGCGCGGCGAAGATCGCCTGGGCCAGCTCGTCGAGGCCCGCGCCCGTCGCGGACGAGATGCCGAGCACGGCGGCGGCGTGGGGCCCGCGCCGCTCGCCCCAGTCGGCCACCAGGCGCTGGGCCTCGTCATCCGGGATCAGGTCGATCTTGGACAGCGCAACGATCTCCGGCAGGTGATCGAGTCCCGCTCCATAGCCGGCGAGCTCAGCGCGAACGGTCTCGTAATTGATCTCCGGATTCCCCTCCGCCGGCACCGCCTCGACCAGGTGCACCAAGACGCGGCAGCGCTCCAGATGGGCGAGGAACTCGTGGCCGAGACCCGCCCCCTCGGCGGCACCCTCGATCAGCCCCGGAATGTCGGCGAGCACCAGCTGGCGGTCCTCGAGCTCGATCGTCCCGAGATTGGGCTCGACGGTGGTGAATGGATAGCCGGCGACCTTCGGATCGGCGCGGGTCATCCGGGCGAGCAGGGAGGACTTGCCGGCGTTCGGCAACCCGACCAGCCCGACGTCGGCGAGCAGCTTGAGCCGCAGCTCGATCTCGCCGGACTCGCCCTCCAGGCCGCGCTCCGCGAAGCGCGGCGCCTGCCGGGTGGAGGTGGCGAAGCGCTTGTTGCCGTGACCGCCGGAGCCGCCCCGCGCGACGACCACACGCTGGCCGTCGGCGAGCAACTCGGTCTCCGATCCGTCGAGCCCGTGCACCACCGTCCCGGGCGGCACCGGGATCACGCGGTTCTCGCCACGCTCGCCGTGCTGGCGCTTGCCCTTGCCGTGCTCGCCGCGCCCGGCCCGGAAGTGCCGGCTGCGGCCGAGCGAGGAGAGGTCGCGCCGCTGGGTGTCGCAGACCAGCACGACGTCGCCGCCGCGGCCGCCGTCGCCGCCGTCGGGCCCGCCGCGGGGCACGTGCGCCTCACGGCGAAAGCTGACCACACCGCTGCCGCCGCGGCCGCCCTCGACGTAGATCGTGGCTCGGTCGAAGAGCACCCCGCGAAGTTAGTGGGGTGGGCTAGCTCGTGCCGGTGGCGGGCCGCGGCCGCGTCGGCCTGAAGCGCCGGCGCTTCGGCTCGCCGGTGGCCTCGGCCTCCGCCTCTCGGGCGCCGAGGTCGAAGTAGAGGAGCGTCCGGCCGATGGCGATGTAGGGGATGAGGAGGGCGAACACGACCGACCCGATCAGGTTGACCAGGACCGCCGAGAGGTTGGCGAAGATCAGGAAGAAGCCGAGAACGGGACCCGTGACCACGCCGAGCAGGAAGAGGAAGCCGGTGACCAGAACCGTGCGCCACCAGTGCCCACGCACGCGGGCGTGGCTCCCCTTGAGGGCCTCACGGATCGAGCAGTTCTTGAAGAGGATCTCCTGCTGGACGAACTGCCAGGCGACGTAGAAGTAGATCCCGAACGGGATGCCGATCACCGTGAAGATCATCGCGAGCACCAGGATGGTCGCGAGCAGCTGCCCGCCGACCACCCGCCAGATCCGCTCGTAGATGGCGCGGAAACAGGCCCGCAAACCGGCCTCCCCGCCCTGATCGAGCTGGCGCATGAAGGCGACCACGGCGCCCGAGACGAACGCGAAGCCGATCGGGTCGGCGATGCCGCCGAACGAGCCGTTGAACTTGAACTCCGCGCCGCCGGGGCTGGCCCCGACGGTGAAGTCCTGGCTGCCGTTGATCTGGGTGAACAGGTACTGGAGCCCCTGAATCGCTCCGAGGATCAGGAACCCGCTCAGCGCGATGAGCAGCATGGTCCGCCAGTGGCGGCCATAGAGCTGGCGTGCGCCGCGGACCAGCTGCCCGAAGGTCCAGGGGTGCCTGAGGGTCGAGAGATCCACGGGGCGCCAGCGGGTGAACAGCGGGGGCACGACGATCAGGAGGAGCAGCGCCAGGCCCAGGCCGATTGCCCCCAGGGTGGACTTGGCCTCGAGATTGATGAACTCCGAGACCCCCTCGATCGCGCCGCAGAAGGCCGTGGAGGATGCCGGCCCGAGGATCGCGCCGCCCGGCAGGCGCGGGCTGTCCTGGCGGATCCCGTCCATCCAGGTGAACGGCCGCAGCCATTGCTTCTTGGTGGTGGGCCCTTGTGGCCCGTTGTTGAACCCCTTCTCGCGCTGCCCCCAGTGACCAAGGAAGCTGAGCCACTGGAACTCGCTGCCC
Source organism: uncultured Solirubrobacterales bacterium (assembly GCA_963774305.1). Taxonomy (GTDB): domain Bacteria; phylum Actinomycetota; class Thermoleophilia; order Solirubrobacterales; family 70-9; genus DASUPK01. The sequence continues at coordinate 172,349 of CAVZEM010000005.1, read as the reverse complement.
GGCGCCGCGGCGGTGGGAATGAGCACCGGCCGCGGATTGGACTGAACATGGGGCTCCGAGGTGTTGTCGCAGCCGACGCCCGAGCCGTGCGACCCGTTCTGGATGTAGATCGCGTTGTCGTAGAAGGTGGCGTGCGACCCGGCGGCCGGGTAGACGATCGGGTGCGTCCCGTCCTTCTGCACCTTGGTGTCGTCCCAATCGGCGCGTTCGCCGCCCGCGTGCTGGAAAAGGGCGATCTGGGAGGGGCCCTGCGCCAGGGCCTCCGCGGGCGTGTCCGCGTCGAACGAGATCTGCATCCCCTCCCAGTCGCCCTCGTGGACATCGTTGAACTGGTTGAAGTAGTAGAAGAACCAGTACTGGACGACCAGGCCCGAGTAGCCCGGCTCGGTGGCGATGTGCGCGTAGGTGATCGCGGGCGCCTTGCCCTCAGCCCTCAGTTCCTTGAAGTCCGTCGCGTAGCTGCCCACTTTCGGGCACTGAACGTCGAGGGGATCCCCCGGCAGGTCGAGGTAGTAGTCGTCGCCAAGACCGGCGACATCAGCCGCCGTGGGTGCTTTCGTGATCGGAACGTCCTTGCCGCCGACGAAGTGAACGAGCTTCACGGTCGGGTTTCCGAGCACGGTGTCCACCGTTGTGGGCGGGCTGTACTGCTCCTCCCTGGTGTTGCAGTTGTCGTCGGCCGTCTGCTCGCGGAGCATCAGATGGGGTGCGTAGGCCGCCACAAGCTCCTCCTGCTCAGGGGACGTGGCGGCCCCGGCACTTGCCGTGAGCAGGAGCGAGGCGGACGCGAACGAGACGAGGAGCGCCGCCAACCGTCCGGGTTGGCGCATCACGGCGCCAACCTAACACGGTCCGCGCCGCCCACCAACAGGGTTTTTCCCTGGATCTACGCCGGGACCGGCACCGGTCCCAGAAGCGTGCCCAGCGCCTACTTGGAGTCGATGACGGAGATCGTGCGGCCGCGGCGGCCGGTGCTGAACCGGACGACGCCGGGACGCTTCGCGTAGATCGAGTGGTCGCGGCCGAGGCCCACGCCGTCACCCGGGCGGAACCGGGTGCCGCGCTGGCGCACGATGATCTCGCCGCCGTTCACGGCCTGGCCGGCGAACACCTTGACGCCCAGGTACTTGGGGTTGGAGTCGCGGCCGTTCCGGCTCGATCCGAGTCCCTTCTTATGAGCCATCTGCGGCTTCCTCCTTTGCGGGCTTGCTCGCCGCCGGTTTCCGGGAGAGCATCTTCACGTCGGTGATCTCGAGCCGGGTCAGCTCGGAGCGGTGCCCGGCGCGCTTGCGATAGCCCTTCTTCGGGCGGTACTTGAAGACCCGGAGCTTCGGCCCGCGCTCATGGCCGGCCACCTTGGCCTCGACCTTGACCTTCTCGAGGTCCTTGCCGAGCACCATCTCCTTGTCGCGGAAGGCGACCGGGCGCAGGTCGACCTTCTCGCCCTCCTTCGCGGACAGGCGATCCACGAGGAGGGTCGAGCCCTTCTCGACGCGGTACTGCTTGCCGCCTGTCTCGATCACTGCGTAGCTCATGGTTTAGTCCTTGCTGCCCGCGCGAGACCGTCGCCTTCCGCCCCTGCTTCCGCGACGTCCTCGCCCTCGGGAACCGCGAGATTCTAGCTTCTCGCCGCCGTCGCCATTGGCACCCGCCTGCACCACATTTCCCTCGCTGTCCAGCAGGACGGCGGCGGCGGCGGAGCGCCCGACGCTCTCGATCCGCACCATCCGCTGCTCGCCCACGTAAGGGCCGGCGCCGGTGACGCTGACGATGTAGGAGTCGACCCGCGCCACCGCGTCGTCGACGTTGTACATGTGCGGTTCCTCGATCGAGACGAGGACCTCCTCACCTACCTGGAACGGCAGGGCCCGCTGCTCGATCTCCTCCCGGCCGCCTGTCTCGACGGCGTGGAAGGTGTCGAGCGGCAGCGCATCGCCACCCTCGAAGTGGAAGCGCTTGCCGGTCTCCTCCTCGAGGTCAGTGAGACCCGAATCCGCCGAGAGCAGCTCCGCGGCCACCCGCGGGTTGACCCGGATCAGGTACGCCTCCGGCTCGGGCTGCTCCTCGACCAGCTCCTGGAGCTTGCGGACGATCGAGATCGCCACGGTCTCCTCGGAATTGACCACGCCCTCGCCGTCACACGTCGGGCAACGCTTGGTGAGGATCTCCCGCACGCCGTCCGTGACGTTCTGCCGGGTCATCTCGACCAGGCCGAGCGGCGAGACCTCGACCACGTAGGTCTTGGTCCGGTCCTCGTCGAGAGCGTTGCGGAGCGTCTTCAGGACCTGGTCGCGGTTGCGAGCCCGCGCCATGTCGATGAAGTCGATGACGATGATGCCGCCGATGTCGCGCATCCGCAGCTGGCGCACGACCTCCTCGGCCGCCTCGACGTTCACCTTGGTGATCGTGTCCTCGAGCCGGCCCTTGCCCTTGCCGGTGAAGCTGCCGGTGTTGATGTCGATCACCGTCAGGGCCTCTGCGTAGTCGATCATCAGGTAGCCGCCCGAGGGGAGGTCGACGCGGCGGGAGAGGACGGAGTCGAACGCCTTCTCGACGTCCCACTTCTCGAGCAGAGGCGGCTTGCCCTCATAGAGCTCGACGCGGTCGGCCAGCTCGGGAGCGGTCCGCTGCAGGAACTTGGTGACCCGGTCGTGCTGTTTGGGGTCGTCGATGATCGCTCCCTCGAATTCCTCGACCAGCACGTCGCGGACGACGCGGATCGAGAGGTCGGCCTCCTGGAAGACCATCTGGCCGACCTCGGCCTTCTCGGCTCGCTCCTGGACCACCTCGTTGAGGCGATGCAGATAGGCGATCTCGCGGACGAAGTCCTCCTTCTTGGCGCCCTGCGCGGCGGTCCGGACGATCGCGCCTCCCTTGCCGATGTCCACCTTGTCGATCAGCTTGCGAAGGCGGGTCCGCTCCCCGTCTGGCAGGCGCTTCGAGACGCCGATGCCGCCGCCCTGCGGCATGTAGACCAGGTAGCGGCCGGCGATCGAGAGCTGCATCGAGAGCCTCGCGCCCTTGGTCTTCAGGGGGTCCTTGACGACCTGGACGATGATCTCCTGGCCGGGCTTGATGAGCTCGTCGATCCGGCGGCCCCGGCCGCGACCCCGCTTGGGGACGGCCTTGCCGTCGGGGAGGACGATCTCGTCGACGTGGAGGAAGCCGTTTCGCTCCAGGCCGATGTCGACGAACGCCGCCTCCATCCCGGGCAGGACGTTGTCGACCTTGCCCTTGTAGATGTTGGCGACGATCGAGCGGCGGCCGCGGCGCTCTACGTAGAGCTCGGCCACCTTCCATTCGTTGGTTGGGGCAGCCTTCTTGCGGCGCTTGCCCTCAATGGGGCTGCCCTTCGCCTCGAGGACGGCGACGCGGGTCTCACCGCGATCGACGCTGACGAGGATGTTCTTCTTCATGAGTTTCCTTTCTTCTGCGCGAGCGGCACAGCCCACAGGTACGCGGGACCGCCGTGGGCGGATCCGGGTACACGGGTGTTGGTGTGGGTGTGCTCTAGGTGGCTCAGCGCAACAGTGGGATAGGCGCCCTGCTGCGTGTGCTGGAGCTGAGCCGCGCTTGTGCATGGATGCTCTGCAGGAGCCCGATCGCCAGGAAGGTGGCGAGCACCGAGGATCCCCCGTAAGACATGAGGGGCAGGGTGATGCCGGTTACCGGCATGACGCCGAGGGTCATGCCCACGTTGACCAGGATCTGGAACATGAGCATGGCGGCGATGCCGCCGGCGATCAGGGTCCCGTACAAGTTCTTGGAGAGCGTCGGAATGCGCAGCATTCTCCAGATAAGCAGGGCGTATAGGGACAGTACGAATGCGGCTCCCAGGAAGCCGAAGCGCTCCCCGATCACGGCGAACACGAAGTCCGTATGCCGCTCGGGAAGGAACAGGAGCTCGGTCTGAGTGGCGTTGTCGCCGCGGCCGGTCTTCTCACCGGATCCGATGGCGGTAACGCTCTGATTGACCTGATAGCTCGCGTCGCTTGGGTCATTGCTGGGATGTAGAAATGCTGTCAACCGGTCCTGCTGGTAGCCGTGAAGCGGGCTCGGCAGGCCGGTGGCCGGGGCGATGACGAGGACGAAGCTGACGGCCAATGCCGCCACGCCACCGATGACCGCGAAGTGCGGCCACGGTATCCCGGCGAGGAAAAGAATTGTGAGTGTGATGACCACGAGCACGATTCCCGTGCCGAGGTCGGGTTGCAGGAAGACGAGTCCGGCCGGGGCGAGGCCGAGCGCCAGGATGCGGAGGGTCTGGCGCGCGGGGGTGCCGCGGCGGGTGCGCTCGATCACGAACGCCGCGAGGGCGACGACGAGCAGCAATTTGGCCAGCTCCGAGGGCTGGAAGCGGAAGTAGGGAAGCTCGATCCAGCGGCGCGAGCCGCGCGCCGCGGCTCCGAAGAGGAGCACGAGGCAGATCGAGCCGATCATCAGCGAGTAGATGCCCACCCGGATCTCCCGGAAGCGCGAGTAATCGATCTTGGCTACGGCGAACATGAGGGCGACGCCGATCAGTGCGTAGATCCCCTGCCGCATGGCGAAGAAGAGCGGCTGGCCGGGCACGTCGTTGGGCGTCGCCACCGCGAGGGTAAAGCAACTGAACGCGATCAACGCCACGGCGGCGCCGAACAGGACGCCGTCGAAGTGCGCGATGCCGAGCCGCTCGCCGATTCGCGAGCGTGTCGGCCGGAGTGTGAGTGGTGCTGCTTCCATTGCTATCCGAGGGTAGAGGTCCAGTGGGATCCTGCCGGTATCACTCCTGCGCCCCCCCTCCGGCCGTGGTCGATGAGGCCGCGGGCGTGATCGGCAGCTTGAAGTAGTGCTCGAGGATGCGGGCGGCCACCGGGGCGGCGGTGTCGGCGCCGAATCCGCCGCGCTCCAGCGTCGCCGCGACCACGATCTGCGGGTTCTTCGCCGGCGCCAGGACGACGTACCAGGACTGGTCGGGCTGGTTCGGGCGCTGCGCCGTACCGGTCTTGCCCGCGACCGCGAACGGGAAATGACCGAAGACGGGATACGACGTCCCGCCGGGCTCCATGGCGGCGCGGGTCAGCCCGGTCATGATCGTGTCCCGGGTCGTCGGCGAGATGTCGAGGTGACGCCGCGACGCGGGGCGGATCTCCTCGATCACCCGGCCCGTGGCGCTCTCCACGTCGTCCCCCAGATGCGGCGTCACGACCGTGCCGCCGTTGCCGAGCGCCGCGTAGGCGACGGCCATCTGGAGTGGATCGGCCTCCAGGTCGCCCTGGCCGACCGCGAGGTTGATGTTGTCACCGACCGTCCAGGGACGGTCGGTGAGGTGCTCGTGATAGAGGCGGTTTCGCCAGGCGGGATTCGGGATCAGCCCGTCGACCTCGGCCGGCAGGTCGATCCCGGTCCTCTCCCCCAGCCCGTACTGCCGCGCCCAGTCCTGGATCATCCCCCCGCCCTTCGATGCCTTGGCCTTCATGCCCAGGTTGTAGAAGTAGATGTCCGAGGAGACCTTGAGCGCGTCGCTCATGTCGACCGGGCCGTTGATCGCATGCCCGGCGTTGTGCAGGACCTGGTTGTTGTCGATCCTGAGCGAGCCGGTGTCGTTGAAGATCGTGTTCGGCGAGATCAGGTGGTTCTGCAGCGCGGCCGTCGCGGTGATCGGCTTGAACGAGGAGCCCGTCGGATAGAGACCCTGGATCGCGCGGTTGGCCAGGGGCGCATCGGTCTTGCGCGAGGTCAGCGCGTGGTACTGGCTCTGCGTGATCGGGTGGGTGAAGATCGAGGGATCGAAGGTCGGGGACGAGCCCATGGCCAGGACCTCGCCGTTGTGGGCGTTCATCGCCACGAACGCACCCGGCAGTCCGAACGAGTCGAGCGCCCCCTCCGCGTAGCTCTGCAGGCCCTCGTCGACAGTCAGCCGCACATCGTCGCCGGCCTGGGCCGGCCTGTTGCGCAGCTGCTCGGTCGGGCGTCCGAGCGCGTCCACCTGGACGCGGTCGGTTCCCGGCTTGCCCCTGAGGAACCGGTCGTACTCGTACTCGATGCCCGATTGGCCGACGGTGTCACCCTGGTGAAGGCCGGCGTACCGGGGCTCCTTGAGCTGCTCGGCGGTCACCTCTCCGACGTTGCCGAACAGATGCGCGCCGACATCGCCGTCCTTGTACTCGCGGGTGAAGACACGCTCGACGCTCACCCCCGGGAAGCTCGATTGGTTCTCGCGCAGGTAGTAGACCTTGTCGACCCCGAGGCCCTTCTTCAGGATCAGGGGCCCGCCGGGCGCGGCCGGCTCGGGGTTCTGGAGGGCCTTGCGGATCTCGGTCATCGACATCCCGGTGACACTGGAGAGCTGATGCAGCTCCCTCGCGCGTGCCGGCCCAGGATCCGGAAGATCCTGTGGGCTCACCTCCACCGCGAGCTCGGTGCGATTCGCGACCATCACCTTCCCGTTGCGGTCGAGGATGTCGCCTCGAGGGGCCTGGACGCGGATCTCGCGGATGCGGTTGTCGTTGGCCTGAGTCCGGTACTTGTCGCCCGAGAGGATCTGGACGTACCAGAGCCGTAGGAAGAGCACCGAGAAGATCGCGATTGCGAGGCCGGTCAGGATCGAGATCCGCAGGGCCAGCGGGGAGGTCCGCCGCTCCGGCTCTGATTCGGGTGTGCGCAGATACATCTCGGCTACGGCTCCACAGGCCGCGGCGCGGTAGTGCGCCTGGCCCCTCGTCGCTCGTCGACGAGCGCGGAGCGCACCACCAGTCTGACGAGAAGTAGGACGGGAATCGCGAGAGCCGCCCCGATCAGGCTCTTGATCACCGCATCACGCAGGACAAGAACGCTGACGTTGGCGTCGATTCCGGTGCCGATCTGGATCCCCGCGATCACCAGCGCGCCGAGCAGGGTCAGCGCCCCGCCGAGCAGCGCGACCGCGCCGCGGGTCGGGCGCCCGACCGTCTCCCGGTAGCGGCCGGCCACGTAGCCCACCGAGAGCAGGGTGAGAGCAAAGCCGCCGAGCGTCTGCAGCAGCAGGCAGTCGATCAGCAGGCCCATCGAGAATCCCACGACCGCCCCGGTGAGGCTCCCGCCGAGCACACCTATGGAGAAGACGACCAGCAGGGCCACGTCCGGGCTCGAGCCGAAAACATCCATCTTCGAGAAGCAGACGACCTGGGCGATCGCGGCGAAGGCGCAGAGGGCGGCGAGCCGGACGATGATGCCGGGCGTCAGGATCACTTCGAGCCGCCCCCGGCGTGAGTGGTCAGGACCTTGACGAAGTCCATGTCGCGCAGGTCGGCGAACGGTGAGAGATGCACTCGCTGGTAGGCCTGCTGCTCCTCGACGGTCGCCCGCGTGATCTTGCCGATCGGGATGCCCGGCGGGAAGATCGACCCGAGGTCGCCGGTCGAGAAGCCGGCGGTGACGACCATCTGCCCCTCGGCGATCTGGGATCCGCGCTCCAGGAAGTCGAGCTGAAGGTCGTTGGGGTTGCCGACGTTGGGCTCGACGACGCCGGTCGCGCCGCTCGGCTGCACGCGCGCCGTCACGGCGCTGTCGGCGTCGGTGATCAGCGTCACCTGGGCCGTGTTCGGGGTCGTCTGCGTGATCTTCCCGGCCAGGCCCTGGGCGGCGACCACCGGGTCGTCCACTCGCACGCCGTCACTGGAGCCGCTGTCGATGGTCACGGTCGAGTACCAGACCGTCGGCGAGCGCCCAACCACCCGGGCGGTCACCGGCGTCGTGCCGTCCGGCACGATGCCCCCGCTGGTCAGCTCGTTCAGCGCCGAGAGCTCCTTGGCCTCGGCCTGCTGGGTCTGGTTCCGCGCGAGCTGGTCGCGCAGGGTCGCCACCTGGTCCTGCAGCCTTGCCTTGTCGCCGCGCGCGTCGAAGGTCTCATGGAACCAGTTGACGGTGTCGCGGACCGGCTTGAGCGCGCGGTCGGTCACACTGGAGATCGGGGAGAAGATGGTCGAGACCACGTTCTCCGCGCCATGCAGCGGCCCCGCGTTGCCCTCGCGGTAGTAGAGGCTGAGCAGTGTCAGTGAGGCGGCGACGAGCAGCAACAGCACCGCCCGTCGACGGCGCACCTGCTTGCGGTACATGTCTTCCTGTTATTCGAGGGTGCTCTGAGGCGCAGCCGAAGAGCAACCCGTTTTGTGGCGAAGCCGTGCATTTCTGGACGCGGCGAGCGTAGCGTCTAGCTTCAACGGCACTGAAAGAGTTCCCCCTCGCCTCAATCCCGTGCCTGGGCATGGATGCTCTGCAGGATCCCGAGCGCCAGGAAGGTGCCCAGCACGGAAGAGCCCCCATAGCTCATCAGGGGAAGCGTGATCCCGGTGACGGGCATCAGGCCGAGGTTCATCCCGATGTTGATGATCACCTGGAAGGCCAGCATCGCCACCACCCCTCCGGCGATCATCGAGCCGTAGAAGCTCCGGGAGAGCCGCATCACCCGGATCGCGCGCCAGAACAACACGGCGTAGAGGAAGACGACGAAGGCCGCGCCCAGGAAGCCGAAGCGCTCGCCGATGACGGCGTAGATGAAGTCGGTGTGGCGCTCGGGCAGGAAGAGCAGCTCTGTTTGGGTGGCATCGTTCCCGCGCCCGACCTCCTCCCCGGAGCCGACGGCGATCACGGCCTGGTTCACCTGGTAGCTCGCGTCGCTCGGGTCGTCGCTCGGATGCAGGAAGGCGGTGAGCCGGTCCTGCTGGTAGCCGTGGAGGAGGTGGACGCCGGCGGCCGACCCGGCGGCGTAGGCGCCGGCGCCGATCAGGACGACGGCCGCCCCGATCACGGCGAAGTGCTGCCAGGGGATGCCGGCGACGAACAGGACGGCGAGCACGATGGCGACGAGCACGATTCCGGTCCCGAGGTCCGGCTGGAGGAAGACCAGCCCCGCCGGCGCCAGGCCGAGCGCCAGCAACCCGACGGTCTCGCGAAGGCCGAACGGCCGCCGGACTCGCTCGTAGACGAAAGCGGCGAGCGAGACGCAGAGCAGTACCTTGGCGAGCTCGGACGGCTCGAACTGGAAGAAGGGCAGGTCTATCCAGCGGTTCGAGCCGCGCACCGCCGTCCCCACGAGCAGCACCAGGGCGATCGACCCGACCATCGCCGCGTAGATCGTCAACCGCAGGTCCCGGAGGCGCGTGTAATCGATGCGGCTGAGGGCGATCATCAGCGCGATCCCGGCAGCGGCATAGAGGGCCTGGCGCTCGACGAAGAACAGCGGCCGCCCGGCGATCTCGCTGCGGGTGGAGGTCGCGAGGGTGAAGACGCTGAAGGCGATCAGCCCGACGGCCGCCCCGAGCAGGACGCCGTCCATGCGGCGCAGATTGAGCCATTCGATGGCCCGCGAGCGGCGCGGCGCGATGGTGAGTGAGGGCTTCACCGCCTCCATCAGCCAGGCCCCGCGGCTCTGGCGGCGGCTGTGTTGACGCTGCCAGCCGAGCCCCCGTTGAGGTTGAAGTAGCGCTCGAGGATGGCGCGGGCGATCGGCGCCGCCGATTCGACTCCGAAACCGCCCCTCTCGACTGTCACGGTGACGACGATCTGCGGGTTGTCGTAGGGAGCGATCACGCCGTACCAGGACTGGTCCTGCTGGCCGTCACGCTGCGCCGTGCCCGTCTTGCCGGCGACCGGAATGGGGAAGCTGCCCATCACCGCATAGGAGGTGCCGCCCGCCTCGTCGGCGGCCCGGTGCATGCCGCCGAGGATCACGTTGCGGGTCTGATCCGAGATGTGCAGGTGACGACGCGGCGCCGGCTGGATCCGCCGGACCGTCCGCCCGTGGATGTCGACGATCCGCCCGCCGACGTGCGGCGTGACGAGGGTGCCGTCGTTGGCCAGCGCCGCGTACGCCCGGGCAAGCTGCAGGGGCGTGACCTGGACGTCGCCCTGACCGACCGCCAGGTTGACGTTGTCGCCCTGGGTCCAGGGCCGGTCGATGAACGGGTTCTTGTGGCTGCGATAGACGCGGTTGCGCCAGGCCGGCGTCGGGATCAGGCCGGAGGTGGCGTCCGGGATGTCGATCGCCGGCTTCCGTCCAAGCCCGTACCTGAACGCCCAGTCCTGGATCTGGCCGCCGTTGCCGCTCGCCGTCGCGTGCAGGCCCAGGTTGTAGAAGTAGACGTCGGAGGAGACCTTCAGGGCGGTGCTCATGTCGACCGGCCCGTTGGCGGCACCCCCCGCGTTGTGGAGCGTGATTCCGCCGATGTCCAGCGAACCGGTGTCGTCGAAGATCGTGCCTGGCGAGATCAGGTGGTCCTCGAGCGCGGCGGTCGCCGTGATCGGCTTGAACGCCGAGCCCGTCGGGTAACCGCCCTGATCGGCGCGGTCGACGAGTGGATCGCCGGCGCGGTTCCCGAACGCGTCGTACTGGGCCTTGGTGTGAGGCTGCGTGTAGAAGGACGGGTCATAGGTGGGATACGAACCCATCGCGACGATCGCGCCGGTGCGGACGTTCATCGCCACGAAGGCACTCGGCAGCCCCTTGGCACGGAGGGCCGCCTCGCCGACGGCCTGCAGGCCGGAGTCCAGCGTCAGCCGGAGGTTGTCGCCCGCGCGGGCCGGGCTGCTGCCCAGCTGCCCCCTCGGCCGGCCGAGCGCATCGACCTGGATCCGCTGGCTCCCGGCGGTCCCCCGCAGGAACCTGTCGTAGGTGTACTCGACGCCCGCCTGTCCGATGACGTCGCCTGGCCGCAGGGTCCGGTAGGCCGGCCTGGCGAGCTGATGGGGGGTGACCTGGCCGACGAGCCCGAGCACGTGCGCGGCCAGCGACCCGTCCTTGTAGTCCCGGACGTAGGTGCGCTCGACCGTGACCCCGGGGAAGCGATCCTGGTTCTCGAGCAGGTAGAAGAGCAGCCGCCGATCGACGCCCTGGCGGAGCACGACCGGATACCCCGCGTACTGCGGCGTCTCGCGGACCTTTCGGCGAATCGCGCCCGTAGACAGGCCTAGGAGGCTGCCGAGATGGCGGAGCTCAGCCCGCCGCTCTCCCGGGTCGCTTGGCAGGTCGGAGGGGCGCATCTCGAGGCTCATCACCGTCCGGTTGTCGACCAGGACCCTGCCGTTCCGGTCGAGGATCTCCCCGCGCGGCGGATGGACGCGCACGGCGAGCACACCGTGATCTCGGGCGAGTGCGCGGTAGTGCGCGCCATCGAGGACCTGGAGCGACCAGAGCCGCAGCAGCACCATGGCCACGGCCGCGACCACCACGGCGGTCAGGACGGCTATGCGGACGTTGAGGCGATTGCTCAGCCGCGGCGGGATGTCTTCGGGACGCTGCAGGAGGTACATGGCCGCGTCTTCTCGTCAGGCGGCCCTCTAGAACCGCCTCCGAACCCTCGAGTTCTTCAGCGCTCGCTTGATCGCCTCGAACTCCTCGAGGGCCTGACCGGACCCGGTCGCTACACAAGTGAGTGGGGACTCGGCGAGCGTGGCCGGCACCTGGCACTCCTCGCTCATCCGGTCCGCGAAGCCCTGGAGCAGCGCGCCACCACCGGCCAGGGTCATCCCCCGCTCCATCAGATCGCCCGCGAGCTCGGGCGGCGTCCGGTCGAGCGTGTCGCGAACCGCGGCGATGATCTGGGCGATGGGCTCGTCGAGCGCCTTGCGGACGTCCGCGGAGTTCAGCTTCACCGCTCGGGGTAGGCCCGAGCCGAGGTCCCGGCCACGGATCTCGATATCGACCTCCTGGCTGAGGGGCGCCGCCGAGCCCGCCTCGTGCTTGAGGTCCTCGGCCGTCTGGTGGCCGATCAGCAGCTGGTGCTCGCGCTTGCAGAAGTTGACGATCGCCTCGTCCATCTCGTCGCCGCCGACGCGGATGGACTGTGAGACCACGATGTCGCCCAGGGAGATCACGGCGACCTCGGTGGTGCCGCCGCCGATGTCGACGATCAGGCTGCCGGTCGGCTCGCTGACCGGCAGCCCGGAGCCGATCGCGGCCGCCATCGGCTCCTCGATCAGGTACGCCTCGCGCGCGCCGGCGCCCAGACAGGCCTCCTCCACCGCCCGCTTCTCGACTCCGGTCACGCCGGAGGGGACGCAGACGACGACCCGGGGATGGGTGAAGCGGTTGTGGTTGGCGCGCTTGATGAAGTAGCGCAGCATCGACTCGGTGACCTCGAAGTCGGCGATCACGCCGTCCTTCAGGGGCCGCATGGCGTTGATCGTCGAGGGAGTCCGGCCGAGCATCTGCTTGGCCTCCGCGCCGACGGCGTGGACCTCACCGCTGCCGACGTCGACCGCCACCACCGAGGGCTCCGAGAGCACGATGCCGCGGCCGCGGACGTAGACCAGCGTATTCGCTGTCCCGAGGTCGACGGCCATGTCGCGGGCGGGAGATATCGACGATATGAGGCTCATTGGAAGTGCCGAGGTTGGGCAATCGAGCCCAGCCTAGCGGCTGGCCCTAAAACACCTAGATCGGCGCCAGCTCAGGAGCGAGCCGCAGCAGCAGCCGGACCGGCAGGCCGATCACGTTGGAGACGTCGCCCTCGATCCCATCGACCAGCGCCGACCCGAGGCCCTGCACCGCATAGCCTCCGGCCCGGCCGCGCCACTCCCCGCTGGCGAGGTAGCGGTCGATCAGCTCGGGACCGAGCTCTCCGAAGGTGACGCGGCTTGACTCGACCCCGGTCCGGACCGTGGGCTCGCCGTCCACTCGATCGGGTCCGATCAGCGCCAGCGCCCCCAGCACCTCGTGGGTGCGGCCGGAGAGCGTCTCCAGGCACCAGCGCGCCTCTCCTTCGAAGGAGGGCTGGCCGACGACGCGGCCATCGACCACGACCTCGGTGTCGCCGGCGATCACGAGGGTGCCCTGGCGCCGACGCGCCGCGACAGCCCGCCCCTTGGCGAGGGCGTTGGCGAGCACGACCTCTCGAGGCTCCCCCTCGCTGGTCTCCTCGACCTCCGAGGCGATCGCCCGAAACTCCACGCCGAGCTCCTTCAGCAACGCACGGCGCTGCGGCGACTTCGAAGCGAGGATTATCCGGGTTGGGGCCACGAGCGGCCGCCCAGTCCATCACACGGGTCGCGCTGCCGCGCGCCCTCGCATCCAGGCGGCTTCGCCGCCGCTCCGAAGTACAGCGGCCTGGTGGCCCCTACAGCTCTGGGAACCAGATCCCGATCTCGCGCTGGGCCGATTCCGGCGAGTCCGAGCCGTGGACGAGATTGAAGGTGACCTCGGTGCCGAACTGGCCGCGGATCGATCCGGCGTCGGCCTCAAGCGGGTCGGTCGCTCCGATCACCTGGCGGGCGGCCTTCACGGCGTTCGGCCCCTCGAGGACCATCGCCACCAGCTCGCTGCGGGTGATGAACTCGACGAGCTCGCCGAAGAACGGCTTGTCGGTGTGCTCCTCGTAATGGACGTTCGCGATCTCCTCGTCGGCCTGCATCAGCTTCAGCGCGACGAGGTGAAGCCCCTTGCGCTCGAAGCGGGCGATGACCTCGCCGGTCAGGCCGCGCTCGAACGCGTCGGGTTTGACGAGTATGAGTGTGCGTTCCGTAGCCACCGGCGCGGAAACGTACACGGAATCGAGCCCTGGCACCCAAACCAGGCACTGAAGGGGGAGAGATCGGGCGTGCGGGCGACTTTCTTTCGCTGTGCGGAAAGAAGTCGCCCCGACGCGCCGGGACGCGCTGCTCGCGGACATCGCGGCCAACCAGCATGGCGTCGTCTCGGCCGCCCAGCTCCAAACCGTCGGGTTCTCCCCGGCCGCCATCACCCGCATGCACCGTGGACGCCTTCACCGCATTCATCGCGGTGTTTACGCCGTTGGTCACCCCTCGCTCAGCAACGAAGGGAGATGGATGGCGGCCGTGCTTGCCTGCGGTGGCGGCGCGGTACTGAGCCATCTCAGCGCCGCGGCTCTGTGGGGAATCGCACCTCGCGGCAGTTCATCTGTCGTAACGGTCGACGTCAGCGTTCCGGGGCGGGCAGGTCGGGCTCCGCGCAGAGGGATTCGTGTGCATCGGCCCAAGAGCCTGCCGCCCTCGGATTGCACGCGCTGCAAGTCCATCCCGGTGACCACGCCGGCACGGACCCTTGCCGACCTTCGTCCCCTCCTTTCCCCAGCCCGGTTTGCGTCCGCCCTGAGGGAAGCGGAATTCCGGCGCCTACCCATTTGGCAATCAAAGGAGGGGTGACGGAGCGCGGTCGGAGCTCGAGGCCAGGATGCTCTCCCTCTGTCGGCGCCATCGCCTTCCCCAGCCGGAAGTAAACGTCACGATCAAGCGGACCGTCGTGGACTTCCTCTGGCGCGATCAGGCCCTCATCGTCGAGGTCGACGGCTGGGAGTCCCATCGGACACGGTCCGCGTTCGAGGAGGATCGCGCCCGTGACGCACGACTTGCCGTGCTCGGCTACGAGGTCGTTCGCTTTACCTGGCGACAGGTCACCGACACCGCTGCCGGGGTCGCAAAGACGATTCGCGCTCTTCTTCGGGCGCGCGCCTAGCCGGGCGACTTCCTTTCGCCTGGCGGAAAGAACTCGCCCCGGCGAGCCTTATCGGCTCGAGCCGCTCGGGCGCTGCGGGGGGCGGGCTCCGACCGCGGGGCGGTCCTGGCGGCGGGTCGGGCCTTCAGACGAGGAGCGTTGGGCGCTCGACGAGCGCTGTCCGGCGGCACGCTGCGCGCGCGCCCGATCGGTGCGCCGTGTATCGCGCTCGGGGCGCTGCTGCTTGCGGACCTCGCTCTCGCAGTAGGGGCAGATTCCCCAGCGAGGATCGAGCGGCTTGTGGCACTTGCGACACGGGTTGCGCAGGCGCCGCTCGCAGTTGGGACAGCGCAGGTAGGTGCGCTCGACCGGGTACTCGCAGTGCGGGCAGGACTGCTCGATCCGCTGCCGCAGCTCGAGCTCAGCCGCTCGCAGCTCGAGCTCGCGCTCCTCGCGATCCTCAAGGAACTCTGGCGGGCGCAGAATCGTGTAGACGACCGTGCCCAGGAACGGGAAGACGGATGCGGCCGTCGCGCAGGCGATCAGCACCGGATCCTCGATCCGCCGGCGGGCGTCGAGGTAGGTCCACCAGATCAGCGCCAGATAGACGACGACCAGGAAGAGGATGAGGAGATTGACGAAAAGGCCAATCCCTCCGTCAAGTCCGAAGAGTGCGAGGGGCATGGGCGATTGGGAGCGGCGAGTGTACGTACTTCCTTACGGGGGCGTGTAACCCTGCCTGGGTCGGGAGATTTGCGGTCTTTGCGGGCTAGAGGAAGAGCAGGCCGAACACGTAGCCGAAGGCGAAGAAGACCAGGATCACCACCGCGACGACGATGGCCACCAGTCCCATCATCGTCAGGAGCTCTGAGCGGGCCTCTCTGTCCATATGCAGCTCAGAAGGTAGTGGCTGCCGGCCGCCAGCGCGACCCCACCCCGCTCCCTCGCAAGCTCTCGTGCTCGCTCCCAGGCCTGGAGGGGGTCGGGTACCGCCTCGGCGCCGACACCGGCCCTTTCGCAGAGTGCGGCCAGCTCGAGCGCAGGCCGCGCGCGGCCGCCCGGGCGGCCCGAGCCCTCGATTGCGTCCGGCGGGATCTCGGCGCAGACGAAATGCGAGGCCGCACCCGCCAGGCCGCTGACGATCCCGGCGGCGTCCTTGCCTTCGAGGACGGCGAGGCAGCAGACGACCTCGGCGCCGCCGGTCAGCTCCGGGAGGGCCTCGGCCAGTGCCCTGGCGCCGTCGGGGTTGTGCGCCGCGTCGAAGATCTCCGGCGGATCGCCGGGGACGAGCTGGGCACGACCCGGGATCGTGATCCCCTGCAGGCCGAGCACCGCATCGGCGTCGAGGCGGCCGAGGGCCTGCTCCACCGCCGACTCGGCGAGGGCGAGATTCCGGTCTCGGTAGGTGACGGGATCGCCGCCGGCGTCGACGCCGACCCGCACCAACGTGGCGTGGCGGCGCTCCACCTCGCGCGCGATCACCGGCTCGACCTCTGAGGGAACGTCGCCGACGATCAGGGTGGTGTGGTCTCGGAGCACGGCCAGCTTCTCCGAGGCGATCTCCTCCAGCGTCTCCCCCAGCCATTCGGTGTGGTCGAGGCCGACCGAGGTGAGCACGGTGAGCCTGGATGGGATGACGTTGGTGGCATCGAGCCGGCCGCCGAGGCCCGCCTCGATCGCGCCGTACTGGACTCGCGCGGCGGCGAAGGCGACAAACGCCGCCGCGGTCAGCAGCTCGTACTGGGTGACCGGCCCCTCCTCGCCCGCGGAGCGGTCGGCGACCCCGGCTGCCTGCTCGGCCCGCTCCAGCGCCTCGACGAACGCCTCCTCGGAGATCGGCTCGCCGCGGATCATCACCCGCTCACGCCAGGAGTGGATGTGCGGCGAGAGGTAGGCGCCGGCAGAGACGCCGTGCGCCTCGAGCAACGCGGCGGTCATCCGCGTCACGGAGGTCTTGCCGTTCGTCCCGACGATATGGACCGAGGCGAAGCGGTTCTGCGGCATGCCGAGCAGCGTGCAGAGCCGCCGCATCCGCTCCAGTCCGAGCTTCCAGCCCAGAACCTCGCGGCGGCGCAGGATCTCGTCGGATCGAGCTATCCGCCCAGTTCCTCGAGCTCCGCCCTGTAGGCCGCGAGCTTCTCGCGCTCGGCGTCGACCACGTCGGCCGGGGCCTTGGCGACGAATCCCTCGTTGCCGAGCTTGCCCTCTCCACGCTTCACCTCGGCCCGCAGCTTCTCGCGGCGCTCCTCGATCCGCGCCTCGACCGCCTTCGCGTCGACGCCCTGGGTGGCGAGCAGCTCCACCCCCGCGACGCTCGCCATCGGCTCCCCGCCGTCGTCCGAGAAGTCCACCTTGGCGAGGCGGGTGACGAGGTCGTGCGGGCGCCCCTCGGCGGCGCGGGCGGTCAGGGTCTGCTTGACCGGGACCCCCGCCAGGTCGCGCCAGCGACGGAGTGCACGGGTCAGCGAGATGGCCTGGCCGATCTCGCGCTCGGCGTCCTCGTCGATCAGCGAGTCGTCGGCCTCGGGGAACGGATGGATGACCAGAGCCTCCGACTGCGGGTTCGGCAGATATGAGTAGATCTCCTCGGTGACGAACGGCATCACCGGGTGCGCGAGCGCCAGGATCTGCTCGAGCACCCAGACCAGGGTCGCCGAGGCGTCCTCGTCTCCGTCATAGAGCCGGGGCTTGACGATCTCCAGGTACCAGTCGCAGAATTCCGACCAGAAGAAGTCATAGAGGTCGAGCGCGGCGTGGGAGAAGTCGTATGCCTCGATCGACTCGGTCACCGTGCGAACGGCCCGCGTCAACCGCGACGCGATCCAGCGGTCCTCGACCCTGTCCGACCGCGGGCCGGCCGTCACGTCGTCGCGAGCCTCCATCAGGATCAGCCGCGAGGCGTTCCACATCTTGTTGGCCAGGTCGCGTCCCTGCTGGACGCGCGCCTGGGAGAAGCGCACGTCCTGCGTGGAGGTCATCGCAAGCAGGCCGAAACGCAGGGCGTCGGCCCCGTGCTCGTCGATCTCGTCGAGCGGGTCGATCCCCGTGCCGAGGCTCTTCGACATGCGGCGGCCGTCCGGGGCCTGGATCACCGAGTGCACGTAGACGTCCTCGAACGGCACCTGCTCGGTGAACTCGAGCGAGGTCATGATCATCCGCGCGACCCAGAGCGAGATGATGTCCCTCGCGGTGACCAGCACGTCGGTCGGGAAGAAGGCCTTGAACTCGGGGGTGTTGGTGTCGGGCCAGCCGAGCGTCGCGAAGGGCCAGAGCGCGGAGGAGAACCAGGTGTCGAGGACGTCGGGGTCCTGCTCCCATCCCTCGCCCTCGGGCGGTGTCTCGCCGACGTAGGTCTCCTCGCCCCGGTACCAGACCGGCAGCCGGTGGCCCCACCAGAGCTGGCGCGAGATCGTCCATGGGGGAAGCGTCTCCATTCCATGCATGTACTGGCGGTACGCGCCGTCGGGAACGATCCGGACTCTCCCCTCCTCCACCACCTCGACGGCCGGCTTCGCCAGCTCGTCCATGCGGCAGAACCACTGCAGCGAGATCAGCGGCTCGATCCGCTCGCCGGAGCGGTGGGAGAACGGGACCGAGTGCGTGTAGGGCTCCTCGCTGCGCAGCAGGTCGCGCTCGCGCAGCTCCGCGATCACCGCATCCTGCGCCTCCGCGGCGCTCATGCCCCGGAAGCGCTTGGGCGCGGCGTCCGTGATCCGCCCGTCCTCCCCGATCACGCTGAACGCCTCGAGGTCATGGCGCTGGCCGATCTCGAAGTCGTTGGGGTCATGGCCCGGCGTGATCTTGAGCGCGCCCGTCCCGAACTCGGCATCCACGTGCTCGTCCGCGATCACCGGGATCGGGCGCTCGACCAGCGGCAGGATCGCGCTCTTCCCGACCGCGTCCCGGTAGCGGTCGTCGTCCGGGTTCACCGCCACGGCGGTGTCGGCGAGCATCGTCTCGGGCCGAACCGTCGCGACCACGAGCTCCCCGCCGCCCTCGAGCGGATAGGCGATCTCATAGAGGGTGTCCGTGACCTCGCGGTTCTCGATCTCGAGGTCGGAGATGGCCGAGCCCAGGCCCGGATCCCAGTTCACGAGGTAGTCGTCGCGGTAGATGTAGCCCTTCTCGTAAAGGGCAACGAAGACCTTGTAGACAGCCTTCACATAGCCCTCGTCGAGGGTGAAGCGCTCGCGCTCGTAGTCGCAGGAGGCGCCCAGCCGCTTGTACTGCTCGACGATCGTCGACCCGTACTGCTCCTTCCACTCCCAGACGCGCTCGGTGAACTTCTCCCGGCCGAGTTCCTCCCGGGAGGTGCCCTGCGAGGCCAGCTCCTTCTCCACGACGGCCTGGGTGGCGATCCCCGCGTGGTCGGTGCCGAGAACCCAGAGGGTGTTTCGGCCCCTCATCCGGTTGAGCCGGATCAGCGAGTCCTGGATCGACCCGTTGAGAGCGTGTCCCATATGGAGGGCGCCCGTGACGTTGGGCGGAGGGATCGAGATCGAGTAGTTCTGCGCCGGTGTTCCCTCCGCTGGAGGATGGAAGTAGCCCCCCTCGAGCCAGCCCCCGAAGACGCGCTGCTCGACCGCGCCGGGATCCCAGCGAGTCGTCGCTTCCAGGGTCTTTCGGCGCTCGGCGTCCATTGGGCGCCGATGTTAGTTGCGGTCAGTGAGCGGCCGAGCGCCGGGATCGGCAGACTGCATCGCCGTGGCTCAAGGAGGAGACCGCGAACCGGACCGGCTGAACAGGCGCAGATTCATCGGCGCCGGCGCAGGAGCGGCCGCGGGGGCGGCCCTCGGCGCCTACCTCCCCCAGGGCGCACTCGGCACGCCCGCGGAGGAGGCGAAGAAGGGCAAGCACAGGCGGGGCCGGAAGCGCCGGCGCGCCGACGTGGTCGTGGTGGGCGCTGGGCTGGCGCCGCCGCCGAGGTCCTGGCCGCGCTCTAGCTCGGCTCTTCCTGCAGGGACTCGAGCACGCCGAGGATCTCGCCGACGCGGCAGACGAGCAGGCGCTCCTCGTCGATCTCGACCCAGACGCCAGCCGAGGACGGGAAGACCACGTGGTCGCCCGGCCGCACCGGCATGTCGACGCCGGCCGACTCCCACCAGTCGAGTCCCGGGCCGACCGCCAGCACGATGCCCTGCTGCGGCGGCGGCTCGTCGATCCCCTGCGGCACCACGAGGCCGGAACGGCGCATGCGGTCCTGATCGAGCTCCTTGAGGACCACCTGGTCGAACAGGGGCCGCAGCTGGTGCCGAACGGTTTCCACCGGCTCGCGTGACGAACGGGTGCTCATGCCCGGAGGATAGTTAGCGCGAGGGTTGCGGAGCCAGCCCCGGGCCCTTCTCGGCGGGTCCGTCGACGTCCGGCGGAAGCGCCGGGGCGGCCACCGGGCCGACACGCGGCAGCCACTCGAGCCAGTGCGGCAGGTACCAGTTCCAGTCACCGAGCAGCGTCATCGACGCGGGCAGCAACACGGCGCGGACCAGGGTTGCGTCGATCAAGACCGCGACACCGAGTCCCACGCCGAGCTCCTTGAAGAAGACCAGTGACAACGTCGCAAACACCGCGAAGACCGCGATCATGACGATGGCGGCGCTGGTCACCACGCCGGCCGTGGTCTTGATCCCGTGCGAGACGGCCTCGTCGGTTGGCATGCCGCGGTCGTAGGCCTCACGGATCCGGGTGAGGATGAACACGTGGTAATCCATCGAGAGGCCGAAGAGGACCACGAAGAGGAACAGCGGCATCCACGAGATGATCGCGCCGGTCGAATGAAAGCCCAGGAACGATTGGAGATGGCCGTCCTGGAAGATCCAGACGATCACCCCGTAGGCGGCGCCCACCGAAAGCAGGTTGAGGATGATCGCCTTGACCGGAATGACGATCGAGCGGAAGGTGAAGAGCAGCAGCAGGAACGCGGCCGTCAGGACGAAGGCGAAGACGAGCGGGAGGTGCGACTTGGTGGTGTCCCTGAAGTCCTTCGATTCGGCCGTGAAGCCGGTCACGTCGGCGCTGACACCCGGCACGGCCCCGATCGTTGCCGGGACGATGCTGTCGCGCAGCTCTGCCAGCGCGGCATTCGACTTCGAGTCGGTGCCATTGCCCGCGACCGGGATGTTCACCTGAACGACGCTGCGGTCGGGAAAGGTGTCGAGCGTGATCGGAGGCTGGAAGAGCGAGCTGGCCTTCGCCCGCGCCACCAGGGCGGCTACCCCCCGCCTGACCTGCGGCGTGGGCCCGTTCGGAGAGCTGACCACGACCACGGCGGGAATCCCACCCCCCGGGAAGACCTTCTGCATCCGGTTGTACGTCTGGATCGAGGCGACGTCCTGGGGCAGCGACTCGACGCTCTCGTTCGCGGTGTGCAGGCGGAACGCCGGCAGCGCGAGGAAGACCAGCAGGCCCGCGCACAGGACGAGGGAGATCACCGGATGGCGGAGAACCGGGTCGAGAACCGGCGACCACACGCGGCTCTCGTCTGCTTTCCATGAATGGTGCTTGAGGATCGGTACCCCCCCTTTCTCCACCCGGTCCCCCAGCCAGGACAGGATCGCCGGCAGCACGGTCAGCGAGCCCACCAATGCCACGGCGACGACGAGGATGGTGCCGGTGGCAAACGATTGGAACGTGGGCGTCCCCGCCAGATACATCCCGGCCATGGCGATCATCACCGTGAAGCCGGAGACCATCACCGCACGGCCCGAGGTCGCCGCGGCGGCGGCGAGCGCCGCCTCCTCGCTTCGGCCGTCCTCCCGCTCCTCGCGCTCGCGCCGCAGATAGAACATCGAGTAATCCACGCCCACAGCGAGGCCGATCAGCAGAATCACCTCGTTGATCGAGTTGTCGACTCCGCCGATGACGTGGCTCAGCGGGCCCATGATGCCGATCGTGGCGATGACCGCGGTGAGCGCCAGGAGCAGCGGCACTCCGGCGGCGACGAGTGCGCCGAAGGCGATCAGCAGGATGATCAGGGTGACGGGCAGCGACGTGATCAGGGCCTTGCCGAAATCGTCCTGAACGACCTTGTTGATCTGCTGCTGGGTGCTGGCGTCGCCGAACTCGCCAAGCGTGAAGCCCGGATGCGCCTGCTGCACGGCGGCGACCGCCTGAACGGCCGGCTTGACCCGGTCCATTACCTCCGTGTCGTTGCCCGCTATCTGATAGCGGAGCAACGCCGAATGTCTGTCAGCGGAGACCTGGTTCGCGTTCGCCGGGGCCAGCGGGCTCTCGAAGTCTTGGGTGTCGGGCAGAGCCGCAAGCCTCCGCTGCACGTCGACCGCAACCGCGCGGAAGGCGGGGTCGTCGGCGGTGGCCCCGGTGCTTTGGATCAGCACCATCTCCTGGGCGTGCTCCGGAGCGGCATCCGCGATCGCCTGATCGGCGCGTCCGGACTCCCCGACCCCGGTCTGAGTGTGCTCCAGGGTCTTGGTCCCGGCTGCGCCGCCGATCATGAAGGCAATGACAACGAAGGCAAGCCATCCCCAGATGGCGGTCTTGCGGTGCTGCGCGCTCCAGACGCCGGCACGGGATGCCACCCCGCGGGGGGTCATGCGACTGGTTTGACCCTCGCGTCCGGGACGAGATGCCAACACAACCACCTCCACTTGCGTAGACGGCCACGCGACCGTAACACGATTGGCTGAAGTGTTCTGCCTAGGCCGTCTGCTCGCCGAGCGCCGGATCCTCGAGCACCATCTCGTGCTCGCCGGTGGCGTCGGTGACCAGCATCGGGCGCTGGCCCTTCTCGATGGTCTCCTTGGTGACGACGCACTTCTGCACGTCGCCGCGGGAGGGCAGCTCGAACTGGACGTCGAGCAGCGTCTCCTCGAGGATCGAGCGAAGGCCGCGTGCGCCCGTTTCGCGCTCGAGCGCCTTGTCGGCGATCGCACCGAGGGAGTCGGGCGCGAAGACCAGCTCGATGTCGTCGAATTGGAAGAAGCGCTTGAACTGGCGGGCGAGCGCGTTGCGCGGCTCGGTCAGGATCGTGATCAGGTCGTCGCGGGTCAGCTGGTGGATCGCGGCGACGACGGGCAGGCGGCCGATGAACTCGGGAATCAAGCCGTACTCCATCAGGTCCTCGGGAAGCACCTTCTCGAAGTCCTCGCCGGTGTCCTTGTCAGCGCTGGAGGTCACTTCGGCACCGAAGCCGACGCCGTGATTCCCGATCCGCCTCTCGATCACCTCGTCGAGCTGGCCGAAGGAACCACCGCAGACGAACAGCACGTTCGAGGTGTCGATCGTCAGGAACTCCTGATGCGGGTGCTTGCGGCCGCCCTGCGGGGGAACCGACGCGGTCGTGCCCTCGAGGATCTTCAGCAGCGCCTGCTGCACGCCCTCACCGGAGACGTCGCGCGTGATCGACGGGTTGTCGGCCTTGCGGGCGATCTTGTCGATCTCGTCGATGTAGATGATCCCCGTCTCCGCCTTCTTCACGTCGAAGTCGGCGGCCTGGATCAGCTTCAAGAGGATGTTCTCGACGTCCTCGCCGACGTAGCCGGCCTCGGTGAGGGCCGTGGCGTCCGCGATAGCGAAGGGGACGTTGAGGATCTTCGCCAGGGTCTGGGCGAGCAGGGTCTTGCCGCAGCCGGTGGGCCCGAGCAGCAGGATGTTCGACTTCTGCAGCTCGATCGACTCCTCGCCCTGGACGTCCTCCGAGGAAGCCATCTGGACCCGCTTGTAGTGGTTGTAGACCGCGACCGACAGGGCCCGCTTGGCCCCGTCCTGGCCGACCACGTACTCGTTGAGGACGTCGTAGATCTCCCGGGGCTTCGGGAGGTTCTCGAGCTCGAAGGTCGGGGGTGCGGTGAGCTCCTCATCGATGATCTCGTTGCAGAGGTCGATGCACTCGTCGCAGATGTAGACGCCTGGGCCGGCGATCAGCTTCTTGACCTGACGCTGCGACTTCCCGCAGAAGCTGCAGAGGAGTTGCTCGTTGGATTCGGTGGGACGTGCCAGCGGAATACTCCCTCGGTCTCGCTTCGCCCGGCCGGCTCCTTCCTCGCTGGAAGCTTAGACGCCTGCCGACCTCGGCCTGACGGATTCTCGTTACGCCACGAGCGGCCGGTTTCCTCCCGACGAACTGTCACTGGGGCTTCGGCTATCTCGTCTTCTGGGTAGATCGACCCAAAGGAGGCAAATCATGAGGATCTTCGTCGCAGGAGCAACCGGAGCGCTCGGCAAACAGCTCCTTCCCCGTTTGGTCGCCAACGGGCATGAGGTGACCGGCATGACCCGGAGCGCGTCGAAAGCTGACGCGATTCGCGAGATGGGCGCCACGCCCGTGGTCGCGGACGCCCTCGATCCGGACGACGTCGCTCAGGCCGTCGCCGAGTCGAACCCTGACGTGATCGTCCACGAGCTCACGGCGCTCTCGGACTCGCTCGATCTGCGGAACTTCGACCGCACCTTCGAGACGACCAACCGCCTGCGCACCGAGGCGACGGATCACCTGCTCGCCGCCGGCCGTGCGGTCGGCGTGAAGAAGTTCGTCGCCCAGAGCTTCACCGGTTGGCCGTACGAGCGAGTCGGGGGCCCGATCAAGAGCGAGGACGACCCGCTCGATCCCAACCCGATGCACAAGATGCGCGAGACCTTTGCGGCGATCCAGCACCTCGAGAAGGCGGTGACCGGCGCGGACTGGACCGAGGGCATCGCCCTCCGCTACGGCGGCTTCTACGGGCCCGGAACGTCACTCTGGCCCGGCGGGGAGCAGCTCGAGATGATCCGCGAGCGAAAGCTCCCCGTGGTCGGGAACGGCGCCGGAATCTGGTCCCTGGTGCGGATCGACGACGCAGCCGAGGCCACGGTGGCCGCGATCGAGCGAGGGAAGCGCGGCATCTACAACATCGTCGATGACGACCCGGTGACGGCCGGCGAGCTGCTGCCCGGCCTGGCCGAGACGATCGATGCGCCACCGCCGAGGAAGGTGCCCCGCTGGCTGGGCCGCCTCTTCGCCGGCCAGGCCGCCGTCGTCATGATGACCGAGTTGCGAGGAGCCTCTAACGCCAAGGCGAAGCGCGAGCTGGGCTGGCAGCCGCGTTACCCGAGCTGGCGCGAGGGTATGCAGTCGGCATGAGCGCGGCGAACGACCAGCTCCTCGAGGAGCTTCGTCCTCGGTCCTTCGCGATCGCCTACCGGATGCTCGGCAGCGTCGCGGAGGCCGAGGACGTGGTGCAGGAGGCACTGCTCCGCGTCAACACCTCCCTCGAGAAGGGCGAGCGAATCGAGTCCCCGCGGGCCTACGTGGCCACGATCACCACGCGACTCGCGATCGACGAGCTCCGCTCCGCTCGCGCCCGCCGCGAGACCTATGTCGGCGAATGGCTGCCCGAGCCCATCGTCGTGGACACCCGCGAGGACCCCGAGCGCCAGGCCGAGATGGCCGACTCGCTCTCCCTCGCCTTCCTGGTCCTGCTCGAGAACCTCTCACCCGAGCAGCGGGCCGCGCTCCTGCTCCACGACGTCTTCGACTACGACTACGCCGAGATCGCCCGGATCATCGGCAAGAGCGAGGACAACGCCCGGCAGCTCGCGACCCGGGCGCGGCGTCACGTCGATCAGGACAAGCCTCGCTTCGAGGCCTCGAAGGAGAAGCGCGAGGAGCTCGCCGGTCGCTTCTTCGCCGCCGCTCAGCAGGGCGACATGAAGGAGCTGGAGGCACTCCTCTCCGAGGATGTCGTGCTGAAAGGGGACGGCGGCGGCAAAGCTCCGGCGCTGGCGCGCTCACTTCACGGCCGCAATCGGGTCGCCCGTACGCTCCGCAACTGGGCGAAGACCGGATGGGCTCTTCCCAATCTCACCATTCAGCCGGTCGAGATCAACGGTCAGCCCGGCGCGCTCTTCGTCGACGCGAACGGCGCGGTGCTCAGCGCAATGGAGGTTGACATCGCCGACGGCCAGATCCAGGGGATCAACTCCGTCGTCAATCCGGACAAGCTGCGGCACCTCGGCGAGGTCGGCGATGCCTGGGCCCTGCTCGAGCAGGTCCGGCAGCGCAAGCACGGGGAGCGGCCGCCCGGGCTCAGCCGGTGAGCTCTGCGATCACGTCCTTGCTGTGAGTGATCGGAAGCCGGTTGCCCTCGAGCTCGATCTTCGATCCGCTCTCCTCGTCGGTCAGCTCCAGCACCCGGACGTCGACGCGCTGGTGGACGGTGGCCTTGAGGTGCTCGCGGGAGATCTGGAACGCGAGCGGCCCCGCCTTGGTGGCCCCGGCGAAGCCGTAGACGGCATCGGCGGTCACGCCCACGACCATGTGGTCGGGGAGCCCCCGGAGCGCGCCGGTGGCCTCCGTGGCACCGGCCATCCCGGCGACGGTCCCCACCGCAGCACCGGCCGCGCCGGCCATTCCCCCGAGCGAGTCGCCTGCCACGCCTCCCAAGAACAGCGAGCCGCTGTGCCCCCGCGGGCTGAACTGGCCCGCCGCCAGAACCTCGACGGCGATTCCCTCACGCGCGAGCGCCTCCTGGACCGACCTCTCCATTGACTCCTCGGACATCCTTGCCCTCCGTTCGTCGTGGTGCCCCTGTGCGCGGAGCATCGTCAGCGCCGCGGCTGAACTGAAGCGTGAAAAGCGCCCGCCCGAGCCGCGCTAGAGCCCGCGGTCGATGACGGCCTGGGTGACCTTGTCGTCGATCGAGCTCACGGGCGTCTCGACGCCGACCCACGGCTCGCCGTCGAAGTACTTGCCCATGATCTTCTCGGCGGTGCGGGTGGCGAGTGCCTGAGTGGTGAGGGTCGGGTTCGGTCCGCCCAGGCCGTTCGCGAGCGCCGAGTTCGAGGCGATGATTGAACCGGATTCCGACAAGCGCGCGATCGTGAGCAGCTCCACCAGGCCCGAGAAGCTCTGGGTGTCGCAGCTTCGTCTGACGAGAGCGACGGGACTCGAACGTTTCGCGATAGGCTCCGCCGGACCGCAAACGGCGGATTGGCGGGCCGTTTGCCCAACCGGGAAAGCTCATGAAAAGCTGGTTGCCGTCGGTCTCGCGCCATCGGGGTGCGCCTCAGCAGGTGGTCCGGTTGCTGGTGGCCTCCCTTGTTGTCGGAGCGGTAGCACTCCCGGCTTCGGCCTCCGCGGGGGTGACGATTGGCGCCACGGGCGGGAACGGTGCCGCAGACTGCCCTCAGGACTTCACCTGGGCACAGAACTCGACGGCAGTCGGCAGCCCGACCTACGTCGTCCCGGCCGGCGGTGGGGTGATCACGTCTTGGAGCCACGACCGCGGTCCAGCGCTCGCGACTGCCCAGCTGCGCCTGAAGGTCTTCCGAAAAACCGCCCCAAACACCTACCTGACCGTTGGACAGAGCGATTTCGAGACGCTGGCCGCTGCGGGGGTCAATACGTTCGCGACCCGGGTCGAGGTCGAAGGCGGCGACATCCTCGGCTTCCGAATCACTGCTGCTCCCATCTCCTGCCGCAGAGGTGGGAGTACCGACGACCTGGCGGTGGCCAGCGGCCCCTTGCAGCCCGACCCTCCGATCGGCAGCTCGGTCTCGTTCGGCACGGTCGGCGCGTTCTTGCTGAACCTCACGGCGACGGTCGAGCCCGACTGCGACCATGACGGTCTCGGCGACGAGAGCCAGGACACGAACACCGCCGCCTGCGCACCGCCCTGCAAGGGCCAAACCCCGTCCGTCGCCGGTACGAACGGCAACGACAGGCTCAGCGGCACGCCCGGTCGGGACGTGATCGTAGGCCTGGGCGGGAAGGACAAGCTCTCCGGCCTCGCTGGCAACGACCTGATCTGCGGCGGTCCCGGCAAGGACACGCTGAACGGCGGTACCGGCAAGGACACGCTGCTTGGTCAGAGCGGCAAGGACCAGCTCAAGGGCGGCGGCGGCAAGGACCTCTGCAAGGGCGGCAAGGGTGCGGACACGGCCTCTAAGTGCGAGGCCTAGAAGTCGATCTGAGCTAGGAGCGCCTCGAAGCCGGCGGTTCGGCAGGAGTAGGCTCGATCTGTGCCTGGTTGACGTTGACCCCTTGCCTATGACCTGTTTCCCCATCCGCCGCCTGGAAGGGACACCGGCTCGGCGGCGGGTTTGGAGTGGTGCTCCCTCGCGGATGCCCGATACTCAGGGTCATGTCTTCCCCACTGATCGAGTTCCCGGCCGACGATCCTGAACGCGCCTGCCGGTTCTGGAGCGACGTGCTCGGCGCAGAGCTCGTGCCAAGGCCCAGCGATGCAGGGGCGGGCTGGGAGATCAGCGGCGGCGACCTCCGTATAGGAGTTCACCAGCGTGGACCGGGTCCCGGTGACACTGCTTCGCTGCCCTATTTCACCGTGCCCGATCTTCCTGCCACGCTGAAGCGCGTCCAGGACCTCGGCGGTTCGGTGATCCATCCAGGTGAGCGCTGGGCTGTCTGCCGTGACTCTGAGGGCAGCCCGTTCGGGCTCTCGGCGGATACGCCCTAGGCGGCGCGATCTGGATGCGCGTCTAGCTGTAGCGGTCCCAGGCCCGGAGGTACGGGAGCGGGTTGACCGGGCGCCCGCTGACGTGGATCTCGAAGTGCAGGTGGCAGCCGACGGTCCGCGCGTTGCCGGTCTTGCCGACGTAGCCCACGATCTGGCCGACGTGGACCTCATCGCCGCGCTGGAAGCTCGAGGGATGAACCATGTGGGCGTACCAGTACTTCCGCCGCTCGCCGAGGCCGCGGATGACGATGTAGTTGCCGTCGAGGCGGGCGTCGTAGGCCCGCTTCACCACGGTGCCGGTGACGGCGGCAGCCAGCGGCGTCCCGCAACGCGCGACGACGTCGAAGCCCTTGTGGACACGGCCCCCGTTGCGTGCCGCGCCGAACTCGCCGACCGGCCCGCGGGTGCCGTGCGGCCCGCGCACCGGAAAGAAGTGGCTGTGGAGCTCGACCGAGCCGGCGTCCTTCTCGTTGCCGCCAGCGACAGCGACGATCACGCGATAGGTCCCGTCCGCAACCAGCCGACCGCCGTTGGTCAGCCCGTCCCACTTCACCGTCTTGTCGGTCGCGGGCTGCACGCCGGGCATCTCGATCCGGCGCACCTCGGCGCCACCGCCGGCGATCTTGATCGTCACGTCCGCGGGCGCCGAGCCGCTCAGCCGGAACTCGATGCGGACGCCGTCGGCCGAGTCGGTGAAGCCGCGATCAGGCGAGACGGAGGCCTTCTGAACGATCGCGTCATCGGCGACCGCCGGGGCAACGAGGAGGACCGCGCCGAGCGCGATCAGGAGTGGAAGGAGACGCCTACCGATGCTCGATCACGCGGTCGACGATCTTGTACTCCTTCGCCTCTGCCGCGCTCATGAAGTAGTCGCGCTCGGTGTCCTTCGCGACCTTCTCCAGCGGCTGGCCGGTGTGCTTGGAGATGATCTCGTCGAGCCGCTGACGGACGTCGATGATCTCCTTGGCGTGGATCTCGATGTCGGTCGCCTGGCCGGAGAAGCCGCCCGAAACCTGGTGGATCAGGATCTTCGAGTTGGGCAGCGCCATCCGCTTTTCCGGGGCGCCGCCGGCGAGCAGCAGGGCGCCCATGCTCATCGCGACGCCGACGCAGATCGTCGACACATCGGGCTTGATGAACTGCATCGCGTCGTAAATGGCGAGGCCCGCGTAGACCGAGCCACCCGGCGAGTTGATGTAGATCGAGACGTCCTTGTCGGGGTCCTCGGACTCGAGGTGGATCAGCTGGGCGACGATCAGGTTCGCGATGTCCTCGGTCACCGGGGTGCCGAGGAAGATGATCCGCTCGTTGAGCAGGCGCGAGTAGATGTCGAACGCCCGCTCGCCGCGAGACGTCTGCTCGACCACCATTGGGACCAGAGGACTCATTGAGCGGGGCAGCATAGCGACCGGCGGCGGCGGGCAAACCGGCGCGGGCGCGAGTAGGGTCGGCAGCGAGATGGATGTAGTGCGCGCGGAGGAGCGCGAGCCCTACGTGACCCGGGACGGGTCGAGTGTGCGGGAGATCGCCGGGCCCGCCCCCGGCAACGCCGCGAACCAGTCCCTGGCGGAGGCGACGGTGCCTCCCGGAGGGGAGACCATCGAGCATCTCCACCACGCCTCCGAGGAGATCTACCGCTTCACCTCGGGCTCCGGCCGGATGCGCCTGGGAGAGGAGGAGTCCGACGTGCGCACCGGCGACGTCGTGGTGATCCCCCCGGGCACCCGCCACAAGCTCTGGAACACGGGGGCCGAGCCGCTCGTCGTCCTCTGCAGCTGCGCCCCTCCCTACACCCACCAGGACACGGTGCTCTGCGAGTGAAGGAGATCCTCACCGTCGGCCATTCGAACCACGAGGATCGCGAGTTCCTCGACCTGGTTCGCGGCGCCGGCGTGGAGCTGATCGCGGACGTCCGTGCCAACCCCCGCTCTCGCTACCCGCAGTTCAACCGCTCTGCCCTGGCCGGGACGATGAAGGCCGCCGGGATCGGCTACGCACCGCTGGGTGAAGATCTGGGCGGCCGCCGTGAGTCCCGGCCCGATTCGGTCAACACCGCCGTACCCGAAGGGGCATTCCGCGGCTACGCGGATCACATGGCCACCGACTCCTTCCAGGCGGGGCTGGAGATGCTCGAGTCCCTGGCCGTGGAGCGTAGGACGGCGGTGATGTGCGCCGAAGGCGACTGGCATCATTGTCATCGCCGTCTGCTCGGGGACGTCTTGACCGCCAGGGGCTGGCGCGTCCTCCATCTCGGTCCCGACGGGTCGCTGACGCCGCACGAGATGACCGAGTCGGCGGTCGTCCAGGGCAAGCGGGTCACCTACCCCGAACCGCAGACCTCGCTCGGGATCTAGTCGATCCGGCAGAGCGGCAGCGGGTTCGACTCGCTGGTCGTGCGGCACTGGGTGCCCCCTGCGCCACGCGGGCCGTTGGAAGAGCAGTTCTCCGGTCCGGGCGGGGGGAAGTCGTAACGGTCGACGGTCAGCGTGCTGAAGGCCAGCACCGGGGTCGGCGACCAGTTCAGGGACGAGTTTGTGGATGGCCCCGAAGTCCCTGGGCGCCGCCCAGACCTTCTCGGGCGGGGCGTCCACGGGAATCTCCTTCCGGATCGAGGCCGCCCGGCGACCTAGTCGGAGCCGGGCGTCCAGAGGGCGCCCTTCTCCTCCTGCTCCTTCTCCGGCGTCCAGATCTCCTCGCGGGCCTTTGCCTGCTCCAGTGGGATCGGCTTCGCCTCCTCTGCCAGCAGCTCGAGGGCGCGGCGCATCCGCAGGTCCTCCTTGAGCAGCTCCTCGCGGCCTGACTCGCGGATGTCCTTCAGGGCGTCGGCCGGCTCGGGATGGCCGTGGTCCTCATGGCCCGGCGGGATCTGGAGAGCCTCGAGCATGCCCTCCTCGGAGACCTCGATCCCCTCGGCCTTGGCGACGGCCTCCAGGACGGCCTCGCGCTTCAGCGCCTGCTCGGCGTCGGGACGCGCCGTCTCGATCATCTCATCGCGGGTCTTCCCCTGGATTTGCAGGTAATTCTCGGGGTCCATCCCCTGGCGCTGCAGCTGGCGCTCGACGCGGCGCCACATCTCCGCGGCCCTCGCCTCGACCACCGGATCGGGCAGCTCGACCTTCGCGTTGGCGACGGCGGCGTCCAGGGCGGCCTCGCGGAAACGCTCGGCGATCTGACCGTCGAGGATGTCGCGGATCTGGCCGGTGATGTGGTCGCGCAGCTCGGCGAGCGTGTCGAACTCGGAGGCCTCCGCGGCGAAGTCGTCGTTGAGCTCCGGCAGCTCCTTCTCGCGGACCTCCTTGACGGTGACGTCGAACTCGGCACTCTTGCCGGCGACCTCCTCGGCGGGATAGTCGTCGGGGAAGGGAACGGTCGTCTTGCGCTCGTCGCCGGGCTTGGCGCCAATCAGTGCCTGCTCCAGCTCCGGAAGCACGCGCCCCTCCCCCAGCTCGAGCAGGTAGTCCTTCGCGGTCCCGCCCTCGAACGGCTCGCCGTCGATCTTGCCCTCGTAGTCGATCAGGACGGCGTCGCCCTCCTTCGCCTCCCGTTCGACCGGGTTGAGCCGGGCGAAGCCCTCCTGCAGGCGCTTCAGCTCGCCCTCCACGGCCTCCTCGGGAACCTCCGGCTCCTCGCGGCCGACCTCGAGGCCCTTGTACTCGCCGAGCTCGGCGCCCGGGCGCACGGCGACCTCGATCGAGAACTTCAGGGGCTTTCCCTCGTCGGGTAGGTCGGATAGATCGAGCTTCGGATCGCCGACCGGATTGATCCCAGACTCGAGCATGGCGCGCTCGTACCAGTCGCCGAGCGAGGACTCGAGGGCCTGCGTGAGCACGGCCTCGCGGCCGAGTCGCTGGACCACCATCTCCGGGGGGACCTTGCCCTTGCGGAAACCGGGCATCTTCATGTCCTGGCCGAGCTGGCTGGCCGTGCGCTTGATGCTGCCCTCGACGTCCTTGGGATCGACGTCGACGTCGACGCGAACCCGCGACTCGGGAAGCTCCTTTACGGTCGTCTCCATAGAAGTGACCACCTTAGACACCACACGACGGGAGCGACTCGGCGCCTGGCTGTACACCGGCGCGCCCGGCCGACTGGCCTCGTTCTCGATCGATCTCGGCCTCTCGCTGGCCGCGCTCGGGATCTATGGCGCCCGCCGCGCCTGGGAGCGGCTCAGCTCGATCCCTCGGCCTTGATCCGCTCCTCGAGCCGCGCGCCCTGGCCCGCGGCCGCGGCGCGCGCCGCCCGCCCATCGCTGAGCGCGACACCTCGCGCATCCGCCAGGTCAAGAAGCCGCTGGCGTTCGGTGTCCTCCTGGGCCCACTGCAGGAAGAGCCACGCCAGCACGCCGAGCGTGACGAAGCCGCCCTCCACCATCATCATCACCCCGGCGATGCTCTGGTCGGTGAGCGAGGCGATG
Source organism: uncultured Solirubrobacterales bacterium (assembly GCA_963774305.1). Lineage (GTDB taxonomy): Bacteria > Actinomycetota > Thermoleophilia > Solirubrobacterales > 70-9 > DASUPK01. The sequence goes on along the minus strand of CAVZEM010000005.1, from coordinate 140,119 downwards.
TGCCAGCTCGCCTCGCCGGCCGCGTAGTGGGGATAGAAGATGGTGCTCGACCACATGAACACGTTCGCAAGTACGGTCCCGATCAGCCTGACGCCGATCAGGTAGCCGATCTTCGCGGGGATCGTGAACCACTTCGGCTGGGGCAGCGGGCCGAAAAGCGGCATCCACATCAGGACGCCGAACCCGATGAAGCAGGTGTGCTGCAGCGCGTGGATCGAGTTGTGGTCGGTGGCCGCCTGGTAGAGGACCGGGACGTGCCAGATGAAGAGATCGGCGGCCCAGAGCGGCAGCGCGACGAGCGGATGGGCGAGGTGGCGCAGCCAGCCGAGCCAGTGGTTGTGGAGAAGCGGCTGCAGCATCGGCCCGGTGAGGCCGAGCACGATCAGCAGCGGGCCGATGTCGCCCATCAGCAGGTGCTGGCCCATGTGCGCCAGGACGAGCTGGTCGTCGATCCTGCCCAGAGGCGAGATGAACGCGATCGCGATCAGCGCGAGGCCCGAGGCGAAGCAGATGACGCGCCACCCCGGGACGGGCCGTCCCTCCCGCGAGAGCGTGATCATCCGCAGCGAATAGGCCGTGGCGACCAGGGTCAGCCCGGCGACCTGCAGGGGCTCGAACACGGGACCGCCGACGTGAGCCAGAGCATCACTCCAATCGAACTCACGCGACCTCTAGAGCCAGTCGATCCTCCTGAAGAAGCGAGACGAGTGCGATCACGCAGAGCGCCATCGCCGCCAGAGACAGCGGATATCCGTAGTGCCGGTGCAGCTCGGGCATGTTGTCGAAGTTCATCCCGTATACCGAGGCGATGAAGGTCGGCACCGCGACCACCGCGGCCCACGACGAGATCTTCTTCACGACCTCGTTCTGATTGACGCTGACCAGCGCGAGGTTCGCCTCCAGGACGCTGGTCAGGAGTTCCCTCTGCGAGCTGACCTGCTCGTCGACTCGCTTCGCGTGGTCGGCGACGTCGCGGAAGTAGTCCTGCAGGTCATCCGGGATGCGCTCGTAGGCGCCCTGCTCCAGGGCCGTCAGCGGACCGAGCAGTGGCCAGACCGCGCGGTGGAACTCGATCACCTCGCGCTTCAGGTTGTAGATGCGGGCCGTGGGGGCCGGAACGTCGTCGTCGAAGACGTCCTTCTCGACCTCCTCGATGTCGTCCTCGATCGCCTCCACGACGGGGATGTAATCGTCGACGACCTTGTCGAGAACTGCCCAGACGGCCGCGGAGGCACCGAGCTTGAGGAGATCTTCGCGCGCCTCGAGCCTCCGGCGTGCCGAGTTGAGCTCGCTGCCCGGCCCATGTCGGACCGTAATCACGTAACCCGGGCCGGCGAAGAGGTGAATCTCGCCGAAGTGGACCTCCTCGCGGTCCTCGTGATAGTGGGCGGTCTTCAGGACGATGAAGACGTCATCGCCGTAGTCCTCGATCTTCGGCCGTTGATGCGGATTCTGCGCGTCCTCGACGGCCAGCTCATGCAGCCCGAAGAGGCTCGCGAGCTGTTCCATGTCCCCGGGGTCGGGCTCGTGAATGCCGATCCAGACGAACTCGCCAGGGCCGGCGGCGTTCCTGAGCTCCGCCGCCCGCTCAGGGGTCAGTGCCTCCTCGTGCTGGCGCACGCCGTCCTTGTAGTGGGCGCTGTCGACGATCATCGTGCGGCTCCGCGTTCCACTTCCCTCGCGCCCGGTGGCTTCCTGCCCGTGGGCGCGTTCGCTCAGTTCAGATCGTCGCCCGGAATCCAGGCGACGTCCATGTCGACCCGCGCCCCGCGAAATGGAACTCCCTCGGCCCGCAGCAGGCGGCGCTGCTGGTCGCCCTTGGCAAGCGAGCCGTCAGCTCGGACGATCCGCTGCCAGGGGACGCTCGGGTCGTGACACTTGGAGAGCACGTAGCCGGCGAAGCGCGGCGCCTCGGGGCAGATGTCGCCATATGTGGTGACGAAGCCCTCCGGCACTCGCCGAATGCGGTCGAGGACGGCACTCGCGCGCGGCGAGCTCAGCTGAGCCGGCGAGCCACCCATATGCCGGCGAGGGTCGCGGGGAGCGCAGCCGCCAGGCCGCGGAGCCCGGCGTCCCGCTCGCCCTGGCCGAGGGCCAGCACGAAGACCGCGGCGTCTCCCGCGTCCGCGGTCGCGTTCGCGACGGTGGCGCCCAGCAGACGCTCGCCGTCATCGAGCGCGCCCAGGGTCACTCCTCCGAGCACGAAGTCCCTGACACCGGCGATCCGAGCGACCGCCTTGGTCGCCGGGGACACGTCGGAGAAGCCAAGCGCCCGGAGGGAGGGCTCGGGCGCGACGAGCAGACCCAACCCGATCGCCATCCGGCCCGCAGCCGAGATCAGGGAGAAGGCGCGAACGTCCGGGGCCTGAACGCCGTCCTCGGTCAGGATCGCTCCATGGAGACGGAGACAGAGGGGGACGCCGCCAGGGTCTGGTAGACGACGCAATAGCGCTCGGTCAGGCGCTCCAGTGTCTCCAGCTCTTCGTCGCCCGCGTCGCTCTCGAGCTCGAAGCGCAGCCGGATGTCCTTGAAGCCCACGGGGGCCTCCTTGTCCACCGCGAGGGTGCCGCGCCAATCCAGATTGCCCTCGGCGTGCACGGATCCGCTCACCTCCAGCCCCATCGAGGTGGCCACGGACCGCATCGTCACTCCGGCGCATGCGACCAGCGCCTGCAACAGCATGTCTCCGGAGCAGGCCAGGGTGCCGTCGCCCCCGGTGCCGGGATGCAGGCCGGCCTTGACGAGAGCGCGCCCGGTCTGCACGGAGCAGGCAATGTCCTCGTCCAGCCTGCCGTCCGCCTCCAGGGTGATCTGCGCCGTTTCCGGGTCGTCGCCGTAACGGTCCTTGAGCGGGCGCTGCAGCTCCCGCAGCTGATCGCCGGTGACCGGGTCGCTCATGCTGCCGAGCCTACGACACGTACGTGATTTACCCGGATACCGACTGCGGATTTTCCGCTTGCAGGAAGGAGAGGAGGAGCCGATGGGGACCACAGGAGCCCACAAATGACACCAGGAGCCATAGCCCAGATCAGAGAAGACTGGCGGCACTGCTACAGAAAGCCAGGCACCTCGGTGGCCGGAGTGGTCCAGGAGATCTCGGAGAGCGGAACCGTCGCCAGGATCCGGTTCGATCGGGTGGCGGATTCCTACATCCTGGTCAACCACCTGGAGCCGGCGGGGGTCGAGGCCGACCTCGAGCCGGGACTGCTCGCCGCCGCATAGGGCTCGAGGCCGACAGGCCGCGGCCAGCAGCGATACTGGATAGGGGATGTCTGTCGAGGGAACGACCAGCGGCGTGCCCGGAGCGCTCCGGGCGGGATCGACGTTCGGCGGCTTCCGGATCGAGCGCACGCTCGGGCACGGGGGCATGGGGATCGTCTACCTCGCCACCGAGCTTCGGCTCGAGCGGCAGGTCGCGCTCAAGGTCATCCGGGCCGAGCTGGCGACCGACCAGGACTTCCGCGCCCGGTTTCGCTCCGAGCAGCTGACCGCGGCGTCCGTCGAGCATCCGCGCGTCGTCACCATCTTCGGGGCCGGTGAGCATGACGGCCTCCTGTACGTGTCGATGCGCTACGTGCCGGGCCGCGATCTCGGGCGGCTGGTCGCGGCGGACGGTGCGCTTCCACCGGAGGACGCCGCCGAGCTGATCGCGCAGGTCGCCGACGGGCTCGATGCCGTGCACGCCGCCGGGCTCGTGCACCGCGACGTCAAGCCGCACAACGTGATCGTCGGCGAGGATGGCGATGCATACCTGACCGACTTCGGGCTTGCCAAGGCGATGGCGGCGACCACCGGCCTGACTGCCACGGGGCAGGTGATCGGGACGGTCGACTACATGGCGCCCGAGCAGATCGAAGGACGGCGCGTCGACGCACGCACCGATGTCTATGCGCTGGGCGGCGTCCTCTTCAACGCGATCACCGGCCGCGTGCCGTTCGCCGAGCGGGAGAGCTCGGCCAAGATGTGGGCGCACGTCAACGAGCCGCCGCCGTCGGCCGGCGGCAGACGGGCGGGGGTCCTCGATCCGGTGATCCGGCGGGCGATGGCGAAGGACCCCGTCGACAGGTTCCCCTCCGCCGGCGACCTTGGCCGCGCCGCGGTCGCCGCGACCCGCGGCGAGGCGGTCACGGAGCCGGAGCACGTCGTCGGCGCGGGAGAGGCCGCGCCGCTGCCGGAGACCGTTCGCCTCTCCCGGGACCCGGCACTTCCTCCGACGGACCCGCTCCCCCGCCCGCGCCGCCGGGGGCGTCTGCTCCCGTATCTCCTTGCCCTGATCGTCATCGCCGGTCTCGGTGCCGCGGCGGTGATCGAGGCGCCGAAGATCTCGCGCTCGACCGGCACGGCGTCATCAAGCGAGGCAGCCGGGTCGGCATCCGACGAGGTAACCGTGCCGTCGCTCGCCGGCCAGCCTCTGGACGTCGCCGAGCAACGACTCAACGATCTCGGGCTTGACCCCAGCGAGGAGGGCGGCGGCCTCTTCGGCGTGCTCGTGCCCTCGGACTGGACCGTGTGCGACACCTCACCGGCCTCGGGCTCGGTCGTGCGACCGGGCTCGACCGTCCACCTGCTGATCGACCGCCCGGGCGCCTGCTGAGTCGTTTGGCGACCCCTCGGTCCTAGCCACCCGAAGCGTCAATGCCCGCGGCCTCCAGGGCCTCCTCCCTGTTCCGGAAGGCCTGCTCTCGAATCACCCGGTCGCCCTTGAAGGTGAAGACGAAGGCGAACGCGTCGTCCAGGGAGATCCGGCTGGTGGAGCCGGCTCCTACCGCCTGGGCGACCGCCACCACCTTGTCCCCGGCGTCGATCACCTCCACGGGGACGACGTCGTAGCCCGCCATGGTCTTCTGGTTCTCCGCGTAGATCAGCCGGATCGCCTCGTTGCCGTGGTGGGTCCCGAGGAGCAGCGTCTCGAACACCACATCCGGGTCATAGAGCTCCACCATGGCGTCGAGGTCGCCCCGGTTGTGAGCAGCAAAGCCCGCCTCGATCCTCTCCACGTTCTCTCGGGACATCCCCCGGCAGTATCGCGGCAAATGTGGAACTCACGCCATTGACCTCGTCGGGTCGGGCACAGTAGGGTCGGCGCTCAGGGGGCACTTTCGCGAAGGAGAGTCTCATGGCGTTGATGCTGAGTACGACCACGGTCGAGGATTTCGACCGGTTCTGGAACACCTTCTCGACGAAGGGCGCTGAGAAGCGCAAGGAGCACGGATCGAAGGGAGCCCAGGTATTTCGCGATCCCAATGAAGAGGACCGTGTCTGGGTGATCTTCGACTGGGACCCGGAGGGCTTTCAGAGCTTCCTCGCCGATCCCGAGGTCCCGCCGATCATGCAGGAGGCCGGGCACAAGCAGAAGCCCCAGGCCGCGGAGCTCGGCGGCCAGAGCGACTCCTAGAGGGAGCCGGGCGCCTTCGGCGCGCCGGTGAACCTCTGTCCGAGGAGCGTCGTGATGTTCACCATGCGGTAGCCGCGGGACTGCAGCCCCTGGAGGATCCCGGGGAGAGCGGCGACCGTCTGACCCCGGGTCTCGGGGTTGTCGTGCATGACCACGATGTCACCGGGGCGAACGCCGTCGAGAACCCGCTGGGTGATCACCGCGGTGCCGGGGTGAAGGTAATCCGATGAGTCGACCCTCCACTTGGCGGTGGTCATACCGAGCTGCTTGGCACGCTCGACGAGGTCCGGAGTGAGCGCGCCGAAGGGGGGTCTGAAGAGACAGGGCTTGAAACCCGTGGCATCCCGTATCGCGGTGTTGGTCATCTCCAGCTGACGGGTCGCTCCGGGGCCCTCGGTGGCGAGGTCTGCGGGATGCGTGTAGGAGTGGTTCGCCAGCTCCATTCCGTCGCCGTTCATCGCTCTCAGCAGATGCTCGTTGCCCTTGACCTGGTCGCCGATCAGGAAGAAGGTCGCCGTCGCGTGGTAGCGCAGCAGGATCTTGACCAGCTGCTCGGTGTTCGCGGTCGGCCCGTCATCGAAGCTGAGCGCGACCTCGTTCCGGCTGGGCGATCCGTCGCTGGCGAAGACGAGCGCATGCGTGCAGCCCGTCGGCCCGGGATGGATCGGGAGCGTGCTCTCCATAGGAGTGGAGGAGGCGTCCGAGCTGGACCCGCCACCGTCGAAGAGACCGGCTTGCAGGGCAATTCCCGCAGCCACGACGACGGCGATGGCGATATTGGCCGTAGCAAAGCCGGAAATCCTCATATGGCTTTACTCGACCGCAGGGGGACGAACTTGAGGATTGCTGACGGGATGGTTCTCGAACCAAACAGCCGTTCGGGCGCTACCCGGCCGCCACCCAGCCGCCGTCCACGTGGATCACCTGACCGGTGATGTACCCGGCCCCGTCCGAAGCCAAGAACAGGACGGTCTCGGCGATCTCCTCCGGCTTGCCGAAGCGCTTCAGCGGGTTCATGGCGATCGCCTCGTCGATGTGCTCGGGCGAGACCCCCCACTCGGTCTCCCATTCGCCTGAGATCGGTCCGGGGGCAAGCGCATTCACGCGGATTTCCGGGGCCAGGTCCCGGGCCAGCGTGGTGGTGAGGCCGCGGATCGCTCCCTTCGCGGTGGAGTAGGTGACGGGAACGAAATTGATCGCGTTGTCGGGGTTTATCCCGTTCCCGTAGGTGCTCGAGAAGTTGACGATGGCACCGCCGCCACCTTCGAGCATCATCGGCCTCACCGCGTGACACATCCGCATTGCTCCGATCACGTCAACCTGAAGGAGGGCGCTCGCCGCGGCTGTGTCCAGCTCGCTGAATCTCACCGTGTCCGCCTCGTCGAGGCGGCCGGCGGCGTTGACGAGGACGTCCAATCGACCGTAGCGCTCCACGACGTCGGCGACGAACGCGTCCACCGAGTCCTGATCCGTGACGTCGAGCTGGCCGGAGTGAGCCTGCCCGCCCCGGCCCTCCAGCTCCGCCACGACCTCCGCGGCCTGGGAGCGGGAGGAGCGATAACCGATCGCAACCGAGGCGCCCTCCGACCCGAAGCCTCTGGCAACAGCTCCACCAAGCGTCCCCCCACCCCCGGTAACCACCGCCACCCTTCCCTCGAAGCGCCGCCCATCATTCCATTGAGCACCCATGCTTCTCCCTCGGTCGGTGGTCTCTGTGGCCGATTAGATCAGAGGCCGGCGGCTTCGAGGGCTTGGCTGCGCTCCATGTAGCCGCGGACCCGGGCGATCTTTCCGTCCCGGACCGTATTGACGGTGCCGGTATCGGTCTCCACCACCGCGCCGGGTTCGGGGGAGCATCCAAACGCACCGCGGCTACAAACGCCCGATGGTAGGGGCTTGCCCGATTCGATCTAGGGGCGACGCATGGCGGGGCCGCGCAGCGTTCCGATGACGCGCGGATGACCGTCGATGACCGGTGCGTCGATCAGCTCGAAGCCCTCGAAGTCCGCATGGCAGGCCATCGCGTCCAAACCTGCGGGGGTGAAGCCCCAGTACACGAAGTCATCGCGAGCGTAGACCTCGCCTGGCTCATAGGCGTGGATGGCCGCCGGGGCGTCGAGCGTCCGATCCGCTGAGCCGTAGGTCTCGAGAAGCACCCGGCCTTCTGCCGAGAGGCACCGTCGAAGCACCTTGAGCAGTCCCATCGGGTCGTCTACCCGGTGCAGGATCCCGAAGCAGAGGATGAAGTCGAACGTTTCCTCGAGCTGGTCGAGATCGAAGGCGTTAAGACGACGGTACTCGACTGTCGAGTGGAGCAACTCCCGGATCGCTGTGAACCCCTCGCCCCCCTCAAGCTCGACACCCCAGCGCGCCCGGACCCACGCCCTGTACTGCTCGTTGTCCACCGCGACGACTCGCCGCGCGCCGCGGGCTTCGGCGAGGAACGCGTAGAAGCCGTCAAAGGTGCCGACGTCGAGCACGCTCATGCCGCTGAAGTCTTCGGGAAGGGCGGGGATCCGGTAGCGGTGGTTGCGGGCGACGCCGGGCGTGTAGAGCTGGTCGGAGCGCTCGAGCGAGAAGGTGTGGAACCAGAGGGGGACGCGATCCAGGACGGCTCTGGCCGCCTTTGGACCGGCCTCGATCGGCAGCAGATCAGCCACCTCGCGCTCGGCGGCAGTCGGCTCCGGAGGAGCCTCCCTCCGCAATGTCACCACGCGCTTCGCGTCCTTGTGATTACGAGCTGCGACGGCCCACGCCGAGAGGCGCTGCTGGGCACGTGGCCGCTCCGACTGGAGGACCTCAGAGGGCTAGGGAGTCGTTTCGGTCATGCCATCGTCTCCCCTCTCGATAGTGGAGACTGGCCCGGCCTAAGCCGGGGGTGCTCAGATGGCGTTGTGCCTCGATCGTTAGCGCGACGCGACGGTCACCGTCGGCGTGATGGAACTCGCCGCGCCGTCGTGCTGCTGGTTGGGACAGCTTGCTACCGGTCATAAGACATCAAACCTTTCGTGCCCTCTGTAGCGGGTCGCACGGAAGGAAGAGGGATGACCCAGCGAGCGAAGTTGCGGGCACCGAGGAAAAATGTTCTGACCGCAGCGCCAGCCCAACTAGCTTACTCCGGCTTCCTAAGTCGCCCCGAAGGCGGCCGGGACGAGAGGCGCGTTCGTCGGGAGGATTTCCCGAGCGCAGATTGCCGCTTTGCATGGAAGGGAGCACGTTCTCGCGCGAAGCGGGAGCGTTCGCCGCCGGACTGACTTGCGCCTCGCGGCAACGCGGGCATAGGATCGACGTGTTCGCTTCCTGGAAAGGAGATCCCCATGGCATCGAAGAACGTCGTCCTCGTTCACGGAGGTTTTGTCGACGGCTCGGGCTGGGAGGGCGTCTACAACGAGCTGAAGAAGGACGGCCACAAGGTCAGCATCGTCCAGAATCCGACGCTCTCGCTCGAGGGCGACTCGGACGCGACCAAGCGCATCATCGACGCGCAGGGCGAACCGGTGATCCTGGTCGGACATTCCTACGGCGGAGCGGTGATCACCGAGGCTGGAAACGACCCCAACGTGGCGGCGCTCGTCTACATCGCGGCCTTCGTGCCGGACAAGGGCGAGTCGGTGAACACCCTGATTGAGGGTTTCCCCAAGGACGGACCCCAGCCGCCAATCCTGCCGCCGCAGGATGGATTTCTGTTCCTTGACCGGGAGAAGTTCCACGATTCATTTGCGGCCGACGTGGATGCCGAGCTGGCGGCGTTCATGGCTGACTCGCAGGTCCCGTGGGGTCTGGACGCCCTAGGGGGCACGATCAGCGAGGCCGCGTGGGCGAGCAAGCCAAGCTGGTATCTGATCACGACCGACGATCGGATGATCCCGCCCCAAGCCCAGCGCGAGATGTCCGGGCGGGCGGGCGCAACTGTCGAGGAGGCTGCCGCCAGCCATTCGGTCTACGTATCGCAGCCAGCAGCCGTGGCTGAAATCGTCAAGAAGGCTGCTTCCGCGACGTGAGATCGGCCGCCTGCGGGCGCTGAGCAGCGCTTTGGACGAAAAGCGGCTGTTTGTCCGGCAGACGCGTTAGACGGGCTGGCCCCCTAGTACCCCCCGTAGTACCCCGGCCGCCGCGGCAGCCTCATCCCCAAGACTGAAACCGCCCGCAATTGCGGGGGCTTCGCGGAGGGTGAGCGACCGGACTCGAACCGGCGACCACCTGGACCACAACCCAAGGGATGCAGTTCTACTCATGCTCCCTCCCGCGTGGTAGTGCGGTTTGGAGCGTCTGAGTTGCTTTCAGTTTCGCTCGGTTTGGACCCCAAATTGGACCCCGGAGCCTCGAAGGCCCGAGCGACCAGGTCACGGTCACGCCGCTCATCCGGGGAGTAGTCCGCGTAGATCAACGGGGTCTTGAAGTCGGCGTGACCCATCCACTCCTGGAGGGTTCGCATCGGCACGCCGACTGCGGCCATCCGCGTCCCGAAGGTGTGGCGCAGGTCGTGGAACCGGACGTCCCGGACGCCCGCAGAACTTGACCGCCGCCTTGAATCGCTTGCGGACCTTGGAGCGGTCGAGCGGTGTCCCGGTCTGCGGATGGCCGAAGACCAGGTCGTCGTCGGCGGTGAACATGGAGCGGCGGGACAGGGACTCCAGGTCCGCACCAACACGATCGGCAAGCGGCACCGCCCGGAAGCCTCGGCGCGACTTGGTCGTCCCGTACTCACCCCGGACCCAGGCTCGGCGGACCCGAACCTTGCCGGCGAGCCAGTCCACGTCCGACCAGCGCAGCCCCAGGAGTTCACCTTGGCGGAGGCCGGTCATCGCCGCCGTCAGGTAGAAGGTTGCCTCGATCGAGCCGAGCACGTCATCGGGAACCGCGAGCAGGACGGCCTCGACCTCATCGAGGGTCAGAAAGCGGATCTCGGGATTCCCGTCGCCCTCCGGCTTCGCCGCCCGCTTCACCGGGTTCTCCCTCGCCCATCCCTTCTCGATCCCGAACTCGAAGATGGAGTGCAGGACGCCCAGGTAGTTGCGGATCGACTTCGGTGCCCTGCCATCCCGGCGCTCTGCGGCGATGAAGCGCTCCACCGCCCGCACGTCGATCCGATCGAGGGGACGATCATCGAACTGGGGAATCAGGTGAACTCGGAGGGCCGAGCGAACCGCCTCGATGGTCGAGGTCTTCCGACCCTTCAGTTCCAGAAGCTCCACCAGCCGATCACCCGCATCGGCTACCGATAGCCGCTCCTGGGTCGGTGCCGCGGTGACCAACTGGATCTGCCGCCGCATCGCGGCTTCGGCCTCCCGCTTGGTCAGACCTTCACGGGAGCCGGGTTCGCGGACCTTGCCGAGCTTGCGGTTCACCCGCCGCCCGTCGATCCACCAGCGCCCGTAGTAGGCGCCCGACTTGATGTAGAGCCGCCCGGTGCCGCAGGAGCGGCGGTTAGGGTTCTGCTTGCTCATGGAGGTCACACCTCCTTGGGCCATGCCCTCCCGCAGCCCAACGGCTTCGAGGGCTTCGCTGTGTGGCTGACGACAAGATCCCCGGACGATGCGCGGAAACATTCGTCCATATCCAGGTCGAAGCGCTGGCCGCCGATTCGCCAAGAAAATAATCTCGCACTGAGAGTGCTGAGAGTTAGCTGGCTCAGCATTCCAGGGGGAAGACTCGGCACACAACGAGTCCTTCCTAGCGTTCAGGGGGCTTGCGAGGCTGCGGGTCCCCTGAACTCATTAGAGAACATGGCCTACTCCGACAGCCCGGCGACAGCCCGGCGGCTTCCAGGGCTCGGTCGCGGCTCTCGTACAGCCGCAAACGGATCGCCTTGCCTCCGCGCAGAGTCCAGACGTGGATCGCACGGTAGTCGAGGGGAAGCCCCGTGCTACGCGCCTTCCCTGTCAGGCGCATCGGAACGACGATGCTGTCGCCTGCGTCGATTATCTCCTCGGGGTCGCAGCGCAGATTGTCAAACACCGCGGCCTGTCCCTTAACGAATTGGACGAATCCTTCGCGTCCGCGGAAGGTGCCCTCCAGAACGCCCATCTCGACAACGATGTCTGGATCAATCCCCTCCATGAGCGGCAGAAGATCCTCGCCGCTCGCAAGCGCGGAGTTCATCGCCTCGTAGCTCCTGCGCATGGTCTCGACGTTCTCCTGCGACATCGCCCACGCAGTATCCGCCCATCCGGTGCTGCGACGTTTTTGCCAGCCGCGCTACCCGGCGGTCTATGGCGAGAGCGCTGTCAAAAACCCGAGCCGGAGCAGTGCGGGTTCGACTTAAGGACGCGAGCACCGTTCGAGCGTCCTGAATGCCGATGGGTCGGCGCCCTTAGGCGTAATCAGGACGTTGTTGCCGTCGTCGCTGAGCTGGGTGCTGGCCTGGGTGTAACGGCTCGCATATAACACAGAAATAGCCTTGGCTTTGTCCTTGTCGTTCACGATGAGCACGCTGGCGTTGATCCCTCCTGGGAGCGGGGCGACGACGATGTGGCCACCGCCGTAGGCCTCGGAATTTGGTTGGGTCACTGCGATGGGTGCCCCCGCATCTTTGAGGCAGCTTTCTACCGCCCCTGCGCTGAGGCTCGAAGAACCGCCCCCGCTCACCGACAACAGGACGGTCACCACGATGATCCCAGCGATCAGGAGACCGACCCCGACCTCGATCGGGTCCACGTTGCGGCGGATGGTCACCGGGCTAACCTACCCGGCGGTCTAGAGCGCGGGCGGTGTCAAAAGAACAGCCGGTTGGATCAGCACCTGCACCAGGAAGACCAACAGCAGGAACACGATGAACACCACGATCAGCACGATCAGCACGATCTTCCAGACGGGCGTTCCTGTGTTCTCTGTCTGCTCTGTCATCTGATCAGTCGCCGGGTGGGTAGCATCGACCTCGGCCTCTTTCGCATCGAGGTGATAACGACGGGTGCCGTCGTCGATCACCTGCATTGGCTGGATGTTGAATCGCGCTTCGAACTCGTCCAGGACTTCCTGGCCCCGGTCATCCTTGGGACGCAGTGCGATCACGGCAGCCATTGGGCCGCAGTCTAGTTCTGGTCGACCATCAGTTGGAACTGGATCGCCGGCGCATCTCGATGTGCTCCTGAGCAGCGAAGGCAACCGCGGTCGTCAACATGTGCTTGCACTGATTCTCGGTGAGGCCGTCGACCGTCTCTTTGAGCCGGAGCAGGTCCTGGTCTCCGTCGAGCAGGACGACAGCGAGCCTGACCAGGTCGAGATAGCCCTGGCGATACGCGGCGATTGCCTTCTCCCATTCCTCCTGCTTGCTCATCGTGTGAGCTCCTTCTCCTTGCGCCGCTCCCACTTGCGTGAGGTTCGGTAGCGGATCTTCTCCGTGTTGGCGCAGTTGAGGCAGAGGATCTCCCGAGGCGTATGGCGATAGACGCAGTCGTCCTTGCCGGCGCGGAGCGAGAGTCCACAGCGGTTGCAGCAGCAGTGTCGGGAGACCGGCGTCAGGTAGTGGCGATCGGCCATGCCTCGAGCGTTCGCCATTGCGATCTTCCGACTTCGTTTCTTCTCTCTTGACTTGAAGCTCATCGGTTGCCTTTCTCCTAATCGAGGCACGGGTTAGCTGCCCTTACCGGGTCTTTTCAGAATCTGATCTCGCCCCTGCGACTGAGCGGTGGACTACTCCGCTCGCTCTCCGCTCCCAAACGATCCGCTCCGGGTATCGCGTCCTTCCATCCTGCCGGTGACCGATCCGAATCCTTCGCGGACCGCGGGGCCTCTTCGGTCAATCTGCCCGATTGAACGCCCCTGCTGGTCCAGGGCACCTCGCGGGGCTTGTGCCGCCGTGGGCGAGTTGTGGCCCGGGCCGACCGGGCATGCTCTAGCCGGTCGCACCTCCTCGACAGGAGGGAATGGACCCCAATTGGACCCCCCTGTAGGGGTCATGGGGAAGCGGGTGAAGGGAAGGACCGCCTCTATGCAGGCGGTTTAGAGGGGTGAGCGACCGGACTCGAACCGGCGACCACCTGGACCACAACCAGGAGCTCTACCAACTGAGCTACGCCCACCGCGTCGCTTCAATCTAGCGTGACCCGGGGCCGCCGAAGGGTTCCGGGTCCCGGCCGGCTACTTCTTCGGCGGGAGCATCTGCTCGAAGAAGGCGAGGGCGTCGGCCTCGCCGGCCGTGACGACTCCGACGTGGTCGATCCCCGGGTAGGTCTTGTAGGTGACCTGATCCCCGAGCCCCAGCAGCTCGTCCTTGAGCTGGGCGGTGAAGAAGGGGAACACCAAGGTATCCGACTCGCCCTGCGGAATCAGGATCGGCGCCGCCGTCTTCACCGCGGGGTTCATTGCGGCGAGCACGGGGTTGAGCGCGCTCAGGTCCGCACCGGACCGCTCGAGATGCGCGGGCGCGATGCCGCCGAGCTCGTCCGACTGTCCCAACCGGCCGAGGCACTGGCTCTGGAGCAGCGGGTAGAACTGCAGCACCTCGTCCGAGAGGATCTGGTTGACGTTGATGGAGCTCGACTGAGTCGAGGCGCCGTCGAGGATCAGCGTGACCAGGGCGGTGAGGCCGCTCGGGGAGGTGACCGACGGGAGCAGGGAGGCCTGGTCGAGGATGTGCGATGCCGGCGCGAAGGCGACGGTGCCGCGCAGCTTCAGACCGGGGACCCAGCTCTGGGCCAGGCCCGCGGCGAAGAGAGCCGCGTGTCCACCCTGGGAGTGACCGGAGATCAGGTAACGCTTGGAGATGGTGGGGTCGAGCTGGCGAGCCGCCTGCACGATGTCGAGGACGCTGCGGCCCTCAGAGGTGCCGATCAGGTACGGGTGCTTGCCCGGTGTGCCGAGGCCCTCGTAGTCGGTGCGAAGCACCGCGTATCCGGCGCGGAGCCAGGCGTTCAGGTCGTTGTTGATGTAGCTCTCGCCGGTGCCGGCCGGATCGCCCTGGGTGTCGCGAGACGGCGCGCAGGCGTCCGCGGCGCCGGTCGTCCCATGCGCCCAGGTGATCACCGGCCAGCCTCCCTTCGGCGGCTTGCCCTTGGGGACGCTCACGGATCCCGAAATGGCGTCCTTCGCGCCCTGTGGGGTGCGCGAGGCGTAGAGGACCAGCTTCGTGTAGCGGGCGTCGTGCAGGCGCACGACGCCGGAGGCGTTGCGCGCCCAGATCAGCGTCCCGTGCTGCTTGGGGAGACCCTTAGGCGGCTTGTAGAAGGCGAGGCCCTTCGGTCCCTTCGCGACCTCGGTCTTTCCCTTCGCCTTCGCGTCGGCCCGCTGGGCGCTCGCGATGAATGCGAACAGGGCGGCCATCCCGATGACGGCGATGGCGACTGTGATCCGGACACGAAGCGAAACGGCGTGGGCGTGCAAGACCTCTCCTCTCAGCCCGGGGCTCCCTCCCCGAAAGCTCGAGCAATCTAACCCACGCCGTTAGAGAGAGTTGCGGAGCGCCCCCGGCAGGACTCGAACCTGCGGCATTCGGCTTAGAAGGCCGACGCTCTATCCAGCTGAGCTACGGGGGCCTGCATGCGGAGCGTACCGACGGCCCACGGCGCCACGGCCCGGCTCGATGCATCCTCAAAATTGGAGATATGCCTAATTAGTTTCATGGAGCGCAAAATTAGGTAAGATGCTGCGGTCTTCGAGTCGTACTCAGGGGTACGCCGCGGGACACGAAAGGGGACCGGCGCGCGGAGCCACGGGAGGCTCCCCGGGTCGGTCCCCCTCCCGCATGCCTTCAGGCGGCGACGTGTCGCAGTCGCCGGGCACTACGCTGCCCCACCAGAGATGCGGTCCGGAGAGGTCAGCTCGCTCGGCCAGGCGCGACGGGAGTTCCTGCGCAAGGAATCGCCGTGGGTGCTCGCGGCGGGCGTCGCGGCGCTCATCGTGCTGCGAGCGGTGATCGGCGATCTCACCTGGCGCGACGCGGTGGCGGCCGCGGCGCTGCTGGCGATCTACCCGTTCGGGGAGTGGGCGATCCACGTCTACCTGCTGCACGCCAAGCCGCTCCGGATCCGCGGACGCGAGGTGGAGACGGTCGCGGCCCGCGCCCACCGCGCCCACCACGGCGACCCCAACGACCTGGACATGGTCCTCCTCTACTGGTGGCAGGCGGCCTTCCTGATGCTTGTGGCCGTCCCGCTCACCGTCGGGCTCGTCGCCCTGATCGTCACGCTGCTCGCGGGGCCGGTTCCGCTCGCCGCGATGGTGAGCGGCGCGATCGCCGGCTACTGCATGGTCTTCGTCTACGAATGGACGCACTTCCTGATCCACACCGCGTATCGGCCGCGAACGAGCGCGTACCAGGCGATCTGGCGGAACCACAGGCTCCACCACTTCAAGAACGAGCACTTCTGGCACGGGATCACGAACAACCTGAGCGACCGGGTCCTGGGCACCAATCCAGACCAGCGCGAGGTGCCGAAGTCGCACACCGCGCGCACACTCGATCCCACCGGATGAGCCTCGACGAGCGCTGGATCCGCTCGCTGCATGTTGAGGCGATGCGCCACGCCGACCTGCATGGCGAGCACGACCCGCATGTGCTGTTCCAGGCCTCGACGATCGGCGCGCTGCTCGACGGCTCCTTCGAGGGCGACGTCAGCTTCGCCGAGCTGGCCCAGCATGGGGACCTCGGCCTGGGGACCGTGAACCACCTGGACGGCGAGATGATCGCCCTGGAGGGCCGCTTCTACCGCGCCGACGTCGACGGCCGGATCACGGAGGTGCCGGGGGGCGAGCGCACGCCGTTCGCCGTCGTCGTCCCCTTCCGTCCGGAGATCGGATTCGATCTCGAGGGCTCCCTGGACCACGACCGGCTGCTCGCCGAGATCGACCGGCGGATCCCGGCCGACACCGCCTCGTGCGCGGTCCGCATCGACGGCCGCTTCGAGTCGGTCCGGGCGAGATCGGTGCCGCGCCAGGAGCCGCCCTATCGGCCGCTCACCGAGGTGGTGGGCGAGCAGCAGGTCTTCGAGCTCACCGAGGTGGACGGCACGATGCTCGGCTTCCGGTTCCCGGAGTATGCGGAGGGGATCGAGGTCGCCGGCTGGCACCTGCACTTCATCGGCGAGGACCGCTCGCGAGGCGGGCACGTGCTCGATTCCCGCATCGAGACGGCACATGTCCAGCTCGACCCATCGGGAGAGCTCCATGTCGAGCTCCCTCCCGGCATCGACCTCGCAGACCCGGACTCCGCACGGAGCACACACGCTGCGATCGACCGGGTGGAGCGCGATGGCTGACTCTCCAAAGCGCGTGCTCGTCACCGGCTCCGCCGGCTTCATCGGGCGCGCGCTGGTCGAGCGATTCCGCGCGCTCGGCAGCGAGGTGCGCGGGGTCGATCTGATCGAGACGCAGGATCCGGCCCACCTCGGAGCCGATCTGACCGAGCCCGGCGGCTGGCAGGGCCACGCGGAGGGATGCGATCTGGTCGTGCACACCGCCGCCGTCGTCGGCATGTACAGCTCTCGCGAGGGATATTGGGAGACGAACGTGGCCGCGGCCCGGCACGCGCTGGATGCGGCGATCGCGGGCGGCGCGAAGCGGTTCGTGCACCTCTCCTCGATCGTCGTCTTCGGATTCGGCTTCGAGGGAGAGGTCGACGAGCGCACGCCGGTCCGCCCCAACGGCGTGCACTACGTCGACACCAAGATCGCCAGCGAGCAGGTGGTCCTGGAGGCGCACGCCGAGGGCGAGATCCCATGCACCATCGTTCGGCCGGGTGACGTCTACGGCCCGGGGTCCCGCCCGTGGACGACAGAGCCGGTGCGATTGCTGAAGTCGAAGCAGCTGATCCTCCCCGACGGCGGCAGAGGCCTGCACAGCCCCGTCTACGTCGACGACCTCGTCGACGGAATCGTTCGGGCGGCGGCCGCGCCGGAGGCCGTGGGGCGCGTGTTCATCCTGACCGGCGCGGAGAAGCCGACCATCGGGGAGTTCGTCGGCCACTACTGCCGGATGCTCGGCATCGACCAACCCCGGACAGCGCCCACCCGTGTGGTGCGCGAGGTTGCCCGCGCGATGGACCTCGCCGCCAAGGTCCGCGGCCGCCGCAGCGAGGCGACCCCGGCGGCGATCGACTACTTCAACCGGCGCGGCAGCTACTCCATCCAGCGGGCCCGCGAGGTGCTCGGCTACGAGCCGGCCCACGACCTCGAGTCGGGGATGCGCAAGACCGAGGAGTGGCTGCGAGCGGAGGGGCTGATCTAGTCGGGGCGACTGGATTCGAACCAGTGATCCTCCCGCTCCCAGGGCGGGCGCTCTGACCAGGCTGAGCTACGCCCCGATCGAGGCGAGTCTAGCCTCAAACACCCACTCCTCCTGCAACCGGTCCATCCATCCCTGAAGCCTTGCCCGGAACAGGGTGTCGCTGGCACGGACAGCGATCACCCCGTAGCGACTTCTCCACAAGCGAAAGGCCAGTTTGCTGCTGTTCGTCTTCCGCTGAAGCTGGACCTCCTCCGGAGCGAGATTGAGCGTCTTTGCCCAGTACGTCCTCAGTTCGCGAAGATTTTGATCCGCATGGAACTGGACGGAATAGGTCAGCTTTCGCCGAGAGAAGCGTCGTATCCAGAGAACTCCGATCTGCATCACCGATGCGTCGGAATTGCAGATCGTGACCGTGTTGCGATTTCGCTTGTAGCCCTCAGCGATGTAGAGCGCCACGAAATCGCGGAAGGTCGAGTGAACGAGCAGTCGCGGAAATTCCCAATAGCCGAGCTCGTATGCCTCCTCCCTAAGCCGTCGGTGCTTCGCCAGCATCTTTCGCGCACCCGGGTGTGGGTTGTCGCGACGACGGCGACCGAGCGGCATTCCCCGGACCCAGTAGTACACGGTGGTTCGAGACAGGGCGAGGCGTTCGGCGATCTCGTCGATTGACAGATGCTGCTCCCTGCGCAGCCGCCTCGCCTTTTCGCGGACGTAACTCGGATAGGCCATGAACGAAAATCCAACGTCCCCTCAGTCACCCAGGGTGCGCGGAATGTCCCGAATGTGTGTCGCCGCCCGGCTGACTAGGGTTCCGCGCCCGTGGCAGAGGTACTTCCACTTCAGGCGCTGCACTACGACCTCCACAAGGTCGGCTCCCCTGCCGACGTCGTCGCTCCTCCCTACGACGTGATCGACGACGACCAGCGCGCCGAGCTCGCCGCCCGGTCCCCATACAACGTCGTCGAACTCGATCTTCCTCGCGATCCCGGCGGCGGCGATCCGTACGAGCACGCTGCGGAGCTGCTCGGCCGATGGACCCAGGAGGGGGCGCTGGTGCGAGATTCGGATCCGCAGATCTGGGCGCTGGAGCAGGACTACACCGCGCCCGATGGCTCCCGGTTGACGCGCCGCGGCTTTCTCGCCCGGGTGAAGCTGGCGCCGTACGGCGAGGGGATCCGGCCGCACGAGCGGACCCAGCCGGGACCGAAGGAGGACCGTCTGCGCCTGACGCGCGCGACCCGTCACAACCTCTCTCCCATCTTCGCGCTTCATCCCGGCAACGCCTGGCAGCACCTCGAGCCGTCGCTGAGCGACGACCCGTGGGGCGAGGTCACGGATTCCGACGGCACCACCCATCGCGTCTGGCGGATCGGCGACCCGGCCGTCCACAAGGCGATCGCCGCCGAGCTCGATCCCGGTGAGCTGCTGATCGCCGACGGCCACCACCGCTACGAGACCGCGCTCGCCTACCAGCAGGAGGTGGGTCCGGGCGGTGACGCCGACTACGTGCTGATGGCGCTGGTCTCCCTGGAGGATCCCGGCCTGACCGTCTTCCCCACCCACCGGCTGATCTCCGGGCTCGCGGACGACCCGGACGAGCAGGAGGTGCTCGGCAACGGCCTGAAGGAGATCTTCGACCTCGAAGAGGTCCCGACCGACGAGCTCGATCCGGGGGGCAGCGAGGGCGTCGGGGTGTTCGGCTACATGGACTCGCACCTCCAGCGCTGCTTCAGACTGCGGCTGCGGAACACCGCCCGCCTCGACGACGCCCTCGCGGGCCGCTCGGAGGCCTACCGCAGCCTGGACGCGGCGATCCTCGAGGAGCTCGTCCTCAAGGGGATCCTCGGGATGAGCACCGACGACATCGCCGCCAAGCGTGGCATCGGCTACACGCCGCACATCGACGAGGTCCTGAAGAAGCTGGGCAGCGGCGAGTACCAGGCGGCGTTCGTGCTCCGCCCGACGCCGGTCGACCAGGTCCGCGCGGTCGCCGCCGAGGGCGAGACCATGCCGCCCAAGTCGACCTACTTCTTCCCCAAGCTCCTCACGGGGATCGCCTTCAACCCGCTCGCCTAACCGGCCTGTCCGAAGCCGATCCGGTTCCCCTCCGGATCGACGATCTCCACCTTCCGGGTCGTCCCCCCGAGCGTTTCGACCTCGCCCACCTCGATACCCCTCCGCGCGATCGCGGTCAGCCGCTCGTCGAGGTCGTCCACCATCACGGTGAGAAGGCTCTTCCCGGCGCGCTCCGGGTCGGCGACGGCATAGATCCAGCTCTCGCCGGTCAGCCTCCAGGCGCGCTCCGTCTCGTGGGGTGCCATGTCGGGCGGACTGCCGAGCAGTCGCTGGTACCACTCGACGGCGGTGTCGAAGTCAGCGACCGCGACTCCGGCGAACAACACGTTGATGGCCAAGCCAGGCTCCCTTCCCCGATATCGTCGGTTACGTGGTCAAGATCTATACGAAGAAGGGCGACGACGGCACCACGTCCCTCTGGTACGGCGGGCGCGTGCCCAAGACCAACGCGCGAACCGAGGCGTACGGCTCGATCGACGAGGCCAACTCGGCGCTCGGCGTCGCCCGCGCCCTCTGCAAGGCCGACAACAAGACCGACCTCCACGCGACCATCCTCTCCCTCCAACAGGATCTGTTCGTCGCCGGCGCCGAGCTGGCCACGGCGCCGGAGGCCGCGGACCGCCTGCAGGACGGCATCAGCCGGATCACGGACGGGATGGTCGAGGCGCTCGAGGTGGACATCGATCGCTACATGAACCAGGTCGACCTGCCTCCCCACTTCGTCATCCCGGGCGGCACCGAGCTCTCCGCTGCCCTGGACGTCGCCCGGTCGGTGATCCGCCGCGCCGAGCGACGGGTCGTCGAGCTCCGCGAGTCGGAAGAACTCGCCTCGGACGCCGTGCTCCGCTACCTGAATCGCGCGTCCGACCTCGCCTTTGCGCTGGCCCGCTTCGCCGACGAGCCCAACCCGCAGATGTTCGAGGGCAGGGAGGGAAGCTGATGCACGTCGCTGTCGCCCGCCGTCGCCAGGGATACGAGCACGAGGTGGAGATCCGCGAGCACCGGCTGATCGTCGACGAGCCCGAGGACCGCGGCGGCGGCGACCAGGGGCCGAAGCCGACCGAGCTGCTGGCCGCCTCGCTGGCGGGCTGCACCGCGATCACGATCGAGATGTACGCCGACCGCAAGGAATGGGAGCTCGGCCAGGTCGAGGTCGAGGTGGACTTCACCGAGTCCGCGAACGAGGAGCCGGCGGGCTTCGACGTGACGACTCGGATCGAGGCCGATCTCGACGAGGACCAGCACCAGCGCATCCTGCGGATCGCCGGGAAGTGCCCCGTTCACAAGGCCCTGGCGGCGCAGAACGTCGAGATCAACGACTCCCTCGAACCGATCAGGGCCTAGCCGGTGGACCTCGGGCTCAAGGGCCGCGCCTGCGTGGTGACCGGCGGCAGCCGCGGAATCGGCCGCGCCAGCGCTCGCATGCTCTGCGCGGAGGGCGCCGACGTCCTCCTCGTCGCCCGCTCCGAGGACGCCCTGCTGGAGGCCGCCGACGAGTGCGCGACCGCGGGCCAGGACGCCGGCGGGCGAGCCGAGTCGCTGGTCGCGGACGTGACCGACGCCGAGGCCGCCGAGCGCATCGTCAGCGAAGGAATCGACCGCCTCGGCCAGCTCGACGTTCTGGTCAACAACGCGGGCACCGCCAGCCGGCGCGATCTCGACGACGTTCCGGACGAGGACTGGTACGCGGCCTGGGAGCTCAACGTGATGGCACCGATGCGGCTGATGCGTGCCGCCGCCCCTGGGATGCGCGAGCGCGGCTGGGGCCGCATCGTCAACGTCTCCAGCTCCTCCGGGAAGCGCCCTTCGGCCAGCACGCCCGAATACTCCGTGGCCAAGGCCGCCGAGCTCTCGCTGTCCCGGCTCTTCGCCGATCGGTACGCGGCCGATGGCGTCCTGATCAACGCGATCTGCCCCGGCGCGGTCAAGTCCGAGCTCTGGACGGAGGAGGGCGGCCTGCTCGACCAGGTGATGGAGATGGAGGGGCTTTCCAGCAGGGAGGAAGCTCTCGAGGCGGCCGCCGCCGGCCGACCGATCGGCCGCCTGGCGGAGCTCGACGAGGTCGCGGGAGCCATCGTCTTCCTCTGCTCAGAGCACGCGTCATACACCTCCGGAGCGGCATGGAGCGTCGATGGCGGAGTCGTCCAGATCATCATCTGATGATGCGAGGGCGCGCGTGAGCGCGACCCGTTTAGGGGATTTGCTCCTCTCCCCCGCGGACGCCGAGCGGCTGGACGCCCACGGCCGCACCGAGGCGGCGGTGCTCGTCCCGATGCACGGCTGGCCCGACAACCCGGGACTCGTCTTCACAGAGCGCCGCTCGGATCTGAACCGCCACGCCGGAGAGATCTCCTTCCCGGGCGGCCGGCGCGACGAGGGCGAGGACCTCCTCGACACGGCGCTCCGGGAGGCGAACGAGGAGATCGGCCTGTCGCCGGACCGCGTCGAGGTCGTCGGCGCCCTGCCTCCGATCGGGACCTTCGTCACCAACTACAAGGTCCATCCCTTCGTCGGCCTGATCGACGAGGGCATGCGGTTCGAGCCGAACCCGTCCGAGGTGGAGAGCGTCCTGGTCGCCTCTCTCGATGACCTCCAGTCGGCCTACGAGAAGCGCCGACTCGTTCGCCGGGGCGTCCCGATCAAGACCGACACCTACCTGATCGGGGACAAGCTGATTTGGGGCGCGACGGCGCGGATCCTCGGCGACCTATTGCGCCATCTACAGCGACCGGTCCGATGAGTTTCGAAACCAGGAGGCGTCTATAGAGCATGAGCAAAGTGAGGGTTCACATCAGCATTTCGCTTGACGGCTACGTGGCCGGCCCCAACCAGAGCGAGGAGAACCCGCTGGGCCAGGGCGGCGGCGGCTTGCA
This sequence comes from uncultured Solirubrobacterales bacterium, assembly GCA_963774305.1. Taxonomy (GTDB): domain Bacteria; phylum Actinomycetota; class Thermoleophilia; order Solirubrobacterales; family 70-9; genus DASUPK01. The sequence continues at coordinate 117,613 of CAVZEM010000005.1, read as the reverse complement.
CGACTGGGCGCTCGGCCTGAGGGCCTTCCGCGAGCCCCACGGGATGGAGGGTGGAGAGGTCAACGCGAGCACGTCCGTGATCGAGGAATCGCTCGACAACACCGGAGCCGAGATCATGGGCCGTGGCAAGTTCGGCCCTCCCGGCGGCGGCCCCTGGGGCGATGACCCGTGGACGGGCTGGTGGGGCGAGGACCCGCCCTTCCACAAGCCGGTTTTCGTCGTCACTCATCACGAGCGCGACCCCCTCACTCTCTCGGATACGACCTTCACCTTCGTCACCGGCGGGATCGAGTCTGCCCTCGAGCAGGCAAAGGAAGCGGCCGGCGGCAAGGACGTCTTCATCGGCGGCGGCGCCGACATCATCAATCAGTACCTGGCCGCCGGCGTGGTCGACGAGCTCGAGGTCCACATTTCGCCGCTGATCCTCGGGGATGGAGAGCGCCTCTTCGACGGTATCGGACCCGATCTGAAGCTCGAACAGCTCCGCGCGGTCGAGGCACCCGGGGTAGCGCACCTCAAGTACCGCGTCGTGAAGTGAGGCCGGAGGCGATCGGCCGGCGGGCCGGTCGCCTCCCCTCACTGCCTAAACGTCTTTCTCAATAGGCACGTCGACGAGGTTCCCCCACTCCGTCCAGGAGCCGTCGTAGTTCTTCACGTCTCCCACCCCGAGGAGCTCGTGGAGGACGAACCAGGTGTGCGCCGAGCGCTCCCCGATCCGGCAATAGGCGATGATCGGGTTGCCGTTCTCGATCACGCCCTTGCCCTCGTAGAGCTCGCGGAGCTCGTCGGCTGACTTGAAGGTGCCGTCCTCGTTGACGGCCTGGGCCCACGGCACGGAGGCCGCGCCCGGGATGTGACCGGCGCGCTGCGCGCCCTCCTGCTCGTATCCGGCCATCGCGATCAGCTCGCCCGAGTACTCCTGCGGGCTGCGGACGTCGACCAGGCTGGTCTTCGACCCGAGCGACGAGAGCACCTCGTCGCGCTTCGCCCGGATGGAATCGTCCCCGGGCTTGGCCTCGAAGGTGGCCCCGGAATGGGACGGCACGTCCGTGGTGGTCGGGCGGTCCTCGGAGATCCACTTCTCCCGCGGCCCGTTGATCAGCCTGACCTTGTCGTGGCCGTAGTAGCGGAAATACCAGTAGGTGTAGGCGGCGAACCAGTTGTTCCGGTCGCCGTAGAGCAGGATCGTGTGGTCGTTCGAGATCCCGCGGCTCCCCATCAGCTTCCCGAAGTTCTCGGGCCCGAGGAAGTCGCGCTTGACCCGATCCTGAAGGTCCAGCTTCCAGTCGAAGCCGATCGCCCCGGGAATATGGGCCTCGGCGTAGAGCGCCGGGTTCTCATCCACCTCGACGATCCGGATGTCGTCGTCATCGAGATGATCGGCGACCCAGTCGGTCTCGACCAGTACATCGTTTGCGTAGTCGGCCATCGCTCGCCTCTCGTTCGGCTCGCAGTTAACTAGGTAATCCTGATCTGATTTTAGCCAATTCTCTCGCGCGTCCATCGCGACGACAGGGATCGGCGCGGTCCGCCGCTCCGGCAGGTATCGTTGTTATTGGGTATGGAGGCAGCGCGTCACAGGCCGTCTGACGTAGACGCGATGGGTCAGGACAAGCGCCGGCAGGTCGTCGGCCATTCCTATGGCCCATCCCGGCGCAGTCAGGTCATGTTCTTCGTCGCGGTCGCGACGGTCGCGGTCGTCGTCGTCGGGGGATGGCTGGTGCTCGTGGGGCTCTTCGACAAGCCGCCCACTCACTTCAGGGACACCGCGCCCTGGTCGACCACACCGGCCAATGCCCAGCTCGCGGCCGAGCAGAGCGCCAGGCCGGTCTCGCCGGCCTCGCCCTGCGGTGAGCCCGGCAACCAGTATCCGGTCCCGCCGCAGAGTCCCTGCGCGCCGCCCAACAAGGCGAACGCCTTCCAGGGCAGCTCACCCGGCCAGTAGAGACGACACGGTGGCGGCGCCGTCACGCGCCCACCCAGGCTCCTCGCGGTCCGAGGTGAGAAAGGCGACCGGGATTCGCCACGTCTCCCCCGCCCGCTCCACGATGCGGCGTCCTCCGTCCAGGAGGCCTCGGTCCAGCGATCCGCTCGCCTCATATGTGAACCCCCGCACCGGGGTGTCGACGAGCTTCTCCAGGAGGCGCTCCAGCCGGGGCCCGTGGATCGTCTCGCTCTCTCCTGTGGCGGAGCCGAGCAACCAGACCACGACGGCGACGTCGCCGCAGAGATCGAGCACGCCACCCGGGCGGTCGGGGTCCGCCTCGGCGGCCTGAAACCCCGCAGCCTCGATCGCGTCGAGTCCCTCGCGGCTCCTGCTCGTTCCGCGCACCTGCCAGCCCAGCCCCGCGAGCTCGGAGCCGAGCTCGCGGCCGTGGCAGCCGCAGCCGACGATCAGCGCCCGAGCCAACTACGCATCATCCAGGCCGCCGCCCTCGGCGAACGGACCTCGCCCCCTCGCACGCACGGCCTGGTCCTCCGCCGCCTGCCGCTGCGCGTCGGCCTCCGTGATCTCCTTCGCGCCTCGCTTGCGCCGCAGCGCGTTCTGTGCCTCGATCATCTGGCGGACGTCGTCGACCTCGTTCTGGGCCTCGACCTCCGGCGAGCGGGTCGGCTTCCAGTCCAGGAAATCGGCAACGCTGTTCCCCTCGAACAGGCGCGCGAGCGCGACCATGATCAGGAAGAGCAGGACGAGAAGCCCGAGGGTGAGGGCTATGAGGACCATCTCCCACCGTTGAGGCTACAGTCATCCGCCGTGCCTGAGGCTCTGATCATCGACGCACTGCGGACCCCGATGGGGGCCTACCGAGGCGGGCTCTCCGGGATCCGGCCCGACGACCTCGCCGCGCACGTGATCTCGGCCGCCGTCGAGCGCACCGGCCTCGATCCGCCGCTCCTCGACGACGTCTACCTGGGCGCGGCCAACCAGTCGGGGGAGGACAACCGCGACGTGGCGAGGATGGGTGCGCTGCTCGCCGGGCTCCCGGTCGAGGTGCCGGGCGTCACCGTCAACCGCCTCTGCGCATCCGGACTGGAGGCCGTGAACCAGGCCTCCCGCGCCCTGCGTCTGGGAGAGGGCAACCTCTACCTGGCCGGCGGCGTCGAGTCGATGAGCCGCGCGCCCTGGGTGCTGCCGAAGCCCGAGGCCGGCCTGCCGCGGGGCGAGCAGACCCTCTACGACACCACTCTCGGCTGGCGGATGATCAACCCGAGGATGGCCGAGCGCTACTCGACCGAGGCGATGGGCGAGACCGGCGAGAACGTCGCCGAGAAGTACGGGATCTCCCGCGAGGAGCAGGACCGCTTCGCGCTCCAGAGCCACCAGCGCGCGGTCGCCGCCCGGGATGAGGGCCGCTTCGACGATCAGATCGTCCCGATCGAGGTGCCCCCGAGGAGCCGTCGCGACGAGCCCACCACGATGTCCGTCGACGAGGGCCCGCGCGCTGACACCTCCCTGGAGAAGCTCGCGAAGCTCCGGCCCGCGTTCCGCGAGGGCGGCACCGTCACCGCCGGCAACTCATCGACCCTCAACGACGGAGCGGCCTGCCTGGTGCTCGCGAACGAGGAGGCGGCCGAGCAGCTCGGCCGCGACCCCCTGGCGCGCATCGTCTCGATCGGGGTCGCCGGCGTCGACCCGGCCTACATGGGGATCGGGCCGATGATCGCGATCCCGAAGGCGCTGGAGCAGGCAGGGCTGGAGCTCAGCCAGATCGACCTGATCGAGCTGAATGAGGCGTTCGCCTCCCAGGTCCTGGCCTGCGCCGAGGGTCTCGGCATCGACGAGGAGCGCCTCAACGTCAACGGCGGGGCGATCGCCCTCGGGCATCCGCTCGGCTGCTCCGGCGCCCGCCTGATGACGAGCCTGGTCTGGGAGCTCCGCCGCCAAGGCGGCCGCTACGGGATCGCGACGCTCTGCGTCGGCGTCGGCCAAGGCGTGGCGACGGTCGTCGAGGCCCTGTAGTTACTTCGTGTACTGAATCGAGGTGGCCTGGTTCGCGTTCTGGGGCGCCGAGAGGGTCATCGCCAGACAGCGGTCGTGACTCTGGAGGGCGATCACGCCATGGCTCTTGGAATCCGACCAGTTTTGTCGAACTGAAACCGGGCCGGCGCCAGGGCCGTTGCGCGGGCAGGTTCCGATAGCCTCGAATCACGTGTCAGCACGCGAAATCACCAGCGTCGATGGACAAATAACCGACAGGACGGCGGCGAAGATTCCCGCCGCGGATGACGGACTCTTGCGCGGTGACGGGGTCTTCGAGGTGATCCGTCTGTACGCCGGCCGGCCCTTCGCGCTCGGCGAGCACCTCGACCGTATGGAGCGCTCAGCGGCGGGGATCGACCTGCGGCTCGACCGCTCCGCGTTCGAAGCCGAGATCGCTGCCCTGCTGGCCGAGCACGGCGACGCCGACGGGCAGCTCAGGCTTGTCGCCACCCGCGGCGGCCGGCGTCTGGCGTTCACCGAAGAGCTTCCTCCCTATGCGGAGAAGGAGAGAATTCGCCTGGTCAGCGTGACCTATGCCCCGACTGGCCTCCTCGACGGCGTCAAGTCCCTCTCCTACGCGGCGAACATGAAGGCGATCCGGCTGGCGGAATCGCAGGGCGCCGACGACGCGGTCTTGGTGCGGCCCGATGGCACCGTGCTGGAGGCGCCGACCTCGACCGTGTTCTGGGCAGACGCGGATGGAACGCTCCGGACCCCCAGCCTGGAGGTGGGCATCCTGGTCTCGATCACCCGCGACCGGCTGATCCGGGAGCTCGACGTCGAGGAGGGCGCCTTCCCGCTCGACGATCTGCTCGGCGCCCGGGAGGCGTTCCTCGCCTCCACCGTCCGCGAGGTCCAGGCGGTCTCGGCCGTCAATGAGACAGAATTGCCAGAATGTCTCGGCGAGCGAACGAAGGCCGCGGCCGAGGCATTCGCGGCCGTCCTCGAGCGAGAGCTCGCGGTCTCATCCTCGACCTGAGCCTGATCTGGACTTCCAGCTGACAGACGAGCAGCGCCTGATCTCCGAGAGCGCGCGGGAGTTCTGCGACAAGGAGATCGCACCGAGGGTCCGCGACAACGATCGCGCGGGCCGCTTCGATCGCGAGCTCGCCTCGAAGCTCGGCGAGATCGGCTACCTCGGCGCGCCCGTCTCGGAGGAGTACGGCGGCCGCAGCCTCGATTACGTGAGCTACGCCCTGATCGTCGAGCAGGTCGGGCGAGTCGACTCCTCGGCCCGGACGGTCGTCAGCGTCCAGACCTCCCTCGTCGCCGGCTCGATCGAGCGCTGGGGCACCGAGGAGCAGAAGCGCGAGTGGCTGCCGCGTCTCTGCTCCGGCGAGGCCCTCGGTTGCTTTGCGCTCACCGAGCCCGACGCCGGCTCCGACCCGGCCAGCATGCGAACGCGGGCGAAGAAGACCGACTCGGGCTGGACGATCACTGGCAACAAGATGTGGATCTCGATGGGGAACGTCGCCGAGCTCGCCCTGGTCTTCGCCCAGACGGATCCCGAGAAGAAGCACAAGGGCCTCGCCTGCTTCATGGTCCCCACCTCGAACGACGGATACAGCTCCCAGGAGATCCACGGCAAGCTCGGCCTCCGCTCCTCGGACACGGCCGAGATCTCGCTGGATGAGGTCGAGGTCCCCGACGATGCCCTGCTCGGCGAGGTCGGCGACGGCTTCAAGATCGCGATGAGCTCACTCGACAACGGCCGCTACAGCGTCGCCGCCGGCTGCGTCGGGATCTGCGACGGCTGCGTCGACGCCTCCGTCGCCTACGCGAAGGAGCGCAAGCAGTTCGGCGTCCCGATCGCGAGCTTCCAGTTGGTCCAGGAGCTGATCGCCGACATGATCGTGAAGCGCGACGCCGCCCGGCTGCTGGTCTACCGCGCCGGCGAGCTCAAGGACCGCGGCGTTCGCAATACCGTGGAGACCTCGATCGCGAAGTACTACGCGACCGAGGCCGCCGTCGAATGCGCCAACTCCGCCATCCAGGTGCACGGCGGCTCCGGATATGTCGACGACTATCCCGTCGAGCGCTATATGCGTGACGCGCGCGTCACGACCCTCTACGAGGGGACATCCCAGATCCACAAGCTGATCATCGGGCGCGACGCGACGGGGATCAACGCGATGGTCCCGCCCTCCAGCGACGGTTCGTGAGCCCCGGCGGAGCCGACCGGGTCGGTGTCGTCGGCGCCGGGACGATGGGCGCGGGGATCGCGCAGATCGCTGCGCTCGGCGGCCACCGCACCGTCATCTATGAGCTCGACAGCAGGGCGCTCGAGCGTGGCCTCGAGCAGCTTCGCGCCGCTCTCCGTCGCGGTGCCGAGCGGGGCCGCTGGAGCGAGCAGGATGCAATCGACGCTCTGGGGCGGATCGAGACGGACACGATCATCGAGGTCCTCCGGGGTTGCGACCTGGTGATCGAGGCGGCGCCCGAGGACCTCGACCTGAAGCGCAACCTGTTCGAGCGGCTGGCGTCGACCTGCGGGCCGGACACCGTCCTGGCGACGAACACCTCGTCGCTGTCGGTGACCGCGATCGCGGCGGGTGTCCCGGAGCCGCAGCGGATCGTCGGCATGCACTTCTTCAACCCGCCGGCGCTGATGCAGCTCGTCGAGATCGTCGCCGGCGATGAGAGCGGCGAGCCGGCGCTCGAGCTCGCGAGCGGGATCGCCCGGGGCATGGGCCGCGCCCCGATCCGGGCCCGGGACTCGGTGGGCTTCGTCGCCAACCGCTGCGTCAGGCCCTTCTTCCTCGAGTCGCTGCGCATGCTCGGCGAGGGGGTGGCGCCGCACGACGAGATCGACCGCATCGTCCGGCTGGGCGCCGGCCTGCGGATGGGGCCGTTCGAGCTGATGGACCTGATCGGGATCGACGTCAACTTCGCGGTGGCGAAGTCCTTCTGGGAGCAGTCCTTCGGCGAGCCGCGCTGGCGCCCCACGCCGATCCACGAGCGCATGGTGGCCTCCGGCCGGCTGGGCCGGAAGACCGGCCGCGGCTTCTACGTCTACGAGAAGGACACCCCCCACCGTCCACGCGATCCGGACTTCCCGGGCGAGCGGCCGATCTTCGACGAGGATCAGCTGATCGAGGTCGCGGGCGAGAACGCTCCCGGCGTCCTCACCCGGCTCGGTGCGACGATCGCCAACGAGGCGTGTTTCGCGCTCGGCGAGCGGGTGGCTTCCGCGGACGACATCAATACGGCGATGCGGCTCGGCTACAACTGGCCGATCGGCCCGCTCGAGTGGGGCGAGCGGCTGGGATGGAGTCGCGCCCTCGGGGTGCTGGAGGAGCTGCGCGACCTGCGGGGCGAGGCCTACCGGCCTGCGCCGGCCCTGCGCGAGCTCGCCTCCTGAGCCTTCGCCGCAGCGTCGAGGTCAAGTCCGATTGCGGAGGCGGCGACGCCGCGGAAGAAGGTGGCCATCATCGTGCCGTAGAGCTCCTCCCCGAGATCGGGCTCGATCAGCTGCTCCATCACGAAGCCGTTGCCCATGCAGAAGACCATCGTCGCGATCTGCTCGAGGGGAAACGGCGGGTCGGCCGGCAGCTCCTGCGCCCACCGCCTGAAGACCTCCACCATGCGGGCCCGGGTCGCCGCGTAGCGATCCGCCAGCTCCTTGCGGAAGCGCTCGTTTCGGGCCGCGTAGGCCGTGAACTCGAAGAAGAGCTTCGGCCACTCCGGGTCCGACCAGACGAACCGGACGAATTCCTCGGCGGCCGTCCGGGCCTCCTCGGCGGGAGGGCCGCCCCCTCGGAGTGCACCCTCGAGTCGCTCCTCGTTCGCGGCGAACTTCTCGTCGAGCATGACCAGGAAGAGGTCCTCCTTGCTGTCGAAGTTTGCGTAGAAGGCGCCTTTCGTATAGCCCGCGTCGCGGGCGATCTGCTCGACGGAGGTGCCCTCGAGCCCTCGCTCCCTGAACAGCTTCGCGGCGGACCCGAGCAGCGCGGCGCGCGTCTTCGCCTGGCGCTCGGCGCGAGTGAGGGTGGCCGGGCTCATCTGGGCGCCGCCAGCACCTCCGCCCCCCTGTTCGGGACGTTGGTGATCGTGCTCCGGATCGCGTGCTCGGGCTCGCCGACCGGCCGCAGCCGCCGCCGCGCAACGAGCTCCCTGAGGACAACCGCGATCTCGAACTCCGCGAACGCTCCGCCGAGGCAGCGGCGCACGCCACCGCCGAAGGGGATCCAGGTGTAGGTGCCGGCGGGACGCTCGATGAAGCGCTCGGGCCGGAACCGCTCGGGCTCCGGGTAGATGTCCGGGCGCCGGTGGACGAGGTAGATGGACGGCGCGACGGTGATGCCCGCCGGCAGCAGCCTGCCGCCGATCTCCATCGGCTCGACCAGCTTGCGCACGACCAGCGAGATCACCGGCCGGAGCCGGAGCGTCTCCTTGATCACGGCGTCCAGGTAGGTGTCGTCGCCCGCCGCGACCTCGGTCTCCAGCCGGTCGAGCTCGGCGGGATGGCGGGCGAGCAGCGCGATCGCCCAGGAGAGGCCGGTCGCGGTCGTCTCGTGGCCGGCGACCAGGAGGGTCATCAGCTCGTCGCGCAGCTCACGGTCGCTCATCGGCCGGCCGTCCTCGTGCCGGGCCTGGAGCAGCATCGAGAGGATGTCCTCGCGCTCGGCCAGGTCGGGAGCGCCGCGGCGCGCGGCGATCTCCTCGAAGAGCAGGCGGTCGACCCGCTCCATCTGGCGGCGGAAGGGCGGGAAGCGCCTCAGCCTCCGGGGGCCGAGCAACATCAGGAAGACCGCCCGCCGCGGATTCGCGATCAGGTCCAGCGTGCCGCGCAGCTCGTCGCGCAGCGTCGCCAGCCTCTCCCCCTCGTCGACGCCGAAGACCGCGCGCAGGATGATCTCGAGGGTCACGGCCTGCATGTGCGGGCGCATCCGCACCGGCCGATCGGCGGGCCAGCGCTCGATCTCCTCCGTGGCGACCTGCGCCATCACGTCGCCGTAGGCCTGCATCCGCTTGCCGTGGAAGGGCGGCAGCATCAGCTTGCGCTCCTTCATGTGCTCCGGCTCATCCAGGAGGAGAACCGAGTGCTCGCCCAGCACCGGCAGCAGCACGATATTGGCCTCGCCCGCGCGCAGCAGGCGCGGGTCGCCGGTGAAGACCTGCTTGACCGCCTCCGGATCCGAGAGGAAGACCCAGGTGCCCTCGTGTGCGAGCCGGTAGCTGAACATGTCGCCGTAGCGGGCCTGGCACTGCTCGAGCGTCTGCAGCGGCTGACGCCACCAGCGCTGGGTCGAGCGGAGCACCGACCAGTCCGGCCCCGGCGGCAGTCCCGGCTTCGCGGCGGTCGCGCCCCTCGGAATGTCGACGGTGGCCGTCTCCATCTCAAATACCAATCGGTATCCGATCACATACCGAGTGGTATGTCAAGCGGGGCCCCACCGGAGCGCAAACCCCCCACGGGTCATGCGGCGGACCTTACCCGCGGACTAGCGGAAGGGCGCCGGTTCTAAGCGCTTTCGACCGCCTCGACGATGGCGCCCGTGTTCGTGCCCCAGTGCTGCTCGGGGTCGGGCGGCATGTCGCGCAGGTACCACTCGGCGTCCAGGGCGCCCTTGGTCCCGCTGCCGGCGGCGGTGACCGCCTGGCGGTAGGTGTGATCGACGAGGTCGCCGATCGCGAAGACGCCGGCCAGCTTGGTCTTGGTAGACGGCTCGTCGACGATCACGTAGCCCTCCTCGTCCAGATCGACCTGGCCCTTGACCAGCTCCGAGCGCGGGCGGTGGCCGATCGCCACGAACGCTCCGCCGACCTCGATCTCCTTCTCCTCGCCGGTGTCGGCGTGCTCGAGGCGGATCTTGGCGATCTTGCCGTCGTCGCCGGCGACGAATTCGAGCGGCTTGTACGGAGTCAGGAACTCGATGTTCTCCTTGCCGCGGGCGCGCTCCTGCATGATCTTCGAAGCGCGGAACTCGTCACGCCGGTGCACGATCTTCAGGTTCTTCGCGAACTTGGAGACGAAGATGGAGTCCTCCATCGCCGAGTCGCCTCCGCCGACCACGGCGACGTCCTCGCCCTTGAAGAAGGCGCCGTCGCAGACACCGCAGGTGGAGACCCCGCGGCCGCCGAGCTCGATCTCGCCGGGGATGCCGAGCCGCTTTGGCTCCGCCCCCATCGAGAGGATCACGGCCTTGGCGCGGTAGGTGTCCTTGCCGACCCTGACGGTCTGGATGCCACCGTCAGTGAGCTCCACCTCGGTGGCGTCGTCGGTGATGAAGCGGGTGCCGAAGCGCTCGGCCTGGGCGCGGAACTGATTCATCATCTCCGGGCCCATGACGCCCTCCGGGTAGCCCGGGTAGTTCTCGACGTCGGTGGTGTTCTGCAGCTGCCCGCCCCACTGGAAGCCCTCGATGACCAGAGGCTCGAGCTCGGCTCGGGCGGCATAGAGCGCGGCCGTGTAGCCGGCGGGGCCGCCGCCGACGATGATCACGTTCTCAACCTTGCCGTTCTCCGTGCTGTTCTGGTCGCTCATGCTTCCTCCTCTCGGGGAGGCTATCGAGGGCCTCGGTGGTGAGGTCCTTACTTCACTTTTTATAGTAGCGCCAGGGGTCTCTTTGTTACGACCCGGCGGCCGCCGTCTCCGGCTCCCCCACCCCGATCCGCTCCGGGCGCTCGCGCCCCTCGCGCTCCCAGCGCTGGACCGTCTTGCGGAGCTGGAAGAAGGCGACGATCCCGGGCGGGATCGGAAGCCAGAAGGCGATGACGCGGTAGGTGAGCACGGCGGGGAACACTTCCGAGCCGGGCACGCCGAAGAGGACGAAGGCGCCGATCATGCCCGCGTCAACCGCCCCGACCCCTCCTGGGGCGAACGGGATGAGGTTGGCGACCATGCCGAGGAAGAACCCCTGGACCACGACCCCCAGCGGAACCGAGGCGTGGAAGGCGTGGAAGCTGGCCCAGAGGATCGCGATGTTCGCGCCCCAGAACCCGACCGCGCCGCCGAAGGCCATCGCTCCGGAGCTCGGGTGGCGAACGAAGGCGATCGCGGTGCGGGTGCCCTGCGCGAAGGTCGCGGGCGCCGTCGCGATCCGCTTGGCGACCTTGCCGAAACGGCCGGAGGTGTGGCGCTCGATCCGCCGCTCGAAGTCGTTGGGAAGCAGTGCGATCAGCAGGCCGAGAACGATCGCGAGCGCGGCGAGGGCCGCCGGGATCACGGTCCCGGACAGCGGCGCCTCGCCGGAAAGAACCCCGGTCCGCAGCAATACGCCGAAGACCACGATCGCAAGGAGGTAGACGGAGTAGAGGACGACGAGGAACGCAACCATGCGACACACCGCCTGCCGCCGCTCCATTCCGGCCTTGCGCAGCGCCCAGTAGGTGAGCAGGATGCCCCCCGCCCCGCCCGCGGAGAAGAGCCGCGTGGCGGCCAGACCGGCCAGCGTGATCTGGTAGCTCTCGGCCCACTCCAGATGGATCACCTTCTCGCCGACGACTCCGCGGAAGAGAGCCACGTAGGCCGCGAACATCACGACGCAGAAGGCCAATCCGACCGCGATCCAGAGGGGGTCGCCCTCCTTGACCTTCCCCCACGCGTCCTGGAGGTCGAACAGCTTCGGGATCAGGACGTAGATCGCGACGAGCAGCAGGACGACCGCGACGCCGGTCTGGATGAGCCGCTTGGGATTCGCAAAGAAGCTCGGCTCGGACTCCGCGAGCATCTCGCGCGCGGTCTCGTCCTGTTCCGAAGCGCTTTCTGGGCGCTCCTCCCTCACCCTTTCAATCTTCGCAAAGGCGACTACTCGTTCGCGACGCGCTCCAGGCGCTGCAACAGCCCACTCACCGCCTTCGCCACCGGCTCGGCATATCGCTCCCCTCGGCGGACGGCGATCACGAGCGCCGCCCCGGCGAGCAGGTCGACCACGTAGTGCTCGCCGAGGTAGACGAGCGCGAAGCCGAGGGTGCCCGCATACGCCCAGCCGGCGATCCCCTCACGAACCCCCATCTCGGAGAGCAGCAGCGCGGCCATCAGCGAGCTGGCGAAGTGGAGTGAGGGCATCGCGGCCCAGGGATTGCCGCCCAGCGTGTCGTAGAGGACCGGCCAGGCCTTCCCCCACTCCTCCTCGCCGACCTCGACCATGATCCGCCGGATCTTCGCGTCGGTGTGGCCCTGCTCTGACGCCCACCAGGGCGGAGCCGTCGGGACGGCCGCGTAGACGATGCAGCCGAGGTCGTACACCGCGGCCATCTGCCTCGCGGAGCGCGCGAACTGCTCCTGGTCGCGGGCGAGGATGTAGGTGAGCGCCCCGTGCGGCTCGAAGAACCAGGACCAGTGAACCCAGGACAGGAAGCGGTCGACCAGGTTGCCGCGGCCCAGTCCGGCCAGCGCCCTCTGCAGCCGGACATTGGGGAGCTCGCCGCCGCCGAGCACCCGGTCCACCCGGATCGGATAGCCGACGCGCAGCCGGCTCGCGGCCCGATCGGGATCGTCGTACGGGAGCTCGTGCGCCAGCGTGAACATCCACATCTGCAGCGCGTACATGCCGGCATCTCGCAGGCGGGTGCGCGGGCTCAGCACCGCCAGCGCCGGGGGGCCGGCGGCGAGCGCGGCAGTGGTCACGGCGGCGGGGATCCGCTTCCGCTTGCGTATCAGCGGTACCACGAAGGCCGCGGCCAGCGCAGCCGCAGCCGCACCCTTCACCAGCGGGCGCCAGGGCGATGGTCGTCTCGGTGCACTGCCGTTGCCGGGCAAGGAGGCGCGAGTCTAAAGGGCGCCTGGGCACGGTGCCGATAATCCCGTGTGAGCACGACCGGCCTCGCCGCGGCTCAAGACGGCGGCACCACGCCGACGATCGCCCTGCTCGAAAACCTGCCCGACGCGATCGTCCTGCTCGACGAGAAGGGCACCATCGCCTACGCCAATGCAGCTGCGGAGCGCCTCTTCGGCCAGGCCATCGGAGAACTCGCCGGCACCCTCTTCCCCACGGTGCTGGCGGAGCCGTTCGCGGGCGAGTACGCGCAGCTGCTGCGCAGATTCACCGCGGGCGAGCAGCTCGAGGACCTGGCCCAAAGGCGGGAGGTGGTGGCCCGCCAGCCCGACGGCTCGGGGATGGCGATCGAGCTGACCCTGAGCGAGGTCCGGGTCGGCCAGGTCCGGTCACTCGCAGCGGTCGCGCACGACATCCGCGAGCGCAAGCATGAGGAGGCCCGGCTGCGCCAGATGGCGGAGCAGGACTCGCTTACCGGGCTGGTCAACCGCGTCAGCTTCGAGCACGCGCTGACGAGGCACATCGACTTCGCGGCGCGCTACGGCAGCGGAGGCTCGGTGATCGCTCTCGGAATCGACACCTTCAAGTACGTCAACGAGTCCCTCGGCGTGGCGGCGGGTGACGAGGTGCTCGCGGAGCTCGCGGAGCTGATCGGTGGCCGGCTGCGCAAGACCGACGTCTTCGCTCGCGTCGGAGGGGACGTCTTCGGCATCCTCCTCCACGACACCGACCGGACCAAGGCGCTGAGCGTCGCCGACGAGCTGCTCGGCATCGCCCGGCGGCATCCCTTCGTCATCAACAGCGAGGGGATTCGGGTCACGATGAGCGCCGGGGTGGCGTCTCTGGGCGACCGCTCCATGATCGGAGCCGAGCTCCTGGCCGAGGCCGAGACGGCGATGTCCACGGCGAAGGAGGCCGGACGGGACCGGGCAGTCGCTTACGACCCATCTGGCCGCAGCGAGATCGACGAGCGACGCGCCTGGACCGAGCGCGTCCGTCAGGCGACCGAGCGGGGCCTCTTCATCCTCACCAGCCAGCCCATCGTCAACCTGGAGACCGGCGAGGCGACGCAGCACGAGATCCTCCTGCGCATGCGGGATGACGGCGGCGGCCTGGTCGAGCCGAGCGCATTCCTCGCGACCGCGGAGCGCTTCGGGCTCATCGGCGGGATCGACCGATGGGTCACCCAGCAGGCCGTCCGGCTGATCGCCGCGCACAACAAGGAGGGTCGCGAGCTGACGCTGGAGGTCAACCTCTCCGGCAAGACGATGGGCGACGCGCGCTTCCCGGACGAGGTGAGGCGGGAGCTGAGCTCGAGCGGCATCGATCCAGCCAGCCTGATCTTCGAGGTGACGGAGACCGCCGCCGTCGCGGACATCGAACATGCACGCCTCTTCGCGCAGAGCCTCGCCAGGGTCGGCTGCCGCTTCGCGCTGGACGACTTCGGCGCCGGCTACGCATCCTTCTACTACCTCAAGCACCTCCCGATCAGCTACCTGAAGATCGACGGCGAGTTCGTGCGCGAACTGCCCAACAGCCGGACCGACCAGCTCATCGTCAGGGCCCTGGTGGAGGTCTGTGGGGGACTCGGCATCAAGACCGTCGCCGAGTTCGTCACCGACGAGGGGACGCTGGAGATGGTTCGAAGCCTGGGCGTCGACTTCGCCCAGGGCTATCACCTGGGCAAGCCCGAGCCCGTCTCGGCGCTCAGGGGCGGGTAACCCGCTCGAGCGGGATCAGGAAGGACTCGTAGGCGGCGCCGGTCGCCTCCTGCAAGCCGATCTCGCAGGTCCGGTTGCTGCACACATAGGCGTCGTGGTCGGTGCCCGCCAGCTCCGCGGCCTCCTCGGCGGTCGCGGACTTCGTCAGCTCCGGATGGAGCATCCCCCGGTCGCCCGCCATCCCGCAGCAGGTCGCGCGAATCGGCTGGACGACCTCCTCCGCCATCGCCGCCGCGATCTCCCTGAGCTGGCGCTCGAGTCCCATGTGGCGCGTCGAGCAGGTCGGGTGCACCGCGACGGACCCGAGCTTCCCACGGACCTCGAGGTTGGGGAGCAGCCGCTCGGCCCAAGCGACCGAGTCGAGAATCTCGAGCTCTGGATGGCGCTCCCGTGCCTCCTCGGCGAGGCCGTGCGAGCAGGAGCTCGCGTCGATCACCACCGGGAGCTCCCCCTCCCCGCTCCAGCGCCAGAGCGCCTCGGTGGTGCGGTCGGCCATCAGCTTCGCGCCCTCGGTGTAGCCCTTCGATGCCCACGGGACCGAGCAGCAGCGCCCGTCGACGTCGTCCGGGATCCAGACCGGGAGTCCTGCCCGGGCCGAGACCGCCACCAACGCTTCTGGGAGTGGAAGCCCTGTCCCATCGCCACGCGGCGGCCCGAAGATGCGGTTGACACAGGCGGGCATGTAGACGGCCGCCGCGCTCTCGCGCGACGTCCGCGGCAGCTTCGCCGGCGCCGGCGGAGGCATATTGCCGGGCCAGGAGGGGATCAGCTCATCGCTGAACAGCGACCGGGCCGCACTCGCGCCGGCGCGCATCAGCGGACCGGCGACCGCCCCGGCTCGCAGGCCGGCGCGTGCGCTTCGCTCCACCGACGCCCAGTGATCCGCGACCTTTGCCGCCTGGCGCTGGGCCTTGTCGGCGTGCTCCCGCGCGCGGAACCCCTTGATCAGCTTGCCGGTGTCGATGCCGAGCGGACAGGCGATCTGGCAGGTGCCGTCGGCGGCGCAGGTCTGGATCCCGTCGTATTCGTACTGCTCGAGCAGCGCGCGCTGCACCGGCGAGCCGTCGGGCTGGCGGGCCATCTCGCGGCGGATGACGATCCGCTGGCGCGGGGTCGTAGTGAGGTGACGGCTCGGGCAGACCGGCTCGCAGAAGCCGCATTCCACGCAGGTGTTCGCCACCTCCTCGATCTCCGGGGTCGTCTTGAGGTTGCGGAGATGCGCGCCGTCGTCCCGGTTGAGGACGATCCCGGGAGCCAGCACGTTGTCGGGGTCGGCCAGTGCCTTGGTGCGCCACATCAGCGCGGTGGCCTGCTTCCCCCACTCGCGCTCCACGTAGGGCGACATGTTGACGCCGGTGCCGTGCTCGGCCTTGAGCGAGCCGTCGTACTTGTCGAGGATCAGGGCGACCAGCTTCTCCATGAACGCCTCGTAGCGCTCGAGGTCCTCCTGCTTCCCGAAATCGGGCGTGAGCATGAAGTGCAGATTCCCCGCCGAGGTGTGGCCGGCGACGCCGGGGAGGAAGCCGTGCTCGCCGAGCAGCGCCTGGATGTCGCGGGCCGACTCGGCGATCCGCTCGGGCGGGACGCAGACGTCTTCGATGATCAGCGAGGTGCCCGGTGGCCGGAAGCGCCCGATCAGCCCATGCAGGCCCTCCCGGACCGTCCAGGAGACCTCCACGCTCTCCGGATCGCGGGTGAAGTCCGGCGGCCGGATCATCTCGTGCTCGCGGAGGATCTCCTCCGCGCCGGCCACCAGCTTGTCGAGCTCGCCGTCGCTCTCCGCGCCGAACTCCACCAGCAGCGCCGCGGAGGTGGGCGGCAGCTCCAGCCAGTCCTGCGGAGCGCCGGCGATGTTCTGCGCGGCGACCATCAGCGCTGGGGCCACCATCAGCTCCACCGCGGTCGCCCCCGACTCGACCAGCGCCGGCACCGGATCTGTGGCCGACTCGATGCCGTCGAAGTGGAGCCAGGAGACGGTCGTCCTGGACGGCAGGGGCACGGTCTCCATCACGGCCTCGGCGATGAAGCCGAGCGTCCCCTCGGAGCCGATCAGCAGGCGCCGGAAGATCTCGACGGGCTCGTCCGCGTCGAGGAAGGCGCAGAGCCGGTAGCCGGTCGTGTTCTTGATCCTGAACTTCTTCCGGATCCGCCCGGTGAGCTCTGTGTCGGCCCGGATCTCGTCCCGGATCTCGGCGAGCCCCTTCGCCAGCTCGGGCTCCGCCTGGGCGAATCGCTCCGCGGCGTCCGGCGCCGCCGTGTCGATCACCGTCCCCGAGGGCAGCACGAAGGTCAGCGAGCGGACGGTGCTGTAGGAGTCCGCGACCACACCGCAGCGCATCCCGCCGGAGTTGTTGGCGAGCACGCCACCGACGCAGGCGATGTCGGTGCTGGCGGGGTCGGGGCCGAGCTTGCGGCCAGATGGCGCGAGGACCTTGTTGGCGTGCCCGAGGACCGTCCCGGGCCGCAGGCGCGCGCGGGCTCCGTCGTCCAGGACCTCCACCCCGGTCCAGTGCCGCCGCACGTCGACCAGGATCCCGTCGCTCTGGGACTGGCCGTTGAGGCTGGTGCCTCCGGCCCGGAAGGTGACCGGGACGCCCTTGCTCCGCCCGTAGGCGAGGACCTTCCCGACGTCGTTGGCGTCGCGGGCCATGACGACCGCCTTGGGAAGCATCCGGTAGGGGCTCGCGTCAGAGGCGTAGCGGACCAGGTCGATCACCCGGGTCAGGACCCTGTCCTCGCCGAGCAGCCCGATCAGCTGGCTGCGCAGTGGCTCGGGCGTACCGGAGGCGAGCTCGTCCGGCGCCCGGTCCTCGGACGCCTCGCTCCCCTCCGGCGCGATCCGGCTCACATCCGGCGCCAGCAGCTCCATGTCGCCAGCCTAATGGGCTGGGCCACGGAGATCCGCTGGGGACCTTGTGTCAAAGGGACTGGGCGCTTTCGAGTTATTCGATTCTCGAGGTGACTCGAATATTCACGCCGTTGATCGCCTATTCCGAAGCCGCATAGGCAGCCTTTCGGAACCGCAGGTCGGGATGGAGGGCCGACGGCCTAGAAGAGTGCCATGCCCGGCGTGACCGGGACCTCGACGAGCTGCGGCTTGCCCTCGCCGATCGCGGCCTCGAGTGCGGCGTGCAGCTCATCGCGGCCGGAGACGGCCTTGGAGGCGACGCCGTACGACTCGGCAACCTTCGCGACCTCCAGTGCGGGCAGGTCGAGGCCCGGGGCGCCCTTGACCTCCTCCACGTCCGCAAACCACTTGAGGATCGAGTACTCCTCGTTACGGAGGACGAGGAAGGTGACCGGCACGTCGTAGGCCGCCGCGGTCCAGAAGCCCGTGATCGCGTACTGGGCCGAGCCCTCGCCGAGGACGCAGACCACCGGCCGGTCGGGCTGGGCGAGCTGGACGCCGATAGCAGCGGCGAGGCCGAAGCCGAGGCCTCCGCCCGCGCCGAAGTAATAGCTCCCGGGCTTCGACAGTCGCAGCTGATTCCGGAGGGCCAGGGTGCTGGAGGGCGACTCGAGCACGACGATCCCGTCGTCGGGGAAGACCTGGGCGAGCGTGTTGTGGACCATCGTCGGCGTCATCGGGTCGGACTCGTCGCCGGCGCTCGGCTCGGGGAGCGGCTCCGGCTCCTCGCGGTTCGCCTCGCCCACCTCGGCGAGCAGCGCGCGGATGGCCAGGGCGGGATCGGCCAGGATCACGTCGCCCATCGGGGCGCGGGCGGCCTCGTCCGGGTCGGTGGTGATCGCGACGAGCGAGGCGCCCTCCGGGAGCAGCGGCCCCGGGATGTAGGGGTAGTACGGGAACACCGAGGAGCCGATCACCAGGATCAGGTCGCGGCCCTTGAGCGTCTCGGCGACCGGTCCGATCGCCGGAGGGAGCACTCCCTGGAAGAGCGGGTGCCCCTCCGGGAAGCCGAGGCGGCCGCCGCCCGGCGCCGGCGAGGCGAACACCGGCAGCCGCTGGCGCTCCGCCAGCGCGACGGCGTCGTCCCAGGCCCCGCTGGCATCGATGTCGGGGCCCGCCACCAGCACGGGGTTGCTCGCCTCCTCCAGGCGCTTCGCCAGCGCCCGGATCGCGTCGGGGTCCGGCCCGAACCGGGGCTCGGAGGTCCGCTCGACAACGGCGCCGGAGGCCTCCTCCGCCTCCACGTTCCAGTCGTCCATCGGCAGCGAGACGAAGGCCGGTCCCCTGGGGGCCAGGGAGGCTGTGTGGATCGCCCGGGCGAGGGCGTGCGGGACGTCCTGGGCTCGCGGCGGCTCGAAGCTCCACTTGACGAACGGATGGACGACGCGCGTCGCGTCGCGGTTGGTCAGGTTGGCCTGCATCGTGATGTGGGCCCTGACCTGCTGGCCGGCCGTCACGAGCAGCGGCGAGTGGTTCGCCTGGGCGTTGAAGATCGCTCCCATCCCGTTGCCGACGCCCGGCGCCGTGTGCAGGTTGACGTGAGCCGGGCCGCCCGAGGCCTGCGCGTATCCGTCGGCCATCCCGACCGCCACCGCCTCCTGGAGCCCGAGGACGTAGCGGAAGTCGTCGGGGAACTCGGCGAGCATCGGCAGCTCGGTCGAGCCCGGGTTGCCGAAGATCGTTGTCATCCCGTGCTGCCGGAAGAGCTCGAAGGTGACCTCACGCACGCTCGGCATGCGGCGGAGCCTATTTACCAGCCGCTCGGCTTGCGCGGCTGGAACAGCCAGAGGTCGAAGAAGCGGTCCAGCGAGACGCCCGAGTCGGCCGTCGCAAGCGAGATGAACTGCTGGGTCGTCCCGTTCGCGTAGCGGTGCTGCGAGACCCAGTCGCGGAGGATCGAATAGAAGACCGCGTCGCCAACCTTCTCGCGGAGCGCCTCGAGGGTCATCGCCCCGCGGTAGTAGACGGCGAACGAGAACAGCTTCTTCGGCCCGGGAGCGCCGGGTGGCAGCTTCCAGAAGTGGCGGATGCCGACCGACTTGAAGTTCAGGTTGAAGTAGTTCTCGAAGGTGTCGCGAAGCTTCCTGTCGCCGCCGCGAGCCGACCACATCCACTGCGACCAGGTGGCGAAGCCCTCGTTCAGCCAGACGTCCTGCCACTGCGCGAGCGAGACGGCGTCCCCGAACCACTGGTGCGCCGTCTCGTGGGCAACAACCGCCCCGAATGGAGCGCCGAGGTAGACGGGCCTGGTCTGGGTCTCGAGCGCCGTCTCGGACTTCCCAGGGACGACGATCGACCCGGCGCTCGAGAACGGATAGGCGCCGAAGCGGTCGCCGTAGAGGCTGATGACCTTGGGCAGCTTCCGCAGGCCTTTCCGCGATTGCCGGCCGAGACCCCGGGAGACGGCGGTCCACGCCGGCAGCCCGTCCACCACCGACGGCTTGATCCGGAAGTGACCGATCGTCACGGTCGCGAGGTAGGTGGCCATCGGCTGCGGCTCATGCCAGGCGAACCTGGCGGAGCCGCCGTGTCGCTGGCTCGAGTCGAGCAGACCGTTGGCGATCGCGTGGTAGCGACGCGGCACGGTGACGGTGAACGAGTAGGTCGCCTTGTCCGAGGGATGGTCGTTGCAGGGAAACCAGCTCGGCGACCCGTTCGGCTCGCTGAACGCCGCGGTCCCGTCATGTGTTCGGATCCAGCCGATCCCCCCGATCGGCCGCGGGCGGCCGTGGTAGGCGACCACCACCGTGAAGCTCGCACCCGCAGCGATCGGCCCCGCCGGGGTCACGGTCATCTCACCGCCGCGGCGGGTGACCGACGCCCGTGCACCGTTGACGGTGACCGAGGTGACCCGCAGCCCGCGGAAATCGAGGTTGAAGGAGCTCAGCGCCTGGGTCGCTGTGGCGCTGACCGTCGCGATCGCCTTGAGCTTGTCGGGCTTTGGCCGGGCTCTCAGATTGAGGTCGTAGTGGTCGACCTCATAGCCGCCGTTGCCCATCAGCGGGAAGTAGGGATCCCCGATTCCGGGCGCGCCGGGACTCTGCGCCCGGGCCGCGGCGACGGCCAGCAAGCCCGTGACCAACAGCCCGGCGCAGGCGATTGTCCCGATCGGTCTCATCCGGGAAGAACCGACGTTGGGGGGTGATCGTCCGTCCAGCCCAGCCCTCGGAGGTGTCCAACGGGCTCAAGGGGAACGCGGGCGCGCCCGAGAGAGCCCGCACAGCGCGCGAAACGGAATTCGCGCCACTTTCCAGGAGGTCCGCTTTGAAGACCAGGACGAAGCTGTTTGCAACGGCCGGAGTCGTGGCGGCGCTCGGGTTGGCCGCCCCGGCGAGCCAAGCCTGCACCGGAGGTGGCAGCCACCACCACGGCTACGGCGGGGAACACAGCTACGGCGGAAACCACCACTCCACCGGATCGCATCCGTGCGACCACTCCAGCGGTGGGGGAAGCACCGGTGGAGGCGGCGGAACGGCCGTCTGAGGCGATCAGACCGTCGAGCCCGACTCGGCGGCGAGCACCCGCCGCTCGGCGAGCCCGCTGAAGTCCACCGGACCCGGCATCAGCTCCTCGGGCGGCGGGATCTCGATCCCGATCGCCGCCATGCGGCGCTTCAGCGCCTGGTAGGCGAAACCGTAGATCTGCGAGGAATGGTGTCCGTAGGAGAAGAAGTCGGACGGATCATCGGCTTCCGGCGGGCAGAAGACCTCGGCCGCCTTCGGCAGCAGCTCCTCGAGCCGCCGCAACACGACCCCCTTCATCTCTGGCCGCTCGTCGCAGACGTCCTTCAGGAAGCGGACGCCGAAGGCGATGTGTCGGTGCTCGTCCTGCTCGACCAGCCGGAAGCCCTTGTTGAAGCCCGGGTAGAGCTCGTGGTCCTGGGTGTACTCGATCATGATTCGCTGCCCGGGCATCGCCAGGACTCCCTCGGTGACCATGTGGTACGTGACGATGCCCTCGACGAAGAGCTGGAGGTCGTCGGGCTTGGCCTTGATCCGGTCGGCGATGTCCCGCAGCGAATCGTCGAAGAGGAACCGCCAGGGCCCGAGCATCCGATCCTCGATCTCGTGAAGGCGGGCCCGGAAGCTGCCTGACTCGAGGCCCATCACCTCGCTCGCCCAGCGGTCGAAGAAGACGGCGTGGCGCATCTCGTCGACCAGCTGCGTCGCCAGGAAGGCCTCGACCTCGCCGCTCGGCGCGGCCAGCAGGAACGGCGCGAGGTCGGCGGTGACGCGCTCCTCGCCGACGTAGAAGCTGCCGATGCTGAAGGCGGTGTGCTGCTGGGACTCCGCCGGGCTGACCAGCCAGTGGTCGCGGTCAACCGAGAAGTCGAGCTCGTGGGCGCGCCAGTTCTGCCGCTCCCAGAGCGCGTAGAGCTGCTCGTAGCTCATCAGGCCACCCCGCGGGCGCTTGGACTCGGCCGGGTCGCCCGCGTCCGAGGACGCGCCGTTCGAGCTCACCTTGCTCCCCCAGCTGCCGGCGTTCTGCGCCTGCAGGACCCGCTGCCGCTCCTCGCGGACGAGCTCCGGGCCGTCGACCCCCTCCGCCCGGTCGATCCAGCGGCCCATCCGGGTGACGGGGAAGATCCGGCCATCGACCTCGGTATGGCCGAGCCTCATCGCGTCCGAGGGGCTGAGCTCACCGGAGAGCAGCCGCAGCCAGTCCGAATAGCGAATGCGGACGATCGCGTCGGGGCTCTCGCCGACACCGCGCTGGACCCGGACGCTGCCGTCGTCCACCTCGACTCGCCAGGCTCCGCCGCCCTCACCGACCAGCTCGTAGGCGACGGTGAAGGTGTGACCCCTGGTCCACTCGGGGTCGATCGCGTACTCGAGCGAGCGGAAGACGAGGTCTGGGTCGACGGGCACGCCGAGGCGCGCGAGATCGCGAGGGCCCGCGTCGGCGGAGAGCCGCCGGAGGGCCAGGGCCTTGCGCCGCCGGCCTCGAAGCCGCACGCGTCGTCGCGCCAGCGCCCCGATCGGGCTGCGGCCGGATGCCAGTTGAGCGAGGGTCGCCGGGTCGGTGGAGATCGCGAAGGCCTCCCCATTCAGATCGCCGCCGGTCGGAACCTCGGTCACCTCGGCCCGGTCGCCGGCGGACTTCACGGTCCAGGCGCCGAGCCCCTCGAGCTCGAGCCGGTAGCTGAGGCCGGCCGGGAGGGTCGCGGCCGCGGCGGGCATCGAATGCAGGACGAGGCGCGCCGCGAGCTCCGGGTCGGAATCCGCCATGCGCCGTA
Source organism: uncultured Solirubrobacterales bacterium (assembly GCA_963774305.1). GTDB lineage: Bacteria > Actinomycetota > Thermoleophilia > Solirubrobacterales > 70-9 > DASUPK01. The sequence continues at coordinate 95,046 of CAVZEM010000005.1, read as the reverse complement.
GGGCCTGTGCCGCAGTCCCTTCCTCCGCCATCGACTCGCGATTCTGGCAGACGCGCGGGTGATTTGGCTGACCAGCCAATTGACCGGGCGGAACGGTGTGAGGGGGCGAGTTAATAGACTCACGCCGCCTTGCTAGCCCTTCTCGGCCCCCACAGCGCGCACTCGCCCAACGCGGTGGACATGAACACCATGTACTGGGTGATGCTCGCCATCGGCCTGGTGCTGCTGGTGGCGATCAACCTGGCCGTGGTCGCCATGGTCATGCGGCTCCGGTCCGCGCGAGGCCGACAGCCGCGGCGCCTGGTCGTTCGGCGGCCGGCCCAGTTCGCGACCGCGGGGGTCTTCGCGGCGATCGCGATCTTTGCGTTCGTGCTCGCCGTCCTCCTCACCCACGACACCAAGAAGGTGGAGGCGTCCGGGCCCGACGGGTTGCAGGCCACCGCGAGCCTGACTGCCCAGAGAGTCGCTCGACCTGCCGGTCACCGCGCCCTCCTCCGCGCCGCTCCAGATCAGGGCCTGCGGCCAGCAGTGGATCTGGCGCTACGAGTACCCGGACGGCACCTACTCGTACTACGAGCTGGTCGTCCCGGTCGATACCGCGGTCATCCTGCACCTCTGCTCCACGGACGTCGTCCACCGCTGGTGGGTCCCCGGGCTGAGCGGCAAGTTCGACGCGACGCCGGGTGAGAGCAACTCGACCTGGTTCAAGGCCGACGAGACGGGCGACTACGACGGCGCGAGCTACGCCTTCTCGGGCGCCAGCTACGCGGTGATGCGCACCCGAGTCCACGTCGTGGACGTGCCGACCTACCAGGCCTGGCTGGAGCAGCAGGCGGCAGGCATCCAGGCGGCCCAGACCTTCGTGCAGCAGGCGAACGGGGAGGGCTGATGAGCAACGGAGGCACCCTCACGCCGCAACGCCCCGAGCTCGTCACCGACGGTCCCGCGCCGTCGCGCCCGCGCTGGCTCGAGATGGTGTTGAGCCCCGACCACAAGGACGTCGGCCGCATCTACATCGGCGCGGCGCTCTCGTTCCTCGTCCTCGGCATCGTCTCCTTCCTTCTCATCCGGCTTCAGCTGGCGGTCCCCGAGAACGACCTGATCGAGCCGGTCACGTTCAACCGCCTGCTCTCCGTGGGCAGCGCGACGCTGATCGTGCTTTTCGCCCTCCCGCTCGCCTTCGGGCTCTACACCTACGTGGTCCCGCTGCAGATCGGCGCTCGCTCGCTCGCCTTTCCGCGGATGGCATCCCTCTCACTCTGGCTCTACATCTTCGGCGGGGCCCTCCTCTACGTGAGCTTCGCCTACACGCCCCCGGAAGCAGGCTTCAACTCCTGGCCCCCGCTCTCCGACACCGCCTTCATCTCGAACAACGGCGTCGACGTCTGGATCACCGCCGTCGGCCTGACCGTCCTGGGCCTGGTGCTCCAGTCGATCAACCTCGCCGTGACGATCTCGAAGCTGCGCGCACCGGGCCTCGCCTGGCGCAGGCTCCCCGCCTTCACCTTCTCGGGCGCCGTCTCGAGCTGGACGATGATCGTCGCCGGCTCGGCGATGCTGGCGGCCCTCGTCATGCTGGAGCTGGAGCGGCACTTCGGCGGCATCTTCTTCGACCCCGGCGAGGGCGGAGCGCCGATCTTCTACCAGCACCTGAGCTGGATCTTCTTCACGGGCTGCTACCTCGTCTTCCTGCTGCCGGCCTTCGGTGCGATCTCGGAGATCCTGCCCGTCTTCTCCGGTAAGCCGGTGCTGTCGCGCAGCGCCCTGATGATCTCGATGGCGGCGATGATGCCGCTCGGGCTGCTCGCCTGGATGCAGAACATGATGAGTGCCTCGATCCCGATCGGCTGGCTCTACGGGGCGATGCTGATGGCGCTGCTGCTCACGATCCCGATCGGCGCGATCTTCGTCAACTGGATCGGGACGATCGCCGGCGGGGTGCTCCGGATGCGCGCGCCGATGGTCTTCGCGCTCGCCTCGATCTCGACGCTGAGCTTCGGCTTGGTCGGAGAGCTGATCCAGAGCGTGATCCCGGTCAACTGGCTGCTCGCCGACACCACGGCTTCCACGGCCGCGAGCGGGTACGTGCTCGTCGGGGGCCCCGTGCTGGGCGGGCTGGCGGCGCTCTACTACTGGTTCCCGAAGATGACCGGGCGAACGATGAGCGAGGGGCTTGCGAAGCCCTCGGCGGCCCTGATCGTGCTCGGCGCGCAGGTCACCTTCATCCCGATGTTCCTCGCCGGGCTCGCCGGCCAGCAGGTCGACATCTTCAAGTTCTTCGAGGCGAGCGACGCGATCAACGCCGAGCACCTCAACGCGCTCAACCTGATCGCGAGCATCGGCGCGTTCGTCCTGGCGCTCGGCGTGCTGCTGTCGCTCGTCAACGCCTATCTGGGGATCAGGGGCGGCACACCCGCCGGCCATGACCCGTGGGGCGGCGAGACCCTCGAGTGGTTCACCACGTCACCCCCGCCGCCGCACAACTTCGACGTGGTTCCGGACGTCCGCAGCCACGAGCCGCTTCGCGACATCCGCGAGGCCGTTCGCCGTCACGACGCCTCCCGCCCCGAGCCGGCGGAAACCAAAGAGCCGGTAGCCTGACGCCATGGCCGGACCCGTTGCCGGGGGCGGCGGGGAACAGCTCCGCCGGTTTCGCCGCCTGGCAGACCTCACCGCAGTTGTCACCTTCCTGCTGATCGTCGTCGGCGGAATCGTCCGCGTGAGCGAATCCGGGCTTGGCTGCGGCCCGGGCGGCAGCGGCACCAAGGGCTGGCCCCTCTGCGGCGGCCAGGTGATCCCGCTGGTCGGCAACGAAAACCGCGTGATCGAGTTCTCGCACCGTCTGCTGGCGACCGTGGTGGTCATCCTGATCGGGCTGCTCTTCTACCGGGCGTACCGAGACCTTCGTGAGCGCAACGGCTGGGCGTTCCGGGGCTCGCTGATCGCCGGCGTCCTGGTGCTGGTCCAGGCCGGTCTGGGCGGGCTGACCGTCGAGCACAGCCTCGCCGAGGAGCTGGTTGCGGCCCATCTCGGGACCGCCATGGTCCTGCTCGGGCTCCTGCTCTGGCTGAGCGCAAAGGCGCGCTCGGAGGCCGCCGTCGAGACCGGGGCCACCACGGCTCCGGTCAGGGGGCTGAAGCCCTACGCGGCGACGGCGGCGGTGCTGCTCCTGTGCGCGATCGTCGCCGGGGGCTACATGGCGGGAACGGAGGAGGAGGGCGTCAGCGACGCCGGGCCCAACCTCGCCGGGGCCCATCTCGCCTGCGGAAAGATGTTCCCCGAGTGCGGATCGGGCAAGTTCCTCCCGTTCGGCAACAACCGTCTCACCGACATTCACCTCACCCACCGTGTCTTCGTCTACATGGCGACGATCGCGATCATCGTGCTGCTGCTGGTCGCCTTCGCGCGGGGCTCGCGCGACCGGCTGCTCGCCCTGGCGGCGATTCTCCTGTTCTGTCAATTCCTGCTCGGGGCCCTCAACGTCTGGCTCGGCGAGCACGGGCCCCTGATCGTCGCCCACCTGACCACCGGCACGCTGCTCTGGGCGACGGTGATCTCCATCGCCTACAGACTCGCCTGGCTGCCGAGCGGCTCGCGCTCGCGCGAGCGGGCTCCCCGAGCCGAGGCATCGGCGGCCGCGGCATGAGCGTCCACCTCGGAACCGGATCGGAGCGGGTCACGCGCCCGTCGCACCGGCCCGGCGGGCAGCAGGTGTCCGTCACCCCCGACGATGCCCGAACCCGGACGATGCGGACCGCGATCGGCGTGGCGAACGACTACGTCACGCTCACGAAGCCGCGGATCATCTCCCTGCTGCTGCTCACCTGCGTGGCGACGATGTTCGTAGCGGACCCGGGCGGCCCGGCGCTCTCCACGATCCTCTGGACCTGCCTGGGCGGCTATCTGGCGGCCGGCGGGGCCGGGGCCATCAACCACTACATCGAGCGCGAGCCGGATGCCCGCATGGCCCGCACGAAGGGGCGGCCCCTGGCGAGCGGGCGCATCGAGCCACGGCGCGGCCTGCTCTTCGGGACCACCCTCGGCATCGTCGCGGTGGCCCAGCTCTGGATCACCGTCAACGCGCTGACGGCCGCGCTCGCCGCGGCCGGGCTGCTCGGCTACGTCTTCGTCTACACGCTCTGGCTCAAGCCTCGGACGCCCCAGAACATCGTGCTCGGCGGCGCAGCCGGCGCGATGCCCCCGCTGGTCGGCTGGGCGGCCGCCACGGGCGGCCTCACCCTCGATGCTCTCTGGCCGTTCGCGATCGTCTTCTTCTGGACCCCCCCGCACTTCTGGGCGCTCTCCCTGCTGATCTCGGACGATTACGCCCGCACCGGCGTGCCGATGCTGCCCGTGGTCCGCGGAGAGACCACCACGCGCCACCAGATCGTCTTCTACGCGCTGCTGCTGGTCGCGATCACGATCGGCCCGGTGGTCACCGGCCTGTTCGGGACCGCCTATCTGATCGCGGCGCTCGCCCTCGGGGCGGGATTCGTCGGCCTGGCGCTGGTGCTGCTGGCGCGCCCGTCACGGCCCGCCGCTCGCCGCCTCTACCTGAGCTCGCTCGCCTACCTGGCGCTGCTCTTCATCGCGATGGCCCTCGACCGCGCGCTCTAGCGGCCACCAGGCCGCGGCACTCAGGAGCGAAGGGCGAAGCCCGTAGCGACTTAGGTTGGGCGGCCGCTTGTGGCCGCGGCTATATGGCGAAGCCGGACTGGATAGGGTTTCGGCCGTGGATCGCGAGCGAGCCAGAGCCAACATCCGCGCGGGCATGATCACGGCCTGCCTGGCGCTGCTCGTCTTCGGCCTGGCCTTCTACGTCTCGATCCTCTACCTGCGATGAGCCAGCCCCCGAAGCCGACCGAGGCGATCTACCTGTCGCGGCCCAGCGTCGCCCCGGCCCTGTTCGCGTTCGGCTTCGCTGCGCTGATCGTGGGGCTGTACGCCTGGTGGCCATACTCGGTCATCGGAGGCGGGATCGCCCTCTTCTCGCTGATCGCCTGGCTGCGCGCGAATCGCGCCGAGATCGCCCGCATGCCGAACCGGCAGCACACCGACACCGCCCCGATCCCGCTGTCGGTGTCTCCGCCGGCGGAGTAAGCGGCTGCCAGGCCGCTCCACTTTGGAGCGGAGGCGAAGCCGAAGCGACTTACCTGGGGCGGCCGCCTGCAGCCGCGACCTGATGGCGAAGCCGTTCGATAACTACGGAGGCGTCATGGACGAGGTCGCGCCGATCTGTGTCCAGCAGCGCACGATGTCGCGCATCGAGAGCACGCCGACCAGCTCTCCTCGGTCGACCACCACGAGGTGGCGGATGCGGCGCTGCACCATCTCCTCGGCGGCCTGCTCGAGGCTCCACGCGGGCTCCGCGGAGATGACGCTTTCGCTCATGTGATCGGCGACCTTCTCGGTGTCCGGGTCCTTGCCCGTCCCCACCGCATTGAGGATGTCGCGCTCGGTGATGATTCGCGGAGCGGGCGACTCGTCGTCGAAGACCAGGGCGGCGCCGGTGCCCTTCTCGGTCATCTTGGTAGCGGTCTCCCGCAGCGTGTGACCGGGTCCGACGGCCAGGACCACGCTCGACATCCCCTCGCGAACCTCCACTCGGCCTCCTCCTCGCTTCGCCATCAGTCGCGACTGGCACTTGTTCGTGCCGTTCCGCGCAAGCTTATCCCAGGCACGGGGCTGCGCGGGCGAGTCAGCCGCGACATATAGGATTCCCGCGCTCATGAGCGACCCGACACACGGCGGCCACAAAAACCGCCGCCGGATCAACGGACGGGCGATCTGGCTGATCGCCACCATCGTCGCGGCGACGGCCATCGTCGGCCTGACCGGCTGCGATCTCGGCCCCAAGGCCAACCTCGACAAGGGCCAGCAGCTCTTCACGCAGAAGTGCGGGAGCTGCCACACGCTCACGGGGGCGGGCACCAACGGCGACATCGGCCCGAACCTCGACTACGCCTTCAAGAATGCCCGGGCGAGCGGAATGGACTCCGACACGATCAAGGGCGTGGTGGAGTACCAGATCGCCCACGCGCGGCCAGCCGCAACCCAGGCGACCGACGTCTACATGCCGCAGGACCTCGTCACTGGCGAGGACGCGAGCGACGTCGCGGCCTACGTCGCGAGCGTCGCGGGCGTGCCCGGCATCAAGGCGCCCGTGTTTGCCCCGCCGCAGTTCTTCGCGACCAATTGCGGCGGCTGTCACACCCTCGCTCAGGCCGGCACGACCGGCACCACCGGTCCGAACCTGGACGAGGCGCTGAAGGGCATGAGCGTTGCCCAGATCTCCCAGTCGATCAGCGATCCGAACGCGGTGATCACCCCCGGCTACCAGCCGAACGTGATGCCGCAGAACTTCGGCCAGACCCTCACCCCGGATCAGCTCACCGCGCTGGCCAAGTACCTGCAGCAGGCCACCGGCGGCTAGCGGCTAGCGGCCACCAGGCCGCTCCACTTCGGAGCGGAGGGCGAAGCCCGTAGCGACTTATGTGGGGCGGCCGCTTGTGGCCGCGTTCTGATGGCGAAGCCGTCCTACGACCCGTATCTCCGCCAGTCCTGGATCAGGCCCCAGGTCCGCCACAGGCCGACCGCGACGAGGATCGCTCCGACGATCGCGCCCGCCAATGAGCCGATCAGCAGCGCCACGGCGATCACGATCGCGGCGGCGATGGCGAACATGATCAGCACACGGAACATGTCCGCCTCGTTGCGAAGCGGGTTGCGCGGCGTCTGTGTGGGTCTCTGCTCGTTCACAGCGCGATCTTCGCAGGGTCCGTCAACCAGGGATTTACGCGTTCGGTGCCAACCGAAAGCGCACGACGACGACCTTGGCATCGTCACTGAGGGGGCCGGCCATGCTCGTGGGCAGCCTGGGGATCACGTCCTCGTTCCAAAAACGCTCATGGGCCTGGCGCCACTCGGCGACGCTCTCGAAGCCCTCGCCCTCCTCGTGAGCCAGGGCCAGGTCCGCGTCCCCCAGCCGAATGACGTCGACTGCGGTGGTCTCAATGACGGCCACCGGGTTGTCGTCCGAGTCGAGCACCGCCCGGCGGTCGCCAACCGCCGGCAGCTCCTGGTCATCCAGTAGCCACTCGGCAAGCAGTGACGAGGTCGCGGTTTTCTTACCCCACAGGACGGCATTCACCAACCGATCGCGCTCGGGCCCGGGAAACGCGAAGCGGACCCCGCAGCCGGCGTGAAAGACCGCCGGGTAGCGCTCTGGGCAAAAACGGTTAGCTCATTCGTCCCTTCGGGCCGCTTCCTTCACTTCGTCGGCCCAGGCGGGATCCGTCCCTTCGAGTAACCAGGCGCTGATCTCACCGGCTGAGGACTCCGGGAGATCGAGGGCGTCCATGATCGACCTCCCGGGGTTCTTCTTCCACAGCGAGTCGCTCGAGCAGCACCGCAGGTGGAAGCGGAGCGGGCAGCGAAGGCAGCTCGCCCTATCCAAGTCGAGACCTTCGAGTGCTGATGACCTCGGACCTACTCCGACAGCCCGACGGCTTCGAGGGCCTCCTGGCTGTCGACGTATTCATGGATCCGCGTGATCTTCTCGCCCCGGAGCGTGAATACCACCGCGTAGGACGGGGTTTCCAGGTCGATTCCAGTCGCGTCAGAGCGGCCCGCCATACGTACGAACGCGAGTACGAGATCGCTCCCCGCATCGAGGATGCGATCGAGTTCCCAACGCAGGTCAGGAAACGACTCGGCCCAAGACGTCAACCACGCGCGAACATCGTCGTGTCCGTGGTGTACGGAGTACTCCGGGTCGGATTGCACGGGGACCCATTCGATATCCGGGTGCAGGCTCGCCATCAGGGAATCCAGGCTGGTCTGGTCGTCCCGTTCGCAGAACCGCCGCACCACCTCCACGTTCTCCTCCGACATCGCCTACTCCGACAGCCCGGCGGCTTCGAGAGCTTCGTGCATCTCCTGATACAGGCAGATGCGGGCGATCAGGCCACCGCGAACCTCGAAGATGAGCGCGCTCCGAGCCACCGTTTCGATGCCGTCCCGCCCTCGGACGTAGGCGGTGTTGGGAACGATGACCGAATCACCGGACTTGATCAATCGGTTCGGCTCGACATCGACCTGCTCGAACGTGTCGAGGAAGCCCTGGTAGAAGCACAGGACCTCTTCCAGGCCCCGGTAGACACCTGCCTCCAATCCCCGAGACGCCGACCAATCCACTTCCAGCTCGGCGCGGCTCAGCTCCCTCAAGGCCTCGAAGTCGCGCCGGTTATAGGCGGCGATAGAGCGCTGCACGATCTCGACGTTCTCCTCCGACATCGCCCACGCAGTATCCCGCGGCAGGGGATTGTCGTCTTCGCTAGCCCAAGCTCACGCGTGCTGGCTGGGCTGGTGGCCGCTTCGGACCATGCTCCAGACCATCATCCCGCAGGTCACGGCGCATCCGGCCGCGGGGATGAACGCCCAAGCGCCGGCCCCGACCACTACGAGAAGGACCGTGAGCGCCCCGAAGGCTCCACAAAGCCACATGTGCGAGTGGTTCATCGCTTCTCCTTCCAGGATCTGCAGACGAGGCTAGGTCCCGCCTGCAGCGTCCGCATCGGTAGTGCCCACCGGTCCGCATCGGTAGCGCCCACCGGTCCGCATCGGTAGCGCCCACCGGTCTTTGTCGAGTTGCAGCGGGGGGAGGGAAGCGGGGACCCAGGCAAGTGCCCGCCAACCGCCGATTGACCCGCCACACCCACCGCTGGGAAATCACGGATGACTGACGGCGACGTGCTCACCCGCAAGCAAGTCCTGGCCCTGTTGAGCAAGAAGGCCAGGGAGGGCTCGGTGTCGGCGGCGATTGCCTTGGAGCGGGCGCTGCGTATCGACCCTCACGGGCAAGAAGACGAATTCGAGAATGAGCTCGACCGGCTTCTAGGGGAGGGAAAGGGCTCCTGAGGATTTCCGCCGGCTCGGAAGACCGCCGGTTAGCTCGGCGCAAAAAAAACCGGGGAATTCGCGTCGGCAAAACGCCGCTTTTCGTCCAAAGCGATAGCGAGCCGCTACTCGGCGAAGCCCAGGCGCCGGTCAGGTCACTTCTTCTTCTTGCACTTCTTCTTGGCGCTCTCGACTGAGCGCTTGTGCTTCTGCTTGTGGCACTTCTTCTTGACCGTGGTGACTGGCGCGACGGGCGTGGGAGGGGTCATCGGGGGAGGGGTTACGAAGACCCGGAAGATGGTGTCGAGATTTTGGCTGCCCCAGTTCATGCCCCCGTTATTGGAGGAGTACGTCCGCTGGGGACACTCCGTGCTGGGGGTATGGGAGGAAACCGCGAGACTATTGGGGTCAGTCGCGGTGGGTCTCGTGACCGATAGCGCGTAACTCCCTCCGGCCACCACCGCAGCGGGATTGGGGAAGACGACGCTTTCGGTCGAGTCCGTGCCGTCGGACACGCTGGCGTCTGGGACGGTGGCCGAGGCGAGGACAGTGGGGGTAGGTTCCAAGTCTCCAGGGATGGAAATCGAGGGTTGAGCAGTTCTGATCTGGAAGATCCAATCGCCGGTGCCGGAGAGGTTTCTGAGTCGGAGCTCGGCGCGGGTGAGGTCCCCGCTCAACTGCGAGGTGAAGGGCTGGGCGAACAGGTTGTCTCCCGTTGCGCCGTTGAAGATGTTTTCCGTCGGCTGGCAGCTCGCAGCCAGTGTCTCCTGGGCAGCCGCGCTCGGGGATCCCCCGAGCGCCAACACCACAAAGCCCGCCGCCGCGAACGATGCGAGCGAAAAGCGCCTTACCCGCCTGCCAGTCCTCGCGATCATCGAGGCGACCGTATATCGGCTCGGAGGGGCCTGTCAACTTCGGACGCGCCCCCCAGGAGATTCTCGGGAAGACCGCCGCTTTCCATGCAAAGCGATAGCTGCTTTTCGTCCAAGCGGCTACTTGCGCCGAGGCCCAGAACCGCCCCGGTGCGCCTCGTGGCGGGCCTCCTCATCGTCGGACTGGTCGCAGGTGCGCGTCTCCTGCACATCTCTGCGCACTCCGATCTCTGCATTGGGAGTCTTGACCGACGTCATCGTCGCCGCGGGACTCGTCCGACCCGCTGCTCCATCGCGCGAGAAGCGGACAGGCGCCCGCCGAGGCCCACGTGATCTCGGTCACCAGCCAGGTCCTGGCGTTGACCGGCGCGCCGAGCACGAAGGCGCTGTAGGCGACGACGCCGATCGCCCAGGGCGAAGGCCGCGCAGACGTGGATGGTGAGCAGCGTGTGAGTACATCGCGCGGCGATCCTACTCAGGCCTCGAGCCCGCCACCGGCGTAAGGTTGAGCGCAGAGAGGAGACGAAGACCATGGCCAAGGCCCAGCGGATGTCTCACGCCGATGCCGCCTGGCTGCACATGGACCAGCCGACCAACCTAATGGTGATCACCGGCGTCCTCTGGTTCGACGAGCCGCCGGACTGGAATGGCGTGAGGGAGAGGATCAAGGAGCGCATGGTCGAGCGCTTCGACCGCTTCCGCCAGCGGGTGGCGGAGGGAAGGGCGCCGCTCTCGGGGCCGCACTGGGAGGACGACCCGAACTTCGACCTCGATCTCCACTTCCATCGGGTCGCGCTTCCCGCGCCGGGCGACCCCGCCGCGCTCCAGGCCTACGTTTCCGACCTGATGGCGAACCCGCTCGACCGCTCCAGGCCGCTCTGGCACTTCCATTTCGTCGACGGATACGGAGACGGCGCCGCGATGGTCGCCCGAATCCACCACTGCATCGCCGATGGGATCGCGCTCGGCCGGGTCCTGCTCTCGCTCACCGACGAATCGCGCGACGCCGGGATCGCGCCAGCCGACGACTCCGCGGCTCGGGAGGATTCGGGCGGGCCACTCAAGTCGCTCTTCCACCCGGCGGCGAAGGCCGTCTCACTTGCACGCGACGCTGCGGAGGCGCTCGCGCACGAGGCGATCGAGGTGGGAAAGGACCCCTCCCACCTCCGCGACCTGGCCGCCGAGGCGCGGGAGGACGCTGCCGCGATGGCGAAGATGCTGACGATGCCTGCCGATCCGCCGACCGCCTTGAAGGGCGAGCTGGGGGTGGCGATGCGTGTCGCCTGGTCGCGACCGATCCCGCTGGGCGACGTCAAGGCGATCGGCCACGCGACCGGCACGACCGTCAACGACGTGCTGCTGACCGCGGTCGCCGGAGCGCTGCGCAGCTACCTGGACGGTCGCGAGACGCACGTGGAGGAGCTGACCGCGGTGGTCCCCTTCAACCTGCGGCCGCTCGATCAGCCGCTGCCGTCTGACCTCGGCAACCGCTTCGGCCTCGTCTACCTGCCGCTGCCGGTGGGAATCGAGGACCGCCGAGACAGGCTCGACCAGGTCCATAGCCGCATGGAGCAGATCAAGCGCTCCCCGGAGGGCGCCGTCTCCTATGGGGTGCTCGACGCGATCGGCCGGACGCCGGTGCAGATCGAGAAGCGGTTGGTGGACCTCTTCAGCACGAAGGGCAGCGCGGTGATGACCAACGTTCCGGGACCGCGCCAGCCGGTCTATATCGCGGGGACGCCGGTGCGCGGGGTGCTCGTCTGGGCGCCGACCTCCGGAGGCGTCTCGATGAGCGTCGCGATCTTCAGCTACGCCGGCGAGGTCACCATGGGGGTGATGAGCGACGCCGGGCTCGTACCGGATCCCGAGAAGATCATCGAGGCGTTCGAGCCAGAGCTCGATTCCCTGGGGCGCGAAGCGGCCGAGCTGTAGTTCCTAACCAGGTTGTTCCTGGAGCTCGGCGAGCCGAGATCCGGGCGGCCGGTGGCCGAGGGAGCCGTGTCGTCTGCGGTAGTTGTAGTGGTCGAGCCAGAAGGGCAAGGCTCTCGCTCGCTCCGCCGAGCTCTTGAACAACCTCCCATAAACCCATTCACGCAAGATCGTCTGGATGAAGCGCTCGGCCTTGCCGTTGGTCTGGGGCCGATATGGGCGGGTGCGCAGGTGACGAAGGCCTAGCGCCCGCCAGGTCTCGGCGTGGACCGCCGAGACGTAGGGGGAACCGTTGTCGGTCATCACCCGCTCGACCGAGACGCCCCGCTTCGCGAACCAGGCGACCGCGCGGCGAAGGGAAGCCCGCCGCGGTCGGGCCTCGCTCATCCGGGAGGACCTCGACGTAGGCGAGCCGGGTGGCGTCGTCGATCGCAACGTGGCAGCACTCCCAGCCATAGCCGCGGCTCGCATGGCGGCGGCCGAGCACCCGCTTGCCCGCCACCCCGAAGCGCCCGAGCTTCTTGACGTCGACGTGGATCAGCTCGCCGGGCCGCTGCGCTCATTGCGATTGGGCGGCTCCGGCGGCTCGAGCCTTGACCGCTTCCCGAGGCCGATCCGTCGCAGCCAGAGCGAGACCGTGGATAGCGCCATGCCGAGCACCTCGGCGATCTCGGCGGCGGTCATCCGGAGGCGGCTGAGGCGCTCGATCGCCTCGATCCTCTCCGCCGGGGTCTTCGAGGGCACCTGCCTGGGCGCCGAGGAGCGATCGGCCATCGACTCGCCGCGCCGGCGGCGGGCGACCCACTTGGCCACGGTTCGCTTGCTCACCCCGGCGGCCTCGGCCGCGCGGGCTTGGCTCCATCCCTGCTCGATCACCCGCCTTGAGAGCAGCTCGCGGGAGTTCGGGCAGGTGGTGGCGTTAGCGTCAAGGTTCATCCGGTGCTCCTCCTTGGTGCTGGTGGTCTCGACACCCCCAGCCTCCAAGGAGGCCCGGATGAACAACGTTCTTAGGAGCTACAGCGGCTCCCGCGTAGGCACGTGGGCGTCGCCGAGCTCGGCGCCTGAGGCGTTCGACCTCATCGCAAGGTAGTGACCGGGGGGCAGCCGAAAGTGCTGCTTTCCATGCAAAGCGGATAGCCGCTTTTCGTCCAAAGCGCTAGTCCGAGCTACTCCGACAGCCCGGCGGCTTCGAGGGCCTCGTGGCGATCCGGGTAGAAGGCCGCATGCTTGACCTTCCCCTGCTCGAAGGTCCAGATTGTCCCCCCGGGCAGCGCGACCTCGGCCGACATTCCATCGCGTCGGCCGTAGTCGTGGACGAGAGCAAGCACCCGATCGCCGAGATCGACGAGCTCAAAAGCGGCCTGAGCGCACGCCGCCCCTTGACACCCAGCCGAGATCTCTGAGAAAGTCACGGCAGCGGCTCCAACGAGGGGAGAACGAAGATGATTCGCAGGATTAGCTCGGTGTTGGCAGCGGGCGCTGCGCTCTTTCTAGGAGCCACGGCCTCGGCCTCAGCCGGAACGCTTGATCAGCAACAGACCAGCTCCAGTGCAGACGCGGGTTTGTTTGCGACCCAAAGCGTCGCCCAGACCTTCACGGCGGGCATCACTGGCAGCCTGGACCAAGCCGACCTGTTGCTCTTCAAATCCGGCACCCCCGCCGAGCCCCTCACCGTTGAGATACGCAACACGTCCGCGGGTGCGCCCGGTACATCGGTTCTCGCAAGCGCGAGCATTCCCACCTCGGCCATCGGAACTGCTCCGGCGACGTTCGTGCCGGTCACTTTCACGACGCCCGCAGCCGTGACGGCAGGCACGCAGTACGCGCTCGTCGCCTACACGACACACGTGACCAACGACTACGGTGGGTGGCGCTACCAAGCCGCCACGAACCCGTACTCCGGGGGTGCGGGGTTCAGCACCTTCGACCCCGTCCCTCCGATGGTGGGCTGGAATCAGCAGACGGGGGCCGACTACGCCTTCAAGACCTACGTCACACCACCGCCCCCCCACAAACACGGGGCAGCCGACCAAGAAGAAGTGCAAGAAGAAGAAGCACAAGCGCTCGGCCGAGTCGGCCAAGAAGAAGAAGTGCAAAAAGAAGAAGTAGCCACCTAGCCCCTGGCAACCGCCGCTTTTCGTCCAAAGCGGCAGTTTCGGCGAGCCTGGTGGCTATCAGCTCGGCTCCCGCTTTCAACGCGGTGGCGGGCGTCAGATCAGGGCGCGTCCTTGCTGCTGCTCTTCGTCATACGCCCGGCACGCCCGTAGCGCTCGTAGATCACGCGCGAGCCGAACGTCCTGGTCTCGATCAGGTCTAGCCGAACGTCTTCGGTGACCGGTGGCAGGAACGGCGTGCCGCCACCGACGATCACCGGTTTGCGGAACATGCGCAGCTCGTCGACGAGACCGAGCTCGATCGCCGCCGCGGCCAGGCCGGCGCCGCCGATCCCGACGTCCTTGTCGGCCGCGTCGAGCGCCGCAGCGGCTTCCTCGGCCAATGACGCCTCGGCGAGCCGCGCGTTGCCCTGGACGCTGTCGAGCGTGCGGCTGAAGACGATCTTCGGGATCGCGCACCAGGCGTCGGCGAACGCGGCGTCGAGCTCGCTGTCGCGCATCGACGGATCCGTCTCCCACACCAGCATCGTCTCGTAGAGCCTGCGGCCCAACAGAAAGCCCCCAAGCTCCCGTGTCTGCGTGACGTGGTAACGAAACAGGTCCTCGTTGGGCGCCGACCAATTGAACGCGCCCTCACGGTCGGCGATAAAGCCGTCCACCGAGAGGCTCAGCGAGTAGATCAGCATGGGTCTCCTTCCTTCTGCAGGTTGCTCTGCCACAGCTAGAGACCGATCGCGAGACGAAAACTCATCGTCGGGCGGCGGAGGTTGGTCGCAAGACCGCGGACGCACCCGCAATGCGCGAGAAGCGAGCGCCTGATCAAAAGCGCTCCTTTCCATGCAAAGCGGCTCTACCGCTTCTTGTCCAAAGGGCTATCTCGGCCGGACCCGTTGCTGATAGCGCAGCTTCCGCTTCCAACGCGAATGGAGGCGCGAAAGTAGGCGGCGGCTGCGCTATGGCACCCATGGCGCGCTAGCCACATATCTCTTGAGCCTTCACCGTCAGCGGATAGGGTCTCCGTAAGACACATCGAGGAGGAGAAATGGGTACAGAGTCTCTTCTTGACGACTATCTGACCAAGGTCAAGACCAAGAAGGCCCGTCACAACATCCTCGGGCTCGTTGCTCGAGTCGCCCTGCGAACGCCGGTCGGTTCGCGTGTGGCAACCGTGGCGGTGCTCGCGGTGGGCGTCGTCGGACTGCTCGCGCCGCTGGCGGTGGCGAAGAAGGCGGCCTACGCGGGCCAGGTGGTCAGTCCGGTCACGGGAGAGGCGAAGAGCTTCGCGTTCAAGGTCCGATCCGCGCGGAAGGCGGGAAGGCTGGTCCCGAAGGCGGTGTTCGATCTCAGGTACACGCTCCCGGTGTTGTGTCCCGGCGGAGGGGCCATTGACCTGCACGTCCGCGATGACGCCACGATTCCCGTCCAGGGCAGGAGCTTCACGCACACCGACTCCTACACTGGGCACCTCCCTGGCGACCTCCTCAGCTGGGAGATCAGCGGCCGGGTTCCCCGTAGGGGCTCACCGGCCGGAAGCATCCGCGTCTCGGGCGCGTACCACGACGACAACGGGGTGCCTCAACGGTGCGAGCAGGTGATGAACTGGACCGTCAAGAGGATCGACCCCAGCTTGTTTCCCGAGTAACGGCGCCCTCTGCCGGCCACGCGCCGCCGCCGCCCGAGAGTCCGCCGGACATGGAGCTGCTCCGGTCCATCGGGGCAAGATGGCCGTCAGCGCCTTTGTAGACCTGCTGCCCAGGGAAATCCTTGCCTCTCTCCCTGGACCGGGCACTGCGAGCTGCATAACCGCTGCTTCTCGTCCAAAGCGGCTATCCGGCCCGGCTGTGGCCGGCGGTCAGGGGTGCCGTCCGCATACTGCGCCTGCAGCTCTCGCAGCTCTCCTCGAACATCGAGAACCGTCTTGCCGACCTACGCGGCCGATCGAGTTCGTGAGCGTCGAGATTGCCTAGAGATGCCGACGAAGGAGCTAGCTCGGCGCGGGACTGCTAGAGCGACGGCTATGGCCTGGCGGACCAGATGTCGGGACTCGCGGTGCTTCCAGGTGATGGGTTGGCGCTTGCGATTGCGCTGCTCCCCGAAAGCGGTGATCAAGGCCGGATGCATGGGCGACCCCTTTCTCCCCGCCATGGATGATCTGGAACCCGGTTTCAGCGCCGGGATGGGTGCTCGATTCCGAACCTAGCTCTCTGGGGTTTCGTTGTCTGTGCATTGACCCACAGAAGGCCTATCGGGCGGGGGCGGGCCGAGATCGCTAACTCCCTCCGTACCACCGGCGAGTGCTCGATGGCGCGCCGCGGAATCCGCCGATGAGTAACCGGCTACCCCCGCAGCCCGGCGGCTTCGAGGGCATCACCCTCGGTCAAAAACATCCCAACCCAAGTCACCTGCCCGGCGCGGACCTCCCCGAGCTGAAAGACCGCGGGGGACTCCACGCTCGCCCCGCTCCCGGTTCCTTCTCCACTAACCCGGAAGGTGGCAAGGACGTAGTCCTCGCCGACCGGCACGCACTCCTCCAGATGCAACCGAAAGCCTCGGAAGGTGTCCCGCCAGGTCTGCCAAAAATCCCGGACCGCTTCTCGACCGCGATACGTCGCGGCATCGGGGAAGGTATCGGCCGTCCGCCACTCGATATCAGGGTGCATTCGCTCGAGGGCAGCGTCGAGGTCGCCGCGATTGAACGCTTCGAACGCCTTCCGGACCGCGTCGACGTTCTCCTCAGACATCGCCCACCCAGCATCCCGGAGCAAGCCAGAGTGCTGCTTTCCATGCAAAGCGGTAGTGCCCACGCCTCCCTCCAGGTGCTTGGTCCCTCGTGCGCCAAGCAGTGGATCGTTCCCGGCCCGGCCGTGGCTGGGTGAGCCCGCGGAGCCTCCGGTGACGCCGAGGACCGATCCAGATTGCGCCGGTGCGCCCTTACTGTTTCTCGCTGGACTCCTCGACGCCCATAGACTCGCCGGCGCTGTGAACGACCTTCTTTAGGAACGTGTACTGGGTCTCAACCAGCTTGTCCGCCATCTTCAACGCGGAGTCGACGATTTCCTCAGCCTGAGTCGGGCTGCTTTCTTTGGCCAGCGTCTTGTCGACGGTTTCGGTGAAGTTGCGAACCGCTTCGATCGCGGCCTCCTGACCTTCCTTGATCTCCTCGAGGACTTGCTCGGACATCTCTATTGACCTGTCTTTGAGGGCCATCTGCACCACCTCCTCCTGATACGCACACCGATCCGTGTCTCAAACTGCTTCACGATCATCACACGTGCACCAGGGCCTGGCATCCGTAGGGAACCCCTGCTTGGCGTTCCGTGGAGCACGCGGGTCACGGGCGCAAAGCGGCAGTCCGGCTAACAGGCGGTGGCAGAGAAGCGGAGGACCGGATGAAGGTCCTACGAGGCCTCACCGCGGCGATGAGAGAAGCTGTAGTGCGTCCTGGGACGCGACAAAGGTTGGGGACGCTGGAGGCCGGAACGTTAAAGGTCACCAATCGAGGGCCTTTGAGCAGGTCGCCGGTGCTCATCGCGCACCAACTTCCATCCGAGCTCGGGCCGCTTGGAATCCGTCTGGGCCAGCTGGTTCCCCTGAACGGCGATCCGCACTGGGTGTGGCTTCGGGCTGGGGTCCAGCTGGTGTCCGACTTGAACGCTCATCTTGCTTCTCGAGGTCACAGACGCAAGAGTCGCCAAGAAATTCCCAGTGCAAGACGAGGGCGAACCTGTTGGCCGGTGTCCTGAGTCTCGTCCCCGAAGCCATCGCGGTCGGCATCGGCCTCAACCGTGCCCTGAAGTAGCAGCTCGGCGCTGCAGCTGCCGTTAGTCGTGTAGGCCTTCTCCGTTCCCACTGGGTGGTCGGCCCCGGCCCCCTGGAAATATCCGCAGGCCGCCGACCCGGTGATCACCCCAAGCTGCGGGCCCGGCGATCCGTTCGTGTAGCCCAGGCCCAGCCGATCCCCTGCAGTGATGGCTAGGTGAAGCCCAGTCGCCTCCGTTATGTGGCCGGCGCCAGTCCCGTCAGCTGTGACCGGAAACGCGACCTCAGGGCCGACGTTCAGAAAGGTGGTCCCCGTAGTGAGCCGAAACAGCGGCAAGTAGTGCGCCCTGGGCCTTGCCTGAGTGGCGAACGAACTGGCGAACGAGTGGCGGGCGAAAACTAGAACCCACCGATTAGCAGGGGTTCTAGAGGATGTAGACGGTCGTGAAGACGATGATCCACATGACGTCTACGAAGTGCCAGTAGATGCCGGGCACCTCGACGCCGAGGTGGTCCTTCGCCTCTGGACCGTAGTGGCCGCGCCAGGCGCGGACGTTGGCGATTCCCAGCAGGATCAGCCCCACGGTGACGTGCGCGCCGTGCAGGCCGGTGAGGCCGTAGAAGATCGAGCCGAAGGCGTCGTCCCGTGCGCTGAAGCCGATGTGGACGTACTCGTTGACCTGGATGAAGAGGAACGTCAGGCCCAGCAGGAACGTCGTCGCCAGCCCCATCTGCATGCCGCGGCGGTTGTTCCTGCGGATCGACTCCAGGGCCCAGTGCATCGTGAAGCTCGATGAGACCAGGATCGCCGTGTTCATTCCCGCGACCGCGACCGGCAGCTCGAAGGGGTCTGGCGGCCACGGCCCGTCGTTGGCGACCACCCGGAGGAAGAAATACGAGGCGAAGAACGCCCCGAAGAGCATCACCTCGGAGACGATGAAGAGCAGGATCCCGAGGGTCTGGCGGTCTATCCGGGAGCTCTGATTGGCCTCCGGCGGATGTGGGTGGTGCTCCTCCGCGTGGCCGACCGCGACTGAGGCGGACTCCATCAGCTCGCCTCCCCCGCACCGACGGCAGCCGGCTGCGGTGTCGACGTGGCGGGCTCGGTGCCGGACTCGATGTGCTCCACCGGCTTGTCGGTGAGCGCCTGGACCTTCTCGATCAGGCCCTCCTCGAGCCACTTGGACTGCTCGCCCTTCAGGGTGGAGATCAGGATGTCGTCGATCCGGTAGTGCTCGATCGCGTTCTGGATCGCGTGGAAGGGATCGGGGCTCATCGGCTGCCCGGTCGCGTCGATCTCGTTGCGATACATCTCGGCGAGCGTCGAGGCCAGTCGCGAGCAGACCTCCTCGCGGCTGATCGCGCCGGAGCGCGGGCAGATGAACGTGTAGCGATGTGGCTTGTCCTTGGCGCGCTGCTCGAGGCGCTGGACCAGGTCCCTGCTGTTCACCGTCTGGGTTGCGACCACCAGGGTGTGGGTGAGGTCCCAGCGCACGGCGTCGTCGTCGACGCGGACGGGGATGTGCTCCACGCGGTCGTAGCGGGCCTTCGCCCACTCGACGAGGTCCTTCCGCATCAGGCCGAAGCGCGTCTCGTAGAGGCAGGAAAGAAGGATGTAGTCGGGCTGGGTGGCGCGCACCGCGTCGTCCAGAGCCAATGAGGGATCCGGATCCATGACTGCGCTCTCGGCCTCGATGCCGAACTCTCGGAGCACGGCCTGCGTCACGTCGACCCGGCTCTGCGCGGCCGCGCGGCGCTCCTCGGTATCGACCAGCTGGCCGACGATCGGCAGGTTCTGCGGAGCGACCACGGCGAAGTAGTCCGCGCCGGCATCGGCGAGCTCGCGGCAGGCGGTGAGCAGCTTGCGGCCGCCGGCGACCTCGTTGAGGAATGCCAGCACGCGCTTCACGCCCTCCCGCGAGGGGGGCGGATCGGGGTCGCCGAAGGTCGCGGTCTCGCGCTTGGCGACGACCTCCGAGGCGTGCTCCGACGGGGTGCCGACGTCGGTGATCTCGCCGGCTTGCTGTGTCGCAGTCTCCTCGGTCACGTGGGCGTCCCCACCCCCGCTCTCTCGGGCTGTTTGATCTCGGCCTCCTCGCCGGGCATGATCACGTGCCTCGCGCCGGGGACACCGAACTCATAGGGTCCGCCGACGACGCGCGGGATCTCATCGAAGTTGAAGACCGGGGGCGGCGAGGAGACCTGCCACTCGATCGTCTTGGCGCGCCACGGGTTCGGGCCCGCCTTCGGCCCGTAGCGCCAGCTGACGATCATGTTGTAGAGGAAGATCAGCTGGGCGGCGCCGAGGATGAAGGCGCAGATGGAGATGAAGAGGTTCCAGTCTCCGAACTGGGCGGAGTAGTCGGCCACGCGGCGCGGCATGCCCTCCATCCCGATCCAGTGCATCGGGATGAAGGTGCCGAGCATCCCGACCAGCGTGAGCCAGAAGTGGATGCGGCCGAGCTTCTCGTCGTACATCCGCCCGGTCATCTTCGGGAACCAGTGGTAGACGCCGGCGAAGATCGTGAAGACCGAGCCGCCGAAGAGGACGAAGTGGATGTGCGCCACGACGAAGTAGGTGTCCGAGACATGGATGTCGATCGGGATCATCCCGAGCATCACTCCGGAGATGCCGCCGATCGTGAAGGTGGCTATGAAGCCGAGGGCGAACAGCATCGCCGTCGATTTGAGATGGATCACCCCCTCGAAGAGCGTGCCGAGCCAGGAGAAGATCTTGATCCCCGTCGGCACCGCGATCAGCAGCGTGGTGATCATCATCGGCACCCGCAGCCAGCTGAACATGCCGGCGACGAACATGTGGTGCGCCCAGACCGAGTAGGAGAGCACCACGATCCCGATCAGCGCCAGGGCCATCAGCCGGTAGCCGAAGATCGGCTTGCGCGAGTGAGTCGAGATCACCTCGCTGACGATCCCGAACCCGGGCAGCATCATGATGTAGACGGCCGGGTGCGAGTAGAACCAGAAGATGTGCTGGTAGCTGATCACGTCCCCACCGAAGGCCGCCTGGAAGAAGTTCGTGTGCAGGATCCGGTCGAAGAGGACCATGAACTGGACGCCCGCGATGAACGGCGTGGCGGCGACCACGAGGAGCGAGGTCGAGAGGTTCGCCCAGACGAGCAAGGGCAGGCGCCAGAAGTTCATCCCCGGCGCGCGCATGGTCACGATCGTGACCAGGAAGTTGAGGGCCGTCGCGATCGACGAGGCGCCGGCGAACTGCACGCCCAGGTTGAAGAAGGACTGGCCTAACGGCGCACCTGTGGAGAGCGGTGCGTAGCCGGTCCAGCCCGCGTCGAAGGCGCCGCCCGGCGCCAGATAGCTGCCGAGGAACAGCAGGCCCGCGACGGGCAGCATCCAGAAGCTCAGGGCGTTGAGGCGGGGGAACGCCATGTCCGGCGCGCCGATCATCAGCGGCAGGACGTAGTTCGCGATCCCGGCGAAGGCCGGGATGACGAAGACGAAGATCATCAACGCGGCGTGCGTCGAGAAGAGGCTGTTGAAGGTGCTCGGGTCGACGATCTGCGTGCCGGGCTGCGCCAGCTCCGCCCGCATGATCATCGCGATCAGCCCGCCGACAAAGAAAAAGAAGAACGTCGTGCACAGGTACTGGATCCCGATGACCTTGTGGTCGGTGTTGACCTTGAAGTAGTCGCGCCAGCTGTATGCGCCGTGGTTCTCGTGCTCGCGCTCCTTCGGGAAGGTCGGAGCGCCGATCGCCCAGCGGAACCAGTAGTCGAAGCAGCCGATGCCGACCAGGAAGCCGAGCGGGCCGGTGATCGAGGGGACGATGACCTGCGGATAGCCCGTCTGCTGGGTCTGGAACGCCGGCAGGCCCGAGACCTTGCGCAGGATCACGACCAGCGCGAAGCCGAAGGCGGCGCCCAGGATCGTGTACGTCAGGGCCCGCCACCAGCCCGGGTTCTTGAACAGGGCCGCAGTCACTCCCGCCATCCTTCCATCGTCCGGATTATCTCAATCGTTCCTAAGGTCACTGTCTGGTCGGCTTCGGGGTCGTCGGGCCGTTCGGCGATTTCTCTCCCTGCTGCTCATCCGACTTGATCGGCGGCTGGCTCGCCGCCCACTGCTGCCACGCGGCCTGCGACGACTCCACGACCACCGGCGCCCGCATCGTCGAGTGGCCGATGCCGCAGAGCTCGGTGCAGACCAGGGTGAAGTCGCCCGTCTTGGTCGGGGTGATGTAGGCGCGGGTCGTGATGCCGGGGACGTTGTCCTTCTTGATTCGCCACTCCGGGACCCAGAAGGAATGGATGACGTCGAGGGCGTGCATCCGGAACTCGATCTGGCGATCGACCGGCACGTGGAGCTCGCGCGAGGTCGTGCCCGTCTCCGGATAGTCGAAGTGCCACTCGTACTGCTGGGAGTAGACATCGACGACCATGCGGTTCGGATCGTGCGCCTCGATGTTGTCCAGCGTGATCCACGAGTAGATCGCACCGAAGAGGACGATCACGGTCGGGATCACGGTCCAGGCGATCTCGAGCCTCGTGTTCCCGTGAATCGGCGCCCCGTCCGACTCGTCGCCCGGCTTCGCACGCCACTTCCAGACCGCGTAGACGAGCATCACCATCACGATCGAGAAGACGAACGAGGAGAGCACGATCATCACGTCGAGCAGCGTGTCGATCTTGCCCGCAGCCGTCGAATCCGCCGGGCCGTTCCAGTTCGGGATCAGCATGATCACCGAGGTGACGACGGTGAGGACGATTACTGCCGCGATCAGCTTGGGAAGGGGGAGGCCCCGCATCGGGCGGCATTCTATTCAGGGAACCTGAAGCAACCGCCCCACCCGCTCGTGACTCACGCCACGACCGCGGGCAAACCGTCGAGCTCACCCCTCGAAGCGGCGATCACGGTCCGGGCGACACCCTCCCAGCTCCACAGCTCGTCCACCCGCGCCGACAGAGCCAGGCCCGCCTCGTGGCGCCGCTCGGGGTCGAGACCCAACCATCCATCGAGCCGATCCGCGAGCTCCGTGACCGCCGCGGGGCCGACCGGGAAGCTGAGGAGGCGGGCAAGATCGCCCGGCACCGCATCGGCGAGCAGCTGCGCGACCTCCCGCATTCCCGAGTGGTCCGCCGCCACCGGCGGGACGCCGCAGGCCGCGGACTCGGCCGGGACCATCCCGAAAGCCTCGGGCCAGGTGCTCGGCATCGCGAAGGTGTGGGCCGCCGGCATCACGTCGGCGACCTCGTCGTGCTCCAGGCGGCCGCCGATCAGCATCGAGGCGGCGGCCCCGCGGGCGGCGTCCGCGTAGCCCTCGGGCGGGTCCGCCAGGAAGCCCGAGAGGATCGCGAGAGGGGCGTCCTCGCTTCCTTCCAGCCCACGGCCCCTCGCCGCGACCTGCCGAGCCGCGTCGAGGTCGCCCCGCCCGAGCGCGTCGATCAGCGTTCGCAGGCCCTCCTCGAACGCCCCGAAGCCGATGAACAGGATCCGTGGCGCGGTGGACCCCGCGGCGGTGCGCTCGCGGTGGATGAGCGGCCAGGCCGCCGCCAGCAGGTCGACCCCCTTGCTGACCAGGAGCTTGCCGACGAACAGCACCCGCGCGTCCCCCTCGCCCCAGGCCCGCAGGGCCTCGGCGATCGCCGGGCCGTCCCGGCCGAACGAGTCCTCCTGCTCTCCGGTCGCCGGGCGCTCCGTCGCGAGCTTGGTCCCCAGCCCCTCGAGGTCGCGGAGGGCCTCGTCATCCGGATGCGGGCGGAAGCGGTGGACGTCGACGCCCGGCGGCCCGAGCCGGGTGCGCTCCGGCAGGCTCGGATCCGGGACGACCTCGAACAGCGCCCTTGCCGTGTGGGAGGAGCCGGCGAGGATCCCGGCGGCGGCGTCAGTCCCCTCGCGCGCGTAGGGAACGAAGCGGTCGGGGTGCGGGCGGACCGTGTAGGAGATGTCCGAGCCGTGGACCTTGATCGCGAAGGGCAGGCCCGCCCTGGCGAGGATGGCCGGGCCCATGATCAGGTGGTTGGCGAGAGCGGCGTCCGGATCGCCCACCGCACCCACCACGTCCCTCACGGCGGCGACGTTGGCGTCGAGGTAGCCGTCCAGCTCGGCGTCGCTCAGCTCCGGAAACGTCTTCACCTCGAAGCCCTCGTAGCGGTCGAGGACGTAGACCGGCAGCAGCCCTCCGATCTCCGGGCGGTAGACCGTGACGCTGCCCGGATGCCCCGCATCGCGGACCCGTTCGACCTCGAGGCGCCCACTACCCCAGCTGCCAATCGCATCAACCCAGTCGAGCTCCGCGGCATGTCGGTCCTGGCAGAGCAGGTGCACCTCATGACCCTGCCGGGCCAGCGCCTGCGCCAGGCTCGCGTTGTAGACGTTGGAGCCGGTCCCGCGCAGCAGGTACCCGTGGAAGATCAGGACTCGCACCGGCCAACCGTATTGCTGGGGTTGGTCGTTGTTAATCGCTAAGGTGCCGCCCGTGCAGAATCCCGAGCAGATCTACCGGCTCAGGGCCCCCGCCTCAGGGCGCGAGGCGCTCGCGAAGATCAGGCCGGACGGCGTCTACGTCGACCGCGAGACCGGCGAGGAGATGCGCGTCGCGGCGGCCGTGTTGCCGCTCGCCCCTTCGGAGTCGGCACTGGTCCGCTCCCCGGAGAACCTGCGCACCTGCCGCCGCTGCAACCAGCTGATCGGCCTGGACGTCAGCGACTGTCCCTACTGCGGACTTCGCCAGCCGGCCCTCGACGGATCGTGATCCCTCGATACACCGCTGCCCTGCCGCTGGCGCTCGCCATCGGGCTGATCGCCACGGGATGCGGGAGCGACAGCTCCGGCGAGACGACCACCAATTCGGTCTCCATCCCGGCGGTGACCGCTCCGGGCCTCACGACCTCGACGGCGCCGGGCACGTCCACCACGCCGGGCACGACCGTCACCACGAAGAACGGGAAGACCTACAACCCGCAGGCCCCGGACTCAGCGACCAACGACGTCCCGCCGAAGAAGGGGAGCCCGCAGGCGGCGTTCGAGCAGCAGTGCAAGCAGAACCCCTCGGCCTGCGGGTAGGTCGACGGCTTCGCCATCAGATCGCGGCCACAAGCGGCCGCTACTTCTTCTTCTTGGGCGGAGACTGATTCGGGTCGGCGACGACGGTCGCCGAGTAGAGCAGCCGGGCCGTGTTGTAGACGCAGCCGTAGGAGCGCTGGGTGCCGAGGGCGTCCTGCGGGGTCCCGGCCAGGATGTCGGCCGTGTCGTTGCACTTGCCCTTCGGACGGCTCGCCGCCCATCTGGTGTCGGCGCTCTGGTTGATCGCGAAGGCGGGCGCCCAGGTTGGGACGGTGAGCGCCACCACGTTGTTCGGCTTGACTCGCAGCGGCGTGTCGAGCGTGAAGGTCGTGGTCTGACCCAGGTAGCTGGAGAGGTCCTCGACCGGCGACTCCGACTTGAGCTTGTAGATCGGCTTGCCGGCCTTGATCGACTTCATGATCGGCTTGAGCACCGCAACCCTCGCCTTTGGCGGCCCGCCGAAGGTCTTGCTGAAGAAGTCGTAGTCGCTCTGATTGTTGTTGTTCGGGTTGGGCTTGGTGCTGGGCGCACCGGTCTTGATCGACCAGGCGACCACCCGTCCCCTGACGCTGACCACGAAGGGGTTCTTCGCACCCGTGATGTTCGTCTGGAAGCCGGTGGTCTTTCCGACGGCTTGGCAGTTGGTCGGGCAGGACGGGACCGCGGGGGTCGCGGCGCCGAGCACGATCACGCGCGGCGCTGCGCCTGCGATGCCGGTGCCGATGACCGCCAGGAGCACGGCAGCGAACACGGCGATGGCCGTCAGCATGTTCGGCGACCACAAGAACCGTCGCCGCATCGACCTGTGCAGGCGTGCCAATGGGTGAGCGTCCTGGCCCATGAGCTTCATTGAACACTCCTTTTCGGGGAGGGTTGCGGGGGTCCTTGCAAACCAGGCGAGTAGGGTTCCGGCTGCATGGAGGGCGAAACCGCACTCCAGAGCTATCTGAACGGTGCGCTCGAGACCTTCGGAATAGCCGCCGATGAGGACGAGCGGGCCGTGATGATGGGCGTCTGGACCATCTACGAGCCGGGCATGGAGCTGCTCCGGGACGCCGATCTCGGCGGCATCGGTCCCGAGCCGCACCCGGACATGTCGAAGTCGCCCCGATGAGCGCGCTCGACGCTCTTTATATGCCTCTACGCGAGCAGGCCGCGCAGATCGCGGCGGGCCAGCTCGACCCAGCCGAGCTGCTGGACGCCTGCCTCGCGAGAATCGAGGAGCGGAACCCGGAGCTGAACGCGGTGATCGCGACCTTCCCCGACCGCTCGCGCGAGATGCTCGAGCAGGCACCCGATGGCCCGCTGCGCGGCGTCCCGGTCGTGATCAAGGACGAGTGGCCGCTCCCCTGGCGCGCCGAGACCGTCGGAGCCGCCTCCGTGCCCGGCGTCACCCTCGAACCCGGCGAGTCGGGGCCGTACCGGGCGCTGCGCGACGCCGGAGCGGTGATCGCCGGCGTCGCGAACATGCACGAGCTTGGATCGAGCAGCACCGGCAACACATCCTTCTACGGCGCCGCCCACAACCCGTGGGACCTCGAGCGCTGCCCGGGCGGCTCATCCAGCGGGCCCGCTGCCGCCGTCGCCGGCGGGCTGGTCTCGGGGGCGGTGGGCGCGGACGGCCTCGGCTCGATTCGCTATCCGGCCGCCTACTGCGGCCTCACTGGGCTGAAGCCGACCTTCGGCCGCTCCACGATGGAGGGCCATCACATCGCCAACACGGAGACGATCGTCTCGGGTCCCCTCTGCCGGGACGCCGCCGACTGCCGCCTGCTCGCATCGGTCCTCTTCGGCGAGGAAATCCCCGTGGGGCAGGTGAGCGACCTGCGGATCGGAGTGGTCAGGGACCCCTACTGGAGCGACTCGGCGCCCGGCGTGCGCGAGGCGTGTGAGACCGCGCTCGAATCGCTGCGGGGCGAGGCCGGCGGCGAGATCGTTGAGGTGGAGCTCCCCGACCCGGACCTGATCCTCCCGGCGGCGTTGCTGGTCGCCCAGGCGGAGGAGGCCGCGCACCTGGTCCCCGACGTCCTCAACGGGCTGAGCCCCGAGCTCGGCCTGGTCAACCGCGGCGTCCTCAAGCTGCGCGCGCTGCTGCCGCTCAGCCTGACCGCGCGGGCATTCAAGGTGCGGGCCAAGGTCCGCCGCGACCTGGCGGCCCTCTTCGATGACATCGACCTGCTCGCCTGGCCGGCGATCCCCGCCGTGGCACCCTCGCTCGCCGAGCCGATGATCGAGCTGCCCTCGGGCGTCGAGTCCGCCGATGCCGGCAACGCGCGTCAGGGAGTGCTGGCGAACCTCACCGGCGTTCCCGGCGTGAGCGTGCCGGTCGGCCTCGACGGCGGGATGCCCGCCGCGCTCCAGCTGCTCGGTGCCTGGGGCGCCGATGCCCTGCTGCTCGACGCCGCAGAGGCGCTCGAGCGCGCCACGAGCAGGGAATTCGTGGAGCTTCGTCCCGCCGCCGTTGCCTGAGGTATGAACCGCCGGGCCTGGCTTGCCTTCGCGGCGCTGTCGCTGATCTGGGGCGTCCCCTACCTCTTCATCAAGGTCGCGGTCGACGGAGGCGTCTCCCCGTTCTTCCTCGCCTGGGCGCGGATCGTACTCGGCGCATCGCTGCTCTTCGCGATCGTCCCGCGGCAGGGGCTCGAGATGCTGCGCCACGGCCCACGGCGGTGGATCCTGGCCTACGCGACGGTCGAGATGGCGCTGCCCTTCCCGCTGATCGCCGCCGGCGAGCGGCACGTCGACTCCTCGGTCGCGGCGATCGTGATCGCCACCGTTCCGCTGCTGATCGCGCTGCTGGCCCTGCGCTTCGATCACACCGAGCGTCCGACGCGCACCCGCATGGTGGGAATGCTGATCGGTCTCGGCGGGGTGGTCGCACTCGTCGGGATCGACCTCAGCACCAACACGGGCGAGATCCTCGGTGCGGCGGCCGTGATGCTCGCGGCGCTCGGCTACGCGGCCGGCCCGATGATCATCAAACGCCACCTGGTCGGCTTCGACCCGCGCGCAACCATGGCGGCGAGCCTCGCCGTCGCTGCGGCCCTGCTGACGCCGGCAGCACTGCTCACCTTCCCGAAGTCCGTGCCGGCAGGTGACGCGCTGGCGTCGATCGCCGTGCTCGGCGTGGTCTGCACCGCGACCGCCTTCGTGATCCTGATGGTGCTGGTCAAGGAGGTCGGCGCGGGCCGGGCGTCGATCATCACCTACGTGAATCCGGTCGTCGCCGTCACGCTGGGCGTCATCGTGCTCGGCGAGAGCCCGGGCGCCGGCGCGATCGCCGGCCTCCTGCTTATCCTGGCGGGCTCGTGGCTGGCGACGGACGGCAGGCTGACGCCGGGGACGAGGGCGGTGGCGACGCGGCTCGGCGCTCGACGGCGCCAGGCACAGCCGGAGGGCTCCCTGCCGCTGCGGATCACGGGATAGCTGTGTGACGGGCCTCCGGGCGGGTCCCGACCGCCGGTTATCGTCCGAGGCACCGTGGCCGCAATCGAGACGCAGCAGCTGGCTCGCGAGTTCGAGGGCGGCATCAAGGCCGTCGACGGCGTCGACCTCGAGGTGGCGGAGGGTGAGATCTACGGGTTCCTGGGGCCGAACGGCGCGGGGAAAACCACGACCGTCCGGATGCTGACCACACTGCTCATCCCCACCGGCGGACAGGCATGGGTCGCCGGCCATGACGTGGTCGCTGACGCCGGCACGGTGCGCCGCAAGATCGGCGTGGCGCTTCAGGAGGCGGCGCTCGACCCGCTGATGACCGGTCGCGAGCTGCTCCAGCTCCAGGCAACCCTGCACGCCATCCCCCGCCAGCGCGGCAGCGAGCTGGCGGACTCGCTGCTCGACCGCGTGGGCCTGACACTCGCCGCCGACCGCCGCGTCGGCACCTACTCAGGCGGGATGCAGCGGCGCCTCGACCTCGCGGCGGCCCTGGTCCATACCCCGCAGGTCCTCTTCCTGGATGAGCCCACGACCGGCCTCGACCCCGTCAGCCGTCAGGCGATCTGGGAGGAGGTACAGAAGCTGAACGACGAGGGCACCACCGTCTTCCTGACCACTCAATACCTGGAGGAGGCGGACAAGCTCGCCGACCGCGTGAGCATCATCAGCGGCGGCCTGCTGGTAGCGGAGGGGACCCCGGCCTCCCTCAAGGCGCAGGTCGGGCGTCCGCACCTCGAGCTCTCGCTGGCAGGCGGCGACGACCCAGCCCACTGCGAGGAGATCCTCGCGCGCTTCGGGAAACCCCTCCCGGCACGCGACGGAAAACTCCTCGTGGAGCTCCAGCACGGAGCCTCCGAGGTGGGGCCGATCGTCCGGGCGCTGGACGAGGCCGGTCTGGCCGTCGAGTCGCTCGATCTGGTGCAACCCACCCTCGATGACGTCTTCGTCGCAAAGACCGGCCAGCACCTCGAGGGTGACGAGAAGGACACGGGCGAAAACGAGGTCGTTGCCGAATGATCGACCGTCTGGCCGCCAACGCCCGCGTCGTCGTCGCGCTCGGGACCAGATCGGTCAGGCAGACGGCGCGCCGGCCGCAGCTGGCCGCACCGCTCTTCGTCTTCCCCACCCTGCTGCTCGCGATTCAGACCGGCGGCGCCGGGCGGGCAGTGAACCTCCCCCAGTTCCCGCCCGTGCAGAGCTTTCTCGCGTTCATGCTCGCCGGAGCGATGGTCCAGGCTGTGCTGCTCGCGGGGAACTCCGGGGCGATCGCCCTGGCGATCGACATCGAGATGGGCTTCACCGATCGGCTCTTCGCGGCGCCGATCTCCCGCTTCGCGATCGTGCTCGGCCGGCTCGCCGGTACCGCGATGCTGGGCGCGATAGTCGCCCTCTGGTTCATCGCGCTCGGGCTGATCTTCGGCGCCACGATCCACGCGGGGTTTCTCGGGGGGGTCTGGATCGTGTTGATGGTGTCCGCCTCGGCGATCGCATTCGGGTCGCTGGCCGCGGCACTTGCACTGCGCACCGGCAGTGCCAGCGTGGTCCAGGGGATCTTCCCCCTGCTCTTCGTCGTCCTCTTCCTGTCCAGCGCCTTCTTCCCGGCGAGCCTGATGCTGGAGCCCGCCGCGTCTGTCGCCCAGTACAACCCCCTGAGCTTCATCGTCGACGGGATTCGGCAGCCGGTCATCTCGGGCTTCACCGGCCATGACATGTTCAAGGCCCTGATCTCTGTCGTCGGCATCGCGGCCCTGGGTCTTTGGCTCAGCGCAATCGCGGTTCGTGCACGGGCCAGGAGGGGCTGATGGGCCGCGAAGCCAACCTCGCCACCATCGCCGCGCTGATCCGCCGTGCGCGCAACGAGCTGGTGCGGGTACCCGGCGCCGCCATTCCCGGCATCCTGGCTCCGACCATCTTCTTCCTCGGGCTCACCAGCGTCTTCGGCCACCTGACGCTGCTGCCCGGGTTCAGCTCCAGCAACTACCAGAGCTTCATCATCCCGGTCAGCCTGATGCAGGGAGCGGCGTTCACGGGCGCGGCCACCGGCGTCAACCTGGCCCGCGACATCGAGCAGGGCTGGTTCGATCGGCTGCTCGCCTCGCCCGCCCCGAGGCCGGTGATCCTGGCGGGACTCGTCCTCTCGGCCGGCCTGCGCGCGCTGCTTCCGGCGTCGTTCCTGCTGATCGTGGCTCTCATCGCCGGCGCCCACTGGCCTGGGCTGGATGGGCTCGCGGTGGCGCTGGTGGTCGTGATGGGGATGGCGATCGTGGCCGCGACCTGGGGCACATCCCTTGCGCTGCGCTTTCGGACGCAGTCGGCGGCACCGCTGATGCAGGCCGGGATGTTCATCCTCGTGCTCTTCACCACCGCCTATGCGCCACTGCACCTGCTCCAGGGGTGGCTGCAGACGGTGGCCCGGATCAACCCCGTCACACACGTCGTCGAGGCCGCTCGCCAGGGCTTCATCGGATCGGTGACCTGGGGAGACACCTGGCCCGGCCTCCTCGCCCTGCTCGGGCTGGGGGCGCTGTTCACCGCGATGGCGTTGCGCGGCATGCGCCGCATGACGGCGTAGTGGTGGAAACGGCCGTCGCCCCCGAGGTGCGCGGGCACGTCCTCGGAATCGTCGAGGAGACCCTGCGCGGCAACTGGATAGACGGCGAGCGCGACGGCGTCCACTTCGGCTACTCGCGGCCGAGCCCCGGCCACTACCCCTGGCAGTGGTACTGGGACTCGTGCTTCCACGCCATCGTCTGGCGCCGGTTCGATCGCGCCCGAGCGGAGAGCGAGCTCCGCAGCCTGCTGGCGGCCGGCTCGGAGGACGGCTTCATCGGCCACACGATCTTCTGGCACCGCCACGTCGACTGGCAGCGGCGCTGGACCTACAACGTCACCTCCCGGAAGGCCCGGAACACCTCCACGATCCAGCCGCCATTGCTCGCCTGGGCCTGGCGGATCGCCGTCGGCGACCCGGCGGCCGAGCCGCGGATCGCCGCCCACCACCGCTGGCTCGAGGCCAACCGCGACCTGGATGGCGACGGCCTGCTCTGGATCGTCCAGCCGGACGAGTCGGGGCTCGACTCCTCGCCCAAGTTCGACCCGATCTGGGGGCTGCGCGCGCACGCCCGGCCGCTGTTCCCCTTCCTGATCGCCCGCAACCGCCGCCTCGGCTGGGATGCCCGCCGCGTCGCCGACGCCGGAGGTCCGGTGCTCTGCGAGGTCGTCACCAACGTCCTCTGGTGCCTGGCTCGGATCTCGGCCGGTCAGCCCTCGATCACCCCGCGGCTCGTCGAGCGCCTCTGGGATGAGCGGCGCGGCCTCTTTCTGGATGTCGCGCGCGGCAATCTCGCCCACCAGGACGGAACCGACGCTGTGGCGGGCGCCGACCGCCGGATCCGGACCTCGACCTGGTCCGCACTCGCGCCGCTTGCCCTTCCCGACCTCCCCGAGGAGATCGGCCGCCGCCTGGTCGAGGAGCACCTCCTCGACCAGCGCAAGTACTGGCTCCCCTTCCCGCCCACGTCCGTCTCCGCCGAGGAACCCACCTTCGAGCCCCGCAAGTGGAAGGCGCCGCTGCGACGCCTCTACTGGCGCGGCCCGACCTGGATCAACTCGGCATGGCTGATCTGGATCGGCCTGATCCGGCTCGGCTACGAGGCCGAGGCCATGGAGATGGCCAGGCGGCTCAGCAGCACGGTCGCCGATCAGCGCCTGCGCGAGTTCTACGAGCCGTACTCCGGCGAGGGCCTCGGCGCGAAGGAGTTCGGCTGGTCCTCTCTGATCGCCGAGCTCGCCGAGCCGGACCCGGCCGCCGCCGGGTCATACCTCGCCTAGCCGCCTTCGGCTCTCGGCCTGGCTTACTTCGGCGCCGGAACCGCCACCGGCGTCGAGACTCCGGCCTTGCAGACGAACTTCCCGACCGAGAGCTTCGTCGCCTTCACCCTGACCGAGCTTCCCGCGGGGACGGTGCTCGGCAGCTGCGCCGATACGACCCAGTTCCCGTTCGAATCGGATGTCGAGCCGTCCAGCGTGGAGGTCACCGCCCCGGTCTGATCGAGCAGCTGGAGCCTCATCCCGCGGGAGACCTTGCAGGCACTGGCGGTGTTGAGCGTCCCCTTCACCGTCACCTTGCCACTGTTGTTGAACTTCGGATTCCCGCTGAAGTAGACGACTGACGTCTTCTTCTTCTTGCCCGCGAATGCCGTGGCGCTGAACAGCCCGACTCCCAGCGCCGCGACCGCGAGAACGACCAGCAACCTTGTCGCCCTCATCTGGCTCCTCCTCCTCTTGCGTGGAGGACCAGCGTACGCCCCTAAACGGAGTTTGCGGAGAAGGCCGCCGAAACGCCGCGCTTGCAGACGTAGGCCTTGCCCTTGATCTTCACCTTGCGCTGAGCGGCGATCGCGAGGAACTCGTCCGTGGGCTTGATCTTGGTCGAGCTGGTGCCCGTGATCGTGACACGGCCCTTGTCGCCGCCGCCCTGGCTCGTCGCCTTGCCGAGGACAGGACCTGAGAGCCCGCCGTTGGCGGACCGGTAGAGCAGAACGGTCCGCTGGCGCTCGCAGCGCGCGAACGAGGAATCGAGCTGAGCGTTCACCTGCAGCTGCTTCTGCTTGGACCCCTTGACGATCTGGGCGCTGGTCGCGTCGACGATCACCGAGACCCGCTTCGTCTTGGATCCCGCAAAGACCGTCGCGGCCAGGATCAGGCACAGGGCCACGGCTGTCCCGAGCGCGACCACCTTGGCCCCGAAGTTCATTTACTTGTACCTATAGGTGATGCGGCCGCGGTCGAGGTCGTAGGGCGAAAGCTCGATCTTCACCCGGTCTCCGGGGAGGATGCGGATGTAGTGGCGGCGCATCTTGCCCGAGATGTGGCCGAGGACCTCGTGGTCGTTGTCCAACTTGACGCGGAACATCGTGTTGGGCAGCGCCTCGGTGATCTCGCCCTCCATCTCGATCTTCTCTTCCTTCGCCATATGCGACCGGGCAGGGTAGCGCCTGTGACTACTTTCCCTCGAACGTCGCCTTGCCGGGCCCGTCCTTCAGGAAGCTCGCCACGGCGTTCTTCAGGTCCTCTGACGCGAAGAGGTCCGCGAACACACTCGGTGTGACCTCATCGGCCTGGTTCACCCCGCCCGCGCGGTAGCCGCGGATGATCTTCTTCGTCGCCCCGTGGGCTACGGTCGGGCCGTCCGCCAGCCTGTGGGCGAACTTCATGCCCTTCTCGAGCAGCTGGTCGTCGGGCACGACCCGGTTGACCACGTTCCAGCGCTCCAGGGTCGCGGCGTCGTAGAGGCCCCCGCTCATCACGAACTCGGCAGCGCGCGCCGGACCGGCGCGCTCGGCCATGCGCTGGGTGCCGCCGGCGCCGGGAGTCAGGCCGACGACCGCCTCGACGAGGCCGAAGCGGGCGGATTCCGTCGCCCAGAGCATGTCGCAGCCCAGCGAGATCTCCAGGCCGGCTGTCAGGCAGAGGCCGTGGACGAGGGCGAGCGTCGGGATCGGCAGCTCCTCGAGGCGGCGGACGACCGGGATCAGCGAGCCGAACGAGTCCGAGGCGCTCCCCTCCTCCTGGACCCGCTTGAAGCTGTTGACGTCGACGCCGCCGGTGAAGATGTCGCCCTCCGCGCGCCAGACCAGGGCCCGGGCGTCGGAGTCCTCGACCTCGTCGATGCAATCGACGAGCGCCCCCCACGCGTCGTCGCCGAACAGGTTGAGCGGCGGGTTGGAGAGCACCATCGAGGCGACGTTTCCGTCGCGCTCCAGCCGGATCGGCTTCGTCTTCGTCTCCGTGTCAGCCATTGTCTCCTCGCAGTCGTGCGGCGGTCGCCGCGATCTCATCGGAATCCCCGGGCTCGGGGACCCAGGGCAGCTTCAGCGGATCATCCTCGTATCGGGGCACGACGTGGATGTGGAAGTGGGAGACCGTCTGCCACGCCGCCGTCCCGCAGGCGTTGATCAGGTTGATCCCGTCCGCGCCAAGGACCTCCTTCATTCGCCTCGCCAGACGCTGCGCGGCCAGGACGCTCGCGGAGAGATCCTCGGGGCCGATCTCGAGCAGGTCGGCCGTGTGTGCCCTCGGCACGACCAGCGCGTGGCCCCTCGTCGCCGGGTTGATGTCCATGAAGGCGACCGTGCGCTCGTCGGAATCGATCGTCTCGCTCGGGATCGAGCCCGCGATGATGCCGCAGAACAGGCAGTCATCAGCCATGAGCGCGCCAGGCTATCGGAGCTCTCTGGCGCGCTCCAGCGCCTGCGAACGGCTGGTGATCTCACCCGTGAAGGCCTCGGCGCGAAGCTCCTCCAGCAACCGGCCCATCTCGGGGCCCGGCGAGACCCCGAGCTCATCGGCGAGCTCGTCGCCCGACACCGGGGGCCGCGGCGACCCATCGCGGTGCCAGAGGAGGGCTTCCCGCAGCATCTCCCTGGCCAGGTCCAGGTGCGCCTGGACCATCTCCGGGCTCGCCAGCGGGCCGTCCCCGCGGGCGGCCAGCCGATCGGCCACGGTGAGCAGGGTGACGTCGGCCGACACCGGCTCGGTGGCGACGAGGTAGTCGTAGACGGCCCGCCGCGACAGGGGCCGCTGGTGGATCAGGAACCCGAGCCGCAGGTGATGGAGGGCAAGGCCCTGGACGTGGCCGCTCAGCGCGCGGCTGGTGCGCAGCCTCCGGCAGATCGAGGCGATGATCCGGGCCCCGACCTCGTCGTGCCCGATGAAGGTGACGTAGCCGGAGCCCTCCGCGCGCGTCTCCGGCTTGCCGAGGTCGTGGAAGAGGGCCCCGAGTCGCAACGCGTCCCGGCGGGTGAGCTCGTCGGCCAGCGGCTCGGCGAGGAACGCCTCGACCTCCCCGGCGAGATCCTCGGCGAAACCGGTCAGGTCCGCCTCGATGCCGAGCCACTCCTCGAGCACGGCGAGGGTGTGGCCGAGGACGTCGAGATGGTGATTGGGATTCTGGGCGACGCCCCGCAGCGACTCCAGCTCCGGGAGGACGACCGGCAGCAGGGCGAGCTCCTCCATCAGCCGGATGCCCCCCAGCGGATCTCGCCCGGCGACGATCCCGCGCAGCTCCGCGAACTGGCGCTCGCCGGCCGGATCGGCTGCGTGGGAGGCGTGGGCGCGCGCGAGCTCGCCGGTCGCCGCATCGAGTGCGAGCCCGAGGCCCGTCGCGAGGCGAGCGGCGCGCAGCAGCCGGATCGGGTCATCCTCGAACGCCCGCTCGGAGGCCGCCCGCAGGATCCGAGCGTCCGCGTCCGCGCTGCCGCCGGTCGGATCGATCGGCTCCCCTCCTGCAAGCGGAACGGCCACCGCGTTGACGGTGAAGTCGCGGGCGCGCAGGTCATCCTCGATCGTCTCCGCGCGGAGCCCGGCGACGTCCACGTGCCAGCCGTCCGTGGGGGCGACCGCCCTCCAGGTCGCGTGCTCCTCGGAGAGCGTGAACGCCGAGCCACCGGCCACCCGCGCGATCGCGCGAGCGGCCCGCTCCTCCTCCCCCCGCTGGACGGCCAGGTCCGCATCGGCGACCGGCTCCCCGAGGAGCGCATCGCGGATCGCGCCACCGACGATCCAGACCGGGCCCGGGTGCTCCTCGAGGGCGGTGCGGGCCGCGGCGATCGAGGGCGCGGCGCCCAGGGCTTCGTCGAGCGGCGGGTTCACTCGATCACCTCGCGGGGCACTCGCTGAGAGATCCCGCAGGTCACCTCGTAGTTGATCGTGTCGAGGCGGGTTGCAACCTCCTCGGCCAGGATCCGCTCCGAGCCCTGCCGCCCGATCAGGACCGCCTGCGCGCCCGGCTCGACATCGGTCTCCGGTCCGAGGTCGATGGTGATGTTGTCCATCGACACCGTCCCGACGAGGGGATGGCGCCGCCCGCCGACCAGCACGTCGGCGTTGTTCGAGAGCCCGCGGCGCACGCCGTCGCCATAGCCGATCGGCAGGACCCCGACCCAGGTGTCCTCGGGTGCGCGCCAGGTGCGCCCGTAGCCCGCACTGGCACCCCGCTCGAAGCGCTTGACATCCGCGACGTACGAGTGCAGCTCGAGCGCCGGCTCCAGCCCGCGATCGGTGGGATCGCGGCCGAAGGGGTCGAGCCCGTAGACCGCGATTCCGCAGCGGACCATGTCGAAGTGCGTACCGGCGTCGCGCAGAGTGGCCGCGCTGTTGGCGGCGTGCACTGTGCAGTCCGACGCGAGCTCGCGGACCGCCTCCCCGACCGGGGCGAAGGCGGCGAGCTGCTCGGACATGAAGTCGTCGCCCTCCTCATCCGCCGTCGCGAAGTGGGTCCAGACCCCGGCCACGTCAAGGCGCTGGTCATCGACGCACCTACGGGCGAGCGCGATGAGGGCCTCCGGATCGCGCTCGCCGAGCCGGCCCATGCCGCTGTCCAGCTTCACGTGCACGCGCGCCATGTGGCCGACCTCCGCCGCCACCCGCGAGCAGAGCTCGCGGAACCGCTCGCGCCAGACCGCGACCTCCGCCCGGGCCGCCAACGCCGCGCGCAGCTCGTCTCCGGTGAGGGCACCCATGACCAGGATCGGCACGTCCGGGAAGTGCAGCCGAAGCTCCTCCGCCTCGGTTGCCGCGGCGACGGCAAGCCTCGTGGCCCCGCCGCGCAGCGCGGCCGCGCCGCAGACCGCAGCGCCGTGCCCGTAGCCGTTCGCCTTGACCACGGCACAGAGCTCGACCCGATCGCCGACCCGCTCCTTCAGGGCCCGGCAGTTCCGCTCCACCGCACCGACGTCGATCGTCGCCTGCGCCCGCCCTGTCGTCTCGGGGGCGCTCAGAGCGCCAGCCCCGCGGGGATCGACTCGATGACGTCACCTGCGATCACGGAGTCATTGCCGACCCGGGCCCCGGCCTCTCGGCCGGCCCGCGAGTGCGCGACCACCGCGGCACAGGTCGCGGCGAATGGCTCCATCCCACGAGCGATCAGGGCGGCGATCATTCCCGAGAGGACGTCGCCGGTGCCCGCGGTCGCCAGCTGGGGGCTCGACACCGTGTTGACGGCGAGCCGCTCGCCGTCGGTGACGATCGTGTCGTCGCCCTTCAGCAGGACGATTCCCCCGCTGCGCGTCGCCGCCTCCCGTGCGCTCTCTGCACGCTTCGCCCCGATGGCTTCGGAGTCACGGTCCAGGAGGCGGCCCATCTCGCCGGCGTGTGGGGTGAGGACGAAGGGCGCCCTGCGCGCGGCCAGCTTCTCGATCCTGCCCGCGTGCGCGTTGAGGCCGTCCGCATCGATCACCAACGGCGCCTCGATCCGCTCGGTGATCTCCTGAATCAGGCGCTGGGTCCCCGGCTCCCGGCCCATGCCGGAGCCGAGCACCACGCAGGCGGCGCGCTCCGCGGCGCCGAGGATCTGCTCGGAGGCGGCCGGCCGGAGCCTGCCGTCTCGGCTGGCGCACCCAAGCGACATCGCCTCGGTCAGCTTGATCTCGAAGATGTGCTCCAGGTCAGCGGGGACCGCCACCTGCGCGTAGCCCGCCCCGGTTCGGATCGACGCGAGCGCGGCGAGGCAGACGGCGCCGGTAAGCCCCCGGGACCCACCGACGATCAGCACCTGCCCCGAGCTGAACTTGGTGGACCCGGGAGCGCGCCCGGGCGCCAGCTCGAGCACCCGGGGATTGATCAGACCCGCCTTGGGCTGCACCGGGGCGCCATCGGGGATGCCGATGGGCGCGACGCGGAGTTCACCCGTGTGCTCCTTGCCCGGCGCGATCCAGTGGCCGAGCTTTGGGGCGTGGAAGGTCACCGTGAGATCCGCCTCGACGGCCGCCCCCTCCACCTCGCCGGTCGAAGCGTTGACCCCGGACGCGATGTCCGTCGCGACCACCGGAGCCTCCACCTGGTTGATCGCCTCGATCGCCGCCACCGCCGGCCCGCGCGGCTTGCCCGCGAAGCCGGTCCCGAAGACGGCGTCGATGACCACCCCGGCGCCGCGCAGCGCCCCCGTCAGCTCGCCGGGATCGACCTGCCGCGCGCCGTCGAAGCGGTCGGCATTCGCCCTGGCGTCATCGGAGAGCTCCTCGGGAGGCGCAAGCAGCAGCGCCTCGGCCTCGAACCCGGTCTCGCGCAGCACGCGAGCGGCGACCAACCCGTCGCCGCCGTTGTTCCCCTTGCCGCAGACGATCGCGGCCGTGTTGGAGGTCGCGACCTCGGCGGCGGCCTCGGCCACGGATCGCCCGGCGACCTCCATCAGCTCGAGGGACGGGACGCCCCGGTCCTTGATCGCCCACGCGTCGGTGGCGCGCATCTCCTCGGCATCCAGGCATGGATCGAGCCAGTGCTCCATCGGCGTGAGCCTACTCTGGGATAACCTTCCCGCCGGTCCATGGAGGGCGGCATACCTGCGGCAGCGCGCGAAGCTGAAGTAGGCGCTAGCCGGCGATCGCGACGGCCGCGGCGTTCTCGCGCGAGTGCGTGAGCGAGATGGCGATCGGCGTCTCCCCCGCCAGCTCCGCTGCTCGCCCGTGCAGCCGCACCCGCGGAGGCTCACCCGCCTCGATCTCGATCTCCTTCGGCGGGACGCCCTGCCCGAGCGCCTTGATCACGGCCTCCTTGGCCGCGAACCGCGCCGCGAGGTGGCGGCCGGGCCGGGCCCGGCCGCGCGCATAGGACAGCTCGCCCTCAGTGAAGAGCCGATCCGCCAGTCGCGGGCGGCGCTCGAGGGCGCGCTCGATGCGCTCGATCTCGATCAGGTCGATGCCGACGGCGGTCGCCACAGCGCGGACCTACTTGAGGCCCAGGACCGCCTTGAACTCGGCCTTGTCGCCGCTCGCGCCCGAGCCGGTGACGACGTAGCTGAGAGCGTCCAGGTAGGGCTTGGCCTGCGCGTAGTTGGGATCCGACTTCGCGCCGGAGGACTCGGCCAGGGCGAAGACCGACTGGAGATTGAGGAAGAGATCGGTGCCGAGCGAGGAGATCTGGTCGTGAGCGGTCGAGAAGGCCGGCGAGTCGGAGAGGGTCTGAGCCGGGGTGAGGCTCGCCTCGGCCGAGCCGGCGCCGTAGCCGATCACGATCTTGTCTCCCTGCTGTGCGAGCTCGACGGGCCGGGGCGCAACTGTCGGGTCGTTGATCTGGAAGCCGGTCCCGCCGCCGGACAGCGACAGCGGCTTGACGCCGGTGCTGCCGAGCCTGAGCAGGCCCTGGAGCTGGTTCAACAGGCGCCCGGTGAGCTCGGTGTCCTTGGACTGAACGATGAGAGCGCCCGTCAGGGTCTGCTGGGTCGTCCCCTGGACGTAGATCACGGCGTCGCCGAGCGAGCCCGTGAGCTGCTCGAGCGACGAGCCGGTCGCCTGCTGGATCTGCTCCTGGGCCGCGTCGAAGTTCGGGATCTGCTCCTTCAGCTGGTCCAGGCTCTTCTTGACGGTGTCGCCCAGGTCGCCGATGCCGAAGGCGAGCCAGGACTGACCCGGCACGTCGCCGATCAGCGAGCTCTCCGGCGTGTCCACCCCGTTGCTGCCGCCCGTCGCCTCCAGCTCGATGGAGTCCGCCGAGGCCGTGAGCGCGCCGGCGGCGGGCTCGTTCAGGCTGTCGCCCGCGGACTTCTCGAGCAGCGCCTGGCTGTTCGGGTCGAACTGGTCCGGGCCGAGCGCCGCGATGAAGTCCTTGGGGATCGTGTACACGGTGCCGAGCCGGTCGTCGGGGAGATCGCCGATCGAGTCCTTGAAGTCGCTCGAGTCGCCCAGCGAGTCGCCCTTGTTGGCGTCGACCGCCGCCTTGAAGCCGTCGAGGTCACCCTCGACGAGGAAGTTGCCGACGGTGCCGAAGACCTGGCCGGGCGAGCTCCTATCGGCCTGGTAGGTGGCGCCGTTGTAGCTCTGCGGCGCCGGGTCGGCGGCCGTGTCACCGGAGGCCTTCTGGGCGAAGGCGAGCGAGGCAGCGGGGTTGGTGGTCTCGACCACGACGGCACCCTGCGAGTTGGCGCCCAGCGAGGTGAAGAACACCGCGGCCTTCTGGCCAAGCCAGGGCGCGATGTCCTGCTGGTAGTTGATCGGGTGACCGTCGGCCTTGGACTGGTCCTCGATCAGCGAGACGATCTTGGCCCCGGGATCGGGTGTGTTCAGGATCTTGCTGAGGGCCGCCTTGGCGTCCGACTGGGCCGTGCCCGTGGGCTTGACCGTGGCGTCGAGGTAGATC
This sequence comes from uncultured Solirubrobacterales bacterium, assembly GCA_963774305.1. Classification (GTDB taxonomy): domain Bacteria; phylum Actinomycetota; class Thermoleophilia; order Solirubrobacterales; family 70-9; genus DASUPK01. Next base: position 54,863 of record CAVZEM010000005.1, on the reverse strand, counting down.
GGCGTGTTGGCGGGAACGGCCGCCGCCGGGCCGACGTCGACGCTGCCACCGCCACCGCCACCACAGCCGGCCAGGATCGCGGCCGGGACAGCCATGCAGGCAAGCAGGAGCGCGGGGAGTCGGCGACGGCTCACGAGGCGGGGAATCCTAGCCGAGGCTCCGCTACTCGACCGTGACGGTCTTCGCGAGGTTGCGAGGCTGGTCGACGTTCAGGCCGTTCTCGCGGGCGATGTAATAGGCGAGCAGCTGCAGCGGCACGATCGCGACGATCGGCTGGACGATCCAGTCGGTGCGGGGCACGAAGATCGTCTGGTCCGCCGCGTCCTCGACCGCCTCCGAGCCCTCGGTTGCGACGGCGATCACGTCCGCGCCGCGAGCTCGGACCTCCTCCATGTTGGAGAGGATCTTCCCGACAACGGGGCTGTCCGTCGCGACCGCGACCACCGGCGTGGACTCGTCGAGCAGTGCGATCGGCCCGTGCTTCATCTCGCCGGCGGCGTATGCGTCGGCGGGGATGTAGGAGATCTCCTTCAGCTTCAGGGCGCCCTCCAGGCAGACGGCGAGGCCGATGTGGCGGCCGATATACATGAAGAAGCGCTGGTTGTACTGAGAGCGGGCGATCGCCTTGACGCGCTCGTCGCAGGAGACGATCGTCTCCTGGATCTTGTGGGGGAGCGACTTGAGCTCCGCGACCAGCTCCGCAATGCGCTCGGGCTCCATCGTCCCCCGGAGCTCCGCGAGGCGAAGCCCGAGCAGGTACATAGCGGCCACCTGGCTGACGAAGGTCTTCGTCGCGGCCACGCTGATCTCGATCCCCGAGCGGGTGAAGAGGACTGCGTCGGCGTCTCGCGTCGCCTGGCTCCCCATCACGTTGCAGATCGCGAGCACCTTCGAGCCGCCCTCGCGCGCCAACCGCATCGCCGCGAGCGTGTCGGCGGTCTCCCCGGACTGGGTGATGCCGATGACCAGGTCGTTCGGCCGGTGCACTGGCTCGCGGTAGCGGTACTCCGAGGCGATGTCCATCTCCACCGGGACCCGGGCCCATTGCTCGATCGCGTAGCGACCCACGAGCCCGGCGTGGTACGAGGTCCCGCACGCAACGATCACGATCCGGTCGATCCCCTTCAGGAACTCGTCGTCGAGCTCCACGTCGGAGAGGTCGACGCTGTCCAGGTTCGGCAGCCTGTCGGTGATGGTCTCCGCCACGGCGTCCGGCTGCTCGTGGATCTCCTTGAGCATGAAGGTGTCGTAGCCGCCCTTCTCCGCGGCGTCCTCGTCCCAGGTGACCTCGATCGGCTCGCGGCCGTCGACCACGTTGCCCTCGGCGTCGATCACGGTGACGTCGCCCTTGTGGACGGTGACGATCTCGTCGTTCTTGATCCCGAGGGCGCGCCGGGTCTCGGCCAGGAATGCCGGGATCGCCGACGCCACGAAGTTCTCGTCCTCGCCGAGGCCGACGATCAGAGGGCACTCCTTCCGCGCCGCGACGAGGGTGTCCTCGTGGTCGTTGTGCATGGCGACGAACGCGTAGTGACCCCGCAGATCGGAGAGGGCCTTGCGGACCGCCTCGGTCAGGTCGCCGTCGTAGTGGCGCTCGATCAGGTGCGCGACGATCTCGGCGTCGGTCTCCGAGGTGAACTCATGCCCCTCGGCGGTCAGCTCGCGCCGCAACTCGGCATGGTTCTCGACGATCCCGTTGAGGACGATGTGGATCCGCTCCTCACAGTCGCCGTGCGGATGGGCGTTCTCCTCGGTGACCCTGCCGTGGGTGGCCCAGCGCGTGTGGCCGAGCCCGATAGTCGCCGGCTTCGCGGCCACGGCGACCGAGCCACCGTCGCCGTTCGAGGACCGTTCCTCGACCGCGGCACGGAGGTTCGCGAGATTGCCGACAGCGCGCACGCTGTCGACCTCGCCGTCCGAGAGCACTGAAATGCCGGCGGAGTCGTAGCCCCGGTACTCGAGCTTCTCCAATCCGGCTATCAGCAGATCCCGGCACGGTCGGTCACCCACATATCCGACGATGCCGCACATAGGAAGACGTACAGGGTAGAGGCAGGCGGCTCCCGTCATGAAACGGCCGCCACAAACACCTCGGCCGGACCTACGACCGCAAGCGGCCGCCCAGCGGGCCGTCGGTCTCTAAGCCAACTCGTGCTTGACGACCTCGACGAGGCGATCGCAGATCGCCTCGCACTCCGCCTCATTCGGCGCCTCGACCATGACGCGCACGAGCGGCTCGGTGCCGGAGGGACGCACCAGCACGCGGCCTCGGCCCTCGAACTTCGCGTTCTCGTCCTCGACCGCCTTCCACAGCTCCGTCGCCCCCTCGATCGCGCCGCGGTCGGCGACTCGAACGTTCTCCAGCCGCTGCGGCAGGCGCTCGAACGGCTCGACATCCTCGAGCCTGCGCTTGCCCAGCGCCCGCAGGGTGAGCAGCGACGCGGCGATCCCATCGCCCGTCGGGGTGAAGTCGGTCCAGACGATGTGCCCCGACTGCTCGCCGCCGAGGCGCCAATCCCGCTCGAACAGCTGCTCGATCACGTAGCGGTCGCCCACCTGCGTCTGGATCGCCTCGATCCCGGCCTTCTCCATGGTGGTCATGAAGCCGAAGTTGGTCATCACGGTGACCGCCACGCCGCCCTCGAGCTCGCCCCGCTTCTGCAGGTCGAGCGCGATCAGGGCGATCAGGTCGTCACCGTCGTGGAGGCGCCCGTTTCCATCGACCGCCAGGACCCGATCGCCGTCCCCGTCGTAGGCGAAGCCGATGTCGGCGCCGGACGAGCGGACCAGCTCGATCAGCCCCTCCGGATGTGTCGAGCCGCAATCGGCGTTGATGTTCCGCCCGTCGGGCTCGACGGCGGTCAGGACCAGGTCCGCGCCAAGGGCCTGGAAGATCACCGGGGCGGCGCGATGGGTGGCTCCGTTGGCGCAATCCAGTGCGACGCGCATGCCGGAGAGGTCGAGCTGGAAGGCGGTCCGCAGCTCTCGGATGTAGTCGTCGAAGGCGCCCTCGAGCGTCCGGACGCCGCCGACCCGCTCCGCCGTATCGGCGTCCATCAGCCCCTCGATCTCGAGCTCGGCGTCGTCGTCGAGCTTGGTGCCGCGCGAGTTGAAGAACTTGATGCCGTTGTCCGCGAACGGATTGTGAGAGGCGGAGACCACCGCCGCCAGGTCGAAGCTCAGTCGGCGGGTGAGCACCGAGGCGGCGGGCGTCGGCAGTACCTCTCCGAGCATCGCGTCCCCTCCTCCCGCCGCGATGCCGGCGGCCAGCGCCTCCTCGAGCATCGGGCCCGACTCGCGGGTGTCGCGGACGATCAGGACCTGCGGGCGCTCGGCCTCGTCGCGCAGCGCCGCGGCGCGGCCCAGCCGCACGGCGAGGTCGGGGGTGAGCAACTCGCCCACGGGGCCCCGGACCCCATCGGTCCCGAAGAATCTCCTCTCCGCCACGCGCGGCGGACGCTAGCGCTTCGAGAACTGAGGCTTCTTGCGGGCCTTCTTCAGGCCCGCCTTGCGGCGTTCCTTGACCCGTGAGTCACGGGTCAGCATGCCCCGGCGCTTCAGCTCGGGGCGAAGCGCCGGGTCAACGTCGCAGAGCGCGCGAGCGATGCCGTGGCGGACGGCGGCCGCCTGGCCGGAGATGCCGCCGCCGTGCACACGAACGCGCACGTTGACGTTGCCCTCATAGCCGCTCTGGACAAGCGCCTGCTTGGCGACCGTCTGCAGGTACGCGCGCGGGAAGTACTCCTCGAGGGTGCGCTTGTTGACCTGGATGCTGCCGTCGCCGGGCCGCAGGATTACGCGAGCAACCGAGGACTTCCGCTTTCCGGTCGCGGAGTAGCTGGCGTCGCCGGAGAGCTTCGCGGGCTGCGCGGCCAGGGGCGCGGTCTCGTCGACCTCGCCGATCAGCTCGCGCTCGCGCCGGGCGCGCTCCTCCTCCTCGGCCTCCTGGCGGGCGCGCTCCTCGGCGTCCAGCGGACGGTCTGGCTCGAGCGCGATCGGATCGAGCTCGGCGCCGGGGACGACCTCCTCCTTCTTCTGCTTGCCCTGGGCCTGCGCGGCCTCAGCGGGTTTCTCTGGCGCCGGCTCCTCGGCGGGAGCCTCCTCGGCGGGAGCTGCGGCCTCCTCGGCGGGGGTGTCGTCCTCAGTGGCAGCATCCTCGGCGAGCGCCTCCTCGGGAGCCGCCTGCTCGTCGGCCTGCTGCTCCTCGGGAGTGCCCTCGTCGGGCTGCTGCTGCTCTTCGTCTGTCATCAAGTCTGGATGTCGAGTTGCTTGGGCTGCTGGGCCTGGTGGGGATGCTCGGGGCCGGCGTAGACCTTGAGCTTGCGGAGCTGCTGGCGGCCGAGCCGGTTGCGGGGGATCATGCCCTTGACGGCCTTGCGGATGACCTCCTCCGGCCGCTGCTCGAGCAGCTCGCCGAGGGTCCGGGAGCGAATGCCGCCCGGGTATCCGCTGTGCCGCCAGTAGAGCTTGTCCTCGCGCTTCTTGCCGGTCACAGCGATCCTCTCGGCGTTGATGACGATCACGAAGTCGCCGACGTCGACGTGCGGCGTATAGGTCGGCTTGCGCTTCCCTCGCAGTACGTCCGCAATCTGGGTCGCGAGCCGGCCGAGCGTCTTGCCCTCGGCATCGACGACGTACCAGTCCCGCTCGCGGTCCTGGGCGTTCGCCTGGTAGGTCTTCATCGCTGTCGCTGTGGCCATAAAAAGAGCCGCGCACCAATCCGCGGCCGGCGGATGATAGCCAGGGTTCACGGGCTTCGCCAACAATCGCGGGAGTAGGATCGCGCACAGTGGAGGCTGGCCACCAAGCCGCGTCGGTTTCCTACCGGGACGTCACCAAGCGGTACCCGGGTCAGACCGAGCCCGCGATCAACCACCTCTCCCTGGATGTGCCGGCCGGTGACATCTGTGTCCTGGTCGGACCCTCGGGCTGCGGGAAGACCACCGCGATGCGGATGGCGAACCGGACCGTCGAGATCACGGAGGGCGACATCCTGATCGGCGACACCTCCGTGTGGGACCGCGACCCGACCGAGCTGCGCCGGGAGATGGGCTACGTGATCCAGCAGACCGGCCTCTTTCCCCACCGGACGATCGCCGACAACATTGCCACGGTCCCGAAGCTGCTCGGCTGGGACCGGGACCGCACCCAGAAGCGGGTCCGCGAGCTGTTCGACGTGATCGGGCTCGACCCAGGGCTCGGCGACCGCTTCCCGAGCCAGCTCTCCGGCGGCCAGCAGCAGAGGATCGGCGTCGCCCGGGCCCTCGCCGCCGACCCGCCGGTGATGCTGATGGACGAGCCCTTCGGCGCGATCGACCCGATCAGCCGGGAGCGCCTCCAGAACGAGTTCCTCCGCCTTCAGGCCGAGATCCAGAAGACCGTCCTCTTCGTCACCCACGACATCGACGAGGCGATCAAGATGGGCGACCGGATCGCGATCCTCAAGCAGGGTGGCCACCTCGCCCAGTACGCGACCCCTGCCGAGCTCCTGATGGCGCCGGCCGACGATTTCGTCGAGGACTTCGTCGGCGCCGACCGCGCCCTGAAGCGACTCGCACTGATGAGGGTGAGGGACATCGACCTCTGGGAGGCCCCGCTGGCGTACGTCGGCCAGCCGACTGCCGAGGTGAAGACCAAGCTCGAGGGCGCCGAGGTCCCACATGCCCTCGTCGTCGACTCCGAGCGCCGGCCTATCGGCTGGCTCTCGGATGCCGATCTGAGAGGCGAGACGGTTCCCCAGAACCCCGACACCGGGCCCGAGCCAATTCTGGACCTCGATGACGTGATGCGGGACGCACTTGCCGACCTCCTGCAGACCGAGACCCAGTACGCGCCCGTGACGGACCCGCAGGGGCGGATCGGCGGGGTGCTCTCCGTCGAGATCATCTCGGAGTTCCTCGTCTCTCCCGAGGCCAAGGTGGAGGAGCACGCCGCCGTCGAGCGGCCACGAGACGTATGACCCTTGCGCTCGCCAAGCTGGCCCCGCTGCTCGCCGCCGTCGAGATCCACAAGCGAACGGGCGGGAACGCCAGCTGCGTGGCCCAGAACAAGGCCTTCTGCCCCGGCTGGGCGATTGACAACTTCGACCGCTACACGACCCCCCTGCTCAACCACCTGCTGATCGTGCTGGTGGCGGTCGCGATCGGCTTCGCGGTTGCGTTCGGGATGGCGCTGCTCTCGCACGGCCGGCGCTGGCTGGTCCCGACCTTCACCGGGGCCACCGGCGTGCTCTACACGATCCCCTCCCTGGCGTTCATCTTCCTGCTGCTGCCGATCACCGGCCTCGGCTGGACCACGGCGATCATCGTCCTCAGCGTCTACACGCTGCAGATCATCTACCGGAACACCGTGGCCGGGCTCGCCAACGTCCCCGCCGAGAGCAAGGAGGCCGGCCTGGGCATGGGAATGACCGACCGCCAGCTCCTCTGGCGCGTTGAGCTGCCCCTGGCGCTGCCCGAGATCATCGCCGGCCTTCGCATCGCGACCGTCTCGACGGTCGCCATCGCGAGCCTGATGGTGTTCGCGAACGTCGACACGCTCGGCGCGCCGCTCTATCAGCAGATCACCTTCAAGACGAACATCGTGATCGCCGGGGGGCTGACGATCCTGATGGCGCTCGCGTTCGATCTGACCCTGCTGATCGTCCAGCGATTGCTCGCTCCGTGGCGGCGGTCACCCCGGGAGGCGACAGCGTGAACTCGACCTTCGTTCACCTCGGCCTCCTGAACGTCTTCACCGACGCCTTCAACTTCATCTTCCACCAGCAGGAGGCGCGCACCGGGAGCACGCTCGTCGGAGGCCCCGACCAGGCGCTCCACCTGATCGGCCAGCACCTCAAGGTGACCTTCCTGGCGCTCGGCGCGGCGGTCGCGATCGCCCTCCCTGCCGGCGTCATCCTCGGCCACCTCCAGCGGGGAGAGGGCGTCGCGGTCGCCATCGGCAATGCCGGCCGGGCGGTCCCGGAGCTCGCGCTGATCGCCTTTGTGGCGGCGTTCATCGGCGTCGGGCTCGGCAACGTCACCATCGCGTTCGCCGTGCTCGGGATCCCCCCGATCCTCACCAACACCTATGTGGGGATGAGCCAGGTGGATCGAAACGCCGTCGAGGCGGGCCGAGGGATGGGAATGAACGCTCTGCAGATCGTCTTCCGCGTCGAGCTGCCGCTGGCGGTGCCGACGATCATGGCCGGCGTGCGCACGGCGGCCGTGAACATCATCGCCACCGTCGCCCTGGCCTCGCTCGCGGGCGTGAGCACGCTCGGCGACTACATCCTCGGCCGGAACGTCTACGGGGATGCCGGGGTGGTCGCGGGCGCGATCCTGATCGCGCTCCTCACCCTGACGCTCGAGCTCAGCCTCGCCGGCCTGCAGTGGGCTCTCACGCCGCGCGGCCTGAAGCTCGCGCGTGCGGGCGCAGCCGCATAGGATCACCCCGTCCATTCCAGGGGGCGCGCTAGCTCCCAGACGAGAGGAGAGTCACGTGGTGACCGGCCATTGGCGAACTAGGGCGGCCTTCGCGCTGATTGCGGCGCTGGTGCTCGCGCTCGGAGTCGCCGCTTGTGGGGGCGGCGACGACAACAACGACACCGGGACGAGTGGGGGCAACTCCGCCAACCTGATCAAGGAGAACCCCGCCAACAAGGGGATCCAGCTCACGGTGGGTTCGAAGAACTTCACCGAGGAGTACATCCTCGGGAACATCTACGCACAGGCCCTGCAGGCCGCGGGGTACGACGTGAAGACCAACCTGAACCTGGGCTCCGAGGTGATCGCGTACAAGGCGCTCCAGGACGGGGAGATCAGCGGCTACCCGGAGTACACCTCCACGCTGCTCGAGTCGATCTTCGGCGCGAAGTCGGTTCCAGCGGATGCCCAGCAGGCGTACGACCAGGCGAAGCAACAGCTCGAGCCGAAGGGCGAGACGGCATTCGCACCGACCCCGTTCGCCGACGCGAACGCGTTCGGGATGCTGAAGACGAAGGCCGACGAGCTCGGGGTCACGAAGATTTCGGACCTCCAGGGCAAGTCACAGGATCTGACCCTCTACGGGTCCCCAGAGTGCCGCGAGCGGGCCGACTGCCTGGTCGGGCTGCAGGACGTCTACGGGCTCCAGTTCAAGTCGTTCAACCCCGTGGACATCGGGCTCCGCTACACCGTGCTCGACAAGGGACAGGCGGACGCGTCCATCGTGTTCACCTCGGACGCGCAGCTCTCGGCCAACCCCGACAAGTACGTCCTGCTCCAGGACGACAAGGGGATCTTCCCCTCGGGCAACGTCATCTGGGTGACCGACCAGGCAACGGTTCAGAAGGCCGGGCCGGACTACGCCGCGACGATCGAGAAGGTCCAAGAGGGCCTGACGCTGCCTGTCATGCAGGAGCTGAACGCCCGGGTCGACATCGACAAGCAGGATCCCGCCGCCGTGGCCACGCAGTACCTGAAGGAGGACGGCTACATCCAGTAGCGGTAGACGCGAGGGCGCTGCGTAAGCAGCGACCCGTTTCATGCCTGAACCAGAGGGCTGGGGGGTGACCCCCGGCCCTCTGGTTATACTGCCGCGCCAGCAAGGCCAAGTTCTCCCGATAACGCGAGGGTGCTCCGTAGGCGAAGCCGAGGAGCAACCCGTCTAGTTCGGGGGAAACGGAGGACCCAAAGGGGTTCACACCCCAGGGGCGAATCGCAACCAACTGGTTCGTAGCGCCGCTCTCGGCGCGAGCCCGCCAGCTAACTCCGTAGGCCGCAGAGAGAGTGCCAAGCGTGTCGAACGACAAGCAGGTTCGCCCCAAGCCCCGCAGGGTGGCGATCATCGCTGCCGCGGCGCTCGCGATCTCCATGCTCGGCTCCCAGGCCGCCTTCGCCCAGAGCGGCGGAGTCGGAGCCCCCGGCACCACCACCACGACCGACCCGACGACGACCACCGCGCCCACCGGATCGATGATCTTCCCGGTCGCCGGCGCGCACACCTTCGGCGACGGTTTCGGCGCCGCCCGCAAGGGCCACATCCATCAGGGCCAGGACATCATGGCCGCCTGCGGCACGCCGCTCGTCGCGGTGAGCCGGGCGAAGGTGAAGTTCGTGAGCTTCCAGAGCCTCGCCGGCAACTACGTGGTGATCCGGAACAAGAAGCTCCACCAGGACTACATGTACGCGCACCTCGCCACGACGGCCTCCGTCGCCAAGGGCACGGTCGTCCAGCCGGGCCAGCAGATCGGGATCGTCGGGCAGACCGGCGACGCCACTGCGTGTCACCTCCACTTCGAGCTCTGGCTCGGCAAGTGGTATCGAGGCGGCCACCCGGTCAACCCGATGCCCTACCTCCAGACCTACCAGGGCTACAAGGCCTAGCCCGCACCCGCCCGGGGCTCCGGGACGGGTGCTACAACGGCGGCCTTGCTGTGTTCTGAACCAGGCATGCCCCGACGCCGAGTCGCCCTCGCCCTCCTAGCGGTTGCGGTTACCGTCGCCGCCCTGGCGGCTCCAGCCTCGGCCACCCAGCGCTACCGCTACCCGCTCCGGGGAACGCACAACTACGGCAACCTCGACGTGACCGGCTTCGGCGCGAAGCGTGCCGATGGCTCGGTTCACACCGGCCAGGACATCATCGCCGAGTGCGGCACCCCGATCGTGGCCGCCCATGACGCGGTGGTGAAATCGGCCGGCTACTCCGACGGCTATGGCAACTACATCGTCCTCAGGGGCCAGGGCACGCGCTTCGACTTCGTCTACGGCCACATGAAGGGCCGTGCACGAGTCGGCGTCGACCGCCGAGTCCACGTCGGCCAGCGCATCGGCTCCGTCGGCCAGACGGGCTCGGACAGCGGCGTCTGCCACCTCCACTTCGAGCTCTGGAAGGGCCGCTGGTTCGCCGGCGGCAGCCGCACCGACCCTCTCCCCCACCTGCGCGCCTGGGACAAGTTCTCGGGCGGCAAGCTCCAGACGGAGCCGAAGCCTCCGCCCGGCCAGTACTCGGTCAGCAAGCGGCTCTTCTACGACAGCGCGGAGTAGCTGGAACCCGGCTTCGCCATCAGATCGCGGCCACTAGCGGCCGCCCCGCCTAAGTCGCTCCGGGCTTCGCCCTTCGCTCCAAAGGAGAGCGGCCTGGTGGCCGCTACTCCCACTCGATCGTGCCGGGCGGCTTGGATGTGAGGTCCAGCGTCACGCGGTTGACGCCTCTGACCTCGTTGATGATCCGGTTCGAGACTCGTTCCAGCAGGTCGTAGGGCAGGCGCGCCCAGTCCGCCGTCATCGCGTCGTCCGAGGTGACCGCGCGAATCACGACCGGGTGGGCGTAGGAGCGCTCGTCGCCCTGGACGCCGACCGAGCGGACGACCGGCAGGACGCAGAAGGACTGCCAGAGCTGGCGGTAGAGACCGGCGGCTCGGATCTCCTCCTGGAGGATCGCATCGGCCTCGCGGACGATCTCGAGACGTTCGCGGGTGACCTCGCCGCCCACCACGCGGATCGCCAGGCCCGGACCCGGGAAGGGCTGGCGCCAGACGAATCGCTCGGGCAGCCCGAGCTCGGCCGCCACGGCGCGAACCTCGTCTTTGAAGAGCATCCGCAGCGGCTCGACGAGCTCCATCTCCATCTCCTCGGGCAGACCGCCGACGTTGTGGTGCGACTTGATCGTGGCCGCAGCCCGTCCGTCGCCGCCGGACTCGATCACGTCCGAGTAGAGGGTGCCCTGGACGAGGAAGCGGGCGTCCTCGACCTTGCCGGCCTCCTCCTCGAAGACGCGGATGAACTCCTCGCCGATGATCTTCCGCTTAGTCTCGGGATCCTCGACACCGGCGAGGCGGTCGAGGAAGCGGTCGGCGGCGTCGACGTGCACGAGCTGAATGCCATGCTCCTCGCGGAAGGCGGTGACGACCTGCTCGGCCTCGTCCTTGCGCATCATCCCGTGGTCGACGAAGACGCAGGTGAGCCGGTCGCCGATGGCGCGATGGACGAGGAGCGCGGCGGTGGCCGAGTCGACCCCGCCTGAGAGGCCGCAGATCGCGCGCGCGTCGCCGACCTGGGCCTGGATCGCCGAGACCTGCTCCTCGATCACCGACGCCGGCGACCACCTCTCCCTGCAGCCGGCGACATCACGCAGGAAGCGGGTGAGGATCTCGGTGCCGTAGGGCGTGTGGACGACCTCGGGGTGGAACTGGATGCCGTAGAGCCCGCGCTCGGTGTCCTCCACCGCCGCGACCGGCGACTCGGTGCTGGAGGCGAGAGCGGTGAACCCGGGCGGCGGCTCGAAGACGGTGTCGCGGTGGCTCATCCAGCACTGCTGCTCGGCGGGCAGGCCCTCGAGCAGGGTGCCGCCGCCATCGCGGAGGGTGAGCTCGCTGCGGCCGAACTCTCCGGCCGGCGCCTGCTCGACGCGGCCGCCGAGCTCATGGACCATCAGCTGCATGCCGTAACAGATGCCGAGCACGGGGATGCCGAGATCGAGCAGCTCCTTGCGAAGGGCCGGAGCGCCCTCGGCGTAGACCGAAGCCGGCCCGCCGGAGAGGACTAGGCCTCTGCGGTCCGCGCTCCTTGATCCGCTCGAGGGGAATGTCGTGCGGGAGCAGCTCGCTGAAGACCCCGCACTCGCGGATGCGGCGGGCGATCAGCTGGCTGTACTGGCCACCGAAGTCGAGAACGAGGACCTCCTCGGTCGCCTGCGCGGGCGCGGTCCCCTCCACCTCCCGGAGCTCCGGCTCGGCGCCGGGAACGCTGCGCTCGGGGACGTGGACCCGAGCCTGGGTGTCATCCGAAGCGGCGCTGGCCGCTTCAGTCATCCGAGACAGCGACCGCCGCGGCCACCGTGGCGCGTCCGTTGGAGCCCATCCCGACCGACTGCTCGCGCTGAAGCTGCTTGCCCTCGGACATCAGGGCCGGGGCGACCATCACCTCGGCGCGGTGGAACTCGGGGATGTCGGCGTAGCCGGTGGTGGCCATGGAGGTGCGCAGCGCGCCCATCAGGTTGAAGGTGCCGTCGTTGTCCTGGGCGGGCCCCAGGACGATCTCCTCGAGCGTGCCGTCCTGGTGGGTGGCCACCCGGGCCCCGCGCGGCAGCGAGGGATGGAAGGTCGCCATGCCCCAGTGAAAGCCGCGGCCGGGCGCCTCCTTCGCGCGGGCCAGGGGGGAGCCGATCATCACGGCGTCGGCGCCCACGGCGATCGCCTTGGAGACGTCGCCGCCGGTCCGCATCCCGCCGTCGGCGATCACGTTGCAGTAGTTGCCCGTCTCCATCATGTGCTGGCTTCGGGCGGCGGCCACGTCGGCGATCGCCGTCGCCTGTGGCACACCGATGCCGAGGACCCCGCGGGTGGTGCAGGCGGCGCCGGGACCAACGCCGACCAGGACGCCGACGGCGCCGGTCCGCATCAGGTGAAGGCCGGTGTTGTAGGAGGCACAGCCGCCGACGACGCAGGGAACGTCCAGGTCGGCGATGAACTGCTTCAGGTTGAGCGGCTCGGTCTGGGTCGAGACGTGCTCGGCCGAGATCACCGTGCCCTGGATGACGAGGATGTCGAGCCCGGCCTCGAGGGCGGTCTCGTAGTACTCGGTCACCTTCTGCGGGGTGAGCGACCCGCACGCGACCGCGCCGGCGGCCTTGATCTCCTCGACTCGCTTGGCGATCAGCTCGGCCTTGACCGGCTCCGCGTAGATCTCCTGCATGATCTTCGTGGCGACCGGCTTGGGCGCGGCGGCGATCTCGTCGAGCTTCTCGTCCGCATTCTCGTAGCGGGACCAGATGCCCTCCAGGTTGAGGACGCCGAGCCCGCCGAGCTGGCCGATCAGGCCGGCGGTCTTCGGGCTGACCACCCCGTCCATCGCGGAGGCGAGCAGCGGCAGCTCGAAGCGGTATGGACCGAGGGTCCAGGTGATGTCGATGTCATCGGGATCGCGCGTCCTCCGGGAGGGGACGATCGCGATGTCATCGAAGCCATATGCCCTGCGGCCCTTCTTGCCGCGGCCGATCTCTACTTCCATTGCCTCACCCTACGTTCGTTCGCGGACGAAAAAACCCCGCGTCGCGGGGCCGGAAATGCGGTGATAGCGGCGTTTCGGAGTTCCTTCACCAACGCCCATCCAAGGATAACAGCGGTAAACCGGCGCTCCTCCAACCTGAATCTCTAGACGGTGGCCGGCGCCTCGAGCTCGCGGGCCTCGACGCCCGGGAGCAGACGCTCGATCTCGGCCGGATCCATGCTGCCCGCGCCGAAGTGCTGCGTCGACTCGGCGCCACAGGCGACCGCGAACCGCAGGCACTCCTCCGGCGGGCGGCCGTCGTAGCGGGCGGCGACGAATCCGGCGAGGAAGGCATCGCCGGAGCCGACGGTGGCAACCGGCTCGACCTCGGGTGCGATCACCTCGTAGGCATGCCGCCGGTCATCCGGGTCGAGCAGTGACGCGACGCATCCCCGCGGCCGGGTGATGACCGCGTCGGTGGCCCCGAGCTCGACCAGGCTGCGGAGGCCGAGCACCGCGTCCTCGCGGTCGTTGAACTCATGGCCGACGGCACCCTCGGCTTCGCGGACGTTCGGGGTGACGGCGGCCGGGCCGGCACGGAGCGAGGCCAGCAGTGGCTCGCCCTCGGTGTCGACGATGGTCTCTACTCCGATCGCCTTGAGCTCTTCGACGATCCGGGCCGAGAACGAGGGTGGCACCGACGGCGGCAGGCTCCCCGCGATCGCGCAGATCCGGGCGCCGCGCGCCAGGTAGAGGAGCTTCTCCAGGAAGCGCTCCAGCTCCTCGGCGCTGACGTCGGGGCCGCGCTCGTTGATCTCGGTCTGCTCGCCCGAGGTCGGGTCGACGACGGCGAGGTTGGTTCGCGACTCGCCGGCGATCCAGGTGAAGTCGGTGAGGATCGACTCCTCGGCGAGCCGCTCCATCAGGCGGGCGCCGGTGGGGCCGCCCGCCAGGCCGGTGGCGATCACCGGCCGGTCGAGAAGCTTCAGGGCGCGGGCGACGTTGACGCCCTTGCCGCCGGCGACCGTGCTCGCCTCGACGGCCCGGTGACGATGGCCCTGGCGGAAGCTCGGGACCGCGACGGTGCGGTCGATCGCGGCGTTCAGCGTAACGGTGAGGATCATCCGGTGCCTCCCTCCCGTTCCGCCCTCTGCCGCCTCCTGCGCATTCTCTCCTCGTGCATCCTGCGCCTCTCCTCCGGGGTCCGCTGTCGGGGGGCCTGTCGCTCGGCTCGCCGCGGTTTTGGCGCGGCCGCCTTCGGTTCCTTCGTTCCGCGGCCTCGCCTGATCAAGAGCAGCCCTACAAGTATCACGATCGCACCAAGTGCAAGCAGAACAAATGGATTCTGGGCGAAGGAGATCACCTTGTCGAAGGTGGTCGCCGCACCCACCGCATGAGCTGCGACGAGTGGGCTGCCCGCCGCCGGCTTCCCGTCGACGCTCACCGTGACGTGACCGAGGACCTGGCCCTGATCGACGGCGCCGTTGATCTGGTCCGGGGCCGTGACGTGGGTGGTCACGTGCTGGCCCTGCCGGAGGTTGATCGGGAGGGCGCGCTGGGCGACCAGTGAGAGGTGGTCGCTGCGGTAGTCGAGCTTCGGATCAGCGAGCTGCTCGCCCCGGTTGACCGGCTGGACGGGGTGGTAGAGCGAGAAGCCGTACTGAAGGAGCCTGAGCGTGTCGGCGTCGCGGCTGGGCTCGTCGGGCGTTCCCAGCACGGCCGAGATCAGCGTGGTCGAATCCATCGTGCCCGAGCCGACCAGGACGTATCCGGCGTCGAGGGTATGGCCGGTCTTCACCCCGTTGATCCAGGGGACGGAGTTGAGCAGCGTGTCCCGGCTGGTCACGGTCCGCGGGTGATCGCCGCTGTGGAGGGTGGCGGCCGGCGTGTTGACGATCCGGGCGAAGAGCCGGTTCTTGAGCAGAATCGAAGCCAGCGTGACGAGGTCATGGGCGCTGGAGTAGTTGTGGGGGTCGTCCAGCCCGATCGGGTTGGCGTAGCTCGTGTCGGTCAGCCCCAGCTGCTGCGCCGCCTGGTTCATCCGCTCGACGAATGCGGGCACCGAGCTCGCCACCCCGACCGCCAGCGTCTCGGCGGCGTCGCTGGCGCTCGGCAGCAACAGGCCGTAGAGCAGATCCCGAACCCGCATCCGCTCTCCCGGGCGCAGCCCGAGGGTGATCTCGGCGGAGGCGCTCGGGTGATACGAGGGCGCCGCGATCATCTGGTTCGGCTTCAGGTTCTTCAGCGCCAGGTACGCCGTCATCAGCTTGGTGGTGCTGGCAATCGGCAGCCGCTTGTTCGGCGACTTGCTGGCCAGGACCGAGTCGTCTCGCGGGTCGATCAGGATCCACGCCTTCGCGTCGAGCTTCGGCCCGCTCGAAGCCATGGCGGAGGCCGGGGCGCCGAGCAGCAGGATCGCCAGGAGCAGCGCGACGGCCACGCGTCCGCCCCCCCTGCCCCGCCTGCCTTCGATTCCCAGCACCGTCAGCGCAACGCTATCCGCTGGCCCTCCAGGAGGGCCTGCGGATCGAGGTCCGGGTTGAGCATTTCGAGGGTGCTCTGATCAATGCCGGTCTTCACCGAGATCGCGCCCAGCGTGTCACCGGAGCGCACGATCCAGACGCCCTTACGGATGGCCTGCCGCCCGGCCTTGCTGACGTGGGTCTTCTGCGAGTCGCCGCCGCCACCGCCACCGCCACCGCCGCTCGAGGTCGCGACCACCGCGACCACCACGACGAGGGCCGCGATCAGGGCCAACACGGCGAACACGCGGACGAATTGATTCGGCTTGTAGTCCGGCATTCGAGGGCTCGCGATAGTACTGCCGACTACGTAGTGAGGCTCCAAATGGCCTGTCGCAGGTCCTCGGCCGCCGCCGCCGGATCGTCGGCCCCGGCGATGCTCCGCGCCGCGGCGACCAGCACCGACGCGGGGCGCCCGGTGGCCAACGCAGGCCCGAGGTCCTCGGGCCTGCCGCCCTGCGCCCCGATGCCGGGGATCAGGAAGACGGAGTCGGGCATCAGCTCGCGCAGCCGGCCGAGATGCTGCGGGGCCGTGGCGCCGACCACCGCGCCCAGCCCCGAGAGACCGGAGTCCCCGGCGAGCTCCGGGGCGCTCTCCGCCACCAGCGCGGCGAGCTCCTCGTGCATCGGTCGGTCGCCGAGGGTTGCGTCCTGGAGCCGCGCCGCGCCGGGATTCGAGGTCCTCACGAGCAGAAAGACCCCAGCGCCCGCCTCCCTCGCGGCGGACACCAGGACCTCGATCTCGTCCTCCCCGAGCAACGGATTGGCGGTGAATGCATCGGCACCGAGGCCGCGCACCGTGCCCCACGGGGTGTCGGTCTCGCCCACCAGCGCCTGCCCATACGCCTTCGCCGTCACCGGGACGTCGCCCCGCTTCCCGTCCGCGACCACCAGCAGCCCGGCGCGCTGGGCAGCGGCGCAGACCTGCTCCAGCGCCCGCCAGCCGGGCGCCCCGAGGCGCTCGAAGCAGGCGAGCTGCGGCTTCACGGCGACGCAGGCGGGGCCGGCCGTCTCGATCAGCCAGCGGCAGTGCTCGAAGACCGCCGAGGCGGCTCGATCCGCGACGTCGGTGAGGTCGGCGTCCGGCGCTGCCTCCGGGGAAAGGGCCGCCGGGTCCGGGTCAAGGCCCAGACACACCTGACTGCGACGCTCGTCGACGAGCGCCGCGAGCCTGTCTGCGAACGGCCGGGTTGCTATCCGCCCTTGACCTTCTTCTTCAGTCCGGAGCCGGCGGAGAAGCGCGGCACCTTGCCGCCCGGGATGAAGATCCGCTCTCCGGTGCGCGGGTTCACGCCCTGCCGCGGGCCGCGCTCGGCCACGGCGAACTTGCCGAAGCCTGTGAAGTTCACCTCGCCTCCGCCCTGGAGGACGTTGGTGATGGCGTCCAGGACCGCATCGACGGCCTGACCAGCCTCCTTCTTGTTGCCGATTCTGCTGTCGCCTGCAAGCTTGTCGAGGAACTCGGCCTTGGTCACGTCATCTCCTCCTGAGGATTGAAGTTCGCGCCGAGCCTAACAGCGTGTCCTGAAGCCAAGACCTGGGGTTGTACGTCTTTGTTACAAGTGGCTTCGCCATCAGGTCGCGGCCACTGGCGGCCGCTAGGCGCCACCTATCGCCATTTCGCCCACCAGGATCGGGGCGGTCTTCACCGATCCGCCGAACGGCACCCAGCGGGTCTCCGAGCCGACGGCCTGCACCGCCGCCAGCGTGCCGAGCAGATCGCCGGCGATCGTGAACTCGCGGAGCGGCTCGGCCAGCTCGCCGCCGCTGATGGTTCGTCCAGAGGCTCCGACCGAGTAGCGGCCCGTCACCGGGTTGACGCCCGAATGAAGCCCCGCCACGTCGGTGACGTAGACGCCGTCGCCGGCCCGCTCGAGCAGCTGCTCCAGGGTCAGCTCGCCGGGCTCGAGCACGAGGTTGGAGGGGCTGACCGAGGGCGGCGATCGATAGGAGGAGCGAGCGGCGTTGCCCGTCGACCGCGCCCCGCCCCGCCGCCCCGTGTAGCTGTCGTGCAGGTAGGCGAGCAGCTTGCCGTCGGCGATCAGCGGCGTCCGCTCTCGTGGCGTGCCCTCCCCGTCGAAGGG
The DNA here is from genome assembly GCA_963774305.1 of uncultured Solirubrobacterales bacterium. Taxonomy (GTDB): domain Bacteria; phylum Actinomycetota; class Thermoleophilia; order Solirubrobacterales; family 70-9; genus DASUPK01. The sequence goes on along the minus strand of CAVZEM010000005.1, from coordinate 37,310 downwards.
AGCGCTGGCGAGGCCCCCCGGATCGATCCCGTCATCGGCGATCACGTAGGCCGCCGATGCGATCGCGTCGCCGAGGCGGTCGGCAAAGGGCGAGCGGCCGCGCTGCACCTCGTCGGCGCACAGCGCGCCGCCGATGAATCCGGCGAAGCTGGCCGTGACCCGCTCCGAGAGAACCACCGGACAGGTGCGCGACTCGGGCTTGCCCGCGCCGAGCATCGAGCTGGCCTCGTCGCCGGCCTCGGCGCCGATCCGCTCGGGATCCAGCGAGCGCGGTGAGCGGCCGACCCCGAACCCGAGGCCGGTCTGGACCTCCGAGTCCTGCGTCGCCATCGCCTGCAGGAACGAGTAGGCCACCGAAGAGCCGAAGCTGCCGGAGACGCCGCGCGAGTTGGCGATTGCGGCGTCGCCGTCCTCGTCCACGTAGACGACCTCCTCCACGCCGGTGACCCGCTCGTCGCGATCGAGTGCGACGCGCTCGATGCGCTTGGCGAGATCGATCACCTCGGCGGTCTCGGTGTCCGCCACCGCCGGGTCGCGCAGTCCATCGATTTCGGGCGGCTCGCCGGAGGGCTCGGGCGCGATCGAGTTCTCGTCCTCGTCGGCGACGCGAGCCGCACCCACGGCGGCCTCCGCCAACTCGGCGAGGCCGGACTCGGAGAGATCGGTCCCGTATGCGTATCCGGTCCGCGTCCCCGTCCAGGCCCTGATGCCGACGCCGCGGCCACTCGCCTCGGTGAGGCTCTCGACCTCCCCCGCGTGAACCCGGACCTCGCGGCTCCGGGAGCCCTCGCTCCACGCCTCGGCGTCGCTCGCGCCGGCGGCAGTCGCCGCCTCGACCGCGCGGTGCGCGACGTCCTCGAGGTCCGCCTCGCTCATACCGCCGTGCCCCCGACGGTCATCCCCTTGATTCGGACGTGGCCCTGGCCGGTGCCGACCGGCGCCGTCTGCCCTGCCTTGCCGCAGAAGCCGGTCTTCATCTCGAAGTCGTTCCCGACCGCGTCGATTCGCTCCAGCGCCTGGAGGCAGTTGCCGATCAGCGTCGCCCCACGGCAAGGCTTGGTCACCTTGCCGCCCTCGATCAGATAGCCCTCCGACACGCCGAAGACGAAGTCGCCGGTGGCGGGCTCGACCTGGCCGCCGCCGAAGGAGACCGCGTAGAAGCCCATCTCTACCTCGGAGATCAGCTCCTGCGGATCCGCGTCGCCGGGCTCGATGTAGGTGTTCGTCATCCGCGGGATGGGCAGGTCGCGGAAGCTCGCCCGCCGGCCGTTGCCGGTCGACTCCACCCCGTCGCGTCGAGCGCGCAGGCGGTCATAGAGATACGAGGTGAGCTTGCCCTCCTGAATCACGGCGGTCTTGTGGCACGGCGTTCCCTCGTCGTCGATAGCCCCGGTGCCCCACTCGTGCGGCATGACACCGTCGTCATACGCGTTGAGCAGCGGCTGCGCCACCTTCTCGCCCAGCTTCCCGGCGTACACGCTGGCGCCCTTCTGCACCGCGTCGGCCTCCAGGCCGTGACCGGTCATCTCATGGAAGAGGACGCCCCCGAAGCCGCCGCCGACGACCACCGTCATCTCACCGGCGGGCGCCGGATCGGCCCCGAGCAGCTTCAGGGCCTTGCTCGCGGCCTGATCCGCGATCCGGGCCGGGTCGCCGTCGAGCAGCTCGAAGCCGCGGTGCTCGCCGAGGGTCTCGAAGCCGGTCTCCACAGTGCCGTTCTTGCGCGCCACGACCTGCACCCCGAGACGGACCCGGGTGCGGTCGTCGCTCGCTTCGAGGCCCTCCGAATTGAAGACGGCGACCCGGCGCCGTCCCTCGCTGTAGCTCGCCGAGGCCTGGGCCACCTCGGAACCTGCGGAGCGCGCCCGCTCGTCGAGCTCCCTCAGGACCTCGGCCTTGCGGTCGGCGGGGACGCTCGCGGGATCGATCTCGATCTCCTGGAGCACGGGTGGCGCCTCTGCCCTCAGGGCGAGCGGCTCGGTGCCGTCGCCATCGAGGGCGGAGGCCAGTCCGTCCGCCGCGCGCATCAGGTCCTCCTCGGCCAGGCCGTCGACATGGGCGAATCGGGTCACCTCGCCTTCGATCACCCGGACCCCGGCGCCGCGCTCGCTGCCCGACTGCGGTCGTTCCACACGCGACTCGTCGATCGACAGGGTGAAGCCCTGCCGCTCCTCACAGAAGAGCTCGGCGAAGTCGCCGCCGTGGGACAGGGCGCGCTCGAGGACGCGGGCCACCAGCCCCTCCTCGATCAAAGTCATTTGGTGCTCCTCGGCCGCCGGGGCGGCCCGGCCACCTCGATCAGCCGGGAGGCGGCCAGAAACAGGGCCCGCCCCTCCTCGGAGTCGGCTGCGAAGTCGGCGCTTCGGCCGCCGGCGTAGTAGGTCCTTGCGAATGGCTTGCGCAGGTGCCGGCGGCGTCGCAGGTAGGCCGCGGCCTCGTCGGCGTACCCGGAGACCCGCTCGAGCAGCAGCCGATGCGGCTTGGCCGTCATGCGCCGCCGCCCGCGGCGGCCAGCTGTCGGAGCGCGTTCCGCATGTCGAAGATCATCAGCGAAGAAAGGGTGAAGCGCTCGGCCACGGCCACGGCCGTCAGGCCGGCCTCCCGGACGCAGAAGGTCTCGCCGTCCCCGGTGGCGACGTGGGCGTGAGCGACCGGTTCGCCGCCCGCGGCGTCCGCCGCTGCGACCAGGTCGCGGCCCGCCTCGCCCCAGCGCTCGACATTGCCGCTTGCCGCCAGCACCTCCCCTTCCGCCGAGAGGATCGCGCAGCCCCGCATCTCCGGCGAGATCTCCTGCAGATATGCGACCGTCCCACCGGCATCGGTGAGGGTCGGGGCGTCGACAGTGGGCATTAGGCCAAAATAGCGAGCGTGACTCTGCAGCAGGGCTCCTGGCTCACCGTCGTCCTCATCTGCGGGATCTCAGTGATCCTCCTGGCGATCGGCGGCTACACCGGCTACAGCATCGTGGTCGGCGCGGTGGGGCTTGCCGCCGCGGTCAACCTGACCTAACCGGCCCTGAATGGCGACGGGGACTCGGCGGGATCTCGCCGCGAGCTCTCCGGCTCCACATGGATCAGCACCTCGGCGTTGCCGAGATCGGACTCGATCGCGTCGCGGAGCTGGTGGGCGAGCTCGTGGGCCCGCTCGAGGGTCGTGCCGCTGCGGAACTGCAGGTGCAGGTCGATGTAGCTCCGGCGGCCCGTGGTCCGCGCCCGGAGCTTGTGGTACCCGACGATCTCCGGCGTCCCGGACCGCGCCCGGGCGATCGCCGCCTCAACCCGGTCCATCTCCTCCGGCGGCGGGGCCTCGTCGACCAGCGCGGAGGCGGACTGCCGCAGGACCCGGACGCCGGCGAAGACGATCACGATGGCGACCGCGATTGCGACGGCCGAGTCGATCGCATCCACGCCGGTGATCTGGACCAGCGCCAACCCGATCAGGACCCCGACGGAGGTGAGTGCGTCGGTGCCGAGGTGAGACGCGTCACCCGCCAGGGCCGGCGATTGGTGCCTCCTGGCCTGCCTCCTCAGGAAGACCGAGACGCCGGCGTTCGCCAGCGCCGAGAACCCGATCACGGCGATGCCCACGCCGAGCTTCTCGATCGACGCGCCGGTGGTGAGGCGATGCACCGACTCGTAGACGATCAGCGCGGCGCCGGCGAGGATCAGCATTCCCTCGATCGACGCGGCCAGGCTCTCGAGCTTCTCGTGGCCGTAGGGATGCTCGACGTCGGCGGGCTCGTCGGCTCGCCGCACCGAGATGAACGCGATCACCGAGGCGATCAGGTCGATCATGGAATGGAGGGCCTCGCTCAGGATCGCGACCGATCCCGTGATCGCCGCAGCGGCCAGCTTCAGTGCGATCAGCGCCGAGTTCGAGGCGATCGAGACCGCCGCCGCCCTCGGCTTGGTGATCCGGCCGCCGGCCGCCGGCTGCGCCGAGCTCATTGGCCGACCTCGACGCCGAGGTGCGACGCCAGCTTCCTCGCCGCCCTGCCGCGGTGGCTGATCGCGTGCTTCTCGGGCGGCGCCAGCTCGGCCATCGTCCGCTGGTCGTCCGGCCCGGTGTCGTCCGGGAGGAACGCGGGGTCGTAGCCGAACCCGCCGGTGCCCCGAGGCTCCGTCGCCAGCGTCCCCGCGCAGCGGCCCTCGAAGACGGACTCCGAGCCGTCCTCGTCGACGAGAGCGATCGCGCAGACGTAGGCAACCCGCCGGTCGTCCTGGGCCCCGACCTCGTCGAGCAGCTTCGCCAGGTTCTCCTCATCGGTCGCCTCCTCCCCGGCATACCGCGCCGAGCGCACTCCGGGCCGGCCGCCCAGCCCATATGCCACTATCCCCGAGTCGTCGGCCACCGCGGCCCGGCCGGTCGCGGCATGTGCGGCACGCGCCTTGTCGAGCGCGTTCTCCTCGAAGGTCTCCCCGGTCTCGGGCGGCAGCTTGACCTCCGGCGGCAACGGATCGATCTCGATGCCCGGCAGCGCCTCGCGAAGCTCCCGGAGCTTGTGGTCGTTGCGGGTGGCCAGGACGAGCGCCGACATCGCCCCAACAGGGTCTCAGGCGGGGAGCGACCCGAGCGCGGATTCCTGTGCTTCGCGGAGCTTGGCGATCCCGCCCTCCGCCAGCGCGAGCAGCTCGTCCAGGGAGGCCCGCGACAGGGGCGTCCGCTCCGCGGTCGCCTGAACCTCGACCAGGCCACCGTCCCCCGTCATCACGACGTTCGCGTCGACCTCGGCGGCGGAGTCCTCGCTGTAGTCGAGGTCGCAGAGCGCCCTCCCGTCGACCATCCCGACGCTGACGGCGGCGACCGACTGATTGAGCGGCAGCGTCTCGAGCGTCCCGGCCTCGACCAGCTTCGAGAGCGCGTCATGGAGAGCGACGTAGCCGCCGGTGATCGCGGCACAGCGGGTGCCGCCGTCCGCCTGGAGGACGTCGCAGTCCACGTAGACCGAGCGCTCGCCCAGGGCCATGAAGTCCACCACGCCGCGCAGCGAGCGGCCGATCAGCCGCTGGATCTCCACCCCGCGGCCGTCCTGCTTGCCGCGGCTGATGTCGCGCGCCTTGCGGTCGCCGGTCGAGGCGGGGAGCATCGCGTACTCGCCGGTGACCCAGCCGCGGCCCTTGCCCTCCATCCAGCGCGGCACGCTGTCGTTCACCGACGCCGTGCAGATCACCCGTGTCTCGCCCTGCGAGATCAGGGCCGACCCGTCGGCGGTCCGGACGAAGCCGCGCTCGATCGTCACGGGACGGAGCTCGGCGGGGGCGCGGTCGTTGCTGCGACTGGCCGGCATGCGGGCCAGTCTGTCATCAAACGACCGCGCCCAAACCAGCGCCCCCCTCATCAAGCGTGACCGCAGCGGCCGCCCCACATGAGTCGCTTCGAACTTCGCCCGTGACGCGAGGGCGGGCGACAGCGCGACCCGTTTGACTCAGTGGAGCGGCCTGGCGGTCACTTGAACGAGACCTGACCCACCGCCTCGCGGATCTTGTCCACGATCGTCTGGGCCAGTTCCAGCCCCTGCTTGCCCTGAAAGCCCTTCATCGCGGCCACCATCCCCACCATCAGGAGCGCGACCAGCAGGATCAGGCCGACGTACTCGACCGTCCCCTGGCCACGTCCAGCGGGCGGGCCCAGCAGCCGCGCGCTCACCGCCTGGGCGGCGAGCCGGGCTCGCGCAACGAGTTCTCGCATGAAGAATCCTCCTCGGGCTCGTTTCCCCGAGGCTCGCCCACGGCCCCGAACGGAACCAGACCGGGGTGTCGCCGAAGGCGAACGGGTGGGCGCCGAATTCGCCCAGCCCAGCTTTCTCAGCCGAGCCCCGCTCCGGCGGGCACGTCGCGTAAAGTCTCCGCCTCGATGACCGAGCGCCAACACAGGCAGCCGGCCAGGCGCCAACCGGTCATTCGTCCGGTGATGGGCGCGGAAGATCGCCCCTCCGCCCCCGAGGCGACCGACGCCTCGACCGAGCCCCCGGCCAACGGCGAGCGCGACGAGCGCATGAAGCAGGCCGTCGACGCCGCCCGCCGGCAGGCGGAGGAGCGCGCGACCGCCGAGATCCTCGCCCTGGAGGAGGACCTGGAGATGGAACGCGAGCGCGCGGCGAAGTCGCTCGAGGAGGTCCAGCGCCGCCTCGAGGAGGCCGAGGCCCGCGCCGCCGGCAACATCACCGTGACCGACACCCGACCCGCCCAGGAGTCCGCCGACTGGCTGCGCGAACAGCGGGGCGACGTCCGGCGCGAGGTCGAGGCGGAGCTGGAGCGGCGCATGCTGGCGCGCGAGAAGGAACTGGTCGCGGAGCGCGACGAGGCCTCCGCGGCGCTGAAGGACGCCCTCGAGCGCCTGGAGCGCGCCGAGAGCGCCGGTGGGGACGACGAGCAGGCTCGCGCCGAAGCCGAGCGCAAGCTCAGGGCCCAGATCGCGGCGATGGAGACCGAGACGGAGGCCCGGATCCAAAGGGCGGTTGGGGAGGCCCGCAGGGAGGCCGAGGAGGAGGTCCGTGGCCAGCTCTCCGAACAGCCCGAGGCCCTCGAGGAGACCCGGGCCGAGCTGGAGCGCAGCGTCCGGCGCGAGCTGGAGCAGGATCTTGCCAAGCGGATCGCAGCCATCAAGGCCGACGCCGACGCCAGGGCGCGGGAGGAGATCGACGCAGCGCGGCGGGCCGCCGAGCTTCGCTTCGAGTCGGAGCTGAAGACCCGCGAGCAGTCCCTGCAGCGCGAGCGCGAGGCCGCCACACAGGCCGCCGAGGCGGCGCAGCGCCGGCTCGACGAGATCGCCGCGCAGATCGAGGCCGCCGGCGAGCGGGTCGAGGGCGCGGAGGCGAAGCTCGCCGAGGAGCAGACCAGACTTCAGAGGGACACCGCGGAGCGCCTGGACGCCGAGCTGCGCCGCCTGCAGGCCGAGTCCGACGCGAAGATCGCGGAGGCGCTCGCCAAAGTCGAGGCCGACACACGGGCCCGCACCGAGCAGGAGGCGGAGCGCCGGTTCGCGGGGCGGGAGGAGACGCTTCGGGCCGAAGCCGAGGAGCGCGTTCGCGTCACCGGCGAGACGGTCCGCGAGGAGACCGAGCGACGACTGGCAGAGGAGATCCAGACTCTCCGCGGCCAGCTCGAGGAGGAGCGCTCCTCACGCGATCAGCTGATCCAGAAGGCCGAGAACCGGGCGAAGCGCGCCGAGGCGAAGGTCGAGGACACCGAGACCTCCCGCCTGGAGGCCGAGTCCGAGGCGCGAAGCGCGGCGGCGGACTGGGTCCGCGGGCAGATCGGCACCCTGCAGAAGGAGATCGACAAGCATGAGCGCCAGACCGACGGGCGGATCAAGCGTGCCGTGACCCAGGCCCGGCGGGAGGCCGAGGACGAGGCCGAGCGCTCATTCGCCGAGCGCGAGCAGAAGCTGGCCCTGGAGCTCGAGGAGGCAGGCCGCGCGCTGAAGTCGGCCGAGCACCAGCTCCGCGCGGCCGAGTCCCGCGCCGAGTCCCTCGAGGGCAAGCTCGGCGAGGCCGCCGACGAGGACCTGAAGCGGGCGACCGAGCAGCGCGAGGGCCGCTTCCGAGCGCTCGAGGATCGGATCAAGTCCGTGAGGGACCGGGCGAGTGGCGCCCAGGCGCATGCCGCGTCCGTCGGCATCGAGCTGCCCGAGCGGGCCGAGGCGGAGGTTGCCGAGCCCGAGCCGGCTGAGCCCAAGGAACCGGGAGAGACCGAGGAGGCGCAGCCGGCGGAGGAGCCGGAGCAGGAGACCGACGAGCAGGAGGCGGTCGAGCCCCCCGAGGCACGGCTCGGCTTCCTGGCAAGGCGCCGCGCGAAGCGGGCCGAGAAGGCGGCAGCGCGTGAGCAGGCAGCCGACCAGAAGGCCGCCGCGGAGGCGAAGGCCGCCGCGGAGAGGAAGGCCGAGGTGGCCAAGGAGGCAGCAGAGAAGAAGGCGGCGCGCGCCAAGGCCACCGAGGAGCGCAAGAAGAAGGCCGCCGAGGCGAAGAAGGCGACGCAGGCCAAACGCGCCTCAAAGGCCTCAGCGAGCAAGACCTCCGGCAGCGCGAAGAGCTCCGCGCAGGCGACGAAGGCGAAGGCCGAGACGAAGGCGAATGCCACCAAGTCCCGCCGGCGCGCTGGCCCTCTGGACCTCAACAAGGCCAGCTTCGAGCAGCTGCGCGAGCTCGGCATGTCCGTGACGCAGTCCACCCGCGTGATCGCCTACCGCGAGCGCCGGGAGGGCTTCGACTCCGTCGACGACCTCGACACCGTGCCCGGGATCCCGAAGAAGTTCCTCGACGAGATCAGGGACCAGCTGACCGCATAACAGGAGCTGCGCCTACTGCGCGGTCGCTAGCCCCGGCCAGAAGCGCGCCAGGCGCTCCCGATAGGGCTCCGCCGGCCGCGTGGGTGCTTCGCGCGGTGGGTCGTCGCCCGAGACCCCCTCGAGTGTCGCCACCACAGATCGCGCGAGCGCGGCCAGCGAATAGCCGCCCTCGAGGCAGATGAGCAGCGGCACACCAAGCTCGCCCGCCAGCTCGCGCATCGTCGCCGCCATGTCCCGGTAGGCGGCATCGTCAAGATCGCAATTGGCGAGCGGGTCGTCGCGGTGCGCATCGTATCCGGCCGAGACGCAGAGCAGGTCCGGCCTCCATTCCCTGGCGATCGGCGCGACGACCTGCTGCACGAGGGCGAGGAACTCGTCCGGGCCGCTGCCCGGCGGCACCGGGAGGTTGACCGTGTAGCCCTCCCCAGCTCCGGTGCCGAAGTCGGTCGCCGCCCCGGTTCCGGGATAGAGCGGGCTCTGGTGGATGCTCGAGTAGAGCACCTCCGGGGAGGAGTAGAAGATCGCCTCGGTGCCATTGCCGTGATGCACGTCCCAGTCCAGGATCAGGACTCGCTCGGCGCCGCACTCGGCGATCGCGTGGGCAGCGGCGACGGCCACATTGTTGAACAGGCAGAAGCCCATCGCCCGGTCCCTCTCGGCGTGGTGTCCCGGCGGCCTGAGCCCACAGAATGCGAAGCCGCCCCCCGCCGACGGCGCCTCCTCCGCTTCGCGTCCGGGGGCGCCGGTCAGCAGGCGCTCGGTTGCGTGCACCGCACCGCCGGCCGCGTGGAGCGCCGCCTCCCAGGAGCCCTCGCTGGCGACCGTGTCCAGATCGATCATGCCGCCTCCCCTGGCCGAAAACGCCTCGATCGTGTCCACGTGCGCGGAGCTGTGGACGCGCTCCAGCTGCTCGCGGGTCGCGGCGGGCGCCTCGACCAGCTCCAACCCGAGCCAGTCGCGCTCGGACATCGCCTCCTCAATCGCCGTCAGGCGCCTGGCGTTCTCCGGATGGCCGCCCGTGTCGTGCCGGAAGGAGCTCGGATGTCGGAGGTAGAGACCCAGGATCACTGCATTAAACGGGGTCGAATACGGTTCGCGGCTCGATGACGCCGGACGACCGAGTCGACGTCGTGGTGGTCGGCGGGGGCGCCGCCGGCCTCTACTCGGCCCTGACCGCGGCCGAAGCGGGCTCTCGGGTGGCGATGGTTGCCCGGAAGCCCCTCAGTGAGAGCTCGAGCTTCTGGGCCCAGGGCGGCCTGGCCGCGGCGATCGGAGACGACGACTCACCCGAGATTCACGTCGAGGACACGCTGGCGGCGGGCCGCAACTCGTGCCGGCGTTCGGCCGCCGAGCTGCTCGCGCAGGAGGCCCCTGGAGTGGTCACCGAGCTCGAGCGCCTCGGCGTGCAGTTTGATCGTGACCCCGACGGCAGGCTCTCGCTCGCCCTGGAGGGCGGACACTCGCGCCGCCGGGTCGTGCACGCCGGCGGCGCGGGCACCGGCCGCCGGATCACGGAGCGCCTCACCGCGCTGGCGGCGGAGGACGAGCGGATCGAGGTGGTCGAGGAGACCTCGGCCGTCGCGCTGTGGAGCGACGGCGAGCGCTGCCACGGAGTGCTCACCGATCGCGAGCCGCTCCGCGCCGGCGCGACGATCTTCGCCACCGGGGGCGCCGCGGCGCTCTGGGCGCGGACCACGAATCCCTGGGGCGCGATCGGCGCCGGCCCGGTCATGGCCCACGCCGCTGGTGCGGCCCTCGCCGACCTGGAGCTCTGCCAATTTCACCCCACCGCACTGGCAGCGCCCGGCACACGCTTCGACGGAATGCTGGTCACCGAGGCGGTGCGCGGGGAGGGCGCCACACTTCTGGGCGCGGATGGGGAGCGCTTCACCGACGAGCTGTCCCCGCGCGACCTGGTCACGCTCGCCGTCCTGGACCGCATGGAGCAGGACGGGACCGATCACGTGCTCCTCGACATGCGGCAGCTCAGCGAGGCCCGCTTCCCCAACATCTTCGAGGCCCTGCGCGAGGCGGGCTTGGATCCCGCCACCGAGCCGATCCCAGTCGCGCCCGCCTCGCACTACGTGATGGGCGGCATCGCGACCGACCTGGAGGGCCGCTCCTCCCTGCCCGGTCTGTTCGCCGTCGGCGAGTGCGCCTGCACGGGGCTCCACGGCGCGAACCGGCTCGCGTCCAACTCGCTGACCGAATGCTTCGTGCTCGGGGCGCGAGCAGCAGCCGCTGCAGCGGCGGAGCCGGACCCCGGTACCCCTCCGGAGCCGCCGACCTGGCGCTTCGATCCGCCCCCCGGCGAAACCCGCGAGGCCGTCTGGAGGCTCGCCGGCCCGCTGCGGAGCGCAGACCGCCTCGAGCAGCTGCTCTCGGACCCCTATCCGCTGGCGCGGCTGATCGCGCGCTTCGCGCTCGAGCGGGAGGAGTCGCGGGGCTCCCACCAGCGGCTCGAATTCCCGCAGAGCGACCCGGAGCTCGACGGCCGGCACATCGTCTGCAGCGGCGACGAGCTCGCCTGGCAGGCATGGGCGTAGACCGCCCGGCTACTCAAAAGCGCGGGCCAGGCACTACTTAAAACTGTTTAATCAGTACTTAACCCAAAAATTGGGTAGACCGTGGTTCAATCAGCCACGCCTGAAGGATCCAACGGCAGGAGTAGCCCGCGGATGAGGCTTCAGGGGGGTAAGGAGAGGATCACGGATGTATCACTTCAGTCGTTCCATCTACAGGGACCTGGCTCCTCGTATCGACACCTCCGGGGGCGTTGAGAGGACGTTCGCCGCCCGGCAGAAGCTGCTGGAAGCGTGCGAGGCCACCATTCAACGGCTGGTCTCGGACCGCCGCTACTTCGCTCGCCCGGCGAAGACGCTGTTCACCGAGGTTCGCGAGTACTTCGCTCTTGCCGAGCAGGTGCGCGTCTACATGGTCATCGAGCGGCACATCGGGCTGATCGAGGAGTTCCTCGACTCTCTGCCCGCAGACGTGACGCTGGACGGCCAGGAGAGAAACTGCATGGCCAGCACTCGCAAGGGCACCCCTTGTCAGCGTGAGCCGCTGCCGGGGATGGATTACTGCCCCTCGCACAAGCATCTCGAGGAGACCTTCGAGGATGATGCGAGGGTGCGGCGAGGCAGCAGCCGAGCCGCAACCCGTTTGGTGCAGGAAGCAGCCGCGGCATAAGGGGAATGAGAGCGGTGTCGAGGCCCCGGGCAAGGGGCCTCCACCGTGCTCAAGCCCACATTTCCGGATGACCGCGCTGATCTACGCTGGGCATCGGTGGAACAGCGGATCGGCTTCCTGGACGTACCCGGTGGGCGGATGGCGTACGCAACCGCCGGGGAAGGGCCTCCGCTCGTCCTGCCCGCCGGCTGGTTCGGCCACCTCGAGCTCGACTGGCATGATCCACCGACGAGGGACTTCTTTGAGTCCCTTGCCTCCGGCCACACACTGATCCGCTACGACCGGCTGGGCACCGGCCTGTCGGATCGCTCGCGACCGCCTGAGACAGTGACCCTCGAGGCGGAGCTTGACGCGCTGACGGCGTTGCTCGACGAGCTCGCGATCGACCGTGGCTCGATGCTGGGCATCTCCTATGGCGGCTGCGTCGGAATCGCCCTGGCCGCGCGCAATCCCGCTCGGGTCGAGCGCCTGATCCTCTATGGCAGCTACGCCAATGGCGCCGGCGTTGCGCCGGCGCCGATCCAGAAATCGATACCGGCCCTGATCCGATCTCATTGGGGGTTGGGTTCCCGAGTGCTGACCGGCCTGTTCGTCCCCGACGCGGATCCCGAGCTGACTCGACGCTACGCGGCGTACCAGCGCGAGTCCGCCAGCGGCGAGACCGCGGCGGAGATGCTCGAACTCGTCTATGGGACCGATGTCCGCAGCGAGGCGTCGGCTCTGGAGGTGCCGACCCTGGTGCTGCACCGCCGGGAGGACCATGCGATCCCGTTCACGCTCGGGCGAGAGCTCGCCGCACTCGTCCCGGGGGCCCAGTTCGTCGAGCTCGAGGGCCGCTGGCACCGGCCCTGGCTCGGAGACAGCGGGGCGGTCGTCGCGGCGGTCTCCGAGTTCCTCGGCGTGCCTCCGGCCCGGAGCGAGATCAAATTGGGAGGGAAGCCCCGGGAGCCGCTCAGCGATCGTGAGCGGCAGGTGCTTGCCCTCGTCGCCGAGGGGCTGAGCGACAAGGAGATCGCGGAACGGCTGGTGCTCAGCCCCCACACAGTGCACCGCCACGTTGCCAACGTGCGCACGAAGCTGCGTCAGCCCTCACGGGCGGCCGCCGCGGCTCACGCCACGCGCACGGGCTTGATCTAGAGGCCGTCGAATCCGGAATGGCCGATTCCGGCCATCGAAAGATGGCCGGAACGAGCGACGTCCCGGCCCCCTCCCATCGCGTAGATCCCTACGTCCCATCACGCGAGCAAGGAGAGCCGACGATGAAGATCTGGGAACACGCATTCAGCGCCATCTACGACCCGCTGCTGTGGATCGGCGAACGGGCGGGAATGGCAAAGCGAAGGAAGGAGCTGCTGAGTCATGCGAGCGGCCGGGTGCTGGAGCTGGGAGCGGGGACGGGCATCAATCTCAGCCACTACCCCGAGGACCTCGAGGAGCTGACGTTGACCGAGCCGGCCGCCCCGATGGTCTCGAGACTCAGGCACCGCGCGAGGAAGTCGAAGCGCGACTGTCGCGTGGTCGTGGCCCCGGCGGAGCAGCTTCCCTTCGACGACGACAGCTTCGACACCGTCGTCTCCACGCTGGTCCTCTGCACCGTCGACGATCCCGGCCCGGTCATCGACGAGATCGCCAGGGTGCTCAGGCCCGGCGGCCAGCTCCTCTTTCTCGAGCACGTGCGTGCCGAGACTCGCGGACTTGCGCGCTGGCAGGACCGCCTCCACCGGCCGTGGCACGCCTTCGCCGCCGGCTGTCACGCCAACAGGCCGACGGTCGAGATCCTGCGCGAGAGTCCACTGCAGGTGAAGGCCGTCGAACGCGATCGCTGGTCCTGGATGCCGGCGCTGGTCCACCCCCTCGCATTCGGGAGGGCGCAGGCGTCATAGTCCCGCCATGCTGCTGGGCGTCGACGTCGGCGGGACCTTCACCGACGCGGCGCTGCTCGACGGCGAGCGTCTCCACACCGCCAAGGTGCCGAGCACGCCCGAGGACCAGTCGCGCGGCGTGATCGCCGCCGTCGACGAGGTACTCGCGCGCGCCGGCGCTGAGCCCGCCGACATCGAGGGGTTCACCCATGGCATGACCGTCGGGACCAACGCCCTGCTCGAGGAGCGCGGCGCCCGGACCGCACTGGTCGCCACGCGCGGCTTCGCCGACCTGCTCGACATCGGCCGCCAGAACCGGCCCAGCCTCTATCACCCCTGCCGCGGCCGCCCGCGGTCGCTGGTCGAGGTCGACGACCGCTTCGAGGCGGCCGAGCGCATCGGCGCGTCCGGTGTGATCGAGGAGCTCGACCGACGAGGAGATCGAGCGGCTGATCGGCGAGCTCCGCGGCGAGGAGGTCGAGTCGATCGCGGTCTGCCTGCTGTTCGCGTTCCGCGACCCGGATCCACGAGCGGCGCATCGCCTCCGCCCTGCGCGAGGCGCTTCCCGGCGTGCACATGTCTCGGCCTCGCACGAGGTGCTTGCCGGCCTTCCGCGAGTACGAGCGCTTCTCCACGACCGTCATCGACGCCTACCTCTCCCCCCTGCTCGGCCGCTACCTGACCAGCCTCGCGAGCGCCTGCCGGCGAGCGGGGCCTGCCCGAGCCCGAGGTGATGCGCTCCTCCGGCGGCACCGCCGAGGCGGCCGAGGCGGCCAGGGCCGGCGCCTGGAGCGTGCTCTCCGGCCCGGCGGGCGGAGCGGTCGGCGCCGCGCTGCTGGCGAAGGCGGCCGGCACCCCCGACGCGATCGGGTTCGACATGGGCGGGACCTCGTGCGACGTCTGCGTGGTCGACGCGGGTGAGGTGCGGCGCACCGACTCCCGCGAGATCGACGGCCGCCCGATTCAGCTGCCGATGGTCGACGTGCACACGGTCGGCGCCGGGCGGAGGCTCGATCGGCTGGCGGGACGCGGGCGGCGCGCTGCGCGTCGGGCCCCCGGTCGGCGGGCGCCGAGCCCGGGCCCGCCTGCTACGGCCGCGGCGGCACCGAGCCGACGGTCACCGACGCCAACCTGCTGCTCGGCTACCTGTCCCCTGATTCGGAGCTCGCGGGCGGCGTCGCCCTGGACCGGGAGTCGGCGCGGCGGAGCGATCGCGGCCCTCGGCGAGGAGCTCGGGCTCGGCGAGATCGAGACCGCCGAGGGCATCGCGCGGGTCGCGAACCAGGAGATGATCCGAGCGCTGCGGGTCGTCACCGTCGAGCGAGGTGTCGACCCCCGCGACTACGCGCTGCTCCCGTTCGGCGGCGCCGGGCCGATGCACGCCGCCGCGCTCGCCGGGGAGCTCGAGATCTCGAGGATCGTCTGCCCTCGCGCCAGCGGCGTGCTCTCCGCGCTCGGGCTGATCGCGGCGGGGCGGCGGCGGGACACGGCCCGGACCGTCCTGCTCGCCGGCGATGAGATCGCCGCCGAGCGGATCGCCGCCGAGGTGGACGCCCTGCAGCGAGCCGCTGCTGGCGGGCATGGAGGGCGCCGAGCTGGAGGTGGTCTATGAGCTGCGCTACCGGGGCCAGGCGTTCGAGCTGCCGATCCCGGGCCCGCTCGCGTCCGGACCCGGCGCGGCTCGCGGAGGACTTCGCGCGCGAGCACGAGGCCCGCTACGGCTACCGCGACCCGGAGGGCGAGCTGGAGCTGGTCACGATCCGGGTCGCCACCTTTGAGCCCGGCCCCGAGCCGCGCCCCCGGGCCGCCGGCGACGGGAAGCTGACCCAGGGCGAGCGCGAGGCACGCTTCGCGGGCGAATGGCTGGCGACGCGGGTCCTGCGGGGCGAGCCCGAGGCCGGGTTCCGGGCGAAGGGCCCGTGCGTGTTCGAGTTGCCCGAGGCGACCCTGGTCCTGCCCCCCGGCTGGAAGGCATCGGTCGATGATTCAGGCACCGTCACGGCGATGAGCGAATGACGGCACTCGACCCGGTCGCGCTGCAGGTGATGACGGGCGCGCTCCGTGCCGCCTGCGATGAGATGGGCGCAGTGCTGATCCGCTCGGCGCACTCGCCCAACATCACCGAACGCCATGACTGCTCGACAGCGCTCTTCGATCCAGCCGGGGAACTGGTCATGCAAGCGGAGCACATCCCGGTGCACCTGGGCTCCATGCCCGATGCGGTAGCGGCGATCGCGGGCGAGGAGCACAGCGAGGGCGACCTCTGGATCCTCAACGACCCGTACCGCGGCGGCACGCACCTGCCCGACATCACGCTGATCAGCCCGGTCTTCCACTCCGAGGCGCTGATCGGGTTTGCCGCCTCGCGCGCCCACCACGCCGACATCGGCGGCCCGACGCCGGGAGGCATGCCCGCCCTCTCGGTGACGCTCGACGAGGAGGGCGTGGTGATCCCGCCCACCCGCGCCGACGACGCGACCCTGAACGAGCTGGCGCAGCGGATGCGCAACCCCGAGCAGCGAATCGCGGACCTCCGCGCGCAGCGCGCCGCGAACCTGACCGGGAAGCGGCGCCTGCGGCAGCTCGCCGAGCGGCACGGACTCGAGCTTCTCGCCACCGCCACGGGAGAGATCCTCGACTACGCGGAGCGCCGGACCCGCGTGGCCCTCGCCCAGATGCCGGACGGCGAGAGCACCGCCGAGGACGTGCTCGAGGGGCGCGAGGGAGACATCGGCCTGCGAGTGAGGGCGGCTCTCCGCGGCGATCAGCTCGAGCTCGATTTCGCAGGCAGCTCGGAGCAGGTGGCCGGCAACCTCAACTGCCCAGTCTCGGTGACCAGGGCGGCCTGCATCTACGCCGTTCGAGTCGTTTGCGATCCCGACGTGCCGCCCTCGGCGGGGGCCTGGCGGCCCGTCACGATCAGCGCCCCGGAGGGGTCGCTGCTCAACGCCCGGCCTCCGGCCGCGGTGGTCGGCGGCAACGTGGAGACCTCGAGCCGGGTGGCCGACCTCGTCTTCGCGGCTCTGGCGAGCTTCGCGCCGGTCGGTGCCGAGGGCCAGGGCACGATGAACAACCTGACGCTGTCCGGCGAGGACTGGACCTACTACGAGACGATCGGAGGCGGTCAGGGGGCCTGCCCGGACGCCGACGGCCCCAGCGCCGAGCACGTCGCGATGTCGAACACGCTCAACACGCCGATCGAGGCGCTGGAGACCGACTATCCGCTGCTGGTCAGGGAGCTCTCCGTGCGGCGCGGGAGCGGTGGCGCGGGGCGCCACCGGGGAGGCGACGGGATCGTGCGCGAGCTGGAGGCGACCGAGCCGATGCGCTTCACCCTGATCGGCGAGCGCCGCCGGCACCCTCCTCACGGCCGGGACGGGGGCGATCCCGGCGCCAGCGGCAGGGATCTCCTCAACGGCGAGCCGGTTCCCTCCAAGACCGAGGGCGAGCTGGAGCCAGGCGACAGGCTCCGGATCGAGACGCCGGGCGGCGGTGGGTACGGCCCCGAACGGAATTCCTAGCGGGCCTGTCCGATTGCTGGACTTTGCGTCGATTGGCCGGTCAACCAGGATCCAAAGCGCATGGGAATGGGCTATCCGGTACTTACAGCTAAGCCTCTGAGTTTGTGACAAAGCGGCACAAGGGTTGTCAAAGGCCAATCCGTCCTCTAGACTGCTCGCCTCCGAGGGGGCTCCGGCCCGAAACTCGAGGCCCCGCCCCCGGATTCGAACCCCGATTGACTACCCCCTAATTCCTTATGCCGATTGCATTGAAAGAGTGGGCCGTGACCGTGCGGGCGCTGGCCGAGGGCGAGCAGCTCGTCGCCCTCCGGAAGGGCGGAATCCGCGAGGACGACAAGCACTTCGAGGTCGAGCACGACCAGTTCTTCCTCTACCCGACCTTCGACCACCAGCGGAACGACCTGGTTCGCGAGTCCCATCACCCTGAGCTTCGCCGCGCTCTCGAGGAGGGCGTCTGGCCCGACGAGGAGCCGCCCCCGCGGGCGCTGCTCCAGGACGGCGGCATCCCGCAGCCCGACAGGGTGCGGATCCGCAGCTGGGCCGAGATCACGGATCACTTCACGACCGACGATCACCGCGTGGTCGAGGCGCTCACGCCCTTCCACATCTGGACCTCCGACTACGCCCAGAAGCGCCTCGCGTGGAAGCGGACCCATCCGCTGCACGTGCTGCTCCTCCGGGTCCATCGGATTCCCCGGCCCGTCACGGTGCGCGTCAAGGACGAGCATCATGGCTGCCGCTCATGGGTCGAGATCGATCGCGATCTTCCCTTCGAGGGGACCCCGGTGATGGCCGACGAGGAGTTCGAGCGGGCCGCCGGCGCGATCCGCGAGATCTGCCAGGGCGACCTGGTTCTCGCCTAGGCTCGCCAAGGCCGCGGCACTTCAGGCGCTCAGAGACTCCAAGCGCGCCCTGCTGATCGGCATGGGCGGCGGCGGCGACGTCGTCGGCGCCCTGGGGATCACGGATCTGCTGGACGGACTGAAGACGGAATGGGTGCTCGGCGGGGTCGCCTGGGAGCGCTCGCCGATCGACCCGCGTCCGGGCCCCCGTTCCCTCGATGAGATTCGCGGCGGGCGCCCTTGCGGCTCCGCCGCCGTCCTCACGGAGGGCTCGACGACCACCCTCGACGGCGTCGAGTTCTCCGAGTCGAAGATGGCAACCCATCTCGGCAAACCCGTTCTGCTGCTCGACATCACCCGTGGCCCGCAGGCGCTCGCGACCGGTCTGGCCGAGGCGGCGGCGGAGCTCGAGTGCGACGCCGTCGTCCTGCTCGACGTCGGCGGGGACGTGCTCGCCCACGGAGACGAACCCGGGCTGGCGAGCCCGCTCTGCGACGCGATCGTCCTCGCCGCCGGGCTGTTCCTCAGTCGCTCGAGCGAGGTGATCAGCGCCGTCTACGGCCCCGGCTGCGACGGCGAGCTGACCCCGGACGAAGTGCTCGAGCGGATCACGGCGCTGCAGTCGGCCGGCGCGCTGCTCGGTGCCTGGGGACTGACACCGCGGGCGTGCGAGCTGGTCGCCTCGGCGGCTGAGGTCGTGCCGACGGAGGCGAGCCTGATGGCCGTGCGCTGCGCTCGCGGAGAGCGGGGCAAGGTGCCGATCCGCGGGGGCAGGCGTTCCGTCGAGCTCACCCCGGTGGGCGCTCTCACCTTCTTCTTCGACCCAGTGGCGGCCGCCAAGTCGGCTGTGCCCCTCGCCACGGCGGTCTCCCCCGCCGGGAGCCTGGAGGAGGCCCACGACGCGCTCGTTGCGCTGGGCGTCGAAACGGAGCTGGATCTCGAGCGCGCCCGAGCCCGCGAGTAGCCTGGCTCCATCACCTGGATCGAGACCGACTCCCTGAGCTTCACCGCGCGCCACGACGACGCCGACCTCGCCTGCGCCCATCGCGTGCTCGACTCGCTCGAGGACCTGCGGCTGCGACTGGAGGACCGCTTCGCGGAGGTGCCCGGGAGCGTCACGGTGATCCTGCACGACAACCCCGCCTGGCTGTCGGCGGCGCACCCGCTCCTGCCCGCGGTCCGCTGGTCGGCGGCGCCGGCGGCGCGTCGCTACCTGGCGGGCTGGCCGATGGACGGGGAGATCCACACGCTCAACGACTCGTGGATGGAGAGGCGCTCCGCCGGCGAGGACTCGCTCCGCGCGCTGCGCGGAACGGCGGAGCGGATGTACTGCCAGATCGTCCTGGCGGCCAACAACACGGCGTTGCCGCCGATGTGGACGCCACGCCACTTCATCACCTACCTGCGCTGGGCCTGGCTGATCGAGGGCGCCGCCCAGTACTTCGCCGGGCAGACCTCGCTGTACCGGGCCGCGGTGATCACGAGGCTGCGCGAGGGCGAGCGCCCGGCCTTCCCGCCGACTCGGCGCGACGCCCTGATCCTGGGCGGCACCGTCTTCGACCTGCTCGACCGCCACGCCGGGCCGGATGCCTGCGTGCGGATGGCGTCACGCCTGCACCGCCAGGGGCCGCAGGGCAACCTGGAGCTCGCCTTCGAGGCGCGCATGCGCGAGATCGAGCGCGCCTGGCGCACGCACCTCGACGAGATCCTCTATCCGCAGTCCGAGTCGCTGGAGGCTCCGTCGCTGAGCGATGCGCTCGAGAGGCCCGACCTCGACCTCAGCCTCGGGACACCGCCCGAGTTCAGCTTCGATCCCAGCATCAGGAGGCGGCCACAAGCTTCGCCGCCGGATCATCGCTCAGCCGAACGCGAGATAGAAGAGGTAGACGATGAGCGCGGCAACTCCAACGGACGCCATCAGGCCGAGCGCGAGCCGCGCTGGAGACCCGATCCCGGGCAGTGAATCCGGTGAGGCCTCGGCCGTGAGCATGTCGGTGCCGGCGAGCACGTCGCGCGCCGTCTCGTAGCCGGACTCCGGCACCATCACGTCGCGCGGCCCGGCGGCCAGGAAGTCGGGGACGTCGAAGCCGCGAGCCCTGCGGAGCATCGACGGAATGCCATGGTCGAGCAGGATCGACTGGATCATCTCGCCGTCGGCCATGTTCCGGGCCCCGGTCACCCGCACCAGGTCCCCGCGTGCGTACTGCGGCCGGACCTTTCGCGCCCGCTCGTGGGCGTCGGTGATCGGCTCCTCCTCGCGCGCGCCGGCGTAGACCAGCGGCATCCCGCAGTTGCGACAGAAGCGCTCGCTCATCGGATGGGCGAGGGCGCAGCGCGGGCAAACCAGCGACTCGTTCACTCAACCTCGAGGGGCACCTCGGTGACCTCGCCGTCGGTGATGCGGTAGCCGCGCAGGTCCTTCTCCCCCTTCGCGAGCGAGACGATCAGATACAGCGCGTCCGGATAGGCGGCCAGGTTGATGTCCGTCTGCGAGGGGTAGGCCGGGCTCGCCGTGTGGGAGTGGTAGATCCCCGACAGCTCCTCCCCCCTCTCGTCCATCTCGGTCATGATCCGGAATTGGTCCTGAGGATCGAGGTTGTAACGCAGGGGGCTGGCCTCGGCGTTGCGCGCGCGGTAGACGGTCCTCGCCACGCCATTCGAACCGCCGATCAGCCCGCAGCACTCGTTCGGCGCGTCCTCGCGCGCGTGCGCGAGCAGCTCGTCGTAGATCGGCCTCGGGACTCTCACCGGAAACAAGCTAGTGGACGGACGATCCGGGCCAAGCCCGGTCCGGTGGTCCGGACTAGCATGTTCACATCGAGCGAGCTTCCAAAGAGAGAGCCGTTGCCAACGGCAGCGGTGCGGACGACGGGGTGCCCGACGTCCCGAGCCTGGCGGCCGCCAAGAAGTTCGAGCAGACCGTCACCGAGGAGGGCGAGCGAGTCGATTCCCTGATCGACGGGGTGGTCCTGCGCCAGTCGGTCACCCACCCCGACGAGCGCGGAACCCTGACCGAGGTCTTCAACCCGGCCTGGGGGCTCAGCGATGAACCGCTCGTCTACGTCTACCAGGTGACGATCAGGCCGGGTCAGGTGAAGGGCTTCGTGCTCCACCGGACCTACAGCGACCGCCTCTTCTTCTCCCTGGGCACGGTCAAGGTGGTGCTCTACGACGACCGCGAGGGCTCCCCGACCCGGGGGATGCTGAACGAGCTGCACTTCAGCGAGCACAACCGCACGCACCTGGTCATCCCCCCGGGCGTCTGGCACGCGATGCAGAACATCGGCACCTCCGACGCGCTGTTCGTCAATTGCCCGACGAAGCCGTACAACCATGGGGACCCGGACAAGTGGGCCCTGCCGTTGGACACGGACCAGATCCCCTACTCGTTCTGAGACTCGCGCGCCAGGTTCGAACCGTTCGAAGCATCCTCCGGAACGTCCACCGCGACCCGGCGATCGAGGGGCGGCCGTTGGTCAGCGTCGTGCTCTCGACCTACAACTGGAGCAGCGTCCTCCGGCACTCGGTCCACTCGGTGCTCTGGCAGACCTACCCGAACCTCGAGCTGCTCGTGGTGGGAGACGGCTGCACGGACGACTCCGAGCAGGTCGTTGCGTCGTTCGCCGACGAGCGGGTGCGATGGCACAACCTGAAGTCCAACTCTGGCAGCCAGGTCGCCCCGAACAACAAGGGCCTCGAGCTGGCGCGTGGCGAGTTCGTCGCCTACCAGGGCCACGACGACATCTGGCACCCGAAACACCTGGCGGCCCTACTCGCTGGCATGCAGAGGACCGGCGCCGACCTCGCCTACTGCCTCGCGGAGGTCCTCGGCCCCCCCGGCAGCAGGACTCGCTTTCTCACCGGGCGCGTCCTTCCGGCCGATCTGGGGCCGGGCACCTGGCTGCCCCCGGCCTCGATCATGCACCGGACCGAGCTCGCGGGGCGCGCCCGGAGATGGCAAACCTGGGAGAGCGGCGGCGGTCCACCCGACGTCACCTTCCTCAACCGGGCAGTTGAGTCGGGCGCCCGGCTGGCGCGCGTCCCGGCCCTGACCACATTCAAGTTCCCGGCGACATTTCGCCCGAACTCCTACCGCGAGCGACCTAGCCGCGAGCAGGCCGCCTACATCGGCCGCATCGAGCGCGAGCGCCTCTTCACCGAGCGCGAGCTGGTCGCGCTCGGCCTGCGGCGACTGTCGCCGCTGAAAGGGCACCTGCAACGCGAGGAGCCGACGCCGCTCGAGATGCTCAGCCCGAAGGCCCAGTACGCCTATCAGCGGCGGGTCAAGGGCCTCGACTGATCGGCCCGCGACTCCCTCAGTAGAAGACGCTGCCCTCGCGCCGGGGTGGCTCGGCGATGTCCCCGGCCTCGCTCCCGAGCAGGTCGGGGTCCTCGCGGCCCCGCTGCCAGAGGAGGTCGTCGAGGACGGTCGGCGAGATCTTCGCCTGCTCGGCAACCTGCTTGAAGGCGTCCCTGGTGGCCTCGCGGACCTCGTCGACGTCGCCCTCCGGGACGAGGCCGGAGCGGAGCGCGAGCCGCATCAGGACGTTGTCGGCGGAGACCTCCCAACTCTCTGGGTCCGAGACCTCGAACCAGCCCCGCCTCTCCCAGATCTTGCAGACGAGGAAGGTCTTCTTCCGGAGCGGATCGGCGAAGGCGTCGAACTCGCTGAGTCGGACCAGCGCCCCACCCGGTCCCGACAGCTTGCCGCCGGACGCCTCGATCAGGGCTTCGGAGCTGCCCGCATACCCCTTGAGAAGCCCCTTGGCGAGGTCGTCCCAGAGCTTGGCCCTGCGCTCAGGGTCGTGCAGGTTGTCCTGGCCGGCGCGGAAGACGGCGGCGATCGCCTCGGCGGGCACGCCCATGAGGGAACGAGCCGTGAGGGCGCCGGGGGCCCGCCGCTCGGCACGGAGGCCGAGGGCCCAGAGCAGGTCGCTGCCCTCGTACGGGCCCTCCCCGTCCACCATGTGCGGCTCGGTGTAGCCGGTCTGGTGGTCGATCGCGGAGAGGAAGAGGGCCGCGTCGGGGTTCGGGACATGATCGAAGCTCGGCGGCTCGTAGTCCTTCGCCAGCTTCTTGACGCGCGCGACGACGCGCTTCATTGCATCGGGATCGACTGCCACGGGAGGAAGGCTACGAGAGCCCGGCTACCACCAGACGGTGGAGTCGATGTCCTTCAGCTCCTCGAGCGGCTTGGTGTAGACGCCGCTCGACAGGTACTTCCAGCCGTCGTCGGGCACCAGGAAGACGACATTGCCCTCGTCGAGCTCCCCGGCGATCCGGTGCGCGACGTAGGCGATCGCGCCCGCGGAGACGCCGGCGAACATCCCCTCCTCGTGCAGCAGCTTGCGGGTCCAGATGATCGCGTCCATGTTCGAGACCATGATCTTCCGGTCCAGCAGAGTCAGGTCGATGATCGGCGGGATGAAGCCGTCGTCCAGCGAGCGCAGGCCCTGAACGAGCTCCCCCTGCATCGGCTCGGCGGCGACGATCTTGGTCTCGGGGTCGTGCTCCTTTAACCGGCGGCCATTGCCCATCAGGGTGCCGCCGGTGCCGAGGCCGCCCACGAAGGCGGTGACCTCGTCGAGCTCGTCGAGGATCTCCTTCGCGGTGCCCTCGTAGTGGGCCCGCGGGTTCGCCTCGTTGCCGTACTGGTAGGGCATGTAGTACGAGGCGTCGGCCTCCGCCATCTCCAGGGCCAGCTCCACCGCGCCGTTCGATCCCTTGGCGCCCTCGGAGTAGACGATCTCGGCGCCGTACATCTGCAGCAGTTGGGTGCGCTCTTGGGTGACGTTGTCCGGCATCACGACCTTGAGCGGGTAGCCCTTGCGCCGGCAGATCATCGCCAGCGAGATGCCGGTGTTGCCCGAGGTCGGCTCGAGCAGCGTGTGGCCCGGCTCGATCACGCCGCGCTCCTCGGCGTCGTCGATCATGTACTTGGCGACCCGGTCCTTGACGGAGCCGGTCGGGTTGCGGCCCTCGAGCTTCGCCCAGAGGCGAACCTCGGGCTTCGGCGTCAGGCGCGGCAGCTCGACCAGCGGTGTGTTGCCGATCGCCTCGAGTACGTTCTCGAAGTGGCCGCCGCAGGGACGATTGAGGAGCGGCTCGGTGGTCATCTAGCCAGAAGCATACTTCAGAAAGTGAAGTACAGGGCGGCAATCTCCGCTCAACGACGCTCGGCTAAGGTGCGCCTGTAACCAAGGCCCCACCCGGGGGAGGAGACATTCAGATGAAACCGCGACTTACGATTCTGATCGCAGCGATCGCGTTCGCCGCCGTCACGGTGGCCGCGGGCTGCGGCAGCAGCAACAACGACAACGGCACCACCAGCGGTGGCGGGACGCTGACAGCCGCGAGCTTCAGCGTCCAGACCGATCCGTCGATTGCCGGCCAGGTGCCGGCCGACATCAAGTCGAGCGGCCAGCTGACCGTGGCCGCGGACGCGACCTACCCGCCGGACGAGTTCATCGCCTCCGACGGCAAGACGGTGATCGGAATGGACGCCGACCTGGCAAAGGCCATCGCGGAGCTGATGGGCCTGAAGGGCGCCGTCCAGAACGCGACGTTCGACAGCATCATCCCGGGGCTGGCGGCTGGCAAGTACGACCTCGGCATGTCCTCGTTTACCGACACCAAGGAGCGCGAGAAGACGGTCGATTTCGTCACCTACCTCACGGCGGGGACATCGATCTATGTCAAGGCGAGCGGTGGGACGAACTTCACCTCGCTGGATCAGCTCTGCGGCCACAAGGTCGCGGCGGAGAAGGGGACCACACAGCAGGACGACATCACCACTCAGGACCAGAAGTGCAAGGCCGAAGGGAAGCCCGGCGTCACTGGGGTGATTCTGCCGGATCAGAACGGCGTCAACCTGGCGCTCTCTAGCGGCAGAGCGGACGCCGCGCTGGCGGACTCGCCGGTCGCCGCGTACATCGTGAAGCAGTCGAATGGCCAGTTCAAGGTAAGCGGCGGGCCCTTCCCGCCCGAGCCCTACGGGATCGCGATCCCGAAGAACAGCGGCCTGACTCAGCCCGTGCTCGCTGCGGTGAAGGCGCTGATCGCGGACGGCACCTACAAGAAGATCCTTGACTACTGGGGTCTCCAGGCCGGTGCGATCACCAACCCGCAGGTCAATGGCGCGATGAGCTAGCAGTTCGAAATGCCGGTGGCCTCGACTCCCGGCGCAACAGATGTGACTGGACCGGAACCGCCTGACGAGATCCAGGCGGTTCCGGTTCGGCATCCCGGTCGATGGATTGCGGCGACGGTCGTCCTCGTCGTCGTGGTCGCGCTGGTCCGCTCGGCGGCGACGAACTCGAACTTCGAGTGGGGAGTCGTCGGGAGCTACCTGTTCGACAGCCGGATCCTCCATGGGCTCCAACTCACCATCGAGCTGACCGTTCTCGCGATGGCAATCGGGGTTGTCCTCGGCGTCATCCTTGCGCTGATGAGGCTGTCCCCGAACCCGCTCCTGAGCAGCGTGAGCTGGATCTACATCTGGTTCTTCCGCGGTACGCCGCTGCTGGTGCAGATCCTGATCTTCTTCAACATCGCGGCCCTTTACCCGACGATCGGCCTCGGCATCCCGTTCGGGCCCTCGTTCATCCACATCAACGCGACCAACCTGATCACGCCGTTCTTTGCCGGCATGCTGGCGCTGGGCCTGAACGAGGGCGCCTACATGTCGGAGATCGTCCGGGCGGGGATCATCTCGGTGGACGAGGGCCAGTTCGACGCCGCCAAGGCGGTGGGCATGACCCAGGGTCAGACGATGCGGCGGGTGGTGCTCCCGCAGGCGATGCGAGTGATCATCCCGCCGACCGGCAACGAGACGATCTCGATGCTGAAGAACAGCTCGCTGGTCTACGTGATCGCCGTGAACGAGCTGCTGTACAGCGTCACGCTGATCTACTCGGTCAACTACAAGGTGATTCCGTTGCTGATCGTCGCCTCGATCTGGTACCTCGCCGCGACCACCGTGCTGTCGATCGGCCAGTACTACCTGGAGCGCCACTACGGGCGAGGCGGGCCCGGAGCGCAGTCGGCGACGCTGATCGAGCGGATGTTCCGTGGCATCACCGCGCGACACGACGACGTCGCGACCCAGGACCAGGGCCCACCGGTGATCCCGGAGCACAACCGGCATGAGCGAGCCGATGGTGAAAGCCGAGAGCGTGCACAAGAGCTTTGGCCGGCTCGAGGTGCTCAAGGGCCTGTGGCTCGAGGTCGCCCCGAAGGAGGTCGTCTGCATGATCGGGCCGTCGGGCTCTGGCAAGTCCACCTTCCTGCGCTGCGTCAATCACCTCGAGAGCATCGACGGCGGGCGCCTCTCGGTAGACGGCGAGCTCGTCGGCTATCGCCAGAAGAAGGGAAAGCTCTACGAGCTGCGGGAGTCGGAGGTCGCCCGCAAGCGAGCCGAGATCGGCATGGTCTTCCAGAGCTTCAATCTCTTCCCGCACATGACCGCGCTCGGGAACGTAATCGAGGGGCCCATCCGGGTCCAGGGCCGCCACAAGCGGGAGGCCATCAACGAGGGCCGCGAGCTCCTCCGCCGGGTCGGTCTCGAGGCCAAGATCGACGAGTACCCTTCCCGCCTCTCAGGCGGCCAGCAGCAGCGGGTGGCGATCGCGCGGGCGCTGGCGATGAAACCGAAGCTGATGCTGTTCGACGAGGTGACGAGCGCGCTCGACCCGGAGCTGGTCAAGGAGGTGCTCGACGTCATGCGCGCCCTGGCCCAGGAGGGCATGACGATGGTCGTCGTCACCCACGAGATCGGCTTCGCCCGCGACGTCGGTGACCGCGTCGTCTTCATGGACGGCGGTGTGATCGTCGAGGAGGGACCTGCCAAGCAGGTAATCGACAAGCCGACGGAGGCGCGCACCAAGCAGTTCCTCGGGCGGGTGCTGGAGCACTGAGACTTCGCGGCTTCGCCCTCCTCGCCCTCGCGACCGCCGTGCTGGGTGGCTGTGGCGGCGGTGGACAGTCAGGGACCAGGAGCTCCTTCGGCGCGCCGCGCAGCTTCTACGGCGTGATCTCCGCCGAGCCGCTGCCGGGCGCGGCCGAGCTCGCTCGGATGGGCCGCGGCAGGGTCGCCGGCCTCGCCGCTCCGTGAAATCGATCCTCACCTTCATCGCCGCCGCCCTCGCGGTCGCCCTCGCCGCCTGCGGGGGCTCCAGCAAGCCGCCGCCGGGCCAGCTCCAGCACCTCGGCGCGGGAGAGGGGCAGCGGTGAACCTCGTCGCGCTACCGGGATACGTCGAGGATGGATCCAAGGACCCGTCGCTCGACTGGGCGACGCCTTTCGAGCGGCGAACCGGATGTGCGGTGTCCAGCACCGTCGCGACGACGCCCGACGATGCGGTCGCGTCTAATGCGGACCGGGAAGTACGACGGGGTCTCTGCCCGCGGAGACGTCTCCGGCCGCCTGGTCGCCGACCGGCTTGCGTCCCCGATCAACACCGACCTGATCTCGAGCTACTCGCAACTCTTCCCGACGATCAAGCACCTGCCGGACAACATGGTCGATGGGATCACCTACGGGGTGCCGATCGGCCGGCTCGCGGAATCTGTTCGTCTGGAAGCCGAGTCAGGTGTCGATTCCCAAGGACGAGCCCGTCTCCTCGACGTCATCTTCGATCCATCGGTGGCCTCGAGATACCGCGGCGGTGTGACCGCCTACGACAACCCCATGTACATCGCCGACGCCGCCCTCTACCTGCGCCACCATCAGCCGGATCTGGGCATCCACGACGTCTACGAGCTCGATCGGAGGCAGTTCAACGCCGCAGTCGAGGTCCTCCGCGAACAGAGGGCGAACGTCAGTCTCTACTGGAAGGACTCGTCCGAGAATGCTGGCGGGTTCGAGAGCGGCCGGAGCCTCGTTGGTCCGGCTTGGCAGGTTACGGTCAACACCCTGCTCAAGGACCGGGTCAAGGTCAGCGCCGGCATCCCCGAGGAGGGGGTCACCGGAATATCGGACAACTGGATGATCAGCTCGCACGCCCGCCATCCAAACTGCATGTACATGTGGATCAGCTACGTCACCGGCGCACCACGAACGCGGCGGTTGCAGAGCACACCGCGCAGGCCAGGCGCCCTGAACGAACACGCCTGCGATCTCACCCAGGACCCGGCCTGGTGCGATACCTACCGGGCCGCTGATGAGGAGCTGTTCGGACGAGTGACGTACTGGGCCACCCCGTTGCACGACTGCGGGGACGCGCGCGGCGCGACGTGTACAACCTACGACGACTGGTCGCGAGCCTTCGGCAGGGTGACGTCCGGAAAATGATCGCCTTCGCCTGTCCGATCACGGATTCGGACACCTACACCCGCTACGCCGAGCCTGGGATTCGACGCGCGGCTGAGCGCGACTCCGAGACGTTCACGTATCTGAGCCCAGACTCGATCTTCCGCGCCTACAACCTCTTTTGCGACCAAGCCGCCGAGCTCGAAGAGCTCGAGGCGCTCGTGCTGATTCACCAGGACGCCGAGATCGCCGACCCCGGCTTCTGCGAGAAAGTCCGCACCGCGCTCTGGCCGACCCCGACGTCGCGATCGTCGGGTGCACCGGCGCGGTCGGCATCCGCAGCATCGCCTACTGGGAGGGTGCGGTCACCTGGGCCAGCCACACGCACCACTTCGAGGAGCTGGGTGGAGGCGAGCTCCCTGGGATCTCGTGGCCGGACGAGGTCCCGTCATACACCCAGACCGGAGAGGTCGACTCGATCGACGGCGTGCTGATCGTGATGTCGCCGTGGGCGATACGGAACCTCCGCTTCGACGAGTCCCTTGGCAACCTTCATGGATACGACTTGGACATCTGCCTGCAGGCGCGGTCCGCAGGGAAGAAGGTCGTCACAGCCGATCTCCGGGTGATCCATCACCACCCGCTCGAGCTGCTCGGCGATTCAGATGGATGGATCGCCGCCCATATGAAGGTCGCCGAGAAGTGGGGCGACCTCCTCGACCGAGACGCTCCAGAGGACTGGCAGCAGCGTGCCCGGCGGGCCGAGGCCGAGTTGGCGGCGGCACGGGTGCGCTTCCGTATGTCCCAGACACACATCAGCCGGCTCGCAGCAGACTTCGAAGCCCTTCAAGCCAGCAAGAGCTGGCAGATCACGGCGCCTCTTCGTGCGCTCGGGCGCCTGATGCGCCGGATTCGCGGCAAGCCGCCGGGCCGCGAGCTCGGCGAGGGCCTGGTCCGCTCCAAACCTTAGTCGCCCAGCACCCGCCTCACCTTTTCGCGCGAGAGGGCCGGATCGCCGCGCTGCCTGATGCGGGAGAGTCGCTCCGCGACCGTGAACGCTCCCGAGTTGAGGAACGAGCGCAGCAGCGCCTCCTGGTGGGCGAGGCGAATCTGATCCATGATGCCGGCGATTCGGAGCTCCTCCATCCGCTCGATCATGGGGTTCCTATCGAGCGGTGCCACCACCGCGGCGACCTGATGGGCCCATGGAGCGTCCGAGCGCCAGAGCACCCCGAGCCCGAAGAAGGCCGGGATCACCGCCAGGTGCAGGCCCTCGCTCTCTCGCACGAAGTCCTCGGCCGCCGTCAGGACTCCATTGCCCTGACCTCCCTCGCGGGCAGCGGCCCAGGGAAACGGCAGGCCAAGCTCGGCGACGCCGGCCACGTCTGGCGCCAGCACGGCATCCCGCACGAGTGGCTGGCGGTGCTCCTCCGGGATCCGCTCGGGCTCGTAGTAGGTGTCTCGGCGCGCGTGCGGCCACGCGACGTCGTGCAGAAGGACGAGCGGCAACCCCCGGTCTTCCGCGCTCTCGGCGATCAGGCGGAGCTCTCGCAGGACCGTGTAGTGGTTGTGATCTCCGTCGATGATCACCGCCTCAGCGGGGGGAAGCTCCCCGAGCACTTCGAGGCTCGGCCTCTCGATGAGCTCGAGCTCGGGGTGGCGCTTCGCGAGTTCGACCAGCCCGGGCTGAGGGAGGGGCTCAACCACGGTAACCCGGGCGCCCGTGCCGGCGCCCCAGGTGAGCAGCTCGCGGGTGAAGTCGCCCTGGAAGGCTCCAACCTCGACCACGCTCGAGGGAGCGACTGCCTCCAGGCAATCGAAGATGACCTCGGAGAACCCCGCGAGAAGGGACTCCGAGCCGTCGGGCATGGCCTCCGATCGTTCCGCTTCCACCCGGGTAGTGTCCCCTACGACCTTGCCGTTCGCCTGGGGGCGATGCCTATACTCTCGGCGCAAGGCGGGAATGGATTCCCGTGGCTGAACCGCTGGGAGGAGGGCACCGCCCCCAGGTTGAGCTCGTCGCCGGGGCAGGCTCGAGTTCGACCACCAGTACCGAGAGCAAAGTGGGCGAGAAGAACACCGCCACGATCGAAGGACAGGCGTCCGCGGCACCTTCCGTGTTGGACAAGCCCTTCGACTACACCACCATTCCGGCCGGCCACTATGACCGGGCCTACAACCGTGGGCGGGGGGTCCAGAGCAAGTGGCACCACCTGAAGTTCCAGCGTGTCGCCGACCGGGTCACCGGTTACAACCGCGTACTCGACGTTGGCTGTGGCCCCGGCACCTTTCTCGGCGTGCTTGCGGACCAGCACGATTCCGTCGGCGTCGACATCACCGCCCCGCAGATCGAGTACGCGAAGGACGTCTACGCGAGCGCCAACCGGTCGTTCTACGCGTGCGCGCTGGAGGAGTTGCCCGAGCTGCCGCTCTTCGACGCGGTCACGGCGATAGAGCTGATCGAGCACCTTCCTGACGAGCTGGCCCGGGTGACGCTCGGCGACGCCGTTCGCCGGCTGCGACCGGGCGGCAAGCTCGTCCTGACCACACCCGACTACGGCAGCGCCTGGCCGCTGGTGGAGCGGGTCGTCGACCGGCTCGGTGACGTCGAGTACTACGTCCAGCACGTCAACAAGTTCAGGCCAGACAGCCTGAAAGCCTTACTCGCCGATCTCGGCTTGGTGGACGTTCAGGTGAGCAACTTCCTGTTCGCATCGCCCTTTGCGGCTGCGTTCGGCTGGCGATTTGCCGACCTCGTTGCCCGCGTGGAGGCCGGTCGCCTTGAGAACCGCTTCGGGCTGATCATGCTGGGGACAGCCACGAAGCCCGAATAGCGATGGTCGAGGCGGTGGTACGAAGAGCCTCGCACCGGGTCGGCGACATCCGCACGTCGGCGATCGCCGCAATCGGGGGCGGCCCGCCGACGGTCCTTCCGATCGCGGTTGCCGCGCTGGTCATCGCCACCGGAGCCTCGGTGCTGATCCTCAGCGTGGTGCCGGCCTCGGGCCCCCAGCCGGCCCTCAACGAATGGGTTCGCGGGGTGGCGGCTGCGCTCTGCGCGCTGGGCGGCGTCGGCTACCTCGCGTACAGGCTGCGCCTGGCAGCGCCGCCCGGTGCGGGCCGCGCCCCGCGAGAATCGGATCGCGCGGCGGTCACCGGGCTGCTCTCGCTCGCGGTCGTCCTCGTGCTGCTGATCGTCCCGGTCTACCTGCTCGCCGCTCGCACGCATCCGCCGAGCGAGCAGTGGATCGGCTACGGGTTCTTCGACAAGCGCTGGGTCGTAGTCCTGTTCACCCTCGGCACCCTCGGCGTCATGCTCGTGGTGACCGTGGTTTCGCAGCTCGTGCGGGCGGCGGGTGCCTCTCCCGACAGCTGGCGGGGCTGGATGAGAACGGCCTTTGCCTCAGCGCCCGGTGATGCTCCAGTCACCGGCCCGGCACCGGTCGGCTCGATGCGCCGACTGCTGGCGATAGGCGCAGGACTGGTATTGGCGGCCTACTTCTTCGCCCCGCCGTGGCACGTGGCGCTGAGCGAGGTGAACCTTCACGAGTCGCCGATGATGGCCGGCGTTCAGGCGATCTCCAAGGGAGCGACGCCGTACATCGGCTCCTCTGCTGTCCAGTACGGGCCGGGATCCGAAGTTCTGCACTACCTGTACCTCCACGTCTTCGGGTTCGACATCGTCAACTTCCGTCAGTCGACGGTCCTGCTCTACTGGCTCGCGGCGACGATCTTCTGTGTGGTCCTCTTCATCCGGCTGCCCTTCAAGCTGGCGCTGATCACCTGCCTGGTCGCGCTCCTGATCTTCCCGACGCTGCAGATGATCTCCTTCCAGCCGGGCGGCGCGGTCGACGGCGCCGTCGATCGGCTTCCCAACTCGCAGGGGGGCTTCTGGGGCTGGCCCAACGCGATGCGCTACATCGGCGTGTTCTCGCTCGCGATGCTCTTCCCCGCGGTCGCGGCGATGTCCCGCCGCGGGCGAGCAATTGCGGCTGGTGTTGGGCTCGGCGCCCTGTGGGGAATCAGCTGTTACGTCTCTCAGGAGAACCTCGTCGGCGGCGTGCTTGTGCTGGGAACCCTGGCGCTGCTGCTCGCGGCGAGCGCGACGGTGCCCGCGTCTCGGGTCCTCCGGAGCGTCGGCCACGTCGCCCTCGGCTTCGCGGCGGTGGCCGTCGCGGTATTCGCCTTCTACGCGGCCGACGGCGATCTGGATCGCTTCCTCCAGCTCTACTACCTCATTCCCCCCGCGGTGGCGGCCGGCTACAGCGACACCGTCTACTACCGCGGATTCGCCGGCCAATGGGGACACGTCTACTTCCTACTCCCTTCTTCTTCGGAGCCCTCTGCCTGCTGTCGCTCGTCTGCCTGCACCCCCTGCGGATCGCCAGGGGCTGGTCGCAGGAGCGAGTGCTCCTGGTATCCGCGCTGGTGGCCGCGTGCGTCATCCACGGCGGCTCGCTCCTGCGGTCGGACTCAGCCCATCTGGTCAACACGATGCTCGCCGCACCCGTCGCGCTTGTCCTGGCCATCGCGTACCTGCCGAGGCTGCTCGGGGTCACCTCGGGACGGCGGCGTGCGCTGGGCGCCGTCGCGCTCGCCGTGATCCCCCTGGCGATGCTCCCGCTCACCCAGATCCAGAACATCGGCAACCGAGCGGGCTGGCCGCTGGAGCGGTTCTCGTACCACAGCCCGGCCACCTCCTGGGAGCGTGCCGATCCCAATTCGGTCGCCGCGACAAGGTTGGGCCCCGTGCTGCGCAGGGACGGCCAGTGGTGCTGCACCAATTACCACTTCCCCGTCTCGATGCGCGAGTTCGCGTCGATCCTCAACGACCTCCACCGGGTGGTCGGCGATCGGCGAGTCTACGTGGCCAATTTCATCGACCCGATGATGCCTGGCGCGGCCTACTTCCTGGCCGACCTCAACCCCGCCCCGATCTATTTCGAGCCGCAAACGATGGCGATGAACGAACGGCTGCTCGGCGATTTCCTGGACTACTACAGGCAGCACCTTTCCGAGGTCCAGGCGGTGGTCGCTGTGTATCCCAACCTGCCGGAGGTGAGGATGTTCGAGTCGGCCTACCCGGACTACCGGCGTACCGCGATCCCCTATTCGTGGGGGTCGATCACCGTGCTCACCCGCTAACGCGCCGAGCGAGCACGGGGCAGACCACCGAGCCGAGGACCTCCAGCATGAGCTGAACGATCCGCGCGAGCACCGCAATCGCGATCGCGGGGGCCGCGGGCATCACCGGGGAGAGGGCGAGGGCGATTCCGGCCTCCCGCGCCAACAGGCCTCCGGGCAGTGCCAGGCCGATCAGCGACAGCGCCGTGCCAACGGAGAAGGCACCGACGACCACAGCGAGATCGCCGATGCCCACCGGATAGATCGACTGGGCGAGCGCGTAAAGGCTGAGTCCGGCGAGCAGGTAGGTCACACCGAACAGGGCGCCGAGTGAGAGGACCCGCGCCGATGACAGCGATGCCGGTAGGGGATCACGCCCGAGACGGACCAGCACCCTGTCGGCGACGGAGTGGAAGTAGCGGGGCTGGAGGACGACCAGCCCGACGATCGGCAGAGCAACGACCAGGAAGCGGCCGGGCGACCCGCTCAGGCTCGGCAGGTCGACGACGAAGTAGGCGCCGATGGCGAGCGCCGCGGTCGAGGACAGGCCGATCTCGTACACCATGCTCGCGAGGGTGATGCGGCCGGAGACTCCCTCCCGCTCCGCCATCGCTGTGCGCAGGACCGGCAACAGCAGGCTGGTCGGCACGTAGCGTCCCAGTCCGGAGACGAACCAGATGGCCATGCTGCGGCGAGCGTCGAGGCGGGAGCCGAGCGCGGCGAGGATGCGACGCCAGATCTCCGCGGCCGAGAGAAGGCTGACCCCGAAGCCCACCACCGCCAGGGCGAGAGCCGCGGGACGAAAGCGCCAGGAGACGCTAGGGAAATCGCCCACCGCGGCGATGACGGCCAGGGCGGCACCGGCCACCACCGCGGTCGCGACCGCCGCGTGAAGGCCTCGGCGGACTCTCGGGTCGGCAGGGCGCATCGTGCTGGCGCGGGCGGCGAGATCGCCAAAGCGCTGAAGCCGCGTCGGCGGCGAGCGGGACTCGACGGTTGGCGTCACGGTCGCGAGACTAGCCGCCGGACCCCCGTCGAGCCAGGGTGGCCGGGCTTTCGTTCTACGCAGTTCTTGGGGATTTCCAGCGGATCGGCCGCTGCCATACTGCGGCGCCGTGAGGGTCATCACCCCCGAAGGCGTTCGCGCAGGCCTCGACATCGGGCCACCGGAGCAGATCGCCGTGGGTCGCGGGACCGCCTTCCCGATCGCCGGCTACTGCTACCACCCGAGTCGCCGCACCCGGCGCCTGGAGGTTGCGGTCGGCAACCGCCATCAGCCGGTGGATCACCTGCGCATGCCCAGAGGGGACGTCTTCACCGAAAGCGCGAACGGTGACGGCGAGAACGGGCATGCGTTCCGGAGCGGCTTCGTAGGGCTGGCCTCGATCGCCCAGCTCGAACGGGTGGAGGACGCGCCGGTCAGCCTGGTGCTGACCTTCGAGGATGGAGGGGAGGCGAAGGCGCAGGTCGGATCGGTTCTGCTTCGGCCCGACCTCGTCCCTCCGGAGGTTCCCCCTCCTTCATTCGCGGACGGAGCTCGCCACGCCGTCGCGATCTGCCTGGCGACCTACAACCCGCCCCCGGCGCTCCTGCGCCGGCAGCTCGACTCGATCCGACAGCAGAGCCACTCCAACTGGGTCTGCGTGATCAGCGATGACGCATCGGACGCGGACTCCTTCGCGAACCTCGAGCGTGAGGTCGAGGGAGACCGGCGCTTCGTGCTCGCCCGAAGCGAATCGCGGCTCGGCTTCTACGGCAACTTCGAGCGGGCGCTCTCCATGGCGCCCCAGTCCGCCGACTACGTGACCCTTTGCGACCAGGACGACTACTGGCATCCGAACAAGCTCGAGCGCCTGATCCTGGAGATGGGCGACGCGCAGCTGATCTACAGCGACGCGCGCGTGGTCGACCCCGCCGGCAAGTTAATCCATTCCTCCTACTGGACCGCGCGCCGGAACAATCACACGAACTTCGGCTCACTGGTGCTCGCCAACTCGGTCACCGGAGCGGCGGCGCTGTTCCGCCGCGAATTGCTTGATGACGTGCTCCCCTTCCCGGTGAAGCTGGCGGACGCCTTTCATGATCACTGGCTCGCGATCGTCGCCCTGGCGCGCGGGCGGATCGCATACCTGGAGGAGCCGCTCTACGACTACGTTCAGCACACCGGCGCCGTCATCGGGCACGCGACCGCAAACAAACGGCCGCGGCCCATCCGGCAACACCTGCTGGATCGCCTCCGACACCCCGGCGGGGGCTCGCGAATCGTCTACTACTACAACTGGTACCAGCAGCTGCTCTTCGCCCAGGTTCTGCGGCTGCGCTGCTGGGAGCGGATGGATCGGGCCAAGCGCCGCGTCGTCCGGCGCATCCTGCAGGCCGATAGCGGCGTAACCGGGCTGTTCTGGCTCCTCGGCCGGCGCGTGCGCCGCCTCTGGGGACACAACGAGACCCTCGACCGCGAGCTCTTCTATGCGTACGCGCTCCTCCGGCGACGGGCGATCTCCCTCTGGACGCTGGGCCGCAGCAGGCCGGGGCGGGTGCTGCCACGCGACGCCAGTGTCCCGCCCGCGTACGCGAACCTGTCCGCGCGGGAGGATCCGCGGTGAACCAGGCCCAGCGCGAACCGGCCGGCGGGGCGCTGCCGGCCATCGAAGTGCGCGACGTCAGGAAATCGTTCACGATCCCGCGCGAGCGGCAGACGACCATCAAGGAGCGCGCGCTCCACCCGAGGAGCTGGCTGCGGGGCGACGCGACCCGCCTGGAGGCGCTGCGGGGAATCTCCTTCGACGTAGCCAAGGGAGAGTTCTTCGGGGTGATCGGGCGCAACGGGGGCGGCAAGAGCACCCTCCTGAAGCTGCTTGCCTCGATCTACCAGGCGGATGAAGGCAGCATCCGCATCGCGGGCCGGCTCGCGCCCTTCATCGAGCTCGGGGTCGGATTCAACCCGGAGCTGAACGCACGCGACAACGTGTTGCTGAACGGCGTGATGATGGGGTTGACCCGCTCGGAGGCCCGCTCCCGCTTCGACCAGGTGATCGACTACGCCGAGCTCTGGGACTACACCGACCTGAAGCTGAAGAACTACTCGTTTGGGATGCAGGTCCGGCTTGGCTTCTCGATGATGCTCCAGGTCGACGCCGACATGCTGCTGGTCGATGAGGTGCTCGCCGTCGGCGACCTCGCGTTTCAGGAGAAATGCATCGCCTCGCTGAAGGAGCTCAAGATCCGAGGCACCGCGATCGTCCTGGTCACCCACGAGATGGACGACGTGAGGAGCCACTGCGACCGCGCAATGTTGATCGAGGAGGGAGTCGCGGACATCGTCGGAGATCCCGAGCAGGTCACAGAGCGCTTCGTCGAAGTCATCCTCCCGACCAAGCACGCCGGCATGAGCAGCGAGGGACCCGCGGGGATCTCGGCCGCGTGGATCGCGGACTCCAGCGGTCGCCCGACTCAGGCCGTCCGACAGGATGAGGCATTCGCGCTCTGCGCGACGGTGTACGCGAGGGAGCAGGTCGACTCGCTGGAGCTCGAGCTCGATCTCCTCACGCATCCCGCTGAGGCGCGGGTTTCGAGCCTGCGGGTGGGAGACGATGAGATGCCGGCGCTCGCCGCGGGCGAGCGGGCGACGGTGCGGGTCGAGTTGGAGGGAGGGCTGCTGGAACCGGGTGAGTACCGGCTCGCCTACCGGCTCGCGAAAGCCGGCGTTGAGCACGACCTCGACCGCGGGCCGGAGCCGCTCCGCCTGCGGATCAGCGGCGAGGATCGCCGGGGCGGGATGCTGCAGCTCGCCCATCGGGTACGGGTCGAGCGGAACGGGGCGGACGTCACGAAATGAGCTCGCGAGCCGAGGCACTCGAGCCGGTGAGGTCGGAAGCCACCGTCGAACTTCGCCCGGTGCCCGGGCCCTCCCCGGTCGGTGGCGGGCTGCGCCGCTTCCTCACCCTGCTCTGGGTGATGGCGGTGACCGAGTTCAAGCTCACCTTCCACGGCACCGTCCTCGGATACGCGTGGTCTCTGATCCGGCCGCTCCTGATGTTCGGCATCCTGCTGGCGGTCTTCACGCAGATCTTCCGATTTGGTGATTCGGTCAAGGACTATCCGGCGCTGTTGCTGCTCAACGTCATGCTGTTCACCGTCTTCGCCGAGGCGACGCAGCGGTCCGTCACCTCGGTCGTGGCCCGCGAGCAAATCGTCCGCAAGGCCCAGTTCCCCCGATTGGTGATCCCGCTCTC
>CAVZEM010000004.1:0-145896 GCA_963774305.1 uncultured Solirubrobacterales bacterium | reverse complement strand
AGCTGACGCCGTTCTACGACGCCAACGCGCCCGCCCTCAAGGAGGGTGATCCGAACGGCCGTTACCGGGTCGGTTTCGGCTTTGGGGAGGGCGGATTCGTTCCCGAGAACCTCTCGGTCCCCGCCGCGGCGGGCCGCTCGATCAGCTTCATGTGGGAAGTGACCACCAAGACCGTCTCGACCTTCGCCCGCATCTTCGAACCCGAGCAGCGCAAGCAGCTCTCGGGGGTGGTGGGTGTCAGCGATGTTGCGCATCAGACGATCGAGTTCGGCGCTCGCGAGGCGCTCACGCTGCTCGCCGTGATCAGTCTCTCGCTGGCGATCATCAACCTCTTCCCGTTCCTGCCGCTCGACGGCGGCCACATCTTCTGGAGCCTGGTCGAAAAGGTCAGGGGAAGCCGGGTCCCGTTCAGCGTGATCGAGCGCGCGAGTGCGATCGGGTTCCTGCTGATCCTGGCGCTCTTCGTGATCGGCTTGACCAACGACATCGGACGACTGTCCGGATCGGGCTTCCACGTCCGCTAGCGGAGCAGCGCTCCTGGTGTAGCGTTTTCCCTCAGTTCTACGGAGGAGAGGAGAGCTGCCTGTGGAGGTCACGACTTCTGAGCGCTACTCGAGCGGGCGGAGATGCGCCCGAGCTTCTTGCCGCGAAACCTGATCGAGGCGTTCTACGCCCAGGCCGATCGCCTCGGGGACGAGCTCGCGATCCGGGACGAAGGCCGCGAGGTGGAGCTGAACTGGAACGAGCTCCGCGAAAAGGTCCACCGGATCGCCGGCGGACTCGCCAAGCTCGGGGTGAAGAAGGGAGACACCGTCGCCCTGATGCTCGGCAACCGCTGGGAGTTCATCCCGAGCGACCTGGCGGCCGTCTCGCTGGGGGCGGTCCCGTTCTCGATCTACCAGACCCTCGCCCCGGAGCAGATCCAGTACGTGCGTCTCCGACGCCGGCGCCCGGATCGCGATCATCGAGAGCGCCTACCTGGAGCGGTTCAACGAGGCGCGGAAGGAGCTGCCCGACCTCGAGCACGTGATCGTGGTCGACGGCGAGGGCAGGCGACCACACCCTCGACGAGCTGATGGAGATGGACCCGGACTTCGATCCGGCCGAATCGGTCGCGGAGGTTGGGCCTGATGACCTCCTCACGCTGATCTACACCTCGGGCACGACCGGTCCGCCGAAGGGCGTCCAGCTCACCCATCGCAACCTGCTGTTCGCGGTCGCGACGGCGGACGAGCTGATCCAGTTCCCCGAGCGGGGCGGCAAGGTGATCTCCTGGCTGCCGGCCGCACACGTGGCCGAGCGAAACGCCCACTACTACCTGCCGATCACCAAGGGCCTCGCGGTCTATATCTGCGCCGATCCAAGGAGGATCGCGGAGTACCTCCCGAGGGTGAAGCCGACCTGGTTCTTCGCCGTGCCGCGGATCTTCGAGAAGCTCAAGGCCGGTCTCGAGGCCATGCTGGCGAGCCTGCCCGAGAAGCAGCGCGTCCCGGCCCAGAAGGGGCTCGAGGCCTCACTCGCGAAGGTGCGCGCCGAGCAGGCCGGGGAGGAGGTGCCGGCCGATGTCGCCGAGGCGGCGGCCCAGGCCGAGGAGCAGCTCTTCTCTGGCCTCCGCTCGCCAGCTCGGCCTCGACGAGGCCCTGGCGGTCAACGTCGGCGCCGCGCCGACTCCACTCGAGGTCCTCGAGTTCTTCCACGCGATCGGCATCCCGATCGGCGAGCTCTGGGGCATGTCGGAGACCTGCGGGCTCGGGACCATCAATCCGCCGGACAAGATCAAGCTGGGAACCGTCGGGCCACCCACGCCCGGCGTCGAGATCAGGCTCGACGACGACGGCGAGGTGCTGGTCAAGGCCGACTGCGTGATGCCCGGCTACCGGAACCTCCCGGAGAAGAACGACGAGGCCTTCACCGACGACGGCTGGCTCCGGACCGGAGACATCGGCGAGATCGACGAGGACGGCTATCTGAAGATCGTCGACCGCAAGAAGGAGCTGATCATCAGCGCCGCCGGCAAGAACATGTCGCCGGCCAACATCGAATCGCACATCAAGACGGCGAGCCCGCTGGTCGGCCAGGCGGCGGCGATCGGCAACGGCCGCCCGTTCAACACCGCGCTGATCGTTCTCGACCCGGACTTCGCTCCGGTCTGGGCCTCCCAGAACGGCCTCGAGGGCAAGTCCATCGAGGAGCTGGCGGGGAGGAGGAGACCCGGGAGGCGATCCAGGCGGCCGTCGATCAGGCGAACGCCAAGATGGCGCGCGTCGAGCAGATCAAGAAGTTCGCGATCCTCCCGAACCAGTGGGAGCCGGGCGGCGACGAGCTCACCCCGACCATGAAGCTGAAGCGCAAGCCCATCGACGAGAAGTACGCCGAGGAGATCGAGGCGCTCTACTCGGGCTAGCCCGGCTTGGAGGGACAGCGGAACACGCGGGACGCCCGTCGCGAGGCGGAGCGGCGACGCAGGGTGGGCAGGCGTCGCCGCAACGTGCTGGCCGTCGTAGCCCTGCTCGCCTGGGGGCAGGCGTGGCCGTGCGGCGCCGGCCACGACTCGGGCGGCGGCGGGAGCGGCACTTCGGCATCCAACGCGACGGCGGGCAAATCCGGCGGGGGAGGGGGACCGAAGCTCAGCCCGGGCGGACTGGGGCCGCCGCCGGACACCGGAGCGCTCGTCCAGAGCCAATCGCCCGTCCCGGTGCTGATGTACCACGTGATCGTCGCCCCGCCCTCGAGCGCGCAGCTGCCGGAGCTCTACGTCGATCCGAAGACCTTCAACCAGCAGATGGAGATGCTCGAGGAGCAGGGCTACACCGGCGTCAGCCTGAACCAGGTCTACGACGCCTGGTTCACGGACGGCAAGCTCCCGGAGAAGC
This sequence comes from uncultured Solirubrobacterales bacterium, assembly GCA_963774305.1. Lineage (GTDB taxonomy): Bacteria > Actinomycetota > Thermoleophilia > Solirubrobacterales > 70-9 > DASUPK01. The sequence goes on along the minus strand of CAVZEM010000004.1, from coordinate 143,023 downwards.
CCATCGTGGTCTCCTTCGACGACGGCTACCGCGGCCAGTACGTCTACGCCCGGCCGGAGCTCCGCAAGCTCGGCTGGCCGGGGGTACTCAACCTGATCGCGGGCCGGATCGACCAGCCTGACGCCGAGCTGACTCCGGCGATGGTCGAGCAGCTGATCAAGGACGGCTGGGAGCTCGACTCCCACACGATCAACCACCTCGACGTCTCGCGGGCGAGCGGCGCGCAGCTCCAGCGCGAGGTGGGCGGGTCGCGCAAGATGCTCCAGCAGCGCTTCCACCAGCCGGTCAACTTCTTCTGCTACCCGGCCGGCCAGTACGACGCCCAGGCGATCCAGGCCGTGCGCGCCGCCGGCTACCTGGGCGCGACCACGACCGACGAGGGCCTCGCCGACGAGAGCGAGATGTTCACGCTGAAGCGAATCCGAGTGGACGGCTCGGACGGCGTCAGCGGGCTGGAGGAGAAGCTCCAGCAGGCGGGAGCGTAGCTACTTCCACTTGTTGCACTTGCTTCTTCCTTGGCCGAGTGCGCGCTGTTAGTGGTGCTTCTTCTTTTTCTTGCACTTCTTGGCTTCTTCGCCGAGTAGGCGCCCCCACTCGACTTCTTGTGCTTCTTGCACTTCTTCTTCGTCGCCGGAGCAGGTGCACAGAGGGTCTCCGTCGGTGCCACGGAATTGCCGCGCGGGGTCCCGGTGCCCACCGTGAAGTCGGCAGCGCTGTTGGTGTCGTCAGCGGTGTCCAGCGCCGTCGGGCAGCCGCGGGAGATCGTGCGAATCAACGACTGGCCGTCGAGGTTCATCCCGGGCAGGGCGAACGGGGAGCCGAAGTTGGCCCCGCCGGGACGGTGACTGGGTTCATGGTGCCCTTGAAGGCGACGCAATCGAGGTTGCTGCGTGATCGCGCTGTCCGTGTAGCAGACGGTTCCGCCGGTGTTGTCCACGTCGAGATTCCCAGGTCCCGGTCCGGTGCCGGCAGTGAAGTCGGCTCCCGGAACGCCGACCATCGGAGATCAGGATGGTCGCCTGGTTTGCGCCGTTGGCGACGTTGCTCGGGATCGTGTAGTCGGAAGATGTCGCCGGGCCGCCGCCACCGTCGTAGGTGACGATGTGCTTCCCGGCGACGAAGTTCTGCCCGGCGGCATACGCCTGAAGCTCCACGTAGTCACCGCTGACCGCCGTTGCCCACGTGGACCTCGCGGATGAAGTTCTCGTGGTAGGTCGCCTGCGCGCTCGCCGCGACCACCAGCGACGACGTGATGGCGGCCAACACCGCAAACGAAATGCCGCTTCTCCTCATCACTCCTCCTCGAGGCTTGAGGCCAACTACTTCTTCTTCCTTTTCTTCTTGCACTTCTTCTTGGCGATCTCGGCCGAGTTGCTTCTTCGCTTTTTTCGCACTTGGGCTTTTGGACGTTCCCGGCCGGGTTGCACGGGGGAGCTACCCGGCGGCAGTGAATTTGATCGTCGCCTGGAGCAGGAGATCGTGCTGCTCGTCTGCCAGGAGGTTGGCCGACGGTGCCGTCCGTGGGCAGACCGCGTGAAGTTGTTGGCGAACGTACTCTGCGGCAGACCGTTCGTCGTGTGCCTGCGGCACGTCGTGATCGGCTCCCCCACCGGCGCTGAGCATCGCCGATGTAGTCGCCCTTGCTGATCGGCAGCGAGGCCGGGTAGTCGAAGATCACGCCCGTCGGGGTCGCCGGCGAAGGTCCCGGTCGGGACGGCGATGGAGCCTGCACGGATGCAATCGCCGTGAAGTTCGTGTTGGTGGCGGGACGAGGCTGACCGGTCCGTTCGGTCGCAGGACCTTGAGCGTGTAGACGGCCCCGTCGTCGGCGCTCTTCACCTTCCAGTCGGTGATCACGCCGTTGGCCGGGGAGACGACGGGGTTGGTGCTCGTCGCCGGGTCGAACGAGAGCTGGACGCTGACGTTCGGCCCAGTGCTGACCCCGCCGTCGTAGTTGCTGGCCGAGCGTGCTGCCGATGATCACCGTGTCGGCCGCGGCGGCGGGGCGCGACTGCCATGGCGCCCGTGACAGTCAGCGCGGTCGCGAGCGCAAATCGAGTGAGGCGGCGATTCATTCCTTCTCCCTCCGTAGCTCCCTGGAACGCCGCGATCATCTCAGATCGCGCCGGACGGTGCAATACGCGATTACGGATGGCGCTTTCCCGGATTGCGAAACGCCGCGAAATCGGCCCCACGGCTACCCTGTGCCCGTGGCCTCGAAGCGCCAGATCTTCGTGCGCGACGTCCCCATCGGGGGCGGCGCACCCGTCGCCGTGCAGACGATGTGCAAGACCGAGACGGCCAATCTCGAGGCGACCATGGAGCAGATCCGCACGGTCGCCGAGGCGGGGGCCGACCTGGTCCGCGTCGCGGTGCCCCGCGACAAGGACGTCGAGGCGCTGAAGACGATCGTCAAGCAGTCGCCGATCCCGGTGATCGCCGACATCCACTTCAACCACACCCTCGCCCTGAAGGCGATCGACGCCGGCGCCGACTGCATCCGCCTCAACCCGGGCAACATCGGCGGCCCCGAGAAGGTCGCCGAGGTCGCCGAGAAGGCCACCGCGAAGAACGTGCCGATGCGGATCGGCGTCAACTCCGGCTCGCTGCCCAAGCACCTGCACGAGCTCGAGCGCGAGAACTCCGTCGAGGCCCTGGTCCAGGCCGGCGTCGAGTTCGTCGAGCTGATGGAGCGGCTCGACTTCGAGAACTTCAAGATCTCCATCAAGTCCACGAACGTCCCGAACACGATCGCGTCGAACCGGCTGCTCGCCGAGAAGGTCCCTTATCCGATCCACCTCGGCATCACCGAGGCCGGGACCAAGTGGTCGGGGTCGCTCAAGTCCTCGGTCGGCCTGGGAACGCTGCTGGCCGACGGTGTGGGGGACACCATCCGGATCAGTCTCTCGACCTTCCACGCCGAGGAGGAGGTCAAGGTTGCCTGGGAGATCCTCAAGGCCCTGCAGCTCCGCGAGCGCGGTCCCGTGCTGATCGCCTGCCCGACCTGCGGCCGCCTGCAGTTCGACATGGACACCGTGGTCGCCGAGATCGAGGAACGGCTCGAGGCCTACACGGAGCCCGTCGAGGTCGCTGTGCTCGGCTGCGCGGTGAACGGCATCGGCGAGGCCTCGCACGCTGACTTCGGGATCACCGGCGCCAAGGACGAGGGCCTGATCTTCGCCCACGGCAAGCCCCTGCGGAAGGTGAAGCAGGGCGAGCTGGTGGATGCCCTCTTCGCCGAGATCGACAAGTCACTCGATCGCGGCAAGATCCACGTCGACGAGGAGAAGTCGCGTGAGGGCGCGGACTGGCTGGCGAAGATCGAGGAGGAGAACGCCGGCGAGCTGACTCCCGAGCGTATCGCCCAGATGGAGGCCGCGGCCTCGGAGACCGAGCCCGACGACTTCCTCCAGCCCATCAAGGACGGCAAGCGCGTCAGCCTGGACGAGGAAGCGTCGCCCACGGCGGGACGACGCTTCACCCGCACCTAGGAACCACCCCGCGATCCGTAGTTCCCCCGGCACCACGGGAGTAGTCCGCACGCGCCACTTGGGGTAGTTCGCACGCTTTTCGGGACGCCCTACGGAGGAGATCATCTCCGCAGGATGTGCACTCACACCAACCCGATGAATCTGCGTCTGATGACCTACACACGCTACGGAGCGATGGTCGGGTGCCTGTCCTGTGGGACCTCGTGGCTCATCACGCTGGGCGACGAGACAAGGCGTCAGCCGCCGCCCTCCACCCGCCGGTAGTGGTCCCGCCAGATCAGCCGGTGAACCCCGAGATGGCGGGGCAGGCTTCGCAGTCCGGGGATCACCGGGATGCAGATGAAGGCCAGCGACAGCAGCATCATCAGCGCCCAGACCTGTGCGTCCGCGTTTTCCGATGTGTTGAACGGGGCGACCTGGTACCAGAACGTGTAGAGCCAGAGCCAGACCTGACCCGGATAGCTGCCCGTCTCGTTCATCATTCCCCACTGCGTGCCGAGCAGATGCTGATCCTCGGCTCGGCTCTCGAAGTAACCGCCGCCCGAGAGGAACAGGAGCGGCTTGGTGTAGTTCGTCTGGTAGAACTGATTCGCGTTGAGCAGGGCGCCGTCGAGGCCGCCCGTGGCGGCCAGGCCGGCCAGGGAGGCCATCATCGGCGCGACCGGCCCGTAGTCGCCGGGCGGCAGCTGCGGGATCCCGGCGGGGTATGTAGCGCCGTCGAGCCCCTTCGTGTAGGCGTCGGTCCAGGCCTTCTGCTGGGCCGGGGGCGCCGCCTGATACTCCTGGAGCGCCTTGGTCAGAGCCGCGTCGCCAGGAATGCTGCGCAGCGGGTTCAGCACGAAGTCCTCGCTGGTGTTGATCGGGAAATGGACGCCGGCCGCGCTCTGCAGGTTGAGCGGGCCGATCTTCTGTCCGGTGTCCGGCGTGTGGGTATACGGAGCGCCGTATGCAGCGACCTCGCTCGAGCCGTCGAGCTCCGTCACGGCGGTGGCGACGAAGTCCCCGGGATCGGTCCTCGCCCACTGCTGAATCGTGACCGGCTTGTCATCGGGCGAGGAGAAGAGGATCGCGAGCACCACGACCAGCGCAACGATCACGGCCAGGGCTACGACGAACTCCTTGACCAGGTCGTAGCGGATGTACGGGCCCTCCCAATCCTTCGACTCGAGTGGGGCGGGCCTGGGCTTACGCGGACTCACCCGGTCTCCTCCGCCGCCGGCGCGGCGGCAACCTTCGCCGCGTAGGGCGGCACCACGCCGTGCTTGCGGACGAGCAGCACGTGCCCCGCGACGATCGCCACCACGGCGACCGGCAGCAGGATGACGTGCCACGTGTACATCTGGCCGAAGTCGATGACGTTGAAGAAGGCGCCGATCCCAACCGAGTTGAGACCGTCCTTCCCCTCGCTGGCGATCCACTGCGAGTCGAAGTTCTGCTGCGAGAGGTATCCCGTGAACGCAGTGCCGATCGAGACCAGGAAGAGGACCGCGCCGGTCACCCAGACCCAGGCGCGCCCGCCGCGCCACGCCCCCATGAAGAACTTCCCCCACAGGTGCACGACCATCGTGAAGAAGAAGACCTCCACGCCCCAGAGGTGGATGCTGTTGAAGAACTTCCCGACGCCGGACTCGTGCCACCAGGCTGGGCCCTTGAGGCCGAGGATCACGCCGGAACCGATGACGACGATCAGCGCCGCGATCGTGGCGACGCCGAAGACGTAGATCCACGACGACACGTAGGCGGGCTGCCGATCGGGAAGCAGCTTCTCCGGCGGGAGGGCGCCAACGGCGCGGGAACGGACACGCTCGGTCCACATCCGCTTCTCCTCTGCGGGGCTCACTCCTCGATCTCCCGCTTGGGGAAGGGGATCAGGATCGCCGCGATGAAGACGACGATCATCAGCACGATCACCACGACGTTCGCCACCGACATCTGGAAGAAGTGCCAGTGGATGTAGTGAGCGGGCCCGTTGAGGTTGATGAGCGCGCCCATCATGGATGAAGCCTCTGCCCAGCAGCCCGGAGCGGCATCAGGGGCGACTACGGATCCGAACTACGGGTTGAACACCTACCCAGGCGTGGCGCTCGGTGAGAGTCCTCTTAGAAAGCCCGGGTGCGACCCGCTCGGCGCTCAGTACGCCTTCGCGAAGATCGCCATCACCTTCGCCGGGCCGCCGGTGATCACGCAGCGCGCATCGGGAGGCAGCTGCTCGTCGAAGGGGATGCAGCGCACGGACACGCCGAGCTCCCCCATCGTCTTCTCGGTCTCGGGGTCCTCGCTCCAGGGCGCCTTGACGAAGCCGCCGGACTCCGTGTCGTCGCCGGAGAAGAACTCCCGGAACTCCTCGAGCGTGGTGATGTCGTCGCGGGTCCGCTCGCGCAGTCGCTTGCTGGCCTCCTCGAAGAGCCCGAGCTGGATGTCGCCGAGGACGCCCACGACCGCCTCGGCCGCGCCGTCACGCGGGACGGCGTCGCGGGAGAGGCTCTCGTCGTCGCGGCGCGTGATCGTCACCACGCCCTGCTCGATGTCGCGTTCGCCGATCTCGATCACGACCGGCACGCCCTTGCGGATCCACTCCCAGCGCTTCTCCGCGGGCTTGCGGTCGCGCGAGTCGACCGCGGCGCGGATCGGAGCGTCCATCCACGACCGCTCGCCCAGCTCGGCCGCCAGCGCCCCGGCGGCCTCGAGGACGGGCGCGGGATCGTCGCGCGTGATCGGGACGATCTGCACCTGCTTCGGAGCGACGCGAGGCGGGACCCGCAGGCCGTTGTCGTCGGCGTGGGTCATCACCACTGCGCCCATCATGCGCGTGGAGAGTCCCCACGAGGTCGTGTAACAGAGCTTCCGCTCGCCGTCCTCGTCCGTGAACTCCATCTCCATCGCTCGCGAGAAGTTCTGGCCGAGATAGTGGGAGGTGCCGGACTGGAGCGCCTTGCCGTCCTGCATCATCGCCTCGATCGCTCAGGGTGATCTCGGCGCCGGGGAAACGCTCCGACTCGGGCTTCTCCCCGGCGATCACGGGGATGGCCAGTACGGACTCGGCGAACTCGCGGTAGACGCCGAGCATCTGGCGCGTCTCCTCGAGGGCCTCCTCCTCGGTGGCGTGGGCGGTGTGCCCCTCCTGCCAGAGGAACTCGGTGGTGCGGAGCAGGACCCTCGGCCGCAGCTCCCAGCGGACCACGTTCGCCCACTGGTTGATCCGCAGCGGCAGGTCGCGGTAGGAGTTGATCCACTTCGCGAACGAGCGGCCGATGATCGTCTCTGAGGTGGGGCGGACGATCAGCGGCTCGGGAAGCTCAGCGGCGGGGTGCAGCTTGCCGTCGGGTCCCTGCTCGAGCCGGTGGTGCGTGACCACCGCCATCTCCTTCGCGAAGCCCTCGACGTGCTTCGCCTCCTCCTCGAAGTAGCTCAGGGGGATGAAGAGGGGGAAGTACGCATTCGAGGCGCCCGTCTCCTTGATCCCGTCGTCCAGCGACCGCTGCATGAGCTCCCAGATCCCGTAACCCCACGGGCGGATCACCATCGAGCCGCGGACGTGGTCGAGCTCCGCGACCTCCGCGTCGCGGACCACGCTCTGGAACCACTGAGGGAAGTCCTCAGCGCGGGTGGGTGAGATGCCGGTTTTCGCCTTGCCTTCCATATGCTCGCCTGGTGGCTCGGAGCCGCGGACAATCCTTGCGTAAGGGGCGGCGAAACGGGTTCCGGCGCCAGTTCGGGCTCGATCGCTCCGGGCCGCCGCCTCGCCAGACCAGGGCGGGGCAGCCCCTCCGTCCGTGGACGATCCCGAACGCGGTGGGCTACATCCGGCTCGCCGGGCTCCCCGTCTTCCTCTACCTGGCGTTCTCGTCGGGGGACGGGCGCAGCGCGGCGGCGGCAGTGATCTTTTGGCTGATCGCGGTGGGCGACTACGTGGACGGCTTTCTGGCTCGTGCGACGGGCCAGTACAGCCGGATGGGAGCCATCCTCGATCCGATCGTCGACCGGCTGACGATCCTCTCCGGCGCCGCGGTGTGCTGGCACTTCGAGCTGCTGCCGCGCTGGGCACTCGCCGTCCTCGCCGCGCGAGAGGTGATCACGGCCGTCCTCGCGGAGGTCGCCCTGCGGCGCGGGTGGGAGCTCAAGATCAACTGGCTGGGGCGGATCGCGGTCGGGCCGGTGATGGCCTCGATCTTCTTCGCGATGGTCTCCGAGAGCTGGGTGTGGAACGCCATGCTGATCGTCGGCGTCGTCCTCGGGATCCTCGGGACCATCGCCTACATCCGAGACGGGATGCGCCAGATTGCAACTGCGTAGCCAAAACACTCAAGCCGCGGTTGAGACTGCGCGTTCGTACCTATAATCCCCGCCCCAGACCGAAACTGGAGGAGTTCGTTGGACGACGAGACCTTTCCCGACATTGGCTCCATGAGCGACGAAGAGCTCAAGGAACTGATCGACAATCTGACCGCAGAGGAGCATGAGGTGTCGTACCGGCGCCGGCTCCTCCACGGGCAGATCGACATTCTGAGGGCGGAGTTGGTCAACCGCCTGCGTGAGAATCGCCCCGAGGGCGGGACCCTCATCAAGGGCGACGACGTGCAGCGGCTGAGCGAGATCCTCGCAGGCCGCTCAGAACCCCCGACCAAGCCTCCGACCTAGACAGGGGGTCAATCGTGGCGATCCATTGCCCCGAGTGCGGGTTCGTCAACGCCGAGGGGGCCAACTACTGCCAGAAGTGCGGCGCCTACCTCTCCCGTCCGGAGGGGAAGGACGAGCCGACGACGATGACCTACACGGTCGACGAGTCGGGCGAGATGCACCAGGTCGACATCGACGAGGTCGTCGAGAGGCACGGGGCGGCTCTGGTGATCCGCTCGGGCGGCGGCCGCGCGGGGGAGAGCTTCACGCTCGACGACGAGCGCATCTCCATCGGCCGCACTCCGGATGCGGGCGTCTTCCTGGATGACGTGACCGTCTCGCGCAACCACGCGCTGCTGGTACGCCGCAAGGACGGCCTCTACATCGACGACCTTGGATCGCTGAACGGCACCTATGTCAACCGGCGCCGGATCGAGTCCCATCAGCTGACCGACGGAGATGAGATCCAGATCGGCAAATACAAGCTGAGCTACCTGGAGAAGTGACCATGGAAGCCTCGTCCACACCCTTCGACCGCAGGCACGCCACGGACGGCGCCTCCGACGGAGCGCCCTCGAACCGCAAGGCGCTCACCATCGGCGCGGTCGCCAAGATTCTCGGGCGCGAGTTCGAGGACATCTCGATCTCGAAGATCCGCTACCTCGAGGACCAGAAGCTGCTCTCGCCGCGGCGCACCCCCGGGGGCTACCGCCTCTACAGCCAGGCCGACGTCGAGCGCCTCCGGACGATCCTCCGGATGCAGCGCGATGAGTTCCTGCCCCTGCGGGTGATCCGACAGGAGCTCGCCGCCGGCGCTCGCGAGGAGCGCACAGGCGCCGCGCTGCGCCGCGCTGCCACCGTCGAGGCGGGCAAGGGCTCGCGGATGTCGCTCGAGGAGCTCGTCGACGTGACCGGCGTCGCCCCCGACCTGATCAAGGACCTCGAGGACTGGCGGCTCGTCCAGCCGGAGGCCCTCGAGGGAACGAAGTTCTACGACGACACAGACCGCGAGATCGTCCAGGCCAGCGCGGAGCTCGCCCGCTTCGGCGTCGGCGGCCGCAACCTGAAGGTGCTGCGAACGGCGGCCGACCGCGAGGCCCAGCTGCTCGAAGCCGTCGTCGGGGCAGCGCTCCAGTCCTCCAACCACAACACCCGCCGCGAGGCGCTCGAGAACCTGGAGAGCCTCGCCGCCGCCTGCAACAACCTCACCCACATGCTGCTCGTCCGCGATCTGCGGAAGCTGACCGGCGAGGAGTAAAGCCGGCCCGTGCCACGCGTCGTGCGCAGGCGCCACATCGCCGCGCCCGCGAGCGCGCTGTGGGCGGTGGTCACGGACCCGTACCACCTGCCGCGCTGGTGGCCGAACACGCAGCGCGTTGAGAATGTCAGCGAGGGCGAGCCCGCCGAGCGCAGCTGGACCCAGGTGCTGGAGACTCGCGACGGGCGCGGGGTCCGCGCCGACTACCACGGGGTGGCGGCGACCGACGGCGAGCGCTACGTGTTCGAGCAGACGGTCGAGGGCACCCCGTTCGAGCGCTTCGTGAAGCGTGCCCGCACCGAGATCAAGCTGAGCCCGCAGGACGGCGAGACTGACGTGACCATGTCCCTTGACCGGCGGCTGCGCGGACTGTCCCGGCTGGGGGCACCGATGATGCGCAGGGCGATCGGGCGGACGCTGAACGAAGCGCTTACCGGCCTCGAGACGGCTGCCACGGGAGACCCGAGCTGACCGCCGAGATGAAGTGGTGGGGCTGGGGCGACCCCGAGCGGCGCCTCGACCTGCCGGCTGCTGCCGTCGGTGCCCTGCGCGAGGAGCTTGGCGTGACGGCCGACGACGCGGCTCAGCCGGTCCCGCTCGAGCAGGTGTCCCTGCCTGAGCCACGGCCGATTCCCGATGCCGTCCGCTTGGCAGCCGGGGAGATCCTCGATGGGAACGAGGATCGCCTGCGCCGGGCCGCCGGGCGCAGCTACCCGGACCTGGTCCGGCTGCGCTCGGGGCGCCTCGAGCGCGCACCCGACGCGATCCTGCGACCGCCCGATCGCGAGGCGGTGGAGACCGTGCTGGCCGCCTGCGCGGCGAACGGCGTCGCGGTCGTCCCCTACGGCGGCGGGACGAGCGTGGTCGGCGGCCTCGACGCGGTCGCGGGCGGGCATGGCGCGGTCATCTCGCTCGACCTCGCGCACCTGCGCTCCGTCGAGCTCGACGCGAAGTCGCTCACAGCGACCCTCGGTCCGGGCCTCTCCGGACCCGATGCCGAGGCGGCGCTGCAGGCGCGAGGGACGACGATCGGCCACTTCCCGCAGTCCTTCGAGCAGGCCACCATCGGAGGGTTCGCCGCCACCCGCTCCGCCGGTCAGGCGTCGAGCGGCTACGGGCGCTTCGACGAGGTCGTCACCTCGATAGAGCTCACCGCTCCCACGGGGCGGCTCCGCACGCGCCAGACGCCGCACACCGCCGCCGGCCCCTCGCTGCGTGAGCTCGTCCTGGGCTCCGAGGGGACGCTCGGCGTGATCACGGAGGTGACCTGCCGGGTGCGCCCGGCGCCGCGGGAGCGCCATTACGAGGGCTGGATGGCGGAGAACTTCGAGGCGGGGCGCGAGATCGTCCGCGACCTGGCGCAGCAGCATGAGGCCCCCGACGTGCTCCGGCTCTCGGACGAGGAGGAGACCCGGGTCTCCCTGGACCTGGCCGGTACAGAGGGAATGCAGAAGCGAGCCCTCGACGCCTATCTGTCCCTGCGCCGACGCAAGGGTGGCTGCCTGATGATCTGCGGCTGGGAGGGCGAGCGGGAATCGGTTCGGCGCCGCCGCTCGCTCGGCCAGACCCGGCTCCGGCTTGGCGGGGCGGTGCCGCTCGGTTCCTCAGCCGGACGGTCCTGGGACCGCAACCGCTACGGCGGCCCCTACCTGCGCGACGAGCTGATGAACCTGGGAGTGATGGTCGAGACGCTCGAGACCGCTCACACCTGGAGCCGGCTGGACGAGCTCTACCGCACCGTCGGCAGTGCTCTGCGCGGCGCGCTGGGGGAGCGGTCGATCGTCATGTGCCACGTCTCGCACGCCTATCCCGACGGGGCGTCGCTCTACTTCACCTACTTCGCGCGCGCCCGGCGCGGGGAGGAGCTGGACCAGTGGCGTGAGGCCAAGACCGCGGCCTGCCAGGCGATCGTCTCCGCCGAGGGCACGATCACGCACCATCATGCAGTTGGCCGCGACCACGCTCCCTACATGCGGGCGGAGGTCGGCGAACTGGGCATCGAGGCGCTGCGAGCGGTCAGGGAGCGCCTCGACCCGGCGGGGATCATGAATCCCGGCAAGCTTCTGCCTGACTAGCGCAACGCGCCGCGCATGACGGGCGAGCCCACGACCTGCGGGAGGGTGGAGCTTTGCGCGGCCCGCTGGACGGCCGCGGCCGCCTCACGCTGGCGCGCCAGCGTGAGCACAGCCGTGGTGAAGCTGGGCAGCAGTCCCTCCGCCGCCGTCGGGATCGGGGTCCTCCCGGTCAGCCTCCCGCCGGCGCCGACTGCGCGGAAGGCCAGCGGCAGGCTCCGCCCGCCCGAGCCGACAAACCAGAGCACGTAGCTCTCTCCGCGGCCGCTGGGGGGAAGGCCCGCGATCGCCAGATCGACCGCCGGCTGGTCCGCGACGCGCACGACCGAGATCATCCCGGTCGCCTTCGACCCGCCGACCGGGGAGAGCTTGATCGGAACGACGTCCTCCTGATCGCCTCGCGTAGGCGTCGTCGTGCCGTCGCCTCCGCCGCCGCCCCCGCTCAGCGCAACCACGAGCACGACGATCGCGACGACAGCTGCCCCGCCCAGCGCCAGCCAGAGCGTCCAGGACCTGCCGCCGGCGCCCGCGGCCGTGGGGCCCGCCGGTGCGGTCTCCACGCCCGCGGAGGGGCCCTCCAGGGCCTCCAGGCACCGCCTGACGGCCTCCGGAGGGAACTCCCGGTCAGGTGCCGCCTCGAGCGCGGCGGCCGCCTCGTGCGCCCTGGTGCGGACCTCGGCGGCGTCGGTGCCGAGAACGTCGGCAACCTGCACATAGGTGTCCCCCGAGAGGAGCACCCGGAGCAGGGCGCGCTGATCCTCGCTCAACGCCATCGGCTGGCGCGTTCGCTCAGCCCTTCGAGCCCGTGGAGGTCCCGGCCTGGCTCTGTGCCTGCTGGAGCTGCTGCTGGAGCTGCTGGAGCAGCTGGGTGCCGCTGCCCTCGAGGACGGGCGTCCCGACGAACGAGATCACGCCCGTTGCCTTCTTGGTGCCCTGCTGCGCCTGCAGGGACTGCTGGATCTGGTTCTTCTCTGCCGCGGTGACCCGGGACAGCCGGATCGTCTGCAGCGCCTGCAGGAAGACCAGCTCCTGCGTCGCCAGCGGCGCCGCGCCGGTCAGGTTGCCCTCGGAGCCGACGGTCTCCTGGCCGATCGGCCTGGCCTGCTGGTCGGATCCGTAGAGCCAGAGCACGTACTCGTCGCCGTTGTCACTCGGCTCGAGATGGGCGGCGTTCGTCTGCAGCGCGAAGCCCGAGATCGCCGGCTTCTTCGCGTTCTGCTGATTCTGCGGCGAGACCGGCACGAGGGTGACTTGGCCCGTGGGCGGGCAATCCTGGTTCGCGAGGTCGCCGACGGCCGAGAGCTTCGTGGTCGGGACCCCCGCCTGCTGCGCGGCGGAGACGTCGAGCGGCTTGCATTCGCTGCTCCCTCCGCCTCCACCGCTGGTCGCGACCACAACGATCACGATCAGCACGGCGACCGCCGCGGCGACGCCGACGATGAGCTGGGTCCTGCGCTTGCCCGAAGTGGAGCCGAGGCCGCTGAAGAAGGCGGCGGCCCGAGAGGCGAATCCCGGGCCCTTCGGAGGGCCCTGGGCGTGCGATGGCGCGGTCGCCGGCGTGGGCGGCGGGGGAGGGGGCAGCGTGACCCGGCGGCCACCGCGGGGCTCGGGGATCTCCGGAAGGTCCGCCCTTGGAGCGAGCAGCCGCAGGTTCTGGACCAGTCGCTGCGCCAGGGCGTTGGCCTCGGGATCGCTCTGGAGCTGACGGACGGCGTCAGCCCGGCCGATCGGGTCGGCCTGTCCAAGGAGGTAGTCGCTGAGAGCGACCTGCGCGTCCGGGTCGGCGCCGCCGATCTCGGTCAGCGCGGAGCGAGCCCGCGAACGCACCTCGTCCGGCGGGATGCCCAGCAGGGAGCCGATGTCGTCATAGCCCTGCCCCCCTTCAAGCAGCAGCTGCAGCATCGCGCGTTGTTCGTCCGTGACCGGCACGAGCGTGGAAGCCTAGGGCAGCGGCCGACGGCGTGACGCAGCTCTTAGGTGCTGTTTATCCGCCGCGCCAGGCGCGGATAGAACTCGAGCAGCCCCTCTCGGTCCAGCTCGAGCTCGGCGGTGAAGTCCCCGTCACGGCTCAGGTACCGGACCACGGAGCCATCGTCCGTCGTGCGCACGTGCTCGTAGCGCTGCGGAGATGCCTCCACCCGCAGGGTGGGCATCCGTACGAAGGCCATCACGAAGTCCCCCGAGCCGCCTTCCCGGAAGCCCTCGCGGAGGATCGGCATCGTGTTCGTGAGCGGTGAGTTCTCGATGTCGATGTCGAGCGCCTCGGACAGGTCGGGCAGCTCGCCGTCCCAGGGACCACCGGGGACATCCCCGGTGTCGGAGACCTCCGCCCGCCAGGCCCCCGAGCCATCGCGGGTCAGGAGCAGGTGGCGGCTCCAGCCCTCCGTGGTGGCGGTCAGCTCGAGCTCGCTGGTGACGTAGCGGTCGGGAGCCTCGAGGCGATAGTCGACCCGAAACGGAGCCGGCTCGGCACCCAGCTGGATGCCGGTCGCCCGCAGGCCGTGGTCGCCGAGCTCGACCCCGGCCGCCTCGGTCAGCCACTCCTCGACGCCGGTCCAGACCAGGAATCGCATGGCGGCAGACTATGGTCCCGCGGAATGGGCCAAGAGGAGACCATCCCATCCGGCTTCGCTGAGGAGATCGGCACCGAGTGGATCGACTTCGATCCCGACAACGCCCGGGCGAGGATCGCGGTGGAGCGGCGCCACCTGCAGCCGTACGGAATCGTCCACGGTGGGGTCTACACCACGCTCGCCGAGAGCATCTGCTCCGCGGCCACCTACAACGCCGTGCGCGAGGACGGCATGGTCGCGATGGCCCAGGCGAACGACACCACCTTCCTGCGGCCGATGGGCGAGGGTCACATCACCGCCACTGCGAGGACGCGGCACCGAGGCCGGACGACCTGGGTCTGGGACGTCGAGATGACGGACGACGAGGGCCACGTCTGCGCCCTCTCGCGGATGACTATCGCCGTGCGCCCTCGCCGCGACTAGCCGGCGGCACTAGCCTCGTGCGAGCCTGGCGATCGCCTCATCAGGACTGATTCGAGCCCGTCGCAGGACCCGGACCAGCGTCATCTCGGCCTCACTGATCGGCTTCTGCGCCTCATCGGTCCCCATCAGCCTGCCCGGGTCGACGTCGTAGACCTCGGCGAAATGGATGTAGACGTAGAGCGGCGAGTTCGCATAGCCCTTCTCGAGGCGGGACAGAAGTCCCTGCGAGTACGCACCGCCATTCGGGCGCCTCACCCCATGGCGCGCCGCGTTCTGACTGAGTCCCCTCGCCAACCTCAATCGTCTGAGGCGGCCACCGATCATCTCGCTGAAGGGCGTGCGGTAGAAGTACTCCCACCGCTCACCCAGCGGCTTCCAGCGCTCATCTTTCATGTTCCGGGGGTTGTGGTAAATGCCGTGGTATCTGAGACGGTGGCGGCCAATTCCCCCTTGAGCGCGCTCGACTCTCGATTCGCCCCAGTGACCTGCGGACAGGGCCTTGTCAAAGTCACCTATGCGCTTTCGAGTTATCCGATGACTGTGGGAAATGGACGATTCACCAGGCGCATGAATGAACTATTCGCCTGATGAATACGGTATTTCGAAGGCGCATAGGCGCTCACCCAAAGGCTCCCTTCGGGCCGGGGGCTAGCGTGGCAGCGGCCGCATGGAGCCGAAGCGATTGGTGATCGGCAGGCGCCGGTCGCGGCCGAACGCCTTGGTCGACACCCTGATCCCGGGCGGCGCCTGGCGGCGCTTGTACTCCGCGCGGTCGACGAGCCGGATGACGTCCATGACGAGCTCCTCAGGCAGGCCATCGGCGACCAGGGCGTCGATTCCCTCGTCTCGCTCCACGTACGCTTCGAGGATCCGGTCGAGGGTCTCGTACGGCGGCAGCGAGTCCTCGTCGAGCTGATCGGGACGCAGCTCCGCCGAGGGCGGTCGCTCGAGCACCGAGGAGGGGACGAGCTCGCGCCCTTCCCGCTCGTTCCGCCAGCGCACCAGGCGGTAGACGAGCAGCTTGAAGATGTCCTTGATCACGGCGAAGCCGCCGGCCATGTCGCCGTAGAGCGTGGCGTAGCCGACCGACAGCTCGCTCTTGTTGCCGGTGGTCAGAACGAGCCAGCCGAACTTGTTGGAAAGGGCCATCACGAGGTTCCCTCTGATCCGCGCCTGCAGGTTCTCCTCGGCGATGCCCGGCTCGGTGCCCTCGAAGCTCTGCGCCAGCGCGTGCTCGTAGGCCTCCATCGCCTCGGCGATGGAGATCTCGACCAGCTCGACCCCAAGGTTGGCGGCGATCGTCCTGGCGTCCGACTGGGTGTCATCGCTGGAGTGGGGGGAAGGCATGACCACGACGCTGACCCTGTCCGCTCCGAGGGCGTCAACAGCGATCAGGGCGACCAGCGCCGAGTCGATCCCGCCGCTGAGCGCGATGACGACGTGGTCGAAGCCGTTCTTCTCGACGTAGTCGCGCAAGCCGAGCTTGAGCGCGGCGTAGACCTCCTCCTCCTCGCTGGCCAGGGACTCCGCGACGCGAGATCCCTTGGCGCCGCCACCGGGGAGGGTCAGATCGCAGACCAGCAGCTCGGGCACGAATTGGGCCGCTCGCGCGAGGGTCTCACCGTCGGCGCCGATCACCACGCTGGCCCCGTCGAAGACGAGCTCATCCTGTCCCCCAACGGTGTTGCAGAGGGCGAAGGCCGCGCCGCTGGCGCGGGCGCGTTCGGCGATCATCCCCTCGCGCGCCCTCCCCTTCCCACGGTGGTAGGGCGATGCCGAGGCATTGACGACCAGCTGCGCGCCGGCCGCGACCTCATCCGCCTCCGGGAAGCCCGGATGCCAGATGTCCTCGCACACCGTCAGCCCGACGGGGAGGCCGTCGACGTCGATGAGCCCCGGTTCGTTCCCGGGCTCGAAATAGCGGCGCTCGTCAAAGACGCCGTAGTTCGGCAAGTCGCACTTCCGGTAGATCGCGCGGACCTCTCCGTCCGCGAGGACCGCGAGGGAGTTGTAGGCCGGGGGAGGGGGCGGGTCGATCAGCGGGTCGAAGCGCTCGAGCTCCTCGGGGGAGCGCTCCATCCGCTCCGGGAAGCCGACGAGGGCGACGATCCCCTCGACGTCGGCGGCGATCGCATCGAGGCCCTGCCGCACCGCGTCGAGGAAGTCACGGCGCAGCACGAGATCCTCGGGCGGATAGCCCGAGACGCAGAGCTCGGGCAGCAGCACGAGCCTCGCACCGGCGTCGTGCGCACGCTCGATCGACTCAGAGATCAGGCGTACGTTGCCCTCGATGTCCCCCACGGTGGGGTCGATCTGGGCGAGTGCAACGCGCAGACTTGTCTTCTCAGCCATGGACCAAGTATGGCGACGGGGGGGACCCATCCGTGGAGGCGGCTACCCTGCCGCCCGTGTTCAGGCAGGAAAAGCCACCCCGCACGCGCAAGGGCGTGGAGCTGATGGAGGCCCACGTCGAGGACCTCTGCCGCGAGTACGGCATCGAGCTCACCGGATCCTCGGCGCGCGGCCGCGCGATCCGCTGGCGCGGCGGCAGGCTCGAGATCTCGATCCCGCCGATTCGCGGGCAGGTGTCCTAC
Organism: uncultured Solirubrobacterales bacterium; assembly: GCA_963774305.1. Classification (GTDB taxonomy): domain Bacteria; phylum Actinomycetota; class Thermoleophilia; order Solirubrobacterales; family 70-9; genus DASUPK01. The sequence goes on along the minus strand of CAVZEM010000004.1, from coordinate 125,995 downwards.
TTCATCGCTCTGCACGAGATCGGGCACCTGGTGGGCAAGGGGCGCTCGGCGCCGCGCCTCGAGTCCGAGGCGAACGCCTGGCTCTTCGCCCTCGAGAACTGCGTGGTCGAGCCCACACCCGCCACCAAGCGGTCGATCTCCCGGCGCCTGCAGGGATACCTGGCTTGGGCGAGGAACCGCCAGCACCGGCGCGTACCGCCGCGGATCCCGCCGCGCGATCACGCCTTCTGGGGACTCCTCCAGCTGGGCTAGGTGGTCCGGCCGCGACGTGGTCTGGTCCGCGAGGGCCGCATGTTGCTGATGATCACCGCCACCACCGTGACGAGATAGATCTGCCCGATCAACGCCTCCGTGATGGCCAGCGAGCGACCGAAGTTCGACGCCGCGGTCAGGTCCCCGTATCCGACGGTCGTCAGAGTGGTGAAGCTGAAATACAGGAAGTCATTGGTCTCGGATTGGGCTGCTGACAGCTGATGGAAGAAGGCATGACCGCCGATCTCCTCGATCGCCGCGAACGCCGTGCCGAAGAGGAGGCCGACGATCAGATACAGGCAGAGCCCGCCGAACATCGTCTCCACGGTGACGCCGCCCTCCTCCCGGAACAGCTTGATCAGCCCGGTGACTATCGCGGGGGGGACCAGGGCAACCAGCAGCAGGGTGACGCCGCGACCAGAGCTGTTCCCGAGGGCGTCGGTGCCGAGAATCGCGAGCGAGGCGCCGACGATCGAGAGCACGGCGGCGATTACGGCCAGTCTGATCACGAACGGATGGGCACGCGACGCGACAACTGCGGCGACCAGGGTGATCGCCTGGAGGACCACGGCGGCGAGCCGGGAGAAGTCGCTCTCACCGGCGGCCAGCTGGAACCCGATCGAGACCAGGATCAGGGCGAGGACGATTCCGAAGTGGTAGTGGATCCTGTGCACGCGGGCATGATCGCCCGCGGGCAGGACGCCACCCGCCTGAGCTCAGCAGGAGCGGGCGCGGGGATCCAGGCGCCTGTCGCGGGTGGCGCCCTCAGCGCGGTTGTTGCCCAGGCCGCACTTGATCCTCAGGTCGTGGAACCCATCCTTGGCGCGGAGGAAGTCGATGCCGCCCTTGCCCTTGAGCACGTCCGAGCCGCGATTGCCGACGACCAGGTCGCCGTCGGGCCCGCCCGACAGACGGTCGCCGTCGGACCCGCCGAACAGCCGATCGGCGCCCATCCACCCCCGCAGCAGGTCGTGGCCGTTGCCGCCGAGCATCACGTCGTCGCCCTCCAAGCCGAGCAGGGTGTCGCTGCCGTTGTTGCCGGACAGGACGTCGTTGCCGGCGCCGCCGATCAGCGTCTCCGAGCTGCTGTCGCCAGCGATCAGGTCGCCCAGCGGCGTCCCGATAACGGTCTCGATGTCGCCATGGACCGTGTCGCGCCTGCCCGACGACCCCAGGTCCTCAGCACCGCCGTCGTTGTAGTTGCCCGTCCCGACCGTGACGTTCACTGGGGCCGTGCGGCTCGCCGGATAGACGAGGGTGTCGGTGTTGCTGCCACCCTGGATGTCGTCCGGCCCATCGCCCGCGTCGATCGTGTCGTTGCCGCTGCTGCCGCGGACGTTGTCGGCCAGCGGCGACCCGGTTATCGCGTCTTTGCCCGTGCCTCCGGTCAGCGTCCCATGGCCGCTGATGGAATCGTCCCCTGGGCCGCCGTCGAGGCTTCCCGTCACCGTCGAGGGGATCGTGCCCAGGTCCATGCCGATCGAGTCGGCCTGCGCGTCGGTGTCGACCGAGATCGTCTTGATCCCGGTCCCCGGACAGGTGGCCGTGTGAGCATTGACTGCCGTGCAGGCCCCGTTCGGCGTCAGGTTCGCCGCAGAGTCGACGACGTCGTACAGGTCCATCCCGGCGTCGTAGCTGACCGTCACCCGGTTGACCTCGCTGCCGGACTCGAGCACGCGGACGGTGTTGCCGCCGGTCACGGTGACGGTCGATGCAACGGCTTGGGACGCCAGGATCAGCGCGAGAACGACCCCAACGAGGCTGGCGAACGAGACCTTGGCCATCACCTACGACAACACATCACCGCTGGAGGAGTTTCTCGACCACCAGCACGTCCATCCACTCACCGTCGAGGGCGCCGTGGCGCACATGCACCCCGACCTCCCTCCAGCCGAGGCCGCCGACCATCGCGATGCTCGGCTCGTTGGAGGTGAAGATCTTGCCGACCAGCTTGTGGGCGCCAGCCTCGGCCGCGGCGTCCGCAAGCGCGGCCAGCAATCGCCGCCCGACCCCGGTCCGTCTCGCGCCGCGCTCGACATAGAGGGTCGCTTCGCGTACTCCGTCGTAGTAGTGGTGCCGGTCGGCATAAGGGCTCGCCTTGGCCCAGCCGACCGGCGCGCCGTTGCGCTCTGCGACGACGACGAGATCATCCTCGATCCACCGGGCCGCGTCCTCGGACTCAGCGAGATGGGTCTCGAAGGTGGCGACGCGGTCCTCGACGCCCTGGTTGAAGATCTCCGCGACCCGCTCCGCGTCGGCCTGCTCCGCCGGGCGGATCGACGTCGGCCTTTGGGAACCATTCACGTGAGCTTCATAGCATTGGCGGATGCCCTCGGAGCGAAACCTGCGGATCGCGGCCGTCGTGCTTGCGGTGCTCGGCATCGGCGTCGCCACCTACATCGTCATCGCGGACAGCGGTGGGGGCGCACCCAAGTGCCTCGCGGGCGGGAGCGGCTGCCAGACGGTCGCCGACAGCCGTTACTCGCACATCGCCGGGATCAATATCGGCGTCTTCGGGATCCTGGGCTATCTGGCCCTGCTGGCGGCGGCCCTGATCCCCGGCGACCTGGGCCGCTTCGGTGGATTTCTCACGGCGCTCATCGGCTTTGGCTACAGCCTCTATCTGACGTATCTGGAGCTCTTCGTGATCGACGCGGTCTGCCAGTGGTGTGTCGTCAGCGCGGTCCTCATGTCCCTCTCGCTGGCGGTCGCGGCGGCGCGGGCGTTCGCCTACACAGGCCGGGAACTCGGGCCTACGCAGGTAGAGTCATCGCATGGAAGGTAAGCACGACGAGCGAGAGCGCCTGCGCGCCGAGCGCCACGCTGCGGAGTCCCAGGACTCGGCCGCCGCGCTGGCCCGCAAGCGGCGTGTCCAATACCTGAGCCTGGCGGCCTTCGGGGCGGTTGCGGTGATCGTCGCCCTGATCGTGATCAGCCAGTCCGGGGGAGGCGACGACAACAACACCCCGACCACGGTCGCCAGCGTCAAGGGCGCGGCTCGGGTCAATGCCGAGCTGCAGGGCGCCAGGCAGAGCGGTCAGACGATCGGCGACCCGAACGCGCCCGTCACCGTGACGGAATTCGGCGACCCGCAGTGCCCGGTCTGCTCAGTGTTCTCGGAGCAGATCGCTCCGGTGGTGGTCTCGAGCGACGTCGATACCGGAAAGGTCAAGTACGTGTACGAGCCGTACCTGATCATCGGCCCCGACTCGAAGCCGGCGATGAAGGCGATCCTGGCCGCGGGAGAGCAGAACCGCTTCTGGAACTACCTCCAGCTCTTCTACCTCAACCAGGGAGGGGAGAACTCCGGCTATGTCACCGACGAGTTCCTGACGAACCTCGCGAAGGCGGCGGGCGTCTCGGACATCGACAAGTGGAACCAGTCGCGCAACAGCTCCCAATGGGATTCGGTCCTGGCCGAGGGCACCGCCAAGGCCGAGGGCTTCGGCTTCAACGGCACACCATCCATCGCCGTCGAAGGGCCAAACGGCACCAAGGCGCTCAGCGGCTTCAGCCTCGGCGAGATCCAGTCGGCGATCCAGCAGGTCAGTTAGGGCTACCGTGAGGGCATGTCCTCAAACCAGGGAGACAATCGCCGTCTGCTGGTGATCACCGCGGACGACTACGGCTACTGGCCGTCGTACAACGAGGGAATCCTCGAGGCGATCGAGATGGGCGCGATCGACTCCGTCAGCGCGATGGTCGACCGCGAGTACTGCGAGCCCGAGCCGCTGCTCGACACCGGGGTGGAGATCGGCCTGCACATCGAGTTCGAAGGGCGATGGGGTCCGCGGAGCGGAGCGCCGGCCCGCACCTCGCTTCGCGTTCAACTTGAGCGCTTCGGCGACCTCTTCGGACGCTGGCCCGCCTTCCTCAACGGACACAAGCACTGCCACGCGCGACCCGAGCTTGCGACGCCCGTCTTTCAAACCGCCCAGCAGACCGCGGCGCCCGTTCGCTCGGTGAACCCGGATCACCGCCAGTGGCTCCGCGAGCGCGGCATCGACACACCGGACCTGCTGATTGGGCGCACGGAAAGCAAGCAGCCCGCGGAGCCGTCCGAGCTGCGCGACCCGCCGCCCGGCGTGACCGAGTGGGTCACTCATCCCGGCCATCCCGATTCGGAGTCGGGCTCGAGCTATGACCTCGCGCGCCAGGAGGACCTTGCGCTGCTCCAGAAGGTCATGGTCCGCGCCCGTTTCGACGAGCCGGTCTGGGGCGACGCGGTGCGCTCCCCGATGAAGGAGGCGTTCGCGCAGGAGCGGCGCGACGTGGAGGAAGCCCAGCAGTAGCGTCCGCCACAACCCCGCGGACGAATCTCAGCCGGCGGTCGATTCCTCGCGCTCGCCGTGGCCATTGGCCCCGGCTTCGACGTCGGCCTTCGGGACGAAGCGGCGGAAGATCCCGGGCCGCCCGCCCGCGGCCTCGATCAGCTCGCCGATCGAGTCCTCCAGGTCCTTGGTGAGATCCTCGAGGTCGGGCATGCCGTCGTAGTCGCCGATCAGGCCGAAGTTGACCTGCCCGTCGTAGCTCATGATCCCGATGCAGACGCCCTGGTTCTTGGCCAGCGGGACCATGGGGAAGACGCGCTCCATCCGGCGGCCCATCAGGTAGAGCGGGAACTGCGGACCGGGGATGTTGGTGACGACGAGGTTGAAGAAGCGCTGCCGCGACTGCAGGCGGGCCGCCTGGCCCGCGATCGTGGGGGGCGCGAAGTCCGCGAGCTGAGTGAGCAGCGTGGCGCCCATCGCCTGCTTCGACTGCTTCAGGTCGCCCATCGACTTGCGAACGATCTCCATCCGCCGCGCCGGGTCCTCACACCAGACGGGGAGGGGGGCCATCATCGTCGTCACCTGGTTGCCGAGCGAGCCGTGCTGGTCCTTGGTCCTGACGCTGACCGGGACCATGGCCCGCAGCTCGACCCCGACGGTCGGGTGGCCTCGCTTGCGCATATAGCGGCCGAGCGCGCCGGCCACCGCGGCAAGGATCACGTCGTTGACGGTCCCGCCGAGCTCGTTCTTGACCAGCTTCATGTCGGCGAGCGATGCCCTCACCCAGGCGAACCGCCGGTGAGGCCCGACGTCGAAGTTGAAGGGGCTCTGGGGGGCGGCGATACCCGCCCAGGCGAAGCTGCCCGCGGCGGCCACGGCCTCGGACGCCCTGCGCAGGGCACGGCGGGGGCCGCGCACGATGCGACGGAGGCCGCGCGTGATCTCACGCGGATCGATCGCCCGCTGCAGGAGGGCCTCTGAGAGGAGCTGGGCGCGGCTCGGCTCGGGATCGGGAATCCAGCGTTCCAGCGGCTTGGCTTGCTCGGGAGGCTCCTTCTGGGCGTCGAACAGCACCGTGGTTATGTCAACCCCGGAGACGCCGTCGACCATGCAGTGATGCGTCTTGCCGACGATCGCGAAACGGCCGCCCTTCAGTCCCTCGATCAGCCATAGCTCCCAAAGCGGCTTGGAGCGGTCGAGCTGCTGAGAGAAGATCCGCGCGGCCAGCACGCGCAGTTGCTGCTCGGACCCCGGCTCCGGCAGGGAGGTGTGCCGCACGTGGTAGGCGAGGTTCAGGTGTGGGTCGTCGACCCATACCGGGCGGCCCTGCTCGAAGGGCACGGTGCGCAGCTTCTGGCGGAACCGGGGCACGAGGTGCAGGCGCGACTCGATGTGGTCGCGGAACTCGAGGTAGGGGGGTGGGGGACCCTCGAACAGCGTCGTCGAGGCCACGTGCATATGTGTCCCATCCCGCTCCAGATGGAGGAATGAGGAGTCGAGGCCGGTCAGCCGGTCGGTCATGGCCATGATGGTCGCATACCAACTGTGCCGATCGTCACACAAGTTCGCAAATAGCGAACCTACCCTGCCGCCTTCGATAGTCGCCAAACAACTCGCCGAGTCACCCTGACGGAAATCGGGTGGGCGGGGGAACCAAGCATTTGGGGCGAATGCGGCGGTAATCCGTCGCTAGCGGCAACGGCCGAATTTGGCCGGCTGCGAGCCCGTCAGCTAACCCCGTAGGCGCAAGAGAGAGGCAGGTGGATTCACTTGCGTCGCTTCCGTTGGAAGCGGAGGCGGGCTGCGCTAGCGCTGCTGCCCGCCCTGGCAATGATGATCACTGCAGGCATCGCGGGCGCCGCGGCCGCCGTTCCGACCACCGGAACCGCGCCGGAGGCGACCGCATCGGGCAGCCCCGCCACCGGGATCAGCCTGGCCGGTCACCGGAACGTGATTGCCCATCACACCGTCAAGTTCCGCGGCCGCGTCACCCCGGGCGGCAACAGGGCTGTCGTCGTTCAGGTCGGTGGGCGGATGCTCCACACCCATACCCAGGCCGACGGCACCTACCGCGTGCGGTGGCATGCTGCGGGCTCCGGCACCTACCGAGCCAGTGCGACGGTGGCCAACACCACGGTCCGCTCGCACCGCATGATGGTCTACGCATTCCGGCCGGCCGAGGCCTCGTACTACGGCCCCGGCCTCTATGGAGGCGGCCTGGCCTGCGGTGGCACGCTGAGCCCCGGGAAGCTGGGCGTCGCGAACAAGACGCTCCCCTGCGGCTCGAAGGTCACGCTCCGGTATCACGGCAAGACGCTCACCGTCCCCGTGATCGACAGGGGCCCCTACGCGGGCAACCGTGAGTACGACCTGACCGCGGCCACAAAGGCCAAGCTCGGATTCCCCTCCACGGGGACCGTGCTCACCACGCGCTAGTAGATGCGAGGGTGCTCTGAGGCGCTAGCCGAAGAGCAACCCGTCCAGGGCCGGTCCGGGCTGGTGGGGCGCTTCATCCTCCGCCAGCCCGGCCAGGCCGACTCCCACCAGCCGCACCGGCCTCTGGGGGTCGAATCTATCCAGCAGCTCGCGGGCGGTCGCCACGACCTCCTCCGCGTCACAGGTGTGGGAGGAAAGGGTGCGCGAGCGCGTGTAGGTCTTGAAGGGCTGGAGGCGGATCTTCAGCGTCACCGTGCGACCGCGGCGATTGTGCGCGGCGAGGCTCTTGCACACCGAGCGGGCCAGGCGCTCGACCGTGTCGTGCAGGACATGCCGGTCGGTCACGTCCTCCGGGAAGGTCGTCTCGCGGCTCTCTGACTTCCGCACCCGGCCCTCGTTCAGGTTGGTGCTACCGATCCCGTTCGCGCGAGCGCGCAGGCCCCGGCCGTGCTTCGGGCCGAAGGCCCGCTCCAGGGTCGCCTCGTCGCCCTCGGCCAGCTGCTTGACCGTCTCGACGCCGATCGCCCGCAGCCGCTCGAACGTTCTCGGGCCCACCCCCGGGAGCAGCGAAGCCGGCTTCTCGCCGACCGCAGCGAGCCAGGTCTCGTGGTCCAGCACGAAGAACCCGTCCGGCTTGTCGAGGTCCGAGGCGATCTTCGCCATCAGCTTGTTGGGGGCGAGGCCGATGGAGCAGACGAGGTAGGTGACCTCCTTGACGCGCCGCTTGATCTCGTGGGCGCGCGACTGGGGGACCGGGGACCCGGAGAGGTCGACGTAGGCCTCGTCCATCCCGACCACCTCGATCTCGTCGCTGAACTCCCGGAGCGTCTCCATCACCTTCACGGAACCGCGCTTGTAGAGCTGCATGTCCACGGGGAGGACGGTGAGCTGAGGGCAACGGCGCCGGGCGGTGACCATCGGCAGCGCGGAGTGAACGCCGTACTTCCGGGCCTCGTAGGAGGCCGTCGTGACCACACCGCGCGGGCCGTCATACGCGACCACCACGGGCTTCCCGCGCAACTCGGGATGCCGCAGCATCTCAACCGACACATAGAAGGCATCCATGTCCACGTGGGCGATCACCTGCGACCGAATGAGATTACGCCCGCTCCTAGACGGAGGGCGCTATTTTGGGCGGCGGTGACGAACGCTGAGGCAAAGAATCTCGAGGCGATCTCGCGGGCGATCGATCAGCACAACTCGAACTGCCCGTTCCCGGCCAGCGAGGTGCGCATGAACCCGTTCGAGGTCGAGCGCCTGGGCTGGGACGAGATCCGCGGCCTGCCGATCGTTCCCGACCCCGAACTCGGCACCGGCGCCTTCCGGATCATCTGCTCCCGCGATCAGGAGGGCGAGGGAATCGAGGAGGCCGAGGCCCTGGGAATCCCGATCGAGGTCGCCGTCCCGAGCGGACCGCCGGCGGCGGAGCCGCCGGCGTAGATCCGGCGGCGGTTTTTGTGGCCGCCGTTTATGGCGAAGCCGTGAAGCGCTAGTTCAGGGCCGCGGCCAGGCGGCGGCGATGCTCACGGGCGAGCGGGTGGTCCGGCCCCAGCTCGGTGAAGATCGCCACCATCACGCGGCGCAGCTGATCCTTGCGATCCGGCTCCTGCTCGGCGCTCAGGACGCTCTGCAGCTGCTCGAGCGCGTCCCCGGGATTCCCATCGTCCCAGGCCGCAAAGGCCCTCTGGAGCTCGTCGGCGCCGGATCCGTTCGCGGACGCAGACAGCTCTGCGCGAGCCGCGAGACCATCGGCGATGAAGTCGTGCGGGAAGGACCTGAGGAGCTCCAGCGCCTGCTCGGCCTCTCCGCGGCCAAGCAGGATCCGGCCGAGGCCGATCGCCGCGTGGGCGTTCCGCGGGTCGACCTCCAGGACCTTGCACAGCGATTCCTCGTCTCCGGCCTCGACCAGCCGGTCGGCCTCGGACGGGACGAGTTCGTTCAGGAACGCCTCGATCCGGGCGGGCGGTATGGCGCCGATGAACTCGGAGACGACCTTGCCGTCCTTGAAGGCCTTGACGGCAGGGATGCTGGCGATCTCGTACTTCATCGCGATATTCGGATTCCGATCGGTGTCGACCTTCGCCAACTCGATCTCGCCGTTCCGCTTCCGGACGGCGTCCTCGATCGCGGGGCCGAGCGTCCGGCACGGGCCGCACCACTCGGCCCAGAAGTCGACCACGACCGGGACCTGCTTGGAGCGCTCGACGACCTTGGTCTGGAACTCCTGCTCTGAGACGTCGCTGATCACGCCTCAGAGGGTAGAGGGCGCCCTCAGTCGGCAGCCGCCGCGGGCTCGCGCTTGGAGAAGCGGCCGGTGCCCTTGGCGTCGGAGGTGGCTCCGAGGTGGTGCCGCAGGAAATGCAGCTGGTCGGCAATCGAGCGCTCGCGCCATTCGCCGAGGTAGATGTCGAAATGAAGGCAGGGGTACTCGCGCACCTCGACCCTGCCCTTCGCTCGCCAGGCCGCGGCCCGGGCGCCCGGGGGGGGAGCGATGGTGTCCCGGTCGGCGATCTGGACGAGGATCGGGCAGCTCACTTGGTCGATCTTCGTTATCGGCCGGTTGAGGTTCTCCGCCAGCACCGCGCGAGCCGAGAGCTCGTTGCGCCAGGCGGGGCCGGCGATCGACTGGTAGCCCGACTCGGCGTCGCCGCTGCCCATGGCGGCAATCTCGCCCGGCGGAGCGACCACCGGGATCATGTGCGGCGGGCGTCCGCGAGCCGCGCCGGCGAGGTCCTTGATGCCCTCCCAGGTCACGCGGGCCAGCTGGCCCCAGTCGGCATACCTGGCGATCTCCCGCAGCGTCCTCAGGCCATCCAGGTCGGGCGTCTGACAGACCAGCGCCGCAATCCTCGGGTCATCCGCGGCGACGTAGACCACGTGGCCGCCCGACCAGGACGTCCCCCAGAGCACGATGCGCTCCGGATCGACGCCGTCGAGGCGGCGGGCGAACTCCACCGCCGCGCGGTAGTCCTCCCGGTGGCGGGGCGGCCATGCGAGCTGCCGCGGCTCGCCGGTCGAGTCACCAAAGCAGCGGTAGTCGAACAGCAAGACGTCGAGGCCGGCCTCCGCGAGGGCCTCGGCAACTGGCAGCAGCGAGGAGTCACGTGTCCCGGCGATGCCGTGGGCCATGACGACGCACGGCTTTCCGCGATCGCCCGAGAAGTCATCGCCCTCGCCGGTCAGGTGCCAGCCGGCGCAGGTCTCCCCTTGGCTCGGGAAGGAGGCGTCGGTGCGCTCAGGCAGCTGCGGCCTCCGCAGTCAGGACGCGGCCGGCGAGCCTCGGGGCCATTCCTTTTTCAGCGCGCTCCCGTCCCGCCGGGATCTCGCGCGTCCAGATGTCGTGCTCGTACGTGTACCACTCGATCTGCATCGTGTGGCGGGGGCGGTCGGTGTAATTGCCTGAGTGGATCTGCTGGTCGCGGCGGATCGTCTCCTCCATCTCCGAGACCGGCGGGAGCGCGTAGTCGCCGCCTGCGTAGCGGGCGACAAGCTTGGATTGGAGCTCGACGAACGGGAAGAGCGTCGGGATGGTCTGGGCGAAGCCGACGAAGGCGAGGTCGTCGATGCCCGGCACAAAGACGCGCTTGTAGAGCGGGAAGCGGTTCTCCGGCGCCGAGAGGAACTCCGGGTCGAAGAAGGGGAAGGTGATCCTGTAGCCCGTGGCGTAGACGATCGCGTCGATCTCCTCCGTGGAGCCGTCCTCGAAAACGACGCTGCGTCCGTCCAGCTGTTGCACGTTCGGCTTCGCCACCGCATCACCGGAGCCGAGGCGGAGCAGGAGCTCGCTGGAGACCGTCGGGTGGGCCTCGAGGAAGTTGTGGTTGGGGTGGGGGAGGCCGAAGTCCTCCATCCGCCCGGAGGCGAGCCGCGGCAGGATGCGCGCCATCCGCCGCTGGAGCTTCAACGGGAGGCGGGGGTTGACCTTCACCATCGTGTCCATCGGCCGGCCCATGAAGTACTTGGGCATCACCCAGGCGCCGCTGCGGGTGGAGAGGTAGACCTTCTCGGCGACGCCCTTCCGGGAGAGCTCGGAGACGATGTCGACCGCGCTGTTGCCGATCCCGACGACCAGCACGCGCTTGCCGGTCAAGTCGAGTGGGTTCTGCGGGTCGATGTAGTGGTGGGAGTGGATCGTCTCCCCGTCGAAGCTGCCGGGAAAGTCGGGGAAGCGGGGATCCCAGTGGTGGCCGTTGCCGACGACGAGGAAGTCGAACTCCTCGGTGGAGCCGTCGCCGAGACGGATCGACCAACCGCCCCCGGGCTTGCGCTCGGCATGGTCGACCGGGGTCTCGAAGCGGATCCGGTCCCGGAGCGAGAAGGCGTCGGCGTAGCGATCGAGGTACGACAGGATCTGGGTGTGGTGCGGGTAGTCGGGGTACTCGTCGGGGCCCATCGGCATGTCGCGGAAGGAGACACCGTCCCGGGAGGTGTCGATGTGGAGCGACTGGTAGGCCGACGACCTCCCATTGGGATTGCCGAAGTACCAGTTGCCGCCGATGTCGTCGCTGGCCTCGAAGCACTTGTAGGGGAGGCCCCAATCGGAGAAGGCCTTGCCCGTGGTGAGGCCGCTGATGCCGGCGCCGATCACGCAGGTGGTTGGCTTGGCGGCCATGCGCACCGCAGTCTAGGGAACTGGCTGGTTAGCCAGTCTCAGTGGATCAGTAGTTCGCTGAGAAGTTGATCCCGAGGCTGTCGAGCAGGTCCTGTGCCCAGCGGTTGAAGGTGTCGAACCAGCCGGTCAGGATCGCGACCCCGAAGGCGATCAGGATGAACCCGCCGATCGCCATGATCAGCGGGTAGTGGCGCTTGACGACGGCGAACGCCGTCGTCATCCGGCCGAAGGCGACCGAGGTCAGCAGGAAGGGAATCGCCAGACCGGCCGAGTACACGGCGAGCAGGAGGCCGCCATGGACCTCAGAGCCGGAGGCAGCGGCGGCGCTGAGGATGGCACCGAGCGTCGGCCCGATACAGGGCGTCCAGGCGATTCCGAAGGCGAGGCCCGCCACCACGGGCCCTCCAGTCCCAGCACGTTCCAGCAGTCCCTCGACATGCCACTCGCGGTTGAGCTGCGGAATGAAGAGGGCGCTGACGAACAAGACGCCCATCGCGATGATCAGCCAGGCGGCGATCTTCTCGAGGAGCAGCTGGTGGTCCTTGAGCGTGCTGCCGATGCCGGTCGCTCCAAGGCCAAGCAGGATGAAGATCAGAGAGAAGCTCGCGACGAAGAGCAGGCTCGGGGCGATCACCCGGCGCCAGTCCGCCTTCTCGAGATCCGCCGCCGCCACTCCGGTGACGGCCGAGAGATAGCCCGGCACCAGCGGCAGCACGCAGGGGGAGAGGAAGGAGATGACCCCCGCCGCCAGGGCCGTGAGTACGCCGATTCCCGCCGCGGGATCGCTGCTCATGGGAGTGATGATGGCGGACGCCACGCCTGGCGGAGGTACTCCCACGCGTCAGGTGAAAGCACCGTGATTTGTACTGATTGGATTTGCGGGTCGACCCCGATGTTCGGGCCTACGGCCGTGCGTTAGGTTCGGCCTGCATCCGGATCCCCCGGCCAACGGCACCCGTTTCAGGCGTCCAGATCGTTGGCCAACCCGGCGAGGCGGCCTTCATCCCCCTGGGGTCGCCTCGCCGGGCTCTTTCTTGGCGCTGTTGTTGGGCGAATCCAGCGGAGGCGTAAACAACGGCGCGAACTAGGGCTCGGGCCCCGGATCCTGGCCCAGGATGCCGCGCAGTGCGCGCGCCGCCTTCGGCGCCAGCTCCCGGGCGTTGTTGTTGAACATGACGTGCACCTGCTCGGCCTCGGAGTCGAGCGCGCGAGCCCGGCCGGCGATCTCCTCCAGCTCCTCCTTCGAATAGTCGTAGTCGAAGCGCTCGGCGACGCTGCGGCCGTGCAGGTATCCCTCGGTGTTGCGGCCGTGGCAGCGCATGTACGCGAGCGAGTCGCGGGTGACGGCGTCGATCGGCGGGAAGATCGGGACGTGATCGCCGGGCGGGGTGTCGACGCAGACGAAGATCGCGCCGTGGGCCGAGAGCCAATCGAGCACCTTCTCGAATCGCTTGGGCGAGGCCCAGCTGCGTCGGCGAAACTCGACCGCGACCGGGGTGGGGGCGAGGCCGTCGATCACCGGCGCCAGCTCGTCGAGGTCGTTCTCCCGAGGGTCGAACGCCGGCGTCAGCTGGAGCAGGTATGCGCCGAGCTTGCCGACGTCCGCCAGCGGCTTCATCGCCTCGGCCGTCCGGCGAACCATCTCGTCGAGCAGGGCCCGGTCGAGCAGGACGCGGCCGCGCTCGTTCGTCTCCGCCTGATCCCGCAGGTCGGGTGGCAGCTCCTTGAGCTGGGCCGCGTGGTGGGAGAGGAGACGGTGCAGCTTGACGTCGAACAGGAACCCCTCCCGTGTCCGTCTGGCCCAGCCCTCCACCGTCGACGTCGCCGGGATCGCGTAGAAGCTCGAGTTGAGCTCCACCGCGTCGAACCGTTCCGCGTAGAAGTCGAGACGGTCCTTCGCCGTGAGCCCCTTCGGGTACCAGTGCTCGACGAAGCCGGGATCCGACCAGCTGGATGTGCCTACGTGGATGGAATGCACGGGAAGATGAGTTATGGAAACTCAGGCGAGGACCTTCTCGTACCAGCGATCGGACCGTGGGTTCGAGTTGTAGTCCGAGATCTCGCGGTATCCGGCCTCCCTGTACATGCGGTTCGCCTCGATCAAGCGTGCATTCGTGTCCAGGCGGACCGCCCGAACGCCGTGCTGTTGCGCGCGCTTCTCGAGCTCCTCGAGGATTCGCCTGGCGACGCCGGCGCCCCGGTACTCCGGGACCACGTACATCCGCTTGATCTCCGCCGTCCCCGGAACCAGCAGCCTCAGCGCGCCCATTCCGACGGCCTGCGCTCCGCGCTCCTCGACCTCGTCCCGGAGCGCCTCGGCGAGCCGGAGCATCGAGGGATCGTCGGGCGGTACCTGTCTCAGCTCGATCTCCATCGCCTCAAGTTGACATAACGGTGCGCGCGTTATCGGGCCACGCCGCGCCTCAGGCCGAACCCGCGATCAGGCCCACGGTGGCGAGGCAGAGGATCACACCGCTGATCATCAACCAGCGTGATTCCGTCCGCGAGCTCCGGATCATCTCCCCTCGGTCCACCGCCCCCTCGACCCGGCTCGACCTGATCGAGCCGAAACCGAAGAGCGCCACCGAATAGAGCGCCCAGCCGATCCCGACCACGACGTAGGGCCACTCCGTCGTGGTTCCGCTGAGCTCCGGGACCACCCGGCCGACCCCGACAGCCACCGCGATCGAGGTCAGGGCCGTTCGCCACCAGGCGAGCTCCGTGCGCTCCGCGGCCAGCCGGGTGCGCCGGATGGCGTCCCAGCCCTCGCTTGGTGGGTTTGATTTCTCGGGATCCATCGCTACCGATTTACGATTAAACACATGCCTCTCAGGGATCGAGAGCTGGTCAGCCCGCCCGCCACTCTTGCAGGCCTTCAGGAGCTATCGGGCCCGGCGCTGATTGCGATGCTGATGGCCAGCGCGATCGCGGTCCTTGACGGGCTGGCCTCGAACCAGGTGGTGATCATCGGGCTGCTGGCGATCCCTCCGGTGATCGCGGCGATGAGCGCCTCCCTTCCGGAGACGGCGGTGGTCGCAGCGTTCTGCCTCGTCCTCGCGCTTCTCTCGATCCTCTGGAACCAGGGCATCGACGGAGGCCAGCGCCTGGTCGGGCTGGCCACCGACTTTGCCGGCGCCCTCGCCGGCCTCTGGGTGGCGAGCCTGCGCGCCAATCTGAATCGTGAGCAGGCCGCGTCGGAGCTGCTCGCGGAGGCCGGGGCCCTGATGGAGGACGCCCTGGATCAGCGACAGCGCGCCCGGCACCTCGCCGAACTCGCGATCACCGGGCTGGGCGACGTCGCGATGGTCGACATGGCGATGGCCGACGGATCAATCCAGCGCATGGCCGCCGAGGGCCGGAACACCGAAGTCGCGGACATCTTCGTGAAGCTCCGGGCCGACTCCCCGATTGACCCGCACGGTCCGCATCCGGTCGCAGAGGTGATCCGCACGGGCCGGACGATGTACCTGGATCAGCTCTCCGACAAGGAAATCGACCGCATCACCACCCGTGAGAACGAGCGGGAGATGCTGCGCAGGCACCGCTTCAAGTCGTGCATCGTTCTCCCGCTGGGCGCCCGCGGCCATGTACTCGGAGCATTGACCCTGTGGATCATGCGCCCGGCGAACGCGTTCGACGAGACCGCCCGCCGTACGGCCAAGCGTCTCGCCGACCGGGCCGCTTTGGCGCTCGACAACGCCCGCCTGCACGAGCAACAGGCCCACATCGCCTCGGTCCTCCAGCACAACCTGCTGCCGCGGTCCCTGCCCGAGATCAAGGGCTTCGAGGCCTCCTCGCGCTTCCTGGCCGCCGGCGAGGCCTATGAGGTGGGTGGCGACTTCTACGACGTCTTCCGGAGCGGCTCGGGGACCTGGACGGCGGTGATCGGCGACGTCTGCGGCAAGGGCCCGGAGGCCGCCTCGCTGACCGCTCTCGCCAGGTACACGGTGCGCACGGCGTCCTCGCCGGACAGCACCCCCAGCCAGGTCCTCCAGACGCTGCACGATTCGATCACCTCGGAACACGCCGACCTGCGTTTCTGCACCGCCGCCCTGGCGCGCATACAGGCGCCCTCCAACGGCCGCGGCACCGCACGGCTCACCATCGCGCTGGGCGGCCACCCACTCCCGCTGATCCTCCGAAAGGATGGCCGGGTGGATTCGGTGGGCGAGCCCGGGACTCTCCTCGGCGCCCTCCCCTCCCCAGTGATCGCCGACACGGACGCCACCCTCGCCGTCGGGGACTCGCTGATCCTCTACACGGATGGCATGCTCGACGTCCGCGACCGCAGCAAGCGGGATGACCCCGAGTGGCTCGCCAACGAGCTCAGCAAGGCCGTCGGCAAGAGCGCCGACGAGATCGCCGAGCAACTCGCCCAGGGGGCGATTCAGCGGCACGGCGGCGAGCCCCGGGACGACATCGCCGTCCTCGTGCTGCACCGCCGCGGCCGCTAGCCGCGCCGCTGATGGGCAGGCCCGTTCACGTCGGCTGCTCGGGCTGGGTCTATCCGCACTGGCGCGAGCTCTTCTACCCGAAGGGGGTCCCGCAGCGAGAGTGGCTGAGCTATTACGCCCGGCACTTCGACACGGTCGAGATCAACAACACGTTCTATCGCCTGCCCTCGCCCTCTGCGGTCGAAGGCTGGGTCGAGCACAGCCCGGAGGGATTCCTTTTCGCGGTCAAGGTGAGCCGCTACCTGACCCACGTGAAGCGGCTCAGGACCCTCGCTCCGTACATCGAGCGCTTCCACGAGCCGCTCGAGCCGCTCGCCCGCGCCGACAAGCTCGGGCCGCTGCTGTGGCAGTTTCCGCCGAATTTCCATAAGGACGTGGGGCGCCTTGCCGAAGCCCTCGCCGCGTTGCCCGACGGCAGGCATGCCTTCGAGTTCCGGCACCCCAGCTGGTTCGACGATTCGACCTATTCGCTGCTGCGCGAGCACCGGGTCGCCCTGGTCATCGGGCATGAGCGCTCCCGCTGGGTGAGCACGCCCCTCGTCCGCACGACCGATTGGACCTACGTGCGCTTCCACTACGGAAGCCGCGGCCGCCACGGCAACTACTCCGACGCGGAGATCTCGACCTGGGCGCGCCGTCTCTTGCAGTGGCGGCGCGATACGGAGCTCTTCGTCTACTTCAACAACGACTGGCAGGGCTTCGCGATCAGGAACGCCCGGCTGCTCAAGCGCAAGCTCGGACTCTGAGGAGACTCAGCGCCGGCGCCAGCTGCCGCCGAGCAGCTTGCTCAGTCGGCCCGCACGGCGCGGGGTGAACTCCGGCGCCCCTTTCTCGGGCGTCGGCAGCTCCGCCGCGGCGGCCGAGTCGATCGTCAGGCGGACCGCCCGCTCGGCGGTGCGAGCGACCTCTGGAGCATCGACGAAGCGCAGGTCGCCGCCGGTCGTCTCGATGATGAAACCGTCCAGGATGTGCTCGCGGAAGTTGTCGACCATCTCGTCGACGACGCCGATCTGCCTGCCGTCCGACGCAAAGACGGGCGTGCCGCGCTGCACGGCGCCGTAGTGGATCGGATAACCGTCGTCCTCGCCCACGAACCGAAATATACGAGGAGCGCCGTTTTCCGGCGCAGTAGTTTCCGCTGATGGCCGGCTATTCGGGGACCCCGCTCGCGACCAAGCTCGGCATCAGGGAGGGCCACCGTGTGGCGTTCCCCAAGGCGCCCGACGGGTTCGGCGCGCTGCTGGGCGAGCTTCCGGACGACTTGACAGTCAAGTCCCGCGCCACCGGGCCGCTCGACGTGATCGTCTTCTTCACCAAGAGCCGCGCCGAGCTCGAACGGCGGCTGCCCGCCC
Organism: uncultured Solirubrobacterales bacterium; assembly: GCA_963774305.1. Lineage (GTDB taxonomy): Bacteria > Actinomycetota > Thermoleophilia > Solirubrobacterales > 70-9 > DASUPK01. The sequence continues at coordinate 108,618 of CAVZEM010000004.1, read as the reverse complement.
TGCGGCGGGCGATGGATCCGGCCGGGGGGCTCTGGATCGCCTGGCCGAAGCGATCCTCGGGCGTTGAGACGGACATGACGGAGGACGTCGCCCGCGACCTCGGGCTCGCCTGCCGCTTGGTCGACAACAAGGTCTGCGCGATCGACGAGACCTGGTCGGGCCTGAGGCTCGTGATCCGCCTCGAGGACCGACCCTAGGCCAGTCGCTCGCGCACCTGGGGCTCCTCCAGGAAGTCCGCGATCACCCTGGATAGGCGGCCGCCCTGCCAGGCGAGCGGTGACTTTCCCGGTTCCTCGCTGACCAAACGCGCGCTGGGCAAACGCTCGGCCCACGCCTCGGCGATGGCGTAGGGATGCCCCGGATCGGCCTCGTCGTAGCTGGCCACGACCAGCGCGGGCACTTCGAGCGTCTCCAGCTCCTCGAGCCCCTCGAAGGGGAGCGATCGGGGAACCTCGCGCAGGGCGCGCGCCACTGCATCGGGGTGGCGGTGGCGCTGCATCCGCTCCCTTGTGATCCGCAGCGCCGTCTCCGTCCAGGCCGGGTCCGCCTCGAGCGAGGCCTCGTACGCCTCCATGAAGCCCTCGATCCCCCCATGCTCCAGCCCTTCCGCGAGGCGGTCCCAGTAGGCGAGGGTCTCCTCGGATGCGGGAATCCCGAGGATCACCGGGCCGGCGAGGATGAGCGCGGCCACCTCGCCGGCGTGCTCGAGCGCGTATGCCACCGCCGTGTGGCAGCCCATGGAGTGCCCGGCGAACACCGGGCGGGAGTCCCCGGCGCGCTCCCCCACCACGGCCCCGAGGTCGGCCGTCAGCGCCTCGTAGCCGTATCCGCTCGCCTCCGGCGCAGGCGACGACTCTCCGTGCCCCCTCGCGTCATAGGAGATCTGGCGGTAGCCGCGGCGCACCAGCGCGAGGGACCCGTGGAGCACATACCGCCGAGTGGCCGTGAGGCCGTGCAACAGGACGACGGGTGCCCCCTCCCCCACCTCCTCGCCGGAGAGCTGAACCTCGGAGGACGTGACCTCGAACGGGCTGGGCTCGAGGGCCGCGGACATGCTCAGGAGAGCGCCGAGACCGCACGCTCCAGGTCACCGACGTCCTGGTAGCGCAGGCCGAACAGGGCCACATGGCGGTACCGCAGCGCCCCCTCCCCGTCGACCAGGAACACCGCGCGGCGGATGAATCCGGCGGGCCCGAGCACACCGTAGGAGCGCGCGACCTTCTTGCCGGGGTCCGAGAGGAGCGGCACGTTGAGCCCATGGCGATCGGCAAACCGCTCGTGGGACTCGACCGACTGCGGGGAGATGCCCATCATCGGCACGCCAAGCGCCTCGAGCCGGTCGCCATCGTCGCGGTACGAGCAGAACTGGCGGGTGCAGACGGGAGTGAAATCCCCTGGGTAAAAAGCCAGGATGACGCCGCTCCCCCGATAGTCGGCGAGGCGATAAGTCCGCGAGCCCGTGCCAACGAGCGCGAATTCCGGTGCCTGATCGCCGATTCGGAGCTTCGCCATCAGCCGCCCCGGATCGTGATCCGATTGATGACGACGGGTGCCTGCGGCTTCCCGCTCGAGGTGCCGAGCTGCTCGATTCGCTGAACCACGTCGAAGCCGCTCGCCACCCGGCCGAGCAGCGCGTAGTCGGGCGTCAGCCCGGCGTCGGCCTCGGTCACCACGAAGAACTGACTCCCCGATCGCCCCGGCGGCTCCGCGGAGCTCTTGGCCATTGCGACGATCCCGCGCGTGTAGGAGAGAGTCTGCGGAGGTGGCTCGTCGACGAAGTAACCGGGCCCGCCGCTGCCGGTGCCCGTGGGGTCGCCGCCCTGGATGACGAAGCCGGGAACGATCCGGTGGAACGTCGTGTCGTCATAGACACCGTGCCTGGCAAGGTAGGCGAACGAGGAGGTCGTCTTCGGCGCTCTGGCGGTGTCGAGCGCGATCGTGAAGCTGCCGCAGCTCGTCACCACCGTCGCGCTCGCCGTCCCCTGCAGCGTCTGCGTGGGCTTCGAGAGTTGAACGTGCTTCGCCGGCGGCGCCGAGACCCTGGCGCAGCCGGCGGGCAGCGCGACGCTCGAGGTCTCTCCCCCGCCCCCTCCGCACCCCGCCACCAGGACGGCCGCCAGAGAGGCCGCCACCGCTGTCCGCCCCAGGCTCAAGGCGCCGTAGCCTACTCCCGGCGCCTGCGATGATCGCCCCGTGCAGGCCCGTTTCGTCATCGGCCGCTTCCTGAACGGTCTCGTGGCCCGGTTCCCTGCGAGCTGGCCGCTGATCCGCGCACCGATGCGCCGCTTCTTCGACAGGCACGCCGAGGGCTGGGAGGCGCGAACCACGGCCGGCTCGGCGGCTCACCTCGCGCCTCTGGCGGCCGCGCTGCTCCACGTGCGGCCCGAGCCCGAGCGCGCCCTCGACCTCGGAACCGGCCTCGGGGACGGAGCGCTCCTGATCGCGCGCGAGTTTCCCCGCGCGAGGGTCCGCGGGGTCGACATCGCGCCCGAGATGGTCCGGCGGGCCCAGGATCGGATCGGGCTCGACCCGGAGGGCAGGGTTGCGTTCAAGGTCGCCGACGCAGCCGAGCTGCCCTTCGAGGACGAGTCCTTCGACCTGGTCGCGCAGCTCAACATGCCGCCGTTCTTCTCGGAGATGGCGCGCGTGCTGCGCCCGGGCGGCTTCGCGATCGTGGCGGCCAGCTGGGGTCGGCAGACGCCGTTCTACACGCCTGATTCGGTGCTCGCGCGCGGATTTCGCAAGGCCGGCCTCGAGGTGGCCGAGAGTGGCGAGGCCGCCGAAGGTACGTATTTCGTTGCCCGCCGCCCCTCCTGACGGCCGCCACAAATAGATTCACCGGATCAGCGCCGATCGTCGCCACCTGCTGCTCGTCAACCCGCACTCCGCGGGCGGGCGGACCCTGAAGCTCCTGCCCGAGGTGGAGCGCGAGCTCGAGAGCCGTCAGGTCTCCTATCGGGTCGTACGCACGGAGAGCCTCGAGCACGGGGTGAGCGAGGCGACTCGCGCCGCCGAGGGCGGCGAAATCCCCGTGATCATGAGCGGCGACGGCCTGATCGGCGCCATCGGCGGCGCCCTCGCGCAGACGGAAGCCACCATGGGAATCATCCCGGGCGGACGCGGCAACGATCTGGCGCGGGTCCTGGGCATTCCGAAGGAGCCCTCGGGGTCGGTTGGAGTGCTCGCCGATGGACATGTCCGGGAGATCGACGTCGGCGAGGCGAACGGGCGTCGCTTCCTCTGCATCGCCTCCTGCGGCTTCGACTCCGAGGCGAATCGGGTGGCGAACGAGGCGCGCCTGATCCGCGGCAATCTCGTCTATGCATATGCGGCGTTCCGGGTCCTGGCCTCCTGGAAGCCGGCGGCCTTCAGGGTCGTCCTGGACGACGGTGACCCGGTCGACTTTGACGGCTACTCGGTGGCGGTCGGGAACAGCAAGGCCTTCGGCGGGGGCATGTTCATCGCGCCGCATGCCGAGCTCGACGATGGCCTCCTCGACGTGATCACGATCAGCGACGTGAGCAAGCTCCGATACATCCGGGGCCTGCCCAAGGTCTTCAAGGGCGAGCACATCGAGAACGAGGAAGTCACCGAGATGCGCGGGGCGACCGTCGAGGTCAGCGCCGACCGCGACTTCGCCGTCTATGCGGACGGCGAGCACCTGACGGACCTCCCGGCCACCCTTCGCACGCTCAACCGCGCGCTGCGGGTGATCGCGCCGCCGCGGCCCACCTAACCTGCGCGGCAATGAGCGCTCTCTTCGAGGCGAAGCGCGGTCTGGCCCGTGCCGTGGGCGGACTCAGCCGTCGCAGCGGCCGCGGCGGCGGCACGACCCTGCCCGGGCGCCTCCTGGTCCGGATGGCCCCCGACGCGATCGAGCGACTCGCCTCCAATCTGGATCGCGGCTCGATCGTGGTCAGCTCGACCAACGGCAAGACCACGACGGCGGGAATGATCGCCGCGATCCTGCAGACGGCGGGCCGCCAGCCGGTCCACAACCGGGCGGGCTCGAACATGCACTGGGGGGTGGCCACGGCCCTGCTCGAGCAGTCGGGCGACGAAGGGCTGTTCGAGCTGGACGAGGCATGGTTGCCGCGGGTGGCGCCCAGCCTTCGCCCGCGCCTCCTGGTCCTGGGCAACCTGTTCCGCGATCAGCTCGACCGGTACGGGGAGCTGGAGCGGCTGGCGGACGAGTGGGCGGAGCTGGTCGCCTCGATGGAGGGCTCCTGCGAGTTCGCTCTGAACGCCGACGATCCGCTGATCGCGGACCTCGGCCGCGACCGCGACCTGCGGCGGCGCCCCGGTGTCACGTACTTCGGAATCGAGGACAGGAGCCAGGCGCTCCCCGAGCTCCAACACGCGCACGACGCCAAGCACTGCCGCCGCTGCGGCGCTCCGTATTCCTACGAGCGCGCCTTCGTCGGCCACCTCGGCCACTACATCTGCCCCAACTGCCACGCCGACCGCCCCGCGCCCGACATCGCGGCGACCGAGATCGAGCTGCATGGAATCTCCGGCTCCCGGGTTCGGATTGCCACGCCGGAGGGCGAGCTGGAGATCGAGCTGCCGCTCCCGGGCCTCTACAACGTCTACAACGCGCTGGCCGCCGTCGTCGCCGGGCTCCGGTCCGGGGTGTCGCTCGTGCAGGTCCGCGAGGGCCTCGAGTCGATGCGCGCGATCTTCGGCCGTGTCGAGACCATCGAGGTCTCCGGCAAGCCGGTCTCGATCCTGCTGATCAAGAATCCCGCCGGCGCCAACGAGGTACTCCGGACGCTCACGCTCGAGTCCTCCAACGGCGGCATCGACGTCTGGCTCGCGCTCAACGACCGAATCGCCGACGGCCGTGACATCTCCTGGATCTGGGACGCGGACTTCGAGCTCCTCTCACAGGGCGTCAGACGCGTCATCTGCGCCGGGACCCGGGCGCCCGAGATGGCCCTGCGACTCAAGTACGCGGGCTGGCCCGAGGGCGCGATCGAGGTGATCGGCCCGATCGAGGGCTCCCTCGATGCGGCGGTGGCGGCGACCCCGGACAGGCTCTTCGCCCTCCCCACCTACACGGCCCTGCTGGAGCTCCGCACCCTGCTCACCGACCGCGGTCTGGCGGCCGACTACTGGCAATGATCTCTCCCGCGATCTGGCAGGAGGTCGAGTTCGGCTCCTATGGCGCGGATCTGCCCGTCTGGGTGGAGCTCGCCGAGGAGACCGGCGGCCCGGTGCTCGAGCTCGGCGCCGGGGCTGGGCGGGTTGCGCTTCACCTCGCCGGGCATGGACACGAGGTGGTCGCGCTGGAGCGCGATCTCGACCTGATCCGCGAGCTCGATCGCGTCGCCGAGCAGCGAGGCGTGTCCCTGTCCGTGGTCGCCAGCGATCTCGCCGCACCCGGCGAGCTTCGGCTGCCGGTGCGCCCGGCCCTCGCGATCGGCCCGCTGCATGTGATCCAGGTCCTCGATGCTCCCGCCCGCCCCGGCCTGCTCGCCCGCCTCCGGGAGGTGATGGCTCCGCAGGGAATCCTGGCCCTCACCGTGGTCGACGAATCGACGCTCCTCAGCACCGGGGCGGCCTCCACCCAGATCCTCCCCGACATGCGCGAGCTCGAGGGATGGGTCTATTCGAGCGAGCCGCTCTGGGTCCAGGTCGGGGACCGTGCCCTCACCGTACGCCGGCTGCGCGAGAGCGTCTCCCCCGGGGGCCGGATGGAGCGTGACATCCATGACGAGATCCTTCACCGGGTGGACCCCGAGACCCTCGAGCGCGAGGCAGCCGACGCTGGATTCCGTCCGGCCGACAGACGGCAGATCCGATCGGGAGAGAACGAGGCCGACTCGACGGTCGTGCTGCTGGAGGCACCGGCATGACCGACACAGCCGAGCTCAGGCTGCTCGCCCTGTATCCCGAGCAGATGAACATCTATGCCGACCGCGGCAACATGATCTTCCTCCAGCGCCGATGTGAGTGGCGGAGCATTCCCTTTCGCTACGCGGCCGCCGGGCCCGGGGACGACTTCGATCCGGCGGAGCACGACCTGATCTACATCGGCGGCGGCCAGGATCGCGATCAGGTACTGGTCGCTGAGGACATGCTCCGCACCAAGCGCGACGCGATCGCCTCCGCCGTCGAGGACGGCGCCGCTCTGCTCGCCGTCTGCGGCGGCTACCAGCTGCTCGGCCATCGCTACCAGCTGGGCGAGGAATCTATTCCAGGGCTCGGCATCGCCGACCTCGAGACGGTGCGCGACCCCGGCCCGCGCCTGATCGGCAACGTCTCGATCGAGGTCGATCTGGGCGATGGGCCGCTCGTGCTGGCCGGATTCGAGAATCACGGCGGGCGCACGCACCTCGGCCCGGACGCCGAGCCCCTCGGGCGGGTGCTGCACGGCCACGGGAACAACGACCGGGACGGCTACGAGGGCGTCAAGCGCCTCAACCTGATCGGCACCTACCTCCACGGCCCACTGCTGCCCAAGAACGCCTGGCTGGCCGACCGCCTGATCGCGCTCGCCATCGAGCGTCGCACGGGCGAGCTGCCGCAGCTCGAGCCGCTGCCCGACGAGCTCGAGGCCGCGTCACACGAATCCGCCCTGCGGGCGGCGTCCACCGGATAGGATCACCCCATGGTCATCGTGATCGTCATCGTCGCCCTGGTCCTGTTGCTCGGGCTGATCTACATCCTGGCCCGCAACGGCATCATCCGCCTGCGAAACCAGTGCGACGAGGCCTGGAGCGGCATCGACGTCCAGCTCAAGCGCCGGCACGACCTGGTGCCCAACCTGGTCGAGTCGGTCAAGGGCTACGCAACGCACGAGCGGGAGACCTTCGAGAAGGTCACCCAGGCCCGCGCCGCCGCGATGCAGGCCAGCGGTCCCGAGGAGGCCAGCAAGGCGGAGTCGCAGCTCACCGCGGCGCTCGGCGGCCTGCGCGTCGTCGCCGAGCAGTACCCGCAGCTCCGTGCGACGGAGAACTTCCAGCAGCTCCAGCGCAACCTCTCGGAGCTCGAGGACGAGATCCAGGCCTCGCGCCGGATCTACAACTCGAACGTCCAGACCTACAACACCCGCATCCAGCAGTTCCCCGGCTCGATCATCGCCAACCAGGGCGGCTTCACGGCCAAGCCCTTCTTCGAAATCGGCGATGTTGCGGAGCGCGAGGCTCCGCAGGTCACGTTCACGTAGCGGTCCCCGGCCTTGCCATCAGTCGCGGCCCCCGCGACCGCCCACCACAAGTCGCTACGGGCTACGCCCTCCGCTCCTGAAGCGAGCGGTCTAGAGGCCGCTTGAGCCGAAGCCGCCCGACCCTCGCGTCGAGGTGTCGAGAGCATCGGCCTGCATCGGGCTGGCGGTGGCGATGGGCACGAGCAGGAGCTGGGCGATTCGGTCTCCCGGCGTGCAATGGAAGTCGATCGTCTGATCGGTGTTCAAGAGGACCACCCGCACCTCACCGCGGTAGCCGGCGTCGATCAGTCCCGGCGAGTTGACCAGCGTGACGCCGTGCTTGAGCGCCAGACCGGATCGCGGCAGCACGAGGCCCGCCAGGCCATCCGGGATCGCGACCGCCAAGCCGGTCCCCACGCTGACCCTTGCCCCGGGAACGATCCGGGCGCTCTCGGCCGCATACAGGTCGAGCCCCGCATCGTTGTCGTGCGCGCGAGTCGGCAGGGTCGCCTTCTCGGTGAGCTTGATGAACCTGAGCTCCTCCATTTCGCCAAGCGTAGATTCGGGTTCGGTCGACAGCTCGGTGATCACGGGAGGCTCGGGAGCGTCGAACTCGACCTCCGGCTCGGTGCTCGCCGCGCCCGCCAGAGCGTCCAGCGGGTCTGCGCCGTTACCCGTCCGCGGCTCGAACTCCGTTTCGAGATCGTCCTGATCGGCCGTTGACCGAAAGATCGGAGAAGCGATCGGCGAGGGCGGCAGGTAGTCGCGCGCGAACGAGTACCCCGTCCTCGCGATCTTCGCGCTCGAGGTCACCAGCGATCTCGTGAAGCTCAGAAAGACGCTCACCGGCATCAAAGGGTACGAGCAACTCGACCTCGGTGAGTCGCTGCGCGATCGAGGACGCGATGCGAGTCCGCAGCTCCTCCAGCCCCTCCCCCGTCTCGGCGGAGACGAGTGCCGCCTCGGGATGGCGCAGCGCGAGATCCCGCCGCTCCTCGGCGTCCAGCAGGTCGATCTTGTTCATCACCAGCAGGCGCGGCGACGCGTCGGCGCCGATCTCCTCGAGCACCGCGTCGGCGGCCGAGATCGAGTCCGCACGCTCCTCCTCCGGCTCCGACCCGTCGACCACGTGGAGGATCAGGTCCGCAAGGACCGTCTCCTCGAGGGTCCCCTTGAACGCCTCCACGAGGGCGTGCGGAAGCTTCCGGATGAAGCCGACCGTGTCGGTGAGCAGTATGCGACGGCCCTCATGGGTGAAGGCACGCGTGGTCGGGTCCAGCGTGTGGAAGAGGCGCTCCCCCACGCCGACGCCCGCTCCGGTCAGCGCGTTGAGGAGGGTCGACTTGCCGGCGTTCGTGTAACCGGCGAGGGCAACCGTGGGCATCACGGCGCGCTCGCGCTCCGCGCGCATCACGGCCCGATTCCTGTCCAGGCGCTCGAGGCGCCTGCGCAGCGAGGTGATCCGATCCCGCGCCAGGCGGCGGTCGGTCTCGATCTGGGACTCACCCGGGCCCCTGGTGCCGATGCCGCCTCCCAGGCGCTCGAGGTGCGTCCACAGGCCCCGCATGCGGGCGAGGTTGTACTCGAGCTGCGCCAGCTCGACCTGGAGCTTGCCCTCGGCCGTGTGGGCGTGGTCAGCGAAGATGTCGAGAATCACGGCGGTCCGGTCGATCACCGGCACCCCGAGCGCCTGCTCGAGGTTGCGCTCCTGTCGCGGCACCAGCTCGTCGTCGACGGCGATCAGATTGGCGTCGTCAGCGGCGATCTGACGCTTCAGCTCGGTTAGCTTGCCTCGGCCGAGATAGCGGTCGGGGTCGGGAGCCGTGCGGGCCTGCGTCATCTCCCCCGCCGTGGCCACACCGGCGGTGCGCAGCAGCTCCTTCAGCTCGGCGAGCGGGTCCTCGCGGTGCTCGTCGTCGCGGACGATCCCGACTGCGATGGCGCGCTGGCGGGCGCGAGGGTTGCTGATCCCGGCGGAGCCGTTTGCGTAATGGCTCTCTGACTGCCGCCCGTTGCGGTTTCTCTGCACTACCTGGATGTTAGGCGGCGCTCAGGGTGCTGAGACCGGCTGCCGCGGAACCATGGGCAGCAGAGCGGCGGCGCCGACCACCGCCACGAAGGCGAGTGAGCGGCCGATGACGGCGACTGCGTCGGAGCCCATGGGGTCGCCGAAGACGACGATTCCACCCGCGATGGAACCGAGGGTTGCCGCCGCGGAGAAGGCGACGATCACCGCGACCGGCTCACCGGTCTGAAGACCGCGGCCCAGAGCGAGAAACGCCCCGAGGCCGCCGACGATCGCCGTCAGGGTCCACGGGCTGAGCAGCGCCACGGGATCGGCCGGGACGAGCTCCGCGAGAGCCTTGAGCGAGATGTCGGAAACGCCGAGCAGGGTCCCCGCCGCGATCGCCATCAGCATCGAACCCTGGGCGAGGAGCCGTCCATTGCTCGCGGTCAGGATGAGCAGGCCGCCGATCGTCAGCATTCCGCATTGGAAGCCCAGCATCGTCACGGGGTCGAAGCCGATCCCGGAGCGCGCGTGTCCGGCCGTGAGGGCCAGGAAGCCCAGACCGGCCGCACAGAGGCCGATCCCGGCCATCTCGCGCTTGCAGACCGCGATCCCGAACCAGCGCCGGGCGGGAATGGCCAGCATGGCCAGGCCTCCCGCGATCACCGCCTGGACCAGCGACAGGGGCGCCATCGAGAGCGCCGCCACGTGCAGACACCAGGCGAGGAAGGCGAGGCCGAAGCCGATCGCCCACCATCGGGAGCGAAACAGGGCCGAGGCACTGCGCAGGGGGCTCCGCATCGCCACGTCAGGGGCGTTTACGGCGCCGCGGTGTTTGCACAACAGCGCCACGCCCGAGATCAGGGCGCAGCCCATTGCGAGTATCAGTCCGATTTCGCTCATCAGGTGAAGGGTCGGCGCGACACGCTCGCGTCTTTAGCTGAGGCTCCGATAAAGGCCGGTTCGCCCCCGCTGCCGAGAATCCCGCCTCGACCACCGTAGGGGTTTCGGCCGGCAGACGCGCCGCTCAGGGGGTGAGGTGAGCCCGCAGGCGCTGGACGGCCTCGGTGAGGAGCTCGTCCGGCGTGGTCAGCGAGATCCGGAAGAAGCCCTCGCCGCTCGGGCCGTACATCGATCCGGGCGAGACGACGACCGCAGCCTCCTCGAGCACCAGCTCGGCGAATGAGGACGACGTATGGCCGTCCGGGACCGGCGCCCAGATGTAGATCGTGCCCTTGGGGGCCTCCACCTCGACCCCGATGTCCGCCAGCGCGCCCACCACGAGGTCGCGGCGGTGCTGGTAGATGCGGCACATCTGGTCGACCTCCTTGCGCGGGCCGCGCAGCGCCGCCGCCCCGGCCAGCTGAACGGCCTCGAACAGGCCCGAGTCCACGTTGGTCTTGAGGCGCCAGTAGGTCCTGATCGCCTCGGCGTTGCCGAGGATCGCCGCGCACCGCCAGCCGGTCATGTTGTAGCCCTTGGAGAGCGAGAAGACCTCGACCCCGACCTCCTTCGCCCCAGGTGTGGCCAGGAAGCTGGGCGCCACGTAGCGGTCGTAGGTCGTCTCCGAGTAGGCGTTGTCGTGGACGACCAGGATCTCGTGCCGTCGAGCCAGTTCGATCACCCGCTCGAAGAAGCCGTCCGGCACGACCGCCCCGGTCGGGTTGTTCGGATAGTTGATGAAGAGGAGCCTCGCGGCCTCGAGCTTCTCCTCGGGAATCGCGTCGAGGTCGGGGACGAACCCGAGACTCGGGCGGAGCGGAAGGAGAAACGCCTCGGCACCGGCGAGCACCGGTCCGCCGGTGTAGACCGGGTAGCCCGGATCAGCCGACAGCGCGACATCACCCGGATCGAGGAAGGCGAAGCAGAGGTTGTAGATGCACTCCTTGGCGCCGATCGCCGGCATCACCTCGTCGATCGGATCGATCTCGACCCCGAAGCGCTGGAGATAGAAGTCGGCGAAGGCCTCGCGGAATTCCTGTCGCCCGCGGTTGCTCGGGTACTTCTGCGTCGAGGGATCTCCCACCGCCTCACGCATCGCCTCGACCACGTAGCGGAAGGTCGGCGTGTCCGGGTCGCCGATCCCGAGGCTGATCACGTCGATCCCCTCGTCGCGCTTCGCCTCGATCCGCCGCTCGAGCTCGGCGAACATGTACGGCGGGATCGCCTCGAGGCGCTCGGAGGGCGCCGCCAGGCCTCTCTTCTTCACGGGCGCGGCCATCGGATCCGGAACACTAGGGACCCGCGGGGCTAGCCGAGCCCCTCCAGCGCGCGCCGGAGCTCGGCGGAGAGCTCGCCCGCATACACCGGCACCGCCCAGCCGGTGAGGCGGACGGCCAGCTCCTCGCCGATCTCGACCTGCAGCTCGCCGCCGTCGAGCTCGACCGTCAGCTCGCCCGGCGCACCGGCCAGGTGAGCCGCGACCGCGGCGCCTGACGCGCCGGTGCCGGAGGAGAGCGTCTCCCCCACCCCGCGCTCGAAGATCCGCGCGCGGACGCGGTCGCCGTCGGTTCGGAAGAAGCTCACGTTGGTGCGATTGGGAAAGAGCTCACTGTTCTCGATCTCCGGCCCTATCGCCGGCAGGTCCAGAGACTCGAGGTCCTCGCCGACGGCGATCGCGCACTGGGGGTTGCCGATCGAGACGTGCTGGAAGGACCAGGTCCGGCCGCCGGCCTGGACCTCGCCACGGCCATCCTCTCCTCCCGAGGGGAAGTCGGGCGAAGTGGTGCTCGCCCTGCCCATCTCCAGCGTGCATTCCCGATCGGACCTGATCGTCGGCTTGATCGGCCCCGCCTTGGTCAGGATCGTGAACTCGTCCGCGTCGGTCCAGCCCGACCGGCGCAGGTACATGACGGCCTCGCGCGCTCCGTTCCCGGAGAGCTCGGCCTCGGAGCCATCTGGATTGAAGATCCGAAGCTCGGCCACGTACTCCGGGTCCTCCACCGGTGCGAGCAGCAGGATTCCGTCGGAACCGACGCCGAAGTGCGGGTCACAGATCCGCCTGATCCGGGCCGGGGTTAGCTCCCAGGGCAGCGCCGCCGCCTCCACGATCAGATAGTCGTTGCCCAGGGCCTGCCACTTCTCGAATTTCATCCAGATCCGAGCCTGTCTGCGATCTCCGCCGCCACGCCGTCATCATCGCGGTCCGTTCGGTCGATCAGCTCCACCCCCTCCATGCGCCGCATCCAGGTGAGCTGGCGGCGCGCGTATGAGCGATGCGCCGCTTTGATCGATTCGATCGCCTCGGCCGACGGCGCGGCGTCTATGTCCGAGACGAGCTGCTCGAAGCCGAGCGCCGCGCGCGCCGTGCGTGACGGGCCGGCTTCGAGGGCCGCCCGCGCCTCCTCCGCGGCCCCCGCCGCGATCATCTCGTCGACGCGAGCGTCGATGCGCTCCGCCAGGCGCTCGCGGTCCATCGTCAGGCCGACAAGGAGTGTCGCCTGGCGAAGCTCCGCGGTCCACATGCCCTCGGCGCCGGCCGCCGCCTCGATGCCCGCTCGGGCCAATTCCGTCAGGCGGGCGATCCGCTTGCGGTCGTTCGGGTCGACGTTGGCCGCCAGATCCTGGTCGAGCTCGGCGTGCAGCGCCTCGGGGCCGCGCTCCGCGATCTCGCGCTCCACGTCGTCGCGGATCTTGCGCGGCACGGGCGGCCTCAGGTCGAGCTCGGCCAGCGCCGCTCTCAGGTAGAGGCCGGTGCCGCCGACCACGATCGGGCGGCGACCCTCGGCCAGCAGCGAGTCGATCTCGCGGTGAGCGGCCTCGGCGTAGCGGCCGGCGCTGAACTCCTCCCCCGGCTCGACGAAGGAGAGCAGCCGGTGCTCGAGGCGCTTGCGCTCTTCGGCCGTCGCGGCGCCACTCAGGGTCTCGAGGCCCCGGTAGACCTGGATCGAGTCGCAGTTGACGGCGACGGGATCCTCACCGTGCTCCCTCAGGCGCTCGGCGACCGCGATGGCAACCCCGGTCTTGCCTACAGCCGTCGGGCCGAAGAGCGCGAGGACCCTCAAGCCGCGCGGCTGAGCAGGCGCTCGGCGCCCGAGAGCGTCGTCGAGGTCGCGCCGGTGATCTCCACCTCGACCGTCTCGCCGGGGGCGGCGGTGCCATCGAAGTTGACCGTCTTGTTGTGGCGGGTCCGGCCGCGCAGCCGCGAAGCGTCGGTGCGGCTCGGGCCTTCGACCAGAACATCCATGGTCCGGCCGACGAAGCGCTCGCCCCGCTCGCGCGCGCGGCGCTGGACCAGCTCCACCAGGCGCTCCATCCGCTCGCGCTTCGTCGCGTGCGGCAGCTGATCTTCGAAGCCCGCGGCCTCGGTGCCGCGGCGCGGGGAGAAGATGAAGGTGAAGGCGCCGTCGTAGCCGACCTCGTCGACCACCTCGAGCGTCTGCTCGAAATCCTCGTCGGTCTCACCGGGGAAGCCGACGATGATGTCCGTGGTGATCGCGCAGTCCGGGACGTGCTCGCGGATCAGCGCGACGCGATCCATGTAGCGCTCGCGGCTGTAGGTGCGGCGCATGCGCTTCAGGACGGGCGTGGACCCGGACTGCAACGGCAGGTGAATGTGCTCGCAGAGCGCGCCGAGCTCCGCGTGGGCACGGACGACGTCCTCCTTCATGTCCTTCGGGTGCGGGCTCGTGTAGCGGATGCGGTCCACCCCCTGGACGGCGTCGACTCGCGTGAGCAGCTCGGCGAAGCTGATCCGGCTCTCCCTGGGCAGGTCGCGGCCGTAGCTGTTCACGTTCTGTCCCAGCAGGGTGATCTCGCTGACTCCGTCGCCGGCGAGGCGCTCGATCTCGGCGATCAGCTCCTCCGGGTCGCGGCTCGCCTCGCGCCCACGCACCGACGGCACGATGCAATACGAGCAGACGCAGTTGCAGCCCTGCGAGATCTGCACCCAGGCCTGGAACTCGCGCGCCCTCTTCATCGGCAGATGTCCGGAGACGTCCTCGAACTCGAAGTAGCCCTGGGCCGTGAGCGAGTCCGAGGTCAGGAACTCCGCCAGCCTGTGTATCTGCCCCGGGCCGAAGGCGACGTCGACGAACGGGAAGCGCCTGAAGACATCGTCCTTCACCGACTGCGCCCAGCAGCCCCCGACGCCGACGACTCGCGACGGGTCCTCCGACTTGAGGCGCTTCGCCTCCCCCAGGTGGGCGATGAAGCGGTTGTCCGCCGACTCCCTGATCGAGCAGGTGTTGAAGAGGATCAGGTCCGCCCCCTCCCGATCGGGTGACTCCGCGTATCCGAGCGAGTCCAGCATCCCCTTCATGCGCTCGGAGTCGTGCTCGTTCATCTGGCAGCCGAACGTGGTGACGTGGTAGCTGCGCGCCATGGTTGGGCAAATTTAGACCCCTTCGGCATCAGGCGCGACCGCCTGCGCCCGCCCAACTCAAGTCGCTACGGGCTTCGCCCTCCGCTCCGAGATTGAGCGGGCTTGCGGTCGCTGACGATCTGCTGGATGCGGCTGTGAGAGAGGCCCAGGGCGCCCGCCACCTCCCGGTAGCTGCCCCCGGCCGCCACAGCCTCCCTGATCAGCCTGTCCCGCCCGAGACGCACCCGAGCGACGTCCTCGTCGATCCGGCGCATCGCGCGCCGGTGCTCGAGGCCGACCCGAACCCGCTCGACCCAGGCCCGCCCGCGCGCCCGCTCAAAGGCGGCATGAGCCTTCCTGAGGCGCTCCGCCTCGGTCTCGGCGATCATCCGGCCTGTATAGCACCCGTAAGCGGGGCTATACGAGCTTCTGCCTATGGCGTCGGTCCTCCCAGGACCGTCAGGTCACCCTGCATCCCGGCCTCGCGATGGCCCGGGACGGTGCAGTAGAAGACGTACTTGCCCGGGGCCAGGTTGGTCAGAGTGACCGACTGCTTGCCGTTGGTGAATGGCTGCACCTGGCCCAGGACGTTCCCGTTCGCGGTTGCGACGGCGATGCTGTGCGGGACCTGCGAGGGGTTGTCATAGGTGATCTCCACGTTGCCGGGCTTGGCCTGGAGTCCGTTGGGCTGGTAGACCAGAGAGCCGTCGGAGGGTGAGGAGACGTCGAGCGACTCGACCGGCCCCGTTGCTGTGGTTGAGGTCGTCCCCTCCTCCTTGGCGAGCTCGTCGTTCCGTTTGTTCTGCTCGTCCACCGACTTGACGATCGCGAAGGCCATCGTCGTTCCGACGATGGCCACGAACAGCGCGATCACGCCGAGCAGGACCCCGCGACTCGGCGGGAACGAGTCGCTGCGGCGGATCCCGATGAACGAGATTCCGACGGCGGCGACCACCAGCACGATTCCGATGACGAAGAAGAAATTGCCGTCCATACGGCGCGGATCCTATCTTCGCGAGGGGCGCTCGACACTTCTGACCGCGTCATAGGCGAGGTCCAGGGGATATCCGCGCCGGACGAGCAGCCCCAGGGCACGCTCCCGCCCTCTCTCGTCGTCGCATGACATCCCGCGGTCCCCGAGCAGGGCGACGGCGCGCTCCAACTGCGTCTCGGAGTCCTCTCCCTCCAGGGCCGCGTCGATGTGCTGCCGTGCGACGCCGCGGCCCTCCAGTGCCGCGGTGATCCGGTCCGGGCCCCAGCCCGCCAGCTGGCGCTTGTCCTCCGCGTAGCGGCAGGCGAAGCTCGCATCATCGATCGCGCCAGCCTCCATCAGCAGGGCGATCACCTCCTCGATCTCGACCTCGGCGACCTCGCGCTCGGCGAGCCAGGCGCGCAGCTCCGACTCGGTGCGCTCCTTGTAGCTCAGAGCCCGCAGGGCGAGCTCGTACGGATCCTCCTGGCGCCCGCCCACGGACGCGAGCTAGGCGGCCTTCTTCTCGGGCTTCTTTGCGTCGGGCTTCTTGGCCGGCTTGGACTCCTCGGCCTGCTCCTCCGGCACCGCCTTGACTGCGGTGTCCGGCTTGCCGTTTTCCACCGCCTTCTCCGCCTCGCCTTCCTCGCCTATCCCGAGCTTCTCGTGGATCTTTCGCTCGAGCTCCGCGGCCAACTCCGGGTTGTCGCGGAGGAACTCCTTGGTGTTGTTGCGGCCCTGACCGAGCCGCGTCTCGCCGTAGGAGAAGAAGGAACCGGACTTCTGGATCAGGTCGTGCTCCAGCGCCATGTCGAGCAGGCCGCCCTCCTTCGAGATCCCGACGCCGTACTCGATGTCGAACTCGGCCTGGCGGAACGGAGGCGCCACCTTGTTCTTCACGACCTTGACGCGGACCCGGTTGCCGACCGCCTCGGTGCCCTCCTTGAGGGTCTCGATCCTGCGGATGTCGAGGCGCTGCGAGGAATAGAACTTGAGCGCCCGGCCGCCCGGCTGGGTCTCCGGCGAGCCGAACATGACGCCGATCTTCTCGCGGATCTGGTTGGTGAACAGGCAGATCGTGTTGGCGCGGTTCAGGTTGCCTGCCAGCTTGCGCAGCGCCTGCGACATCAGGCGGGCCTGCAGGCCGACGTGGGAATCGCCCATCTGCCCCTCGAGCTCCACCCGCGGGGTGAGCGCGGCGACGGAGTCCACCGCGATGACGTCGACGGCGCCGGAGCGCACCAGGACGTCGACGATCTCGAGCGCCTGCTCCCCGTAGTCGGGCTGGGAGATCATCAGCTCGTCGGTGTTGACACCGATCTTCCGCGCGTAGACGGGATCGAGCGCGTGCTCGGTGTCGATGAAGGCGCAGACCCCTCCGCGGGCCTGGGCCTCGGCGATGATGTGGTAGACGAGCGTCGTCTTACCGGACGACTCCGGCCCGAAGATCTCGACGATTCGGCCCCGCGGCACCCCGCCGACGCCGAGGGCGATGTCCAGCGGCAGCGCGCCGGTGGAGATCGACTCCACGTTCAATCCGCCGATGTCGCCCAGCGTCATCAGTGCGCCCTGCCCGAAGTTCTGCTCGATCTGCTTGACGGCCGCCTGCAGCGCCTGGTCGCGGGCCTTCGCGTCCTTCTCGCCGGCCTCTCTCAAGTTGGGCTTCTGATCTGCCATTTCACTCACCTCTCTGTCTCTTGGTCATCGTGGGCGGTCGGAAGCTCCAACTCGGCCATCGGCTCATACTCCGCACCGGTCCTGCGCAGGTGGGACTTGAAGAGCACCAGACGTGTCGGACGGAAGAACCGGAACATATGTTCGGGTAGCGGATGCGGCTGATTCCTGATCAGGGCGGCCTTCCGGCTCCCCCGCGCCTCCGGCTTGACCCGCGCCACGGTCACGTGCGGCCAGAACGCCCGCTTCTCCGGCTCATGGAAGCCGGCGGCGACCAGGCGCTCCTCCACCCCGGCCTGCAGCGCCACGGTCTCCTCCGAGTTCGCCCCCAGGGCGATCAGCCGCGGCCGCTTCCCCGGCGGAACGCCCACCGGGTCCGCCGCCAACTCAACGGCGGGAGCCTCGGCGTCGGTGGCGAAGGCCGCCTTGGCGATCTTCTTGGTGTCCTTCTCGGCCTGGTAACCGAGGAAGACGAGCGTGATGTGAAGCGCCTCGGGCCTCACGATCCGCAGGGCGGGATCGGCGAGGGCGCTCTGCTGCCACTCGACGACGCCCGTGCGGACGTCCTGCGGCAACTCGAGGGCCACGAACAGCCGCGCCCTGGGGCTCTTGAGCCTCTCCTTGGCCACGCCCGAACGCTAATCCCCGCTCCGGCCGCAACGACCGCTCCTGGACGCTTCGCCATCCAGCGGTTGAGGCCCGACCCGCTGTGTCTCTCCCCTCTAGTCGCCGGTCGGGGCCGGGGAGATCTCCCCGCGGCCGGCGATCTGCAGGTTCGCCGGGAGCTCCGCGCCCCAGCGGTTCGCCAGCACCTGCAGGCGCGTTCGCCAGGCGATGATCGCCGCGCGCTGTTCGTTCTGGAAATGGGGCAGCTCGTCGAAGGCGCGGTCCTTCAGCGCCGCGACCAGCGCGCTCAGGTAGGTGTCCTGAAGTACGAAGGTGTGGGCGTACGCGTCCTGGGCGGCGTGCATCTCGTCGGGCACCGGCTCGACATCCGCGATCTTCACGGCGTAGCCGGCGGCGCCGCGCTCGATCCGGCCCATCCGCCGCTCGGCCTGGGCCGCGCTCAGGTCGCCGTCGCGGTAGCCCTCGAGGACGGGATCCGCCTTGTCCAAAAGCTCATTGATCCCCAGCCGGATCGGCTGGACCGCCGCGACATAGTCCTCGAGCGCCTGGCGCCGGTCGGCCGTCGTCGTGTCGGCGCCGCAACCGAGCGCCGTCAGCGCCAGCGCGGCGACGCCGACGACCACGGCGAGCAGGCGTCGGTCAGATCCCACGAGCCCTCGCGACCATTCCCAGTACATAGCGCGCCACCAACTCCGGCTCGTTGACGTGGATCTGATGACCGCTGCCAGAGGCGATCACGTGCTTCGTCTTCGGCCGGAGCGAGGCCAGGTAGCGCTGGCCGCGCTTCCAGGTCCGGTTCACGACCCCGGCGAAGTGCCGCGACACTCCGGCGGGCGTGCCGAAGCCGTAGTCGGCCGAGATCACGACCATCGGCGTATGGCGCGCCTGGCGCCGTCTCGGCTTGATCTCGGCGAAGCTCTGGTAGAAGTCGATCGCCTCCAGCGCGTCGTACTGCGCGGCATCGGGTGAGGGCGACTGAAGGTAGTACAGGTTGTACCGAGCGAACTGAGACGGCTTCATCAGCCCCTCCATCGCCTCGGAGATTGCGTCGACCAGTACCAGTCCCGACACCTCCCAGGGATAGACGGCGGCATAATCGCGCACGATCAGGCCGCCCGTCGAGGCCCCTACCATCACGTACGGGCCCGGCACCCCCGCAGCCTCGAGCAGCTCGTGCAGATCGCTCGCCACCTCTCCGGTGCTCCGCGGCATCGGGACCGGGTCGCTCCGGCTGACGTCGGGAAACTGGGCGAGCGTCCCGGGTCGGTCGTAGATGCAGGCGTGCGTGAACGGCGTGACCAGCGGGAAGACGCCGGTGCCTGCGCCGGCGGCGCGCGACCAGTCCCAGATGTCGCCCCTGCTCCGCAGACCGGCTTCGAAGATCACGGTCGGAGAGCCGCTGCCGTGGCATTCGAGATAGAGGCGATGGCCGTTCGGGAGGGCGACCAGTCCGGCGAAGTCCCCGCTTGCGGGTGTCTGGCCGGAATCCGCAGCCGCGGCCCCGGCCGGAACGAGCGTAGCCAGAGCCAGCGAGGCGATGAGCCCGCTCACCCCCCGCGCCGCGGCGCGCCTCACCGCGGCGGCTCCCGTCCCTCCAGCAGGTAGCGAGTCAGGTGGAGCGCCACGACGACGGATCGCTCGCGGACGTCCGTGCGGTTTCCTGGGAGCACCGGATCACGGGCGAGCTGATCGCCGGCCGAGGTCTTCGCGCAGAAGCAGACGTATCCGACGGGCTTCTCCTCCGTGCCGCCGTCCGGGCCGGCGACGCCGGTGACCGAGCAGGCGACGTCGGCGCCGAAGCGCTCGAGCGCTCCATCGGCCATCGCTTCGGCGACCTCCGGCGACACGGCGCCCTTGCTCTCGATCAGCTCGGCGTCGACGCCGAGCAGCTTCACCTTGGACTCGTTCGAGTAGGAGACCACCCCGCCGGCGAACCACTTCGACGATCCGGGGCGAAGCGTCAGGCGCCCCGCCAGCAGTCCCCCGCTCTCGGACTCGGCGACCGCGATCATCCGGTCACCCAGCAGCCGGAAGACGACCTCCTCGATCGACTCCCCGCTCTCGGTGTAGGTGAACTGGCCGAGCCGCTCTGCCAGGCCCGCGCGCAGGCCCTCCGCGGCCGGCTCGGATCCCTCGCGGTGTCGGACGTCGGTGACCAGCTCGCCGCCGCGCAGACAAGTGGTGACCTCGAGCTGCTCCAGCGACACGCCCTCGTCCTCGATCTCGCGCAGGGCCTTGGCCAGCTCGGACTCGGGGATCCCGAACATCCGGATCGACATCGTCCTGTAGGGCTCGGCGCGGACCAGGACCTCCTGGGCCGGAGGCGCGGCCAGCGCTCGCGGCCACATCTCCTGCAGCTCGCGCGGCGGCCCCGGCAGGACGATCACCACCTGACCATCGGCCGGGACGACGAGACCGGGAGCCGTTCCCGCCGGGTCGATCGCGACCGCACCCTCGGGCACCATCGCCTGCTTGCGGTTGGCCTCACGGACGGCCTCCGGATCGAAGCGCAGCCGCCGCGCGTACCGGGCGATGATGTCGGCGATCTTCTGCTCCATCTGCTCGTCGAGGACCAGCTCGCGCCCGGCGAACCTCCCCACCACCTCGGCGGTCAGGTCATCCGCGGTCGGCCCGAGACCGCCGCTCGTGAAGATCAGGTCGAGCCCCTCGTCGCGCATGTGCCGCATGGCGGCCTCCAGGTCCTCGGGTCGGTCCCCGACCACCGTGATCTCCGCAACCTCGACCCCGAGGTCGGCAAGCTGCTCGGAGATCCAGGGGCCGTTGCGGTCCGTGACGTAGCCGCTCAGCACCTCGGTGCCCGTGACGAGGATTCCCGCGCGAACGCTCACGCGGCCATTCTCGCGGACGCGCGTCGCCGGGGGCCTGAGACAAAGGCGGCAATGAAGAGGGGCAGGACGTGAAAACCGGTCGTTTGCAGCCTTTCAGGGGCTATAGCACCCTCAATGCTGCAATCGACGGTCAGTAGCGTCGCCGGGCGCAGCCACCGGCTCGGGCTCACCTTCCCCAGCCGGTGTTGGACCCTCCCCTCCGCCGAGCGCCCGCGGCAGGTCCGCGAGGGAGACCAGCACCTGGCGCGGCTTCGAGCCCTCGTACCCGGAGATGATCCCCCGGCGCTCGAGCATGTCGATCAGGCGTCCGGCGCGCGTGTAGCCGACGCGCAGGCGGCGCTGGATCATCGAGACGGACGCGGTGCCGCTCTCCACCACCAGTTGCGCGGCCTGATCCAGCAGGTCGTCGGAATCCGGATCGAAATCGTCGTCGGCGTCGCCCTCGTCCTTCGAGATCTGGGGCGTGTCGAGCAGCTCGTGGGCGAAGTCCGGCTCGCCCTGCGCCGACCAGTGCTCGGTGAGCTTCGCGATCTCGGCCTCCGTGATGAAGGCGCCCTGGATCCGCTGCATCTTCGACGTTCCCGCCGGGCGGAAGAGCATGTCCCCCTGGCCGAGCAGCGTCTCGGCGCCGCCCTGGTCGAGGATCACGCGCGAGTCGACCTGTGAGGAGACGGCGAACGCGATCCGCGAGGGGATGTTGACCTTGATCGTCCCGGTGATGATGTCCGTCGAGGGGCGCTGCGTCGCCAGCAGCAGGTGGATTCCGACCGCCCGGGCCTTCTGCGCGAGACGAATGATCGCGTCCTCCACCTCGGCCGGGGAGACCATCATCAGGTCCGCGAGCTCGTCGATCACGCAGAGGATGTAGGGAAGCGGCGCCTCGCCCTCGCGCTCTCGCACCCGGTTGAGCTCGCCGAGGTTGCGGGACCGGGCCAGCTCCATGATCTGGTAGCGGCTCTCCATCTCGGCGATCAGGTTGTTGAGGACGTTGGCCGCCAGCCGCGGAGAGGTGACGACCGGCGTGAGCAGGTGCGGGATCTTCTCGTAGTGGTTGAGCTCCACCCGCTTCGGGTCGACCAGGACCATCCGCACCTCGTTGGGAGAGGCGTGCAGCAGGATCGAGCTGAGGATCGCGTTGACACTGCCGGACTTGCCCGACCCGGTGGTGCCGGCGATCAGGGCATGGGGCATCTTCTGGAGGTCGGTCCAGACAGCGCTGCCCGAGATGTCCTTGCCCAGCCAGGCGACCAGTGGCGAGCCTCCCTGTGGGCGGCCGCCGTAGATGTCGCCCAGGCGGACGAGGCGGCGGCGCTGGTTCGGGACCTCGACGCCGACCGCCTGCTTGCCCGGAATGGGCGCCAGGATCCGGATGTCGGTCGAGGCCAGTGCGTAGGCCAGGTCGTCCTTGAGCTGGGTGATCTTCGAGACCTTGGTGCCCGGAGCGAGCTTGAGCTCGTACCGGCTCACGTGGGGGCCGGTGACCGTACCGACGATCTTCGCCTCCACGCCGAAGTGGCCGAGCGTCTCCAGCAGGTTGCGGGCGATCGCCTCGTGGTCCTGCTTGTCGGGGCCCTTGTCGGGCGCGCCACGCTCCAGGACCGCCTCCGGCGAGGGCACCTCGTAGTCGATCTCCTCGGACTCGGTGACCCCGCTTCGTGGTTGACCCATTGGGGTGAGTGGAACGGGCTCGTCGACGGCTTCGCCATCATCCGCCGGCTCCTCAGCTTCGCTTCCGGGGCCGGCGGGTTTGGGCTCATCTGCCCTGGCAACCCTGAAAGCTTCGTCCTGTTCCTCGAGGTCCTCCAGCTCGCTCGTGTCGGGCTCCTCCGCGACCCGGACGGCCTCGTCGAAGTTCGCGACCTTCTCGGTCGCCTGCTCATCCCCGCCGACCAGGACCTGGAAGTCGTCCCCGTCAGCGACCGGCTCAGGCGGGCCGAAGACGGGCTCCGTGTCGGCGGGCGTCGTGTCTATCAGGTCGGGGTCGGTGTGGACCCGGCTCTCCTTGATCGCCGTCGCGAAGCCGACGGTGCCGCGCTTGGCGCGGTCGAAGCCGCGCCTCCCCGCCCGGACCATGTCCGAGACGGAGCGGCCGGTGAGCAACAGCAGGCCGGAGACCAGGAGGAGCACGGCGATGATCTGCGCGCCGAGGCGCTGGAAGAGCGTGGTTGTGGCCCAGTACAGGACCTCCCCCACGCCGCCGCCATGGTGCGGGAAGAAGCTCGGGTCGAAGACGCCCTTCCGCACGCCGTCGGGGCCGAGTCCGGCGGTCTGCGCGGCGAGCGCCAGCAGGAGCCCGGCGGCTATCGCCGCCACCCCCACCGCGACCGACTTCGGCGACGGCAGGAACGGCCTCAGGATCAGGCCGATCCCGGCAAGGCCGAGGGCCACCGGTACCACCACCCCGCCGGCGCCGACGGCGTAGTCGAGTGCCGTCTCGGAGCCGTTCCCGACGGCCCCCCCGTTCCAGCCCAGGTAGATGACGTACCCCAGATAGACCGCCAGGCCGATGCAGCAGAGGCCGGCCAGGTCCAGGCGGCGCTGCATCACCTCCGGGGAGGTCCGGCCGCGCCCGCGCGCGGCGGGACGACGTCGGGCACCACCACGCCGCTTTTGCGCGCGCGCAGGCTGCCTCTTGCGCCGGGGCGGGTCTCGCCGCTCCGGCGCGCCGAAAATGCGGTCTGCAAGCATCCACCCACCTGATTCGACGCCTGCGCGGCCTCCCCTGCCACGCACGAAGCGCCGATTCGTTCGTGACTAAACGTTCTCTCAAGACCGCTTGGGAGGGCGAAATTGGCATCTACCCTTGAGGTGGTGATGGAGCAGGCAACAGCTTCGGCCCGCGTGCTCGTCGTCGAGGACGACGAGGCGATCGCGGACGTCCTCAGGCGCTCGCTGCGCGCCGAGGGCCATGAGGTGCGGAGCGCCGAGGACGGCGCGGAGGCCCTGACCGCCGCCGAGCAGTTCAGTCCCGACCTGGTCGTGCTCGATCTGGGCCTCCCCCGGCTCGACGGCATGGAGGTATGCAGGCGGCTGCGCGCCGAGAGCGACGTGCCGATCCTGATCCTCACCGCCCGGACCGAGACCGAGGACCGCGTCAAGGGACTCGATACCGGCGCCGACGACTACCTTCCAAAGCCCTTCGAGCGCTCCGAGCTGCTGGCGCGGATCCGCGCGCTGCTGCGTCGACGGCCGCCGCGCGGCAGCGCCTCGATCGTGGTCGGAGACCTGCTGGTCAACCCGGACACGCGTGAGGTGAAGCGCGGTGAGCGCGAAATCGAGCTCACCAACCGCGAGTTCGAGCTCCTCGAGTACCTGGCGCGCAACCAGAAGCTCGTGGTCTCCCGCGAGCGACTGCTCGAGGACGTCTGGGGCTACGACCCGTTCGAGCAGACCAACACGATCGACGTCTTCATCTCCAACCTTCGGCGCAAGCTCGAATCAGGGGGCGAGCCGCGACTCCTTCACACCAAACGAGGCGCGGGCTATGTGCTGAAGGGCGCCGCGTGAGCTGGATCCGCACTCGGAGGCTCCCGCTCTTCGAGCGGATCCCGGTCCGTTGGCGGATCGCGATCACCACCGCCGGCCTGACGCTTCTCATCCTCGTCTGCTTCGCCCTCGTCCTCGGCCAGGTCGTCGGCAACCGAATCCGCAGCGACTTCCGCGAAGAGCTCCGCAGCGCCGCTCGCTCACTGGCGGCGGAGACCAGGGTCTCGAACGACGCCGTCCTTGGCCCGGTCGTCTCCAGCCCGCCCCTCCGCGCCTTCGCCCTGCCCGAAGACGCGGTCATCACCGTCCTCGATTCGAACGGACGGCCGCTGGCGGCGACGAACACCTCCGTCCACCTCGGCGCGCCGAGCACCGGGATCCACAACGTCGGCGACCTGAGTGTCGCCACCGAACCGATCACCGCGACCGGCTCGGTCCCGGCCTACGTCCAGTACGCCCGCCCTGACTCCGGCGTCAACGACACAGTCGCCCGCCTCTGGTTCTTCCTCGGCGCGGGGGTGCTGGGCGGGACCCTGCTCGCCCTGCTGGCCGGGCTGGCGGTGGCCGACCGGGCGATGCGCCCAATCAAGGCGCTGACCGGGCTCGCCCGGCAGATCACCAGCACGCGCGATCCATCCAAGCGCATCCCCGTGCCGGCGACCGACGATGAGGTGGGTGAGCTGGCCCGGACGATGGACGGCATGCTCCAGGCCCTCGACGAGGCCCACTCCGAGCGCGAGCAATCCCTGGAGCGCCAGCGGGAGTTCGTCGCCGATGCCTCCCACGAGCTCCGCACCCCGCTGACCAGCATCCACGCCAACCTGGAGCTGCTCCAGGCGGCAGGCGTCGGAGGGGACGACGACCGGCAGGCGGTCGACTCGGCCCTCTCCTCCACCAAGCGCATGTCCGGATTGGTCTCGGATCTCCTTCTGCTCGCCCGAGCCGACGCTGGACGCCGAGCGGCGACCAAGGACCTCGACCTGGCCGAGATCGCTGCCGGGGCGCTCGAGGAGGTCCAGCCGCTCGCCGGAACGCGCCGGATCGAGAAACACCTGGACGGGCCTTTGCCGTTGCAGGGCAACCCGGACGAGCTCCACCGGCTGATCCGCAACCTCCTCGAGAACGCCGTTCGGCACACCCCCGAGAAGACCACCATCGAGCTCACCGCCCGTCGCGACGGGGACCAGGCGCTGCTGGAGGTGATCGACGACGGGCCGGGCATTCCCACGGACATGGAGGACCAGGTCTTCGATCGTTTCGTCCGCGGCGACGGGCCCGCCGACACGGCGGGCGGCGGCGGCAGCGGCCTCGGACTCGCGATCGTCCGAGCGGTCGCCGAATCGCATGGGGGCACCGTCTCCGCCGGCCGCAGCGCCTATGGCGGCGCCCGGTTCTCAGTCCGCCTGCCGCTCGAACAGGTGCGCGAACCGGCCAGGAATCCGCTTTAGCAAACGTTCAAGAACGCCTCATAGATTCAGCACTGGACGAGACACCTCGCCGCGGTACGAAACCCCACATACCACGGCGAGACCCGCTGAGGTTGATTCGGCGGCGGTGTTTGTGGCCGCCGGTTATGAGAATTGGCCAAAGCGTCGCCCCCGGTGGTCGCCCCTCCCTCGACCGCCGGGGGCTTTTTATTGGCTAGGCCCCCGGGACGAACGACGGCAGGAATGGGCACTGGATGGCTCCGGTGTCGTTGTCGCACGGGTCGATGTATGGCGGCGCGCCCATGGAGAAGGTGCTGCGGAACACACCCTTCCTGGTCAGGGTCACGACCCCTGCCGCCCCGAGCGCCGCGTCCCGGTCGAGGCGATAGTGGGACTCAACGAACTTGTCGTTCCCGAAGCGATGCACGCCGGTGAACTCGAGCTCCACGGGCATGCCCGGCTCGTTGCCCTCGATGACGCCGCGGTAGTGCGCGATCACCCATGACTCGTGGCTGATGATGTTGCTGACGGAGACCTCTATGCCCCTGAAGAGCTCGAAGAGCCGCTGGTACTCCGTGATGCTCGCGTCGGGGCCGATGTACGGCCCGGGGTCGGGCCATGTCTCCAGCGGCGTCATCACGTTGTCCTCCGCGATCAGCGGACGCAGCCCGTCCCAGTCCCCGCTGTCAAAACAGTCGAACGCCTCGTGGACCAGCTGGACATACTGGACGTACCCCCTCTTCACTGTCACCCCACAAGGCTAGTGGGCAAGCGGGACCGACAACACCAGTCGAACACTCCATGGGAACAATCGACGTCTTCACCCTCACAGATGGCGGTCAGTCAGCCGACGATGTGGCGCGCCGGGTCGCCGGCTTCCTGCACCCCGCGAAGGCCACGCTCGAGCTGGCGCTCTACGACGTGCGGCTTCCGGATCCGACCGGCTCGATCGTCGCCGACGAACTGAAGGCGGCCAGCGCTCGGGGCGTCACCACGAGGCTCCTCTACAACGTCGATTCGGGCAGGCCCTCCGAGATCCATCCTCCTCCCCGCACCCGGCCCGAGATCCTTGCCGAGCTGCCGATCGAGGCGCGCCCGGTTCCCGGGATCCCGGACCTGATGCATCACAAGTACGCGATCAGGGACGGCGGGGCCGTCTTGGCCGGCTCGGCGAACTGGACGATCGACTCCTGGACACGGCAGGAGAACGTGCTCGCCATCATCGAGAGCCCCGAGATCGCCGGCCGCTTCCGGCAGAACTTCGAGGAGCTCTGGACCCGTCCCGAGGTCGACCAGAGCGGCAGGATCGACCCGGAACCCGTCGATGTCGGCGGGGTTCAGGTGACGGCCTGGTTCACCCCGGGCCACGGCGAGCAGCTTTCGCAGCGAATCTCCACGGCGATCGGAGCCTCCCGGAGCCGGGTGCGAATCGCGTCGCCCGTGATCACCTCCGGTCCGATCCTGGGCACCCTCGCCGAACTGGCGGACAAGGGTGGGCGCGACATCGCCGGAGTCGTCGACGGCCCGCAGACCGAGACGGTCTTTCACCAGTGGTCCGAGAACGGGCACACGGCCTGGAAGATCCCGCTGCTCGCGGCGACGCTCACCAAGCTGCCCTTCTCCGCCAAGCCATCAACGCCGTGGACACCCGACTCGAAGGTCCACGACTTCATGCACGCCAAGGTCACAATCGCCGACGACGTCGTCTTCCTGGGCTCGTTCAACCTCTCGCGTTCGGGTGAGCAGAACGCGGAGTCCGTGCTCGAGATCCACGACGGCGCCATCGCGAATCGCCTGGCGAAGTTCGTGGACGAGGTGCGCAGCCGCTACCCGGCCGCGGAGAGCCCGGCGCGGAGGCTCTCCATGACCCCCTCGACGCCGTCGGCCAGCCCGGCCTGAGCCAGGTCCTCGGCCCCGATCTTCCCCTCCGCCAGCGGGCGCGCCCTGATCCAGTCGATCAGGCCGCTCCAATAGTCCGACCCCTCCAGCACCACCGGGTGGTCGATGGCCTTGCCGGTCTGGATCAGCGTCAGCACCTCGAAGAGCTCATCGAGCGTGCCGAATCCCCCGGGGAAGACGACGAGCGCGTTCGAGTACCGGACGAACATCAGCTTCCTCGTGAAGAAGTAGTGGAACTCGATTCCGACGTCCACGTACGGGTTGAGCGCCTGCTCGTGCGGCAGCTCGATGTTGAGGCCTACCGACGGCGCACCAGCCTCCTGCGCACCGCGGTTCGCAGCCTCCATCATCCCGGGGCCGCCCCCCGTGATCACGGCGAGTCCCGCCTCGCCGATGGCGCGGCCTGTCGCGCGCGCCCTTTCGTACGCCTCGCTGTCGGGCTTCGTTCTCGCCGACCCGAAGACGCAGACGGCCGGCCCGATGTCGCGCAGCATGTCGAAGCCGAGCGAGAGCTCCCGCTGTATTCGCTGCAGCCGGTCCGCGTCCTCGCGCTGGGAGCGAACCGCTGCGCTCTCGGCGTAGATGATCTCCTCATCTGAGCTGGACGGGAGACGCGCGCCGGAGGCCGTATCGGACATGAGCGCCGTCGCGTCCGGGCTCAGACCTCGACCACGACCGGCAGCACCAGCGGCCGCCGACGGAGCTTCTCGTAGACGAACTCGGCGATGTCGTCGTGGAGGTCCTGCTGGAGCAGTGAGATCTCGCGGATCTCCTCCTCCGCGGCCTCGTCGAGCGTGTCCTGCACGACGTCCTTGAGCTCATCGCGCAGGCCGTCGGCCTCCTCGCCGAACGGCACACCCCGGAAGATCACCTCGGGGTCCGCCACCTGCGAGCCATCGTCCGACGAGATCGTGGCGACCACGATGAAGACGCCGTCGTCGGAGAGCTTGCGGCGGTCGCGGAGCGCAAACTCGTCCGGCTCGCCCACCGAGACTCCGTCGACGAAGATCATGCTGGCGTGGACATCCTCGCCGAAGCGGGCGCCCGACTCGTCGATCTCGAGGGCGAGACCGTTGCGGCCCATGAAGATCCGGTCCCGATCGATGCCCACGGACTCCGCGAGATCGCCATGGAGCTTGAGTCGCTTGTGGTCGCCGTGGAACGGAAAGACGTTCTGGGGCTTGGTCAGGTTGAGCATCAGCTTGAGCTCCTCCTGCCAGCCGTGGCCGGAGGCGTGGATCGGCGCGTCCGCCGCCGTCACCACCGAGGCGCCGATCTGGAAGATGCGATCGATCGTCTCGTTCACGGAGCGCTCGTTGCCGGGGATCGGCGTCGCCGAGAAGATCACCGTGTCGCCGGAATGGAGCTCCACGTCCGGGTGGTCGCGATGCGCCATGCGGCGCAGCGCCGAGAGCGGCTCGCCCTGGCTCCCGGTTGAGATCACGACGACCTTCTCGTCCGGGAAGTCCTCGATCTCCTTCGGCGAGATGAACAGCCCCTCCGGCGCCGAAGCGATTCCCAGGTTGGACGCGATGTTGAAGTTCTTCCTCATCGAGCGGCCGACGAGGGCGACCCGGCGGTCGAGATTGGCGGCCGCGTCGATCACCTGCTGGACCCGGTGGACGTTGGAGGCGAATGAGGTGACCACGATCCGGCCTTCACAACGGCCGAAGACCTCGAGCAGCGCCGGGCCTACGCTCGACTCCGAGGGGGCCACGCCGGGGCGGTCGGCGTTCGTCGAGTCTCCGCAGAGGCAGAGCACGCCCTCGCGGCCAAGCTCCGCGAGCCGGGAGACGTCGGCGGGGATTCCGTCGACTGGCGTCTGATCGAACTTGTAGTCGCCCGTGATGAGAACCGTCCCGGCGTCGCTGCGCAGCACGACCGCGCGGGCATCGGGGATCGAGTGTGCCATGTGGACGAGCTCGATCTCGAACGGGCCGGCGTTCGCACGCTCGCCCGCCGGCAGCTCCCGGAGCGGCACGTCGCGGAGCTTGTGCTCATCGAGCTTGGAGCGGACCATGCCGATCGTCAGCAGCCCGCCGTAGATCACCGGCGGAATGCCGATCTCCCGGAGCACATACGGCAGCGCGCCGACGTGATCCTCGTGGCCGTGGGTGAGGACGATCGCCTCGATGTCGTCGGCGCGATCGCGCAGGCTCGAGAAGTCGGGGAGCACCAGGTCGATGCCGAGCATGTCGGCTGTCGGGAACATCAGCCCTGTGTCCACGACGACGATCCGCCCGTCGACCTCGACAACGGTCATGTTCTTTCCAATCTCCCCCAGGCCACCCAGGGGGAGGATCCGGACGCTCGAGCTGCTCAAACCTGAGCGGCGCTCCCGGCCAGCAGCCCGTGCGCCTCGAGGGCCCGCCTGACCTCCGCCCTCTGGGCGTCGTCCGCTTCGACGATCGGGAGCCTCGCCCGAGCCGAGCACACCCCGAGCAGCTCCAGACCCGCCTTCACTGGGATCGGGTTGGTCTTGCCGCAGACCTCGTAGATCGGCCGCAGCCCTTCGTCGATCTCACGCGCGCGGTCGACGTCGCCGGCCTGCACCGCGTCGTAGATCTCGCGCATCTCGGTCCCCGCGAGGTGAGAGGCGACCAGGATGCCTCCCGGCTCGCCCATCTCAAGCGTGCGCAGGAACGTCCCGTCATTGCCGGCGAGGACGCGCAGCCCCTCGATCGGCTGGAGCTCGTCATCGTTCGCCTGCTTGACCCCCACGATGTTCTCGATCTGCGCGAGCTCCGCGAGCTGGTCCGGCGACAGGTTGACCACCACTCGCGACGGGATGTTGTAGAGCAGCACCGGGATCCCGGCGGCCCTCGCGACCGCCTCGTAGTGAGCCTTGATCCCGGCGAAGTTGGGCTTGTTGTAGTACGGCGTCACCGCCAACACGGCGTCGGCGCCAGCGTCCGCGGCGGCGGCCGAGAGCTTCTCCGAGTGCCGGGTGTCGTTGGAGCCCGTTCCGCAGATCAGCAGGACCTCCGCGCCGAGCTCATCGCGGACCGCCCGCAGCAACGCGAGCTTCTCCGCGTCGTCGAGGGTCGGCGACTCACCCGTCGTGCCGGCGAGCACCAGCCCGTGCGAGCCGTTCTCGATCAAATGACGGGCGAGTGAGCGCGCGGCTGCCTCGTCCACCGAGCGGTCCTCGGTGAACGGAGTCACCATCGCCGTGATCACGCCTCCGACGTCCGGCATCAGCCGGAGAGTACCGCGAAGGTGGCCGCGAACCGCTCCGCCCAAGGGTGCGCCGCCTCCAGCTGAGAGGCGACGCGGAGCAGGACATCCTCGCGACCGAGAGGCGCGATCAGCTGCACCCCGATCGGCAGCCCGTCGTCGCTCCACTGGAGCGGCAGCGAGATCGCCGGATTGCCCGTCGCGTTGATCAGCGCGGTGAACGCCGCCGTCACCTCGCCGCGATGGATCGTTCGCAGCGGGTCCTCGGGGTCGGTTGCGAAGCTCCCCAGTGGCGGAGGTGGCTCGCCCATCGTCGGCGTCAGCAGCAGGTCGTGGCCTGCGTCGAACCAGATGCCGAGCATCCGGGCGATCGCGTGGTGCTGGCTGACAGCGGCCAGGTACTGGCCCGAATGGCGCCGCCGGCCCTCCTCGGCCATTGCCCAGGTGAGCGGCTCGACGTCGCCCGGCCCGATCTCGCGGCCCAGGATGATGCTGAACTGGTCGAGGATCTCTGTCTGGCCCGCGTACCAGCGGGTCAGGAAGGTCTCGACCAGGTCGAAGCTCGGATCGGGGGCAGGGGGCACGTCCTCGTCCACGCTGTGGCCGAGGGCCTCGAGCATGGTCGCGGCCTCGCGAGCCGCGGAGACGACGATCGGATCGATTTCGGTTTCAGTGCCGATCGACTCGGTCATGAGCGCGATCCGGAGCGAGCCGGGATCCACCCCCAGCTCCTCGATGTAGGGACGCAACGGAGCGGGCGCGACGTAGGGATCGCCGGGGCCTGGCCCATGGGTCGCATCGAGCGCCAGCGCGACGTCGCGGACCGAGCGCGAGACGACGTGCTCAACGGTGAGGCCGCTCATCGTGTCACCGATCAGCGGACCGAGCGTGGTTCGCGCCCGGCTCGGCTTGAGGCCGACGAGGCCACAGCAGCTCGCCGGGATCCTGATCGACCCGCCGCCATCGTTCGCGTGCGCGATCGGCACGATCCCGGCGGCGACGGCCGCCGCCGAGCCCCCGCTGGAACCGCCAGGCGATCGCCCGAGGTCCCAGGGGTTGTGGGTGGGCCCGTACGCCTCCGGCTCAGTGGTCGGAACGATGCCCAGCTCCGGGGTGTTGGTCTTGCCGATCGTGACGAAGCCCGCGTCCCGGAAACGGGCGCCGAGGAAGGTGTCGACTGGGAGGCGGAAATCCGCTTCCTTCAGCGCCTTCATCCCCATGTGGAGCGGCTGCCCGGCGAGGCCGGCGCCGAGGTCCTTGAAGAGGAACGGCACGCCGCGGAAGGGGCCGTCGGGAAGCTCGCCACGCGACTCCTCGAAACCCTGCTCATAGAGCGGGTGGATGATCGCGTTGAGGTCGGGATTGATTCGCTCAGCGCGGTCGATCGCCGCCAGCGTGAGCTCCTCGGGGCTCACCTCACCGATTCGCACCAGTTCGGCCTGAGCGGTGGCGTCCAGCCTTGCCAGGTCCTCAGTCACAGCAGCTCCTCCAGTTCGATTGCGGGCGGTGCGATCCGGTGAAGGTACCGGTCAGCCAGGCACGGGCGACGGGAGGCCGGGGTAGCCTCTGCAGCATGTTCGGCCCGGCGAAGCGGACCGCGGCGGCGATGGCGGTAGCGCTATGGCGAGCGCCTGGCCGATCTCACAGGCAGCAGGAACGCCGACCGGGTTAAGCGCGAACGCTGGCAACACGATCACCGCCACCGCGAGCATCATCAACCAGCCGATAGGCGAGCTCGAGGTGAGGATCGCAGGCCAGATCCTGTCACACGGCCACAAGTACGGACCTCGCCACTGCCGGGCCGGGCGCACGGTTGAAGTGACGAGCACGACAATAGGCGGTCAGCCCGTGGACCTGGGGCCATCGGATCGGGCGACGGGAAAGACGGGTCGCTTCATCGCCGGGCTGGTCAAAGCGGATTACGGCGGCACCGACGACCAGGGCACGTTCCGCGACGGGCTCATTCCCTACGCCGGCGGTCCGGTCACCTTTACGCTGACCGCCAACCAGATCCACGTCCCCAAGTCGAGAGGAGACATCCTCGATCGCTATACCTGCCGCCCTGTGAGCACGACCGTGGAAATTCAAGCTCCGCCCACCAACGCCGTTAGCTAGGGCTCAGAGCAGGTTCTCCAGGCCCACGACGAACCGCTCCGACAGCCCGCTCACCTCTCGGATCGCGAGCAGCACCCCCGGCATGAAGCTCGATCGGTCGATCGAGTCGTGGCGGATCGAGAGCGTCTGGCCCTCGCCGCCGAAGGTGACCTCCTGGTGCGCCACCAGGCCCGGCAGGCGCACCGAGTGAATCGGCTCATGGACGTTCCCGCCGGCCTCGCGGATCAGCTCCGCGGTTCGTTTGGCGGTGCCGGACGGCGCGTCCTTCTTATGGTCGCCGTGCAGCTCGATGATCTCGACCTCGGGCATGTGAGGCGCGATCAGCTTGGAGGCCTCCATCATCAGAACGGCCCCGATCGCGAAGTTGGGAGCGACGAAGCAGTTCGCCTTGCTGTCCGCCCGCAGCACCGTGGCCTTCAGCTCGTCGAGGTCGAACCCCGTGCTGCCAACGACGGCATGCACGCCCGCCTCGATCGCGTCGAAGACGTTCGCCGGCGCCGCGTCCGGGGTCGTGAAGTCGACCATCACGTCGGCACGTTTGAGAACGTCGTTCACAGAAGTGTCGAGCGCGGGATCGGCTCGGCCGACCAGCTCCATGTCGTCGGCGCCCTCGACGGCCTGGCAGGCCGTATCGCCCATACGCCCGGCCGCGCCGGAGACGACGACCTTGATCGGATCGGCCATCGGGCGATCTTAAGCGTCGATCGCCCGAAACCACTCGGCGAGCGCCTCGAGGCCCTGGCGCTGGGGCTCGCCGCCGCCGAGCCCGCCGAGCATGCGTCCCTTGCCGCGCATCAACGTCAGCTTGAGCTTCTCACCCGCCGTGGTCTTGATCTGGAGCTGAACGGCGGCGTGATCGAGGATCCCTGTGGTCACCGTGTACCAGCCGCCCCCCGCGCCGCCGGCCTTCGCCGACGCGACCTGCTGAGGAGCGATCGACTCCGGCGGTCCATCCTGGTTGCCACGACGATCAAGGGGCTGCAGCATCAGACGGCGATCGGTGACGCCAATCACCGCAGCCCCTCCCTTGAAGAAGCCCCTCTGCTGAGAGCCGATGCAGAGGCCGCGCAGCTCCTCGCCTTGCTCCAATTGACCTTCGAGGATCGGCCGGTACTTCGACTCGAGGTCCGCCACTACGCGGCGAGCGCTTCGCTGACCGGGGCGAGGGCGGCCCGGAACCGGTCCTCATCCGGCGCGATCGCGGCAGCCGAAAGTGCGTCGGGCGCGTAGAGCTCGCGGGCGAGCTCGGCGACGTCCTGGGAGGTGACCCCGTCGACCCTCTCGAGCAGCTCGTCGAGGGTCAGGAGCGGCGTGTCGAAGAGGACCGACTTGCCGATCCGGCCCATGCGGGCGGCGGTGGACTCCGAGGAGAGCACCATCCGGCCCTTGACGTGCTCCTTGGCGCGGTCCAGCTCGTCGTCGCTGATGCCCTCGGTGTGGATCGAGGCGAGCTCGCGGCCGATGATCTCGCAGGCCTCCTGGACGTTGTCCTGGCGCGTTCCGACGTAGAGGCCGATCAGCCCGCTGTCCACGTACTGCTGGGTGTAGGAGCCCACCGAGTAGGCCAGCCCCCGCTTCTCGCGAACCTCGCGGAAGAGACGCGATGAGGTCGAGCCGCCGAAAACGGCGTCGAGGATGCCGAGCGAGTAGCGGCGATCGTCGCCGCGGTTGATGCCCGGGCCGCCGAAGCAGATGTGGAACTGCTCGGTCTCCTTCTGCTGGAAGGCGACCCGTGCGCCGTCCACCTGCGGGGCCTCGAGCGCCGGACCGTCTCCGTTGGCGGCAGGTGGCTCCACGTGCCGCTTGCTGAGCTCAACGATCTGATCGTGGTCGATGTTGCCCGCGGCGGCGACGACGACGTTTCCGCCTGTGTAGCGGGCCCGGTGGTAGGCGTCGATGTCAGGGACCGGAATCGAGCTGATCACCTCGGCCTCGCCGAGGACCCGCCTGCCGAGCGGGTGTCCGCCGAAGACGGCGTGATCGAGCACGTCGTGAACCTTGTCCTGGGGCTCGTCCTCGTACATCGCGATCTCCTCGAGCACCACCTCGCGCTCGGAGTCGATCTCGGGGTAGGTCGGGCCGAGCAGCATCTCCGCGAGCAGGTCAAAGGCCTCGTCGGTGTGGGTGTCGAGGAAGCGTGCGTAGAGATTCGTCGACTCCTTGCCCGTCGCCGCGTTCACCGCGGCACCCAGGCCGTCGAAGACCTCGGCGATCTCGATCGCCGAGTAGCGCTTGGTGCCCTTGAACAGCAGGTGCTCCAGGAAATGCGAGACGCCGGCCTGAGCCGGCGTCTCGTCCCTCGAGCCTGTCCGAACCCAGAGCCCCAGGGCGACGGATCTCACCGAGGGGACCGCCTCGGTGACGACCCGGATCCCGGAGTCGAGCTCGGTTATCTGTGCTTCGGGCGCAGCCACGCGGAGGACCTAGCGGTCCCTGCCGCCCTGGCGCTCGCGGCGGCGGCCGCCGCCGCCGTCTCGATCGCGCCGGGGGCCGCCACGGCCTCCACCGCCGCCGTCACGACGGCGACTAGGCGGTCCCGGGTCGCCGGTGCCGACGCCGGCGAGCTCGTCGGGCGACTTGCCCTCGACATCTGGGTCGGCGGTGAGCCGCAGGCCGATGCGGCCCCGCTCCTTGTCGACCTCGACGACGGTGACGTCGATCTCGTCGCCCTGGTTGAGAACGTCCTCGACGGTGCCGACGCGCTCACCCGGCTTCACATTGGAGATGTGAAGCAGGCCGTCGGTGCCCTTGCTGAGCTCGACGAAGGCTCCGAAGTTGGTGGTCTTGACCACCTTCCCGGAGGTGTAGCGGTCGCCGATCTCGGCGTCCTTCGTCATCGCGGTGATCCGCTCCGCCAGGGCGTCGACCCTCTCGCCGGTGGGCGCGTAGAGGCGCACCGTGCCGTCGTCGTCGACGTCGATCTCGGCCTCGAACTCCTCAGAGAGGCCGCGGATCGTCTCGCCGCCCTTGCCGATCAGGGCACCGATCTTCTCGGGGTCGATCTTGATCGAGGTGATCTTCGGCGCGAACTGCGAGAGCTGCTCGCGCGGCTGGTCGATCGTCTCGGCCATCTTCCCGAGGATGAACTGGCGGCCCTTGTTCGCCTGGTCCAGCGCGTCCTTGAGGATCTCGAGCGTGACCCCGGTGATCTTGATGTCCATCTGAAGGGCGGTGATGCCCTCGGACGTCCCGGCGACCTTGAAGTCCATGTCGCCCAGGTGGTCCTCGACGCCTGCGATGTCCGTGAGGACGGTGTAGTCGTCGCCCTCCTTGATCAGGCCCATCGCGACGCCGGCGACCGGTGCCGAAACCGGCACTCCGGCGGCCTGTAGCGCCATCGATGATGCACAGACCGAGCCCATGGACGAGGACCCGTTGGACTCGAGCGTGTCGGAGACCACTCGGATCACGTAGGGGAACTCCTCCTCGTCGGGGATCGTGGCCTGGAGCGCCCGCTCGGCGAGCGCGCCATGGCCGATGTCGCGGCGCTTCGGGCCCCGCATGAAACCGGCCTCTCCCACCGAGAACGGCGGGAAGTTGTAGTGGTGCCAGAACCGCTTGGTCTCCTGCAGGCCGAGGTTGTCGACCTTCATGTCCATGCGGGTGGTGCCAAGCGCCACGTTGGAGAGGATCTGCGTCTCCCCGCGCGTGAACAGAGCCGAGCCGTGCGAGCGCGACGCAACGTCGATCTCCGTCTCGATCGGGCGGATCTCATCCTGGGCGCGGCCGTCGGGACGCTTCTTGTCGACGGCGATGCGCTTCCGGATGATGTCCTTCTCGAGCTTTGAGAAGGCCGCCTTGACCTCGGCGAG
This sequence comes from uncultured Solirubrobacterales bacterium, assembly GCA_963774305.1. GTDB lineage: Bacteria > Actinomycetota > Thermoleophilia > Solirubrobacterales > 70-9 > DASUPK01. The sequence continues at coordinate 72,122 of CAVZEM010000004.1, read as the reverse complement.
CCGCTCGCGATCGGGCTGCTCGTCCTCGGTGGGGGGCGCGTACTGCTCGAGCACCTCCTCCTCGACGGCGTCGATCGCGTCCTGGCGCTCCAGCTTGGCCTGGACCTGTGTGGCCTCATCCAGCTTGGCGCCGTGCGAGCTCTTGATTGACTCGAGGGTGGTCTCGTCGACCTGCGGAGCCTCGATCTGGAGCTTCTCCTTGCCGGCCTTCTCGCGAAGCTCCTCCATCGTCGCGACGAGCTTCTTGATCTCGGAGTGCGCGATGTCGAGCGCGTCCAGGATCTCGGCCTCGCTGACGCCGTCGGCGCCGGCCTCGACCATCAGGATGGCCTCGTCGGTCCCGGAGACGATCAGGTCGAGGTCGAGCTCCTCGAGCCGCTCCTCCTCCGGGTTGACGACGAAGTCGTCGTCGAGCTTTCCGATCCGGACGGCGCCGACGTGCTTGGCGACCGGGATGTCCGAGATCGCGAGCGCGGCGGAGGCGCCGTTCATCGCCAGGATGTCGTACGGGTGGACGTGGTCCACGGAGAGCGGCTGGGAGACAAGCTGGGTCTCGCGGTGCCAGCCCTTCGGGAAGAGTGGGCGGATCGGACGGTCGATCATCCGCGCGGTCAGTGTGGCCTTCTCACCGGCTCGCGCCTCGCGGCGGAAGAAGGAGCCGGGGATCTTGCCCGCGGCATAGTGCTTCTCCTCAACGTCAACGGTGAGGGGCAGGAAGTCCACGTCGCGGTCGTTGCCCGCGGTCGCTGTGCAGAGGACCATGGTGTCGCCGGAGCGCACCACAACGGAGCCGCTCGCCTGACGGGCAAGCTTTCCGGTCTCGAAGGAGATCTCCTCGCCGCCTACCTCCACCGAGACGCGGCTTACGTCGAACATGCTCATATGTCTTGTTTCCCTTCAGCCGCCCGGTTGGCGGCCTTTCGCTTAAGAACTCTCGTTCTCTGTCGGGGCGATGTTAGCGGGCGCCAGGCCGCTGCACTCCGGAGCGGAGGGCGTAGCCCGGAGCGACTTATGAGGCGCGGCCGCCGCGCCCGCGACTGTTAGCGGGCGCTAGCTGGCTGCGATCACCTCCAGCTCAGCGATCACTTCCCCCTGGATCACGCGGCCGCCCGCGAACACCCAGGGCGTCCCTCCGACCCCGGCGCGGATGCCGCTGACGAAGTCCCTCTCGACGCGCTCACGGACCGCGTCGGAGCGCCGGTCGGCCTGAAAGCGCTCGAGATCCAGGCCGAAGCGCTCCGCTCGCTCCCACAGATGCGGGTCGTCCACCCGCCCCCGGTCTGCGTAGAGCGAGTCGCACATCTCCCAGAACGCCCCCTGGGCGCCCGCCGCCTCGGCCGCCGCATGCAGCGCGGGCGCCCGTGGGTGCTTGGAGGCCATCGGGAAGTGCCGGAAGCAGAGCCGGAGCGGCAGCTCGCGCAGCCGCGCCCAGCCTGCCGAGCAGTACGGGCAGCCGAAGTCCGCGTAGACGATCACGTCCGCCCCTTTCCCCGTGACGTGGTCCTCGTCGCCGATCGGCGGCACGGATGCGCTGGTCAGCTCACTCATCTGCCCAGGACCGTCTCCAGGTTCTCGCGATGGACCGCCTCGTAGGGAGGGAAGTAGTTGACCCATCCGGACTCGAGCGGCTCGGCGATCAGCTCTCGCAGGCCGAGCTCCCGAGGCGCGGGCTCGTTCCGGGCACGCTGCAGGGCGCGGATGTACTGCTCGGTCGCCGAGATCAGACCGATCGGATAGCCGCCTGCGGCGATCACGCCGGGGGCGCCGTGGTTGGGCAAGATCCGGTCGGGCTCGAGGCGCCGCAGGGCCTCGAGGCCCGCGAGGTGAGCGTCGAAGCTCTCAGGCTCGTCCACGTAGGTGATCGTGTCCTCCATCGTGTCCCCGCATAGCAGAGTTCCGCGCTCCGGGAGCCAGAGCACGGTCGCGTCATCGCTGTGGATGTCGGCGTGGATCAGCTCCGCCGGCTCCTCTCCGACCTTCAGGCTCAATCGGCTCGAGTAGGTGCGCGTCGGCAGGATCAGCGGATCGATCGGCGGTGGGCCTTCCAGCTCCCCGCTCTCGATCGCCGCCCGCTTGTCCGTCAGGTGCTCGGCGGTGCGCTCCGACGAGATCACTTCCGAATCCTGGAAGACCTCCGTGCCCGCCACGTGATCGAGATGCCAGTGGCTCAGCACGACCGTGAACCGGCGCGCTCCCTCTTCCTCCAGCTTCTCTCTCACCAGACGGGCGTGCTCGACCGTGGTGTGCGTGTCATAGACGAGCGCCTCCTCGCCGGCGAGTAACGCGTAGCTCGCGATCCCGAGCGCCAGGGCTCCCTCATCGACCCAGTTCGGGCCCTCCGCGAACCGGTAGCCGTCGACGCGGCCGTCGTAGAACGCGTACAACCCGTCGGCCGGCCGAAGCACCCGCATGTGGTTCATGGGCTGAAGCTACAGCGCGTCCGCCAGGCGTAGACTTCGCGACGCCGTGACCGACAACACGGAGACCGCGATCCTCGCCGGAGGGTGCTTCTGGATCACGCAGCAACTGCTGCGCAAGCCAGACGGCGTCATCTCCACCCGCACGGGATGGACCGGCGGCGAGAACGAGAACCCGACCGCGGAGAACAATTCCGGCCACGCCGAGGCCGTAGAGATCGTCTTCGACCCCGAGCGCCTCTCCTACCGGGACCTCCTGGAGTTCTTCTTCCAGATCCACCGACCCGACCTTGGCGAACGTCTCGTCGGCTCGTGCTACCGCTCGGAGATCTTCTACACCTCCGACGAGCAGCGCGAGGTGGCCGAGGAGACGATTCCCGACGTGGACGCCTCGGGCCACTGGCCCGGCAAGGTCGTCACCAAGGTCACCGAGGCCGGCCCCTTCTGGGAAGCCGAGGCCGAGGATCAGAACCACCTCCAACGCTACCCGGACGTCGACACTCCCCCCTTTCCGCGGCGGGACCGGAAGCAGCCGCACAGCGAGACGGCCGCCTAGCGGGCGCTATCCGGAGAGGGCGTCGAAGATCAGGTTGGCGCCGGGGATCTCAGCGGGGCTCGGGCTGGCGTGGGACCACTTCACCTCGCCGTCCTCGATCAGGACAAGGGCGCGATTGCTGATCCCGGCGCCCTCGATCCAGGCGCCGTAGGCCTGGGAGACGGCGCCCTTCGGATTGAAGTCGGCGAGCAGAGGCATGGTCAGATTGAGCTTCTCGCGGAACGCCGCATGGCAGTACGCGGAGTCGACGCTGATCCCCACCAATGCGGCGCCCTGGCCTTCCAGCTCTGGGAGGACCTCCTGGTAGAGGTTGAGCTGGTCGGTGCAGACCGGGCTGAAATCGAGCGGGTAGAAGGCGAGCACCAGCTTCCGGCCCGCGAAGTCCCCGAGCGACACCTTGTTCCCATCCTGGTCCGGCAGCGAGAAGTCAGGTGCTTTCGCGCCGGCCTCGATCACGCGTGCTAGCGCCGCAGGCCGAGATCCGCGACCAGGGCACGGTAGCGCTCCAGGTCGTTGCTCTCCAGGTAACGGAGGATGCGGCGGCGCTTGCCGACCATCTTGAGCAGGCCGCGGCGGGAGTGATGGTCCTTGCTGTGCGTGCGCAGGTGCTCGGTGAGCTCGTTGATGCGCGCGGTGAGCAGCGCGACCTGCACCTCGGCGGAGCCGGTGTCCTCGCCGGACCGGCCGTACTTGCCGATCAGCTCCTGCTTTCTGTCCTTCGTCAGCGGCATCGACGCGACAGGGTAGCGATTCAGGCGCCGCGCCCTTCGTACTTCGCGCAGATCTCTCGCGCGTCGGCAACGTCGTTGTGCATCTGCGCGACCAGGTCCTCGACGCTCGGAAATCGCTTCTCCCCTCGCAGGCGGCTGACGAAGGCGACACGCAGGTTCTGGCCGTAGAGGTCGCCGTCGAAGTCCATCAAATACGACTCGATCAGCAGGCCCCTGCCCGTCTCGAAGGTCGGCCGTATCCCGACGTTGACCGCCGCCGGGTGCCCGTTGGCGAAGGCCGCGTAGACGCCGTGGCCCGGGGACGACCAGCCGGTCGTCGGGGACCAGGTTCGCGGTCGGGAAACCGAGCTCACGACCGCGCTGATCCCCCTCCACCACCCGGCCCTCGACCATGAAGGGGGCGCCGAGGCAGCGCATCGCGGCGTCCACCTCCCCGGCGGCGACGAGGGCCCGCACCCGTGTCGAGGAGACGGTCTCGCCGTCGACCTCGACCAGTGGGACGATCCGGGTCTCGAACTCGTCGCGGCCGGCGAGCATCTCCGGCGTCCCCTTCGCCTTGGCGCCGAAACGGAAATTCTCCCCGACCGAGACCGTCTTCGCGCCGAGCTGCTCGATCAGGATCTTCGAGATGAAGTCCTCCGCCGGGATCTTCATGAACTCCTTGTTGAAGGGGATGACGACGAGCTCGTCGACGCCGAGGCCGTCGATGACGTCGCGCTTCACGTCGAAGGGCATGATCAGCTTCGGGGCGGCGTCCGGGTTGATCACGCTGAGCGGATGCGGGTCGAAGGTCAGCACCGTGTCGGCCTTGTCGATCACCGCCTGGTGGCCCTTGTGGACGCCGTCGAAGACCCCGATCGCCACGTGGCGATCGCGGGGGGCCGCATCGGGGAGCTTTGTCACCTGGATCGTCATGCGATCACTACCTCGGGCCGGAGATTCTCTCCATCCGGGCGGGCGATTGCGATCAGCCGCCCGTCATGGGTCAGCCGCACGTGCTTCGGCGGGACGTCGAACGGCTCCGCAACCGGGCGGCCGTGCCCCACGCTCTCCGCCTCATTCGCGTCGAGCAGGCGCTCGGGGAGGAACTCCATCATCTCCTCCACTGAGACCTCCTCCTGGCCCGCCTCCGGGACCCGAAGATCGCCGATCGCCGTGCGGCGCAGTGACTCGCAGTAGGCATCCTCGAGCGTCTCGATCAGCGTCCGGATGTATGTACCCGACGAGCACTCGATCTCGAAGGTGGCGCGCTCGGCATCGCTGTCGATCAGCTCGGCGCGGTGGACGGTGACCCGCCGGGTGGGCGTCTCGAGCGACTCGCCTCGGTGCGCCTTCTTATAGAGGCGCTCGCCGTCGACCTTCACCGCGGAGGTCATCGGCACACGCTGGTCGACCTCACCTGTCGGCAGGTCGAGATGTTCGGGGATCCGTCCCGTCTCCTCGAGCTCGCCGTCTGGGTCTCCGGTCGACGAGCGCCAGCCGAGCCGGGCGGTCGCCACGTAGGTCTTGGGCAGCTCGAGCAGGTAGCGCTGCATGCGGGTCGCCCGGCCGAGCAGGACGACGAGCAGGCCCGTGGCGAAGGGATCGAGCGTGCCGGCGTGACCGACCTTCCCCCCACGCTCGCGCCTGATCTCCGCCACGACGTCATGGGAGGTGACGCCGGCCGACTTGTCGACCAGCAGCCCCCGGGCCGGGGTCGGCTCCCCCTGGGCCACGGTCGCTAGGTCTCGAGCTGTGAGTCGATCTCAGCGATCAGAAACTCGACGACCTGCTCATAGGGCAGATCGGTGCCGAATCCGGCGGCACGGCGATGCCCGCCCCCGCCGTGAACCCGGGCGATCGCGGAGACGTCCACGCGCCCGTCGGTCGACCGCATGCTCACCTTGCGTGCAGCGCGACCGCCATCGGCCTGATCGCGGACGACCGCAGCGGCGACGGTGCCGTCGATGGTGCGGAGGTGATCGATGACGCCCTCCGTCAGTGCCTCGCTGGCGCCCGTCGCGGCGTAGTCGTCGCTGGAGATGTAGGTGATGGCGAGACGCCCGTCGTCGAGCAGCTCGATCTTGCGGAGGGCCTGCGCAAGCAGCTTGAGCTTCTCGATCGGGGCGTGCTCGTAGAGCCGGCGATAGATCTCGTTGACGTCCACACCCGCCTCGATCAGTCCCGCGGCCATCCGGTGGGAGCGCGCATCGGTGTTCTCGTACATGAACTTGCCGGTGTCGGTGACCAGGGCGACATAGAGGGCGTTGGCGATCTCCGGGGTCAGCTCCACTCCGAGCAGGCCCGCGAGGTCGTAGATGATCTCCGCCGTGCACGATGCGTCGACGTCGACGAGGTTGACCGTGCCGAAGCGCGTGTTGTCGTGGTGGTGATCGACGTTGATCACCTTGGTGCCGTCCGTCCGGAGGAAGTCGACCGGCATCCGGTCGATGTTCCCGCAGTCCAGGAAGATCACGATGCGGTCGTTGATGTCGGCCGGGGGCTCGTGGAAGACCTCCTCCAGCGGGAGGAAGCGGTACTCGACCGGCAGCGGGAACTCCTTCGCGGCCAGGAACATCACCGAGTCCTTCCCGAGCGCCTCGAGGATCCGCTGGGTGGCGAGCAGCGAGCCGAGCGCGTCGCCATCCGGATTCTCGTGGGTAGTCAGCAGGAAGCGGTCGCCTGCGCGGATTTCCCCTGCGACGAGGTCGAGGTCGCTGGTCAAGACTTCGGTTTCCGTCATTCGTCCTCGAGCAGGCGGGTGATGCGGTCCCCCCGCTCCACGGTCTCGTCGTATTCGAAGGTCAGTGTCGGTGTCCGCTTCATCCGCATGCCGCTCGCGATCTTGGACTGGAGGACCCCATGGGAGGAGCGCAACCCGGCGAGTGAGCTCTCCCGCTCCTCTTCGGAACCGAGCACGCTGACATAAACCCGCGCAGCGCGCAGGTCGGGAGAGGTGTCAACTTCGGTCACGGTCACGAATCCGATTCTCGGGTCCTTCAGGTCAGTGGCTATCGCGTCGCCGAGGATCTCTCGAATCGCCTCGTTGACGCGCCGCATCCGGGCGGTCCCCATCGCTTGGCGACGATAACAGCAGTCGCTCGAACAAACCTAGGCCGCTCCAACAGGGCGGACACGCACGAGTTGCGAGGATCACAAGGCCGCAACCTTCCCCTAACGAAACGAGGCGGCCCGCAGGCCGCCCCGTTCCGAACGGGCTGTCGCTCAGATCAGAAAGCGATCAGCGACCAGGTCGAGGGCTCGGCACTGGTCTGAACATGGAACTCTCCTGGAGTCCCATCGGACTCCGCCGTTTCGGTGGGACTCCAGTCAGTCGCGGATGTCGCGCAGGCTGAGCAGGTCCCGTTCGAACGAGCAGCCGTCCGGGCAGCGGCTCTCGACGAAACGGATCAGCCCGTCGGCGCGGTCGGAGACCTCACCGTCGCCGACCAGCGCGCAGAGCAGCGTCGAGCGCTGCCATTTGTCGTGCCCATCGATCTCGGCCACCGACGCACCGAAGCGCTGGCGGATCCCGTCCTTCAGGGACTTGACGAGCTTGCGCTTGCCCTTCAGGTCCTGAACCTCGCCGAAGTGCAGGTGAATCTCGATCAGGCAGACGAACGCGGTCACGTTCCCACGCTAGCGCGGGGACGATCTCAGGACTCGAGAGTCTTCTCTACCTGCTTGGTCTCGAAGAACTCCAGGACGTCGCCCTCCTTGATGTCGGCGAAGCCCTCGAGCACGATGCCGCATTCCTGGCCCTCCTCGACCTCGGCGACGTCGTCCTTGAAGCGTCGCAGCGAGCCGACCCTGCCGGTCCAGATGATGGTGCCGTCGCGCACCAGCCGGACGTTGGCGCTGCGGGTGACCTTGCCGTCGGTGACCAGGCAACCGGCGATCGTGCCGACGCGGGAGGCCTTGAAGGTCTGCTTGACCTCGGCCTGGCCGAGCGCCTCCTCGACCTCCTCCGGCTCCAGCATGCCCTCCATCGCTGCGCGGAGCTCCTCGGTGACCTTGTAGATCACGGTGTAGGTGCGGATGTCGACGCCCTCCTGCTCGGCGGCGCGCCGGGCGTCGGCGAGAGGCCGAACGTTGAAGCCGATGATCACCGCGTCGGAGGCGGCGGCCAGCATCACATCCGACTCGTTGATGCCGCCGGTCTGCGCGTGGATGACGTTGACCGGGACCTGCTCCTGCGGCAGCTTGGCGATCTCGTCCTGGAGCGCCTCCAGCGAGCCGGAGACGTCGGCCTTGAGCACGATGTTGAGCTCGTTGAGCTGGCCCTCGCTCGCCCTCTGGAAGACCTCCTCGAGGGTGACCTTGCGGGCCTGGCGGCGGGCGAGCTGCTCCGTCTTGAGCCGGGTCTCGCGCTCCTGTGCGAGTTGGCGTGCCTTGCGCTCGTTCTCCACCACCTGGACGTGCTCGCCGGCTTCACTGACTCCGTCGAAACCGAGGACCTCCACGGGTGTCCCCGGAGTGGCCTCCTCGACCCGCTCGCCCTTGTCGTCGAGCATTGCCCGGACCTTGCCCCAGACCGGGCCGGCGACGACGGCGTCGCCCACGCGGAGGGTGCCACGCTGCACCAGGACACCGGTGACAGGGCCGCGGCCGGGGTCGAGCTCTGCCTCCACCACCGTGCCGGAGGCGGGAGCATTGGGGTTGGCGCCGAGCTCCTCAAGATCGGTCACCAAGAGGATCATCTCGAGCAGGTTGTCGAGGCCGTCCTTGGTCTTCGCCGAGACGTCGGCATAGACGGTGTCCCCGCCCCACTCCTCCGGGTTCAGGTCGTGCTGTGCAAGCTCCGTGCGGACGCGGTTCGGATCCGCGCCCTCCTTGTCCACCTTGTTGACGGCGACCAGGATCGGCACACCCGCGGCGCGCGCATGGTCGATCGCCTCAACGGTCTGTGGCATGACACCGTCATCAGCGGCGACGACGATCACGGCGACGTCTGTGACGCTGGCGCCGCGGGCGCGCATCGCCGTGAACGCCTCGTGGCCCGGCGTGTCGAGGAAGGTGAGCGTCTTGCCGTCGCGGTTCACCTGGTACGCACCGATGTGCTGCGTGATCCCGCCGGCCTCTCCGGCTGCGACCTGGGTCTGCCGGATCGCGTCGAGCAGGGAAGTCTTGCCGTGGTCGACGTGGCCCATCACGGTCACCACCGGCGGGCGCTCGGCCAGATCGCCCTCGTCGTCCTCCTCGACGACCGGGGCCTCGACCTCCTCGTCGGCGGTGGTGACGATCTCGATCTTGCGGTCGAACTCCTTGGCGATCGACTCGACGGACTCGTCGGTGAGTGTCTGGGTCAGGGTCGCCATCTGGCCCTCCTTCATCAAAGCCTTGATCACCTCGGCGGCTGAGAGCCCCAGGCTCTCGGCGACCTCGCGGACGGTCGCGCCCGAGTTCACCTTGATCGCCGGCTGCTCCTCGGGCTGCTTCAGCTCCTTGTCACTGGGCTCCTCCAGCAGCGGGCGCCGGCGGCGGCCACCGCGGCGGCGCGGTGGACGGGGCGGCGGTTGGGTCTTGGCGATGTGGTCGCGGCGCGCGGCCTGTGAGTCGATCACGACGCGGCGGCGGCGCTTGGCCGGGCCCTTCTTCGCTCCGGCGCCGTCACCGGCCGCCGGCTTTGCTTTCGCCTTGGGAGTGGCATCGGCCCCGTCCTTGACGGGGGCTTTCTTGGCTGCCGGTTTGGCCTTCGGCTTGGTTGCGGTCGCGGTGGCGCCGTCGCCTGAGCCCTTCAGCGCGGCCAGGGCATCCGACTCCTCGACGCTCGACTGAGCAGCCTTGGCCTCGACGCCCGCAGCCTTGAGCTTGGCCAGGAGCTCCTTGCTCGTCAGGCCCTGGGCCTTCGCGATCTCGTGTACGCGCTTCTTCGCCATCTCCTAGTCGGACTGCTCCTCGCCGGCAACGGTCGCGCCCTCGGGCTCGCCTTCTTCCTCGGGTGTCTCGGTCGACTCGCCACGCGCGTTCTCGCCGTCCGTCTCGGGCTCGAGCGTCTGCTCCGGACCCTCGGCGTCGTCGCCCTCGTCGGGCAGCTCGGGCTCCTCGGCCTCCTCGGGCTCCTCGGGTTCCTCGGGCTCCTCAGCCTCCTCGGTCTCTGCAGCCGGAGCCTCCTCCGGCTCAGCGGGAGCCTCCTCGGAGTCGCCTGAGTCCTCCGCCTCCTCAGCGGCCTCCTCGGCCTCGTCCGCCTCGGGCTCCTCCGGCTCGGCGTTCTCGTCGAACTGGCCCTCGGCCTTCTCGACGATCGCCTTGACCTCGGCCTCGTCGGCGTCGGAGCCGGCGAGCCTCGCGACCTCCTCGTCGCTGAGCGGGCTCAGCACCGCAACCTGATTGGTGCTGAAGCGGACGAGTGCCTGGTGCTGGGGCAGACCGCAGAATTGCGAGCCCTGGAGAGCGGCGTTGGGGCAGCGGCGGCTGGTGGTCATCACGGCCATGCAGCGGCCGTCGGCGGCCTCCTCGCCCTCGTACTCGATGTCGTCCTCCTGCTGCGCGAAATCGGTCTCGGAGGTGATGTCCACCTTCCAGCCGGTCAGGCGCGCGGCGAGGCGAGCGTTCTGGCCGTCGCGCCCGATGGCCAGCGAGAGCTGGTCGTCGGGAACGATCACGGTCGCCTCCTTGGTCTCGTCGTCGACGAGCACCTCGCGGACGCGGGCCGGGGAGAGCGCCTTGGCTACGAAGCGGGCGGGCTCCTCGTTGTAGGGAATGATGTCGATCTTCTCGCCGCGCAGTTCGGAGACGACCATGCGGACGCGCGAGCCGCGCGGCCCGACGCAGGCGCCGACCGGATCGACCCCGTCCGCGTGCGAGACGACGGCGATCTTCGAGCGCCAGCCCGGCTCGCGGGCGACACCGGTGATCTCCACCAGCTTGTCGGCGATCTCGGGGACCTCGAGCTCGAAGAGCTTCTTGATCAGCTCGGGGTTCCGGCGGGAGACGACGATGCTCGGGCCCTTGGTGTCGGCCGAGACGTCGGTGATCACCGCCTTGACGCGCATGCCGTGGTCGTAGCGCTCGTTGTAGACCTGCTCGGAGCGCGGCAGCAGGGCCTCGACCCGCTCGCGGAGCTGGACCAGCGTGTAGCGGTTGTCGGACTGCTGGATGATCCCGGTGACCAGCTCGCCGACCCGGTCCTTGTACTCCTCGAACATCATGCCCCGCTCGGCCTCGCGGATCCGCTGGAGGATCACCTGCTTGGCCGTCTGGGCCGCAATGCGCCCGAAGTCGTCAGGAGTGACGTCGCGGGTCTTGATCTGATCCAAATAGGGCTCGAGACGCTCGGGCTCGAGCTCCTCCTCCTCGGGCTCGCGGCGCTCGCCCGTCTCCGGGTCGATCGCGGGGCCGGCCGTCTGGATCTCCGGCACCGGCTCGCCGGCCGCCTCCGCGGCCTCGGCTGCCTTCAGCTGCTCCTCGAACTGCTCGTCGAGCAGCCTCTTCTCGAGGTCCTCGGGGACGATCAGCTCGTAGACGCGGAAGTCGGCGCTCGAGTGGTCGAGCTCGACCTTCGCGTACTTGGCGGCGCCGGGGGTCTTCTTGTAGGCAGAGAGCAGCGCGTCCTGAAGGGCGTCCATCAGGGTGTCAGCCGCGATCCCCTTCTCCTGTTCGAGCATCTTCACGGCATCGACTATTTCCTGGGTCATGCGACCTCCTCCGGGACAAGATTTGAACGGCGGACGCTCTGCAATGGGATCGTGACCGCGCCGTCTGGGGCCTCGACGCTGACGCGCTCGTCATCCGCGCCGGTGAGAGTGCCGGTGAAGCTCGACCGCCCGGCGATCTCCTCACTGGTCTTGACGCGAACGCGGTTGCCGAGAAAGCGGCGGAAATGCTCGGGCTTGGTCAGCGGCCGCTCGGGCCCCGGCGAGGAGACCTCCAGAGACCACTCCTCCAGCAGATCGCGGAGCACGCCGGTGACCCGCTCGCAGAGGGCGATGTCGACCCCATTCGGGCTGTCGATCACCAGCCGCAGCCGCTCGGCGGCGGGCTGCTCGAGCGCGAGCAGCTCGACCTCCGGCTCCTGATCTCGGAGCCGGGTTTCGACGTCGTCTTGGATTTGCTGGAGTTCTCTGTCCATTCGTAGGCCCAAAAAAAGGCGGGCGCTCGCCCACCTTTCGACACGCGGTTAGGTGCGAAAAAAGGTTCCGAGGCGAGTATAGCCCTGCCTGGCTAGACCTCCAACATGACCGTGACCGGCCCGTCGTTGACCAGCGCGACGCCCATGCAAGCCCCGAAGACGCCCTTCTTTGCGCCCGCCCGCTCGCAGAAGCGGTCGTACAGCGGCTCCGCCTGCTCGCCGGGGGCGGCCTGGATGTAGCTCGGCCGCGTGCCCTTCTTCGTGTCGCCGTAGAGGGTGAACTGGCTGACGCAGAGCATCTCGCGGTCGCCGACCGGCTCGTTCATCTTCCCCTCGGCGTCGTCGAAGATCCGCAGCGCCCGGACCTTCTCCGCGAGGCGGTCGGCCTCCGCCTCCGTGTCGTCGCGCGAGACACCGAGCAGCACGAGCATCCCAGGGCCGATCTGCGCCACCCTCTCCCCCTCGACGTCGACAGCCGCCTGGCTGACGCGCTGGACGAGCGCCCTCATGTTCCTCGCGCGACACGCTCGGCCACGGCCTCGAGCAGGCGCAGGGCGATCGGCGCCACGCGGTCCTCGGCGTCGCACTCGGGGTCATAGGCGGTGAGCGACACCGCGCTGATCTGGCGCGTGTCCAGCAGCGTGCGAACCTGCGAGACCAGCTGGGCGGCGCTGAGTCCGTCCGGGACGCTGTAGATGTTGACCCGGGCGACCTCGGAGTCGAGCACGTCCAGGTCCAGGTGCAGATATAGGCCGCTTGCCGCCGGGTCCATCGCGTCTACGGCCCGCGCCACCGCGTCGTCGGAGTCGATCGCGGACGGCGGCAGATGGTGGACTGCCGAGGAGTCGAGGCGGAGCTGCTCGAGCGGGTCGAAGTCGTGTGCACCGGCCAGCACGACCGCGGACTCCGGCACCGTCCTAATCTCAGCCTGGTTGACAATGGTCCGCCAGGCAGCGCCGGTGAGGATCGCCAGCGGCATGCCATCGAAGTAGCCGTCGATGGTGGACTCCGGCGTGTTGAAGTCCCCATGCGCGTCGAACCAGACGACCCCCGGCGAGCGCTCTTCCAGGCCCGTCACCACCCCGATGCCGGCGAAGCAACTGCCGGAGAGCAGGACCGGGAAGGCCCCGTCGTCGATCGCCCGACGGACGCCCGCGGAGACCAGGCCGATCAGCTCGAATGCGGCCTGGGCCTCGCTGGCACCGCTCCGGTCCCTGCGGTCCTCCTCGAGCTCGATCATCTCGAGGCTGACCCGAGCCCCACGGCTGGCCAGCGCCTCCTCGGCACCGGCCTCGAGGAGCCGCTCCGGACCGCGTCCGACCCCCATGCGCAGAGCGCCGACCTCGTAGGGAACAGCCAGGAGGCGGATCTCGGTCATCCGTCGCCGCTACGTGCCGGCGGCCAGACGCTCTCTATATAGGCGGTAGTCGCGCCGCTCCGGTCTCAGGTTCGACGCGAGCGCCAGGTGATGGCGGGCACGGCGTGTCTCGCCGGTCTTGCTGAGCGCCCGGCCTAGGCAGAAGTGCGCGTAGTCGTTGACCGGATGGGTCTCGACCACGGCCTCGAACTCGGTCGCCGCCTCGGCGTAGTGCCTGGTGCGGAAGAGCGCGCGGCCGAGCGCCTCGCGCACCGAGCTCTTCTCGGGCGCCTGGCGAGCCGCCTCCTTCAGGGGGACCGTGGCCTCCTCGAAGTCACCCTCCTCCAGCAGCTCCATGCCTCGCCGGTAGAGCGAGTAGAGGGATTCGCCTCTGGGTGTCTGCTCGTCCTGGGTCATGAACCCAGTGTAAAAGGGCGCGCAAGGGGCGCCACGGGCGTGAACGCGCGGCTCAGCCGCAACGTGGCTCAGTAGTTCCCCCGGTGCCAGCGTGCCGGAGGATCACCGATACGACCGTGACCAGTGGACATTTGATGATCGCTCCAGCCACACCAGCCAATGAACGCGATCGGGTCGCCGCCCTCCACGCCGCCGCGGTGCTCGACACGGCGCCCGAGGAGGATTTCGACGGAATCACCCGTCTCGCGGCGTCCATCTGCAAGGCACCGATCGCTCGGGTGAGCCTCGTCGACACGGACCGCCAGTGGTTCAAGTCCTGCTTCGGCGACGACACCAAGGAGACGCCGCGGGACATCTCGTTCTGCGGCCACGCGATTCTCGAGCCCGACCTCTTGATCGTCGAGGACGCCCTGGATGACCCGCGGTTCGCGGACAACCCTCTGGTGTTGGGTGACGACAAGGTCCGTTTCTACGCCGGTGCACCACTGATCACCTCCGACGGCCTCGCACTCGGCAGCCTCTGCGTGGTCGATCACGTCCCCCGCAAGCTGGACCACGCCCAGAGGGATGCCCTACGCACGCTGGGCCTACAGGTGGCCGGCCAGCTCGACCTGCGGCGACGCGCCGCGGCGCTGCGTGACAGCGAGCGCCGCTTCCGGACCCTCACCAACAGCGCGCCGGTCGGCATCTTCGAAACCGATGCCGAGGGGGCCTTCGCCTACGTGAACGTCGCGCTGTGCGAGCTGATGGACCTGGATCCCGACGATCTGATCGGCCGATCCTGGGTCGACTCGGTGCATTCCGAGGACCGCGACGGTGTGTACACGAAGTGGATGGCCAGCATCGCCGACGGCAGCGACTTCGCCGACGAGATGCGGCTGCTGCGCCGGGATGGCGCCTACGTCTGGGTCCAGTGTGACGCCGTCGCCCTGGTCGGGCGGGACGGCGACGTGACCGATTTCCTCGGGACATGCCTCGACATCACCGACCGCAAGCGCCTCGAGCAGGAGCAGGCCGAAGAGCTGACGGAGGCCGAGATGCGCGCCAACACCGACAAGCTCACCGGGCTCCCGAACAGGCGCTCCTGGGACAACGAGCTGCGCCGCGCGCTCGCCACATCGGCGAAGGAACGCTCACCGGTCTCTGTGGCGATCATCGACATCGACCGCTTCAAGGCGTTCAACGACGAGCATGGACACAGCGCCGGCGACAGTCTGTTGCACACCGCCGCCGGCGCGTGGCGCGCCGCACTCCGACCCGACGATCTGCTCGCCCGCTACGGCGGAGAGGAGTTCGGCCTGATTCTCCCCGGATGCGATGAGGTAGCCGCGCTGCCGGTGGTCGAGCGGCTTCGCGAGGCCACGCCGTATGGCCGTACCGTGTCGGCCGGCATCGCATGCTGGGAGCCCTGGGAGTCGCCGGCCGTCCTGGTCTCTCGAGCCGATGCGGCGCTCTATGCGGCCAAGGAGGCGGGACGCAACCGGACCATGCTCGCCGACTCCGTGGATTCCACGGAACCTATCCGTTAGTCCGCCGGGCGCTGGGCAGTGGCATCCACGCGGATCGCCTCGACGCGATCGAGGATCGCATCGGCGATCTGATCCTTCGAGGCAAGCGGTACCGGGTGCTCCCCGGAGCGCTCGATGATCATGACCTCGTTCTCAGAGCTCTCGAAGCCGATTTCCGAGCGTGAGACGTCGTTCAGGACGATCGCGTCGGCGCCCTTGCGGTTGAGCTTCTCGCGCGCTCGATCCAGGCCGGCGTCGGTCTCCGCGGCAAAGCCCACGATCGTCTGTCCATCGCGCCGGCGGGCTGCAAGCGTGGCGAGGATGTCCTCGGTCGCCTCGAGGTCGAGCTCGATTCCACCGCTGCCCTCGCGGTGGATCTTCTCCCCCGCCGCTCGCCTGGGCCGGAAGTCCGCGGGGGCGGCCGCCATCACCAGGACATCGCTGGAGTCGAACTCGCGGCCGAGCGCGTCGGCGAGCTCCCCCGCCGTCTCGACGTCGACGCGTCTGACTCCGGGGGGAGCGGGAAGCGTGACGTTGGCTGCCACCAGGGTCACCTCCGCCCCACGCCGCGCGGCGCGCTCGGCCAGTGCAAGCCCCATGCGCCCGGAGGATCGGTTGCCGATGAAGCGAACAGGGTCGATCGGCTCACGCGTGCCGCCGGCCGAGACCAGGACCCGGAGACCGTCCCACGGGCCGATCGGACCGGGTGCCGCCCGCTCGACCGCGTCGAGCAGCGCGCGGGGCTCGGGCAGCCGGCCGACTCCGTGTTCGCCGCGGGAGGCGAGGGCGCCCTCCGCCGGCTCGATCACGGTGATCTCTCGCTGACGAAGAGTCGCCAGATTCGCCTGGGTCGCGGCGTCGCCGTACATCCGGTCGTTCATGGCAGGGGCCACGAGCCGCGGGGCCGAGCAAGCGAGGAAGGAGGTGGTGACCATCGAGTCGGCGATTCCGGCGGCGAGCTTGGCGATCGTGTTCGCCGAGGCCGGGGCGATCAGGTAGGCGTCGGCGTTCGCGACCACCTCCAGATGGCCGATCGGATCGTGCTCCGGCACCGGGTCGCCCGGGAAGGCGCCGCGGGTGGGGTCGCGCTCGAACTCGTCGGTGAGGACCGGCGCGCCGGTGATCCCCTCGAAGGAGGCCGCACCGACGAAGCGCTGCGCCGCCGGCGTCATCAGGACGCGGACGGCGTGCCCCTCCTTGGTGGCGAGGCGCGCCAACTCAAGCGACTTGTAGGCCGCTATGCCTCCACTCACCCCAAGCAGGATGCGGGCCATCACGCCCTCCTAGCTGATTAGGCCTTGTACTCGTACTTCAGCTTGCCCGCCGCCGTCTCCTCCAGGGCGATGGTGAGGTAGTTCCCGCTTGGGACCTCGACCATCGGGGGCGTGTACTCGCCGTACGCGCCCTCCGAGAGGGAGTGGTAGTAGGCGTTGATCTGGCGGGCCCGCTTCGCCGCGACCAGAACGGCGGCGTAGTGGGTGTCGGTGTGCTCGAGAAGCTTGTCGACTCTGGGTCGGATCATTGACATGGGCGTCAGTGTAGGGATAGCTGTTCGCGGACGAGCCCCTCCAGCTCCGAGGCCGCTTTCTGCACCTCGTCGTTCACGACCTCCAGCGGGAACTCGGAGCGCGCGCCGAGCTCGATCTCCGCGGTGCGAAGGCGCTGCTCGATCGCCTCCGGCGAGTCGGTTCCCCTGCCCTCGAGCCGTTCGCGCAGGGCGTCCTCATCGGGCGGAGCGATGAAGATCAGGACGGCGTCGTCGCCGAGCGCATCGCGGATCTGGCGCGCCCCCTGGACCTCGATCTCGAGGACGACCGAGCGCCCCTCTGCCAATCGGCGCTCCACCTCGTCCCGGAGCGTGCCGTAGTAGTTGCCGCTGTAGCTCGCATGCTCCAGGAAGTCGCCGGCCTCGAGTCGGCGCCGGAACTCCTCCGGCGAGAGGAAGAAGTAGTCGCGCCCATCGAGCTCGCCCGGGCGAGGCTCCCTGGTCGTAGCGGAGATGGACAGCTCGAGCTCCGGGATGCGCTCGAGCAGCTGCTCGATCAGCGTTCCCTTTCCAACCCCGGACGGGCCGGTGATGACGAAGACCTTCCCCACGGCGACTGGATCATGACCGCCGGGACGGCCGCGAAAAGCTCCTGAAGTGCCGCGCTACTTGCGCAGCTGTGCGACGAGTTCGGCGCGCTGGCGCTCGGAGAGCCCGCCGATCGTCTTCGACGGCGAGATCCTGCACTGGTTGAGGATCCGGTTCGTCTTGACCCGCCCGTACTTCGGCACGGCCATCAGCATGTCGATGACCTTGGCGGTCTGGACGTACTCGGGCGGATCCATGAGCAGTGTCTGGATCTTCACCTTGTTGCCCTTGAGGTCGCGCTTCAGCTGCGCGCGCTTCGAGCGGATGTCGTTGGCCCGCTTGAGGGCCTCCATCCTCTGATCCAGTGATCTCTCGGGGGCGGCGTTGGAGGACTGGACCGGGGCCTGCATCGGGGCGGCAGTATATCCGCGGCCGCGAGGTGCGGAAAGGGGTTTTTCGGGTTTGTGAAAAAAACTGCCGTCTATCCGGAGATCCGCGCCAGCTCTCCGCCCAGCTCCACCGCGATCCTCGATCCGGCGGCCGGGTCTCGAAAGCTCTCGGTGCCGACGGCAACGATCCTTGCACCCGCACGCAACATCTCGGCGGCGTCCCGGCCGCTCGAGATACCGCCCATCGCGACCACCGGGATCGAGACGGCCTCGGCGACGGCGTGGACCTGCGCCAGGGCCACGGCCCTGACCGCCGGGCCCGAGAGCCCGCCGGTGCCGCCCCCGAGCCAGCGGTCCCCGGAGTCCGGATCGAAGGCGACAGCGCGCAGGGTGTTGATCAGCGAGACAGCATCCGCACCGGCCCCCTCCGCCGCGACCGCGACGGGAACCGGGTCCGCGATGTTCGGCGTGAGCTTCACGAGCAGGGGTTTTTCGGTGAGCGGCCGGAGCGCCTGGAGCAGCGAGCGCGCCTCCTCCGGGGATTCGCCGACGATCAGGCCGGACTCGACGTTCGGGCAGGAGACGTTGAGCTCCAAAGCCGCCACCTCCTCGCGGCCTGCGACTCCGTCCACCAACCGCGCGAATTCGTCGTGGCTGGTCCCCATCACCGAGACGATCAGCGGCACCGGCAGCTCGGCGAGCTGCGGCAGGTCGTGCTCGAGGAATCCGTCGAGGCCCTTGTTCGGCAGGCCGATCGAATTGATCAGCCCCGACGGTGTCTCCCAGAGGCGCGGCGGCGGGTTCCCGGAGCGGGGCTCCGGGGTGATCGTCTTGGAGACGAACGCCGAGAACGGGAACTCGTCGAGAAGCGCGTCGCCGAAGGCGCGGCGGGCAGCGATCGCGTCGAAGGTGCCCGAGCCGTTGATCACCGGGTGGCGCAAGTGGATGCCGCAGAGCTCGGTCTCCATCAATGCCCCGATCCCGGCACGAGCGCCGTCTCGATCTCCTCCCCGCGGACGACGGGGCCGTCGACGCACAGGCGCATATACCCGCCGTCGCTGAGTGGGATCGCGCAGCCGAAGCAGGCACCGAAGCCGCAGGCCATCGGTGCTTCCAGTGCGAGTTCGCAGGCGACGCCGCGATCGGCGCAGAGCACCCGCACCGCCTCGAGCATCGCGGGCGGGCCGCATGCGTAGACGGCGCCGGTGCGCGCAACATCGCCCTCCAGCAGGACCGCGAGCAGGTCTGTGACGTAGCCGCGATGCCCGGTGTGCCCGTCCTCGCTCGCCAGCCGGATCTCGCTGCAGTCGAAGAGATCGAGGCCTCCGGAATTGGGCCGGTCACGGAAGCCGAGCAGGACACGGGCCGGAATCCCGGCGCGAAGAAGCCGGCGGCGCCAGAGCGCCAGCGGCGCGACGCCGATGCCGCCGCCGACGAGAATCGCGCCCGCGGCCCCTGGGGCGACGTCGGAGGGTCCGGCGAACGGCCTGCCGAGGGGACCGTGGATCCAGAGGCCGTCCCCGGGCTCCAGTGCCGCGAGCCTGGAGGTGCCGGGACCGACCGCCTGCACCAGGAAGTCGAGCCTCACCCCCGTGCCCTCCCGTTCGGCGTCGGCGACGGAGAAGGCCCGGGCCAGGTAGGGCCGCCCCTGTTCGCCGCCCCAGCCCGAGTCCGCGGCCAGCATGTAGAACTGACCGGCGGCCGGCTCCGGCCCCGCGCGGTCGAGGACGGAGAAGATCCGATACCCGCCGGAGGGGAGGTTGCGGGTCACCTCGCAGAGGCGCCGGCCGAAGGGGGCCACGACCCTCTCCCCCAGCCCGCGCGTCGCTGCAGTCACCTCTTCGATGGTTCGCGCTCTTCCGGGGCGTGGAGCTCCTGCAGTGTCTGAACCTCTACGTCGCCGCGGGCGGCGGCGAAGATCGCCCGCGCCGCCGCGGACGCGCCGGTCATCGTCGTGACGCAGGGAATCCCGTGCTTCACCGCCGCCGTGCGGATCTCGTAGCCATCGGCGCGGGCGCCGGAGCCGGTCGGAGTGTTGATGACCAGGTCGACCTCCTCGGACCGGATGCAATCCACGACGTGTGGAGATCCCTCGCCGATCTTGTTGATCTTGCGGACCGGGACGCCCATCGCCGAAATCGCCTGGGCCGTGCCGGAAGTGGCGATCACCTTGAACCCGAGGTCGTGGAAGCGGGTGGCGAGCTGGGTGGCGGCGGCCTTGTCGGAGTCGGTGACCGAGATGAAGATCGTCCCCTCCTGCGGCAGCGAGATTCCGGCTGCCGCCTGCGCCTTGCCGAAGGCGGTCGGGAAGTCGGAGGCGATCCCCATAACTTCGCCGGTGCTCCGCATCTCGGGGCCGAGCACCGCGTCGGCGCCGGCGAAGCGGGCGAAGGGCAGGACGGCCTCCTTGACGCTGATGTGGGTCGGCGCCTCACTCGGCAGGTCCTGGTCGTCAAGCGACTCGCCGAGCATCAGCCGGCAGGCGATCTTGGCCAGGGGAGCGCCGATCGCCTTGCTGACGAAGGGCACCGTCCGGGAGGCCCGCGGGTTCGCCTCGATCACATAGAGCTCTCCGTCGGCGACCGCGTACTGGACGTTGATCAGGCCGATCACCTTGAGCTCCAGGGCGATCTTGCGGGTGGTCTCCCGGATCTCCTCCAGCATCTCCTCCCCGAGGCTCATCGGCGGGATCACGCAAGCGGAGTCGCCCGAGTGGACACCGGCCTCCTCGACGTGCTGCATCACCCCTGCGACGAAGCACCGCTCGCCATCCGCCAGGGCGTCGACGTCGACCTCAATCGCGTTCTCCAGGAAGCGGTCGAGCAGGAGCGGGTGCTCCTGGTCGGCCTTGACGTTGGCATCCAGATAGGCGGCGAGCGTCTCGGCGTCGTAACAGATCTCCATCGCCCGCCCGCCGAGGACGTAGGAGGGCCGGACCAGCAGCGGGAAGCCGACGTCCTCGGAGATTGCGACGGCCTCCTCGGCGGAGAGCGCGGTCCCATATGGAGGGTGCTTGATCTCCAGGCGGCGCAGAAGCGCGCCGAAGCGGCCGCGATCCTCCGCCAGGTCGATCGCGTCCACCGGGGTGCCGAGCAGCGGGACGCCCGCCTCCTCCAGCGATTTCGCCAGCCGCAGCGGCGTCTGACCGCCGAACTGGACGATCACGCCCTCGGGGCGCTCGATCTCGCAGACGGCGAGCACGTCCTCCTCCGTGAGCGGCTCGAAGTAGAGGCGGTCGGAGGTGTCGTAGTCGGTGGAGACCGTCTCCGGGTTGCAGTTGACCATCACCGCGTCGCGGTCGAGCTCGCGGGCGGTCATTGCGGCATGCACGCAGCAGTAGTCGAACTCGATGCCCTGGCCGATCCGGTTGGGGCCGGAGCCGAGGATCACGACAGACGCGCGATCGCCGCGATCGACCTCCCCGGCGCTGCCGTTCAGGGACGAGCGCTCGTGCGCGCTGTAGAAGTACGGGGTGCGAGCCTCGAACTCCGCGGCGCACGTGTCGACGGAGCGATAGGTGCGTTCCAGCCCGTCGGTGCCGTCGCCCTCCAAGGCCAGCTCGCGGAGCTCCCGCAGGAACCATGGGTCGATCATCGTCGCCTCCTGGATGCGCTCCAGCTCCACCCCGCGCTCGAAGCCGGCGGCGATCAGGTCGAAGCGGTCGGGAGAGGGGGTCGACAGGCGGTCGAGGAGCTCGCCGGTGGAAGCCGGGATGTCCGGCTCGGTGTCCAGCTCGCGGGAGCGCATCGCCTTGGCGAAGGACTCCCGGAAGGTCCGCCCGATCGCCATGCACTCGCCCACCGACTTCATGTGCGTCGAGAGCCTGCCCTCGGCGCCGGGGAACTTCTCGAAGGCGAAGCGGGGCACCTTGGTGACGACGTAGTCGATGGTCGGCTCGAACGACGCCGGTGTTGCTCGTGTTATGTCGTTGGGGATCTCCTCCAGGGCGTAGCCCACCGCGAGCTTCGCCGCCATCTTGGCGATCGGGAATCCCGTCGCCTTCGAGGCGAGTGCGGAGGAGCGCGAAACGCGGGGATTCATCTCGATCACCACGATTTCGCCGCTCTCCGGGTTGACCGCGAACTGAACGTTGGAGCCGCCGGTCTCGACCCCGACCGCCCGGATCACGCGGATCGCCTGGTCACGCAGCTCCTGGTAGAGAGGATCGGTGAGCGTCTGTGCCGGCGCGATCGTCACCGAGTCGCCGGTATGAACCCCCATCGGGTCGACGTTCTCGATCGAGCAGATGATCACCACGTTGTCGTTGCGGTCGCGCATCACCTCCAGCTCGAACTCTCCCCAGCCCAGCACGGACTCCTCGACCAGCACCTGGTTGATCGGGCTCGCCGCGAGGCCCTCGGAGATGACCTGCGCGAACTCCGTCTCGTCATTGGCCACGCCGCCGCCGTGCCCGCCGAGCGTGAACGCGGGCCGGACGATGATCGGCAGGGTGAGCTGACCGGATTCCAGAGCCTGCTCTCCCTGCTGTATCGACTCGACGATCATCGAGAACGGAACCCGGAGCCCGGCCTCCTCCATCGTCGTCCGGAACGCCTCGCGGTCCTCGGCGCGGTGGATCGCCTCGTAGTCGGCGCCGATCAGCTCGACGCCGAAGCGCTCCAGCGTCCCGTCGTCGTGGAGGGCCTTGGCGAGGTTGAGAGCGGTCTGTCCCCCCAGCGTCGGGAGCAGCGCGTCCGGCTGCTCGCGCTCGATCACCTTCGCCACCGGGCCGGGAAGGAGCGGCTCGATGTAGGTGCGGTTGGCGAACTCGGGGTCGGTCATGATCGTCGCCGGATTCGAGTTGACGAGCACGACCTCGTAGCCCTCCTCCAGCAACACCTTGCAGGCCTGCACTCCGGAGTAGTCGAACTCGGCGGCCTGGCCGATCACGATCGGTCCCGAGCCGATCAGGAGGATCTTCCGGATGTCGTCGCGCCTAGGCAGCGCGCAGCTCCTCTGCAGCTTCGAGCGCGGCCGCGCGGGTGTCGAAGGCGCGGCCGCGGCGCAGCAGGCCGTCCTGCCACTCCATCAGCAGGGCGATCTCGCGGTCGATGCTCACGCCGCTCTCACGGGCCTCGAGATGCACGCGGCAGCGGGCCAGGAGCACGCCGGACCCGAGTTCCTCGAATTGACGGTCCTCGTAGCGGGGAACGAACGATTCGAGCCATTCCTCGAAGAACTCGACCATCCCGTCGGGGCCGTGGTAGGTCCTTCCGTCCACCCCGCTGAGCAGCGGCGTCCACTCGCACCGGGGGTGGGCGGATTCCCGGGCGATCACCCGGAACTCATCGCGATCGCCGCGCTCGATCGCGTCCCAGCTCCGGTTCAGGATCTCGATCTCGGGGGTGGTCGGGGTCACGCTGCCAGCTCCAGGAAGCGGTCGAAGAGGTAGCGGGCGTCGTGCGGGCCAGGGCCGGCCTCGGGGTGGTACTGAACCGTGCAGCCGGGGACGTCCTTGAGCACCAGGCCCTCGACGGTGCGGTCGTAGAGGTTCAGGTGGGAGAGCTCGGCCTCGCCGAAGCCCGTCTGCCAGCGCACCGGCTCGTCGCCCTCGATGGTGCGCTCGCCACCCGGGCCGAGCACCGCGAAGCCGTGGTTCTGGGAGGTGATGTCGATCCGGCCCGTCTCCAGGTCCTTGACCGGGTGGTTGGCACCACGATGGCCGAAGGGGAGCTTGAAGGTCTCGAGGCCGACCGCCCGGCAGAGCAGCTGGTGGCCGAGGCAGATGCCCACCACCGGCTTCTTGCCGACCACGCCGCGGACGTTCTCCACCACGTAGTCGAGGGCGCCGGGGTCCCCGGGTCCGTTTGCGAGGAAGACCAGATCGGGGTCCCGGGCAAGCACGTCCTCCGCGGAGGTGTCGCAGGGAAGCAGTGTCACCCGGCAGCCGCGCTCCTTGAGCTGGCGGATGATCGAGAGCTTGATCCCGGTGTCGATCCCGACCACATGCGGGCCGCCTCCTTCGATCTCGACCGGCTCCGGCGGCGTCACCTGGCGGGTGAAATCGGCGCCGTCCATCGAGGGCTCGGCTGAGACCCGCTCCCTCGCCTCGGGCTCGGCGAGGTCCGCCGGGAAGATCCCGCCGCGCATCGCGCCGCGGTCGCGGATGTGACGGACCAGGGCGCGGGTGTCGATGGCGCCGATCGCCGGCACGCCGCAGTCGCGCAGCCAGTCGAGCCAGCCGCCCTCGGCCGAGGCCGCGTCCTCCCCGTTCTTCCCCTCCCGCATGATCACTCCACGGGCCTGGACCTTCTCCGACTCCATCGCGTCGCCCGAAACGCCGTAGTTGCCGATCAGCGGGTAGGTGAAGGTGATGATCTGGCCCGCGTAGGAGGGGTCGGTGACCGCCTCCTGGTAGCCGGTCATCGAGGTGTTGAAGACGACCTCCCCGGTGACGTCGCCGCCCGAGCCGAGGAGCTCGCCGTCGAGCCGGGTGCCGTCCTCGAGCAGGACGTACCCGCTCACGTGACCTTCTCCCTCGCCTTCGGCATTGCTCCCGGATTCGGGGCGTAGTCGAGGATCAGCTTCTGCACTCGCTTGAACTCGTCGGTGCCGGCCCGGCCGAGCAACTCGAAGAGGGCCGTCTCGACGCTGGTCAGGACCGCTCCGGCTCGCTCCATCCTGTGCAGGCCGACGCGCTTGTTCTCCTCGGTGCGCGAGCCGACCGCGTCCTCGGCGACCTGGACCTCGGTGCCGGCGTCGAGCAGGTCGAGGACGGTTTGGTTGACGCACACGTGGGTCTCGATCCCGCAGACGAGCGCCTGGTCGCGGCCGCCAAGGTCGAAGCCCTCGGCATCGGCCGCGGAGAAGAAAACCTTCTCGAGGGGCTCCGTGCCGTCGGGCAGATGCTCAGCCACCTCGGGGGCGGTCTCCCCCAGCCCCTTCGGGTACTGCTCCGTCAGCACAACCGGAACACCAATGATGCTGGCGCCCTCGATCAACGTTGCCGTGGCCCGGGCCACCCGCTCGAAGTCGGGGATCGCCTTGCGGAAGCCCTCCTGGACGTCGACAACGACCAGGGCAGTTCGATCGGATTGGAGCTTCGCGCTCATGAGGCCACTCCCATCGCGAAGCTCCGCTGGCGGAATGCCACCCGCCCGGCCGCGACCGTCATCAGGACGCGGCCGGTCAACTCCCGGCCACCGAAGCAGTTGTTGTAGGAGCGGCTCTCGTAGCCGTCCTCGCCCACGGTCCAGGTCAGCTCCGGGTCGATCAGCGCAACGTTCGCGACGGCGCCCGTCTCGAGGCGCGGCGCATCGATTCCGAATGGCTCGCCGCCGCAGGTCATCCGCTCCACCAGGAGCTCGAGGGGCAGGACGCCGGGCAGAACGAGGTCTGTGTTGAGCGCGGCGAAGGCCGTCTCCAAACCGGTCACCCCCATCGCCGCCTCCTCGAACGGCACCTCCTTCTCCTCGGCCGCATGCGGTGCGTGGTCGGTGGCGACGCAGTCGATCGTGCCGTCGCGCAGGCCTTCGATCAGGGCCTGGCGGTCGTCCTCGGTGCGAAGCGGAGGGTTCACCTTGAACCGGGCATCGAGACTCCGGACCGCCTCGTCGGTGAGCGTCAGGTGATGGGGGCTGGCCTCACAGGTGACCTGGACCCCGGCGGCCTTGGCTCGGGCGATCTCCTCGACCGAGGCGCGCGCTGACAGATGCTGGACGTGGATTCGCGCGCCTTCATACAGAGCGAGCGAGCAGTCGCGGGCGATCATGGTCGACTCCGAGACCGCCGGGACCCCCGCCATGCCGAGCGCGGCCGAGACCTCGCCCTCGTCCATCACGCCGCCGGCCGAGAGATCCGGGTCCTCCTCGTGCAGGGCGATCACGCCGCCGGCAATGCGCTGGTACTGAAGCGCGCGTCGCAGCACCCTTGCGTTGGAGATCGGCAGTCCGTCGTCGGAGAAGCCGATCGCGCCTGCGTCCCAGAGCTCCGCCATCTCG
Source organism: uncultured Solirubrobacterales bacterium (assembly GCA_963774305.1). Classification (GTDB taxonomy): domain Bacteria; phylum Actinomycetota; class Thermoleophilia; order Solirubrobacterales; family 70-9; genus DASUPK01. The sequence continues at coordinate 46,683 of CAVZEM010000004.1, read as the reverse complement.
GTGATCTCCCGGCCGCCCATCTCGCGCGTGACGTTGGCGACGAAGCCGACCGGGATCGACGCCTCGCGCTCCGCGCGGTCCCGGACCGAGCCGAGCACCGCGGCGGAGTCGATCGGCGGAGAGGTGTTGGCCATCGCGATCACGGCGCAGTAGCCGCCGGCCGCGGCCGAGCGGGTGCCGGTCTCGAGGTCCTCCTTGTGCTCCTGTCCCGGGACCCGGAGGTGGACGTGTGGGTCGACGAAGGCGGGCAGCGCCAGCAGGCCCTCCCCATCGACGACCTCGGCGCCCTCGATCTCGGGGGCGCCCCCGGTATCCGCGATCTCCGCGATCTCGCCGTCGCGAACGACCAGGTCGCGGACGGCGTCGAGACCCGACCTCGGGTCGAACAGGCGCGCCCCCTTCACCACCAGGTTCGCTCCCGGATCCGGGCGCGAGATCAGCTTGGGAGCCCCGGCGGCGCCCTCGGATCCCTTGGCGGCGACGTTCAAGCCGGCTGTCCGATCGTCGGCGGGTCGGCGGGGGCCGGACCGCGCTCGGGTCGCGCCCGGTCGCTGCCGGCCAGGAGCTCGTAGAGGATGGCCATCCGGACCACCAGGCCGCTCTCCACCTGCGCGGTGATCAACGACTGCGGCGAGTCGATCACCTCCGGCGAGAGCTCGACGCCGCGGTTGACCGGACCCGGATGCATGAGCAGCTGGCGCGGACCGAGCCGCCGCGAGTCGATCTGGTACCGGGCCGCGTACTCGCGCAGCGAGGGGACGAAGCTCTCGCTCATCCGCTCGCGCTGCATGCGCAGGGCGTAGACGACGTCGGCCTCCCCCAGGCCGTCGAGGTCGTATGAGACCTCGCAACCGAGCGCCTCGATGCCGCGCGGGATCAGGGTCGGCGGCCCGCAGAGGGTCACCTTCGCCCCCATCTTCTGAAAGGCGAGCAGACAGGACCGGGCGACGCGGCTGTGCAGGACATCGCCGACGATCCAGATGTTCGCCCCGGTCAGGGAGTCGAGCCGCTGGCGGAGCGTGAACACGTCCAGCAGCGCCTGGGTCGGGTGCTCGTGCTTGCCGTCGCCGGCGTTGATCACCGAGGCCTCGGTCCAGCGCGCCACCAGGCCCGCGGCGCCGGCGTGCGGCGAGCGGATCACGATCGCCGCGGGGTCGTAGGCCGAGAGGGTCGCGACCGTGTCCTTCAGCGACTCGCCCTTGTCCACTGACGAACCGGCTGATTTGACGCTGACCACATCGGCGGACAGGCGCTTGGCGGCGAGCTCGAAGGACGAGAGCGTCCGGGTGCTCGCCTCGTAGAAGAGGTTGACGATCGTGCGGCCGCGCAGGGTCGGCACCTTCTTGATGTCGCGCCGACCGACCTCGGCGAAGCTCTGCGCCCGCTCGAGGATGCGGTCCATCTCCTCACGTGAGAGCTGATCCACTCCGAGCAGGTGCTTCATGTGTCCTCCCCTGTTGTCACGTGCTCTCCGGCCGGCGTGATTGCGACCTCGTCGGTGCCGTCGGTCTCCTCGAGCCGCACGTTCACCCGCTCGCCCGGCGCGGTCGGCAGGTTCTTGCCGACGTAGTCGGGGCGGATCGGGAGCTCGCGGTGGCCGCGGTCGGCGAGCACGGCGAGCTGGACCCTGGCCGGCCGGCCGTAGTCGAACAGGGCGTCGATCGCGGCGCGCACGGTGCGGCCCGTGTAGAGCACGTCGTCGACCAGGACGATCGTGCGCCCGGCGAGGTCGAAGTCGAGGTGGGAGTCGTGGACGACCGGGGCGTCGCGTGGCTCGCGGCGCTCGATGTCGTCGCGGTAGAAGGAGATGTCGAGGTCACCGAGAGGGACCTCGGTTCCGCAGAGCTCCCCCACCAGGGCGTGCAGGCGGCGGCAGATGACTGCGCCCCGCGTGTGGATGCCGACCAGCGCGAGCCGATCCGAGTCTTCGTTCTTCTCGACGATCTCGTGGGCGATACGGACAAGCGTCCGCCGCAGATCGTCGTGATCGAGCACGACCTTCTCGTCGCTCACTGCCTTGCTCCTTCCCGGCCTCACGGGACCGTGGTTAAAGGGGCTTGCCGTGCCAGCGTAGCAGCGGGCCCAGACCGCGATGGGGCGCGAAGCCGCAAAGCGCGATGATCCATTCGTGCGACGCGCGGTGCAGGAGGCGATCGAACGGCATCGAGCGGCCGGTCGCGAGTTTGAGGCCGGCGGCGTGGGCAGCTTCGTGCGAGAGCAGGGCGATGGGGAGCCGGTCGTGCTCATGCACGGCATTCCGGTCAGCGCGTTCCTCTATCGGAAGGTCCTGCCGCTGCTCGCCGATCGCGGGCTCCGCGGCGTCGCGTTCGATCTTCCGGGCCTCGGGCTCGCCGAGAAGCCGACGGGCTTCGACTACAGCTGGTCGGGGCTCGGACGCTGGACCGGTGAGGCGATCAATGCGCTGGACATCGATCGCTGCCACCTCGTGCTGCATGACATCGGGGGCCCGATCGGGCTCGAGTGGGCGCTCCGCAACCGCGAGCGGATCCGAAGCCTGACCGTGCTCGACACCCTGATCGACGTCGCCCACTTTCGGCGCGTCTGGAGCATGGATCTGGCGGCGCCGCCGGTGATCGGGCCGCTCTGGGTGGCGACCATCCGGCCGCCGGTCGCGCGCTGGCTCTTCTATATGCAGGGAATCGCCGATCACGCTTCTACCCCCGCGCATGAGGTTGATGCCCACATCGCGCTGCTGCATCGCGACGGCGGCGGCCGTTCGTTTCGCCAGATCGTCCGAGGCTTCGAGCTCACCGAGGAGAAGGAGCGCTTCTACGTCGACGGCCTCCGCGAGGCAGGCTGGCCGGCCGCGATCGTCTGGGGGGAGCGGGACCCGGCGCTGGGAGCGGATCGTCGTCGAGTCATCGAGGACACGCTCGGCGTCGAGGCAACCGTCCTTCCGGCCAAGCACTTCCTGCAGGAGGATCAGGCGCCGGCGGTCGCCGGCGCGATCGCAGAGCTGGCGGCTTCGACCTAGTCGCCCGCGGGAGCGGGCTCGGCCAGGGGCTCGGGCCGCTGCTTCGCTCCCTCTGGGACCAGCTCGGGCTCGCCTCGCTCCGGGAACGGGATCTCGACGAGGTCGAAGTCCCTGGGCGCAACGGTGTTCGGGAAGACCTCGCGCGCCTCGCCGAGGACGGCCGAGACGTTGTAGCGCGAGGAGACATGGACAATCGCGAGCATGTGGGCCTCCGCGTCGGCGGCGAGCTGCGCGGCGTCCCGGGCGGTCGAGTGACCGGTGTCGGCCGCGCGGGCCGACTCCTCCACGGCGAAGGTCCCGTCGTGCACCAGCAGCTGCGCCGCGTGGGCGGCGATCCGGGTCATCTCGCACGAGGCCGTGTCGCCGGTGATCACGACCTTGCGGCCCGGACGGGGGTCGCCGAGGACCTGGTCGGGACGCACCTCCGAGCCCTCCACGGCGACAGTCTCACCGCGCTGCAGCCGTCCGAAGTCGCGGTCGTCCTTGATCCCGAGGCGGTGCGCGGCGTCCACGTCGAAGCGCCCGGGCCGCTCCGGCTCAACGTACGCGTAGCCGAGCGCCTTCATCCGGTGCTCGACGGCGAAGGCGCTCATCTCGAAGCCCTCGTGCTCGATCCCCTCCCCCGGCTCGAGCTCGACCAGCTCCACTTCGTAACGCAGCCGGCCGAAGATCCGGCGGAGCGCCTCGAACAGGTCGCGCAGGCCCCGGGGCCCGACGATGCGCAGCGGCGCCTGCCGCTCCATCAGGTCATAGGTCTTGAGCAGGCCCGGAAGGCCCAGGTAGTGGTCGGCGTGGAAATGGGTGATGTAGATGTCGTCGACCTGGACGAGCCCGGTCGAGTTGATCATCTGCCGCTGTGCGCCCTCGCCGCAGTCGACGAGGATCCGCGCACCCCCCGCCCGGATCAGGACGCAGGCGGTCGCCCTCCGTGCCGAAGGCACGGAGCCACCGGTGCCGAGGAAGACGACCGAGAGATCCATGAGCCGCGAAGCGTAGAAGCGGGCGCTTCATGGAGCGGGCGCGGTCGCCCGGCCCGCACCTAGACTTGATCACCGAGCGCCCGTAGCTCAGCTGGATAGAGCGTCCGCCTCCGGAGCGGAAGGTCACAGGTTCGAATCCTGTCGGGCGCGCTTCGCGTGGTCAGACGATGCAGACGTTGCTCACGTGCAGCTCGAGGTGGGCGAAGCGGTGGCGGCGGACCTGGACGCGTTTCGTCTCGCCCTGCATACAGGGCCGGACGATCGCGGCCCTGTGCGCCCCGTCCAGCGGGCACACCTCCCCGGTCTGGCAGGGCGGCGGCTCGGGATTGGGCGGCACCGAGCTGACGTCGTAGGCCCCCCGCTTCAGCCTGATCCTGAACTTGCCATCGGCGACGGCCTGGCTCGCCACCTGCTGCCCGTCGCTCGCTCGCTGCACGGTGATCGTGACGGCGCCGCTGTAGACGGGCTCGGGCGGCGGCGGCTCGGTGCAGGCGCCGGCACAGGTGGAGTTGAGGACGATCCCCTCGACGTACCCGGACGCGCGTCGCCCGAATCCCGCGGCGGTCAGCCGCCGGCGACCGCCGGGAGGATCGTCACCTCGTCGCCGTCGGTGACGGCGGTGTCGAGGCCGTCCTGGAAGCGGATGTCCTCGCCCGAGACGTAGACGTTCACGAAGCGGCGCAGGTCGCCGTCCTGGGTGATCCGCTCGCGCAGCCCGTCGTGCTGGTCGAAGACGGCATCGAGCGCCTCGCCGACGGTGGACCCCTCGACCTCGATCTCGCCGTCGCCGCCGGTGGCGGCGCGGAGCTGCGCGGGGATCTTCACGGTGACGCTCATCGGGCGGAGATCTTAGTCATCACTCCCGCTCGGCCGCATCCCTAGGCCGAGGCTCCGACCCCCTGGAACTCCGCCTCGAAGGCGTCCAGGGTCGGCTCGATCTCGTGCATCTGGAAGGACTCGCGCGCCGCGTCCAGTGTCTTGAGGCCCTCGCCGGTGATGTACGTCACGACACGCTCGTCGGGGCCGATCGTTCCCGCCTCGGCGAGCTTCGCGAGGACGCCGATGGTCACACCCCCTGCGGTCTCGGTGAACACACCGGTGGTCTCGGCGAGCAGCTTGATCCCCGCCCGGATCTCGTCGTCGTTCACGGACTCGATCGCGCCGCCGGTGCTCCGGGCCAGCTCGAGGGCGTACGGCCCGTCGGCGGGGTCACCGATCGCAAGGCTCTTCGCGATCGTGTCGGGCCGCTGCTCCGGCTTGCACACCTCCCAGCCCTCGGCGAACGCAGTCGCGACCGGTGAGCAGCCCTCCGCCTGCGCTCCGCAGAAGACCGGCAGCTCACCCTCGACGAGCCCGAGATCGAGCCATTCGCGGATGCCCTTCGCAAGCTTGATGAACATCGAACCCGAGGCGATCGGACCGACGATCCGGTCGGGCAGACTCCACCCCAGCTGCTCGATCGTCTCGAAGGCGAGGGTCTTGGAGCCCTCGGAGTAGTAGGGGCGCAGGTTGACGTTGACGAAGGCCCACGGATGCGTCTGGCTGAGCTCGGTGCAGAGCCGGTTGACGTCGTCGTAGGTGCCGCGGATGCCGACCAGGTTGGTGCCGTAGATGCCGGTCGCGAGCAGCTTCTGCTCCTCGAGGTCGGCGGGCACGAAGACGTAGGAGTCGAGGCCGGCGGCTGCCGCGTGTGCGGCGACCGCGTTCGCCAGGTTCCCGGTGGATGCACAGGCCACCGTCTCGAACCCGAGCTCCTTCGCCTTGGCGACGGCCACGGCCACCACGCGGTCCTTGAAGGAGTGGGTCGGGTTCGCGGCGTCGTTCTTGATCCAGAGCTCGCCCAGTCCGAGCCGCTCGGCGAGCCGGTCCGCGCGGATCAGCGGGGTCAGACCCGGCTCGAGCGGGTCGCCGGGGCGCCCGTCGAAGGGCAGGAAGTCCGAGTAGCGCCAGATGCCGCGCGAGCCCGCCTGGATCTTCCGCCGCGCCTCGTCGGCATCCAGATCGGAGTGGTCGTAGGTGACCTCCAGAGGCCCGAAGCACTGATCACAAACGAAGCGGGCCTCGAGCGGATAGGTCTCCGCGCATTCCTTGCACTTGAGAGATTCGACTGCCATCTGGTTCCTCTACGAAAAAACCTCCGCCGGGACTTTGTGGGCGGAGGTTCCAGTGGAGCGCTCTACCCACATCTCCCAGGCTGCTCGATCACTAAACCGCACAACACCTGCTGGAGTTGGCACCTTCCTCGAACCATTGGTCCGAGGGGGTTGCCGGGGTTTCATCGGGCCAGTCCCTCCACCCCTCTTGATGTGGTGACTATGTGACGAGGGAATATAGCAACGCCCGAAATCCGCATTTACACGGGCAAATGCGGTCATCGACATGCGCCGGCGAACCTCCGTCGCAGTAAAGTGGAGAGGCCCATGGAAATGGATGCGACGAACACACCGGGTCCGGAAGATGCCGAACCTCCCTCGCCCCAGGCTGCGCAGAACGCGCGCCGGCGAGCTCGTCGCGCCGCTCCCGCCTGAGCCGCAGACGCCGAACGTCGAGGAGATCGCGGCCGAGGGGCTGCGCTGGATCAAGATCGACGATCCCGGCGCGCTCGAGCAGGCCTGGCTGGAAGAGAACTTCGACTTCCACGCGCTGGATTACGAGGACGTCCTCTCCCGCAACCAGCGGCCGAAGATCGACGTCTACGACGACTACCTGTTCATCGTGCTGCAGTTCCCGATCTTCGACAGCGCCGCGGGCCGCCTCGGCGCCGGCGAGCTCGACCTCTTCGTCGGCGACGGGTTCCTGATCACCCTCCCGAATCAGCCCCTGCAGCCGATCGAGTACCTGTTCGAGCGCTGCCGCCAGAAGGAGGAGTTCCGCGAGCAGCTCTTCTCGCGTGGCTCCGGCTACCTGCTCTACAGGCTCGTCGACGACGGCTTCGATTACTGCTTCCCGATGCTGCGGAAGATCGGCAACAAGCTCGACGTGATCGAGGGGGAGATCTTCGAGGGCCATTCGCAGGAGGTCGTCCGCGACATCTCCAACGCCAAGCAGGAGATCATCAACTTCCGCAAGGTGATCCGCCCGCAGCGTCCTGTGCTCACGGACCTGGAGAAGGTCAAGCAGCGCTACCTGGCTCCGGACATGGATCTCGAGATCTACTTCGACGACATCGTCGACGCCCACGAGCGGATCTGGGACATGCTCGAGAACTACAAGGAGGTCGTCGAGGCCCTCGAGGAGACCAACGAGTCGGTGATCGCGCATCGCTTCAACGACATCCTGCGTGTGCTGACCGTGTTCAGCATCGTCTTCCTTCCCGCCACGCTCGTGGCGAGCATCTGGGGCATGAACGTCGGCCTGCCCGGCGGCGGCGACCCCGTGACGTCGTCCGACACGATGTTCTGGGTCCTGATCGGGGCGATGATCGGGCTGATGGGCGGCATGCTCTACTGGTTCCGCCGGCGCGGCTGGTTCTGAGAAGCACATGGCAGAGGCCGTAGCGCACCGTCACGGCGTCCACGTCCACATGCACCCGCATCGTGGGCCGCATCGGCATCTGCGCCACCCGCGCCGATCACGCCCGGCGAATGGCCCGAGCGAGCATCGCCACACTCACTCCCACGGGCTCGTCGACGGCTCGATCAAACGCTCGCGAGCCGGCCTGCGCGCCGTCGGGCTCTCACTCGGCGTGCTGGGAGCCACCGCGGCGATCCAGGCCGCCATCTACGCTGCAACCCGCAGCGTTGCACTGCTCGCCGACCTGATCCATAACTTCGGCGACGCCCTGACGGCCGTCCCGCTCGGCACGGCGTTTGTGCTCCGCTCGGCAAGGGCCGAGCGCTACGCCGGGCTCGCCGTGGTGTTTGCGATCTTCGTCAGCGCCTGTGTTGCAGGGGTGCTCGCGGTCGAGAAGATCGTCAACCCGCACGCCCCCAGGCACCTGCTCGCCCTCGCGGTCGCGGGTGCTGTTGGATTCGCCGGCAACGAGGTGGCTGCCAAGATCCGGCTGGCGTCAGGTCGACGCCTCGACAGCCCGGCCCTGATCGCCGATGGCCACCATGCGCGGGCCGATGGCTTCGTCAGCCTCGGCGTACTGCTGAGCGCAGGGTTGGTCGCCCTCGGACTGCCGCTCGCCGACCCGGTGATCGCGATCGTCATCACCGGCGTCATCCTTCGCATCACCTGGCAGTCGTGGCGGACGGTGGGCGGTCGCCCGCATTCCCACTAATACGATCCCGGAGTGGCCACACAACGGATCTGGGCGCCCTGGCGCCTCGAGTACGTGAAGGACGCGTCAAAGGACAACGAGAGCGAGTGCATCTTCTGCGTGAAGCCCGCGGAGGGTGACGACGAGGCGAACCTGATCGTCCATCGCGGCGAGCGCTGTTTCGTGATCCTCAACAAGTTCCCCTATACGAACGGGCACCTGATGGTGGCGCCCTACGAGCACGTCGATGCGATCCAGAAGCTCGACGCCGAGACGGTCGCGGAGATGATGGCCCTCGCCCAGCGCGGGATGAACGCGCTGGAGGCGGGGTACGCCCCGCACGGCTACAACGTCGGCTTCAACCAGGGCCGGGTCGCCGGGGCCGGAGTCGAGCACCACATCCACCTGCACGTCGTCCCGCGCTGGGGCGGCGACACCAACTTCATGCCCGTGCTCGGCGACACCCGTGTGATGAACCAGACGCTCGAGGACAGCTACGCGACCGTCCGCGAGGCCTTCGGCTGACATGGCCATCACCGCACCCCCGGCCGGCATCTTCAAGGCCTACGACATCCGCGGCATCTACGGAGAGGAGCTCGATGCCGAGACGGCCCACCTGATCGGACGCGCCTTCGCCCGGGTGCTGGCGCGGCTCCGTGACAAGGACGTCTCCGAGCTGCGAATCGGCCTGGGCCGCGACATGCGGCTGAGCGGCCCGGAGATGGCCGCCGGCGTCCGGCAGGGCCTGGTCGAGGAGGGCGCCACCGTGATCGACGCCGGACAGGTCGCCACGGAGATGACCTACTACCTCGTCGGCTCTCGCGAGCTCGACGGCGGCGCGATGGTCACCGCCTCCCACAACCCGAAGGCCTACACCGGCGTGAAGCTGCTCCGCGAAGGTGCTCTCGCTCTCTCAGGCGACGCCGGCATCCAGGACATCCGGGCCGAGATCGAGGCAGGCCTCCCCGGTCCGCCCGGCGGTGGAACCGTGGAGGAGACCGACGTCTACCCGGGCTTCCACGAGCACATGCTCTCCCTTGTCGAGCCCGACGCGATCGGCCCACTCCGGATCCTGGCCGATGGCAGCGACGGGATGGCGGGGCCCATGGTGGGGCCGCTGCTCGCGCGGCTCAACCTCGAAGTCACCACCAGCCGGTGGGAGCCAAACGGCGACTTCCCCGAAGCTGGGCCGAATCCGTTCCTCGAGGAGAACCGTCGCATGCTCGTCGAGCAGGTCAGGAAGGGCGGCGTGGACCTCGCGATCGCGTGGGACGGTGACGCCGACCGCTGCTTCTTCATCGACGGCGAGGGCAGCTTCTGCGACGGTGACTTCGTCTGCGCGCTGCTGGCTCGCGCGGCCCTGGCCAAGCAGCCGGGTGCCACCGTCCTCTATGACCCCCGCTCGAGCCGCGCGGTTCCCGACACCGTCGCGGCTGCCGGCGGCAAGTCCGATCTGAGCCGGGTCGGGCACGCTTTCTTCAAGGTCCGGATGCGCGAGACCGGTGCCGCCTTCGGCGGCGAGGTATCTGGCCACTACTACTTCCGCGACTTCTACTGCGCCGACTCCGGAACCATTCCCGCCCTCCTCATGTTGGAGCTCATCTCAAAGGAAGGGCGCCCGCTCTCCGAGCTGATGGCCGAGTTCCGCTCCAAGTACTTCATCTCGGGCGAGATCAACTCCGAGGTCTCCGACCAGGAGGGCATGATGCGCGAGATCGAGGAGCGCTACTCGGATGGCGAGATCGGGCACCTCGACGGCGTCTCGGTCGACTACCCCGACTGGCATTTCAACGTGCGCCCGTCGAACACCGAGCCACTGCTCCGCCTCAACCTCGAATCGCTCGTCTCCCGTCAGCACATGGAGGAGAAGCGCGACGAGGTGCTGGGCCTCATCCGGTCGTGACGGAACAGGAGACGCCGGTCGAGGTCTGGCGGCAGATCACCGACGCGGGCATCCGGGTGCTGCGAATCCCGACCCCGTTCCAGGTCGGCCGCGTCAACACATACCTGCTGGAGGACGAGCCTCTGACGCTGGTCGACTCCGGCCCCAACTCCGGCAAGGCGCTGGATGAGCTGGAGCGACAGCTCGACGCCCTCGGGCACCGGATCGAGGACCTCGATCGCGTGATCATCACCCACCAGCACATCGATCACCTCGGCCTGGTCGAGATCGTCGCCAAGCGCTCCGGCGCCGAGGTCGCCGCCCTCGACCTGCTCGCGCCGTTCGTGGAGAACTTCGGCGACGACGCCGAGCGCGACGACGAGGAGGCGGCGGCGCTGATGCGCCGCCACGGGATCTCCGAGGAGGTCGTCACCGCCCTGCGACAGGTGACCGGCAGCTTCAGGGCCTGGGGCGCGAAGACGAAGGTGACGCGGCCGCTGCACGATGGCGAGGTGCTCGAGCTGCGAGACCGGCGGCTGGAGGTCCAGCACCGACCCGGCCACAGCCCCTCCGACACCGTCTTCTGGGACCCGGACCGCCGGATCCTGCTCGCCGCGGATCACCTGATCAAGCACATCTCCTCGAACCCCCTGATCTCGAGGCCGCTCGACGGCTCGGCCGAGCGCACCCAGGCCCTGGTCACCTATCTGGAGTCTCTGAAGAGGACGCGCGAGCTGCCGGCAGAGATCGTCCTCTCGGGTCACGGCGAGCCGATCACCGACCACGTGGCCCTGATCGACAAGCGGTTCGCAATGCACCAGCGGCGGGCGGAGAAGCTCTACGGCCTGATCGCGGAGCAACCCAGGACGGGGCACGAGCTCGCCCAGGCGATCTGGGGAGACGTCGCGGTCACCCAGGCCTTCCTCACCCTCTCCGAGGTGATCGGGCACGTTGACCTCCTCGTCAACGCCGGCCACGTCCGAGAGGTCGACGACGGAGAGGTGCTGCGCTACGAGGCCACCTCTGAGCTGCCGATGGACGACCTCGGGGACCTGATTCCGGGTGGTAACCCGGTCCTGGCGGGGGGTTAGGAGGTAGGCGTGCCCACGATTGCCCCTGCCCGGAGAGACCCCTCCCCCGCCGCCCAGGCGGTGCCCCTCGAGCCGGACGCCGACCGCAAGCGGATGCTGATCATCGTCAATCCGTATGCGACCACGGTCTCGGATCGGCTCAAGAACCTGGTGGTCTACGCGCTGCAGGCCCGCTACGACGTCGAGGCCATCGATACAGAGGCCGCCGAGCACGCGATCGAGATCGGGCGGGACGCACGCCACGGGGAGTACGACATCGTCGTCGCGTTCGGCGGCGACGGGACCCTCAACGAGGTCGCCAACGGCCTGGCCGGGACCGACGTCCCCGTCTCAGTGCTCCCCGGCGGCTCGACCAACGTCGTGGCGCGCACCCTCGGCATCCCGAACGACGTCGTGGACGCCACCGAGCACCTGATCGGGCTCGCCGACGACTTCAGGCCCCGCAAGATCGATCTCGGGCGCTGCAACGGCAGGCACTTCGTGTTCGCCTGCGGCGTCGGCCTCGACGCCACCGTCGTGAAGCGGGTCGATGCGCATCCCCGTCTCAAGGCGCGCGCGCGGCAGTGGTACTACACCTGGGCCGCGATCTCCGGCTTCTACCGGCACTACCTGCGCAATCCCGTGCGGCTCGAGCTCGAGATCGGCGGCGAGAAGTACGAGGGGGTCACCGCGATCGCGCAGAATTCCGACCCCTTCACCTACTTCGCGCGGGTGCCGATCCGGATCTGTGAGGACATCGGCCTCGACGACGGCACGCTCTCCATGGGTCTCCTGCGGCGCGCCAAGCAACGCGACATGCTGCCGATCGCGACCCGGGTTCTGAGCCAGCGGTTGCATGCAACAAAGCATCGCCAGATCGACGAGTTCGACGACGTCGGCGAGGCAATGGTCCGCTCCATCTCCATGGATGAGGACGGCCAGCCCAGGCCCTTCCCGGTGCAGGTCGACGGCGACTACATCGGAGAGCACACCGAGCTGACCTTCGGTGTCGACCCGGGGGCTTTGACGATCGTTGCCTAGGACGGCTTCGCCACCAGATCGCGGCCACAAGCGGCCGCCCCACCCAAGTCGCTACGCGCTTCGCGCTCCGCTCCAAAGTGGAGCGGCCTGGTGGCCGCTACTTGTGCTTCGCGCTGAAGTTGACCTTGCTCTTCCCCGCTGAGCAGAGGTCCTGCGCGCTGAAGTGGTAGATCGCGTAGCCCTGGATCTCCTTCGAGCTCACGAACTTTCCATGGATCTTGTCGATCTTGTTGCCGAGGAACGTATGGGTGAGGGTGAAGGTCCGGTTCCTGGCGAGCTTCTTGCTCGACGTCCCGTCGAGGGTGAAGACCGGGGTCGAGATGCAGCTCTGCCGCACCACCGAGGGCTCGGTCGTGATCGTGACCTTCCCCTTCTTGACCGTGAACTGAATCTTCTTGAAGTCGTCGGTGACGGCGGCCTGAGTGGTCGAGCCGCTGTACTTGCCGGTCTTGATCGGAGTTCCTGCCCCGGCGATGACCGTCCATTGCGTGAGGAGGAGCAGCAGCGCCAGCGACAGCAGCGGCACCGCCCTGCGAAGTGTCTTGGATCTCGTCAACGTTCTCTCCTCCCCTGCGCGCTCTGACAGTATCGCGGACGGTGGCCGCTCAGGACCCTAATTGCCGCTTCTGTCAGATCATCGCCGGGGACCAAGCGGCACATGTGGTGTTCGAGGACGAGCTCACGCTTGCGTTCCTCGACAACCGGCCCCTCTTCCGGGGGCACTCGCTGCTGGTGCCGCGCGAGCACCACGAGAGGCTGTCGGACCTGCCGGCGGACCTCGTCGGCCCCCTGTTCTCGAACGCACAGCTGCTCTCGGTCGCCGTGCCCAAGGCGATGAGGAAGCCGGGCTCGTTCGTCGCCCTCAACAACGTCGTCAGCCAGAGCGTTCCCCACCTTCACGTGCATGTGGTTCCCCGCAAGCCGAAGGATGGGCTGCGCGGCTTCTTCTGGCCCCGGACGAAGTACGGCTCGGAGGACGAGATGAGAAAGGTGGCGGAGCGGGTGCGGCAGGCGGTGGCGCGCGCTATCTGAGCGTGCCCTTCGCCGATACGGGCGAGCCGAACGGGATGTCCGCCGTCACGCTCACCTTGGCAGTGTCGCGGCCCCGGAGCTTCCGCTTCCCCGCCTTGCTGAGCTTCACCGAGGGGGAATTCCAGCCTTCGGCGAGCGAGACGGTCGACTTGCCGATCGTCGACTTCCCCAGCTTCGCCGTGAGAGTGACCCCGTCGATCCTGGTGGTGGGGGTCATCACGACCTGGATCCCCTTCTTGATCGCCTTGGCCAACTTCGACCCGCTCTTCAGCTTGATCGACGACTGGGGCCGGGGCTGCGGCGTCCCGTTGGAGCTGACGACCAGGGTGGCCTGCATCTCGGTCGGGTGAAGCGAGCAGAAGAAGGAATAGGTCCCGGCGGTCAGGTACTGCGTCCCGTCGATGGTGGCCTGCTGGCCCCCGCCGATCGTCGGCGTGCTGAAGAGGAAATGTCCGTCGGGGCCGTTCTGGCGGGAGGTGACGTTGTGGGTGTCGGCGCCGCCGTTCGAGAGCGTCGGCCGGTCGCCCTGATCCATCGCGTAGGTGGGCGTCAGGCCACCGGAGCCGCCCGTGTAGGCGTTGTCGGTCGCGCCGACGGGCTGGAAGACCGCCCACGCACCGGACGCGATGAGACCGAGCGCCACCAGCGCCGTCCCGAAAAACGCTGCGAGCCTGATCCTGGCCCGCCATGTCCCGCGCTCCCTCACTGTTTTCATCATACGAATCAACACGCGAGACGGATTGCCGATGCGGAGAGGCGGGGCGCCGTCAGCCGGTCGGCGTGACCCGGTACGCATCGAAGACCGAGTCGACGTTGCGAAGCCGCGAGATGCACTGCTTGAGCTGCTCGGTGTCACCGACCTCGAGCACGAACCGGTTCTTCACCATCGGGTGCTTGGTCGTGCATCGCGCCTCCAGGATGTTCAGGCCCGCCTCCGCGAATGTGCGCGATAGGTCCTCGAGGAGGCGGGTTCGATCCCAGGCATCGACCTGGAGCTCCACGCGGTAGGAGGACTCGTTGTCGCCATCCCACGCCACCTCGATGAAGCGTTCGGGGGCCTTCTTCAGCGCGGCGACGTTGCGGCAATCCTCGCGGTGGACGGTGATGCCGCGGCCGAGCGAGACGTAGCCGACGATGTCGTCACCGGGCACGGGGCGGCAGCACTTGGCGAGCCGCACGGCCACGTCGTCGATGCCCTTCACCTTGATCCCGAAGCTGGTGGCCTCGCGGGTCCGTCGCCGCGCGTCGTCGGTGCCCTTGATGAGGCCCTCCGCCGGCTCCTCCTCGACGGGCTCCCCGCGCTTCAGCCGCTGCATCACCTTGTTGGTGACCACCTTGGTGGAGACCTTCGACTGGCCGAGGGCGATGTAGAAGTCGTCCGCCTTTCGGAAGCCCATTTCCCGGATCACGTCGACGAGCAACGGCGAGCCGGCCAGCTTCGGATAGGGCAGGCCGCGCTTCTTGAACGCCTGGGCGAGCTGCTCGCGGCCCGCGTGCTCGGCGTCCTCGCGGCCCTCCCGTGAGAACCAGGCCCGGATCTTGTTGCGAGCGCGGTTCGTCCGCACCAGCTTGAGCCAGTCCCGCGAGGGCCCACGCCCCTGCTTGGCGGTGAGGACCTCGACGATGTCCCCGCTGCGCAGCGAGTAATGGAGCGGGACGATCTTGCCGTTCACCTTCGCGCCGACGCATCGGTGGCCGACGTCGGTGTGGATCGAGTAGGCGAAGTCGAGCGGCGTCGAGCCCGCGGCGAGGTTCTTCACCTCGCCCTTCGGTGTGAAGACGAAGACCTCGTCCTCGAAGAGGTCGACCTTGAGTGCATCGAGGAACGCCTTCGGCCCCTGGTCTTGCTCGTTCTCGATCAGCTGGCGCAGCCAGGTCATCTTCTCCTTGCCCGGATCCCTGCCGGAGGCACCCTCCTTGTAGATCACGTGCGCGGCGATCCCGTACTCGGCGAGCTCGTGCATCTCCGGCGTGCGGATCTGGATCTCGAGCGGGCGGCCCTCGGGACCGATCACGGTGGTGTGCAGCGCCTGGTAGGCGTTCGCCTTGGGCATCGCCACGAAGTCCTTGAAGCGGCCAGGCAGCGGCTTCCAAAGGGAGTGGACAATGCCGATGGCGCCGTAGCAGTCCTTCACGGAGCCGACCAGGACGCGCATTGCGGTCAGGTCGAAGATCTCGTTGAACTCCCGGCCCTTGCGGGTCATCTTCGTGTAAATCGAATAGAAGTGCTTGGCGCGGCCTGAGATCTCGGCTTCGATGCCGACCTTCGACAGCTCCTTGGCCAGGAACGCGCCGGCCTCCTCGACGTAGCGCTCGCGCTCCGCGCGCTGCTGGGCGACCAGCTCCTTGATCTCGTCGTACTTGCGCGGATGCAGCGTGGCGAAGGAGAGGTCCTCCAGCTCCCACTTGATCGCGTGGATCCCGAGCCGGTGCGCCAGGGGGGCGAAGATCTCGAGCGTCTCGCGCGCCTTCTCCTGCTGCTTCTGCTTCGGCAGCGCGCCGATCGTGCGCATGTTGTGGAGGCGGTCGGCCAGCTTGATCAGGATCACCCTGACGTCGGTGGCCATCGCGACCATCATCTTGCGGTAGTTCTCGGCCTGTCTCTCGTCCCGGCTCTTGAAGGTGATCTCGGTGAGCTTGGTGACACCGTCGACCAGCTGGGCGATCTCGTCGCCGAAGTCGTCTCGGACCTCGTCGAGGCTGGCACTCGTGTCCTCCACCGTGTCGTGCAACAGCGCCGCACAGAGCGTGGCGGTGTCGAGGCGAAGGCCGGCGCAGATCCGCGCCACGCCCAGCGGGTGGGTGATGAAGTCCTCGCCGGACTTGCGCTCCTGCCCCGCGTGGCTCTCGCAGGCGAAGGCGAAGGCGCGCTCGATCTCCTCACGGTCGATGGGCTCCGCGGCGTCGGACTTGTGCTCCTCGACGACGGCGAAGAGGTCGCCGAGCAGCGCGCGCTGGTCGGCGGTCAGCTCGCGGGTGATCGAGTCGGCCCGGGGCGTGCTGTGCTTGCCGACGGGCTCTCCGACACGGGTGTGGCCGCGGCGATCCTGATCGCGAACGGCACCGTCAGCGGCGATGGCATCGCCGTTGCTGGTGTCGGTTAGGTCTGTGCTCTTGCTTGTAGGAATCGGATGGCCTCCTGGTGTCTGGCGAGACAGGACCCGTAGGCCCGGGATCGCCCCAGATCGGTCCTCTCCGAGGATAAAACCCGCAGAGCGGGGGCGGCGCGATCGGACGGCCATTCGCACAAGCCGAGCTCACAGAGAACCCGCACGCACCGGGCGGCGGTCTCGGGCGTGCGCGGGTAGTCGGAGGCGCCCTCGAGGATCGAGCGCAGGGCTTCGCCCTCGGCCTCTCCCCCGGCCTCGGCGAGCGCCCGCCAGATCTCCGCTATCGCCCCGCGGAGCTCCCACTCAAAGCCCAGGAGGCGCTCGGTGAGATCGAGCTCGGCCGGACCCCAGGCGAGGTGGAGGTAGCCATGGTCCTCGGGGTCGGCCCAGGCCAGGCCCTCGAGCGCCTCGCTCGGCGCGAGATCGATCACCACGACATGGCGGAAGCTCCGGGGCGCATCGGGCCGCAGGGCCAGGGCCGTCCAGTCGACCAGGACCAGGCCGGCGCCGGCTTCCGGGGAGGTCCGAACAGCCCGGTCGAGCGAATCCGCCCCGCAGCGGCAGCAGGCGATCCGCGGCAGGGCGGCGCCGAACCGCCTGGGGTCGGCCGCCGCCGAGGCGAGCTTCGCGCGCCGGGCGGCGTCCGCGCAGATGGCCAGTACCGACTCGCCGCTCGAGATCAGCTCGGCCAGTGACGCCACGGCCGCGCCGCCGCGGCGATCGACCTGCTCGCGGCGTGGACCATCGGGGGCACGGACGTCGAGGAGCGCTCCCGGCCGGCCCTCGGCCACGCGCTCCATCTCGCGCTCGAGTCGGTCCCACCACTCGCCGTCCGGCGCCGGGCAGCCCTCGCCGCACGGGCTGCCGTCAGGGTCGGATTCGGCACCGGCGAGCGGATAGAGCTCTCGCACCACCACCCTCGGCTGCTCGGCGCCGTTCCAGCGATCGACCTCGAGCTCGACCGAGAGATCCAGCGGCTGGTCCTCGCGACCGGAGATCTCGCTGTTCATCCCGAATGCCACCCCGGCGGCGCGGCCGGCACCGCTCTCGAGCTGGAAGCGGGAATGCTTGCCCTCCTCGCCGAGCGGCCGGACCTCTCGCAGGCGGCCCGACGGAACCAGCAGCCTGGGGCCAGGATTTCCCATACCGAAGGGACCGAGGCTCTCCAGTTGGCGGGCGAGGTCCATCCCGATCCCCTCCCTCCCGACGCCCACCAGGGCGTCGAGGCGCTCCCTGCGGACCAGATCGGCCGGATCGATCTCCGACGCCGCATGGGCGATGAAGGCCTCGCGGAAGGCGTCGACCCGGTCGGCGGGCAGCTCCAGCCCGGCGGCGGCACGATGTCCCCCATAGCGAGTGAGGTGCTCGGCGGTGGCGTCGAGTGCGGCGACCAGATCGAATCCGGGAATGCTCCGGGCCGAGCCCTTGGCCCGGTCGCCCTCGACCGAGAGCAGGATCGTCGGCCGGAAGTGGCGCTCGACCATGCGGGAAGCGGCGATGCCGACCACGCCGGGATGCCACCCCTCACCGGCAAGGACGAGCGCCGCGGCATCGGCCTGCGAGGCCGGCAGCGCCGAACGAGCGCGCTCCGCCCCCTCCACAGCCTTCCGCTCGGCCCACCGCCGCTCGGCGTTGGCGCGATCGAGCTCGGCCGCGATGGCCGCCGCCCGATCGACGTCGTCGGTGAGCATCAACTCGACCCCGGCGTCGGCGCGGTAGAGGCGTCCAGCTGCGTTGATCCGGGGGGCGAGCCGGAAGCCGAGCGCGCCGGCGTCGACGGTCTCGGGGTCGACCGACGCCGCCGCCATCAGGGCGCGCAGACCTACGCGAGGGCTGTCCCGGAATAGACGCAGGCCCTCTCGCACCAGGCGGCGATTCTCGCCCACCAGCGGGACCATGTCGGCGACGGTCGCGAGGGCCACCAGGTCGAGGTGGGCGTCGGCTGGATGGCGCCTCCCGCCCACGGTCTCGACCGCACCCCGCCCCGCGGCGTCGCAGAGCGCGGTGGCGAGCTTGTGGGCGACGCCGGCAGCGCAGAGGCCCTCGAACGGGTAGTCGGAGACGACCGGGTGGATGATCGGGCAGTCCGGGAGCCGCTCGCCGGGCAGGTGGTGGTCGGTGACGACGACCTTGATCCCGGCGGCTCGTGCAGCGGCCACCTCCTCGGCAGAGCCGATACCGCAGTCGACCGTGATGACGAGCTCGGTGCCGCGCCGCTGCAGCTCCTCGACGCTCGACATGGTCAGGCCGTAGCCATCCGAGAGCCGGTCTGGGATGAACCAGTCGCACTCTGCACCGAGCCAGCGGAGGGTCGAAACGAGGATCGCCGTCGAGGTGACCCCATCCACGTCGTAGTCGCCGTGGACGGTGATCAGGCCCGAGCCGCGAGCCACCGAGAGGATCTGCTCGCAGACCTCCTCCATGCCCCGGAACTCGGTCGGCTCATGAGCCTCGCGCGCCTCGAGGAAGCGGCGGGCCGCATCCACGGTGCGGTACCCACGGCGGACGAGCGTCACCGCGACGGGCTCGGCGAGCTCCAGCTCAGCCGCCAGCCGCCGGACCTCCCCGTAGTCGTAGGGGTCGGCCTGGAAGGCTTGCGCGGGTCCTGTCGAGGCCATCCCACCATCTTGAGTTCGGCCCCCGACGGATTATCCGGCGGGGTCTAGTGCTGCCGGCAGTTCACCGTGCTCTGGTCGAGGGTGGTGCCGTCCTCGGCGACGAAGGTGAGGACGGCGCGGTCCGGGTGCAACTTGATCCGGAGCGCGCCGTGGTGGGTGTCATCCGCAAATGCCAGACGGGGATCGGCTCGGTTCACCGGATAGAGCTCCCGGCCACCGGCGCCGTCCACGTAGGGCGTGATCCCATTCACCGGCTGCAGGCGCTGCATGTCGTGGTCGTGCCCGGCGAGCACGATCGAGGCGTGACCCTGCAGCTCGCCGAAGATCCCGTGCAGAGAGCCCAGGTCGCCATGCAGGCCAGCGCTGAAGACCGGGTGGTGCATGAAGGCGAGCCGGCAGGTCCCATAACGGGGCGTCTGGCTGATCTCCTTGCTGAGCCAGGCGAGCTGATCGGCTGAGGTGGGCGTGTTCGAGTTGAGGCTGATCAGCTGCCAGCCGGAGGCGGCGAACGCGTACCAGAGCGGTGGCGGCGTTCCCCGCACAGCCGTCCAATAGGGGGCATAGCCGGTGGCGACGTTGGGCCACTCGTGATTGCCGATCGTGGGGGCGGTGACGGGATTGAAGGGGTGGTAGGCCGAGTCGTAGTTCGCATGGAACTCCTGCGCCGTCCCGGTCTCGTAGACGTCACCGAGATAGAGCAGGCGATCGACTCGCTGGGCGCCGACCATCGCCGCCACTGCTCGGCTATTGGCGCCGCCGTCGGCCCCGTCGCCAATCGCCCAGACGATGGATACGCGTCTGGAGCGGGAGCGCAGCCAGCCCGTACCCTCGCCACGCGGACCGAGGAACGGCGAATGGGCTCTGGCCCCGGCCACACCGCCCTCGGGGTCGGAGCCGTCGTCATGGCCCACTGTGGCGATCACGACGAGTGCGACGGCGATCGCCAGGACACTGAGGCGGACGGCCATCGGTATCCGCTCGATCCGCACCAGGAGATCCCTCATGCGTTCAACATAGGCGCCCTTGGCGGAGAAGCGCACGGATTCCCCCTGCGATCTGTCTCGGCTCGGTTTGCAGCTGGCGCCAGGTGAGGCGCAGCACGTCGTAGCCGAGCGACTTCAGGCGAGCGTCCCGGGCGCGGTCTTCCTCGAAGGCGGTGCGGCTTCGATGCGACTCCCAGCCGTCCAGCTCCACGATCAGGCGTCGGTCCCGCCAGAGGAAGTCGACAAGGAAACGGTCCACGCGGGCGTTCACCTCCGGCTGAGGAAGGCGGTGCCTGCGGCAGAGTGCGAGGAAGCGCGCCTCCAGTTCGCTGCGGGTGTGGTCTGGCGCGATGCGATCCCCGAGCGGGAGTCGGAGGAACTCCGCCTGGCGGAGCACTGCAGCGAATTGCTTGCTCGGCAGGACGCGGCGGAGGTCCTCGAGTGTTCTGGCCGGCTTCGTAACCGGGATGCGGGATCGAACGGTTACATCGGCTGTGGAAAGGGTGCGGGATCTATGCAGCCGGATTCCGGGGCGCCTCCTGCGCCCGCTGGCAGACGGGACCGTCACGTCGACCGGTGCCCGCTCGTCCATGTCGCGCCCCCCGCGCGGCAGGATTTCCCAGAGGGCCGCGGCGCTGCAGTGGCTGAGGACCCCTCCCTCCCCGCACGCAAGCACGGCCGCCATCCACCTCCCTTTGTTGCTCAGTGCTGGGTGGCCGACTGCATAGACACCGCGATGAAGGCGGTGCAGGCGACCGAGCTGAACGCGACGCTTGATCCCGCTGGGATCAATGCCCGCGGCGTACAACTGCTGCGATGAAAGGACGCCATGCTGGCGGGCGGCAATGCCGGCGATTGCGGCATCTCGCCGGCGGATGGCGCCTTCTTGTCGCATAGCGCCAGTAAGGCGCCAAGTACGCCGATCTCGCCCCCTTCGTCGCCGGGTTTCGGCCCGGTGACCCCGCTAGATCCGCTCGGCTTCTACGCCCGCGCGCACGCCCATGGCGTAGACGATGGCGAGGCCGATCACCGTGCCGGGAACCGCGTAGAGCGCGGTTGCCAGGTCCGTGTCGCCGATGGTCTTGCCGAGCGCGATCTGTGCGATCGCGCCGCTCACCATCGCTCCGGCAGCGGCGCCCAGGAAGGCGCCCACGATGCCGCCGCGGAAGCGATCCGGGACGAAGACCGTGAAGTGCCAGAGCGCGACGCCCATCGTGAACCAGACCAAAGCGGCCATCAGCGATTCCTCCCGTGCTTCTTGCGTCGCTTCTGCCTGCGCCCGCCGGACTGCTCGCGCACCCGGCGAAGGGCGGCGGCGCTCGCCTCGCTGAGCTCGGGACGATCGGGCTCGGCGTCGCCGTTGCCGGCGGACGGCGCTTCGCCGTCGCCCTGAGTCACGCCATCACCGTCCCCGGGACCGGGAGCCTGATCCGGCGCACCAACGGGCGCGGGCGGCTCGGGCTGGGTCGGAGCGGGTGCGGGGGGAGGCGGCACCGGGCCGGGCGGCTCGGGCGCCACGCCCGGGACCTGCGAGCGGCTCGGGGCCGGAGCGGCAGGCACGGGCGTCTCGGCCTGAATGGGCTCCTCGGGACCCCCCTCGACGCGCGCCACCACGTTCCCCTCGGGGAAGGCCGGGACCACGCCGCCCATCTGCTCCTCGATGCGCTCTCGCCTGCGGCGGTATGCCGGCTCGCGCTCCTTCCAGTGGGTGAGGACCGGCGACGCGATGAAGATCGAGGAGTACGTACCGGAGGCGAGGCCGACCATCATCGCGAAGGCGAAGTCCTTCAGGGTCGCGCCGCCGAAGATGTAGAGCACCGTCACCAGGAAGACACTCGACAGACCGGTGATCAGGGACCTGGTGAGAACCTCGCTCATGGAGCGGTTGACGATCTGGGAGAAGGTCGCGCGCGGCAGCCGCGGCACGTTCTCGCGAATCCGGTCGAAGACGATGACCGTGTCGTAGAGCGAGTACCCGAGGATGGTCAGGAACGCGGCGACGGTGCCGCTGGTCACCTCCCTCCCCGTCAGCGAATAGACGCCTCCCGTGATCAGGACGTCGTGGAGCAGGGCGATGATCACCGGCACGGCGTACTTCGGCTCGAACCGGAACGCGACATAGGCGCAGATCACCAGGAGCGAGAAGATGATCGCCTCGATGGCGCTGTTCGCCACCTGCTGGCCGAAGGTCGGGCCGACGGTGGTCGCGTTGAAGCCGTTGGGCACGATCCCGTACTGCGACTGCAGGGCCGGCTGGATCTTCTGAACCTCGGTCGGGCTCGACTCCGAATCGATCTCGATGACGTTGGTGCCCAGCTCCTTGTTGGTCGCCTTGGTGATCTGCGCGTTGGTGATCCCGACGCCGTCGAGCGTCCTGCGGATGTCGTCGACGGTGGCGGGCTTCTGCAGCCCGGCAGTGACGCGGCTGCCGCCCTTGAAGTCGATGCCCAGGTTGAGCTGCTTCGTCGCGAACGAGATCGCGCCGATCAGCAGGATGCAGCCGGAGAGGCTGAAGAAGTACCTGCTCGCCTTGCTGAAGTCGAAGTTCCAGCGGTGGTACTTCTCGCGCGCGCCGAGCAGGGCCGGCGAGCGCAGGAAGTGCGCCCGGCCGAACAGACCGAGGAAGGCCTGCGTGAAGACCACGGCCGTGAACAGGGAGACGATCGTTCCGACGCCCAGGGTGAAGGCGAATCCCTTCACGTTCGAGGTCGCGAGTGCGAACAGGATGAAAGCCGTGATCAGCGTGATCACGTTTGCGTCGACGATCGTCGCGATTCCCCGGCGATAGCCGGCGGAGATCGCGCTCAGCATCGATTTGCCGCCCCTCGCCTCTTCCTTGATCCGCTCGAAGATGACGATGTTGGCGTCGGCCGCCACCCCGATAGTCAGGATCAACCCCGCTATGCCCGGCAGGGTCAGGGTGATCGGGATCAGCTTGATCAGGGCGAAGAAGAGCACCCCGTAGACCGCCAGGCCGACGACCGCAACGAAGCCGAGGAAGCGGTAGTAGATGAGCAGGAAGAGGCAGACCAGGATCAGGCCGACGATTCCGGCCTTGAGTCCTTGGTTCAGCGCCTGCTGACCCAGGGTCGCCGAGACGGTCGAGCTCGAGATCGGCGTCAGGGTGATCGGCAGCGCGCCGATCTGGAGGATCTGCGCGAGGTCCTGCGACTCCTGGAGCCCGAGCCCATTGATCTCCGCGCCGGTCCGGCCGTCGATCCCGTTCGGGTTGTCCACGAAGTTGACGATCGGGCGCGACTTGATCTGCTGGTCGAGCACGACGGCGAAGTGGCCGGAGTAGGAGTCGGCGACCTGGGAGTTGCCGGCGACCCCGGGTGGAGCGTTCTGTAGCCCGCGCTGGGCGATCGCCTTGGTGACGTCGGAGAACTCCTGGCGGCCCTTGTCCGAGAAGCTGAAGGTCACATCCGGGTTGTTGAACTGGTCGAAGTTCGCCTTCGGGTCCTTGATGTCGGTACCCGAGAGCGCCGGACGGTCCCGGATCGCGAACCACTCGGCCGACGGGTCGTTCGGGTTGTCGGGCGCCGAGTTCCCGTTGGTCCCCTCCTTCTCGACGACGAGCGTGCCCTGCGGGACGCTGAGGATCTCCGTATGAGGCGGTTGCCTCTGCCCCGGCAGCTCGCTGAAGAGATCCTGCTTCGTGTCCGTCGGGCCGGCCTTGTACTGGTGGGTGCGGGAGTCGAAAAGGTAGTAGCGCGATCCGGTCGTGGTGCACTTGTTCTGGAAGCACTCGGGCGTCTGCTTGGAGGCGACCAGGACCGCGTCGTAGAGGCGATCGAACGAGGACTCTCCGTTCGGCACGTTCGTCTTCGCCGGGTTCGGGATGACGTTCGGCTCCCAGTCGTAGAAGTAGAGCTGCGCGGTCTCGCCGACCTGGGCCTCCGCCCTGGACGCGTTCGAGACATCGGGCAGACCGACGCGAATCGAGTCCGACCCGATCCTCGAGATCTCCGGCTCCGACACACCCAGGGCGTCGGTGCGCTTGCGGATGATCTCGATCGCGCGCTCCATGTCGGCGCTGCTGATCGTCGGGTTCTGCGGCGTCGGACGGCCCTGGAAGATCAACTCCGTACCGCCCTTCAGGTCGAGCCCGAGGGTCGTCTTCTTGGTCGCGATGACGATCCCGGATCCGATGACCAGGAGAACGACGAAGGCGAGGATGAAGATGTTGCGGCGGCGGTTGCTCACGGTGTTGAGGTGGTCACGCTAGCGGTCTGGGCGCGCGTTCCGGCGCCCATTGCAACACAGCATGAGGCCAACATATTCGGCGGCGACAAATGACGCGCTTCCCATTCGGCGACCACAAACCCCGTCGCCGGATCTATTCAGGGGTCAGGACGAGCAGCAGGCCGCCGTCGTCGTCATATGCCGGGAAGAGGTCGGCAACCGCCTCCGTCGGCAGGTCGCCCTCCGCGTTCACGGCGACCTTCTTGCCGAGCGAGCGGACGCCCCATTCGAGGGTCGTCTCGATCGGGTCGGTCTCGCCATTGCCGTCGGTGTCGGCGGTCTCGCCGGCGTCGCCCTTGTCGATCCACTGCAGGCCGAGCACCTCGCGAACGGGCCGCCCGATCACCTGCTCGTCCTTCAGGCCGGTGAGCTCGAAGGCGCCCTTCCCCAGGTCGAGGACCCTCGCCTGCTGGTCGAGTGTGAAGAAGGCGGCACCGGGGGCCGGCATGTAGTCGTCGAGCAGCTCGAACAGAAAGCCGAAGCCGCACTTGGAGCAGCCCTTGGGGCGCGTCGAGAAGCCGGCGGTGCGCTCCCCGCTCAGCTCCCGGTTCCCACAGTTCGGACAGATGAAGTACGGCATGCCTGCCCAAGGCTAGCCAACCCGTGCGGGCGACCGACCGGTTCTCGTGCCTAGAAAAGGCTCGCCATGCCCTCGGGGACCGGCAGCCCGAGGTGCTCGTATGCCCTCTCGGTCAGCACCCGTCCGCGCGGGGTGCGCTTCACGAGCCCCTGCTGCAGGAGGTACGGCTCGAAGACGTCCTCGATCGTGTCCGCCTCCTCCCCGATCGCGACTGCCAGGGTGGAGAGGCCCACAGGGCCACCGCCGAACTTGGAGGCCATCAGCTCCAGCAGCTGGCGGTCGTGCCGATCGAGGCCGGCTCGATCCACCTCGAGCAACTCGAGAGCATCCGAAGCGAGCTCGGCGTCGATGGCTCCCCGATCCTTTACCTCCGCGAAATCGCGCACCCGGCGCAGGAGCCTGTTGGCGACGCGGGGCGTGCCCCTCGCCCGGCCGGCGATCTCCTCCGCCCCATCCGGGGTCACCTCGATGCCGAGGATCCCGGCCGAGCGCAGCACGATCTGACGGAGGTCCGCAGCTTCGTAGTGCTCGAGCCGGTGACAGACGCCGAATCGGTCGCGCAGCGGAGTCGTGAGCAGACCGGTGCGAGTGGTCGCGCCGATCAGCGTGAACGCCGGCAGGTCGAGGGTGACCGTCCGGGCGCCCGCTCCCTGCCCGAGGACGACCGGGAGGCGCCGGTCCTCCATCGCCGGATAGAGGGTCTCCTCGACCGCGCGGCCCAGGCGGTGGATCTCGTCGATGAAGAAGACGGTGCCCGGCTCGAGCGACGTAAGGAACGCGGCGATGTCGGCCTTGCGCTCGAGCGCCGGACCGGCGGTTTGCACCATCGGCACGCTCAGCTCCGAGGCGATGATGTACGCGAGCGAGGTCTTGCCGAGGCCCGGAGGGCCCGCGAGCAATACGTGGTCGAGAGCCTCACCCCGGCGGCGAGCCGCCTCGATGAAGATCCCGAGCTGCTCGGTGACCTGGACCTGGTTGACGAAGTCCTCGAGCTTCGGCGGGCGCAGCGAGCGGTCGAAGTCGTCGTCCGCCCCGACTGCGCGGGCGTCGTGGATGACGACCTCGGCATCGTCGTCGTCGATCCCCGGGGTGCGGATCCCCTTGCCCGGCTCGACGCTCATGCCGCCTTCGCCCCCGCGGCGCTCCGCAGCGCCGACTGCACGATCTCCTCGGGGCTCTCGCCCTCGGCGGCCGAGAGCAGCTTCTCGGCTTCGGGCGGCGTGTAACCCAGGTTGAGCAGGCCCTCGCGGGCAAGCGACCGCGGATCCTCGTCACCGGCAGCGAGAGCGGCGCCGTCGGCGTCGCCCTCGATCTCCCCGGCGACCTTCTCTCGAAGCTCGACGATGATCCGCTCGGCGGTCCGCTTGCCGACGCCGGGAACGGCCTGGAACCGCTTGGAGTCACCGGCGGCGATCGCTCGAAGCAACTCGCGGACCGACCCGCCGGACAGCACCGCCATCGCGACCTTCGGCCCGACGCCGCCGACGGAGATCAGGTGCAGGAAGAGGTCACGCTCCTCCTCGCTGGCGAAACCGTAGAGGCTGAGCGAATCCTCTCTGGCGACCAGATGGGCGTGCAGGCTGGCGCGCTTGCCGCGCGCGGGCACGGCCTTGAGCGTCTCGACCGAGACGGCCAGGCGGTAGCCGACGCCGCTCGCGTCGATGACGACGTAGTCGGGGCGGCGCACCAGAACCTCTCCGCTGACGGAGGCGATCATGCCAACGGATTCTGCGTTCCCGACCGGATGCCTTTAACCGGCGAGACGCTGGCGCGCTCCGAGGGCCGACGTCGTGCCCACCCGGGGCCGCCCGAAATGCGAGACGGCGTTGCTGGCTCCGGCCGTGCCCGCGTGGCAGATCGCGACCGCGAAGGCGTCCGCCGCATGGTCGGGCGCGGGCGGCTCGGGCAGGCCGAGCAGGCTCGCGACCATGCGCTGCACCTGGCCCTTGTCCGCGGAGCCGGAGCCGCAGACCGCCTTCTTGACCGCCTGAGGGGTGTAGTCGACGCATGGCAGTGCCTGCTTGGCCGCCGCCAGCATGGCCACGCCGCGGGCCTCTCCCACGCTGAGGGCTGAAGCGACGTTCTTGCCGAAGAAGAGGTCCTCGAGCGCCATCGCCTTGGGTTCGTGCCAGCGGATCAGCTCGGCGAGTGACTCGTGCAGCCGGGCCAGCCGCTTCTCGACCGGCAGATCGGACGGGGTCTCGATGACTCCGCCGTCCAGCGCCACCATCCGCTCACCGGACGTGCGGACCACGCCGAATCCGGTGTTGGCGGTACCCGGATCGATACCGATGACGATCACGCTCTTCCATTCTCACTCGCCCCCCGGATGTCCTCTAAGGAGCCGGAAACAAGATCTCCGTGGTTGCGCAAACTCCTAGGTCTTGTACGGCTTGCGGGCGACGACGACCAGTCGCCAGGAGTTCAGGACCGTGTTCTGAGCCGGATCGGTGTTGTCGATAACTCGAAGCCTGTAGTTGCCGCTGGCCGGACCGTTGTCCATCGCCGACAGGGTGCACCCGCCATGCGCGTTGTAACAGTCGGGCTGCACGGTTCCGACGAACGGCGCGGGGAGGTAGGTCGGGTTCGACGGCGGGCTGGTGGACCCGATCCGCCCTGACGATTCGTCGTCGAAGGTCAGGGGGCCGAAGGACTGGCCGTCGAGTGAGTTGCCGATCAGCCAGGTTGTCGCGCCATTCGGTGAGGTCAGTGTGGCCTCCAGGTCATCGGCGGAATCGACGTTGTCGCCGGTGCCGGTGATGGTGACGTTCACGTCCCTGATCGTGGTCTTCTTGAACTTCTTGCCGCCTATCGTGATGGTCGACGTCAGCACCCCATCCGCAGTGGCCGTGTCCGACGGCACCGGCAGGTTGACCTGCTTCGTGGCGTCGGCGGCGCCTCCGACCTTCGCGCTCTTCTTTGCCTCGGCAAGGCTGCCGGCAGTCAGGCCTACCGTGACGCTCAGAGCCAGGGCGCTTGCCCCCGCGAGCGCGACAAGTGATCGCTTGCTCTTCATTCGAGATACCTCCGCGAGGAGTCTCTTCCAGGTCCCGTCCGTGTACCGAGCTGCAGCCCGCCTGGTTTCGGCTACAGAAACCGTAGGGGGCGTCGGAACTGGCGACGCGTGGCTGGACGAATAGCGATTTGGAGCACGAAAAGGGCCGCCCGGCGGCGGCCCTTTTCGATCAGACCCTTGAATCGTCGACTAAGCCGTCGGAATCGACAGCTTCACCGAGTTGACGATGCTCGTCTTCGTGGCCGTGCCGTCCAGGAAGACCATCCTCCAGGTGCCCTTTACCTGCGTGCCGTTGTAAATGGCCAGGTTCGAATCGCTGGCCGTCCCGGCGAAGGGACGGTTTAGCGTCGCCTGTGGATTGGTGCACGGCGGCGTCGCCGAGGCGCAGATGCCCACGGTCGACCTCGAGGTGAGCGTCAGCGGCCCGATGGATCGTCCGTTGAAGGGACTGCCGATGTCCGAGCTGAGCAACGTGATCGGTCCCTTCGGAGCCGCCAGGTAGACGGTCAGATCGTCCGCTGAGTTGTCACTGTTGCCCGTCGTCTGGAAGGTCACGGTGGGGCCGGCTGGCCCAACGACCTTGCCCTTGAACTTCTTGCCCACGTTCAGCGATACCTCCAGGCGCCCGAACGGGCCGGAAGAGCCGGGGGCCTTGTCGGGGATCGCGGCGTTGACGGTCTTGCTGACCACGGCCGACTTCGACTTGGTGGTCTTCTTCTTGGCCTCGGCAACGCTGCCCGAGATCAGCCCCGCCGTCACGCTGATCGAGAGCGCGAGAACGCCCAGGAGCGCGAGCCGGGAGTGTTTGCTCTTCATTCGAGGAATACCTCCCACTGGGTTGCACTGGGTTGCAGCGAATCTAACGCGAACTTGCGGGCGTAGTAGCGACCCTCGGAAGATAGGATCGCGGCCGTGGGAGTCGGGGAGAAGGCGCGTTTTCGCAGGCTTGGAGCGATCGCAGTCGCCGCGTTCGCGGCCCTGCTCTTGCTCGGGGTCGCCTCCCCGGCCGTCGCCAAGAAGAAAAAGAAGAAGATTCAGCCGGCCGTCACCACGACGGCTGCCGCACCCCTGTCGTCCGCCGGATCCGCCTCCGCGACCGCAAACTGTGGCGGCAAGACCCATATCTCGGGCGGTGGATATGCCGTCTCTCCGCACCACACATTCAATCCGGGGGCCGGCCTCAATTCGCTGAGCTCCACCTCGATTCCAGCGGGCGCAACCGGATGGACCGCCAAGGCCGACGCTTTTGCGGTTCCCCCCGCCTCCGGCAGCCTGACCACGATGGCCCGGTGCGAGAGCAACTCCCTGAGCAAGATCGGCGTCGTCGTATCGGGTTCAGCGACGGTGCCTCCCGGCATCCTGGCGAATCTCCAGATCGAGTGTCCCCCTGGCACGCACGTGGTCGGCGCCGGCTACGACGGGACCGGCTTGGGTTCCTATGCCCTCAACAACTCGAGCCTGAGGATCCTGGTCCTGCAATCGCGCCGAACCGCGCTCAACCAGTGGACGATTTCGGCCTTTGAGAACAACGTCGGGATGAATCCTCCAAGCGGGACGGTGAACGTCGCTGCGATTTGCGAGCGAGACGCGAAGGGACGCTCGATTGCCGAGGTCACCACCATCTCGCCGTTCGGCAACGCCTCGCGTGCGTCGGGGGACCCGACCTGTCCCGGAAAGCAGCACGTGCTCTCGGGCGGCTACTCCCTCTCGCCGCTGCCCGCCAACATGGGCAACCCGCCGGTCGTCGGGATCGACGAGTTCGAGCCGGTGGGCAAGAGCGCCTGGCACCTGGGCCTGCAGGCCATCCCGACGCAGCCTCAGCCGCCGGGGAGCGCCGTGGCAACCTACGCCTACTGCGCGAAGGACACCGTCAAGAAGAAGAAAAAGAAGAAGTAGCCGGCGTCGGCCCGCTCAGCTCGCGGCCGCGGCCTTCTCCAGGATCTCCTCCGGCACGTCGAAGTTGGCGTGCACGGAGTCGACGTCATCGTGATCCTCGAGCGCATCCATCAGGCGAAGCAGAGCCGGTGCGTCGCTCTCCCCCACCTCGACGGTGCTCTTGGGCTCCATCGAGAGCTCGGCGGACTGGACCTCGACGCCGGCGGATTCGAGAGCCGAGCGAACGGCCGTCAGATCCGAGGCGCCGGCGGTGATCTTGAGCAGGTCGCCGTCCTCGGAGACGTCCTCGGCGCCCGCGTCGATCGCCGGCATCAGGTCGTCCTCGCCGTAGCGCTCGCCATCCACCAGGATCACCCCGCGGTTCTCGAACTGCCACGAAACGGACCCCGGCTCGCCGAGGCTGCCTCCGTTCCGCTCGAAGGCGTGTCGGACCTCCGAACCGGTCCGGTTGCGATTGTCGGTCAGGGTCTCGACCAGGATCGCCGCCCCGCCCGGTCCGTAGCCCTCGTAGACGACGCTCTCGATCGCGGCCGCATCGCTGCCCTCGCCGGTGCCCCGGTCGATGGCGCGCTGGATGTTGTCCTTGGGCATCGAGGCGTCGCGCGCCTTCTGCACCGCCAGTCCGAGGGTGGGGTTCGCGTCGACGTTGCCGCCGCCGTCCCTGGCCGCCACGGTGATTGCGCGCGCCAGCTTGGTGAAGAGCTTGCCCCGCTTGGCGTCCGCGGCGCCCTTCTTGTGCTTGATCGAGGACCACTTCGAGTGACCGGACATGGCCTCGATTCTAGGAGTGCGGGGCGCGCCTCACTTCTTCCTCTTCTTGCACTTCTTCTTCTTGGCATCAGCCGCCCGGTGCTTCTTCTTGGCCTTTTTGCACTTGCTGGCCGTGTAGGTGAAGGTGACCGACGGGACCCCCGAGGTGTCGAGACCGGAAAGCGTCGAGCTCGTTCCGGCGAAGAACGCATTGGACCCGCCGCCGCCTCCATTGCCAGCGCCGCCTGGCCCGTTCGTGCCCCCGGCGCCGCCGGTGCCCAAGTTACCGTCCGACCCGTTGGTCGTGCCGGTTTCACCGGTGCCGGCGCTTCCGGCCTCGGTCGCGGTCGCGCCCTGACCGCCGTGGGCGGCGGCGGAGTTGCCCGACGCTCCGGCGGCGCCCGCTGCACCGCCTGGCCCGCCGTGGGCGCTGGTGGTGCCGTTGTCGCTCGCTCCGCCGCCCCCACCTCCCCCCGCAATGAGGAGGCGGGAGGACAGGCTCGTCAAGTCGAGCGAGCCAGAGACGGTGCGAACGTCAGAGGCACCCCCACCTCCGCCGCCGCCGGTCCCGAACATGCCCCCGGCTCCACCGGGCGCGCCGCCGTTGAAACCTGCGGCGCCCGGGTTCCCGTTAGCGCCGACGGCGCCATCGCCCCCGCGACCTCCGACCTCGACGTAGAGGACCTGACGCGGGGTCACCGCGAGGTCCGCAATCGCCAGCCCGCCGAGGCCGCCCGTACTGGTCAAGAGACCTACCCGCCCGCCGGGAGCGCCGACCGCGGTCACCCGCACGCTCGTGACGCCCGTCGGTACCTGGAAAGCCTGCTCGGCGCCGGTGAACCCGAAGGTGGTCGTCGTCGCTTGGGCCACGCCGGCGCCGCCGGCGACGCAAGCGAGGCAGGCGGCACCGGTCAGCACCGCAATCCGAAGCTATCTCCCACCGAGCATCGAGCCCGGAGTCTATGCGGGCATTGGCGCTCTGGGCTACCTGGGATTCGTGGCGGTCACCGTCAGCTTGAAGCAGTCGAGCGTGCCCGTTCCGTGCTGGTTGTTGTCGTCCATGACCAGCAGGGACCAAACCGCGTTGGTCGCCTTCTTGTCGCCGAGCCCGTTGACCAGGCCGAGGCTCTCCTGCGGCGCGAAGAAGCCGACGAACGGCGCCTGCAAGCCGGGCGTTGCGATCGAGGTCGGCGTCTGGCTGTCGAACGTGGTCAGCCCGCCCGCGCAGCCGGCGAACCCGTTGCCGTAGTTGTTGCCGTTGCCGCCGACGTCGTGCGAGAGGTTGATGACCCCCCGCGGCGTGGCGAGATAGATCTCCAGGTCGCTCGCGAACGGGTGCGAGATGCGGACCCCCACCTTCACGTCCTTGATCTTGCCGCGAGGGTTGAGACCCCTGACCGCGATCGGATCGCGGACGAGCTGCTGCGCCGATCCACCGCCATCCGGGATGTTGAGCGGTACGCCTCCGGCGGGCGCCCCGACACCCACCGCATATGTCTTGGTGACGACCTTCTTCCTTGCCTGCGCGGCAGGTGCCGCCAGAACGAGACCCAGACTCAGCGCCGCGACGGCGACCAAGCCCAGCTTGCGTCCGAACATGTTGTCCCTCCTGTAGTGAGGGCTCGTTCTCCCCGCCGAGCGCCTGCTGTTGTCTCCCCTAAACCCATCCGCGAGGCTTGGGTTGCGCGCTTAGACGACGAAGCTGCCGTCGCGCTGGAGCGGCTCGCCGTCGACCTCGATCTGGCCACCCTTGCGGAGGTCGCAGATCATGTCCCAGTGGATCGCCGACTCGTTGACGCCGCCGGTCTCGGGGTATGAACGGCCGACCGCCAGGTGGACGGTGCCGCCGATCTTCTCGTCGAGCAGGATCTCGCCGGTGCCGGCGGTGATGCCGTAGTTCGTACCGATGCCGAGCTCGCCCAGCCGGCGGGCGCCGTCGTCAGTGTCGAGCATCTCGATCAGGAACTCCTCGCCCTTCTCGGCGCTCGCGTCGACGACCTTGCCTCCCTCGAAGCGGAAGCGCACGCCCGCCACCTCGCGGCCCGCGTAGCTCGCGGGGAGATGGAACGTGATCTCCCCCTCGGCCGAATCCTCGATGGGGCCTGTGAAGAACTCGCCATCGGGCATGTTGTGCTTGCCGTCGGCGGCGATGAAGGTCCGGCCCTCGATGCCCAGCCGCAGGTCGGTCCCATCGCCGGTGACGTGCACCTCCGAGCGGCCCTGGATCCAATCGGCAAGCCGCTTGGTCTCCTCGGAGGTGCGCGTCCATGCACCGACCGGGTCGTCGTCGGTCGCCAGGCAGGCGCCGTAGTAGAAGTCCTCGTAGGCGCTCAGGCCCATCCCCGCCTCAGATGCGTAGGCGTGCGTCGGGAACAACGTCAGCGCCCAGCGATACGTGCCCTCGGCGCTCCGCTCCATCGCCCTCTTCATCAGCTTCTGCGTCGCCGCCTGGCGCGTGGCCTGACGTTCCGGTGGGACCTGGGAGAGAGCGCGGGTGTTCTGGCTCGCCATCACGGCGATGCGGACGTCGGCATTCTCCACCGCCCACTCGGCGACGGGCGAGATCCACTGCAGCTGCGCATCAGAGGCGTGCTCGAAGTAGGAGGCGGACTGCCCCTCCAGCGCCATGTTGACGATCGGGTTGCCGCCGGCCCGCAGGACCTCCTCGTAGATCGCCTGGAGCAGGGGCTCCGCCGCCGACTCGCCCTCGATCGTGCAGAGGTCGCCCTCCGCCACCTTGGTCGAGTGGCGGACGAGGATCTGGGCAAGCGCGGTGACGCGGGGGTCTCTCATCAGCCAGGAAACCTAGCGATGAGCCCGACTGGGCTGCCTGGCAGCGGTGCACATCGCCATGAGGGCGGCGTGCAGCCGGCTGTCGTCGGTGAGCTCCGCGTGGAAGGCGACCGCGAGGACGCTGCCGTCCCGGACCGCCACCGGGTGCCCGTGGATCTCCGCCAGGACCTCTACGCCGGGGCCGTGCTCCTCGACCCAGGGCGCGCGGATGAAGACCGCCCGCAGCGGCTCCTCGCCGAGGCCCTCGACGCGCAGATCCTGCTCGAAGCTCTGCAGCTGACGGCCGAAGGCGTTGCGGCGGCAGACGTAGTCCGCCAGAGCGAGGTGGTCGCGGTCGCAGACGATCATCCCTGCGCAGCTGCCGAGAATGGGACCGCCCGAGTCGTAGAACGACTGGATCGCCTTGTCGAGCCCCTCCCGCTCCATCCCCATCGAGATGGTGGTCGACTCGCCGCCGGGGATCACCAGGCCGTCGAGGCTGACGAGTTGATCCGGGGTGCGGACCTCGGATGCCGCCGCTCCGAGTGCGTCCAGCATCAGACGATGGGCTTCGAAGTCGCCCTGCAGGGCGAGGACGCCGATTCGGAGTCTGTCGCTCAACTCCCGCGGCCCTGCAGCAGGCCGCCGTCCTGGGCCAGAGCCTCGATCTCGAGGCCCGGCATTGCGTCGCCGAGCTCCATCGACGCCTGGGCGACGCGCTCGGGATCCTCGAAGTGGGTGGTGGCCTCCACGATCGCGCGACCGCGGCGCGCGGGGTCCTCGCTCTTGAAGATCCCCGATCCGACGAAGTTGCCCTCGGCGCCGAGCTGCATCATCAGCGCGGCGTCGGCCGGGGTCGCGATGCCCCCGGCGCAGAACAGAGGGACGGGGAGCCAGCCCCGCTCGGCGACGTCCTGGACGACGTCGAGCGGAGCCTGGTGCTCCTTGGCCGCGCCGGCGAGCTGCTCGCTCCGCAGCGACGCGAGGTGCTTGATGCCGTCGGTGATCTCGCGCATGTGGCGGACGGCCTCGACGATGTTGCCGGTCCCCGCCTCGCCCTTCGAGCGGATCATCGCGGCGCCCTCGCCGATCCGGCGAAGCGCCTCGCCCAGGTTGGTGGCGCCGCAGACGAACGGCACCTCGAAGGCGAACTTGTCGATGTGGTTGGACTCGTCCGCCGGCGTCAGGACCTCGGACTCGTCGACGTAGTCGACCTCGAGGGATTGGAGGACCTGCGCCTCTGCGAAGTGCCCGATCCGGGCCTTGGCCATCACGGGGATCGTCACCGCCTCCTGGATCTCCTTGATCACCGCGGGGTTGGACATGCGGGCGACACCCCCCTGCGCTCGGATATCGGCCGGAACCCGCTCCAGCGCCATCACGGCGCATGCACCGGCGTCCTCGGCGATCTTCGCCTGGTCGGCGTTGGTGACGTCCATGATCACCCCGCCCTTGAGCATCTCGGCGAGGCCGGTCTTGACGCGGAAGGTCGCTCTCTCTGCCATGGCCCCCATAGTAGAAGGGAGGCGTGTTTGCCTGATTGATGGCAGGGCAACCTTGCTTGTACCTCGCCGTTGGGGGCTCAGGAAAGGCGAGGTGCACCAACCAGAATCGGCTCGGGGTCCTGTCCCCGGGACCCCGGTATCGGCTGCAGGTCCGGATCGCCCCCCGGGCCTGCGGCCATGCCTGCGCTCGTCGCCCCTACTTCAGCTTGAAGGCGCGGATTCGGTCCCGGTGAGCGGCCTCGTCGCGGGAGTAGACCCCGTGCGCGAGCGCCTGGACCAGGCCCATCAGCGCCGCGTTCGAGCGGATGTATGACGGGCCGTTCGACGAGTAGTAGAGCATCAGCTCCGAGTGCTCGGCCACGTCCGAGAGCGTCGCGTCGGTGATCGACATGGTCCGCGCGCGGCGGTGGCGAGCGAGCTTCAGGGCCCGCAGGATGAGCGGATGCGCGCGCCCCGCGGTCAGCACGACCAGCAGGGTGTCCTCGTCCATCCGCGAAAGCTTCTGGATGTTGTCCTGACTCGGCGAGGCGACGATCTCCGCGCGCACGTCGAGCAGTCCCAGCAGGTGGCGAAGGTAGCTGGCGAAGAAGGCCATCTGCTCCACCCCGACGATCAGCACGCGCCGGGACGTGGCGAGGGCCGAGACCGACGCCTCGATCTGCTCGCGGGTCAGGCTGCGGGCCGTCTCCTCGATGTTCGAGTAGTCCGCGCCCAGCGAGGCCTCGAACTCCGAGTGGTCGAAGTTGAACAGTGCCGCGGCGCCGCTGCCGCCGTTGCCGTTCGGCGTGCTCTCGGCGACCTTGTGCCGGTACTCCTCGATGGCCGCCTGCTGCAGCTCGGGGTACCCGTCGAAGCCCAGCGCCTGAGAGAAGCGAACGACCGTGGATGAAGAGGTGTTGGCGCGGCGCGCAAGCTCCTCGGCCGTCTGGAAGGCAGCCTCGTCGAGGTGATCGACGATGTAGCGGGCCACGTCCTTCTGGGAGCGCGAGAAGTCGTCGAAGCGCTCCGTGATGAAGTCCGAGAGGCTCTTGCGAGCGGGATGAGTCTTTGTCGCGGTCCGTGCCACGGGCGCTGATTTCGCTGCGCGCCTGGGTTTCCCTTCTAGGAATCTCGCGAATGTGGTTGGATCGTCGGGTGAGCCTCGACGGGCAGCTCCGCCGGACGAACCGGAACATGATCGCCTTCGACCTCTTGCTCGGGTCAGGAGCGCTGCTGGCGCCCTCGCAGACGTTGCGCGTGCTCGGCCACGACGAGCCCTCCGACGACGCGAAGGAGCTCTTCCGACGCTGTGGCCCGATCTGGCTCACCTTCGCCGCGGCTCACCTGGTGGCCTACCGGCGCAACCGGCCGAAGGACTGGTGGGCGCTGTCGTGGCTGCGCGGCACCGAGCTCGCGACCGACATCGTCTGGTCGCGCTCGCCGGCGTTCTCGCGGCCCGGTGCCCGGGCGGGGCTCTGGTTCGCCGGCCTCAGCAACCTGGCGATGACGCTGGGCTTCGCCTACCTCTCGCAGACCGAGTCCTAGCCCGACCGCTCAGACCGCTCCGGCGTTCGAGCTGCAGACCTTGAAACCGAGCGAGTCGGCGAGCTTCCGCCGCTGAGGAGCGCTCTTGGAGACCGCCGCCTGCGCCGAGCCATAGGCGCCGGAATCCTGGTTCTCGGCGGCATCCTGTCCCTTCTTCATCTGGTCGGTCGCCCGCTCGCGGGCGCTCAGGTAGATGTCGAGGGGCTCACGGAGCGCATCCGGCGGCTCGAGGTCATCGATCGCGGAGCTGGCGCTCTCGGCAACCTGGATCAGAGCCTTGGTCTGATCGGCGGCCTCGGACGCGTTGGCCGGCGGCGTCGCCTGGATCTGCTTGAACTTCGCCTGCTCCTCGCGGCAGGCCTGATCCGCCTTCTGGTCGAGCTCGGCGGCCGTCACCTGCTGCTTTCCGCCCCCGCAACCGGTGCCGAGCGCACCGATCGCGAGGGCCGGAATTGCGAATAGGAATCGCGTGTCGCGGATCATCTGGATCACGACTCTAGCCACGGCCGAGGCACATGATTGAATAGTGAGACCAGAGAAAGGAGGTGGTCCTAACTTGAATTCCATGCTTGACGGGACTCTGGAGGTGCAGGGCCGCTAGGTCCGGGCGCTGTAGGGCCCAAGGGGCCGTTTGGATGGCACGCGGCCATCCGGCGGAATCCAACCCGGGCACCGGCGAGCAGAGGGAGGTGGGAGCCGTCCCGCCCCACCGTCAATCCCGAGCCCGCTCAGAACCGCGTTACACGCGAAGGGCCGCCTCCCAGGAGGCGGCCCTTCGTGCTTCATGTCGGTTGACGACTAGCCGCCGAGGTTGCTGACCCTGGTGTCCAGCTTGTTGACCTCGTTCTGCAGGTTCTTGATGTCGGTCGCCTGCGTCGCGGTGGTCGTGTTCAGGGTGTTGATGCTGGTCTGAATCGCGTCCACGGAGGTGCGGAGCGTCCGCAGCTGCTTGTTGACGCTGGCCGTCACGTCGGCTGCCTTGGTGGCCTGGGCCTGCTGGGCTCCCTGGACCTCGGACGCGGTGGTCCCCAGCTGCTGCTCGAGCTGGGCCTTGGTCGCATCGGCGATGTCCTGATCGCTCTTGTTGCCGTTCTTGGCGCTGATTCCGATCACGAGGCCGACGACGCCGACAACCAGCGCCACACCGGCCAGGATCAATGCGGTTCGTGGATTCATGGTCGCGACGCTATCCACTCCCCTGGACGCGACGCGGGCGCGGCGCCGCCGCCGTCCTGCCGAGCGAGCGGAGGTAGGCGCGGGTCATGGCACGATGGACGACCCGCTGGGTGAGCGAGTAGAAGAGGGCGCCGACCGGCGCCAGGGCCCCCTCCCTCGCAGCAGCGGGTAGAAGCCCCTCACCTCCATGGCGGCGCGGAGCGTGGTGGTGTCCGCACCGCCCGCGGCGCGCGTCAGCGTGAAGCGCAGAAACCCACGCCCGTGACCCTCCGGGAGCGTCAGGGCGCCCCCTGCGATGGGCCAGGTGACCGACGCGCCCCCCTCCCGGGACTCGTAGCGGGGAGGATCGAAGCGCAGCAGCTCGAGAGGAGTACCCCTGAGGAGGAGTCGGACCCTGCCCTCCTCGTCCTCGGTCGCACGGAACACTCCCAGCGACCGCCTCGCAACGAATTCCCAATAGCCGCGGCCGAGATTCTCGATCTCCCCTGGCCCGGGCACGGCGCCCGAGGGCCCCGGCACCAGGAGCTCGGCCTTGTTGGTGCTCTCCACCGGCCCAGTCGCCCGAACGCGGTAACGGTCCTCCGGAAGCAGGCGTACGCCGACCTGGCGGACCGGCCCCACCTCGGGGTCCTCCGCCAGCGCGAGCCGGAGGGCCTCGTTGATCCCGCTGGGCGTGATGTCGAAGGCGGCCATCCCGGCCGGGTCGGTGACGACCGTGGGGGTGGAGAGTCCCTCGACGAGGGGCCGCGCAACCCCGGCGTCCACCGGCGTGACCAACCCGATCCAGAGCGATGACAACCAGGGCGTGAGCAGGGGAACCGGAACCCGGTGGCGCGGCCTGATGCCGAGGGCCTCAGCCATCCGGTCCAGCATGTCCCCGTAGGAGAGGACGTCCGGCCCCCCGATCTGGATCTCGGCGCCGCCCGCGTGGACGACGTCCGGGGCGTCGACGAGGTACTCGATGACGTCGTGTACGGCGATCGGCTGAGTCGGGGTCTTGAGCCAGGCCGGCGCGATCATCGCCGGCAGGCGCTGCACCAGGTAGCGGAGCGTCCGATAGGACTCGCTGCCGGCGCCGACCACCATCCCGGCCCGGAAGTAGATGAGGGGCGGCCCATGCTCCGCGAGGAGCTCCGCGGTCCGCTGGCGGCTGCGCAGGTGCTTGGAGCGGGGCTCGTCCCCCAGCCCGCCGAGGTAGACCGTTCGCTCGATCCCCTCGCGCCTCGCCATCTCGCCGAAGTTCCGGGCGGAGCTGCGCTCGCGCTCCTCGAAGTCGCCGCTTCCTCCCCGGCCCATCGCGTGGACGAGGTAGTAGGCCACCTCCACCCCGTCCCCCGCGCCCTCCAGCGACCCGGGATCGAGCACATCCCCCTCCCAGATCTCGAAGCCGCGATCCGCCAGGTCGCGGGCGCGGCCAGCGTCGCGGACGAGGCAGCGGACCCGCCAACCACGCTCGCCGAGCGCAATCGCCAGCCTCCCGCCGATGAAGCCGGTGGCGCCGGTGACCAGGGCGGTCCGGCCCTCGCCGGGACGACTAGCCTCGCCGGCGATGCCCATCACCCTCGTTCTCTTGCACTACCCCGATTCGGTGGTCGATCCCGACCGGATCGGCGCCCGGATCTGACCGGGTGATCACGTCGCGCTGAGCTGCCGGGCGGCGCCCACGGGATCCTCATCGAGGACACGGGCTCCCAGCCGCTGCGCCAACTCCGGGGAGGCGCCCGCACCCGCGATCAGCAGCCGCCCGCCGGACGCCAGTGCCGAAAGCTCCTGGGCCGCCGACTCGAACGGCGCCGGGTCCAGCGCGGCGAGCACGATCGCATCCGGGTGCAGATCGCCGACCGCCTGCGAGACGGTGTCGATGGGCGTGTCCGGGCCCAGATAGGTGATTCGCCAGCCGCGCGAGTGGAGCACCAGGCCGAAGCTGATCAGGCCCAGGTCGTGGCTCTCTCCGGGCGGGCAGGCCAGCAGCGCAAGGGGGCCCGTGCCGGCGCCCCAGTTGCGCGCGACGGAGAGGAGCCTGCCGCGAATGACGCCGGTCGCGAAGTGCTCCTGCGCGACGCTGATCTCGCCGCTCTCCCAGCGATTCCCGATCTGTCTCATCGTGGGCAGAACGACCCCCTCGGCGACCGTTTCGAGGGTGACCCGTGAAAGGGCCTCGTCGAGGACGGCGTTGGCGCCCGAGTCGTCGAAGGCCTCGAGAGCGACCCGCAGAGCGTCGGCACTGGCCGTGAGCGGCTCACCCTCCGTGACGCCGTCCCCGGCGGCCTCGGCCGCCGGCGCGGAGGACACGGTCAGGCGCGCCGCCTCGGCCGCCGAGACCCCGGCCTCGATCCGCGCCCTCATCGCCCGTACCCGGGCCTCGTCCGCGCTGCCATAGAGACGGAAGCCGCCCTCGGTCCGCTCCGGGCGGAGCAGCCCGTAGCGCCGCTCCCAGGCCCGGAGCGTGTCGGCGCGTACGCCGGTCCGGCGACTGAGCTCGCCGATGCGTAGGCGCGGACCGGAATCCGGGGTCATCTGGTGGGGACAAACATTAGACGGAGTCTGGACAGTAGCGCATGCACCTGCTATAAGCCACGCCTCGCACATTAGACAGAATCTTGACAACCATTCGACAAACAAATTGCAGCCGCGCCCTCGACCGGAGCCTGGACCTGGCGGTTGTCCCGGGCTACTCGCGGCTCGGCTACAGGCTTCGCGGCCTGAGCTGGACGAGTGCGATCGCGGGATCCCTCCGCGGCCAGACGGCGCTGGTCACCGGCGGGACCTCCGGGATCGGCGAGGCCGCGGCCGAGGGGCTGCTGCTGGCCGGCGCCACGGTGCACCTGCTCGGCCGCGATCCCGGGAGAACGCGCGACGCGGTCCGGCGGCTGGGAATCCGCGTGCCAGGCGCCGAGAGCCGGCTCCACCCGGAGGCGTGCGACCTCTCCGAGCTGGCCGATGTCCGGCGGTTCGCTGAGAGCTTCCTGGCACGCCGCGGGCGCCTGGACGTCCTCGTCAACAACGCCGGCGTCTTCTCTCCATCGCGGCAACGGACCGCGGACGGCATCGAGCTCACCTTCGCCACCAATGTCCTCGGCCCCTTCCTGCTCACCTCGCTGCTTCTCCCAGCCCTGGCGGCCACCGCGACCCCCCGGGTGATCACCGTCTCGTCGGGCGGCATGTACACGGCTCGCCTGCGGGCCGGCGATCTCGAGCTCCGCCGCGAGCACTACGACGGATCTCGCGCCTACGCCCACACCAAGCGGATCGAGGTGATTCTCACTCGGCTCTGGGCAGAGCATCACGGCTCGGACGGCTTCCTCTTCCACTCGATGCACCCCGGCTGGGTCGCGACACCGGGGCTCCGCCGATCGCTGCCGCGATTCGAGCGGCTGATGCGCCCCGCGCTGCGCTCGCCGCGCGAGGGAGCCGACACGATCGTCTGGCTCGCCACGGCGCCCCTCCCCCGCTCCAGCGGCGGCGCGTTCTGGCACGACCGGATGCGCCGGCCCTCAGTACCGCCTGCCGGGCACCCGCGAAACGGAATCCGAGCGCCGCCTGCTCTGGGACTCCTGCGAGCGGCTCTCAGCGCTTTCGAACCAGGCCCCGCGCTCCGCGGCGGCCGTCTGAAACCCGAAGAAGAAGGAGGGCCCGATGGCCCACTACTCAGCAACACTGACAACCGAGAACACGCCCGACGACGTCTGGCGCTACCTCGCCGATCTGCGCTCGATCGTCGAATGGGATCCGAGTGTCGAGGATGCCCGCCTGGTCGAGGGCGAACCGGGAACGGTCGGGGCGCGCTACGAGCTCGACGTCCGCTTCCTCGGCCGCACCGCGACGCTCCCATACGAGACGGTCGTGGCCGAGCCGCCGCATCGTCTCGTCTTCGCGGCCGAGACCGACGCCATGTCGATCGCGGACGAGGCCATCATTCTTCCGCTGTCTCGGGCTCGAGCCTGACCTGGAGAGCGTCGCTGCGCCTTCGGGGCGGGAGGCGCCTTCTCGATCCGCCGCTCCGGGTCGCGTTCGCGCGCCTGGGCAGAAACGCCGAGGACGGCCTGCGCCAGCAACTGTCAGTCCCGATGAGGGAAGCGCCGCCGGTGGGCGTGTCCGGATGAGAGGGCCGGTCGCGCCGAAGCGAATCGCGGTGGTGGGCGGCGGGGTGTCCGGCCTTGTCGCCGCCGCTGAGCTCCGCGCCGTAGGGCACGACGTCCACCTGTTCGAGGCCGGTGGCCACCCCGGCGGCCACAGCAACACCATCGACGTGGAGACCCGGAACGGCCCGCTGGCGGTCGACACGGGCTTCATCGTCTTCAACGACCGCAACTACCCGAACTTCGAGCGCCTCCTGTCCGAGCTCGCCGTCCCGAGTCAGCCGGCGAGCATGAGCTTCTCGGTCTCGGACGGCCGGGGGGATTTCGAATGGGCGACGCGCGGCCTACTCACCAGGCCGGCCCATCTCCTCGACCGCCGCTTTCGCCGCATGCTGCTCGACCTCGTCCGCTTCAACCGCGACGCCCGTGTCCTCATCGGCGCCGCTGCGGACGGCCCCTCGCTCCGGCGCTTCCTGGCGGAGGGGAGCTACTCCGAGTACTTCATCGAGCGGCTCCTGGTGCCGCAGGTGTCGGCGGTCTGGTCCGCCGACCCCGAGCAGCTCTGGCGGTTCCCGGCGGCCTTCCTGGCCGAGTTCTTCGAAAACCACGGGGTCCTCCAACTGATGGGGCGTCCCCGCTGGCGCACCATCCCGGGAGGCGCGCGACGATACGTCGAGGCGCTGATCGCACCCTTCCGCAGCCGTGTCCACCTCCGGTCCCCGGTGCGCCGCATCGTCCGCGACGCCGAGTCCGTGAGCCTGGAGGTCGACGGAGAGCTCCACATCTTCGACGAGGTGGTGATCGCCACCCACTCGGATCAGGCCCTGCGGATGCTCGGCGATCCGACACCGGCGGAGCGCGCCGTCCTCGGGGCGATCCCCTACCAGCGCAACGAAGCCGTGCTCCACACCGACGCCAGCCTGATGCCCCGGCGCCGCTCGGCGTGGGCG
This sequence comes from uncultured Solirubrobacterales bacterium, assembly GCA_963774305.1. Taxonomy (GTDB): domain Bacteria; phylum Actinomycetota; class Thermoleophilia; order Solirubrobacterales; family 70-9; genus DASUPK01. Next base: position 4,275 of record CAVZEM010000004.1, on the reverse strand, counting down.
AGCTGGAACTACCACCTCACCGAGCGGCCCACCCGTCGCACGACGGTCACCTACGACATGAACCGCCTGCAGTCCCTCGAGGCCGACCGCGACCTGCTCGTCACCCTCAACCGCACCGAGGCGATCGACCCCGGGCGCGTGATCCGCGTGATCGACTATGCGCATCCGGTCTTCACCCCGGAGGGTGTCGCCGCCCAGTCGCGCTGGCCGGAGATCTCGGGCCGGAGACGCACCCACTACTGCGGCTCGTACTGGAGATGGGGCTTCCACGAGGACGGCGTCTGGTCGGCGCTGCGGGTCTCACACGCGCTCGGCGGGCGCGGGCCCATCGACGCGCCCCTGCCCGACCGGGAGGAGGTGTCGGCGACGGCAGAGGTCTACGAGCTCGCCCGCGCGGCATGACCGCATCCGCGATCTACGAGGGCTGGGTGAGTCACCGGCGGCTCGGGAGGAGCCCGCATGGGTTCCGCTACCGCGTGTTCATGCCCCTCTTCGACCTCGACGAGCTGCCCGAGCTCCTCGATCCCATCCCGCTCTGGTCGGCCCGCCGGCCGGCGCCCGCGCGCTTCCATCGCGAGGACTATCTCGGCGGGGATTCCCCCCGACTCGCCGAGAGTGCTCGCGATCTGGCGGCAACGCGCGTCGGGCGCCGGCCGGCGGGACCCGTGCGGCTGCTCGCCAACCCCCGGTATCTGGGGGTGGGTTTCAACCCGGTGTCGTTCTTCTTCATGTACGGGGAGGGCGGCGGCTCGGTCGAGGCGGTGATCGCCGAGGTGACGAACACCCCCTGGGGAGAGCGCACCGCCTACGTACTCGATGGCACCAGCACTGCCGGCGGGCCGATTGTGGGCTCGTTCCAAAAGGAGATGCACGTCTCGCCCTTCGAGCCGATGGATCAGCGCTACGAGATCTCCGCGACGCCGCCGGGAGCCCACCTCGCGGTACGGATCACCAGCTTCGAGGGCGGCCTGCCGGTGTTCTCGGCGCAGCTGGCGCTGCGGCGGCGGGAGATCACCCGAAGGGCCATGGCCGGCCTGCTGCTCCGCTATCCGCCGATGACCGTCATGACGCTCGCGCGCATCTACGCGCAGGCGCTGAGACTGTGGGCGAAGGGCACCCCGCGCTTCCGGCATCCCGGCCGGCGCTCAGAGCAGGCCGATGGCGAGGATCGTGCCGAACGTGCTGAGGATTCCCGTGGCGATCAGGGTGCGGGCGATCGTGACGTCGCTGTAGTGCCCGTGCTCGGCGCCGGCGCTGATCACGGCGATCAGGATCACCGCCGCGGTGCCGAGCGCCGCCAGCACCCGGTCCGGTGCCCAGAGAACCTTCCCCGGGGGTACGCTGAGTTCGGTGAACGATCGAGCGGACGCTGAGCAGTCGGCCTCGATGAGGTCACCCTGCTGCGCACCGAACGCTCGGCACGCTGCTCCGCCAGAGCCGACCGTGGCAGTCACTGCCGGCACCGAAGCCCGGCCGTCGGAGGACATGACTCTGGTCGAGGGCGGCTCGTTTCTGATGGGAAGCGACGACCGCTGGGCATATCCCGCCGACGGCGAGGGGCCCGTGCGCGAGATCTCGCTCGACTCCTTCTGGATCGATCGCATGGCGGTCTCGAACCAGGCGTTCACTTCCTTCGTCGACGCGACGGGATACGCAACCGAGGCCGAGCGGTTCGGGTGGTCCTTCGTCTTCGCCGGGCTGCTGCCGGACGACTTCCCGCCCACCCAGGCCGTCGTCGAGGCTCCCTGGTGGCGCAAGGTGGACGGAGCCGACTGGCGGCACCCGGAAGGCCCACAGTCATCCATCGAGGATCGCCCCGGCCACCCTGCCCTTCATGTCTCCTGGAACGACGCGCAGGCTTACTGCACCTGGTCCGAACGGCGCCTGCCGACCGAGGCGGAGTGGGAGTTCGCCGCGCGAGGTGGACTCGAGGGCAAGGCCTTTCCCTGGGGCGACGAGCGCGAGCCGGGAGGTGAGCACCGGATGAACGTCTGGCAGGGCGCCTTCCCGGACAGGAACACCGAGGCCGACGGCTACTACGGGACCGCCCCGGTGGACTCGTTCCCGCCCAACGGCTACGGGCTGCACAACACGACGGGCAACGTCTGGGAATGGGCCGCCGACTGGTTCGATCCGGGATTCCGCCGGCGGGACCGGGATCACGATCCCCGTGGTCCGGCTGAAGGCGTTCTCAGGATCCAGAAGGGTGGCTCATACCTCTGCCACGACTCCTACTGCCGCCGCTATCGGGCAGCCGCCCGCCAGGGCAACTCCTCTGACAGCTCGGCCGGCAACGTCGGCTTTCGCTGCGCCCGCGACAGCTGAGCTCTCAGCCCGGCTCCTCGGCCATCTTCTGTTGCGCCTCTGCAAGCGCGCCCTTCACCGCCTGGACATGGCGCCCTTCAGCCTCCCCCTTCACCTGCTTGACGGTGCGGGTCACGGCGGCCTCGATCTTCTCGGCCTCCGACTTCGAATAGACGACGATCAGGCCCGCGCCACCCAGCGGGATCGTCTCGCCAGCCTGCTCGCCGATCTTCTCGGCGGCCTTGTGGTGAAGGAGCTCGCCGCCCCCAGCTCCCAGTGCCGCCCCGATCGCAGTCGAGAGAAGCAGCGGCGGCGCGACCAGCCCGACTGCCAACCCAACGCCACCCAGCGCGGCCGTCCCCTCGCGGACCATGTGGTCGGTCTCCTCGACCGACAGTTTGCCCTGGACGTCCTTCGCGATCAGGGCCATTCCCTGCAGGTGGGCACCGCTGTCGTGGACGGCGTTGTAGTCGTCCTCGGCGGCCTCCTTCGACATGTAGCCCCCGATGAGGACATCAATCGTGTCGTGCAGCTTCATTGAAACCTCCTTGCCTTCACCCCGAGGTCAGGCCGACAGCGCGTGCGCAGTGTGTCCGTGGTGGTGGGCGGTGTGCAGCTCATGCGCATCATCCTTCGAGGGCTGCGGCTTGATCTCGAAGGTGACCTTGTCGATCGTTCCGGTGAACTCGAACGGCTTGCGGTCCTCGTAGGCCTGGTCGACCACGCCGCCGTTGTCACGGCCGATGTCCATGCCCGAATAGCCAGAGAAGCGGATCGGAACCGTGTGGTCCATGTGTCCCTTGCCGACCGGGCGGTCGCCGATGAAAAGCGTCACCTCGCCGCCGGTGGCGGGCTTCGCCTCGTCGGCGGCGAACTCCATTCTCACCGAGACCTCACCCGCGGGCAGCTCCTCCTCGGCCACCTGGCGGAAGACGAAGACGCCCATCATCGAGTAAGTGTGGGTGAGCTTGCCTTCGTCGACGAACAGCGAGAACCCGCCCAGATGGTCGGCCTCAGCGACGATCACCCCCTCGGCCCCGCCCTTCGGGATCACCAGGTCGGCTGTGATCGAGTAGGAGTGGTTGTAGATCCTCGGGATCATCCCGGAGAGGACGTTCTGGACGTCGCCGCGAAACTCGAACTTGGGGACCTCGGGTAGCGGGGGCACGATCCCGAAGAACGACGCCAGCGTGGCGAGCAGAGGCGTCACGTTGTACTTCTCGGCCTCCTCCCAGAAGAGCTCCTTGAGCTCCTTCACCTTGTCCGGGTTCTCCGCGGCGAGGTCGTGAGCCTGCGAGAAGTCGTCGGGCAGGTAGTAGAGCTCCACCGGGTCCTGGTCGGGATCCCAGACCCCGGGCTTGTACGGCTCCAGCGCCTCCGGCGTGAGCACCCACGGGATCCGTTCGGTCCGCATCGCCAGCCACCAGCCGTCCTTGTACATGGCGCGGTTGCCGATCGTCTCGAAGTACTGCTGAGTGTGGTGCTCGGGCGCGTCCCCGTCGGTGAACGAGTCGGCGAACGTCTCGCCGTGCATCGGCTGCTGCTCGATCCCGTCGATGTGGGTCGGCATCGGGATCCCGGCGATGTCAAGAATCGTCGGGCCGACATCGATCACGTGGGTGAAGTGGCTTCGGAGGTCGCCTCCCTTCCTGACCTTCTCCGGCCAATGGATGACCAAGGGGTTGCGGGTACCGCCGAGGTGCGAGCCCACCTGCTTCCCCCACTTGAACGGTGTGTTGCCCGCCCACGCCCATGCGGCCGAGTAGTGAGGGGCCATCATCTGGTTGCCCCACGCCTCGACCCCGCCGTAGCGCTCGGAGAGCTGCAGCTGCATCTCGTCGGTCAGGGGGATCCCGTTCTGCATGGTGAGCTCGTTGAATGCAGCCCGTGATCGTGCCCTCCATGCTCGCGCCGTTGTCGCCCCAGATCCAGAAGATGAGCGTGTTGTCCAGCTCGCCGAGTTCGTCGATC
>CAVZEM010000003.1:0-304734 GCA_963774305.1 uncultured Solirubrobacterales bacterium | reverse complement strand
GGGCTTAGCTTTGCTGCTTCGCCACCGAAGTGGCTAACAACGCCGCGTAACCTTCCGGCACCGGGCAGGCGTCAGCCCCTATACGTCGTCTTACGACTTAGCAGAGGCCTGTGTTTTTGGTAAACAGTCGGATGGACCTTTTCACTGCGGCCCCCTCGGGCTCCACTCGTAAGAGCTTCACCCTACCGGGGCGCCCCTTCTCGCGAACTTACGGGGCGAATTTGCCGAGTTCCTTAACGATAGTTAGCTCGCTCACCTCAGTATTCTCTACCTGTCCACCTGTGTCGGTTGTAGGTACGGGCACGTATGTCCTGCCTAGAGGTTTTTCTCGGAGGCATGGCTTCAGGGACTGGCCGGCGGTCAAGCCAGCTGGCATCGCACCTCGCCGTAACGCCGCGGCGGATTTGCCTACCGCGACTGGCTACGTACTTGCCCCAGGACGACCATCGCCTGGGTTCCCTTAGCCTTCCCCGTCACCCCATCGGTCATAGCGGACACGACGTGGTACAGGAATATCAACCTGTTGGCCATCGGCTACGCCTTTCGGCCTCGCCTTAGGTCCCGACTGACCCTGAGCAGACGAACTTTACTCAGGAAACCTTGGACAATCGGTGGAGGGGATTCTCACCCCTCTCTCGTTACTCATGCCGGCATTCTCACTTCCGGCTCCTCCACGGCGGCTTTCGCCCCCGCTTCGCAGGCACCGGAACGCTCTCCTACCGCTCTTTCGAGCTCACAGCTTCGGAGGGTGGCTTGAGCCCCGTTGAATTCTCCGCGCCCGAACACTTGACCAGTGAGCTGTTACGCACTCTTTCAAGGAATGGCTGCTTCTAAGCCAACCTCTTGGTTGTCTCGGCATTCGGACATCGTTCTCCACTTAGCCACCACTTAGGGTCCTTAGCTGGTGATCTGGGTTGTTCCCCTCTCGCGTACGAAGTTTATCCCCCGCACACTGACTCCCGGGTTTAACGTAACGGTCTTCGGAGTTTGCCTGAAGTCGGTAACCTGGTAGGGCCCCTAGTCCAAGCAGTGCTCTACGGCCGAAACGCATATAGCCCGAGGCTATACCTAAATATATTTCGGAGAGAACCAGATATCTCCTGGCTTGATTAGCCTTTCACTCCAATCCACAGGTCATCCGCCCAGTTTTCAACCTAGGTCGGTTCGGCCCTCCACGAAGTCTTACCTCCGCTTCAGCCTGCCCATGGATAGCTCGCCAGGTTTCGGGTCTACCGTCAGTGACTGAATCGCCCTATTCAGACTCGCTTTCGCTACGGCTCCGCTCATCGCTTAACCTTGCCACGGACGAGTAACTCGCCGGCCCGTTATGCAAAAAGTACGCCGTCACCCCGAAGGGCTCCGACCACTTGTAGGCACGCGGTTTCAGGTACTATTTCACTCCCCTTCAGGGGTGCTTTTCACCTTTCCCTCACGGTACTAGTTCACTATCGGTCACCAGGGAGTACTTAGCCTTGGAGGGTGGTCCCCCCGGATTCAGACCGCGTTTCACGGGTGCGGTCCTACTCAGGAACTCGATCGGCAGGTCAGTGCGCTTTCGTCTACGGGACGATTGCCCTCTGTGGTGCGAGGTTCCACTCGCTTCGACTAACACCTGACTTGGTAACTGCCGCCGGATCGGACACGATCCGGACACGAGTCCTACAACCCCAAACAGGCAACGCGTGTCCGCTTGCACCTGCTCGGTTTAGGCTGATCCCCTTTCGCTCGCCACTACTCGGGGAGTCTCGGTTGATTTCCTTTCGTCGGGGTACTGAGATGTGTCAGTTCCCCCACTTACCTCCCAGGACCTATGTATTCAGTCCTGGGTGACGCCGCATTACCGGCGCCGGGTTTTCCCATTCGGAGATCCACGGGTCAAAGGCTGTTCAGCGCCTCACCGTGGCTTATCGCAGCCGTCCACGTCCTTCTTCGTCTCCTGGTGCCAAGGCATCCACCGTGTGCCCTTATTATCTTGACGGTGAGCTGCTCTACGGACACGAGTGTCCATAGAGCTCGGCTTCTTATCCTTCTGCGCCTCCCCCGATGTCAGTGGGGAGACGCAAGAACGCCCCTCTGATCGAGGAGCGCTCGGCCTAGTGCAGTTTTCAAGGTCCACGGAGGCGCCCGGACGGGGGTCTCCCGCCGGCGTCTCTGAAAACTGAGCAGCGCAAAGGACGCTCGAGGCGTCCGGTTCAAGCCCGGTCGACGTTTCTAGGTCTCCCTAGAAAGGAGGTGATCCAGCCGCAGCTTCCGCTACGGCTACCTTGTTACGACTTCACCCCAATCACAAGCCCCACCTTCGACGGCTCCCTCCCGTAAGGGTTAGGACACCGGCTTCGGGTGTTGCCTGCTTTCGTGGTGTGACGGGCGGTGTGTACAAGGCCCGGGAACGTATTCACCGCGGCGTTGCTGATCCGCGATTACTAGCAACTCCACCTTCATGGAGGCGAATTGCAGCCTCCAATCCGAACCGAGACCGACTTTTTGGGATTCGCTCCACCTCGCGGTATCGCAACCCTCTGTATCGGCCAATGTAGCACGTGTGTAGCCCTGGACATAAGGGGCATGATGACTTGACGTCATCCCCACCTTCCTCCGGTTTGTCACCGGCAGTCTCCTATGAGTCCCCAACTTAATGCTGGCAACATAGGACGGGGGTTGCGCTCGTTGCGGGACTTAACCCAACATCTCACGACACGAGCTGACGACAGCCATGCACCACCTGTGTAACTGTCCCGAAGGAAGACCGTGTTTCCACGGCTGTCAGTTACATGTCAAGCCCAGGTAAGGTTCTTCGCGTTGCATCGAATTAAACCACATGCTCCGCTGCTTGTGCGGGCCCCCGTCAATTCCTTTGAGTTTTAGCCTTGCGGCCGTACTCCCCAGGCGGGGCACTTAATGCGTTAGCGCCGGCACGGGAGGAGTCGACACCTCCCACACCTAGTGCCCATCGTTTACGGCGTGGACTACCAGGGTATCTAATCCTGTTCGCTCCCCACGCTTTCGCGCCTTAGCGTCAGTTCCGTCCCAGCGAGCTGCCTTCGCCGTTGGTGTTCTTCCTGATATCTGCGCATTCCACCGCTACACCAGGAGTTCCACTCGCCTCTTCCGGACTCTAGCCCGGCAGTATCCACTGACATTCAAAGGTTGAGCCTTTGACTTTTACAGCGGACTTACCGGGCCGCCTACGCGCGCTTTACGCCCAATGATTCCGGACAACGCTAGCCCCCTACGTATTACCGCGGCTGCTGGCACGTAGTTAGCCGGGGCTTCTTCTGGAGGTACCGTCAGTCCAGGACGCTATTCGCGCCTGAACCTTCGTCCCTCCTGAAAGAGGTTTACAACCCGAAGGCCTTCTTCCCTCACGCGGCGTTGCTGCGTCACGCTTTCGCGCATTGCGCAAGATTCCCCACTGCTGCCTCCCGTAGGAGTCTGGGCCGTGTCTCAGTCCCAGTGTGGCTGATCGTCCTCTCAGACCAGCTACCCATCGTTGCCTTGGTGAGCCGTTACCTCACCAACAAGCTAATGGGCCGCGGGCCCATCCCAATGCGGAGGCCGAAGCTTCCTTTACTCGCTGCACTGATGTGCTGCGAGCACATCCGGTATTAGCCCGAGTTTCCTCGGGTTGTCCCGGTCATCGGGGCAGGTTACCCACGTGATACTCACCCGTTCGCGGCTTTGCCCCGGGCCGAAGCCCGGTTCGTCGCTCCACTTGCATGTGTTAAGCACGCCGCCAGCGTTCGTCCTGAGCCAGGATCAAACTCTCCGTAAAAAGTGTGACGTGACTGATCGTCAGTCACAAGAGAGTTGTCATGTAGCTGACTTCTGTCACCGCGTACACAGGGCGGTGACCGACATGACGGAGTTATCAACCCCTGCCCGGTGCATGATGGGCAGGGGTCGGGCTCGAGTAACGAAGGGCAGATCGCCCTTCGTCACGCGCTGCTCAGTTTTCAAAGACCACTCGGCGGGGTGACGGGTCTCGTCGCCTCACTCGGTCTCGCTCAGGCCACAAAAAAGGCCCCTCGTTTGAGGGGCCCAGCACGATCGGCCGCGGGGCGGCCGGTCAGGGCTCCTCGTTACGAGGCGGCTCTCTTCGTAGTCCGAAGCAAGAGCGACTGAGAAGTATAGCCACGGATGGGCATGATGACGCGGCGCGGAGCCAAAAACTCCGCTCGGGTAAAGCTCCTGCAATTCGAGAGCTTACGGGGCGATCAGGCGGACGAAACGTCGCTTCCCGACTTGGAGCACTCGCCCGCCGAGCTGCCCAGCCGGCAAATCCAGGCTGTCCGGCGGAGAGACTCTCGCCGTCGAGCTTGACGCCGCCCTGGGCGATCAGCCGGCGCGCTTCGCTGCTCGAGATGCCGAAGACTCCGGAGATCAGCGCCGGGAGATGGACGTCCCCCCCATTCGCCACGCCGTCCGCATCTGCGAGGGAGAGCTCGGGGATGTCGTCTGGGATGCCGTGATCACGATGCACGGTGTCGAACCGCGCCTCCGCGGCCTCCGCGGCGGCCGGATCGTGGAATCGCTCAACGATCCGGCGCGCCAGCGCTCGCTTGGCCGCCATCGGCTCCTCGTCTGGCAGGTCTTCCGCAAGGAGGAGCTCGTAGTAGGTGCCCATCACCTCGTCCGGGATCCTCATCAACTTCCCGAACATCTCCTCGGGCGGCTCGGTGACCCCGACATAGTTGCCGAGGGACTTGCTCATGCGCCTGACGCCGTCGATGCCCGGGAGGATCGGCATGGTCACGATCGACTGCTCGGGCACGTCGTAGGCGCGCTGGATGTCGCGGGCGAAGAGCAGGTTGAACTTCTGATCGGTGCCCCCGAGCTCGACGTCCGAGCGCACGGCCACCGAGTCGTAACCCTGGAGGATCGGATAGAGCAGCTCCAGTGAGGAGATCGGCACCTCGGCCTTCATTCGCTTCGTGAAGTCCTCGCGCTCCAGGAGGCGCGCCACGGTGACCTTGGACATCAGCTCAAAGAGCTCCTGCGCCGGCATGTCGAGCCACTCGCTGTTGAAGCGCACCTCGGTGATGTTCCGATCGAGCAGCTTGAAGGCCTGGTCCTGAAAGGTCCTGGCGTTGGCGTCGATCTGATCCGGCGTCAGAATCGGTCGCTGCGTGTCTCGACCGCTTGGATCTCCGACCCGGGCCGTGAAGTCGCCGATGATTAGCACGACCTTATGTCCCTGCTGCTGGAATTGGGCCAGCTTGGTGAGGACCACGACATGGCCGAGATGGATGTCCGGGGCGGTTGGATCTATGCCCAGCTTGACCCGCAGCGGCTCGCCCTTGGCGAGCTGCTTCTCGAGCGCTCCCTCGGGCAGGGCCTCCTCCGCCCCGCGCTTCAGGACCTCCAGGTCAGTCATGCCTGGGGACGCCTGGCTTGGTGCCCGTTCTGACCCGGAATTGCGTCACGAGGGCAATGCTAGACTGCCCCGTTCTGCCTGGCCGGGCGCGAGGGTCCGTGCGCGCTCGTAGATTTGACGTACAGGCGCAGCAGGATCCTGATACGGACCGGGCACACAGCGTCGCCCCCCGCGACATGACAGACGATTTCGATTTCGACTTCGACGTAAACCGGGGCCGATCGGGTTCGCGGACTGAGGACCGCGAGCCGGAGAAGGAAGCCCCAGGGAACGGCAACGGCCGTGAGTTGCCCGATCTCGATTACAGCGAGGCCAGCGGCACCAACGGGGGCAACGGCAGAAGCGGCCGGGCCCGCCGTGACCCCGCAAGCGGCGCCGGCGGCAACGGATCACGCCGCGTTGCCCCGCCCCCGCCGGCAAGGTCTGAGCCGGATGAGGACGACTGGCTGAGCCTCGGCGACGACGACTTCTCGCCCGGCGCACGCTCGCCGCTGCGTGAGCGCGACGACGGGCCGGCCGGCCCCCCAACCCCCGGCGAGGCGCGCAACTTCGCCAAGGAGGCCCGCCGCCGCGCCTCGAGGCGCCCGAGCCCGATCCTCGACCTCGATGTGGAGCGAGAGCGCCTCGAGCGAGAGGACGCCGAGGACGACGTGGACTTCGAGTCGGTGCTCGAGCATCAGCCGCAGAAGAGCGGCGTCGCTCGGCGCGGTTCGGCCATCCGCAACGCCGTCCTCGGCGGCGTCCAGGGCCTGCGCCGGGTTGGCGGCGAGCGGATCGCCGAGAGCCGGGACCGCGTCCAGGCGCTTCGCGAGCGCGTCCCCTCGAGCCTCCCGCAGCCTCGGCCGGCATCGGCCGGCGACGACGGCAAGCCCCCGCCGCCGCGGCTTCCCCGCCGGATCCGCTCGCGGCGGCCGCGCAAGCCGAAGCCCGGTCGCATCAAGAAGCTCCGCCTGCTGATCATCCTGGCCGGTCTCGGGCTGCTCGCGATCGTCTCGACCTTCTTCGGGATGATGATGGCGATCTCGCAGGACCTGCCTCAGCTGGAGAACAAGAAGGAGTTCGCCGAGGCGAAGAACTCCGTCGTTCTCGACGACCAGGGCAACAAGCTCGGAACCCTGCTCAACAACAACCAGCGGGTGCTCCTCGACTCCGACCAGATCTCGCCCTATATGAAGCAGGCCGCCGTCGCGATCGAGGACCGCCGCTTCTACGAGCACAACGGCGTCGACATCCAGGGCATGTTCCGAGCCGGTCTCGCGGACCTGCTCCCGGGCGGATCGACCCAGGGCGCCTCGACGATCACCGAGCAGTTCGTCAAGAACGCGCTCGAGGCGCAGGGCAGCAGAACCGTCTTCGAGAAGTTCCGCGAGGCGGCGCTGGCGTACCACCTCGAGCGCCAGTGGACGAAGGACAAGATCCTCACCGAGTACCTCAACACCATCTACTTCGGCGAGGGCGCCTACGGGATCGAGGCCGCCGCCCGGACCTACTTCGGCAAGGAGCTCGCTCGCCAGGGGACTCCCTGCGGTGGCAGCGGTGAGGACCCATGCGCCAAGGACCTGACGCCGCCCCAGGCGGCGATGCTGGCCGGGATCATCGCCTCCCCCTCGGCGTTCTCCCCGAGGATAAATCCGCAGGCCGCGACCGACCGTCGCAACCTGGTCCTGAAGGACATGCTCGACCAGGGCGACATCTCCGAGACGGAGTACAACGAAGGGGCCGCCTCGCAGATTCCGGTCCCCTCGGACATCGAGCGCCCGACGGACGACTCGCTCTCCCCCTACTACACCTCCTGGCTGCGCCAGCAGGTGGTCGACCTCTACGGCGCGGGGCGAGCTTTCGGCGGTGGCTACCAGATCCATAGCTCTCTGGACCTCGACATGCAGAACACCGCACAGGACATCGCCCAGAGCACCCTCTCCGGTGTGGCGCCGACCGCCTCCGTCGTCGTGATCGACAACGCGACCGGAGAGGTCAAGGCCATGGTCGGCGGCAACGACTTCCAGGACCATCCCTTCAACCTGGCGACCAACGGACACCGCCAGCCGGGCTCGTCGTTCAAGCCCTTCACGCTCGCTACGGCGCTGGGCCAGGGAATCTCACCGAGCACCAGCTACACCTCCAACGAGAAGATCTTCAAGGTCCCGAACTCGAAGAACGAGTACTTCGATGTCCACAACTACGGCGATGAGTACTACGGGAGCTCCAGCCTGGAGAGCTGCACGATCCACTCGGACAACTCCTGTTACGCGGAGCTCGCTCTCGGCGACACCCTGAGGTGCACCCAGGGCTGCGGCGGCAGCCCGGGTGTCAAGGGCGGCACCAAGGCGATTGCAAGGACCGCTCACCGGATGGGGATCGGGACCAAGTTCTCGACCAACCCGTCGATGGTCCTGGGCGCGATCGATCCGGGCGTCACTCCGCTGGAGATGGCCTATGCCTTTACGACGATCTCCCACGGCGGACAGCGGGTTGGAGGCAATTTGGACGCCACCGCCGGCCCGAACAACACCCTTTACGACCTCGCGCCGGTCGGGATCGACAAGGTCACCGACCCGAATGGCAAGACGATCGCGGAGAACAAGACCAAGACCGCCCGGGTTCTCTCCCCCAGCGTCGCCTCGACGATGAAGAGCATCCTGCACCTCAACGTTCTCGAGGGGACGGGCAAGCTGGCTCAGTTCGGCGACAACGCCGAATGGGGCAAGACGGGGACCACGGAGAACAACGGTGACGCCTGGTTCTGCGGCGGCGACGAGCACTTCACGACGTGCGTCTGGGTGGGCCACGCCGACACCAACACCCCGATGACCACTGAATATGGCGGCGCTCCCGTGGACGGTGGCACCTTCCCCGCCCTGATCTGGGGCCGGATCATGTCCGCGATCGAGTCGATCTACTCCGAGCACAAGGCCGCGGCCAACAGCAAGGACAGCTCAGGCTCCAGCTCCACCTCGAGCTCCAGCAGCTCGAGTTCGTATCCGTACCCGAGCTCTTCGTCCTCGTCCTCGAGCGGCACTGGGGGTGGCGGAGGCGGCGGGGGTGGAAACACCAGCGCCCCCGCGCCCGCGGCTGGTGGTGGCGGTGGCGGCGGGACCGGTGGCACCGGTGGCACCGGTGGGACCGGCCTGTAGCTACTAGGCGGCTCTGCCGACCGCGCTCGAGGCCGAGGCCGGCCACGGGCGCGAGACGAAGCGGCTCCCCTTGACGCAGTAGCGCCAGGGAAGCTCCGCGGCCTTGGTGATCCCGATGCGCGGGGCGGTGACGACCTCCACGTCCGTCCAGATGCCGGACGGCGCGGAGATCTCGAAGGGCGACTCGTCCAGGTCCACCCCGTTCAGCGACAGGCCGACGCCGAGTGCCTCCGTCAGTTTGCCCGGGCCTGAGCAGAGCCCCTCGGTCTCGTCACGGCCTCTCCGGTCGCGCATCAATTCGATCCCGCGGGTGGGCTCGAGCGCGCGGATCAGGACGGCCGCCGCGCTGCCCTCCGGCTCGGCGACGGCGTTGAGCAGGCTGTGGATTCCATAGGAGAGGTACACGTAGGCGCGCCCGGGCGCGCCGAAGAGGACCTCGTTGCGTGCGGTCCGGCCCATGTGGGCGTGACAGGCCGGGTCGGTCGCGTCGTAGGCCTCGGCCTCGACGATGACGCCCGCAGTCTCCCCGACCGCCAGCTCGCAGCCGATCAGGTCACGCGCGACCTCGTGCACGGAGCGGTCGAAGAACTCGCGGATCACGCGCGCAGGGCGTGGAGCGCCTCGCGCGCCCGCTCGATCTGCTTGGCCAGCGGCCCGGATGCGGTGCCTCCGAGAGAGACCTTCGACTCGATGGTCTGACCCTTCTCCAGGGCACGGTGGACCGCCTGCTTGGCGTCGTCGGGAATGCCGTCGAGTTCAGTGTCCGTCAGCTCCGACAGGGGCCTGCCGGACTCGATCGACGCCCTGACGAGACCGCCGACGAGGCCATGGGCTTCACGGAAGGGAACGCCCTCCTGGACGAGTGCGTCGGCCAGGTCGGTCGCGGCCAGCATCTCGTCCTCCGCCGCTGCCGCGAGGCGCTCGCGGTTGAAGCTGATCCCGGCGAGCATCCCGGTCGCCGCGGCGAGGCAGAGCTCCAGGTTGTCGATCGCGTCGAAGAGCGGCTCCTTGTCCTCCTGGAGGTCCTTGCTGTAGGCGAGCGGCAGGGCGTGCATGGTGCCGAGGAGGCTCTGGAACGAGGCGGCGATCCGCGGCGCCTTGCCGCGCAACAGCTCCGCCGCGTCGGGGTTCTTCTTCTGGGGCATGATGCTCGAGCCCGAGGCGAACGAGTCGGGCAGCTCGCAGAAGCCGAACTCCTGGCTGGACCAGAGCACAATCTCGGCGCCGAGCCGCGAGAGGTGCATCGCGCAGATCGATGCGGCCGAGAGGTAGTCCAGCGCGAAATCCCGGTTGGAGACCGCGTCGAGTGAGTTCGGGGAAGGACGCTCGAAGCCGAGGTCAGCGGCGAGGGCGTCGCGATCGATCGGCCAGTTGAGGCCGGCCAGAGCACCCGAGCCGGCGGGCATGTCGGTCGTCGCCTCAGCAGCCCGGAAGAACCGGCGTGCATCGCGCTGGAACATCCAGAAGTAGGCGAGCAGGTGGTGGCCGAGATACACGGGCTGGGCGCGCTGGAGGTGGGTGTATGAGGGCGCCGGCCACTCGCGGTGCGCCTCGGATTGCGCGACCAGAGTCTCCATCAGGCTCTCGAGCAAAGCGATCGCGCGCGCGGCATGCGCTCTGACCAGCAGCGAGAGGTCGGTCGCAACCTGGTCGTTCCGCGATCGTGCGGTGTGGAGCTTGCCGCCGACCGGCCCGATCAGTTCCGTGAGCCGGCGCTCGATCGCCATGTGGATGTCCTCGTCGTCCTCGCGGAACTCGAAGGAGCCGGCCTCGAGCTCGCCACCGACCTTTTCGAGACCCTCGGAGATCTGCCCAAGCTCGGTGTCGTCGAGCACGCCGAGTTTGGCGAGCGCGCGAGCGTGTGCCTTCGACTGCTCGACGTCGAACGACGCCAGGCGCCAGTCGAAGGAGATCGAGGAGTTGATCCGCCTGAACAGCGGGTCCTGCTCTTCGCCGAAGCGGCTCATGAGGGCGGAGTCTAGGGCGGGCGACGTGGCGTCCTGTCGGATGGTTTGCGCCCGGCAGGTAGCCCGCCCGCCTGATCAGTGCTTGCCGAGCGCTTCGCCCAGCGCCGTGCAGACCCGATCGACCTGCGATTCGGTCATCGAGGTGAAGAACGGGAGCGCCAGGGAGCGCTCGGCGACCCGCTCAGCGATCGGGAACTCGCCTCCCTTGAAGCCGAAGCGCTCGCGGTAGGGCTGCAGCAGGTGAATGCAGGGCAGGTACGCCCTGGAGGCGATCTCGTTCGAGGCCAGCGACTCGATCACCGCGTCGCGATCGGTCCCGTCCGGCAGCTGCACGCAGAAGACGAACCAGCTGCGGCGCTCATCTCCGCGGTTCTCGTTCGGCAGGACGATGTCGTCATCTTCGTGCTCCCCGCAGGGCTCGGCGCCGAGCTGGGTCAGGCGCTCGCGATAGAGGGCGGCGACGTTCTCGCGAGCGTTGAGCATCTCGTCGAGGCGCTCCAGCTGGGCGATTCCGATCGCGGCGTGCAGGTCGGTGAGCCGGTAGTTGAAGCCGATCCGGTCGTGGTCGAGCCGTGACATGTCAGGCGCGCGGCCCTGGTTGCGCTCGCTGTGGACGGCCTCCGCGACCTCCCGATCGGGGGTGACGAGGATCCCGCCCTCCCCCGTGGTCATCTGCTTGTTGGCGTAGAAGGCGAAGGTGGCGAGGTTGCCGTCCGTGCCGATCTTGGCGCCGGTGGAATCGGTGGCGCCGAGTGCCTGGCATGCGTCCTCGAGCATGCCGAGCTCGTGCTGCTTCGCAAGCGCACCGAACGCGGGCAGGTCGGCCGGATAGCCGAAGATGTGGACTGGCAGCAGCCCAGTCGTCGTCTCCCCGACCGCTTCGGCGGCCTTCTCGGGATCGAGGTTGAGGGTCACTGGGTCGATATCTGCGAACACCGGCTTCGCACCCTCGTAGAGCAGGCAATTGGTCGAGGCGACGAAGCTGAGCGGGCTGGTGATGATCTCGTCGCCGTCGGACCAGCCCTTCGCCCGGACGCCGAGGTGCAGGGCGGCGGTCCCACTGGAGACGGCCACGGCATAGACCTCGCCGCCGATCCAATCGGAGAAGTCGCGCTCGAACTGCTCGAGCTTCGGTCCCAGCGAGAGCGAGCCGGAGCGAACGACCTCCAGCAGCAGCTCCTCCTCGCGCGGGCCGAGCTCAGGTCGTGCGAGCGGGATCGGTTCGGTCACTCGGTGGGGTCTTCTGTTCGCGGGGCTGGAAGGCGTATTCGAGGGAGTCGACCAGGGCCTCCCACGACGCCTCGATGATGTTCTCCGAAACGCCGATCGAGCCCCACTCGCGCTCGCCGTCCGACGAGTCGAGCAGCACGCGGGTGACGGCCCCGGTGCCGTGGTGCTCGTCCAGGATGCGGACCTTGTAGTTGGTGAGTTCGATGTCGGCCAGGTGCGGGTGGCGGTCGATGATCGCGCCGCGCAGGGCCTTGTCGAGCGCGTTCACGGGACCGTTGCCCTCGGCGGTGCGCAGGTAGCGCTCGCCGTCCACCCAGACCTTGATCGTGGCCTCGGTGACGACCTTGCCGTCCTCGCGCTTTTCGACCAGGACGCGGAAGCCCTCGAGCCGGAAGAGCGGCTCGTACTCCTCGGTCTCCTTGCGCAGCAGCAGCTCAAAGGACGCATCGGCGGCTTCGTAGTGGTAGCCGCGGTGCTCGCGCTCCTTCAGCGTTCGCAGCGCCTTGGCCGCCTGCTCGTCGTCGAGAGGGATTCCGGCGCGGTCGGCCCGCGAGAGGACGGTGCCCTTGCCGGAGAGCTCCGAGACGACCATCTCGCGCTCGTTGCCGACCTCGGCAGGATTCATGTGCTCGAACGTGCGGGCATCGGCGCTGACGCCGGCGACGTGCATGCCGCCCTTGTGGGCGAAGGCGTTGCGCCCGACGAACGGCTGGTCGGGATCCGGCGTGATGTTGAGAAGCTCGTCGATGAAGTGCGCGATGCCGCTGAGGCGCGACAGCTGCGACTCCTCCACGCAGCTGTAGCCCATCTTGAGCTGGAGGTCGGGGAGGATCGAGGTCAGGTTGGCGTTGCCAGTGCGCTCGCCGATGCCGTTCATCGTCCCCTGGACGAGGCTCGCACCCTCTTCGACAGCGGCGAGGGAGTTCGCGACGGCGCATTCCAGGTCGTTGTGGGTGTGAATCCCGACCGCCACGTCCAGCGCGTCCACCATCGCCTTGGTTGCCTCGGCGACCTGGAACGGCAGGCTCGAGCCGTTGGTGTCGCAGAGCGTGACGTTCTCGGCGCCGGCGTCGGCGGCGGCCTGCAGGCATTCGAGCGCGTAGCCGGCGTCGTCGCGGTAGCCATCGAAGAAGTGTTCGGCGTCGTAGATCACGCGCTTGCCCGCCTTGGTCAGATAGGCGACCGAGTCGCGGATCATGGCCAGGTTCTCCTCGCGGCTCACCTTGGTGACCTTCTCCAGGTGGAGTCCCCAGGTCTTGCCCACCAGGGTTACGACGGGGGCGAACCCGGTGGCGAGGAGCTGCAGGGCCTCGTCCTCCGCCGCCTCGGTGTCGCGGCGGCGGGTCATGCCGAAGGCGCACACCGCGGCCTGCTGGAGTTCGACCTCGGCCAGCATCTCGAAGAGCTCGAGCTCCTTGGGGTTGGAGCCCGGGAAGCCGGCCTCGATGAAGCGGACGCCGAGCTCGTCGAGCTTGGTGACGACCCTGACCTTCTCCTGCGCCGAGAGGGACATGCCCTGTCCCTGCATACCGTCCCGGAGAGTCGTGTCGTAGAGGAGTACCTGTCGCATCGCTGCTGCCTTTCTTCGAGGGGGAATATGGAGGCCCCATAAACGGCGGCCTCCTCCGCTTCGCGTCCGGGGGCCGCCGGGGCAGACTTTTCTGGCCGCTATGCGGCCTGCGTAATTCGCCCTGTGAAGCGGTGCAGCATCAGGAACCCAGGGTACCGGAGGCCGGTTCCCCGACCTCCTCGGCGTCGACCTCTGCAGCCGTCGGTTCAGGCGGGGGCGTGCCGGTGGGCTCCCCGACCGGGTCCAGCCACTCGCGGTACTCCTCGAGCCGCCCGTGCAGAGCGTCGTCGAACTTGCCCTGGATGACGCGGGTGATCTCCCCCGGCTCGACCGAGGTCGTGGTCGTCGATCTCCCGTACCGGGACCAGCTCGGCTGCCGTGCCGGTCAGGAAGACCTCCTCGGCCAAATAGAGCTCGGCGCGCGCGATGTCGCGCTCGACGACCGTGTAGCCGAGGTCGCGAGCGAGCTGGATCACCGACTTGCGGTTGATCCCGTCGAGGATCGAAGAGGTGTGGCCCGGAGTGACGATCTCGCCCTCGCGAACGAGGTAGATGTTCTCGCCGGACCCCTCGCAGACGAAGCCGCGGTCGTCGAGCAGGATGGCCTCGTCGTAGCCGGCGTTGGCGCTCTCGGTCTTGGCGAGGATGGAGTTGAGGTACTGGCCCGAGGCCTTGGCGTGCGGGATGAGCCCCGAGGGCGAGATGCGGCGCCAGGATGAGACCTTGGCGCGGATGCCCTTGCGCTTGCCCTCCTCGCCGAGGTAGGCGCCCCACGGCCAGACGGCCACGATCACGTCCACCGGAGCGCTCTGCGCGTACAGGCCCATCTCGCCGTAGCCGCGGAAGGCGAGCGGCCGGATGTAGCAGCTGCGCAGTCCGTTCCGGCGGATCAGCTCCTTGGTCGCCTCGCGAATCTCCTCGAGGTCGTGGTTGAGCGGCAGGTAGTAGAGCTCCGCGGACTTGGCGAGCCGGTCCAGGTGGTCCTGATGGCGGAAGATCGCCGGGCCGATCTCGGTGTCGTAGCAGCGGATTCCCTCGAAGACGCCCGTGCCGTAGTGCAGGCCGTGCGTGAGGACATGCACGTTCGCCTCGTCCCAGGGGACGAACTCGCCGTTCTTCCAGATGAGCTCAGCCTTCTCCACGGTCGATCAGTATGAACGATCTACAGCGCCGCGAGAACGGCGTCTGTCATCTCTTCCGTCGTGGTCTCTCCCCCCAGGTCGGGCGTGCGGAGGCCCTGAGCCAGCGTGGATTCGACCGCTGCGTCGAGCTTCGCCGCTTCGTCATGCATGCCCAACCCGTACTTGAGCATCATCGCCACGGAGAGGAGCGTGGCAAGCGGGTTCGCCTTGCCCGTGCCGGCGATGTCCGGCGCCGAACCGTGCACGGGCTCGTACAGGCCCGGGCCGTCCTCACCGAGGCTGGCGGAGGGCAGCATCCCGAGCGAGCCGGTGAGCATCGCGGCCTCGTCGCTGAGGATGTCGCCGAACAGGTTCTCGGTGACGATCACGTCGAAGCCGGTTGGATTCGAGACCAGTTGCATGGCGGCGTTGTCCACCAACAGGTGGTCGAGTTCGATCTCCCCGTACTCGGGAGCCAGCTTTGTGACCGTCTCCCGCCAGAGCCGGGAGGTCTCGAGCACGTTCGCCTTGTCCACGGAGGTGAGGTGGCCGTTGCGCTCGCCGGCGGCCTCGAAGGCCACGCGGGCGATCCGCTCAATCTCCTCGACCGTGTAGGCGCAGTCGTCGTGGGCGCGATCGCCGTCGCGGCCGGAAGCGCCGAAGTAGATGCCGCCCGTCAGCTCCCGGACCACGAGCAGGTCGGTCCCCTCGATCCGCTCGCGCCGCAACGGGCTGGCCTCGAGCAGCGCCTCGCTCGGGCGGACCGGCCGGAGGTTCGCGAATAGGCCGAGGCCCTTGCGCAGTCCCAGCAGCCCCTGCTCGGGCCGCGGCTCGTCCGGATCGGTCGTGTCCCACTTGGGGCCGCCGACGGCGCAGAGCAGGACGGCGTCGGCCTGCCGGCATGCCTCGAGGACCTCGTCGGTCAGGGCCGTGCCGTGCTCGTCGATGGAGGCGCCGCCGATCGGGTGCTCGGTGACCTCGAAGTCCCCGAGCTCGTTCAACACCCGAACGGCGGCGGCGCCGATCTCCGGGCCGATCCCGTCGCCGGGAAGAAGGACGATCCTAGGCACGGCGCGCGTCGATGTTGAGGCGGACGTAGTTGAGGACAAGTGGATCCGGCGAGAGCTCGAGCACCGCTTCCGCGAAGTTCCGCCGCTTCTCCTCCGGCAGGCGGGTCAGGTGCGGGCCCATGGTCACCGTGGTGGTGAAGTCATAGGCGTTCTCCGGTTGCACCGGCTTGTCCCCGAGCCAGCACGAGACATCCTGGAAGCCCGCCCGGCGCAGGCGCTCCTCGGTCTCCACGGGATTGGCGAAGTTCCACATCATCGTCATGCCCTCGAAGTGCTCGCTGTACTGAGGCTGCGTCGCGACCGTTGCGATCGCCCGCGCATGCTCCGCCACGTTGCCCTCCCCCCCACACTGAGCGACGAGCCGTCCCCCGGGCCGCAGCACCGAGTGGATTCGGGAGAAGAGCTTGTCGTGGTCGGTGATCCAGTGGAAGGTCGCCGTCGAGAAGAGGGCGTCCACCTCGCCGGGCGCCTTGTTCTCCTCGAGCAGCTCGGGGGTCAGATCGAGCAGGTCCGACACGATCAGCGTCACCCGATCGTCGCCCTCGAACTTCTCGGACGCGACCTTGATCATCTCGGAGGAGCCGTCCACGCCGATGAGTCGGCCGTCGGCGAGACGTTCGAGAAGCTTCTCGCTGACCCGGCCCGAGCCGCAGCCGGCATCGATCACCGCCTCGCCGGCCTGAGGCTCGAGGCGGTCCAGGACCTCCAGGCCCCATTGGTATTGCGGCTCGGAGATCTGGTCGTAGGTCTGCGCATCCCATTCGCGCGGACCCGAGTTCATGGAGTGTGACTGACTCACAGCGACGTCGTCACCGGGCCGTGGTCGGCCCGTCCGTCCGACTCGAACCGATCGATCGTCTCGACCCGCTGCAGCGTCATCGCCACGTCGTCAAGGCCGTTGATCAGCCGGTGCTTGATGTCCTCGTCGATCTCGAACCTGAAGACACCCTCGGCGCAGTTGACGGTCTGGTCGTCGAGGTCGATGCGGGCCTCGCCGGCGCCCGCGACCGCGCGGCAGTGCTCCTCGTCGAGCACGACGGGCAGCAGCCCGTTCTTCGTGCAGTTGGAATAGAAGATGTCCGAGAACGAGGGTGCGATCACCGCGTCGTAGCCGTAGTCCTTGAGCGCCCAGACGGCGTGTTCCCGCGACGAGCCCGAGCCGAAGTTGCGACCGGTGACGAGGATCGGATGGGCCTCGAGCTCGATCTCGCCTGAGCGGAACCAGTCGTAGAACAGGAACTCGCCGAAGCCCGTTCGCTCGATCCGTTTCAGGAACTGCTTGGGGATGATCTGGTCGGTGTCGACGTCCGAGCGTTCCAGCACCGCGACGCGGCCCTCGATGATGTCGATGGGATCCATGGGCACCTGCATCAGCTCCAAACGCGAATGTCGACGAAGCGGCCCTCGACGGCGGCGGCAGCGGCCATCTTCGGGCTGACCAGGTGGGTGCGCCCGCCGGCGCCCTGGCGGCCCTCGAAATTGCGATTGGAGGTGGAGGCGCAGCGCTCGCCCGGCTGGAGGATGTCGGGGTTCATGCCGAGGCAGGCCGAGCAACCCGACTCGCGCCACTCGAAGCCGGCGGACTGGAACACGTCGTGCAGTCCCTCCTCCTCGGCCTGTGCCTTCACCTGCTGGGAGCCGGGCACGACCATGCCGCGCAGACTCGAAGCGATCTTGCGGCCATCGAGCAGGCCTGCCGCCTCTCGCAGGTCCGAAATCCGCGAATTCGTGCAGGAGCCGATGAAGATCCGGTCCAGCGGGATCTCTGTCATCGGCGTCCCCGGCTGCAGGTCCATGTAGGCCAGTGCTCGCTCGGCGGTCTCGCGGTCGGCCGGCGAGTCCATCGCCGAGGGATCCGGAACCTGATCGGTCACCTGGACGACCATCCCGGGTGTTGTCCCCCAGGTGACCATCGGCGAGATCGCCGTGGCGTCCACCTCGACCTCGGTGTCGAAGCCGGCGCCATCGTCCGTGGGCAGCTCGCGCCAGCGCTCGACCGCGGCGCCGAAGTCGTCCGGAACGCCCGGACGCCCCTTGATGTAGTCGAAGGTCGTCTCATCGGGCGCCACCATGCCGGCGCGGCCGCCGCCCTCGATGGTCATGTTGCAGATCGTCATCCGGTTCTCCATCGAGAGCGCCTCCACCGCCTCCCCGGCGTACTCGACGGCGTAGCCCTGCATGCCGCCGACGCCGAGCCGGCCGATCGTCGCCAGGATCAGGTCCTTGGCGGTGACGCCGAAGCTCAGCTCGCCGGAGTAGGTGATCCGCATCGACTTGGGGCGCCGCTGGACCAGGCACTGCGTGGCCAGCACGTGCTCCACCTCGGAGGTGCCGATTCCGAAGGCCAGCGCGCCGAAGGCCCCATGCGTGGAGGTGTGGGAGTCGCCGCAGACGATCGTCATTCCGGGCTGGGTCACCCCGAGCTCGGGTCCGATCACGTGGACGATCCCCCGCCGCTCCGATCCGAGCGAGTAGAGCGGGATCCCGAACTCCTCGCAGTTCCGCTCCAGCGCCTCGACCTGGACGCGGGAGAGCTCGTCCGCGATCAGCCGGGCGGTCGGCGTCCCGTCCGTCGGGACGTTGTGATCGGCGGTGGCCAAAGTCTTGTCCGGACGCCTGACGCCTCGGTCCGCAAGGCGGAGGCCGTCGAAGGCCTGCGCCGAGGTGACCTCGTGGACGAGGTGGAGGTCGATGTAGATCAGGTCGTCATCGACCTCGTGGGAATCCCAGATCTTCTCGAAGAGGTTCTTCGGCATCGGTCCTCCTAACCTCGCCTCAGTCCGGCGGCGACCACGGCGATCAGCCGGGCCTCGGACGATGAATTGTTCTCGAAATGGTGCGACAGATCGGCGTCGAAGGTGACGCTGTCGCCCTCCGTCAGCTCGTGCCGCTGTCCATCGATGAAGAGCTCGACGCTTCCCTCCAGCACGACGGCGGTCTCACGGCTACCGGGCTCGTGCATGGGCGGATCATCGGGGGCCCCCGTGGCGGCACCGGGCGCCAGGGTGTGCTCCGAGACGTCCGAGCGCTGGCCCGGCAGCGGGGGTGTGAGCTCCTCCACCTTGTGGCCCCGGCGGCGGCGCGCGCGCCGATCGCCGGCGCGGACGACGACCACATGGCGGTCCTCGTCCAGCCGCAACAGCTGGGACAGCGTCAGGTCCAGGCCGGCGGCCATCTTCTGGGCGACGGCCAGGGTCGGGCTGGTGTCGCCGCGCTCGACCTGGCTGAGCATCGGCGCGCTCACGCCGCTCCGCTGCGCCAGATCGCGAAGCGAGAGATCCATCGCTTCCCGCAGGCTTTTCACGCGCAACCCGACGGTCTCATCCCCGGAGGCCGCAGGCCGAGGGGGTGTGGTCGCGTTCGTGTCAAGGGCCATCCGGCCGTACGTTATCACGTACGATCGTATACTGGCCTCGCATCGTCGACCACCTGCTGGATCACCTCGATGGTGCCCTCCATCTCCGCATCTCCGCGACGCCGTGGCGGTGGGGGTCTAGGCAGGCTCGAGCACGACCACCGGGATCTCGCGGTCCGTGCGGCGCTGGTAGCTCTCGTAGTCCGGATAGGCGTCGGCCATCATCCGCCAGAGGCGGTCCCGCTCCTCGCCTGAGGCCTCACGCGCTCTCACGCGCCGCTTCTCGCCCCGCCACCATGCCACCGTCTCGGGGCTCGCTTTCAGGTTGTGATACCAGGCCGGGTGACGGTCGGTCCCGCCCTTGGAAGCGATGATCACGAGGTTGTCCCCGTCCGGGAGGCTGAGCAGCGGATGTGTGCGCCGCTTGCCCGACTTTCGCCCCACCGATTCGACCAGCACGACCGGCACGCCGTACGCCTTGCCGCCGATCCGCCCGCCACTCGTCTTGTAGGCGATGGTGTGAAAGTCGGTGAAGCGCTCCCAGAACCACCAGAGCCAAGAACTCGAAGGAGGCGCCCCGGGCAGCTGCAGCTTCACGGCCGCCAGCCTATGCGGTCTACGGGCCTGGCGTGCGCTCGACGGCTGCCTCGGCGGTGGCGTCCTCCGCCTCCCGGATCGCGACGCCCTCAAGGGCATTCGAGATCGCTCGGACGAAGGCGCGGGCCGATGCCTCGAGGATGTCGGTCGCCACGCCCTGGCCGCTTGCCAGCCGGCCGTTGGCGCGGACGGACACGCTCACCTCGCCCAGCGCGTCGGTGCCGCCGGTGACGGCCTCGACCTCGTAGCGCTGTAGTTCGGCATTGGTGCCCGTCGCTTCGCGGATCGCGCCGAAGATCGCGTCGACGGGGCCGTCGCCGGATGCCTCGGCGACCGATTCCTCACCGCTCGGCAGGATCACGTTGACCCGTGCCTTCGGGGGGCGCTCCGAGCCGGCCTCGACCTCGAACCAGCCGAGGTTGTATGCCTCCGCGCTCTCGCGCATCTCGTCGGAGACGATCGCCTCCAGGTCGAGCGCGGTGACCTGCTTCTTCTTGTCCGCGATCTCCTTGAAGCGCTTGAAGGCCTGATTGAGCGCGCCGCCCTCGACCTCGAAGCCCAGCTGCTGCAGGGCGTCCTGAAGCGCGTGGCGGCCGGAGTGCTTGCCAAGCACGATGGAGTTGGACTCCAGGCCGACCTCGGTCGCGTCCATGATCTCGTAGGTCGAACGCTCCTTGAGCACGCCGTCCTGGTGGATGCCGGACTCGTGGGCGAAGGCATTCCGTCCCACCACCGCCTTGTTCGGCGGCACCGAGTAGCCCGTCAGGCGCGAGACCATCCGGCTGGTACGGGCCAGCTCGCGCGCGTCGATGCCGGTGTCCAGGCCGTGGCTGTCGCGCCGGGTCCTGAGCAGCATCACGATCTCCTCGAGCGAGCAGTTGCCGGCCCGCTCGCCGATGCCGTTGATGGCGCACTCCACCTGACGAGCGCCGGCGACAACGCCGGCGTACGAGTTGGCGACCGCCAGACCGAGATCGTCGTGGCAGTGGACCGAGACCTCCACCCCATCGAGTCCCGGGACGAGCTCATAGAGCCTGCGGAAGTAGGCGGAGTACTCCTCTGGCGTCGTGTAGCCGACGGTGTCGGGGATGTTGATCACGTTCGCGCCCTCGGCCACCGCGATCGCGCAGACCTCCGCCGTGAACTCGATGTCGGCGCGCGTGGCGTCCATCGGCGAGAACTCGACGTCCTCGCAGTAGGACTTCGCGAGTGCGACGGCAGCCTTCGCCTGTCCCTTGACGTCCTCGCGGGTGGTCTGGAGCTGATGCTCGATGTGGATGTCCGAGGTCGAGATGAAGGTGTGGATCCTCGGGCGATCCGAGTCCTTGATCGCGTTCCAGGCGGCGTCGATGTCGGCCTTGTGGGTGCGCGCGAGGCCGCAGATCACCGGGCCCTGAACGTTGCGCGCGATCGACTCGACTGCCTCGAAGTCGCCCGGCGAGGTGATCGGGAACCCGGCCTCGATCACATCGACGCCGAGGCGGGCGAGCTGCTGCGCGATCTCGACCTTCTCCTGCGTGTTCAGCGAGATGCCGGGGGACTGCTCGCCGTCGCGCAGCGTCGTATCGAAGATGTGGACCCGGTTCTCGTCTGAGACCGGATTGGCTACACCGCCTGCATCGCTCATGACTTCCTCCTTCTCCTAAAGCTTCCGATGACCTGTTTCTGAGTTCGCGGCTCTCGCGCCGCCAGCGCTTATTCCCCCCGGAGGGGGAGGAGAAGGAGAAGCGCGAGGCTGTGGAGCCGGTGCGTCATCGAAGTCGTTGCAGAGTAGCGCAGCCCGCTCGCCAGTCAAATGGGCCGTTTGGGGTCCGGGGCCCGCATTAGCGTCACGCCGATGCGCGCGGACCAGATCCAGGCGCGGGCGGTCGCGAAGATCGTGCTCGTGGCGTTGTTCTGGTCCGCGGTCGCCGTCCTGCTGGCGATCGCGCTGCTGCACACCAGGACCACGCTGCAGTGGGTCGCCGCCGCGATCTTCCTGGCGCTCGCCCTGGACCCCGCCGTCGGCCTGATCCAGCGGGCCTGGCCCGGCGAGGCGAAGATGCCCAGGGTCCTCGCGATCCTGCTGGTCTACCTGGTGGCGCTGGCCGCGATGGTCTTCCTTGTCCTGCACGTCTTCCCCCCGATCGTCCACGACATCGAGGGGCTGGCGAAGAAGCTCCCCGGCTACGTGCACGACTTCGAGAACTGGGCGAACAACAACAGGCAGTTCCAGGACCTCAACGCGAAGTACCACATCACCGCGAAGCTGAGCCAGGAGGGCGCCACCCTGCCGTCGCATCTGAGCAGCGGCGCCAGCACCCTGGGCTCGCTCACCGTGAGCGTCCTCGAGCACCTGCTGGCGGCGATCACGGTGATCACGCTGACCTTCTTCCTGCTGTTCGACGGCCGCGGCATGGTCGAGCGAGGCACGGGGCGCCTTCCCGAGCCGCAACGGGACCGCGCCCGCAGGATCGCCGAGCGGGTCGCCGAGGTGGTCAAGGCCTACGTCAGCGTCAACCTGCTGCTGGCCATCGCCGCCGGGCTTCTCACCTGGGGCTTCCTCCAGGCGGAGGGGTTCCACCTGGCCGTGCCGCTCGCGGTACTGGTCGCGTTCCTGGACCTGATCCCGCTGATCGGGCTGACCGTGGGTGGGTTCTCGGTCTTCGCCGTGCTGATGATCGACGGCGGGCCCGGCGACGCGATCGTCTGGCTGATCCTGTTCCTCGTCTACCAGCAGCTTCAGGACCGCATCATCCAGCCGCTCCTCTACAAGGGCGGTGCGCTCAAGGTCAACCCGGCCGTCGCGATCGTCGCGGTGATCGTCGGCGCGAACCTGGCCGGCGTGCTCGGGGCGCTGCTGGCGATCCCGACCGCGGCGTCGCTCGGGGTCGTGATCGACGAGCTGGTGCTCAGCGGCCCGCCCGGGAGCGAGAGCGAGGAAATAACGTGACCCAGGCGGCGCCAGGCGAGGACACAGGGAGCCCGCGTACTGGTAGTACGCGGGCGACCGAGGACGAAGCATGGCGGCGATCTGGGCGCGTCATTTCCCGCGATCCGTTTCCGGGCGGGGCGCTAGGTCCCCCCGGCGGGGCGGCGGAGCCTGAGCCGGGCAAGTAGCTCCCCCCCACGTTTCCAGAACGGCTTCCCACGGTCACCTGCGAAGCGCTCCTCGGATCGCCTCTTCTTGCCGTGCTTGTAGAAGAGCTTGGCCCAGACGGAACGCGGCTTCGCGAGCCGGAAAGCGCTCGGCAAGCCCACCACCGGGAAGAGGATGCTCCAGATGGCCATCCCGAACTTCTCCTTGGCCGCGTTGACGAGCGCCAGGATGATGCCGACGAGGCCGACCGTGCCGACGATGCGGAAGACGGCGTCCTCGACGTGCACGGCCGCGTCTACCCAGCCGCGAAAGCTGACCAGCAGCATTCCCGAGACCGCGGCGGCCACCATCACCGCATCGATCGACCGCCGGCCCTCCTTCGACCAGTAGACGTCCTCGAGGTTGAGCCAGAGCGCGAACTCGTCGAGGGTCAGTCCGGTGCCGACGCCGAAGAGCACGGCGATGATGTCCCGCGAGGGATCGCCCGGGTGGATCGCGACGCCGGCGTAGCCGGCGATCAGCAGCAGGAGGATCCCCCAGACGAGATGGTGGATGTGCGTTCCCCCCACCTCGACATTGCCCGGCCACCAGCTCACCTGGGCGCGGATCATGTGCGCACTGGTGCGGATGAACCCGAAGGTGACCAGGAACGAGACGAAGAAGAGGAACTGCGTCTCGCGGCCCGTGTCCACGATGCCGTCCCGATAGGCGCTCGCAACGCTCCCTACGACCAGCATGGGCGAAAGCTATGGGATGGAGCGGACCACCTCGCAGCCCCTGCCGGTGTCGATCCCACCCGCCCCTCGGCAGGTGTCTCGGCCCACTCCCCCGATCAGCTTGTCCGGGCCCCCGCCCCCGACCAGGAGGTCATTGGCCGCGCCTCCGCTCAGATTGTCCGCGGACGGCCCGCCGAGCGCTATGTCGGCCCCTCCCCCGCCGGCGATGGAGTCCGACCCGCCGCCACCATCGAGCAGATCCGGGAGCACTCCCCCGACCAGCCTGTCGCGCCCGGGACCGCCGGAGAGCGGCCGTGGCTGCCCGTCGATGACCGCGCCAACCATCACGTTCAGCGTGGGATCGGCGTCGAAGGTGTCGCTGCCGCCGGAAAGGTCGCCGACGATCGCGCCGATGTACCCCCCGACACAGCTCACCTCGGTTGCGCTCGTCTCGCCGGACTTCGCGTTGTCGAGCCCGCAATCGCTGCCGCTGCCGTCAGGGTCGCTGAGGCCCTCGGGAGCGGTCAGCACCAGCCGCCCACTGGCTCCAACGTAGGCGCTGATCCGGTTGTCGATGCGCCGCTGGTCGTTCAGCGTCAGGACGTTGATCGACGCCGACGCATTGGCGCCGTGCCCGTGCACGGTCCAGACGCCATCGCTCACGCCCGGCTGAGCCGAGGCGGCTGCAGGCACGGCGGCCGCCAAGGCCGCGAGCATGCCGAGGACACAAAGCACCTTGCCACTCCCTAGCTTCATCTCTGTCGATCGTAACCCGGCTCCCCGGCGATCAGAGCGGCCTTTGCCGGCCGCTCGACTAGGGGACGAGGACGACCTTGCCGACGTTCCGGCGCTCGGCGATGAAGGTGTGGGCGTCGCCGGCTCGGTCGAAGGGGAAAGCCTCGGCCACCACCGGATCGATGAAGTCGCCTGACTCGAGCTCGGCACTCAGCGGCTCGAGCACGCGATCGAGGCCCTCGGTGTCCTGCCAGGCCAACATGTTCAGGCCGAAGACGCCCTTGTTCTCATTGAGCAGCGAGAGGCTCTTCCACCAGGGCATCGTCGCCAACGGCATTCGGATCAGGCTGCGCGCCACAGTCGGGATGCTCCGGCCCTTACCGGTGCTGAGCTCGGAGGCCCCGTACATGATCAGCTTCCCGCCCTGTCGCAGCAGGCGGTAGTCCTTGCGGAAGTTCGTGGGCCCGGTTGCGTCCATGATCACGTCGACGCCCTCTCCCCCCGTGATTCGGTTGACCTCCTGCTCGAAATCCTGGGTCCGGTAGTCAATCGGATGGTCGACTCCCTGCGCCCTGATCGCATCGTGCTTGGAAGCGGATGCGGTACCGAAGATCTCGGTCTCCCTGGAGCGGGCGATCTGCGTGGCGGAGATCCCGACTCCCCCGGCGGCGGCGTGGATCAGCACCCGGTCGCCCTTGCGGATCCCGCCCATCATCACCAGCGCGACGTAGGCGGTCGTGTAGTTCACGGGGAAGGCGGCGCCCTGCTCGAAGCTGAAGCGCTCCGGCAAAGGAAACGCCTGGGTGGCCGGCACGGTGATCATCGATGCCTGTCCGCCGAAGCGACTGCCGGCGATCACCCGATCGCCCACGCTCAGTGAATCCACACCGTCGCCCACCGACTCGACGACCCCCGAGGCCTCGTAGCCGAGCACGCAGGGCGGCTTTGGGGCCTCGGGATAGAGGCCGACCCGGGCCATCGTGTCCGCGAAGTTGATCCCGGCCGCCTTCACGTCGATCCGCACCTCGCCGCGACCGACCGGCGGGTCGGGCCGCTCCTGAACCTGCAGGACCTCGGGTCCGCCATAACCGGTCAGCACGACAGCCCTCATGGGCTGACCTTACAGCGAGACCGCGCGCCCGACGGAGAAGCCGTCGAGCTCGAGGATCCGGTCGATCGTGCCCGGATTGACCGGAGCATCGGTGGTCAGCGCCATCACCGCCGTCTCGCCGTCGGGCTGGGCGCCCACTGCGGCCGAGACGATGTTGACGCCCTCCTCGCCGAAGATGGTTCCGACTCGGCCGATCATCCCCGGCTGGTCGGTATAGCGGAAGATCGCCAGGTGCTCGGCGAAGGGCAGGTAGAAGTCCTCGCCCCAGACCCGCGCCAGATAGGGGATGTTGCGCGGTCCGACCCCGGTGCCGGCGACCTCCACGACGTCCTCGCCCGCATGAAGCCGCACGACGACCAGCTCCGTGAAGTCGTCCGAGGTGGCATCCCTCGTCTCGGTCAGCTCGATGCCCCGCTCCTCGGCCATGTGTGGCCCGTTGACCAGGTTGACCGGCTCCTCGGTGTGGCCGGAGAGGATGCCGACGAGGGTGGCGATGCCGAGGATCCGCGTGTCCTGATCGGCCAGGCGGCCCCGGAACTCGACCTCCACCCTCTCAGGAGTGCCCTCGGCCAGCGCCGCAGTCAAACGACCGAGCTTCTCGCTGAGCGGCACGAACGGCGCCAGCTGCTCCATCACCTCGGGGCGGACCGCGGCGATGTTGACGGCGGTCGTCACCACCCCGCCGGTGAGCGCCGCGGTGACCTGCTCGGCTGTGACCACGCCGGCGCGGTCCTGCGCCTCCGCGGTCGAGGCGCCGAGATGCGGCGTGACCACGACGTCGCCGCGCTCGAGGATCGGATGACCCGTGAACGGCTCCTCCGGGAAGACGTCGAGGGCGGCGCCGGCGAGCTTCCCCGACTCGAGGCCCTGCGCCAGAGCGTCGAGGTCGATCAGCTCGCCGCGTGCGCAGTTGACGATCCGGACGCCGTCGCGCATCTGCCCGATCGCCTTGGCGTCGACGAAGTTGACGGTGTCCGGCGTCTTCGGCAGGTGAAGGGTGATGAAGTCGGCGCGGGCATAGAGCTCCGCTGGATCTTTCACGCCCTCGACTCCAAGCTCCCGAAAGCGCTCCGCGGTGACGAATTTGTCGTAGGCGACCACCTGCATGTCGAAGGCCTGCGCGCGGGCGGCGACCAGCTGGCCGATCCGCCCGAAACCGAGCACGCCGAGCGTCTTCCCGTACAACTCGGTCCCCTTGAAGGTGGCGCGGTCCCACTTCCCAGCGGCGAGGGAAGCGTGTGCCTGCGGGATGTTCCGGCAGAGGGCGAGCATCAGGGCCAACGTGTGCTCGGCGGCGGCGATCGAGTTCGCCTCGGGCGCGTTCGCGACCACGATGCCGCGCTTGGTAGCGGCCTCGACGTCGACGTTGTCCACACCGGTGCCGGCGCGGCCGATCACCTTGAGCCGCTCCCCGCGCTCGATCAGGTCGGGCGTGAGCTTGGTGGCCGAGCGGATCAGGATCCCGTCGAATTCGCCGATCCGCTTCTCGAGCTCGTCGCCGTCCCAGTCGAGTCCCAGCTCGACGTCGAACTGCTCGCGCAGGAGCTCGACGCCGGTGTCGGCGATCTTTTCCTTGACCAGCACCTTCATCGCCGCACCTCGTCCGCGTTCTCCAGGACCCAGTCGATGCATGCGGTCAGCGCCTCGACATCGCCCGGATCGACCGCGGGGAACATGCCGATCCGGAGCTGGTTGCGGCCCAGCTTCCGGTACGGCTCGGTGTCCACGATCCCGTTGGCGCGCAGGGTGGCAGCCAAGGCCGCTGCATCGATCTCCTCCGCGAAGTCGATCGTCCCCACCACCAGCGAGCGCTTCGCTGGATCGGCGACGAACGGCGTCGCCGCCGCAGATCCCTCCGCCCATCCATAGAGATGGCTCGATGAGGCCTGACTCCGCGAGACGCCGAACTCGAGTCCGCCCCCCTCCAGCAGCCACTCGATCTGGTCGGCGAGCAGGAACAGGGTGGCCAGCGCCGGCGTGTTGTAGGTCTGGTCCTTGCGCGAGTTCTCGAGCGCGGTCGCGAGCGACAGGAATGCCGGCTGCCAGCGATCGTCGGCCCCGTCCAGTTCTTCGATTCGGGCGATGGCGGCCGGGCTGAGTATCGCCAGCCAAAGGCCACCCTCCGATGCGAAGGCCTTCTGCGGGGCGAAGTAGTACGCGTCGGTGCCCGCGATGTCGACGGGCAGGCCGCCGGCCCCCGAGGTGGCGTCGATCAGGACGAGGCTGTCGCCCGCGCCCTCCGGTCGTTCCACGGGAAGCATCACGCCGGTCGAGGTCTCGTTGTGGGCCCACGCGATCACGTCCGCGCCCGGGTCGGCGGCGGGGACCGGCGCGTCGCCTGGCTCGGCCTCGACCAGGATCGGATCGGCCAGGAAGGGGGCGCCCGCCGTCGCCTTGGCGAATTTCGAGGAGAACTCGCCGTAGGTCAGGTGCAGCGCACGGTCGCGGACGATCGAGGTGGCCGCGGCGTCCCAGAACGCGGTGGTGCCGCCGTTGCCCAGCGCGACTTCGTACCCCTCCGGGAGGCCGAAGAGGTCGCCGAGCCCCGTCCTGATCCGGGCGACGAGGTCCTTGACGGGCGCCTGCCGGTGGGAGGTCCCGAGCAGGTGTGACTGGCCCGCCAGCTTGGCGAGAGCCTCGGGCCTCACCTTCGAGGGGCCGCAGCCGAACCGGCCGTCGGCCGGCTTCAGTGCGTCGGGGATTTCAACGATCGTTCGTGTCATTCGAGGACCGCGGAGGGTAACCGTCCAAGACCATGGACTGACCTCCGTCACGTGGGATAGGGTGGCCGCGCGTCCAAAGGGCCGGCGATTGCCGGGGGGCGTGACATCCCCGAGACCTCGACCTGGAGAGATATATGTATCCCATCAGCTACGAGGCCGATCCGGCGCTTGAAGGCAGGAATCGGCTGACGACTTTCTTCCGCTACATCGTCGCGATCCCGTGGTTGATCGTCGCGAGCATCTACGGCTTCGTCGCCGAGATCGCCGCAGTGATCGCCTGGTTCGCGATCGTTTTCACGGGCAAGTATCCGGAAGGGCTCTACGACTTCAACGCCGGGTACCTGCGCATGATCAGCAGGGTGAACGGCTTCGAGTACCTGCTCACCGACGAGTGGCCGCCGTTCGGCGGCGACGAGGGGCCCGGGTATCCGATCCGCGTCGGTGTCGCCCCACCGCTCGACGCGTACAGCCGTCTCAAGACCGGTCTCCGCCTGATCATCGGGATCCCCGTATACCTGCTGGCGATCGTCCAGGCGATCATCCTGGGCGTCTGCGCGCTGATCGCGTGGTTCGTGATCCTGTTCACCGGCAAGCTGCCGGATGGGCTGTTCAACCCGATGCGCTCCGCAGGGGCATACCTGACGCGAGCGGGCGGGTACTTCCTGCTGCTCACCGAGGACTACCCGCCGTTCTCCTACGAGGAGGGTGGCGCGGCGCCCGCCGGTGAGATCAGCAGCGAGGCCACCAGCCGCAAGGCCTAGAGCCTGTACGCGGTCAGGTACGAAGCTGAATACGTGGAGGAGCGGAGCCGGTCGAGGACCGGCTTCCGCTTCATCCTCGCGATCCCCTGGCTGCTGCTGGGCAGCGCGTTCGTCACCGGCGCGTTCATCATCTCGTTCATGGCCTGGTTCGCGATTCTCTTCACGGGTCGCTTCCCACAGGGCCTGTACGACTTCAACGCCGGGGCGCTCAGGTTCATCGCCCGGGCCAACGCCTTCTTCAACCTGCAGACCGATGAGTGGCCGCCGTGGGGCTGGGAGGAGGCGCCGGGCTATCCGATCCGCGGGATCGTCGACCCGCCTCAGGAGCACTACAGCCGGTGGAAGACGGGCTTCCGGCTGATCGTCGGAATCCCTGCGCTGTTCATGCTCTATCTGATTGGCTCGGTCTGGCCCGTCGCCGCGGCGATCGCCTGGTTCCACATCGTCTTCACCGGCCGCACCTCGGGCGGCACGCATAACGTGCTCAGCTACGGCCTCGCCTACCAGCTGCGCGCCACCGCCTACTTCCTGTTGATGACCGACACCCTGCCGCCGATCTCCGAGCAGGAGCCGCTGACGGCTGCCTGATGGCGGACGGCGTGGTGAAAGGAGAGGGCTGGGCCGCGGCGCCCGACCTCGACTCGCTGGGCGAGGGTTACGGCTTCCGCAAACTGCGGCGTGAGCTCGACGTCACCGAGTTCGGCGTCAACGTGATCACGATTCCGCCGGGCTACTCGACGGGGGGCCATTTCCACGAGCGCCAGCAGGAGCTCTACTTCGTGCACCGCGGAGCGATCGAGATGACCTTCGGTGATGGGGCCAAGCAGGAGCTGCGAGAGGGCGGCGCGGCCCGGGTGGACGCCGCCACCGTCCGGTCGGTGCGAAACCTGAGCGAGACCGAGGACGCCCAGTACCTGATCGTCGGCGCCGAGGCGGGATACGTTGGCCGAGACGCGCACGTCCCCGAGGGTGAGACGAACCCCCGCGGGCCCGGGTTCTAGTTAGACGCCTGCTGGTCATCTAGCGTGTGTGTGGAGTCGGGCGCAAACCCTTGACGCCCGGTCGCAAAAAGAGGGAGAAGACCATGACTTTCACGGACGCGATCAAATCCGGGTTCGACCACTACGTGAAGTTCGATGGCCGGGCCTCGAGGCCCGCGTACTGGTGGTGGTTCCTGTTCGCCATTCTGGTCGCTATCGCCGCGAGCATCATCGACGCGGCAATCGGCTCATTCGGAGTATTCAGCGGAATCGCCGGATTGGCACTGTTGCTGCCGGGCCTCTCAGTGGCCATCCGGCGGCTGCACGACACCGGTCGCACTGGCTGGTGGGTCCTGATCGGTCTGATCCCGATCGTTGGTTTCATCGTGCTGCTGATCTTCTATCTGCAGCAGAGCGACCCGGGCGAGAACCGCTACGGACCTCCACCCGTGGCCGGCGTGGCCTGAGCGGCCCGCCAAACATCACTGGCCGGTAGGTCACCGCTTCTTCTTTTTCTTCTTCTCGCAGCCCTTCTTGTGCTTCTTCTTGGCCTGCTGGGCACCCTTCTTCCTGCAGGTCTTCTGATCATTCGGCTTCGTGGTCGGCTCGCCCGGGTAGATCGGGGCCGCGTCGTTGTGGGCGGTCCAGGTGAGATCCCCTGAGGTGCAGGGGGTTGGGACGTCTCTGCTGACCTGGAAGTGACCGGCGGCGTTTCCGCCCGAGAAGAAGGTGCCGGCGGCCTGGAACCCGGGCGCACCGCTCAGATTGTCGAGGAACCCGTCATTCACAATCGGGAGGGGAGGCACGTAGGTGTCGCTGGGGAAGCTGAACGTGCAGGAATCTCCCTGAACGCTGCTTGCCGAGATGTAGCTGATCCCGGTCCCGTCGGGGGTGATCTGAATGTTGAACACCCCCCCACCCTCATGGAACCCGCTGTAGAAGCCGGGCACAACATTGCTCGCCGCGGCCCCCGCCGGCAGCTGTGCCGACTCAGGAGCCCGATCGCGATGACGGCAGTCATCGCCCATCCCCGCCGTGCCCCCCGGCTTCTCCTCTCCTTCACGAGACACCTCCAACTGCAGGCCCCCTATGTGGGGCATCCTAGTCGGCGCCTCTCCGAGTCAAGCCTGTCGGGCCGCTCAGTCGTCGATCCAGGGCATCATCGAGCGGAGGTCCTTGCCGACCTGCTCCACCTGGGAGCCGGCCGCCTCCTCTCGCATGCGCTGGAAGTTCTCCTGGCCCGCCTCGTTCTCGGCGATCCACTCCTTGGCGAACTCGCCCGACTGGATGTCGGCCAGGATCTTCCTCATCGCCTGACGGGTCTCGTCGGTGATCACCTTGGGGCCCGCGGGTCATGTCGCCGTACTCGGCGGTGTTGGAGATCGAGTGGCGCATCCCCTGGATGCCGTGCTCGTACATCAGGTCGACGATCAGCTTGAGCTCGTGCAGGCACTCGAAGTAGGCGAGGCGCGGGTCATAGCCGGCCTCGACCAGGGTGTCGAAGCCGGCCCTGACCAGCTCGGTTGCGCCACCGCAGAGAACCGCCTGCTCGCCGAAGAGATCGGTCTCGGCCTCATCCTTGAAGGTCGTCTCGATGATCCCGGCGCGGCCGCCGCCGATGCCGCTGGCGTAGGCGAGGACCTGGTCGCGGGCGGTGCCGGTCGCGTCCTGGTGGACCGCCATCAGGCAGGGGACGCCGGCGCCGTCGACGAACTCGCGGCGGACGAGGTGCCCTGGGCCCTTCGGGGCGACCATGCCGACGTCGACGCCGGGCGGCGGCTCGATCTGGCCGAAGCGGATCGCGAAGCCGTGGGCGAACATCAGCAGGTTGCCGTCGGCGATCCCGTCGGAGATCTCGTCCCGCCAGATCTGCGCCTGCTTCTCGTCGGGCAGCAGGATCATCACGATGTCGCCTGCGCTCGCGGCGTCGGCGACGTCCATCACCTCGAGGCCCTCCCCCTCCGCGTCGTCGCGGCTGGATGAGTCCGGGCGCAGGCCGACGACCACCTTGACGCCCGAGTCCTTCAGGTTGAGGGCGTGGGCGTGTCCCTGGGAGCCGTACCCCAGGATCGCGACGGTCTTCCCCTCCAGGACGGAGAGGTCGGCGTCCTTGTCGTAGAGAACTTCGTCGGCCGCTGCCATGCGGCGGCGGATGCTAGCGACCGGCGGGTTCCGGCAACTGCCCGCGCAGGAGCTTGCCCGACGCGGTGCGCGGCAGCTCCGCGACGAAGTCAACCTGCTTCGGCACCTTGTAGGGCGCGAGAGAGGCCGAGCAGTGGGAGCGCAGCTCCTCCTCACTCGCCTCACCGTCCCCGAGGACAACGAGGGCGCAGACCGCCTCCTGCCATTCGGGGTCGGGTCGCCCGACGACGGCGGCATCGGCGACCGCCGGGTGGGAGAGCAGGACCGCCTCGACCTCCGCGGGCATCACGTTCTCGCCGCCGGTGACGATCACCTCGCTGTTTCGCCCGGTCACATGGAGAAAGCCCTCCTCGTCGATGCTTCCGCGATCGCCGGTGTGGAGCCAGCCGTCGGCGTCGATCGCCTCCCGGGAGACGGTGGGCCCCTGCACCAGAATCTCTCCGTCCTCGATCCGGACGTGTGTGGTCAGCAGAGGTCTCCCCGCGGATCCCACGCGGCTCGCGGCGTCGGCCGGACCGAGGGTGGTGACCTGCGAGCAGGTCTCGGTCATGCCGTAGGTCTGGACCACGGTGGCGCCGCGAT
Organism: uncultured Solirubrobacterales bacterium; assembly: GCA_963774305.1. GTDB lineage: Bacteria > Actinomycetota > Thermoleophilia > Solirubrobacterales > 70-9 > DASUPK01. The sequence goes on along the minus strand of CAVZEM010000003.1, from coordinate 272,487 downwards.
CGAGCGCCTCCCGGAGCGAGTCCGGCGGGACCGGGCCACCGCCGACCAGGATCGCCCGCGGCCGGGACAGGTCGGCCCCCGCCTCGAGCAACCGGTTGAGCTGGGTCGGGACCAGGGAGAGCAGGCTGATCTCGCCGTTGACGAGGGTGCTTGCGACCTGCTCGGTATCGAAGCCGTCGAGCAGCACCGCCGTGGTGCCGTAGATGACTGAGCGCAGAATGATCGACAGGCCGGCGACGTGGCTGAGCGGCAGGCAGCAGAGCCAGCGATCGTCGGGGTCGACGCCGATGTTGAAGGCCGAACCGACCGCGCTGAAGAGGAAGTTCCCATAGGTGAGCCCGACCGGGCGCGGCGTGCCAGAGGTGCCGCTGGTGAGGATCCGGCACTGAAGGTCGTCCATGTCGTGTTCGCCCAGGAGGGGCAGGTCCGCCTCCGTCTGAGTCAGCTCCGCCGCGTCGTTCAGGTCGACGGCCGGACGCTCCGCCGCGAGCACAGCCTCGCGCTCGGCATCGGTCAGCTGCGGGCTGAGGGGCAGCGCCACGGCGCCCAGCTTCATCAGGGCGTGGAGCAGCACCACCTCCTCCCGGCGCGGATGCATCGTCAGAGCGGCGATACCGTCCCTTCTCACCCCATACGCGGCGAGCCGCCGGGCGACCCAGGTCGCCTCGGCCTCGAGCTCGGCGTAGGTCACGCTGGACGCCTCCGTGACCAGCGCCGTTCGCTCGGGACAGCTCTGAGCCCGCTGCGCGAGCCAGTTGTCGAGCTTCACATCGGACAGCCTAAAAAAGATCCCGCCTGGCTATGGTTGCCGCCGTGCCGAAGCGACACAAGGACGCCCCACCGGAGGAGCAGCTCTACGCGCCGATCGAATGGCGCTCGGAGGGCGACTACGAGGACGTCCTCTACGAGCGCGGCGACGCGATCGCCAAGATCTCGATCAACCGGCCCGAGGTTCATAACGCCTTCAGGCCGCCGACCCTCGCTGAGTTGCGCGACGCCTTCACGCGCGCCCGTGATGACGTCGAGGTGGCCGCGATCATCTTCACCGGTGTCGGCGACGAGGCGTTCTGCTCGGGCGGCGACCAGCGGATTCGCGGGGACGACGGCTACATCGGGGATGACGAGGTCGCCAAACAGGGGGTCGGCAGGCTCGACGTCGGCGACCTCCACGTCCAGATCCGCAGGCTGCCGAAGCCGGTGGTCGCGATGGTCGCGGGATACGCCGTCGGCGGCGGACACATCCTTCACCTGGTCTGCGACCTGACGATCGCGGGCGACAACGCCGTCTTCGGACAGACCGGTCCGCGGGTGGGGAGCTTCGACGGCGGCTTCGGTGCCTCCCTTCTGGAGCGGAACGTCGGCGTCAAGAAGGCCAAGGAGATCTGGTTCCTCTCCCGCCTGTACGACGCGCGGGAGGCGCTCGACATGGGGCTCGTCAACGCCGTGTTCCCTCTCGCCGATCTGGAGCGCGAGACGGTCGCCTGGTGCCGCGAGATGGCGGCCCTCTCCCCCCTCTCCCTGCGTCTGCTGAAGTCGAGCTTCAACGCCACCGAGGACGGCCTCGCCGGCATCCAGCAGCTCTCCCACGACGCGACCCTGCTCTTCTACATGACGGAGGAGGGCCAGGAGGGCCGCAACGCCTATCAGCAGGGACGCAGCCCGGACTTCTCCAAGTATCCGAAGAGGCCCTGACTTGAGGATCTGGCTGATGGCGGCGCGTCCGCGGACGCTGCCGGCGGCAATCGCGCCCGTGCTGGTCGGGACGGCCGCCGCGATCGAGCACCATGGCGACCTGCGGCGGATCGGCGCCTTCATCGCCGCCCTGATCGGCTCGATCTTCATCCAGATCGGAACCAACCTCGCCAACGACTACTCGGACGCCAAGCGCGGCGCCGACACGGTCGATCGGCTCGGCCCGGTCCGCGTCACCTCCGCCGGACTGGTCGCGCCGCGCAGCGTCCTGATCGCGACCTGGCTCGCCTTCGGCGTGGCCATCGCCGCGGGAATCTACCTGGCCATGGTCGCCGGCTGGGTGATCATCGCCGTGGGCGTCGCCTCGATCGCGGCGGGGGTGCTCTACACGGGCGGCCCCCGGCCCTACGGCTACGCTGGGCTCGGCGAGCTCTTCGTCTTCCTCTTCTTCGGGCTGGTCGCGGTGAACGGCTCCTACTACGTCCAGCTCGAGCGGCTCGATTGGCTGCCGTTCGGGCTCTCGGTCGCCGTCGGCTGCCTCGCCACCGCGATCCTGGTCGTCAACAACGTGCGGGACATCGAGACCGACCGCCGAGCCGACAAGCGCACGCTGGCCGTCCGGCTTGGCAGGCAGGGCGCCCGCAGGCTCTACGCCGGCCTGCTCGTCGCCGCCTATGCGGCGCTTCTCGGCATCGTCACCACTCGCGGCGGCCCCTGGTGGGCATTGCTGGGACTGCTCTCTGTGCCGCTGACCATTCCCCCGAGCCGGGCGGTCATGACCAGGACCGATGGCCCGGCGCTGAACGCTGCTCTCGCCGGCACGGGCGCGCTGCTCGGGGCGTTCAGCCTCCTGGTCTCTCTCGGGCTGCTGATCGCGTCGTAGGCGATCGAGGTCACGGCCTTCTGGGCCGTCTGGGCTGCGATCGGCCATACCATCGGCGGGGTGCTCCTGGAGGAGATCGAGGTCATCCCGTACTCGCTGCCGTTCCGAGAGCCCTACGTGACCGCTCGCGGAGAGCTCAGGGAAAGAAAGCTGATCCTGGTCCGCATTCGCGGTGAGGGGCTCGAGGGGCTCGGCGAGACCGCCGCGCTCTCCCTGCGAGGGGGCGCCGGCATCGAGTCGATCGCGGCGGAGATCCGCGATCGCTGCTGGCCTGCACTGCTCGATGGCGGCGTCGACGCAAGGCGGATCTGGTCGGCGATCGCCCGCTGTCGCAATCGCGGGGCATCTACCGAGGCGCTCGCGGCGGTCGACGTCGCCCTGCACGATCTGGTCGGGCGCGCGTCGGGCGACCCGGTCTGGCGCCTGCTGGGCGCGACGGAGGCGACCCCGGTGGTGTGCAACGCGACGCTCCCGGCCGCGAATCCGGCGGCGACGAGGAAGATGGCGGAGGACTGGAGCTCGCAGGGATTCCGGACCTTCAAGCTCAAGGTCGGCCTGGCCGGGGACGTCACGCAGGTCGCCACCGTCCGCCAGGCGCTGGGACCTGAGGTCGCGATCCGGGTCGACGCCAACGGCGCCTGGAGCGTCGACGACGCCACCAAGCGTCTGCGCGCGCTCGCCAATCACTCCATCGAGCTCGCCGAGCAGCCCGTCGGCACGTTCGAGCAGATGGTGGAGCTGCGGCGCCGGGTCGAGGTGAAGATCGCAGCTGACGAGAGCCTGGTCTCCCCCTTCGACGCCCGCCGGGGCCGCGAGCTGGGCGCCTGCGAGGTGGCCGCCGTCAAGGTCGCCAAGGTAGGCGGGCTGGGCGCCGCGCTGGAGATCGCGGAGGTGTTGCCGTCCTACCTCTCCAGCGCGCTCGAAGGTCCGGTCGGCATCGCAGCCGCAGCGCACGCCGTGCAGGCGCTCAGGTCGAGGGGCGGTGACGCCGGGGTCGCGCACGGGCTCGCCACCGAGCGGCTGTTCTCGGCGTCCATCGGGAGCGGGCCAACCGCCGAAGGCGACCAGCTGATCGTGGGCGAGCGCCCGGGGCTGGGCGTGGAGATCGACGAAGAGGCGCTTGCGGCGCGGCGACTCGACTGATCTACGTTATGCGAGGGTGCGCCGCGAGGCGCAACCCGTTTAATCATGGTGGATCCGACCAACCGCAATACGGCGCTCGCGTCCGCGATGGCTGAGGAGCTGGCGCGCTCCGGCGTCGAGCGCGCCGTTGTCTCCCCCGGCTCGCGCTCGACCCCGTTGGCAGTGGCGCTCTGGCGCCAGCCGGAGATCGAGGTGACGGTGATCCTCGACGAGCGCAGCGCCGGCTTCTTCGCCCTCGGCACGGCTCTGGCGACGGGCGAGCCCGCGGCGGTCCTCTGCACGTCCGGCTCCGCGGCCGCGAACCTTCATCCTGCGGTCGTCGAGGCCGACGAGGCTGCCGTTCCGCTGATCGTGCTGACCGCCGACCGTCCCCCGGAACTTCGCGACATCGGCGCCGGGCAGACGATCGACCAGCTCAAGCTCTACGGCGACGCGGTGCGATGGTTCTGCGACGTCGGCACGCACGACGCCGACGACGACGGGCTCCTGCACTTCCGGGCGGTCGCCTGCCGGGCCTACTCCATGGCCGCCGGCGATCCGCGCCCTGGCCCTGTGCACCTGAACGTGCCCTGGCGCGAGCCGCTGGCCCCGGTCCCGATCGAGGGGCAGGTGACCGCCACTGACCCGCTCTCACTCGAAGGACGAGGCGGCGCCCCGCTCAACTTTGTCTCGGCTCCCATCGCGCGCGCCGACGAGGGATTGCTTGACCGTCTCGCCGAGCGCATGGAGGCATCCCGGCGCGGGCTGATCGTCGCTGGCCGCCAGATGGATCCGATGCTGGCGGAGCCGGTCTCGGCCCTGGCCGCCGCCGCGGGATATCCGATCCTCGCCGAGCCGACCTCGCAGCTTCGCCGTGGTCCACACGACCGTTCCTTGGTGGTCTCGGCCTATGACCACATCGCCCGCCAGCGGGGCACCGGGCTGAAGCCGGACCTGATCGTGCGGTTCGGCGACCTGCCGACCAGCAAGCCGCTCCGCCAGTGGCTGTCCGCGATCGAGGGACTGGAGCAGATCGTGATCGACTCGACCGGGGAATGGCGTGAGCCCACCAGGCGCGCGGACACCATCATCCGCGCCGATCCGTCTGCGACCGCTCGCTCCCTGACCGAGCGGCTCACACGCCTTCGGCCCGGGGCGAGTGCCGTAGCGGGGGAACCCTTCGCCAGCGCCTGGCTCGATGCGGAGCGCGCGGTCCGCGAGGCCGTCGATGCTCGTCTCCAGGAGCTCGATGAGCTCAGCGAGCCGGGCGTCTGGCATGCACTGGCGGGCGTCCTTCAGGACGGGGACTCGGTGCTGGCCGCCTCGAGCATGCCGGTTCGCGACCTGGAGCTCTTCCTACGGCCCGGCCCCGAGGGCGTCCGATTCGCATCGAACCGGGGCGCCAACGGCATCGACGGCCTGGTCTCCACCTCGGCCGGGCTGGCGGCCGGCAGCGGTGCCCGGACCTGGGCCGTGCTCGGGGACCTGGCCCTGTTTCACGACCTCGGCGGCCTGGCGGCTGCTCGCGACGTGCCTGATCTGCGCCTGATCGCCATCGACAATTCCGGCGGCGGCATCTTCCACTTCCTGCCCCAAGCCGAGGCTCTGCCGGAGGGCGAATTCGAAGCGCTGCTGGGCACCCCCGCCGGTCTCGAGCCGGCTCAGGCCGGGAAGCTCTTCGGACTCAGCACCGCGATACCCGCGACCCCCGCCGATCTGGAAGAGGCCCTCGCCGGGGATGCGCGGATGATCGTGGTGCAGACCGATCGTCACCGCAACCTCGAGCTCCACCGCGAGCTCAGCCGGCTAGCAGCGGCAGCAGCGCCTCGAACTTGAGCTCGGATTCCTGAAGCTCGGCAACGGGATCGGAGTCGGCGACGATCCCGCAGCCCGCGTAGAGGTGCGCCTCGCGATCGCGCAGCAGCGCCGAGCGCAGGCCGACGCAGAACTCGCCGTCCTCCGCGGCGTCCATCCAGCCCACCGGTCCGGTGTACCAGCCGCGGTCGAGGCCCTCGAGCTCGTCGATCAACTCGAGGGCGGGCTCGCGCGGCTCGCCGCCGATCGCCGGCGTCGGGTGCAGGAAGCCGGCGAGCTCGATGGCGCTGTGGGACTCCGCCAGCTGCGCGCGGATCGGGGTCGCCAGGTGCTGCAGGTTCCCGACCTTGACGACGAATGGCTCGCCCTCGGCGTGGACCCAGACCGAATGCGGTCGCAGCGTGCGCTCGATCCTGCGAACGACGATGCCGTGCTCGTCTCGGACCTTCGGGCTGCGCAGCATCGCCTCCCCCAGGTGGTCGTCCACGGCGGGGTCGGCGCTGCGCGAGGTCGTCCCCGCGAGGGCGACCGTCGCGGCCACCGCGCCGGAGCGGCGCACCAGCAGCTCGGGGCTGGCGCCGATGAACGCCGCCTCCGGGGTGCCGAAGCAGAAGCAGAAGCACGCCGGGAACAGATCACGAAGCGCGCCCAGCAGCGCGCCGGGGTCATGGGCGCTTGGAGCCTCGACGGTCAGTTCCCGCGCGAGCACGACCTTGTCGACGCCGCTCGAACGGATCCGCTCGACGGCCGTTGCGACGATCTGCTCGTAGCGCTCGGGTGGATAGCGGCCGGAGATCCTGGTCGCCGCGCTCGGATGGGGATCGGCGGGCGTCATCGGCGCGGCGCGCAGAGAGCCGAGCCTTCCCGCGACCCGGGCGAGGGAATCCTCGGCGCTCGTGCCGGCGTCTGGCTTCACCGAGGCGGTCAAGAAGCTCCGCCCCTCGCTGCGCGCGATCGTGACCTCGGGCAGGACGGCGAGCGCGGGTGGAAGCGACGACCAGATCGGCTCCTTGCCGCCCCCGGGCGCGAAGGCCAGGCCGGTCGCCCAGACAGGACCCGCGCCCGCGGGCAGTCCGTCGGGCTCGGCGGCGAGGCGATCGCGCGTCACGCTTGAACATCCTTCGGCCAGGTCGCGGAAGCGATCCGGGCCCCTGCTCACCACCTCGGCCGCGGTGCCCAGCCCGGCGACGGCGAAGCCGCGGTCGGGCTGCTCCCAGCAGAACCAGCGGTCGGAGGCAAGCCGCGAGCCCGAGGCCAGCGCGACGGGGTCCGCCTCCTCGTCCAGCTCGACCGTTGCCGTGACGAGCCGGCCTTCCCTCGCACCCGACAGCGCCTCCTCGAGCCGGGGGAGCAGCGGTCCCGCGTCGAGGGCGACGCTCACCGAGCGCCTAGTTGTCGGACTTCGAGCGGGCGATCGCGATCTCGCCCGTGCGGACCATCTCGATCAGCCCGTGCGGGCGGATCATCCGCTCGAAGGCCTCGATCTTGTCGGCGCTGCCCGTCAGCTCGACGGTCAGCGAGCGGCGAGAGACGTCGACGATCTTGGCCCGGAAGATCTCGGCGAACTGCATGATCTCGGCGCGGCTCTCGATCGGCGCCGAGACCTTGAACAGGGCCATCTCCCGGGCGATCGTCTCGCCCGGCTCCATGTCCCTGATCTTGATCACGTTGACCAGCTTGTGGAGCTGCTTGGTCACCTGGTCGATCGGGTGAACGGCGCCGTCGACGGTCAGGGTGATGCGTGAGATCTCGGGGTCCTCGGTCGGGCCGACCGCGAGAGTGTCGATGTTGAACCCGCGGCGGCTGAACAGGCCGGCGATCCGGGCGAGGACGCCGGGGCGGTTCTCGACCAGGATCGAGAGGACGTGCTTGCGGCCGGTGAGGGCCCCGGCGGCTGCGTCGAGATCCTCGAGCTTGATCAGATCGGGAGTTCCGGCTTCCATGACTCAGCCCACCATGTCCCGGGCGGCCGAGCCGGCCGGGATCATCGGATAGCAGTTCTCCTCCTTCGTGACGCGGACATCGAGGAGCACCGGTCCCTCGGTGGCGAGCGCGTCCCGCATCGCCCCCTCCACCTCGTTCTTGTCGTCGACCTGCATCCCCTTCGCCCCGAAGGCGTCGGCCAGCTTCGCCCAGTCGGGGCTCGGGCCCATCTCGACGGATGAGTAGCGGCCATCCCAGAAGAGCTCCTGCCACTGGCGGACCATGCCGAAGTAGCCGTTGTTCATCAGGAAGACCTTGACCGGGATCTCGTGGCGCACGGCGGTGGCGAGCTCCTGGCAGGTCATGATCAGGCTGCCGTCACCTGCGAGGCACACAACCGTTTCCTCGGGCTGGGCGACCTTGGCGCCGATCGCTGAGGGCAGGCCGAAGCCCATCGTGCCGAGGCCCCCGGAGTTGATCCAGCGGCGCGGCTTGTCGAAGCCGTAGTACTGCGCGGCCCACATCTGGTGCTGGCCGACGTCCGAGGTGATGATGGCGTCGCCCTCTGTGGCGCGGAAAATCGCCTCGACCATCGCCTGAGGCTTGATCTCGCTGTCCTCGGAGTCGTCGTAGCGCAGGGGGTACTCCTTCTGCCAGGCGCGAATCTGCTCCCACCATGGATCGAGCCGGCTGCGGTCGGCCTGGGAGGCGCGGTACTCCTTGACGAGCTTGGGCAGCACCTCCTTGACGTCTCCCACGATCGGGATGTGCGCCGGGACGTTCTTGGAGATCTCGGCGGGGTCGATGTCGATGTGGACGAACTTGGCACGAGGGGCGAACTCGGAGAGCTTGCCCGTGATCCTGTCGTCGAAGCGGGCGCCGACGCAGACGATCAGGTCCGCGTTGTCCATCGCGTAGTTCGCGGTGCGGGTGCCGTGCATGCCGAGCATGCCGAGCCACTGCTCGTGGCTGGCCGGGAACCCGCCCAGGCCCATCAGCGTGCAGGTGACCGGGAAGTTGTCGGCGGTGCAGAGGTCGCGCAGCTCCTCCGAGGCGTTGCCGTTGATCACGCCGCCGCCCGCGTAGATCACCGGTCGCTGCGCGTTGGCGAGGGCCCGCGCCGCGATCCTGATCTGCTTGATGTTCCCTTCGGTCGAGGGCTTGTAGCCCGGCAGGTTGGGCGTGTCGGTGATCGGCTCGTAGTCGATGTCGGCGCGCGAGAGGTCCTGCGGAATGTCGACGAGGACCGGTCCCGGCCGTCCCGTCGAGGCAATGTGGAAGGCCGCGTGGATGTAGTCCGGGACGTAGCGGGGGTCCTGGACCATGAAGCTGTGCTTGACGATCGGCATCGTGATGCCGTTCACGTCGGCCTCCTGGAAGCCGTCGGTGCCGATCAGCTCGGTGCGGACCTGTCCGGTGATGAAGACGGTCGGGACGGAGTCCATGATCGCGTCGGCGATCGGGGTGACGAGGTTCGTGGCGCCCGGACCCGAGGTTGCGAAGGCGACGCCCACCCGGCCGGAGGCCTTGGCATAGCCCTCGGCCATGTGGCCGGCCCCCTGCTCGTGGCGGGCCTGGATGTGGACGAGGTCGGCATCGTGAACCGCGTCGTAGATCGGCAGGTTCGCACCGCCCGGGATCCCGAAGATGTGCTCCACGCCCTCGGCCTTGAGGGCCTCCATGACTGCGTCAGCCGCGCGCATGCGGCGATGGTAGCCAAGCGGTCCAGCCGGGAGCGAATCGATTCTCTCTTGCAATGGCTGACTCCGACGAAGCACCCACCCCAAGTACCTCGCCCAGAACCACTAGCGACGGATACCAATCCGGTAGCGACGAGCTATCGCCCTCTGCGGACCGACCGGGGTCCGACTATGCGCATGCCGTCGCGAACAACCGTGAGCGGAAGAGCGGATCTGTATGGCGTTCGCCCGACAACGTTCGCCCGGATGATGGTTATCCGCGGTGTTGGAGCGGTCCTCGACGCGGAGCTGCGCCGACAGGGTGAGCTCCTGCGGGACCCCTAGCGGGTGGCGCCGGCCGGGGAGCCCGGCTTCCACTGCGTCCGCGGGTCGATCGCGGAGTCGATCACCCGCTCGCGGTGGCGCTCGATCGTCTTCAGCATCGAGCGGACCAGCTCGTCGCCGAGATAGCTCGGCTTCAGGCCCAGGTCCAGCAGCTTCGTGTGAACCGGGTTGTAGTAGTGCTCCTCGGCCTCGACGCGCGGATTGTCGACGTGATCGATGTCGATCTCGAAGCCCACCTCGGCGGCCGAGCGCTCCACCAGCTCGGCCAGGTCAGTGACGGAGAACTGCTCGGTGAACTGATTGAAGACGCGGAACTCGCCGGCGTCCGCCGGGTTCTCGACCGCCAGCTCGACGCACTGGAGCGTGTCGCGGATGTTGAGGAAGCCGCGGGTCTGGCCGCCCTTGCCGTAGACGGTGAGTGGGTGGCCGACGACGGCCTGGACGCAGAAGCGATTGAGCACGGTGCCGAACCACTCGTCGTAGTCGAAACGGGTGCAGAGGCGCTCGTCCTGGGCGGTCTCGTCGGTCTCGATGCCGTAGACGACGCCCTGGTTCAGGTCGGTGGAGCGCAGACCCCAGATCCGGCAGGCGAAGTGGATGTTGTGAGAGTCGTGGACCTTGGAGAGGTGGTAGAGCGAGCCGGGCAGCTTCGGGAAGGGAAGCGTGTCCTTGCGCCCCTTGTGCTCGATCTCGATGTAACCCTCCTCGATGTCGATATTGGGCGTGCCGTACTCGCCCATCGTCCCCAGCTTCACCAGGTGGCAGTCAGGGGCGTGATCGCGGAGGAAGAAGAGGAGGTTGAGCGTGCCGATCACGTTCGTGTACTGCGTCTCCACCGCCTGCTCGCGGTTGGCCATCGAGTACGGCGCCGAGGGCTGCTCGCCGTAGTGGATCACGGCCTCGGGCTTGGTCTCGACGATCACCTCCTCGAGGAAGGCGGGGTCCTCGATCGCGCCGACGTAGGAACGGATCTCGCTGCCGGATACCTCGTGCCAGGCGGAGATGCGCTCGTTCAGCGCCCTGATCGGCGTCAGGGAATCGGTGCCATGCCGCTCGTGCCACTTGCGGCGTGAGAAGTTGTCGACGACGGACACCTCGTGGCCGCGGGCAGAGAAGCGCATCGCCGTCGGCCAGCCGAGATAGCCGTCGCCCCCGAGGATGAGGACGCGCATGAGACGGGGCAGAGTAGCGGCCCGGACGGCGCATCGTCATGCCCGCCGGGTGGCCTGGGCACGGCTATTCTGCCGCCGCCTTGACGGATCTTGCCCCGATCGCCTCGATCCTCCCCGAGGAGCTGACCGCGCTCCGCGCGTTCGGGCTCGCCCTCGGCGTGCTGCTGATCGCGTTTGCGGTCTGGCGCCGGCGCTCGCTGTCGAATGGCGCCGTGCTGCTTTCGATCTTCGGCGGCCTTGCGCTGCTGGTGATCTCCGGCACGGAGCTGCTCAACAAGCTGCTCTCGGCCTTCGCGTTCGAGAAGGGAAATGGCGGCCGGATCCTCGGTCTCGCCGTCTTCGCGATCGTGATCCTGTTCATGCTCGTCCTGCGGGCATTGACCGAGAGCGCGCGAATGAACCAGCAGCTCTCGGCCCTGCTGGAGGGCCTCGCCTGGGAGGAGTTCCGCGGGGCACGCCTGCCCGAGAGATTCCGCGACAAGATCGCCGTCGTCATCCCCGCCTACAACGAGGCCGAGAGCGTCGGCGACGTGGTTCGGCAGATTCCTCCGGAGGTCTGCGGCGAGAAGACCGCGGTGCTCGTGGTGGATGACGGATCGCGCGACGACACCAGTGAGGCCGCCGCCAAGGCCGGCGCCGTGGTCGCGCGCCACGTGATCAACCGGGGCGGTGGCGCCGCGCTGCGCACCGGGTACCGCCTGATGGCCGAGTCCGGAGCGCTTGTGGTCGTCACCCTCGACGCCGACGGACAGCATCTGCCGAGCGAGATGGAGCGCCTGGTGAAACCTGTGCTGGACGACGAGGTGGACGTCGCCCACGGCTCGCGGGTCCTCGGCGATGCCGACCCCAATTCCCGCTCGCGGGAATTGGGAATCGTCTTCTTCAACAAGGTCGTCTCCTTCATCACCCGAACCAAGGTCTCCGACTGCTCCAACGGCTACCGCGCCGTCCGCACCTCGGTCCTTCCGCAGCTCGTCCTTCGCCAGGAGCAGTTCCATACCTCGGAGTTCCTGATTGAGGCGATCAAGCGCGGAGTCCCGGCGAAGGAGGTCCCGGTCACGGTGGCCAAGCGCACCCACGGCCACTCGAAGAAGCCGGCCGTGATGCGCTACGGCCTGGGCTTCACCAACGCGATCGTCAGGACCTGGCTGAGGTAGAGCGGTGGGCGGGTCCGGGACGGACCTGCGACGGCTCGGGCAGGTAGAGGTCCGTTCCGCAGCGCGGGCAGACCTGGACGTGCAGCTTCACGACGTTGTTGCAGGTCGGGCACTGGCGCTCGGGCTCCTCATGCTCCGAGCGATAGAGGATCGCCGCGATCAGCCCGAAGATCGGCACCACGGTCCCGATCAGGAACCAGATGAAGAACGAGCTGCCCTTGCCGCGCCCCACGAATCCCGTGGCGAGGCCGAAGAGCACGGCGATCAGCACGTATGGAGCTCCGGCCATCCGCCGAGGTTATGCCTAAAGTCGGCGCCCGGTCATGCCGAAGGTCAAGCTGCTGAAGCGCTGAGCGGCCTCTAGAGTCGCTCCTTGATCAGCTTGGTGACGGTTCCCCCGTCGGCCCGGCCCTTCGACTCCTTCATCACGGCGCCGACGATCCGGCCGATCGCCTTGTCGTTGCCCTGGCGGACCTGGTCCGCGGCCTCGGGCTCGGCCTCGATCGCCCGGTCGACGATTCCCTCGAGCTCCGAGGAATCCGAGATCTGGGCCAGACCCTCCCGCTCGACGATCTCAGCCGGATCGCCCCCGCCCTCGACCAGCCTCGTCAACACCTGCTTTCCCGCGCCATGGGAGATGGTCTTCGTCTCGACGAGACCGGCGAGCGCGGCGACGGCCTCGGGCGTCGCATTGGAGGCGAGTGGATCCTCCTCCGCCCCGGCCTGCCGCAGGGCGGCGACGAGCTCGCCGGTGACCCAGTTGGCGATTGCCTTGGCCGGCGTGCCGTCGGCCGCGGCCACGGCGCGCTCGAAGTACTCGGCGAGCTCCGCCTGGAAGGCCAGAGTCGAGGCCGCCTCCTCCGAGAGGCCCACCTCCGTCACGTAGCGCTCGCGACGCGCCGCCGGCAGCTCGGGCAGCGACTCGCGGGCGTCGGCCAGCATCTGCTCGGTCGGCACGACCGGGACCAGGTCCGGCTCCGGGAAGTAGCGGTAGTCGTGCGCGTACTCCTTCGAGCGCAATGAGGTCAGGGAGCCGTCATTCGGGTCGAAGTGGAGGGTCTCCTGGACGACCTCCTCCCCGCCCTCGAGCAGCTCCCGCTGCCGGAGGAGCTCGGCCTCGATCCCTCGCTCCAGGAACCGGAAGCTGTTCATGTTCTTGAGCTCGGTCTTCACGCCGAGCTCGTCGGACCCGGCCGGGCGAATCGAGATGTTGCCGTCCACGCGCAGGCTCCCCTCCTCCATGTTCACGTCCGAGACGCCCAGCTGGCGGATCGTCGTGCGAAGCAGCTGGGCCCACTCCCGTGCCTGGGCGGCGGAGCGGATGTCCGGCTCGGTGACGATCTCGACGAGGGGGGTGCCGCCTCGGTTGAAGTCGACGAGCGACGCCCCGGAGCCGTGGATTCGGCCGGACTCCCCGACGTGCGTCAGCTTGGCGGCGTCCTCCTCCAGGTGCGCCCGGTGGATCCGGACGTCGCCGAGACGCCCGTTGACGGCGATCGGCTGGTCGTACTGGCTGATCTGGTAGCCCTTCGGCAGGTCCGGATAGAAGTAGTTCTTGCGGGCGAACTCGGAGCGCTCCGGGACCTCGCACTCGAGCGCCGCGGCGATCATCAGCGCGTAGCGGATCGCCTCCTCGTTCATCGTGGGCAGGGTCCCTGGGTGCCCGAGACAGACCGGACACGTGTGGGCGTTGGGCTCGTCGCCGAAGGAGAGAGCGCAGCCGCAGAACATCTTGGTCTTGGTGGAGAGCTGGACGTGTATCTCCAGGCCGATTACGGCCTCGTATTCCGCCATCAGAGGCCCCACCCGCGCACGGTCGCCTCGTCTGCACCGAAGTAGTGCCCGATCTCGTGGAGCACCGTCTGCCGGACGCTCTCGGCGTTGGTGTGGTGCTCGCGGTAGATGATGATCCGCTGCAGGCCGCCCCTGGGATCGAAGAGGCCGAGCAGCCGGCCGCTTGGATGGCGGTCCTCGACGATCACCGCCACGTTGGTGAGCCTCGACGCGATCTCGGGCGGGAGGGAGTCCAGCGCCTCCTGGACCGCATGGCGGAACTCGTCGTCGGTCATCGGCGTCGAGTACCTCACTCTCCGCCTCCGTCGCGGCGGAAGCCGATCGCGCCCTCCAGGGCATTCGCGGCGTCGAGCATCGCCGAGTCGCTGAACGCCGGCCCGGCGATCTGGAATCCGACCGGCAGCTCAGGCCCGCCATCGTCGGGAGGCGCCACCCCAGCCGGGATCGAGATCGCCGGGATCCCCGCCAGGGGCATCGGCACCGTGCAGTAGTCATTCATGTACATCGCCAGTGGGTCGTCGGTCTTCGCACCGAGCTTGAAGGCGACGGTCGGCGACGTCGGCGTGACGACGAAGTCGAAGCTCTCGAAGGCCTTGGAGAAGTCCTCCGCGATCTTGGTCCGGACCCGCTGCGCGCGGCCGTAGTAGGCCTCGTAGTAGCCGGAGGAAAGCGCGTAGGTGCCGAGCATGATCCGGCGCTTCACCTCGGCGCCGAAGCCCTTGGCGCGGGTCTCCTCGTACATCTCGGTGAGGTCGTCGGCGTTGACCCGCATCCCGTAGCGAACGCCGTCGAAGCGCGCCAGGTTGGCCGAGGCCTCGGCCGGGGCGAGCACGTAGTAGGCCGAGATGCCGTGCGGGGCGTGGGGCAGCTCGGTCTCCGAGACCTCGCCGCCGAGCTCCTCGATCAGCGCGACGGTGCGCTCGAAGACCTCCTTGACGCCTGACTCGATCCCCTCGGCCTCCGAGGCGAGCTCCTTGGGGATGCCGAACCTGAGCCCCTTCAGGTCCTCCCGACTGGGGAGCTCGACCCCGCCATCGATGCCCAGAGACGTCGAGTCGCATGGATCGCGCCCTTCGACCGCCTGCAGGATCAACGCGGCGTCGGTGACGTCCCTGGTCAGGGGGCCGCACTGATCGAGTGACGAGGCGAAGGCGATCATCCCGTAACGCGAGACGGCCCCATATGTGGGCTTCATCCCGACGATCCCACAGAGCGCGGCGGGCTGGCGGATCGATCCTCCGGTGTCCGTGCCGATCGCGCAGGGCGCCAGGCGACCGGCGACCGCCGCCGCGCTGCCTCCAGACGATCCCCCCGGTACCCGGCCGGAGTCCCACGGGTTCAGTACCGGCCCGTAGCCGGAGTTCTCGTTCGAGGACCCCATCGCAAACTCGTCCATGTTCGCCTTGCCGAGAACACGCGCTCCGGCCTCGCGCAGCTTACGAACGGCCGTGGCCGTGTACGACGGCCTGTACCCCTCCAGGATCCGCGATCCTGCGGTCGTCGGGATGCCCTGGGTGCAGAAGATGTCCTTGACCGCGACCGGGATGCCTCCGAGGGGGCCCTCGCCTGCGTCCTCAGGCTCATCGGCCGTCCAGAGGAAGGCGTTCAGCGAGTCGCCTGCGGCGGACTCGCGGTACGCGTCGAAGTACTCGTCCGCCGAGAGCTCGCCGGAGCGGATTCGATCGGCCGCCTCCGCGACCGTGAGGTCGATCGCCTCGCTCGCCATCTACGCCTGAGGCGAGGGGACGCGGAAGGCGCCGGAGGCCGGATCGGGCGCGCTCTCCAGAACCTCGTCGCGATCCCAGCTCGGCCGAGGCTCATCGGGCCGGAACACGTTCTCGAGAGCGATCACGTGAGAGGTGGGCTCAACCCCGTCGAGGTCGAGCCCGGAGATGCGCTCGACATGCTCGAGGATCCCCGAGAGCTCGCTGGCCATCCTCTCAACCTCGTCGCCCGTCAGCTTCAGCCTCGCGAGCTTGGCGACGTGCAGAACCTGCTCTCGATCGATCATGCGCTGATCATAGGTACCGCTTCTCGTGCGGGTGGCGCCGAATTTCACCCTCGACACGCGCTCTTGCGCGTGTCGATGAAATTCGGCGACAGGACCCGCACGGCAGGGCGTCACATAGGATCCCCCGCCATGACGGGGGAGAAAGCCGAGCGCTTCGTCGTCCTGAGCCTGCGCCTGATGGCGATCGGGTTCGCGATCACCGGCTTCTTCTTCATCGCCTGGCCGGACGGGACGCTCGATCGCATCACCGAGCTGGGCCACCATTTCGGCTTCCACACGCCGGCCCCGAAGACCGAGGAGCGCCTCTGGCTCTCCCTCGGCTTCGCCTACATGGTGGTGATCACGTTCCTCGCCTGGATCGCGTCCACCGACGTCGTCCGCTACCGGCCGATGATCCTCGCCCTCGCCGCCGGCAAAGCCGCCTCGTCGATCACCTCGCTGATCTTCTTCATCGAGGACGACGTCTTCGCCTATCTGCTGAACGGCATCGTCGATGGCTCCCTCGTCTTCGCATCGCTGCTGCTCTGGTCGCTGGCCGGCCGGGTCGGCTCCCCAGCCGCCCCTCCCTGAAGGCGCCCGCCGGGGCTCCGGGCCGCCGAGCTCAGAACTCTGCGAGCGATCGCGGAGGCGATCGCCCCTGGTGAGGACGGCCTGCCGGCAGCCGGGGCCGAGGTCCCGGTCGCCGAGCCGCTCGCGCGTTTCCTCTCGCGCATGCCGGCCCGCACGGTGCAGGTGGTTCGCCTCGCGTTTCGGGTGATCGAATTCCTCCCCTTCCCCTGGCGCTTCAGCCGGATGAGCGTCGAGGCGCGCTCCCAGTACATGGCGAAGATGGAGGGCTCGCGCTTTTCGCTCTACCGCGACCTCCTCTTGCTGGCGAAACTGCTCGCGATGGTCGGCTGGGCGCGCGATGAGCGCGTACGACGTGCCGTCGGGTTCGAGTCCCGCTGCGCGGTGGCCGAGGGCGCCCCGCAGCCATCCTCGACCGGCGTTGGGGATCTCGAGCCACACGGCGCCGGAGAGGACTGCGACGTCGCAATCGTCGGCTCCGGCGCGGGCGGGGCCGCCGCCGCGGCGATCCTGGCCGAGGCCGGACTCGACGTGATGGTGCTCGAGTCCGGGCCGTACGTCGATAAGGCGACCTATCCAACCGACCCGCTGGAAGGTCTGCCCCTGCTCTACCGCGACGGCGGGATGACCATCGCCATGGGCAAGCCCGCCATCCCCATCCCGGTCGGCCGCACCGTCGGTGGGACCACGGTGATCAACTCGGGGACCTGCTTCCGTGCGCCCGCCGAGGTACTCGACGAATGGCAGCGGGGCGAGGGCATCCGGTGGGCCGGCGACCTCGACCCGCTCTATGCGGCAGCCGAGGAGATGCTGGCCGTGACGCCACTCGACCTCGAGACCCTCGGCCGCAACGGCCAGCTCTGTGCGGAGGGAGCGGCGGCCCTCGGCGCCAGCGGCGGCCCGATCTCCCGCAACGCCGGTCGGTGCGTGCAGTGCAGCTCCTGCCCGCTCGGGTGCCGGATCGACGCCAAGCGGGCCACACACGTCTCGTATCTCCCGCGCGCAGTGGCGGCCGGAGCGCGCGTTCGGGCTGGGGTCCAGGTCCAGCGCATCCTCACCGAGGACGGATGGGCGACCGGCCTCGCCTGCCGGGCTGGACTCCCGACGACCGGGCCGCAGGAGACGTCGCGCAACGGACGGCCGCCTGGGGGTCGCGACTGGCAGGTGCGCGCGAAGGCGGTGATCAGCGCCGGCGGCGCCTTCGGCACGCCAGAGCTCCTGCTCCGCTCGGGGATCACCCACCCCGCCCTCGGCAGGCACCTCCACATCCACCCCGCCGCCTGGATCGGCGCGCGGTACGAGGAGGAGGTCCGGGGCTGGGACGGCGTCATGCAGAGCTACTACGTCGATCAGTGGCAGCCGGAGGGCATCCTGCTCGAGGCGACCTTCACCCCGCTCTCCTTCGGCGCGCAATGGCTGCCGGGGGTCGGCGCCGCCTTCTCGGATCGCGTCGCCCACTTCGGCAACATCGCCTCGATCGGCGTCCATCTGCACGACCGCTCGGAGGGCCGGGTCGGTCTCAGCTCCAGCGGATCCCTGCGCCTCTCCTACAAGCTGCTGGAGGAAGAGGCAAAGACGATCCAGTTCGGCATCGCACGTGCCGCCGAGGTGCACTTCGCCGCCGGGGCGACCGAGGTCTATCCCAACGTCGGGCCGGTCTCGGTCATCCCACGCGGCAAGCTCGCCGAGTTCGAGTCGATGAGCCTGAAGCCTGCCGACCTGCGCCTCGAGGCCTTCCACCCGATGAGCAGCGCCCGGATGGGTTCTGACCCCGACACCAGCGTCTGCGACCCGCGCGGCGCGGTCCGTGGAATCGAGAACCTCTACGTGGCGGACGCGAGCCTGCTGCCGACATCGGTCGGGGTCAACCCGATGATGACGATCATCGCCTGCGCCGCACACGTGGCCGGCGACGTGGGCTCGTCGCTAGGCGGGTGACGCGGCCTTCGGCGCCTTCATCGGCTGCATGCCGAGATAACCGCCGACGGTGATGGCGGCCGCGCAGGCCAGGCCCAGCCAGGCGCCGAACTCGACGTCGACCCCATCGCCGCCGGGTGGGTCGATCAGCCGGTAGACGATGAGGACCAGCGCCAGAGCGCCGAAGCCGGTTGCGACGGAGGACCCGGCGACCGGATAGCTGACCGAGATACGAAACAGGACGCAGGCCGCCACGGACATCCCCACGATCGCCGCGATCGCGAGGATCAGGTCGGTGACGCTGAACGCCTGCCAGGCGGTGGCGTTCTCGCCGCCCACCGAGTACCAGGGCAGGAAGCCGGCGACGAGCAGGCCGAGGCCGCCGACGGCCCCGACCAGCTCGCCCGGCCTCAGGCCTCGCTTCAGTAGCGCTCGCCTCCCCCGGTCTCCTGCATAGTCAGGTAGCCGCCCACCGCGACTCCGGCGCACGCGATCAGGCCCAGGAACAGGCCGATCTTCCGGTCCGCGTCACCCGGCGTGTCGAACACCTGGTACAGGATGAGCAGCGTGCCAACTCCGCCCAGGAGAGCGGCCGCCATCGACGCCATCGGCGCGTCGGCTCCGTCGCCCATCAGGGCCAGCACGGCCGGCACCAGCGCCACGAGAATCACGATCAGCAGGTAGATGTCGAGCGGATTCTCAGCCTCCCAGAGGCTGAAGTTCTTCGATCCGCCGATCGTCGTCCCGCCGACGGTCACGGCTCCGGAAACGCCGAACCAGGGCAGGAAGCTGATGATGAACAGGGCGATCGCCGCAATCGCGGCGACGAGCTGACCCTGAGACAACCTGTTCGCGTCCAATTGGCCTCCTCTTCGTCTGCTTGAGGGCCGAGCCTATATCTCCCCGGCGACCTCTTCCTGCATCGCCCGGAATCCGCCGAACGCGATCGCGAGGGCGGCCGCCAGGCCGATGAACGCGCCGATCTTGCGATCCGCGCCGTCCGGGAAGTCGATGGTCAGGAACGCTGCGATCAGGATCACCGCGACCACCCCGAGCAGGAAGGTGGCGGCCGACACGAACGAGAACTCCTCGGCGCTGTCGGTGAGGGCAAGCAGCACGGGCAGCGCGGCCACGATCACCGTGATCAGCAGATAGATGTCGAGCGTCGAGCCCTTCCAGACGTTGTCGGATGTGCTGCCGGCGGCATTCGCCACGCCGGGCGGCAAGGTGACTCCCGACGGGAGCGACGGTCCGCTCACCCCTATCCAGGGCAGGAACATCGCGACCAACAGCACGGCGGCTCCGATCCCCGCGATCAACTGCCCCTGAGACAACCTTCCAGTCATGTTTGGTCCTCCGAGATTTGACGGGTCGCGCGCCCCTTGCATCAAGCGCGAGCGCCGTGACCCTACACAGGCCGGGGAATGTGAACACGGCTGCCGCGCCCGGCTCCCGGCGAGCGCAACGACCGAATGGCCGGATATCCCAGCCGGCTACTTCTTCTTGCTGCTCGAGCGGGATGCGCTCGACTTCTTGCGGGCGGCCGGTTTCTTGGCCGTCGAGCGCTTCTTCGTGGTCGAGCCACTCGAGCTTTTCGTCTTCGTGGAGCCACTCGAGCTCTTCGTCTTCTTGGAGCCCTGGCGCTTCTTAGCTCGAGCGCTTGGTCGTCGTGGAGCCACCCGAGCGCGATCCGCTCTTGGCCGGAGCCGCGGCCGGAGGAGGCGCAGGCCTCGCCGCCGGCGCGCTGGCCGAGGCCGCGCGGGGGCGGCCGCCGGCGACGGGGACCAGCAGCTGGAAGCCGTCCTCGCCGAGCGCCATCAGGGCGCCGGCGGTGATGGCGATCGCGGCGCCGAGGCCCAGGAACACACCGATCTTCAGCGTCGGCGAGCCCGCGAACATCCTCCAGAGGATCAGGAGCACGGCCAACGTGCCCAACAGGGCCGTGGTCGCGCCGCGCCGGACTGGGACATTCACGCGCTGCCCGGCTGCGGCCAGGTATGCCAGCGCGATCCCGGCGACCCCCGACAGGATGATCAGGAAGCCCGGCAGGTCGGTCAGCGCATCCCAGCCGCTGATGCCCGGATGCGAAAGCGTCGCGGTGCCGTTCACCAGGCTGCCGGTCACCTCCGCGCCGCCTCCGAACCAATCGAAGAACAGGAACACGAACAGGGCGACGCCGCCGATGCCGGCGACAATCTCGCCCGTACGCAACCTTGATGAGTCCATTCAGCCTCCGTCGATGGATTTGACGGAGTGATTCAACCACCCCCAAGCGGGCGGGATCAGCCCAAGGTGGCCGCGTCTTGATGACGAAGTCGTGCGGCCCGGACGGTGTTGGCCAAGAGCATCGCGATCGTCATCGGTCCCACACCGCCGGGCACCGGCGTGATCGCTCCGGCCACCTCGACGGCGGCGTCGAAGTCGACATCTCCGACGAGACCGTCGTCGGTGCGGTTGGTGCCCACATCGATGACCGTCGCGCCGGAGCGGATCATGTCGCCGGCGATCAGCCGCGGCTGCCCCACGGCCGCAACGAGGATCTCGGCCCGCCTGCAGACCTCGCCCAGGTCGCGCGTGCGGCTGTGGCAGATCGTCACCGTCGCGTTGGCGCCTAGCAGCAGGGAGAAGATCGGCTTGCCCACCAGGTTCGAGCGGCCGACGATCACCGCCTCCTTGCCGGCCGGGTCCACGCCGATCGAGGAGAGCAGCTCCATGATGCCCCGCGGCGTGCACGACACCAGGCCGGGCTCACCGCGAGCCAGCCTCCCGGCGCTGATCGGGGTGAGCCCGTCGACGTCCTTGTCCGGGTCGAGGGCGTTGACGATCGCGGCGGAGTCGATCTGGTCGGGCAACGGAAGCTGGACCAGGATGCCGTCGACCTCATCCGAGTCGTTGAGCTCGCCGACCAGATCGAGCAGCTCCTCCTGGGAAGCGGAGCCGTCGGGCTCGTAGTGGAAGGACCGGATCCCGACCTCCGTGCACGCCTCTCGCTTGCGGCGGACGTAGATCGCCGAGGCCGGGTCGTCGCCGACCAGAACCGTGGCAAGCCCGGGCGGCCTGCCGAGATCGGCCCTCACCCGCTCGACCTCTCCGCGGACCCGCTCCCGGACGGAGGCGGCGACGGCCTTGCCGTCGATCACGGTGGCGCTCATGACGCCTTCCTCAACGGTGCGTAGTCGGCCATCAGCTTGCGCTCGGCACCATCCCCGGCGAAGCGGACGACAATCACGCCCCCCGGCTCGACCGCCGTGACGACGCCGTCGCCGAAGCTCGCGTGGACGATGTCGTCACCCGTGGCGAAGGAGAGCGAGGGATCGGCCTTCGGGGTCGGGCCTGTCGTCCCGCCCAGCGACCACCCGGTGATCGCCTGCTCCTGGGTGCCCTCCCGCTCGACCAGGTCGTCGGGCAGCTCTGAGAGGAAGCGCGACGGGAAGCCGGTCTCGCGCCCGGCGAAAAGGCGCCTGCTTCGCGCATGGGTCATCCAGAGGCGCTTGCGCGCCCGCGTGATGCCGACGTAGGCGAGCCGCCGCTCCTCCTCCTCGTTGCCCTCCTCGAGCGAGCGCGAGTGTGGAAAGACGCCCTCCTCGCAGCCGATGATGAAGACGGCGTCGTACTCGAGACCCTTGGCGTTGTGCAGGGTCATCAGAGTCACCTTGGACTCGTCCCGGCTCATATCGTCCTGGTCGGTGTAGAGCGAGATCGCCTGGAGGAACTCCTCCAGCGGCGGGATCTCCGAGGGACCCTCGACCTCCCGGTTGGCGTCGAACTCCGCGGCGACCCCGACCAGCTCCTCGAGGTTCTCGATCCTGCCCTCGGCCTCGATGGTTCGCTCCGCCCGCAGCGCGTCGAGGTAGCCCGAGCGCTCGAGCAGGGCACGCAGCAGCTCCGCGACGGATCCGTTCTCGAACTCTGCGCGGAGCTCCTCGATCAGCTCGGTGAACCGGCCGATCGACTTGATCGCCGCGGCGGCGAGCCCTGGGACCGCCTCCGGCTCGGTGGCGATCTCCCAGATCGTGCGACCGGTCGTGTTCGCATGGGCGAGCAGGCGGCCCTGGCTGGTGTCGCCGATGCCGCGCCGCGGCGAGTTGATCACCCGCGAGAAGGAGACCTCGTCGGCGGGGTTGACGAGGAGCTGGAGGTAGGCGACGGCGTCCTTGATCTCGGCGCGCTCGTAGAACTTCGTCCCGCCGATCACCTGGTAGGGAAGCTCGTAGCGGACCAGGATGTCCTCGAGCACCCGGCTGTGCGCGTTGGTCCGGTAGAAGACCGCGATCTCGTCGCGGGTCATGCCGTGCTGGTCGATCAGCTCCTCGATCTCGCCGGCGACGAAGCGCGCCTCGGCGTGCTCGTCCTCCAGCTCGGCGACGTGGATCCTCTCGCCCTCGCCGAGGTCGGACCAGAGGTGC
Organism: uncultured Solirubrobacterales bacterium; assembly: GCA_963774305.1. GTDB lineage: Bacteria > Actinomycetota > Thermoleophilia > Solirubrobacterales > 70-9 > DASUPK01. Next base: position 250,004 of record CAVZEM010000003.1, on the reverse strand, counting down.
TTGCCCAAGCGTCCGGTGTTGTGCGAGATGACGGCGTTGGCTGCCTGCAGGATCGTCTCGGTCGAGCGGTAGTTCTGCTCGAGCCTGACCACGTGCGCGTCCGGGAAGTCAGCCTCGAACTCGAGGATGTTGCGGACCTCGGCGCCTCGGAACCCGTAAACCGACTGATCCTCGTCGCCGACGACCGTCAGGTTCCCGTCCTGCCCGGCCAGCAGCTGGAGCAGCCGGTACTGAGCGTGGTTGGTGTCCTGATACTCGTCCACCAGGATCCAGCGGAAGCGCTCGCGGTAGCGGCGGCGGACGTCCTCGAAGAGCTCCAGCACGTTCACGGTCCGCATCAGCAGGTCGTCGAAGTCCATCGAGTTCGCGTCGAGCATCCGGCGCTCGTAGAGGCGGTAGGCCTGCCCGACCAGGTCCTCGAACGGCCCGCCCACCTGCTCCTGGTAGGTCTCGGCGTCGATCAGCTGGTTCTTTGCGTCGGAGATCCGTGCGCGGACCGCTCGGGGCGGATAGCGCTTGGTGTCGACCTCGAGCTCCTCGAGGCAGCGCTTCAGCATGCGCAGTGAGTCGGCCTCGTCGTAGATCGTGAAGCGGCTCGTGTAGCCGAGCCGCTCGGCCTCGATCCGGAGCAGCCGCGCGCAGGCGGCGTGAAAGGTCATCACCCACATCCGCCGTGAGACCCCCCCAACCAATGAGGACACGCGCTCGCGCATCTCATCCGCTGCCTTGTTGGTGAAGGTAATCGCGAGGATCTGGTTCGGATGGGCTCGGCCTGTGGCCAGGAGCCAGGCGATTCGGTGCGTCAGGGCGCGCGTCTTGCCCGAGCCGGCTCCGGCCAGGATCAGCAGCGGTCCCTCGCCGAAGGTGACGGCCTCGCGCTGCGGGCCATTGAGACCCGCCAGCAGGCGCTCAACCTGGTCGGCACCGACCTCTATCGGCTTCGCTTCGGGCACGGAGGCGAGGATAGTCCCCGCCCCGGCCCGCTCAGCCGCTCGGCGCGCAGGTCGAGAACAGCGCGGTGAGCTGGTCCCCGCTGCCGCTCAGGATCACGCTCTTCACCTTGTCCGCGCCGGCACTGTTGAACGCCTGGGCGATGCAGGTGGCCACCTGAGGCGGAATGCTCGTGTCCGAATTCAGCCTGGTCGAGAGAGCCTGGACCATCGCCGGGAAGTTGAAGGTCGGGATGTCCGTGATCTTGTCCAGCTTCCACTGATCGCCGTCCTTGATCACGGCCACCGTCAGGGTCGAGCCGTCGAAGCTGCCGCCGTGGAATGTGACGGTGGCCGAGCCGGTGTCTCCGCTCGAGGTGACGTCGGTGACGTCGACAGAGTCGGGGTCGTCACTCGTGTCCGCCGCGTCCTTCTGGCACTCCTGGATCGCCGCCTGTCCGCTCTGCAGCTCGGTCTGCTCGACGAACTGCTGGGTTTGCAGCTTCGTGCAGTCGGCCGGATCGCTGCTCTTGACGGAGGTCTGGATCAGGTCCGTGATCTGCGCGTTGTCATCGCTTCCCCCACCACCGCCGCAGGCGGCGAGAAGCGCTGCGGCCGTGATCGAGGCGGCCAGGAGCAGAGACCAGCGGGCGGGACGCATGCGGACCCTTTCGGAGGGGTCGAGGGCGGCGGCAGTCTAACCGGCGTTCGAGCCGGAAAGACAGGGGCCGATCAGATTGAGCAGGTGTGAGGAGTTGCCACTGATCAGGGCGGCCTTGACCACGGTCGGACCGGCCTGGTTGAGGGCGTTGGTGACGCAACCGACCGCCTGGGCCTGGACGCCCTCGTTGGTGACGAGCCGCTGGGTGAAGGCCTTTTCGAAAGCCTGGAGATCGAAGTCGGGTATGGCCGTGATCTCGTCGAGCTTCCACTGGTCGCCCTCCTTGATCAGCGCCAGCGCAAGGGTGGAGCCGTCGAAGCCGCCACCTGTAGACGATGCGTCCGCCGTGGCTCTGTCGCCTTGGACGATCACGTTCTCGACGTCGATCGAGTCGGGATCGTCACTGGTGTCGGGGGCGTCCGCCTGACAGGCCTTGACCGCGGCTTGGCCCCTCGTGAAGTGGATCTGCTCCATGAAGCGCAGCGTCTCCAGCTTGATGCAGTCGGCGGGGTCGGAGCTCATGATCGAGGTCCGGATGGCCTGAGCGACCTGGGCCTCCTCGGCGGGGTTGCCGGCCGCGGAGCTCGTGCTTCCACCGTCACCGCCCCCGCCGCAGGAAGCGAGCGCGAACGCGGCGAGCAGCGCCACGATCGGCGAGAGTCGCTTGAGAATGCGGTCACCCACCGGCGGAGCTCGGCCCCTTCTTGGGCCGCAGCTCGGTGACGTCCGCCTCCCTGGCGGCCTCCCCGGTGGCGTCCGCGAGCCGTTTCTCGAGCTCCGCGATCCGCTCGGAGAGCTCCTTCAGCGCCTCCGCGATCGGGTCGGGCAGGTGGATCCAATCTGTGTCCGGTCCCTCGACGGGACGCCCCTCGACGCGAACGGGATGCCCGGGGTTGCCGACGACAGTGGTCTGCGGCGGCACGTCCTCGATCACGACGGTGTTGGCGCCGACCTTCGCGTTCCTCCCGACGGTCACGGGCCCGAGCAGCTTGGCGCCCGAGCCGACCGTGACGTCGTCGTCGAGCGTGGGGTGGCGCTTCCCGCGTGCGAAACCGGTGCCGCCCAGCGTCACCCCCTGGTAGAGCGTCACCCGGTCGCCGATCTCGGAGGTCTCCCCGATCACCACGCCGGAGCCGTGATCGATGAAGAAGTCGGATCCGATCCTGGCCGCCGGGTGAATCTCGACCCCCGTGATCGCCCGGCTGGTGTAGGCGATCGTCCGGGGAACGAGCGGGACATCGGCCTCCCAGAGGGCGTGGGCGGCGCGGTGGGCGAGCAGTGCCTGCACCCCGGCCCAGCCGGTGAGGATCTCGAGTGTCCCGATCCCGCGCGCGGCGGGGTCGCGTTCGCGCGCCGAAGCGACGTCGGCCGACACCTCCTTGAGCACGCGTCGGAGCGTTCCCAGGCCAAGCATGCCCAGAAGCTTAGGGCGGCGGAGCCGCTCTTACGGGGCGAAGAACGGCAGCGACATGTATCGCTCACCGGAGTCGGGCACGATCACGACGATCCGCTTCCCGGCCATCTCCTCGCGCGCGGCGAGATCGAGCGCCGCCCGCACGGCGGCGCCCGCCGAGATGCCGATCAACAGGCCCTCGCGCTGGGCCGAGTCGCGCGCCGTGTCGAGCGCGTCCTCATCGCTCACCCCGACGATCTCGTCGATCACGTCCCGATCGAGCACGTCCGGCACGAAGCCCGCACCGATGCCCTGGATCTTGTGCGCGCCTGGCTGTCCACCCGAGAGCACCGGCGAGGCCGCCGGCTCGACGCCGACGATCCTGACGTCGGGCCGGCGCTCCTTGAGCACTTGGCCCACGCCGGTGATCGTGCCACCGGTGCCGACGCCGGCGACGAACGCATCGACCTGGCCGTCGAGATCCCGCCAGATCTCCTCCGCCGTCGTGCGGCGATGGATCTCTGGGTTGGCCGGGTTGGAGAACTGCTGCGGGATGAACCCGTCGTGCTCCTTGGCGAGACGATTGGCCAGCTCCACGGCCTCGTTCATGCCGCCGAGCGAGGGCGTCTCGTGGACCTCGGCCCCGTAGGTGCGGAGCAGCGCGGTCCGCTCGCGGCTCATGCCCTCGGGCAGCGTCAGGATCAGCCGGTAGTCACGCGCCGCGGCGACCAGGGCCAGCGCGATACCGGTGTTCCCGCTGGTGGGCTCGACGATCACCGAGCGACCGGGCTCCAGCAACCCGTCGCGCTCGGCGGCATCGATCATCGCGACGCCGATCCGGTCCTTGACCGAACCGCCGGGATTGAAGAACTCGAGCTTCGCGACGACCTCGCCGGGCAGCTCGGCGCCGAGGCGCGGGAGCGCCACGAGCGGCGTGTTGCCGACCACGGCGGAGCTCTCGGCTCCGACCCGCAGCGTCGCAGTCGTTCCATTGGACCCGGCCACCGAACAAAACTACCGGAACCGGGTCAGGTATCGGGGGTTTGCCGTTGCCGGAGCTAGATGTGGTACCTCCCGAACCTGGGCGCGGACGCCGCATCCTGAAGCCATATCCAGCCTCTGTGCGCCACTGGATCCGCCAGTAACGACCTGCTCGCGGGCGGCAGCGAGGCCACCGCCGCCCGCACGACGGCTCACTTGTTCAGCATGACGCGACGCCCTCCCTGCAATAGGGTTGGCTGAACGGTTTCCCTCTGCGAGGAGAAGATATGTCAGAGCAAGACGTGGCCACAGTTAAAGCCGCCTACGAGAGCTTCAACCAGGGCGACATCCCAGCCGTGCTGGTCGCTTATGACGATCAGATCGAGTGGATCGAGCCCGGCGGCGGCAGCGCTCCCTCCGGGACGTTCACGGGGCCCGACAGCGTCGCCCAGGACGTGTTCGCGACCGTGCCCGAGAACTTCGATGAGTTCTCGGCGGACATCGATGAGGTAGAGGACCAGGGCGACACCGTCGTCGTCAAGGGACGCTTCAAGGGCAAGAGCAAGAGCGGCGCGGTGCTCGATGCACCGTTCGAGCACCGCAACACCATGCGCGACGGCAAGGTGGTCCGGTTCGAGAACAAGGTCGACCAGGACGCCTGGGCAGCCGCCTGGAGCTAGAGGCGGGATCCTTCGCGCTAGACCCGGGCCACGCCTACGTAGCGCCGCACCACCTCGACGTTCTCTTCCGACATCGCCCACGCAGTATCTCGCTGCGGCGGTGCTGCTTTCCCATGCAAAGCGGTGGTCACCCCGTTGCCCGTTGCGCCAGTTGTGCGCCAGTGGGCGCCAATGCCAGGCGTGATCCAGCGGGGTCCAGCGGGGCGTTTTCGGCGTATCTATGCGGAGTCGGACGTGAGATCTAAATGTGGTACATGCCCGCGCCGGCCTCCTCGGCCTCGCGGCGGGCGATGTCGGCGATCGTCGTGGAGCGGAAGGTCGCGCGCAACGACTCCACCCCCTCCTCCCAGATCCCACCGGCCTCCTTGCCCTCCTGGCCGACCACGCCGTCGAGTGCCTGAACGACCTCGAGGACGTTGATCTGATCCGCCGGCCGGGCCAGCGTGTAGCCGCCCTTGGCGCCGCGGTGGCTGACCAGGATCCCGGCTCGGCGCAGCGTCGAGAAGAGCTGTTCGAGGAACTGGACCGGGATGCCGCGGCGCTCGGCGACCTGGCCGATCGGCATCGGGCTCTCGCCCGCGCGCGCCAGCTCGGCCAGCGCGACCACCGCGTAACGTGACTTGGAGGTGACCGAGATCACTACATCCGTTTTAGCGGGCCGGGCGGCGTTGCGTTGAATCGCCGCAACCGCGCCCTGCTCTGCGCCCTTGCGCCAATCGCCCTGATGGGTGTGATCTTCTGGTTCTCGGCACAGCCCGCGGGGGCGCACCATGCCTGGTGGGTGATCGTGGGCCGAAAGCTCGGCCACATCATCGGCTACGCGCTGTTGACGGCGCTCTGGGCGTGGGCGCTCCAGGGCGTGGTCAGGCGGCCCGTTCTGGTGGCGGTCTGCATCGCGCTCGCCTACGCGTGCACGGATGAGTTCCACCAGACCTTCGTGCGCGGCCGCACCGGAACGCCGCGGGACGTGGGCATCGACGCGATCGGAATGGCGATCGCGGCCCTGCTGATCGCGATGCGTCGGTCCGCCCCCACCGGCTGGGGGCGGACCCACGCAAGAGGCAGAACCTCTAGATCCAGCCTTGCTCGGTCGCCATGAGAACCGCCTGCGCGCGGTCCAGGGCGCCCAGCTTGCCGTACACGTTGTGCAGGTGGCTGCGAACCGTGCTCGCCGAAAGATCCAGCTCGACGGCGATCTGCTTGTAGACCTTGCCCTCGGCGAGACGCCGGAGGACGTCCAGCTCTCGCGAGGAGAGTGGACACGGGCCCGTGGCCCGGCGACGTGACCCCTTGCCCTGGGGAAGCTCGTAGAGGACCTGGCGCACCGCCTCCTCGTCCATGCCGCAGTTCTGCGCGGCCTCGACGAGGTCCTGGGTGCTGACCGGACAGTCCTCGATATGGGCGGCGACCATGTCCGCGACGCGGATCACGGCTCCCATGCCCTCTGCCTGGCGGGTGTGATGGCGCTCGATGGCCTCGGCGATGCGGGCGTGGACGCCCCAGCGCCGGGTGAGGACCCCGCCGACCAGGGCGTGGTCGATACCGAGCTCGCGCCGCTCCTCGGCAATGCGGTCATCGGGCGTGGCTGCGCGGCGGTCGAACCGCTCGGCATAGCCCGGATGGAGGCGCGCCAGGACAGGCCGGCCGATGTCGTGGAGGATCGCCGCCAGGGCGAGCTCGTCGCGGTCGCCGATGCCGCTCAGCTCGGCGATCCGATCCGCGGCCCGTTGGACGGCGAGGGCGTGCAGGCGAAAGCGGTCGGGTGCGAGGGCCAGACGGCCGTCGCCGTTGAAGATGTCGTAGGAGGGGGCGGAGCGCAGGATCGCCTCGACCGCGCCCGGGCCGAGCCGCTCGACGCCGTCGGTGACGCTGCGGATTCGCCCGCCGCCCTGGATCTGGCCGGCGGCGCGGATGATGGCGGAGGTGAGCCCCACGTCGGCCTCGACCACGGCTGCGACCTCGTGTGGCGGGGCGCCGCGACTTACCTGCTCGAGGGCCTGCTGGCGGCCCTCCTGAAGGGCCGGCTGGCGCTCGGCCTCGTCGAAGGCGGCGGCCAGGACGCGCCCGCGGCCCTCGCCACGTGCGCCTCTCTGGGTGCTGCGTCCGGAAGCGGCTGCTGTAGCCATGGGTCACTCATCGGCACGCCTGCGCCGATTGTTTAGCCCGTGCGTTGATCTACCTAGAAGTTCCGCTGTGGCCATCCGTGGAAAGCCGCTGAATGGCTCTTTCGATTCGCTCCAGCGAGCGCTCCTTGCCGAGGACCGAGAGCGACTCGAAGATCCCCGGCGAGACGGAGGTGCCCGTGATCGCGACCCTGATCGGCTGGTAGAGCTTTCCCGGCTTCACGTCGTGCTCGGCGAGGATGCGCCCGAGCGAGCTTTCCAGCTCGGCCGGCTCGAAGTGCTCGGCGCCCCTCAACGCCTCGAGAGCCTCGCTGAGCAGGGGCAGGGCCCCGTCCTTCATGACCTTCCTCCAGGCCTTCTCGTCGGTCTCCGGGTCCTCGAAGAGGAAGCGGATCAGCGGCCAGACCTCGTCCAGCGTCTGGGCCTTCTCCTGCGCGATCTCGCAGGCGGCGCGCAGGCGCTCGTCGGGCTCGCGGCCGAGGTGGCGGGCAACCACCTCGGTGTACGTATCGAGGTCCATCTCCCGCATGAAGCGCCCGTTGAGCCAGCGGAGCTTCTGCTCGTCGAAGATCGCGCTGGCGCGCCCCACGTCGGCGACGTCGAACCGCTCGATCAGCTCGTCGGTGGACATGATCGTCGTGTCGTCCTGGGTGCCCCAGCCGAGCAGGGCCAGGTAGTTGCGGACCGCGGCCGGCAGGTATCCGGCGTCGCGAAGCTCCTGGACGCTCGCGGCGCCGTGCCGCTTGGAGAGCTTCTTGCCGTCGGGCCCGTGGAGCAGGGGCAGGTGCGCATAGCGAGGGGGCGCCTCCCCGAGCGCCTCCATCACCAGCAGCTGCTTCGGGGTGTTGGAGAGGTGGTCGTCGCCACGGATCACGTGGGTGATCCCCATTTCGGCGTCGTCCACCGCGACGGCGAAGTTGTAGAGGACGGATCCATCGGCCCGGGCGACCACGAAGTCATCCGAGGCCTCATTCGGGAAGCGCACTTCCCCGCGGATCTCGTCCTCGACGACCGTGTCCCCCTCGTCCGGGACCTTGAGCCGGATGGCCGCCCCCGGATCGTCGCTCGGCGTCCCGCGATAGCCCCGGTTGGCGTGCTCCTTCTTCCAGGCCCCGACGTCCTCGGCCGTCGCCGTGTCCCGGTAGGCCAGGTCCGCCTCGAGCAGCCGATCCAGCGCCTCGCGGTGGCGGTCCGCCCGCTCAGCCTGGCTGATCGGCCCCTCGTCCCAATCGAGCTCGAGCCAGCGGAGGGCGTCGAGGATCTGCTCGACGTTCTCGGGAGTCGACCGCTCGCGATCGGTGTCCTCGATCCGAAGGACCATCTGCCCGCTCCGGCCGCGCGCGTAGAGCCAGTTGTACAGTGCCGTCCTCGCTCCCCCGATGTGGAGGGCGCCCGTCGGTGACGGGGCGAAGCGGACCCGAACGGGGACTGATGGATCTGAGGCTTGATCTGAGCTCATCATGCTGATCGGCGCCCATGTTTCCACAGGGGGTGGCCTGCCCAAGGCCATCGAGCGTGCCGAGGAGCGCCGCTGCGAGGCGATCCAGATCTTCAACCAGAGTCCGAGGATGTGGCGCCCGACGCGCTACTCCGACGAGGACTTCACCGCGTTCCGCGAGACGATGGAGGCCTCCCGGGTCGCGGTGGTCGCCATCCACATGATCTACCTGATCAACCCGGCGGCGAAGGACAGGGAGATGCGGAGCAAGAGCCTCGAGTCGCTCACCCATGCCCTGCGCGTCGGCGACGGAATCGGGGCGCTTGGCGTCGTGGTGCATCCGGGCGCTCTCAAGGACGACACCCGGACCAACGCCCGGAAGCGCGCGATCGGCCTGATCAAGGAGGCGCTGGCTCGCTCGGAGCGCTGCCCGATCATCTACGAGAACACGGCAGGCTCGCCGCAGCTGCTCGGCCGTGACTTCGACGAGACCGCCGAGCTGATCGACAAGACGGGCGGCCCGAGGCGACTCGGCCTCTGCATCGACTCCTGCCACCTGCACGCGACCGGCTACGACGTCCGCACCCTCGAAGGTGTTAGTGACCTCGCCGACGAGATCGACTCGAAGATCGGGCTGAAGCAGCTCAAGCTCCTCCACGTGAACGACTCACGCGACGCACGGGGGTCGAACCGCGACCGCCACGCCCCGATCGGCAAGGGCGCGATCGGGCGGCAGGGGTTCCGGGCATTTCTCAGCGAGCCGCGGTTTCAAGACGTTCCGGCGGTGCTGGAGGGGCCGGGGATCGACGGCGGCGCCACGGACCTGAAGGACGTGCAGCTGACCCGCCGGTTGCTGCGCGAGGGCATCCGCGCTCGCGGCTGATGCTGCTCAACCGCCGCGCCCTGGACGGGATCGCTGCCGGCGAGATCGACCTGGCCTTCCGGCGCTGGAAGCGGCCGACCGTGAAGGCCGGAGGGACCCTTCGCACCCGCGCCGGCGTGCTGGCGATCGATGCGGTCGAGCCGACCAGCGAGCGCAGGATCACCGCGGCCAACGCCCGGCGCGCCGGCTTCCGCTCCCGCAAGGAGCTGCTCGCAAGCCTGCGGCCCGAGGGGCGCCTGTACCGGATCGAGTTCCGCCGCGTCGGTTCCGACCCGCGAGCTGCGCTGCGCGAGCGCGCCGAGATCACCGAGTCCGAGCGCGAGGAGCTCGACGCTCGCCTGGCCCGCATGGACCGGGCCCGCGGCGAGCCGTGGACGCGCCGCGTGCTCGAGGTGATCGCCGATCAACCCGAGACGCTGGCGGCAGACCTTGCGGCCTCCCTCGATATGGAAAAGCTGCCGTTCAAGCGCGACGTGCGCAAGCTGAAAGAGCTCGGCCTGACCGAGAGCCTGCTGGTCGGCTACCGGCTCTCGCCTCGTGGAAGGGCCTATCTGGCGGGCCCTAGGGCAACCAGGAGTAGAGGTAGTAGAGGCCGTACGGATTCGCGGCGATCTCGCGGGCGTAGCGCGTGACCGCATCCACGTACAGTCCGGAGTCGTTGTAGGAACGCAGGGCCCGCGCGTATTGCGGCGGGGCACCGTTGTGGTGGAGCAGGTTGGCGGCGGCGAGGATCGCGTCGTGAGGGTCGTGGATGTCCCCGCCACGCCCATAGATCCGCCAGGTGGAGGGGATGAACTGCATCGGGCCCTTGGCCCCTGCGACGCTGTCGCTCTTCACCCGGCCGAACTTGGTCTCGACGAGGTTGATCGCGGCGAGGTAGTTCCAGGCCACGCCGTAGCGCTCGTTCGCCTCTCGGTAGAAGCCGATCAGATCCGAAAGGGGCGCCGGCGCTCCCACGTTCAGCTTCTGGTGGTGGGCGCCGCTGGAGAGGCGAAGCAGGTCGCGCTTGGCGGTGGTCAGGCGGCGCATCTCCGCGCTGAGGCTCGCCGGCAGCAGCGGCAGGACATGGGCCGTCAGGTTCGGGTGCTGGGCGAGGTAGAGGGAGTCGTCCTCCAGGGCCTCGGCCTGGTCGAGCACTTCCTGAGGGGCCTCGCTGGACGGCGGATCCCCCCCGGCCCGCCAATCGTCGATCGCCGCGCGCAGCGCGCCGTCCGTCTCAACCAGCTGGTCGGCGATCCTCTGCGGCGTGGCGGCCGACGCCCCGCCGCATCCAACCAGCCCAATGCCGGCGATCGCCGCCATGGCGACCGCGCAAATCACGCGAGAAGCGCCTCTTCCCATTTCACGGAGGGACAATAGGACCGGAGATGACGCCGGTCGGCCAGACGTTGCGGGAAGCACGGACCCGGCGAGGGATCGACCTCGTCGAGGCCGAGCGCGTCACCAAGATCCGCCTCAAGTTCCTGCGCGCCATGGAGGAGGACCGCTGGAACGCGCTGCCCGAGCCCGTGTACGCGCGCAGCTTCCTCTCGACCTACGCCGGCTATCTCGGTCTCGACGATGAGCCGCTCCTCGACGAGTACGACAAGATCGAGAGCCACGAGCGGCCCGAGCCGATCCCGTTGGGGACGATCAGGCCCGGAGAGGTGAGACACCGCAGGAGGCCAGTCAAACCCGCCCTGCTGGTGATCGGGGGGTTGGTGGCCATTGTGCTCCTCGGCCTCGTCATCGTCGGTTCCCTCGGGAGCTCGGGCGGAGGCGGTCCCGCCCACGAGCACAAGGGCGGGCACATGCCGACACGCACAGCCGCGAGCGGCCCAGCTGCGCCGGCGCGGGTGGCGCTCAACCTGCGATCGACCGCGGCCGTCTGGGTATGCCTGGTGAACGCGAAACAACGGACCCTCGTGGCCGAGACACTCCCACCAGATGAGACAAGAGGACCGTTCGAGAGCCGATCGTTCGAGGTCACCTTCGGTAACGGCTCCATCGAGATGACCGTCGACGGCAGCGCGACCAGCGTGCCGCCGCTCGCCGAGCCGCTCGGGTACCGGATCACCCCAGGTGGGATCAGGCGGCTCGATCCAGCGGCTCAACCGACCTGCGCATGAGGCCTTTTCTGCAAATGACCCAGACGCTCCCCGCGACCCGGCCCGAGGTCTTCGAAGCGATGACCGATGGGAGCGAACTGGCGCGGTGGTGGGGCCCGCATGGGTTCAGCACTCACCGCGTCGACCTCGACCTCCGCCCGGGGGGCAGCTACCTGATCGAGATGCAACCCCCCGAAGGGGAGGCGTTTCGGCTCTCCGGTGAGTTCCTGCAGGTCGAGCCACCGGCGCGGCTTGTCTACACGTTCCGCTGGGACCCACCCGATCCTGACGACCGCGAGACGGTGGTGACGGTTTCGCTCGAGGAGCGCGGCGCGCAGACCCGCGTCGAGCTTCTCCAGGGGGAATTCACGACCGAGGAGCGGCGGGCGCTGCACGAGGGCGGCTGGACGGACAGCTTCGACCGCCTGCGGGAGATGCTCGGGGGCTCGCTCAGGTGATCGAGTTGCGCAGGTCGAAAGCCTGGATCGACTCCGGGGTGTCGTCCGGCACGTCGAAGAAGCGGCGGTTGACGCACTCGTGGCCTGGGCCGTCTCCCTCGTAGGCCCGCTCGACGCTGAACTGGCAGTGGGGCAGCGGGGTGCCGGTCATCTTGATGCCGCCGAAGCCCTCTCGGGCGCGCTCGGCCAGCAGGAACAGGTCGAAGTCGATCTCGGCGCTGAAGACCTTGTTCATGCAGCCCATGAAGCGGCCGCCGGTGCGCGCATCCTCGTAGGTGTAGAGGAACTTGCATCCCATCTCGAGGCAGCCCGCGGGGTTGACCAGCTTGTCGCAGAAGGTGCGGCACTGGCGGCATTCGCCGGCGCTCCTCCTCTGGGTCTGGGTCTGCCTCGGCACGGCGTTCAGTCTAGGCGCCGCCGAGGAGGGCATGGGCTTCTTGGCGCCGGGGAACCCCTTGCGCAATCGGGCCCCTATCTGCTAACGCGAGACACTGGATGCTCCGACCCGCCCAGCCAGCCGGTGCATTCTACGCAGCGCGCGCCGTAGCTCCGAGCAGCGCATCGAGCTCTGCGTCCAGTCCTGCAGAGCGCCGCACGCGGTATTCGCGCCCGAAGCGAAGCTCCCTCGTCCCCTCTCGCGTCTTCATGACGAGAATCACCTCGGAGTCACCGGGGAAGTGCGCGAGGATCACCTTGAGCTCCTCGATCAGTGAGGCGCCGAAGTCCGACGCGTCGATGCCGAGCCGCAGCGGGCCCGTGTCTCTCGCCGCCCGGGCCTTCGCCACCTCGTCCTCGGTGGGCTGGAAGAGCTCCACCTCCTGGGCGACGAGCTTGGTCTCCCCTCGGCCCTTGTGGTCGAGCCTGCCGCGCATGACGACGACCGCGTCGGCCGCCAGGAACTCGATCGAGGCCTCGTACGCCTTGCCCATCACCAGCACCTCGACCTGGCCTTCGACGTCGTCGAGCGTGGCGAAGGACATCATCGACCCGTTCTTCGACTTGTGTCGCTTGAACTCGGCGATGATGCCGCCGACGGTCACCCACGAGCCGTCCGGCTTGTCGGTGAGGCTCGAGAGTGAGCAGTCCACGCGGGCGCGGAGGGCGTCCTTCACCTCGGCGAGCGGGTGCGAGGACAGGAAGGTGCCGAGGGTCTCCTTCTCGAGGCGAAGCAGCTCTCGCTGATCGAACTCCTCCGCCCGGATCGGTGCATGGTGCTGGCGCGACGGGCCGGATTCCTCCGCCCCGCCGCCGAGGTCGAAGATCGAGGACTGGCCGAGCCGCGAGTCCTCCTGGGCCTTCTGTCCGAACGCAGTCGCCGCGGGCAGCGCCTCCAGCATTCCCTTGCGCGAGGCACCGGTCGAGTCAAATGCTCCGCATTTGACAAGACACTCCACCGCTCGTTTGTTCACCGCGCGGGTGTCGACCCGCTCGCAGAAATCCCACAATGAGGTGAAGTTCCCGTCCTTCGAGCGGGCGTCGAGGATCGCCTGGACCGCGATGTGGCCCACGTTCTTCACGGCGTCGAGGCCGAAGCGGATGCTGTTCCCGGAGACCACGAAGCCATGGTCGGAGCTGTTCACGTCCGGAGGGAGCACCTCGATCCCCATCTCCGCGCAGCGGTTGACGAAGAAGGGCACCTTGTCCTTGGTCGACATCACCGTCGAGATCAGCGCCGCCATGTACTCGGCCGGATAGTTGGCGCGCAGCCAGGCGGTCCGGTATGAGATCAGCGCGTAGCAGGCCGCGTGTGAGCGGTTGAAGGAGTAGTCGGCGGCCGCCTCCATCAGCGACCAGAGGTCCTGGGCGACGCGCCGGTCGGTCTTGGACGCCGCCATCCCCTCGAGGAACTTCTCCTTCATGGTCGCCATCAGGTCGCGCTTCTTCTTGCCGACCGCCTTGCGGAGGTCGTCCGCCTCGGCCGGGCTGAAGCCGGCCATCTGCTTGGCGATCTCCATGAGCTGCTCCTGGTAGATCACGCAGCCGTAGGTGGTCTCGGTGATCGACCGCAGCCGCGGATCGGCGTAGCGAACCGATGACGGGTCACGCTTACCCTTGGCGTAGTCCGGGATGAAGCGCATCGCGCCTGGGCGGTAGAGCGCGCCGATCGCGACGAGGTCCTGGAACTCGGTCGGCCGAATCGTCTTGAGCGCGTCCCGCATCCCGTCGGATTCGAACTGGAAGACGCCGATCGACTCGCCGCGGGCGAGCATCTGGAAGGTCTTGGCATCGTCGAGCGGGATGCTCTCGATGTCGATCTTCTCCTCGCGCGAGCGCTCGATGATCGTCGTCGCGTCCTCGATCACATCGAGGTTGCGCAGGCCGAGGAAGTCCATCTTCAGCAGCCCCATCTCCTCGATCGGGCCCATCGAGTACTGGGTGACGGTCTTGTAGGCCCGCTCCGGCTTGCCGTTCCCGGTTCCGTTGCCGTTGCCGGCGGGGGCGCCGCGATCCTCTGCGAGCTGAAGGGGCACGATCTCCTGGAGAGGCCGGTCCGCGATCACGACCGCCGCGGCGTGGATCGAGTGGTTCCGGACGATCCCCTCGAGCCCTTGAGCGGTGCTGATGATCTTCTGGGCGTCGGGGTCCGAGTCGTAGGTCCGCTTCAGCTCCTCGCCCGGCTTCAGGCATTCCTCGAAGCTCGGGCTGCGCCCCATGATCGGCTCGGGAATCTGCTTGGCGAGGCGGTCGCCGGTGCCGTAGTCGTAGCCGAGCACCCGGGCGGCGTCTCGGGTCGCGGCCCGAGGGGCCATCTTGCCGAAGGTGATGATCTGGGCGACGCATTCGCGGCCGTACTTGTCGGCGACGTACCGGATCACCTGCTCGCGGCCACGGACCGAGAAGTCGATGTCGATGTCCGGCATGGACTTCCGGCCCGGGTTCAAGAAGCGCTCGAAGAGGAGCCCGTTCGCGAGCGGATCGAGGTCGGTGATCTCGAGGGCGTAGGCGACGATCGAGCCCGCCGCCGAGCCTCGGCCTGGGCCGACAGCGATCCCGTTGCCCTTCGCGTACTTGACGAAGTCCCAGACGATCAGGAAGTAGGACTCGAAGCCCATCTTGGAGATCACGCCGAGCTCGAAGTCGAGCCGCTCCCTTGCATCGGCGGGAATCGGATCGCCGTACCGCTGCCGTAGCCCGCTCAGCGCCAGCTCGCGGAGCATCTCCCCCGGCTCTGTGCCCTCTGGCGTGGGGAAGCGCGGCAGCAGCAGCTGGCCGAGCTGCACCTCCACCTCGCAGCGTTCCGCAATCTCGAGAGTGCTGGCAACAGCGTCCGGCATGTCCGCGAAGGACTCGGACATCTCCTCGGTGCTCTTCAAGTAGAACTCGTTCGTGTCGAAGCGGAGCTTCGGCTGCTCGATCGTCGACTTCGTCTGCACGCAGAGAAGCGCGGCATGACTGTCGTAGTCCTCGCGCCGCAGGTAGTGGACGTCGGCGGTGGCTACCAGCGGGCGTCCGAGCTCGCGCGCCACCTTGACGATCCCCTCGTTCGCCTTGTCCTGCTCGGGGACGCCGTTCCGCTGCACCTCGAAATAGACCTGGTCCGGGCCGAAGGCGCCGAGCAGGTCGTCGATGTGGGCGCGTGCGTCGTCCGGACGGTCCTCGACCAGCCGCCGGCAGAAGCGGGACTGCAGGCAGCCGGTGAGCGCGATCACTCCCTCGGAGTGCGCCGAGAGCAGCTCCATGTCGACGTTCGCCTTGCCGCGGGAGAAGCCCTCCAGGAAGCCGGCGGAGCTCAGCTTGACCAGGTTGCGGAAGCCCTCGTCGTTGGAGGCCAGCAGGGTGAGGTGGTTGCGCTCGTACCGGGCCGCCTGGGGCGTGGCGTTGCGATCGTCGACGAGGTAGGCCTCGAGCCCGATGATCGGCTTGATCCCGGCGTCCTTGCACGCCTTGTAGTGCTCGACCGAGCCGTTCATCACCCCGTGGTCGGTGAGCCCGAGCGCCGGCATGTCCAGCTCCGCCGCGCGGGCGGCGAGCTTGTCGATCTTGCAGGCCCCGTCGAGCAGCGAGTACTCGCTGTGGACGTGCAGATGGACCGCTCCGGCGCTCACCCGTCGATCATTCCGGGCAAGGCGGACGGAGGCGAGACGAAATCGGCACGAAACCCGCTCCGGCCGGACGAAACTTCCGCCCTTGGCGAGTTATGCACCCACAAGGGGTCGGTGACTCGCCAGCACCTGTCGGAACCCAGCTCGCGCTAGGTTGAGCTGGTGGTCTGGCTGCTGAGACATGGGGACGCGGAGGACGGCGCCGGCAAGCCCGATGCCGAGCGAGACCTGACCGAGAAGGGCGAGCGCCAGGCCCGGCAGGCAGGCCAGGCCCTGAAGAAGCTCGGCGTCAAGTTGGACGTCTGCCTGACCAGCCCGAAGGTCCGAGCGAAGCGGACAGCGGAGCTCGCGTGCGCCGCCGTTGATTGCCCGGTTGAGGAAGACGACCGGTTGCGAGGCGGCGACTTCGATCCCCTGGAGGTCGCCGCCGGCCGCGGGGAGGTGATGCTGGTCGGCCACGAGCCGGACTTCTCGTCGGCAATCGCCCTGGTCACCGGCTCGCGCGTGAAGATGAAGAAGGGCGGGATCGCCGCCCTGGACGATCACATCCTCCACGTCCTGATGCGTCCGAAGGACCTGAAGGCGATCGCCGGAGAGGATTAGATCTCGCCGGGCGTGAAAGGATGCGCCCGGGGGCTTTGACCAATATCACGAGCCGGCCGACGAGCTGCCCGAGGAGACGCGGACCTTCGCCCGCCTCTGCGCCTCTGTCACTGAGGAGGCGGAGGCGATCGGCTGGTACGAGCAGCGCCTGGCGGTCGAGCCGGATGCCGAGGCGCGCGCGATCATGCGGGACGTCCAGGGCGAGGAGTTCAAGCACTTCGCGATGGACCTCGAGTTCCTCCTGCGCCGGACCCCGCTCTGGCGCGAGATCGCCCAAGGGATCCTCTTCCAGGAGGGCGACATCGTCGAGCATGGCGAGGAGTCCGAGGAGGAGGCCACCGAGGGAGAGGCCGCCAAGGGCGCGCCCCTGGTCGGCAGCGAGTCGCTCGGGATCGGCAGCCTGAAGGGGAGCGCCCGATGAGCCACCTGCTCCGTGAGCACGCCCCGATCACCGGGGAGAGTTGGCGGCTTCTGGACGAGGAGGCTCGAGAGCGCCTCACCCCCGCGCTCGCTGCGCGCAAGCTGGTCGACTTCGACGGCCCGCACGGCTGGGATCACTCCGCCACCAACCTCGGCCGCGCCGAGGCGCTGTCCGATCCGCCGGGTGACGGAGTGGCCGGCAGGCAGCGGCGGGTCCTCGGGCTGGTGGAGCTGCGGGCCCGCTTCTCGGTCTCCCGCTCCGAGCTCGACGACACAGAGCGGGGCGCCGAGGACGTCGATCTGGACGCCCTCGACGTGGCCGCCCGGAGCATCGCGGGCGCGGAGAACTCGGTCGTCTTCCACGGCTGGAAGTCGGCCGGCATCGCCGGGTGACGAGGCCTCGCCGAACGAGAAGATCGCCCTCGGCGAGGACTGCGAGCGCTACCCGCGGCACATCGCCAAGGCGGTGGACGACCTGCGCGCTGCCGGAGTCGACGGCCCCTACGGACTAGCGCTCAGCCCCGAGGCGCACACCCGAGTGCTCGAGACCGGCGAGCACGGCGGCTATCCGCTGCTGGAGCACCTCCGGGAGATCCTCGGTGGCCCGATCGTCTGGGCTCCAGCCGTGCGGGAGGGCGCCGTGGTGAGCATGCGCGGCGGCGACTTCCTCTTCGACTCGGGCCAGGACCTCTCGATCGGCTACCTGAGCCACGACGCCGACTCGGTCGAGCTGTACCTGGAGGAGAGCTTCAGCTTCCGGGCGGTGACCCCGGAGGCGGCGGGCGCCCTCACCCCCTGAGCGGGCTGCGTCGCCCCCCTCCTCTCGCCGCCGCGATGAATTTCGCGGGCGCACGCGGTCGTATTGACAGACCGACGAACAGGAGGATGAGATGACCGTCGCCGAGATGACCCGATCAGCCGATGGGACCGAGATCGCCTACGACCGCACTGGGGACGGCCCGGCGCTGGTCATCGTCGGCGGTGCTTGGAACGACCGGCGCTCGCCCGCGGAGCTCGCCGAGGCGCTGGCGGATGACTTCACCGTCTACTGCTACGACCGTCGTGGGCGGGGCGACAGCGGGTTCACCGAGCCCTACGCCGTCGAGCGCGAGATCGAGGACCTCCAGGCCGTGATCGGGGCCACCGGTGGAACCGCCCACCTCTTCGGGCACTCCTCGGGCGGGGCCCTTGCCCTGGAGACGGCGGCTCGCAGCGTCTCGGTGGGCAAGCTCGCGGTGTACGAGCCGCCGTACATCGTCACCGACAGCCGTCCGCCCCTCCCCGCCGACTACGCCGAGCACCTCGAGGAGCTGGCCGCGGCCGGCGAGGGCCGGGAGGTGATGCGGTACTTCATGACGACCGCTGTCGGCATGCCCCCGGAGATGGTCGAGCCGATGGTGAATTCGCCGATGGCGGAAGCGATGGTGCCCCTGGCCCACACCGTCTCCTACGACGGGCGGGTGATGCTCAGGCAGAGCATGGACGGGAAGCCGCTCTCGAACGACTGGACCGACTCCATCACCGTCCCGGCGCTCGTCATGGATGGCGGCAACAGCCCGGCGTGGCTGCGCAGCGCGGCGCGTGCCGTGGTCGGGGTGCTGCCGGATGTGCGGTACCGGACCCTGGAGGGTTGCGACCACGCGGCGCCGCCCGAGGCGATCGTCCCCGTGCTGGAGGCGTTCCTGGCCTAGGCGCAGGACCAGGCGCTCGGCCCGGAGTCGCGCCAGATCTCGGCGGCGATGCGGTCCTGCTCGGCCTTCGGCGCGTCCTGCGGAGCGCCTTGCCCGCCGTAGGCGGCCCAGGTGGACGGCAGGATCTGGTACGCGCCACCGGCCCCGCTCGAGGGGTTGAGCGCGTGGTAGTTGCCTCCGGACTCACACATGACGATGTAGGTCGGGATGGCGTAGGGGCCGCCCAGGTAGGCGGGGGAGCCGGAGCCGGATGAGGATTGCTGCTGTTGCTGCGCCGCCTGCTCCTGCTCGAGCTGCGCGACCTGACCCTGGGCCTGCGACAGCGAGGACTGCGTTCCCGTTCGCGCGGCTGTCACCGCGGCTGCGCTCTGATTGGCGGCCTGCTGGCTCGCCTCGAAGCTCGACTTGGCGGCGCTCAGCTGCTGGGCCTCCTGGTCGGACTGCTGCTTCAGGTCGGCGACCCTGTGGACATTGCCGGCGACCTGGTCGCGGAGCGAGGCGACCTTGTCGGCGATGCGCAGGTCAGCGTCATGCAGGGCGTTGAGGTAGTCCGAGCGGGTGGAGAGGTCGTCGAAGCCATTGGAGTTGAGCAGCACCGTGACGTAGTCGGGCGCATCGGTCTCGTAGATCGCGACGAGCCGCTGGTCGAGCTCCTTGACCGCCAGCGCGTACTGCCCTCGGAGCTGGTCGAGCTGGCGTTCGGCGGCGTCGAGCTGGGTCGCGAGCTGATGCGAGCGGGACTCCGCGGTCTGGACCTGAGCGTTCAGCTCCATCGCGCGGGCACCCGCCTGGTGGGCCCGGTCCGTCAGCGAGGCGATCTGCGCCGTTTGCGCATTGACCTTGTTCGAAAGCTGACCGGCATCCGAGCGGGCGGCATCGATCTTGTCCTTGAGCGAGGGGTCCTCGGCCCCGGCAAAGCCGACGCCCAGGGCGACGATCGCCGCGATTGCGACGCCCGCGCCCAGCGTCATGCGCCGTCGCCTGAAGGCCCGGCGGGGCCGGACGCGTGCGCTGCGGGCGTGTGTGGTCGCTGCTTCCATCTCCTTCTGTGCCTGCGGGGTTAGCTGACGGGCTCACGCGGAAAGGAGTCGCGTTACGCCGGAGCAGTTGCCGGCGATTCGCCCCAACGACACTTGGGTTCCCCGCTCCCTCTATCGAGGGACTCGGCTCGAATCGAGCCAGGAACGGTAGCGAACGCTCTCACAGGCGCGTCGCGCCTGCGGAGCCCCGTTTCCGGCCGGTGTCTCCCTGCAAGGAATCCTGCACGCCAGATGCGAGGGTGCTCCGCAGGCGAAGCCGAGGAGCAACCCGTTTGATGTCAGGCGGCGAGGACCAGGTCCCGGCCCTCACGATAGGCCCGGCAGACCTCGCGGAGGATGCCCAGCATCTCGTCGGCTGCGGGCGAGCGAACCTCGTCCTCGCGTGTCACGGCCCACACGCGGCGAATGGGCTTCTTCCCCCTCACCGCGCGAAGCTCGATCCCGGGATGGTCGCCGGCAAGCTCGGGAAGAATCGTGACGCCCAGCCCGCCAGCGACGAACCCCTTGATGACGTCGTACTCCTCGCTCTCGAAGCTGACGCGCGGCTCGAAGCCGGCCTCCCTGCAGAGCGTGATCACCTGCTGGCGGCAGGAGCTCGGCAGCGATCCGCAGAGCCAGTCCTCGTCCGCCAGATCCTCGATGCGGACGGACTTCGCCGCGGCCAGTGGATGCCCCGGGGGCAACGCGACCCGCATCGACTCCTCGTAGATCAGCTCGGCCTCCACGTCGCGCGAGAAGTCGAGCGGGAAGGCCGGATAGTCGAAGACGACGGCGAGATCGAAGTCCCCGCGCTTCAGCCCGGGGAACGCGTCCTCCGGCTCGTCCTCGTTGAACTGGAGCTCGACCTTCGGGAAGCGCTGGCGGAACAGCGCAAGCGCCTTGGTCATCAGCGTGGCGCTGGCCGTCGGGAAGCTGGCGAGACGAAGCCGGCCCCCCTCCAGGCCAGCGATCTGCGCGAGCTCGCGCTCGGCCTCCTCGAGCCGGCAGATGACGGCATCGCCATGCTCCATCAACGCCTCTCCGGCGACGGTCAGCTTCGGGCCGTCCGTGGTCCGCTCGAGCAGGGGAATGCCCACCTCGCGCTCGAGCGCCGCGATCTGCTGGCTGACGGCGGACTGTGAGAGATGCAGGGAATCAGCGGCCGCTGAGAACGAGCCACGCGTCACGACCTCCTGCAGGACCCTCATCCTCCGGATATCGAGCATAAGTGGAACTTATCACTTCAAGAAGAAATCCATGTTGCGCTGATACCTCACACCGAGGACCATTGGTCTCGTTCCAGTGACGAGCAACCAAGCGAGAGGAGCTGAGATGGAGGCGCACAGCGGAGCGATCAGGATCCCGACACGACGAGCCGCCAGGCCGCGTCGGCGCTGGCTACATCTCCTCCGCGAGCGCAGCCGGGCGCGCAGCGACGAGCGCGCGGCGCGCGCATACGCGGCCAGGGCCAACCGCTCCCTGCCGAGCTCGGTCCCGGGCTCAGAGCACACCCACCTGCTCCCGCCGAAGGCGTACTAGTTGATGCGAGGGTGCTCCGAGGCGCAGCCGAGGAGCAACCCGTTTTAGGTGGGTTCCTCGCCGCTCCGGCTGGCTAGGTAGGCGCCCACACCGAGCGCGGTGAGGGCAAGTCCGGCGCCGGCGGCAATGCGAATCTCGCGTCCGTAGCGCCAGCGGATGAACCCGACGACCATCCGTCCGATCAGCTCGTAGATCACTCGTTCTCCTTCCTGATTCGGTGAGCGAGCCGGCTCTGCAGCGTAAAGAGCTCGATGAAGCCCGGGCTCGCGTGCTGGGAGAAGTCTCCCCCGGATTCGCCGAATGATGCGAGCGAGCGGTCATAGAGCGCGTAGGGGGAGCTTCGCCGGATCGGGGTCACGGATCCGCGATAGAGCCTGAGCGACACCTCGCCGGTGACGAACTCGTTGACCGAGTCCATGTACGCGTCGAGGTCGGCCCGCAGGGGCTCCAGCCAGAGCCCGGTGTAGCAAAGGTAGGCCCAATGGCTCTCGAGGGCTCCCTTGAAGTTGTTCTGGTGGATCGTGCAGACGAGCTTCTCGAGCTCGCGGTGCGCGGCCAGCACGATTGCGGCCGCGGGCACCTCGTAGAGGTCGCGGACCTTGAGCCCGACGACGCGGTCCTCAATCTGGTCGACGATGCCGACGCCATGGCGCTGCCCGATCTCGGCGACCCGCTCGAGCAGCTCGACCAGGCCGAGCTGCTCGCCGTCGATCGAGACCGGGCGGCCGCGCTCGAAGCCGATCATGACCTCCTGCGGCTCATCGGGCGCGTCCTCGGGACGTGTGACCAGCTGGAAGACGTCGTCGGGCGGAGCGGCGTCCAGGTCCTCGATCTCGCGTCCCTCCGAGGAACGACCCCAGAGGTTGTCGTCGATCGAATAGGGAGAGACCTCGGTCCCGCCCTTCACCGGGATGCCGTGCTCGCGCGCGTACGCGATCTCCTCCTCCCTGCCCATCTGCCACTCGCGGACCGGCGCGATGATCCGCAGCTCTGGATCGAGGGTCGCGATCGTCGCCTCGATCCGCACCTGGTCGTTGCCCTTGCCGGTGCAGCCGTGGGCGATCGTGTCGCACCCGTGCTGCCGCGCGGCCTCGACGGCGAGCTTGCCGATCAGCGGCCTGCCGAGCGCCGTGAACAGCGGATAGCCGCCGCCGTAGAGCGCGTTCGCCTTGATCGCGGCCAGGACGTAGTCGTTCGCGAACTCCTCGCGGGCGTCCACCAGCACCGTTTCGACGGCGCCGAGCTGCTCCGCCTTGCCGGTGACGACGTCCCAGTCCTCGCCCGGCTGGCCGAGGTTGACCGTGAGGGTCACGATCTCGGCCCCGTAGCGCTCCTGAATCCACTTCAGCGTCACGCTGGTGTCCAGGCCCCCGGAGTAGAGCAGCAGGACGCGTCCGACCGCGGCGGGGTCGGCCTGGTAGGAGGCAATCCTCGGAGCTGCCGGGAATTTCTCGTCCGCCGCCATTGAGCCGGGAAGTGTGGCGCTTTCACTCTGCCGACGCTGAGAGAATGACGTCGAAGAGATGGGGACGCACGTAATCAGCCTGCGCAGTGCCTGGCGCCTGGGAGGCGCGCTGCTGATCGTCACCGCGCTCACGTCGTTTGCCACGGCGCTTCTGCTGGGGGTCCACATCACCCTGGCGATCGCCGTTCTGACGGTCGCCACCTCGCTCATGGGGCTGGCCTGTCTGCGCATCCCGTGGGACCGCTTGGATGAGCGATGGCTCTTCGCCGTCCCCGCAATCGCCGTGGTGCAGGTGGCAATCGAGGCCGCCCTGGTCGACTACGTGCTCAGCTGCCTCTTCCTGCCGATCGCGCTCTATATCGCGCTGGTCTTTCCCAGCCCGCGCGTGGCAGCCCCGCTCCTCGGCGTCATAGTGCTCGCCCTGCTCATTCCCTTCGCGTACTCAACGGAGCCGACTCGAGACACCGCGCTCTGGTTGCTGGTGGTGGGGCCCGCGTCAATCTTCGTGGTCGTGGTCGTCGGCCGGCTGATCGGCGGGCTGCACACGAGCAGGGAGGCCTACCGGCGCCTCTCGATCGTCGACGGGCTGACCGGGGTGGGCAACTACCGTGCGCTGATGACGAGGCTGGATCACGAGACCGGCCGTCACGCGAGACGAGGCCGTGAGTTCGCCCTACTCACGCTGGACCTCGATGGGTTCAAGGTCGTCAACGAGACCAGCGGTCACCTGATCGGCGACGCGCTGCTGGCGATAGTCGGCTCGCTTCTGGACGTCACTGTGCGCAACGAGGATGGCGTCTACAGGCAGGGAGGCGACGAATTCGCCGTGGTGGCGCCCGAAACCGGGCATCGCGACGCCGTACTGCTCTCCCGCCGAATCAAACGGGCTCTGCGAGGCATCAGGTCCGGTGACGTTCGGGTCTCAGCCAGCATCGGGGTCGCGGTCTTCCCGCCCAACGGGACGAATCCGGCCGAGCTGCTCGATGCGGCCGACCTGGACCTGCGCGCCCGAAAGGCCGAGCCGCGCGCGTTCTCACGGTTGGTCTGAGGCGAGGAGGAAGACGATGGGGCTCTCTAGATGTAGTTCCTCAGAACGTTGTTCATCCGGGCCTCCTTGGAGGCTGGGGGTGCTGAAGCCACCCAGACCAAGGAGAGCACCGGATGAACCTCCACGCTAACGCCAGGACCTGCCCGAATTCCCGCGAGCTGCTCGCGTTGAGGAAAATCAGGAATCGCTCGTTTGGGCATCTCGGAGCGAGCTTGGGATCAGCGAGCGGAGCCGTCATCCGCAATTTGGCGCAATGGTTTGCGTGTTTCCCCGTGCGGACGAATGCCCGAACGCGCGGCCCTCACGCGGGCCTGAAGCTCATCGCAACCGCATCCGTGGTCCGCCTTGCCTCACGGGAGGACGGCCTGCCCACTCGCTCGAGGATCAGGTAGCTGTAGCCGCCAGCGACCAGCACGATCGCCGACTCGGTTCCGGTCGGGTAGGTCACACGGACCCTCTGAGCCTGCCTTCCGCCCGCGTCGATCCGTCCCACGGAGGCGACGCGCGCGCCCGGGTGCCGCTGGAGGAGAAACGCCTTCGAGGCCTGTGCCAGCTGAATGTCCGGCTTGGCTCCGGGCTCGTAGTAGACCTGCACCTCGGCTCTACCGTTCCCGGCCAGCACCGTCACGGCTCCGCCGCTGACCCCTGCACTCCAGCCCGTCGGAACACCGATCGAGACCCGGTCGGCCAGCCGTCGCCGATCGAGCCTGATTGCAGGTCGCCGCGGCTTCGATGGCCGCTGGGCCACGGGTGTCGATGCGGTGGGCGTGGGTGCGGTGGAGGTCGGTGCGGTTGTGGCTCCCGAGCCTGCCGGCCCGCCGCTGGATTTCGATCCGCCGGAGTTGCCGTCATCGGACGCAATCGCCAGGACGATCAACACGAGCGCGCCTCCGATCAGCCCGGCGATCAACCCGGGGAGCCAACTTCGCCAGCTGAAGCTGAGCGCGCCCGACCGATCCCCCGGACGCTTGTCGTCATCCCCCCCGACCGTGCCGGCCCCGGATGGCCGGCTTCTCTCCGGCCGCCCCCGGGCGCCGCGATCCTCGGTGCTGCTCTGGGCAGCGACCGTCGCCCCGGGGCCCCTGCCCGCTCTCTGCCTGGGCGCGCTTCGGGAGACGGGCTGATCTGGGGGCAGCTCTTCATCCGACGCAGCCGGGTACTCGATCTGCTGCCCGCAACCCCCGCAAACGACCCGAACGATCGATCCGGCCGAGCCCCCCCTGCGCTGGATGTCGAACCCCCCGCCGCAATCCTCGTGGTGGGCAAGGAACGTCGAAAGGCCATGCCGGCGGCTCTGTCTCTCCACTCCCGGGTCTCCCACCCCTAGAAACTACTTGGTCCGCTGGTCGAGTCAGCGCCCGATCAGAGGCCCGCCTACCCCTCCCGCACGATACATCGACCCTCCCGCCCCGGCCGCCGTCGTGGTTCGTTTAGCCAACGATGCGAGAATCGCCGCCGTGCGGCGCCTGCTTCACATGGGCTCGATCATGCTGATCACGGCCGGGCTGGTGGTCCTCACGGACGCCGGCCTCACCCTCGCGTGGCAGGAGCCGCTCTCGGCGGCCTACGGGTCGTTCAAGCAGGGCCAGGCAGCGGACCAGCTGAACCAGCTCGAAACGCAGTACCCGACCCCCGCCGACCTGCAGGCGGCCGCGGGTGCCAAGGGGGTTGCCGCCAAGGCGAGGGTTCTCGCGGACCGCTTCGAGCCGCATCTCCAGGAGGGTCATGCGATCGGGCGAATCAAGATCAACCGGATCGGGCTGAATATCGTCGTGATCCAGGGGACCGATACGGCATCGCTGGAAAAGGGACCGGGGCACTACCGGAACACGCCGATCCCGGGTCAGCCGGGCACTGTCGCGATCGCGGGGCACCGGACGACCTACCTGGCGCCGTTTCGCCACATCGACCAGATCCAGGACGGGGACGAGATCCGGGTCGAGATGCCCTATGCCGCTTTCACGTACACGGTCCAGAGGCATCAGATCGTCGACCCGAGTGACGTGGGGATCATCAAGCCGGTCGGCTACCCCCAATTGGTGCTGACGGCCTGCCACCCGCCCTACAGCGCGGCCCAGCGCTACGCGATCTTCGCCAAGCTCACCCGGATCGACACCTTCGACGTAACCGGCGAAGGTCGCTGGCCCGCGCCCTGACCGCAGCTCTCGCGACGAATCAAGACCGACGTCTAGAGGCGGAGCTGCTCCAGGATCGCATCCGGATTCTCCAGTCCAAGCTCATCCCGCATCATCCCCAGAATCTCCTCGCGGCTGCTCCCCAAGAGGGCCATATTCGTGATCAGGAGGCGAGCTCCGTCGGAGATCGGGAGCTCACCCGGCTCGGCCTCCCCGTCGAGCTGTGCGCTTGCTCGCTCGCTTGGGGGAGCAAATCGACGCTCGCGCGCAGGCGCCAGCGTCTCGGCGAGGAGTGAGCCCGCGCCGGGGGGGCGCTCCGGACGGGCCGTGGAGGGCTCAGAGCCGTCGACAGACGCGACGCCACGGCTCTCGGGCACCGCAAGAGATGCGTTCAGGCGCTGTGCCTCGCCTCTCAGCTCCCGGGCCAGCTCCATCAGGCGATCCGCCTGTTCCAGCAGGTCGGCGGCGTGCTTTCTCGGATCACCCGGATCGTTTGCATGCGAGCTCATCGCCTGGCGCGGCGGGATCGGGTTCGCCTGCGTCCCGCCCGGGCCACGCGCCTCAGGCTTGGTGCACACCCTGCCATAAGGGGTTCGGGACAGCAACCGTCAGGTCTTGCGAGCGCCTGGGGATCACCATGCTTCGACTCTCCTTGTTCGCCGGCCTCCGCGCAGCCGGCCCTTGTACCCAACCAGGCGATCGGACGCAACGCCCGTCGGCGGATACTAGTCAGTGATCATCGGATCGGGCGCAGGTGCCTGCCGCCTCAACCGCGCCATCAGGCCCGTCGGCCTCCGGTCTCGGCTCAGTTCAAGGCGGGGTTGCCCGTCCCCCTCCGGGCAACCCCGACGCTTTGAGTTAGACGCCTGGCGTGCGCGGCGCGGACAGCCTGCGCAGCGCCAAACCGGCGGCGACCATGGTCAGGGCGACCCCGGCCACCATGGCCAGGTCCGTCCCTGTGAACGGCAGAGTGCCGCTGGCACCGTTCGTCGCCGTGGCTGCCGGGCTGGCAGCGCTGTTGTCGGCCGCCGACCCGTTGGTGCTCGTCCCCTGCACCTGGGACTGAGGGTGGTACTGGGACGCCGTCGGATTGGACAGGGCGTCCTGTGCGGAGGCGGCAGCCGGGGGCACCATCAGAGCCGCGCAGACCCCCACGGCAAGCACGATCCGCAAGTGCGAACGCTTGATCTTGAACATCGGATTCTCCCCGTCGGTTTCGAGTCGATTGTCTTCGGACCAGACACTGCGCCGGTCTCGACCGGGCGCAAGCCCCCCAACCTGCGTCCATATTACTAGGTATATGCGGGAAAAGCGCCGCTCATGCCGTGGTGGACGGCGACGGCGAGTCCGAACGGTAGGCGACGATGAAGCGCTCGTCCGGGCGGTTGATCGGCTCGGGGACGAAGATCGCGCTCACGGTCTCCATCAGGATCAGCAGGTCGAAGAAGAGGGAGCGTCGCTTCAGGTAATAGAGGTCGTGGCAGAGCTTCCAAGCCTCGCCGATAGGGGTCCCCGAGTAGCCGCATCGGACCGTCGCCCAGCCCGTGATTCCCGGCTTCAGCAGGCCCCGGCGGTCGTAGTAGTTGAATTCAGCCTCGAGTGAGTTGACGATGTCCGGCACCTCGGGGCGCGGGCCGACGAGACTCATGTCGCCCTTGAGCACCTGCCAGATCTGTGGGAGCTCGTTGATGTGCAGCCTTTGCAGGGCGCGGCCGACGGAGGTCACCTTCTCGTCGGCCGGACGAGGATCCTCATCGGCATCCGCGTGCAGCGTCCGCATCTTGAGCAGCTCGAACTCGCGACCGCCCTCGCCGACTCGGGTTTGGCGGTAGAAGATCGGGCCGCGATCGTCGAGTTTGATCGCGATCGCGGCGATGGCCACCAAGGGCGCGGCGACGATCGCCATGCCCGCGCCAAGGACGAGGTCGAAGACCCGCTTGGAGAGCGGCCAGCTTCGCTTGTACTCCGGGTGGAGGATGTACTGGAACCAGGCCGACGTGGTGGTTCCGAGCGGGACGTGGCCAAACAGCGTCTCGTAGAGCTGGGTCGATTCGATCAGGGACACCGGCAGGTCGAGGCAAGCATCCGCGACCCGCTCGAAGACCTCGAGCCGGGATGTCCCGCCGCTGGTTGCTTCATCGCCCTCGGCAGCGCTGAGCGGCCCGAGCACCAGGAGCTCGATCGCATTGTCGAGAACCGTTCCGCGCAGCAGCACCAGGGACCCGAGGCAGCGGACGCCCGCGGTGACCGCCTTGTCGCAGGAGCTCTTTGGATCGATGCACCCGACCACCTGATAGCCCTTGACGCCAACCGCCTCGAGCTCGGCCCGCAGCCCCCTGGCGAACTCGTGCGATCCGATCACGGCGACCCGCACCTCGCGCTCGTTGCGGAAACGATGCGTAATCCACGCCCCCACGCCCGTGACGACCCAGGCGCCGAGCACCGGCGCCACCATGTGTCGCAGGGTGACGACGCTCGGCGAGCCATCCGAGATGGAGATCAAGACGGCCGCGAGAGCCCCGATCAGGGGCGCCAGCAGATAGATGATGGCCGACGCCAGTGGAATCAGGTGCAATGGGTAGCGCGGGCGCCGCAGCAACATGACCGCGGCGAACATGCAGACGGAAACCAGCACGGCCACCCACTCGGAGGAGAGGTGCTGGTAGGCGATCAAACCCCCTGTGAGAGCCGGCGCAACACGCAGCGTCAGGAATTCAACCTGGCGCTGCGCGCTCAGCCCACTCAGGTATGGGAAATTCCCGCGTGCCTGCGATACCTCACGCACTGAGTCGGAGGCAGCGGTCACCACATGTCCCCCGGGTTACGCCTTGGGGGCCTTGGGTGCGGACAGCCTGCGCAGCGCGACGCCTGTACCAATCAGCGCAGCAGCCACGATCGCCAGGACCATCACGTCCATACCCGTGAACGGCAGGGAACCGACGTTGCCATTCAGTCCCGAGGTGTTCTCGGCAACTGCTGGCTTCGCCGCAGAGCCTGTAGTAGTCGTGCCCTGAACCTGAGACTTGGGCTCGTACTGAGAGGCCGAGGGATTGGACAGTGCATCCTGCGCCAAGGCCGTCGCCGGAGCGATCGCAACCGCAGCAACTACCGCGAGAAGGGCAAGGCCCCCGAGTCGCTTGAGCGTGAACTTTCGCATGATTCTCATCCTTATCGGCAGTGGGAGCATCAGGCTCGAGGGCCTCCCGGTCAGCCCCCCGCAAGAGGCTTCTCCCCATCTGGGCCGGGGTTGACTCCGCAATTCGCGATGCATCTTACGAGCCGATTCGCGCCTGCGAATCCGCAATAACCCGTAATCCTGATCCGGCATGCCTGCGGTGGACTAATAGACCCACTACTTGGTGATCCCCAGCTTGCGGGCCAGGTCGTCGATTTCGGGGTCGTGCGGGCTGAGCAGCTTGGCACGGGCAAGTGACTGCCTGGCCCCGGCCAGATCGGCGCTGCCTTGTGCCTGGGCGCGCAGGTAGTAGAGGAGCCAATCGTCTGGGGTCCGCTTGATCCCCTCGTCGGTGGCGCTCAGTGCAAGCTGACTGTCGCCGTTTGCAATGGCAATCCCAGCCTTGGCCTCCAGGGCACGGCTGCTCCACGGGTTCAGGTCGGCCGCGTTGTCCAGATCGCCGTAGGCGCCAGCGAGGTCCGCCGGCCAGGTCCGGATCGCATGATTCGTATCGCGCTCGCTGAAGAAGAACGGCAGCATCGTCAGCGCCAAGACGACCGCGACCGCGGCCAGGCCGGTTCGAACGGGCGTCCGGCCGGTTCGAACGGGCGTCCGCTCGCTCGCCCCCTCACGCCGGAGGGCCGGTGCAGCGGCGGCTCCGATCGCGAAGGGGACGGGCAGCGTGATCGCGGCATAGGACCAGAACCAGTCCACCGAGGCATGCGCGAGCCAGTAGGCGCCAATGGCGAGCACGCCGGCCGCGAGCGTCGCCTCCTCGGGGCCCAGCCGTCTCGTTCTGAGGATGGCCACCACGCCTCCCCCGATGAAGGTGAGCATGAGCAGCGCGCCGGGGATGCCGAGCTCCGAGAGCATCAGCATCTCGATGCTGTGCGGATCCTCCGGCTGTACACCGGGTTTGCCGTGCTGCAGGTAGCTCGCGCGAAAGCCCCCCGCTCCGTCTCCGCCGAACGGGTTCCTATCGAAGTCGTGGATGGCGACGCGCCAGAATTCGCCGCGGTCCGAGCTGACGTTGAGGCCGAAGCGGGTGCCCTGGCTGGCCAGGTTGGGCGTCCCGGCCGTGAGCTGATCCACCCGCCGGTTGATGAAACCGCCCGGTCCCCCGTCGCTGCGGAACAGCGCCACCAACCCGACGAGGAGGACCGCGACGACGATCCCGAGCAACGCTCGGCTGATTCCTGTCCGAGCGCGATCGGGGAGCGCAAAGCGCGAGCCGAACCGCGCCCCGACAAGTCCCACCGCCACGCTCAGCGCCGAGGTCACCGCCATCGCGGCGCAGGCTCGATGGAGCGGGTGGATCTCCGCCGCCGAGTTGCCGGCGTCGAGCTGGAAGACGTCCAGCAGCCAGGGCAGGGCGATGAGGGCGGGAATCGCCGCCAGCGTGAGCCATCCGAGCACCCGGAGCCGGTCCGGATGGACCGCGATCAGCACCGCTACCGCGATCAGGGCCCCGAACACCGATGCGCGGCTCTCGGCCAGGATCGCCAGCTCGAGCATGAGCGTCGACGAGCCCAGCAGGATTCCCCGTACCTGCCAGGGCAGCTCGCGTGAAACACAGAGCACGATGGCCGGCAAGGTCGCCATCAGGAAGAAGGCCGCCTCGGCGTTTCGGTAGCCGATCGGATAGCGGAGGGTCGCGTCCGTCTCGAAGAAATCCTTGGAGTTCGACCCCACCCAGAGGGCGATCAGCGTGATCACGGCCACCACGGCCCCGGCGAGCGCCAACGGGCCGAGCGAGAGCAGCATCCGCCGACCGAGCAGGAGGCACGACCAGGCTCCGATCACGAAGGCGGCGGCGTACCCGAGGGCCCGCTGGGAGTCGGAGAAGGCGACGGCCGGGACCGGGGACCAGAGCCCCGAGATCAGGGTCCATGCCGCCAGGGCCACCAGGGCCGTGAGGCTGACCAGGGCGGCGCCGCGAAGCGCACCGACGGCGGGCGCAAACAGCAGGAACGCCGCCACCAGCCCGAGCAGGATCATCGTGCCGGGCAGAAACGTGACTTCGAAGTAGCCGCCGCTCTTCCAACCCCACCAGGCCAGGACCCCGCCAAAGACGGCCAGGGGTATCGCTGCACCAACGGCGGAGGGCCAGCTCTGCCGACCTGCCTCGGACGCCATGGCCACCAAGCTAACCGACCAGGGCGACGGCGGCGCGGGAGAGGCCAATATCCTCGCCCGATGCCCCGGCTCGGCGTGTACACGGACTACAACTACTCCCTCAGGGACGGGCGCCCGTACGCCGAGCGCGCCTTCGCGATCTTCGTTGCAGAGCTGGCAACTCGGCTCGAGCGGGTCGCCGTGATCGGAAAGCTCAATCCCGACGGTCCATCGCGCTACCCGCTGGGCGAGGTCGACTTCGTAGCCCTCCCCCACTACCCGAGCCTCTTCCACCTCGGGCCCGCGATTCGCGGGATGCTCGGGTCGCTGCGCCCGTTCTGGCGGGCGCTGGCCGAGCTGGACTGCGTCTGGATCCTCGGACCCCACCCGCTCGCTTTCCCCTTCGCGCTGATGGCTCGCCTGAGGGGCCGCCGGGTGATCCTCGGAGTGCGACAGGACTCGGTGGCCTACGTGCGGAGCCGGCACCCCGGGAGCCGCCTCCGCATCGCGCTGGCGCGGGCGATGGACCGTGGCTTCAGGATCCTCGCCCGGCGCTGGCCGACGATCGTCGTCGGCCCGGCCCTGGCGCGACAGTACGCCCGAAGCCGCTCACTGCTCGACGTCTCGATCTCGCTGATCCGGTCGAGCGACATCTCCGACACGAACGACCGTGACTATTCCGGTGATCTGGTCGCTCTCAGTGTCGGCCGCCTCGAGTCCGAGAAGAACCCGCTGGGGCTCGCCGACGTGATCGCAGCGCTCCGCCGACTCGATCAGCGCTGGCGCCTCGTCGTCTGCGGAGAGGGCGATCTGCGGGGGGCTCTGGAGGAGCGGGTCCGCGACCTCGGAGTGGCTGACGCGGTCGAGTTCCGCGGCTATGTCCCGCACGACGCCGGCCTGGCGGAGGCATACCGCGGGGCCCACGCGCTCGCCCATGTCACCTGGACCGAGGGCCTCCCTCAGATCCTCTACGAGGCGTTCGCGGCGAGGCTGCCGGTGATCGCCACAGACGTCGGAGGGATCCGGGAGGCCGTCGGAGACGCAGCGATCCTGGTGGCCCCCGGGGACCCGCAGGGCATCGCGGAGGGGCTGGCCCTGGTCGGGCGCGACGCGTCAGTCCGCGACGAGCTGGTGGAGCGGGGCCTCGCGGTGGTGGGCGCCCACACACTCGAGACCGAGAGCGCACGAGCGGCGGAGTTCATTCGCGACGCAACCTGTTAACCAGGTGACCCCCGGCTCCCCTGTAACAATGTCGCCGCGGGACCCCAAGCTTTGGCTCAAGAACCGACCAGAACCTCTGAATGGCTAGAGCCTCCTGAGGAGGAGCTCGGCCTAAAACGCTACCTCGAGACGATCCGCGAGCGCTGGATCCTCGTCGCGGTGTCCACTCTGGTGTGCTTTGCATTCGCCATCCTGTACGTCGCCGTCGCGCAGAAGACCTACGACGCCGAGGCGGACATGCTGATCACGCCCGTCTCGCCCGACACCCTGCCGAGCCTGCCCCTGATCCGGCAGAGCGCGGACCCGACCCGTGACGTGGAGACGGCTTCCAAGCTGGTGACGAACGTCGATGTCGCCGCGCGCGTCAAGAACCAGCTCCATCTCAGCGGAACCCCTCAGGACCTGCTGAAGAAGGTCACCGCGGAACCGGTGGCGGGGAGCAATATCGTGGCGGTCACAGCGGAGAACAGCAGCAAGGCCGGCGCCCGGGATCTCGCCAACGCTTTTGCCAACCAGGCGGTTGCTGAGCAGACGGACAAACTCCACTCCGAGATCGCCACTCAGTTCAAGGGCCTCCAGGCCAGCCTGAGCGGAAGCACCGACACCGCCGACAAGGGGACGCTGGCCGAGCTTCAGGCCCTGAGCACCGGGCCGGATCCCAGCATGCGGGTCGAGACCCTCGCCGACCTACCCCAGGATCCAGCGAAGCCGAAACCGTTCCTGACCGTCACCGGCGGCATCATCGCCGGCCTGGTTCTGGGGATCGTGGCTGCCTTCGCTGCCCAGATCCTGGACCCGCGCCTGCGCCGAGAGGAGCAGCTGCGCCGGCGCTATCGCCTTCCGATCCTGGCGCGGATCCCCAAGGAGGACGCGCGCCGCGACAGGCCGCTGGGCCCACGCAGCCTGTCGGCTGCCGCGGCGGAGGCGTACCGCACCCTTCGCGCGACGATCTCGCGCACTCGCACCGAGGGCAAGGCGGCACAGATGATCCTCGTCACGGGCCCATCTGCAAGTGAGGGCAAGAGCACCACGGCCCTCAACCTGGCCTCGTCGCTCGCCCTCACCGGTCAGGACGTGATCCTGATCGAGGCGGACCTTCGCCGGCCTTCGCTTGGCTCGGTCCTGGACGTAAAGCCGGAAACGGGCGGGGTCGTCAGCGTGCTCGTCGAGCACACCCGGCTCACACAGGCGCTGGTCACGAGCCCGACTTTCGGACCGCACCTGCGCGTCCTGCTCGCCGAGCAATCCGGGAGTGGATGGGTCACGGACCTCTTCTCGATCCCGGCGGCGGACGCGATGATCAAGGACGCCCGCAGGCTCGCGGACTTCGTCGTCATCGACTCCCCCCCGCTGAACGAGGTGATCGACGCTCTGCCGCTGGCGAAACAAGCCGACGATGTGCTGGTCGTCGCTCGCATCGGCAAGACTCGGCTCGACAAGCTTGGGCAGCTCGCGGACCTCCTGGCGGAGAGCGGCATCACCCCGATCGGCTTTGCCGTCATCGGAACCCCGCGTCCCGGCCGCAGCGAATACCGCTATTACGCGGAGGCCTCCTCGGAACGCGAACGGGAGCGACCCTCCCCGCTCGCCACCGGGGTCGACCGAGGCGGGTAAGGGGGCCGCCACATGGCGGTGAGAGCCGATTGGCCGAGGTGGGTCTGGCCGCTGATGGTGGCGGGGTTTGCCGCGCCTGTTGGCCTTCTCGCAGGCGTTGCGCCGGAGATCGCCATCGGAGCGGCGGTGGCGCTCGCCTTCCTGCTCGTCATCGCCTCCGACCTGGCGACCGGCGTCATGCTGTTCACCGGGGTCAGCTTCTTCGAGACGATCGGCGGACTGGGTAGCACCAGCGTGACCAAGTTGGTCGGCTTGCTGCTCGCGCTCGCCTGGCTCGGCACCGTCGCCACCCGGCCCGATGCCAAGCGGGATTTCCTGCGGGTGCACCCCAGGATCAGCGGGGCGCTGCTCATGTTCCTGGCGTGGAACGGGTTGAGCTACGCGTGGTCGGAACACCCGGCCGCCGCCCTCGACGCTCTGTCGCGATTCGCGCTGAACGCGATCCTCTTCTTAATCGTCTTCACCGCTATTCGGAACGAGCGCGACGTCGTGAGGGTCTTTTGGGCTTTCGTGATCGGGGCATCGTTGGCCGTGATGGTGGGCGCGCTCACAGGTGCCGGCCCCACCCCATATGGCGAGGCCGCTCGAATCACCAGCTCCTCCAACGACTCCAACGAGCTCGCGGCCATCCTCGTCGCGAGCCTCGCGCTTGCCACGGGACTCGCCCTGGTCGCTCGCCGCTCCCCCGCCCTCCGCGCCGTGGCGTTCGGGGCAGCGGCCATCTCGCTCGCGGGAATCGTGCTCACGGTCTCTCGCTCCGGGCTGATCGCGCTCTTCGTGGCGGTGATCGCGGCCATCGTCTTCGCCGGCAGGTGGCGTCCTCGCGTCGTGGCCATGAGCGCAATCGTCGTGGGCAGCGCGGTGTTCTACTTCGCTTTCTTCGCTCCTGCCACGACGAGGGAAAGGGTGACCACGACCGAGGAGGGCGGGCACGGACGCGAGGACATCTGGAAGGTCGGCTGGCGCATGGTGGAGGCCCATCCGATCAGAGGGGTGGGGGCCGGGAACTTCTCCACCTCCTCGATCCACTACCTGCTGATCCAGCCGGGCGTGCTGCGCCGCTCAGACTTCATAGTCGACACTCAGAAGGTCGCCCACAACGCCTACCTGCAGGCGTGGGCGGAGACCGGCGTCATCGGTCTGGGCCTATTGCTGGCCGTGATCATCGGCGTGCTGGCCTGCAGCCTCAAGGCGATCAAGGCGTTCGAGCGGGACGGGAACCTATTGCTGGAAATCCTCGCCCGGGCCCAATTGGTCGCGGCCATCGGCCTCCTGGCCTCGCTTTTCTTTGCCTCCAACGAGTACAACAAGCAACTCTGGCTGCTTCTGGCGATGGGGCCGGCAATGCTTGCGATGGCGAAGGCTCGCAATGTGACTCAGCCCGAGCGAGGCAGGAACTCCTGAGCCCCTCCTCAGGGCGCGCCGCCTCCGGACCGGAGAGCATCCGGCGAAACGCCGTCTTCGCGTTTGGGATCCGGGTGGTGAGCGCGCTGTTCACCGGTGGGCTGACCCTCTTCCTGGTCCGTTACCTGGGCCCGGATGACTACGGGGTCTATGCGCTGGCGCTGAGCGTCGCGGGCGTGCTCGCGCTGCCGGCCGACTTCGGGGTGACGCGCTCCGCCGCCCGGTTCATCGCGGAGCGCCGGGGCAACCTCGCCGAGGTCACCGCCGTGCTCAGGCACGGGATTCGGCTGAAGTCGATCGGTGCCGCGGTGGTTGCTGTCGCGCTGATCCTGCTGTCCGGTCCGATCGCCGATGCCTTTGGAGCCCCCAGCCTGAAGACGGCCCTGTGGATCGTCGCCCTGGCGATGATCGTGCAGGGCTTCATGTACTTCTTCACGACCACCTTTGAGGCGATCGGGCGCAATTCGGTCGGCTTCAGGCTGACCTTCGTCGAGAGCGCCGTCGAGTTCTGTGCTGCGCTTGGGCTGGTTCTCGCCGGAGCCGGTGTGAACGGCGCCCTCGGCGGCCGGGCGATCGGGTACGGCTTCGGGACCGCACTCGGCGCGATCCTCCTTCTCCGGATCATCGACCGTCGCGACGGCATCCTCGCCACGTCGAGAACGGCGCTCACAGCCAGGCGCATCGCCAGATACGCCGGGACGATCCTGGTGATCGACACCGCCTTTGCGGTCTTCGGATACATCGACGTGCTGCTGATCGGGGCGTTCCTCGATCCGGCCGCGGCCGGATCCTTCAGCGCCCCGCTGCAGATCATCACCCTGACCGGGTTCGTCGCCCTCGCGCTTGCGGGGGCCGTCGGCCCGCGTCTTGCGCGCGGGGAGGGTCAGGTACCCGACACGAGTTCCTTCAGCCTCGCCATCAGGCTGGTGCTCGGCTTCCAGCTCATGCTGATCCCGCCGCTCGTCGTCTGGACCACCCCGATCGTCGATCTGTTACTTGGCCCCGACTACGGAGCGTCCGTGGACGTACTCAGGGCCCTGGCGCCCTACGTTCTGCTGGCCTCGCTGGGCCCGCTGCTCTCGCTCAGCGTCAACTATCTCGGAGAGGCACGAAGCCGGATCCCGATCGCCATCGGCGCGGTCGCAATCAATGCCCTGATCGACGTGATCCTGATCCCGAGGATCGGAATCGTGGCCGGCGCCATCGGTACCGACGTGGCCTTCCTCTTCTTCGTCGTCGGCCACGGTGTGATCCTTCGACGTCTGATCGACCTTCCGCTCGCCCCGCTGGGTCAGACCCTGGCTCGCGCCTCGCTGGCGGCCCTCGCAATGTCGGCGGTGCTGTTCGCGTTCGGAACCGGCAAGCTGGGGGCCGCAGAGCTCATTCTGGGAGCCATCCTGGCGCTGATCACCTACTTCGGCGTGCTGATGGCGACCGGAGAGCTGACGCCTTCCCAGCTGCGCTCCGCCCGAGGCTACGCGTCGAGCATGTTCGCGCGGTAGAGCTCCTCGTAAAGCTGCTCCACCCGCCGGACAGTCGCAGAGAGGTCGAACTCGGCCCTGCGTCGCCTTCGCCCTGCCTCGCCCATACGCCTGGCCAGTTCCGGCTCGGCGAGCAGGCGCGTGACCGCGGTCGCGATGGCCACAGGGTCTCGCGGCGGCACAAGTAGCCCCGTCTCACCGTCCACCACGATGTCCGGTATGCCGCCCACCCGCGTCGCCACCACGGGCAGCTCGGCCTCCATGTACTCCATTGCCGACAGGGGACTTCCCTCGTAGTCGGAGGAGATCACCGCGACATTGAGCGCGGCGAGCAGGCTGGGAACGTCGTCGCGGGGGCCGAGGAAGCGCACGGTCTCCCCAACCCCCAACCGGGCCACAAGTGCCTCCAGGCGCGCGGCTTCCTCAGCGGCTTGCGGATCGGCTCCCCCAGCGACCAGGACCGCGAGATCCGTGAACTCCTCGCGGAGAATGAGCGCGGCCTCGATCAGGACGTCGAGCGCCTTCTGTGCGCGAAGCGTGGCCACGGTTCCGATCACCGGTTGGTCGACGCCAAGTCCGAGCTCCCGCCGGATCCGCTTCCCGGCGTCCTTGGGCGGGGGTTCGAGGTCGATGCCATTGGGGATGAAGCGGGTCTTCTCCGGCGGGATGCGCTCGATCTCCACCATCTTCCGCTGGTCGTCCCGCGAGACCGCGACAAGGGCGTCAGCCCGGGGCGCGATCAGGCGCCGGTCCAGCAGGATCCTGAGCCTGTCCCCGCTGTACGACCAGGTGTGCTCGTGGGCGACGAACACCGGCGGCCGCGCCAGCGTGGTGAGTCCGGCGGCCCAGACGTTCGAGCCGAACTTATGGCTGTGAAGGATGTCCACGCCGCCTCTGAGCATCCGCAGCACGGTGCCCCATGGCCTCAGATCGAGGCGCCGGCGTCGCTCGAGTCCCACGAACCTGACCCCGGCTGCATCGAGCTCCGCCAGCGCGCCGCTGAACTGGGGAGCGGGTTTCCACCGGGTCACGCAGAGGGTCGCCTCGAAGCGGCTCTTGTCCAGCCTGGTCGTGATCGCCCGGGCGAGCGACTCGCCGCCCCCGTGGGTGCCGATGCCGTCCACCAGAGTCAGCACGCGCAGCTTCACGCCTCGAAGACGTTCCGGCGGTACCAGTCGTAGGTGCCCCGAACGCCGTCCTCGACGGACATCTCGGCGACGTAGCCGGTCACTTCGGTCGTTCGGGTCATGTCGGGGCAGCGCCGAGCCGGAGAGCCGGGATGAGGTTCCAGGGGCTCGATCTCGAGCCGGCGGCCCACCACCTCGACGATCAGCCCCGCGAGGTCGCCGATCGAGATCTCCGGTGCCTGCTTGCCGATGTTCAGCGTCTCGCCTACTCCCTCCGGCGCCTCGGCGGCCCGTGAGATCATCTCGACGGCGTCCGAGACGTGGCAGAACGTACGCCGGTGCTCGATCGAATAGACGCCCAGACTGCCCCCGTCCGGGGTCGAGTGGGCCCGCTGGAGCAGTTCGGGGATCACGTGCGCAAGCCCCATTCGGGGTCCGTAGACGTTGTGGGGCCGGACCACCGTCACGGGCAGCCCGCTCTGGAAGGACATCGCCTCGCCGAAGATCTTGGAGAGCATGTACGAGGTGCGGGGAAGGCGCGGGTCGGGGACGGTCAGGGGCGCGTCCTCGGGCGTCGGGAGGGGCAGGGTGCCGAGCTCGAGAGTCCCCGCATATACCTCGCTCGTCGAGGCGAACACGAACCGCTGGAGGTCGCGCTGCCGAGCTGCAACCTCCAGCGCCGAGACCAGCAGCTCGACGTTTCGCCGCAGCACCCGGTCGGGGGCATCGAGGACGTTGGCCACACCCACGATCGCGGCCAGATGGAAGATCAGGCCATAGTCGGTTGAGAGGTCTCCAAGCGCGTCCGGTGTGAGCAGATCCCTCTCCAGCAATCGGACGTTCGGGCGCTCCTGGAGCGCCCGCAGATCGGCGTCCAGCCGACCGCGCGAGAGGTCATCGACCAGATCGACCTCGTGGTCACGATCCGCGAGAAAGCGCGCCAGATGCGCACCGATGAATCCCCCACCACCGGTGATCAGCACCCGGCTCATCCGCTGATCTCCCCCCGCCCGATGCTCCACAGCCTCAACCCCCTGCCGGCCAGGTCGCGAAGCTTCTCCACGTCGAGCACACGGCTCGCATCCACGACGAGCGGCTTCGCCTGACCAAGCCATTCCGGCAGGTCCATCTCGGCGTACTGCGAGTGGGGCACGGCGAACACCACCGCGTCGAAGCCGTCAGGGGCGGGGAGTTCGGCGAGCACCTGGTCGCCCTGTCCCTCTCCCATGTCGGTCACGAGCGGGTCCTGGGCGACCACCTCGGCGCCGCGCCTCTTCGCCTCGGCCACGAAGGTCGCGGCGGGAGATTCGCGTGTGTCGGCGACCCCCTCACGGTACGAGACACCGAGCAGCAGGATGCGCTTGCCCGCCAGGCCGTCGAGCAGCTCCTCGACCTTGTCGAGGGTGACGAGCGGCATCACATCGTTCACCTCGAGTGCCTGTTCCGAGAACGGGAACTCGAGCTCGTGGAAGCCGAGCAGCTCGCGCGCTCCGTACTCGGCGAACAGCGGGTCCTTCGTCAGGCAATAGCCGCCGACCCCGAATCCCGGCTGGCGCATGTTCGCGTGCGTCGGCCGCATGCGAATCGCGTCGATCGCCTCGAACAGATCGAACCCGGCAGTCTCGGCGAAACGGCCCCACTCCTCCATGAACGCGATCGTCAGCGCCCGGTAGCTGTTCTCGAGCACCTTCGAGGTCTCGGACGCTGTGGTGGACCCGAGCCTGGTCAGCGGGTACTCATCGACGTTGACCACGGCCGAGAGGAAGCGCTCGCAGGCGTCCGCGGCCTCGGGGGTGTGTCCCGCATAGACGCGCCAGTAGTTGACGATCGAGTCGAGGTACTGCGGGCCGGGCATCACCCGCTCGTATGCATGGGCGAGCAGGATCGAATCGGGCGGCAGACCGCGCTCCCTCAACACGCCCTCGATCTCCGGGGCGACCACGGTCGCGCAGGTTCCGGGAGGCACGGTCGTCTCGACGATCATCAGGGCCCCCTGCGGGAGCCGCGCGGCCAGCGACCGCACCGCTGCGCGAAGGCCGCTGAAGTCCACCGTCGGGCCGTCGTCCGTCCTTGTGATGTCCAGGCCGATGTCGACGATCGCGACTTCCGCGGAGCCGTACGCCTCAGGATCGGTGGTCGCCTTGAGGTTCCCCGCCTTCACCGCCTCGGCCATGGCGGTCTCCATGCGTGGATCCGAGGTCGTGATCGGCAGACGTCCTTCCTCAACCGCCTCGACCCTGGACCGGCCCGCCTCGTTGTCCAGCTCCACGCCTATGACCTCGAACGCCGGCGAGCCGTCAGGCCGCCGCGCGCTCGCCGTGGCGAGCGCCATTGCCATCCCGACGAAGCCCAGGCCCTGGACGCAGACGACCGGACGCGCAGTCATCGGGCCGCGCCGTCTGCCTGATGGCTCATCGCGGCGATGGTACTCAAGCTCTCCGCCCGCCCCGAAGGCCCTCGCCCACGACGCGCGCGAGGATACGCTCGAGCTCGGCGACCCCTGCCTCACGAGAGTTCCGCTCGGCGAACTCGCGCCCCCGCGCCGCCAGCCGACCTCGGAGGTCGGCGTCCTCGGCGAGAGCCCGCACGGCGCCGGCCAAGGCGCCGGGGTCGGCAGGGGGCACGCATACCGCCGCCTCGGCTTTCTCGGCCAAGTTCACGGCCTCGCCAGCCGAGGCGAGCACCACTGGCCTCGCCATCGCGCAGAAGTCGAAGAGCTTGGACGGCACGAATCCGCCGAATCCGGGCGCCAGCGAGACGAGGAGAGCGTCAGAGGCACGGAGCAGCCGCGCTGCGCGCTCGGGCGGGACGGGCTCGCGAAACTCCACCGTCCCGGGCGGAAGGGTCTCGGCCATCCGCATGAGCTCGCTCCGCCGCGGACCCGCGCCGATCATGATGAGTCGAAAACCGTCGCCGAGCTGCCCCGCTGCCTCCACCGCGGCCTCCAGGCCCTGCGCCAGCCCGAGATTGCCCGCGTAGGTCCACGTGAATCGTCCGTCCGGCTCGCCGAGCTCCGTGACGTCGGGCTCGTCCAGGCCGCCAGCCAGGAAGAGAGCGCTCGTCCCGTTGCGCACCAACGTGACCTTGCCTGCGCCGCCTCGGCCCTCGATCTCCCTGACGAAGTCCTCCGTCGCGGCGGTGATCGCGGCGGCGCTCCGATACAAGCTTCGCTCGATCCGGCTCGCCATCCGATAGAGGCGGCCGTCCTCCATCTCGCCCACCGCGATCGCCGCATCGGGCCACAGGTCGCGCACGTCCAGCACCCAGGGCACGCGAAACCTGAAGCCGAGAGCAGAGCCCACGCTCCCGACGGGAAGCGGCGGAGAGGAGGCGAAGACGACGTCCGGCCGTCTGCGCACGGCGCCGACCAGGGTTGCAATGAGCAGGTAGGAGGCGTAATTGGCGACTCGCGACCTGGCGCGCTTCGACGGCGTTGCGTGCACCCAGACGTAGTTGACGTCGTAGCCGTCCAGACGGCGCCTGTCGACGAAATGTCCGCCGTAGCCGGCTGCGACTACCCCGCCTGGGTGGTTCGGAACTTCGCAGACGACCTCGACCTGATGGCCCAGCTTCGCCAGGCCACCGGCGAACGCGCCCAGCCGGGCCGACGGACCGTGGATCTCCGGAGGGAAGTACTGGCTTGCGATCAGGATCCGCATGCTGGGTCAACCCAGATTGAGGGCCTCGCCCAGGCTCCGCACCACGAGCTCGATCTGCTCTTCCCCGATGCCGGGGAACAGCGGCAGGGTCACGGCCCGACGCGCGTACTCCTCCGTCAGCGGCAACGCGACCTCCGATCGGTATGCGCTGAATCGGTGGATCGGCGGATAGTGCATGCTGGTCTGCACCCCCGCCTCGGCCAGGGCCTCTCTCACGGCGTCACGGTCGACGCCTTCGTCCAGGACCGCGGTGAAGAGGTGGTTCGCCGACTGGCTCCCCTCGGGGGCGGGCGCCGTAGGGGTGATCCCGTCGAGTCCGTCGAGGCGCTCCCGATAGAGCGCCGCAGCCGCCGCGCGCCTGGCGTTGTCGGCATCGAGCCTGGCGAGCCTGGCAATCGCGAGGGTGGCCCGCGGCTCGTCGATCCGGTAGTTGAACCCGGGCTCGACCACGTCGTAGCCGCTCGCGTGCCCACGATGACGATCCCAGGTGAGAGTGGTCATCCCGTGGGAGCGCAGGAGCCGGGCCCGCGCGACAAGCTCATCGTCGTCCGTGACCAGCATCCCGCCCTCCCCGATCGGGAGATTCTTGTTGGAGAAGAAGCTGTAGGCGCCCATGAGTCCGAAGGTGCCGAGTTGCCGCCCGCCCTCGCTTCCGCCAAGCCCGTGGGCGGCGTCCTCCAGCAGGAGCAGGCCTCGCTCGGCGGCCAGGTCGCGCAGCGCCGAGCTCTCGCCGGGGTGGCCGCCATAGGTCATGTTCATGATCGCCTTGGTCCTCTCCCCCGTCGCCGCCATGGCCGCGTCGGCGGCGAGCCAGGGACGCTCGAGCCCTGCGATGTCGGCGAACACCGGCGTAGCGCCCGCCTGACGGATCGCGCCCGCCGTGGCGACGAAGGTGAGCGAGGGGACGATCACCTCGTCCCCCGGGCCAAGGCCGGTCGCCGCGCAGATCAGGTGAAGCGCCGCCGTCCCGTTGGTGACCGCGACGGCGTGGCCTGCGCCCACGTACTCGGCGAACCTCCCCTCAAGCTCCTCCGTTCGGGGACCCATGCTCAGCCATCCCGAGCGGTAGGTCTCCGCGACGGCGGCTATCTCCTCCTCGCTGACCTCAACGTCGGCGAGTGGGACGCGCCACTCAGGCATCCTCGAACAGTTCCGGATGGGCCTCGATCTCGGCGACCGCCCGCTCGTGTTCCCCGACCGTGCCGATGTCGAACCAGACTCCGGGGCCCGTGTAGAGGGCAACCTTGCGATTCGAATCGAGCATCGCCTTGACGACGTCGGGAAAGTCGAAGTGCCGATCGGGGATCAGGGGCAGCACATCGGGGTCGTAGACGTACACCCCCATGCTGACGTCAAACCGCATCGTCGGCTTCTCGACGTAGTCGGTGACGAGACCATCCTCCGACTCGATCACGCCCAGGTCGATGTCGACGCGCTTGCGGTGCGTCGCGATCGTCAGCCCGGCGTCATGGCCGTTGTGAAAGCGCATCAGCTGGGCGTAGTCGAGGGTCGTCAGGACGTCCCCGTTCATCGCCAGGAAGGGCTCATCAAGATCCTCTATGCGCGTCAGGGCGCCTGCCGTGCCCAGGGGCTCATCCTCCCACCAATAGCGCAGCTCGAGGTCGTCGGGGAGATCGACGTGGTCGAGGTAGGCCTTGATCAGCCCACCGAGATGCCCGACCGAGAGGTCGATTCTCGTGAAACCGTGCCGGGCGAGCTGGTGGATGACGAGCTCGAGGATCGGCCGATCGGCGACGGGGACAAGAGGCTTCGGCAGCACGGCGGTGTAGGGACGCAATCGCGTCCCTTTGCCCCCCGCGAGGATCACCGCGTGGCGTGTAGTCATCGCCTCCGTGCTTCCATAACTCTCAAATCTACGCAGGCATCGGACGGGATCGTCCTCTGGCCCAGAACTGGGAGCCGGCCTGCATATGCGGAGATCGTTATGGTCGCCGTCAGAACGTGGCTCGCGTCCACCTACTCTCCGCCGCCAGGCCCGGCGACAGGTATTGGGATTCGCGGGCTCACTGGGATCTGAACGCAATGCGTGAGGGCGCGGCGTCCGATCGATTCGGGGTCCATTCGCTGGTCGAGGACCCGGGCGAAGCGAACGTCGTGATCTTCGTCGAGACGAGCACCTGCGCGGGTCCCTACTTCGAGTCCGTCAGGGCGAACCCGACGTACAGAGAGCATCGACGTAAGTGCTACGTCTACTGCGCCACCGACCT
This sequence comes from uncultured Solirubrobacterales bacterium, assembly GCA_963774305.1. Lineage (GTDB taxonomy): Bacteria > Actinomycetota > Thermoleophilia > Solirubrobacterales > 70-9 > DASUPK01. Next base: position 206,384 of record CAVZEM010000003.1, on the reverse strand, counting down.
GATCCTCCCACTCGTACCCGGGGTGTTCCCCAGCATCGCCAGGGAGAACTATCTGCCCGCGTGGACCCGCGCGGGCGGATACATCGGCATCCGGGAAACCGAGAAGCTGAGGTTCCAGCCGGAGCGTCGGCCCAGCCGCCTTTTCTCATTCGTCGGCTCGAGCGCCACCCATGGGATCCGCGGTGAGATCCTGCGCCTCTCGCACCCCGATGCCGTGATCGTGAACACGGATGAGGCGCCCGGCGCGAGCGCGACGTCGGCGGCCCCCGACACTCGCTACCGCGACACGCTGCTCGACAGTGCCTTCGTGCTCTGCCCGCGAGGCGGAGGCCCATCGACCTTCCGCTTGATGGAGACGATGATGATGGGGCGCTCCCCGGTCATCGTCTCGGATGCCTGGTGCCCGCCGACCGGGCCTGACTGGGACCAGTTCTCGGTCCGGGTCGCCGAGCGCGACGTTCGGGGGATACCGGACTTGCTCGAGAGCCTTGGCTCACGGGCAGAGGAGATGGGCGCCGCTGCGAGAACGGCGTGGCTCGACTGGTTCGCGCCCGAGACACAGTTCCACCGGACGGTCGACTGGGCACTCGAGCTCGACGGGCAGTCGGCGGCACGCGATGGCTGGGGCCGCCTGCGCCCATGGTGGAAGGCGGCTCGCCCCTTCCCCGTGCTGCGGTGGGCAAAGTACCGGGTCCGGCGCCCGAAGCCGTCCGGCGAAGCCGCGGACGGCTAGCGCCCGCGCTTCGTCTGGCGCCGGGCGAGCCTGGTGAGGCCGAGCCGCTGCCTGGCGCCGCTCGGGACCATTCGCGCCAGCCGCCTCGCGGCGAACCCGACGCCGGCGAGGGCTGACGCGGGATGGGGCAACGCCCGCGCGATTGCGACGTCGCTGACGGTACGCTCGTCATCGGCGAACCGGTACTTGAAGCTCTCGCCCCCCAGCAGGAAGTCGAACTCGGCCGCGCCCTCCTCGAATGCCGACTCGATCACCGCGGCGAGCAGGACCTGTCCGAGCCGCAGCGATGAGAAGCTTGGGTCGAGTCCGCTGTTGTAGTGCGAATATCGCTGGCCGAGCTTCCACCCGTACCAGGCGGCCGCGGGGCGGCCGTCCAGCTCCAGGAACCAGAGCCTGAGCCAGCCTCTACGCAGTGCCGCGCCGGCGAAGTCGAGGTGGAAGGCTTGGGCCCGTTCGCTCGACAGCGTGGAGCCACCCCGCGAGCCGAAGCGCAGACCGTGCAGGCGGAAGAACGTGTCCATGTCGGCCTCCAGCTCCTCCGGCCGCTCGGTGCGCCTCAGTGCCACGGAGCCCTCCTTTGCCGCACGCCGGGGCAAACGGCGGACCTGCTGGCGGAAGTGCGAGGTGCGAGATTGCAGGTACGACTCCCAGTCCCCGTACGCCCCGAGCTCCACGTACGGCAGCGGACCGGTGATCCGCTGGCGGATCCGAAGCCGTGCTCCGGTCCCGTCCGCGAGCGCCTCGAGCCAGTCCGGCTCAGTCTGCACGTGAGTGAGCCCGATGATGCTCCAGGGCTCGGGCGCACTTGCCAGGGACCTCCCCACCTCCGCGGCCACCTCGGGCTCCTCGCCCGGCTCGCATACCGGATGGAAGCGATCTCCGATGTTCGCGCCCGCGATCCTGCAGACCCGCGGGTGGCCCGAGCGGGACAGTGCCAGGGGCAGCAACCCCCGCAGCGAGCCGTCCCCCGCTCGCAGCAGCGGCACGAACGGCTCGACATCCTGCCCGTAGGCGCGGAGCCAAGCGCGAAACCACTCCGGGGTCAAGAAGGCGTTTCCACGCGCCTCGGCAAGGCGGCGCCAATCCCCTTCGAAGTCACGGAGCCCCTCCAGGTCATCGATCGTCCTCAGCATCGGCGAAGGGTACGGGCTCTGGGGCAGCGCCGGGCGATCAGCTCGCTCGGCCGAGTCGGCGCGTCTTCTCGAGCAGACGGCCGGGTCCCGACCCCCTCATGGTGCGCGCCAGGGAAGAGACCTTGAGGCGGAACCGGGCCCCCCGGTCGATGGAGTAGACGCCGACCCTCGGCCAGCGAAGAGGATCCGGTGGGCCGAGCCCGACTATCCCCGCCGCCTCGTAGCCGGCCTGTCGGGTGGCGTCGACGACGCGGTCGTCGAACGCCCCATACGGATACGCGATCGAGCGGCACGTGGCGCCCAGCTCCCGGCTGCAGACCTCGCGTGACTCGGCCAGCTCGGCGTGGAGATCCGCATCGCCGAGCTCCGGCAGCTTCGGATGCGAGCGGGTGTGCGAGGCGATCTCCCAGCCGGCGTCCCTGAGCCGGCGGAGCTCGTCCCAGGACATCGGCCTGAGCTCGTCCTCGTGTGGGCCCCCCTCCCATCTGTCGATCCCGGGCCAGCTCATGGGGTCGGGGAGGCCGACCAGCGACGTGGGAACGAACACCGTGGCGGGGAAGCCGAACTCGCTGAGAAGCGGGAACGCGTGGTCGAGCACGGACCGATACCCGTCATCGAAGGTGATCGCGACCGCCCTGCCCGAGAACTCGCCCGCGACGAGTTCGGAGAAGGTCACGCCGCTGTAGCCGCGGCGCACCAGGAGCTCGAGTTGCTCACGAAAGTGCTCCGGCTTGACCGAGAGAATCGAGGGCCAGTGCGGGCTGATCGCGTGGTAGCAGAGGACGAGAGACGACCCCAAGGGCAGGAGTTTTACATTGCGGCCTCGGCGTGATTCGCTCCACGGCGCGCGATGAGCGAGCAAGCGGTTGCGGGGGGTGATGACCCTGAACAGTGCCTTCGTGGCAAATGCGCGCGCGGCCTTCAGCCGAGATTGCTCATAGTGCTCGAAGCGGGTTGCTGCAGCCTGGAGCTCCGGGCGAGGCGAGATGAGATGCATGGCGCGGAGCTGCGTCGCGTGCAGGCTGTGGTACGCCCCGCTCGCGACATTCGGGAGCAGTGGGTGCGGAAAGAGGTCATAGAGGGACCAGTAGCCCGTATCCCAGCGCCGGATGTTCTGCGCCAGCGTGTCTACGCCTTCCTCGAAATCCTCGACCGCGCCCGAGTCGTCGAGTCCGATCCCGACGTCGCGCAGGCCCCAGAGCGCGAAGATGCTCCCGTTGAGGACGAAGGAGGGCGGTTCGGTGGGGTACTCCTCGTAGAAGGGCCCGCCGTCCAGGAGCGCCCTGGCCCCGCCGGCCCTGACTGGGGCCCGCAGGGGCCCCAGCGCGCGCCTGGCCGCGTCGGCATAGCGGTCCTCGCCCGTCTGCCGGAACAGCCGGACCAGGAGGCTCGCGCCCTCGCCCTGGGCCATGCCCGAGATCCAGGGTGGATCCAGCCGATAGCTGTGGGGCATCGGGATTCCATGCGGCCAGGCCCCGCTCGGCTCCTGCTCATCGAGTAGGTGGTCGCCTGCGGCGATGGCGGCCTCGAGCCATTCCTCGCCTTCGTCGGCCAGGTACCGCTCGATGCAGCCCAGAGCCCACTGGGCCGTCGCGACGTGCATCTGCTTCCCGCGCGGCCGCAGCCAGCTCGGGGGCCAGGACGGATTGCTCGCCTTGAAGCGGAGGTCGACGTAGTAGCCGCGGACCTCCCCCGGCCTGATCTGCTCCCCAACCGTGATCGGGAATGACCGCGCACTGCTGAAGAAACCTGTGCCGGCTGCTTCCCTGGTCCGAGTGCGCCGCCCCGGAGCCAACTACAAGCCCCCCGTGCCGCCCGGGGTGGTCGACCCCCCCGAGTTCGGGACGGAGGTTCCCCCGTTCGTCTGGGTGCGAGTCGACGTGGTCGTCTCGGAGGTGGTGGTCGGTGCGGTCGTCGCCGACGCCGTCGAGCTGACCGAGCTGGTCGTATTCGACTGGTTGTTGTCGTCGCCCACCACGATGATCAGCCCAACCACAAGCCCGATCACGACGGCGACCAGGATGCCGATTGTCCACCGCGCGCGAGGGTTCACGGGCGCGATCCTAGAGCAGGGTCCGGCCGAGGATGTCCACTGCCTCGTCGATCTCGGCCTCACCGATCACCAGTGGCGGCAGGAAGCGCAGGGTGTCGCTGCCGATCGGATTCACGATCAGGCCGGCCTCGAGGGCCCGGGCGGCGGCGTCCTTCGCATCAACTCCTCGCAGCCGGGCGCCGAGCATCAGTCCGCGGCCGCGGACCTCCGAGATCGCGTCGATCCCCATCAAGCGCTCGCTGAGCTTGCCGCCGAGCTCCCTGACGCGGCGCAGGAGCTCGCCATCATCGAGCACGTCGAATGCCGCCAGCGAGGCCGCCGCCACCAGCGGCCCGCCGGCGAAGGTGGAACCGTGATCGCCCCGCTCGAGGACGTCGGCGGTCTCGGGGCTGGTCACGCACGCCCCCACCGGCAAACCGCCACCGAGCGCCTTGGCCGTCGTCATCACATCCGGCCTGACCGACATCTGCTCGTAGGCCCAGAGAGAGCCGGTGCGGCCCATCCCCGTCTGGATCTCGTCGAAGATCAGCAGCGCGCCGGTCGCATCACAGAGCTCGCGCGCCGCGGCGACCATCTCGTCCGGAATCACGTGGACGCCGGTCTCGCCCTGGATCGGCTCGAGCATCACCGCGGCGGTCCGGTCGCCGACGGCGGCCCGCAGCGCATCGACGTTCTCGCGCGGCACCGGTGCGAAGCCAGGCAGATAGGGGGTGAAGCTCTCGTTGGTCGCCAGCCCAGGCGTTGCCGAGAGGGAGCCCATCGTCCGCCCGTGGAAGGCCCCCTCGAGCACCACGATCTCCGGCTTCGAGATGCTCCGGCCGTGCGCGTGCTTGCGGACCAGCTTGATCACGCACTCGTTGGCCTCCGTGCCCGAGTTGCAGAGGAAGGCCCTGCCGCCGAGACTTGACTCGCAGAGCCGCTCGGCCAGCCGTACCCCACCCTCGGTCAGATAGAGGTTCGACGTGTGGGTCAGCCTTCCGACCTGTTCGCGGACCGCCTCGACGACGGCCGGGTGACAGTGGCCCACCGAGCAGACCGAGATCCCGGCAAGGAAGTCCAGGTACTGATTGCCCTCGGAGTCCCATAGTCGAGCGCCGTCACCGCGCACGAACTCCACGGGCATGCGTGCATAGGTCCGCATCACCCAGCGGGACTCGAGCTCCTGGAGCTCGGCGAGCTTCATCTGCCCGCCCTCATGCGGTGATCTTGGTGCCGATGCCGGCGTCGGTGAAGAGCTCGAGCAGCAGCGAGTGCGGCCGGCGTCCATCGACGATGTGGGTCGCCTCCACCCCGCCCGCGATCGCGTCGACGCAGGCGGTCAGCTTGGGTCGCATGCCGCCCCCGACCGAGTCGAGCGCGGCCCTGACCTCGTCAGCCGTGGCCTGCGAGATCCGCGACCCAGGGTCGTCGGGGTCCCGGAGCCAGCCGTCCACGTCGGTCAGGAAGATCGCCTTGTGTGCGGGCATCGCCGCCGCCACCTTGCCCGCCGCCTCGTCGGCGTTCACGTTGTAGGAGGCGCCCTCGCGATCGGTGCCCACCGAGGCGATCACCGGCACGTAGTCCTCGGCGATGTGGTCGATCACGTCGACATTGACGCTGGTGATCTCACCGACGAAGCCGACGTCGGCCGACTGCGGCACCGGCTTGACCTCGAAGAGCGATCCGTCCTCCCCACCCAGGCCGACCGCCGGCTGCCCGTGGCGACTCAGCCGGGTGAGGATGTCGGAGTTGACCTTGCCGAGCAGGACCATCTTCGCCACCTCGACGGTCTCGGCGTCGGAGACGCGCAGGCCCTCGACGAACTTGACCTCCATCCCCATCCGCTCCATGTAGTGGGTGATCTCGGGACCGCCACCGTGGACGATCACCGGGTTCATCCCGACATACTTGAGGAGGACCACGTCACGGGCGAAGGCCTCGCGGAGCTCCTCGTCCTGCATCGCCGCGCCGCCGTACTTGATCACGATCGTGCGACCGTGGAACTCCCTGATGTAGGGGAGCGCCTCGAGCAGGGTCTCGATCGAGGAGGTCATGTCGTGTACTCCGCGTTGATCCGGATGTAGTCGTGGGTGAGGTCGCTGAAGTAGACGTGTCCACGAGCGTCGCCGCGGCCGAGGTGAATGGAGAGCTCGGCCTCGGGCAGCTCCGCCGCCAGCTCCGCCGCCTGGATCCTGTCGGGTCCGAGCTCCTCGAGCTCCTCCCCCGCCAGCGCCATGCCCGCGGCCTGCGCGATCCGGCCCCAGTTGGAGTCGCGGCCGAAGAGGGCCGTCTTGACCAAGGGTGAGTTTGCGATGGCGCGCGCCACGCGCTCGGCCTCGTCCGCGTCCGCCGCGCCGGTCACCTCAACCCGTCCCACCCGGGTGGCGCCCTCGCCGTCGGCGACGATCTCCAGAGCCAGCTGCAGCAGCACGGCCTCGAGCAGCCCGTCCGGCAGCGGGGCACCGGCCGCGCCGGTGGCCTGTAGGAGCACGGTGTCGTTGGTGCTCATCTGCCCGTCCACCGTGATCCGCTCCATGGAATCGGCCAGGGCCGAGCGCAGGGCCCCCTCCGGGTCTGGGACCTCAGCGTCCGTCTGGACGAAGCAGAGCATCGTTGCGAATCCCGGCTCGATCATTCCGGCGCCCTTCGCCTGAGCTGAGACGGTGACACCGCCCGAGCGAACGGTGCAGCGTTTCGGGCCGCTGTCGGTGGTCATGATCGCCGTGGAGAACTCCTCCCCGCCTTCGGCCGAGAGGCCCTGAACGGCCTCGACCACGCCCGTCGTGACGGCCTGGATGTCAAGCGGGACGCCGATCGTGCCCGTCTCCGCGACGGCAACCGCCCGTGTCTCCACGCCGAGCGCCTCCGCGGCCGCGTCGCGCATCGCCAGAGCGTCGCGATAGCCCTGCTCGCCGGTTGCCGCATTGGCATTGCCGGAATTGACCGCAACCGCCCGCAGGCCGTCGGCGTCGCACTCCTGCCGGCACACCCGGATCGGCGCGGCGGCCGCCGCGTTGCGGGTCAGGGCCAGCGCCGAGCTCACCTCCGGCGCATCGCAGGCCAGCACGCCGACATCGGTCGCACCGCCACCCTTCAGGCCACAGGCAACGCCGGCGGCGCGGAAGCCCGGCGCCAGCTGCGCTGGATCGAGCTGCTCGAGGTCCTCGGGCGGGTCCACCCATCGTGAGCGGAAGAAGGTTCGCGTTGCCGAGCTCACGAGATGCCCTCTCCCTCGGGCAGCCCCAGCATCAGGTTCAGGTTCTGGATCGCCTGCGAGGCGGCGCCCTTCCAGAGGTTGTCGATCGATGCGAACGCCATCGCCCGCCCCGACGCCTCGTTGAGGGCGAGGTGAATCCGGCAGAGGTTGGTCCCGCGAACGCCGCTCACGCCCGGCGGCTCGGCGGTCACCTCGACGAACGGCTCTGCGCCGTAGCGCTCCTCGTAGAGCGAGAGCATCGTCGCGGCGTCGATCGGCTTGGTGGTCCGCACGTAACAGCTGACCAGCTCACCCTGGTCGTAGGGCATCAGGTGCGGCACGAAGGTCAGTCCGGCCTCTCCAGGCCCGGCGCCATTCCCTCCGGCCAGCTCGGTGAGCTCCTGGGCGATCTCGGGCGTGTGCCGATGCCCGGCCACCTTGTACGGCTTGGTGTCCTCGGTCTCCTTGACGACGGCCATCTCCTCCTCGGCGGCGCGACCGGCGCCCGAGACGCCGGACTTGGCGTCGATCACCACGTCCCCGATCAGCCCCTCGGCGGCCAGCGGGGCGAGCGCCAGGATGCTGGCGGTCGGGTAGCAGCCCGGGTTTGCGACCAGATCGGAGCCCGCGATCGCGTCGCGGTGAAGCTCGGTGAGGCCGTAGACCGCGTCGCCGAGCAGTTGCGGGGCGCCGTGCTCCCCATACCAGCGCCCGTAGGTCTCAAGGTCGTGGAGCCGGAAGTCCGCCGACAGGTCGACCACCTTCGTGCCTCCTTCCCGGAGCGCCGCGACGACCGGCGCGGCGGCGCCGTGCGGGTAGGCGACGATCGCGGCGTCGACATCCGCCCCGTCCTCGCCCGCCGGCTCCCCGAGCACCAGATCGACCCCGTACTGCGGGTAGAGCTCGTTCAGCCGCTTCCCGGCATCGGTCCGCGCAGTGACCCGCGCCAGCTCGAGGGTCGGGTGCTTTCTGATCAGCTCGGCCGCAAGCGCCCCGGCATACCCCGAGGCTCCGGCGACCAGGACCCTATTCACGGAGCGACCCCCCGATCTGCTCGACGGCGGTTTCGATTGCGCTCCTCCGCTCGGCGACCTCCTCATCTGTGAGCGTGCGGTCGGCCGCGCGGAAGGTGAGCCGCAGCGCGAGGCTCTTGCGCCCCTCGCCGACCTGCTCGCCGCGATACAGGTCGAAGACCTCGGCGGAGCGGAGCAGCTCGCCGCCGCCCTCGAGCACGGCCGCGCGCACCTCGGCGGCAGGGACCGCGTCGTCGACGACCACCGCGATGTCCTGGTGGACCGCCGGATAGGAGATCACGTCCTCGTAGGTCTCATCCCCGACCCGCGATGCGGCGACCAGGGGAGCGAGGTCGACCTCGAAGCCGGCGGCGGCGTCGAGGTCCCACCTCCGGCAGACGAGCGGATGGATCTCGCCGATCCAGCCGCTGTCCTGGCCCTCGACGAGGACCCGTCCGCTGCGGCCCGGATGGAGGAAGGGCTCCTCTCCGGGGACGACCTCGACGACTGCGCCGAGCTGCCCCGCGAGCGCCTCGAGCACGGCCTTGACCGAATAGAAGTCCGCCTCGATGGCCTCGCCGCGCCATGAGCCCGGGCGCAGGGCGCCGATGGCGACCGAGCCGATCCGCCACGGCTCGAAGGCGGGTGCGGGACGCTCGCCGACGAACTTGCCGGCGAGGACGCCGTCCTGGGGCAGGCTCCCCTCGCGCAGGTAGGCGCGACCCGACTCGAAGAGCGCGACACTCTCGGCGCCGTGGGCCCGGTTGTAGCTCGCGGCGTCGAGCAGGGACCCCACCAGGGCGGTCCGCTCGACCGAGTGCTCAGCGGAGAGCGGGTTCGAGACCCGGATCGGCTCCGACCTCAGATCGCCCTCCGGGATCTGGAGCCTCCCCGGCACGCCGGGATCGGTGAGGCTGAGGTTGACGACCGCGTCGAACCCTAGGTCGCGCATCGCGTCCTCGGCCCTGCGGCGCAGGCGCTGCTCCCGCGTCAGCCTGCCGGCCTGGCCGCTCGTGGACGGCAGCGTCCCGGACAGGTTCTTCGCGTAGCCATGGATCCGGCCGACCTCCTCGATCAGGTCGACCTCCCTGGTGACGTCGTAGTGGCGATGGAAGGGAACCGTCGCCTCGAGGTCGTCCCCATCGCGCTCGACTTCGAAATCGAGGCGCTCCAGGTATTCGGCGCACTGATCGGGCGAGATCTCCATGCCGAGGAGCCGCGCCACCCGCTCGTGGCGGAGCCGCAGCCGGTGCCGCTCAGGAACGTCGGCCGCCTCGTCGATCATCCCCGGCACCAGCTTCGCTCCGCAGAGCTCGACCATCAGCTGAGAGGCGATCCGCTGCGCGCGCAGCGCCAGCTCCGGGTGAAGCTGCTTCTCGAAGCGGTTGGACGCGTCAGTGCGCAGCCCCAGCTTCCGGGAGGTGCGAAGGATGTTCACCCCATTCCAGGTGGCCACCTCAAGCAGGACCCGTGTGGTCACCTCCGAGACCTCCGAGACCTCGCCGCCCATGATCCCCGCGATCCCCGAGGGGCCGTTGCGGTCGCAGACGAGAACGGCGTCCTCATCGAAGGTGCGTTCCACGCCGTCGAGCGTCGTCATCTTCTCGCCCTTCTTCGCAGCTCGGACGATCAGCGCCCCGTCGGGCACCTTGGCGAGATCGAATGCGTGCAGGGGCTGGGCGGTCAGCAGCATCACGTAGTTGGTGATGTCAACGACGTTGTTGATCGGCCTCATCCCGGCGCCGATCAGCCGCGCCTTGAGCCAGAGCGGCGAGGGCCCGACCTCCACGTCGGTGAAGACCCTGGCGGTGAAGCGCGGGCAGAGCTCGGGGACTTCGACTGTCACCGAGGCGTAGTCGGAGACGTCACCCTCGCCGGTCGCCTCGGCGTCGTCGTCCCAGGGAGCTTCCGCCAGCGAATCGCCGGTGACCGCGTGAACCTCCCGCGCCACGCCGTAGATGCCGAAGCAATCCACGCGGTTTGAGGTCGGCTCGAGCTCGATCACCGGATCGGAGACGGGTATCACCTCGCCCAGCGGGGTTCCCGGATCCCACCCGTCCCCGTCCAACACCGCGATCCCGGCCGCATCGTCGCCAATCTCGAGCTCGGCCTCCGAGAGGATCATTCCGTTCGACTCGACTCCGCGCAGCTGCGCCTTGCCGAGCTTGGTGCCGTCGGGCATCACCGCGCCGGGCAGCGCAACGGGCACCGTCTGTCCGGCGGCGACGTTGGGAGCGCCGCAGACGATGGTCCGGCCGCCGTCCCCGGCGTCCACCTCGCATACGCTCAGCTTGTCCGCGTCGGGATGCTTCTCGACCGAGAGCACCTTGCCCACCACGAACCCCTCCGGGTCGGGAGCGCCGGCATGGGTGATCCGCTCGACCTCGATCGAGTGCATCGCGAGCTCGTCCGCCAGCTCCTCGACCGAGAGCTTCGGATCGCAGTAGGAGCGCAGCCAGGAGTCCGGCGCCCTCATCGGAACTGCTCCAGCACGCGAACGTCGTTCTCGAAGAACTTGCGCAGATCGGGGACCCCGTACTTGAGCATCGCGATCCGCTCGATCCCCATCCCGAAGGCGAAGCCCTGGATCTCCTCGGGGTCGTATCCGGAGTCGCGCACGAATCCGTAGACGTTGGGGTCGACCATCCCCGCGCCGAGGATCTCGATCCATCCGATTCCCTTGCACAGCGGGTCGCGCGAGCCGTCGGGCAGCTGCCCGCTGCCGCCGCAGCGGAAGCAGGAGACGTCGACCTCGACGCTGGGCTCGGTGAACGGGAAGAAACCCGGCCGGAAGCGCGTCTCGCGCTCCGGCCCGAAGATCGCGCGTGCGAACTCGTCGAGAGTCCCCTTCAGGTCGGCAAGCGTGATGTCGGGGCCGACGGCAAGCCCCTCGACCTGGTGGAAGATCGGGCTGTGGGTCGCGTCGAAGGGGTCCGAGCGGTAGCAGCGCCCGGGGACGACGATGAAGATCGGCGGCGGCTGCGACTCCATTGAGCGCACCTGCATCGGGGAGGTGTGGGTGCGCAGGACCACGTCCTCCGGCCCAAGCGGCAGCTCATCTCCATTCGAGGGGATGCGGAGGTCCTTCCGCAGCGTCGCGGGGTCCACGTAGAAGGTGTCCTGCGCCATCCGCGCCGGGTGGCCCGGCGGATGGTTGAGCGCGGTGAAGTTGTAGTAGTCGAGCTCGACCTCGGGCCCCTCCATCACCCGGTAGCCGAGCCCTACGAAGATGTCCTCGATCTCCCGCTGCGTCCGCAGCAGCGGGTTCTGCGCTCCGGCCGGTACCGGCGGCGCACCGGGCAGAGTGACGTCGATCGCATCCTCCGCCAGCCTGGTCCCCAGCTCGCTGGCGTCGAGCTCCGCGCTCCGGTCCCCGAGCAGCCTCTCGAGCTCCGTGCGGGCCTCGTTGCCCGACTTGCCGACCGGGCCGCGCTCGTCAGTCGGCAGGTCGGAGATTCCGCGCAGGATCTGCGTGAGCTCCGCCTTCCGCCCCAGGTACCGGATGCGGAGCTCCTCGAGCTCTGCGGTCGTCGAGGCAGAGCGGATCGCCTCGGCCGCCTCGTCCCGGATCTCTTCGATGCGCTCAACCATCGCCGTCTCCAGCGGACGCTATCCGGTGCAGGGCGATTGCCGCCGCTGCCGCGACGTTCAGTGACTCCGCACTCTCACGCACGGGGATCGTCACCCTGACGTCGCAGCTCTCCAACACCTCGGCCGGCAGCCCCTCGCGCTCCGCGCCGAGGCAGAGCGTCACGGCGCCGGCGAGCGCTTCGAGCGGCTCGCCGCCGTGCGCCACCAGCGCGGCCCGTGGTCCGGGGGTCGCGTCGACTCGACCGCGCAGCAGCGGCTGGGCGAAGACAGCTCCCATGCTCGCCCTGACCGCGTGGGCTCCGTATGGATCCGCGCAGTCCGGGCCGAGGACGACGGACCCGCCGACCAGCGCATTGGCCGTGCGGATCACGGTGCCGACGTTGCCCGGGTCGGAGACCCCGTGCAGGTAGACGCAGGGCGCTACCGGCGCCTCGGCCCAGGCCTCCCGCCAGACGCCGATCGCCCGTGTCCCGGAGCCGAGCTTCGAGACATCGGCAAGCAGGGCGGGCTCCACCTCCGTCCCGCCCAGGCCCTCGCCCGCCGCCGTCAGCAGCTCGACGGGCTCAGCACCGGCGTCCCGCGCCGCGGCGAGCAGGTCCTCGCCCTCGGCGACGAACAGGCCCTCACGCTCCCGGCTGCGCCGCCTGCCGAGGCGGCGGATCAGCTTGAGCTTCTCGTTCTGTGGGCTGGTGATCATCTGATGTCGGGGTTGGGCATGCGGTCCTGAAACGAAAAAGGGCGGCCGCTCTGCGGACCGCCCGGGAAATCTTGCACTGGCTGCCGTGAGCTAGGTGGCGGCAGCCTCCCGGGCGAGCTCCACAAATCGGCGAAAACCATCGGGGTCGTTGACAGCGATGTCCGCGAGCATCTTGCGGTTCACGTCGACGCCGGCCTCATTGAGCCCGTGGATCAGCTGCGAGTAGCTCATACCCTCCTGCCGGGCGGCGGCGTTGATCCGGGTGATCCAGAGCCGCCGGAAGTCCCTCTTGCGGGTGCGCCTGTCGCGGTACGCGTAGGCGTCCGAGCGCATCAGCTGCTCGTGCGCGAGCCGGTAGCTCGAGTGCTTGCGGCCGAAGTACCCCTTGGCGCGGCCGAGGACCTTCTTCTTGCGCCGCTTGCGGGCGACGGCGTTGGTGGCGCGAGGCATCAGCGACCGCCCTTGACGAGCAGCTTGTTGACCCGCTTGCGATCGGCCTCGGAGATCACCGAGGGCCGGCCGAAGCGCCGCTTCCGTCCAGGCGATTTCTTCTCGAGAATGTGGCTCGAGTAGGCGCGCCTGCCGCGCAGCTTGCCCTTCGCGGTCTTGCGGAACCGCTTCTTGGCGCCGGAATGGGTCTTCATCTTCGGCATCGGGACGTTATTGAAGCAGACGCATGGGGGAGATTTACCCGCACGCCTTAGGGTCGTCCCATGATTCGACTTCCGGTTCCCATCGTCCTTGTCCTCGTTGCCGCCGCCCTGGCATTTTCGGGCTGCATGGGCACGAAGACCCCTGCCGGAAGCACCTCTGCGAGCGGAACGACCGGCAATGCCGTGGTCGGGAACTCAACGGACTGCCCGCTTTCCCAGCAGGGATCGACGATTGGGATGACGCTTCCCACCTCTTGCGCCCTTGTCGCCTCGGATACAGCCTCATCCCCGAGCATCGATTTCTGGAACCACTGGAACGAGGCCCTCGACTGCGACCTCAACAACGCCTCACCGGACCTTTCGGGCGTCCGCTGGCCATCGCCGGTCAAGGGTGGTTCTGATGGCGACCCACACCTCACGGCCCTCGGAAGCCCGCAGCCGTCGCCCGACAGCTACAGGCAGATAACGGTGATGGACGGGGACGACATCGACGGGGAGCGTTGCGAGCTCGGCTTCAACTGGACCGAGACACGGGACGCCGGGCGCGGCCCCGGTCCCGGACCAACGGTCTTCTACTACGAGGGAGAGCGGCGGGTGACATACATGACACTTCGCTTGGGCAAGGGAGTCGACCCGTCCGGCTCGGGCTGGCGCGTCGTGATGCAGATGAAGCAGACAGAGCCCTACGACAACCAACATGGAGGCGGCCCGATGCTGGACATGGAAGTGCGCGGCGGCGACTGGGTGCTGGTGCACTCGTGGCACGACCTCTGGCACACGCCCGCTCGCCAATACACCTGGACAAGGTTCGCGTTCGATGTCACCTATTCCCAGGATCCACGCGTGGGCAGCGTCAAGGTCTACGCCGATCTCAACGGAGATGGCGACTTCGAAGACGCCCACGAGGTCAGTCCCACGTTCCACTTGCCGACCCTTCTCGCCGAGGAGGCGCGAGTACCCGGTCGCACCTACAGCGACGAACCCAGCCCCTGGCCGGTGGGAAAGTCGATCCCCGACCACCTCCGCGCGGGGATCTATGAGAACCCCGACTATCCCTGTCCGTCCGGGTGCTCGGTCGACATCGACAACGTCCAGGTGGTCGAGCCCTGATGGGCCTCGAGGCCGCAATGATCGTCCAACAGCAGGTCTGCGATTAATGCGTAGGACGTCCACCTTCGTACTCGATTCTTCGTACTCCCGCCCCGTGCCCGATCTATATCGGGATGAACGGATCGGCTTGGACAAGGAGACTCGGACGCGGCCTGACCCTCGTGGGCGCGGCGGCACTCTGCGGAGCGCTGACCTGGACGGCCCTGGGTTCCGCCCCGGCAGGCGCCCAGACCGCGAGCGCAGCGGCAAAGCATCGCGGCGTCTGCCACGGCAAGAAGAGCCACAGCAAGCGCCGGTCGGGCAGCGCAAAGGCCAAGGCCACGCGTGGCACGCACCCGATCTGGCGCGATGACTGCTCCGCCGCGGATCCGCTGGCCCTCTACGGAGGGTTCGCCGGCGCCCGTGCCGACGGTCAGCGGGACATGTACACCACGAACCTCAGCCAGATCGCTTCCGGCCGCCTCTCTCGGGCGTCGAGCGGCGGCCCCGCCAACCTTCCGTACCGACAGCTCACCGTCGTCTCCGGAGACCAGGCCTGGGGCAACCGCGATGCCCTCGGCTACAACCGCAACGACAGTCCCGTTGCACTCTGGCATGAGGGGCAGTACCGCATGCTCCGCACCTGGCTCAGGCTCGGCTCGGTGAACCAGACGAGCAACTGGCGCGAGCTGTTCGAGATCAAGCAGTCCCAGCCATACCCGAGCGGCATGTCCACGGACGACGGCGTGATGTTCGAAGTCCAGCAGCGCTCCGGCAACCTGGTCTTCATGTCGCATTGGCACGACCTCTGGACGGTGCCGGTCACCGCCGGTGCATGGCTCCCGATTTCGGTGGAGGGCATGTGGAGCGCGGACCCGGCGAAGGGCTGGCTGCGCTTCCGGGTCGGGAATCAGGTCTCGAGCAAGTTCACCGGGGCGAACCTGCTGCGCAACACCCAGAACGGGAGCACCGTGCCGAGCTACCTGGAGATGGGCCCCTACCAGAGCTCGTCCCTCCCCGGTTTCTCACTCAGCTTCTCCGACCTGAGCGTCTACGGCTAGGAAGCCGCGGCCTGCTGGTCCTGGCCGGCAGTCCGGGTCGGTGCGAGCCCGGGGGGTGTCATGGGCGCACCACCTGCACGTTGTCGATGTCGACCGGACAGCCGATCGGAGCCGGGCAGGGGATGTCGGTCTGGTGGTAGATCCCGGCACGGAGATGTGAGGGGATCGCCCTGCCTGGCTTTATCCCATCGAGGACCGGGCCGCGCGTTTGAACCTTAAGCGTGTAGGTGCGCATGCCAGGGCTGAGCTCGCCCGGATCGGCGAAGTCACCGTCCCCGTTCAGATCCACCCCGACCCTGATGTAGCCGCCCCTCTTGCGGTCCGAATAGCGCACGTCGAACAGGAAGCGGGTCCAGAAGTTCAGCCGCGCCGGCGCGGACCAGAGCTCACGCGAATCCCCTGCCGAGTAACGCGACAGGCTCTGGCGGAGCCGCCAGCGTCCCCCATACGCGTCCAGCTCGAGCACGGGGGTACCCGTGGTGTTGTTCGGGACCGACTTCATCTGCGTCACCGCCTGCCATGCGAAGGCGTTGAGCGGGAATTCCGTGGGCAGCCGTATCGAGATCGCGGTGAGCAGGTGGTCACCTTGGTGATAGAAGGCCGTAGGGCTCTTGCGGTCGTCCCAGCCGAGTTCGCAGCGCTCGCCGAACGCATCGTCCCCGTCAAGGACACTGAGCCGCCGGAAGGCGCTGTCGCCCTGCGGCGCCCCGGTTGCGGTCAGGTGGGGATCGCCACCGCTGGTGAACTGCTGGACTCTCTGATCGTTTGCGCAGTAGTTGCGTCCCCAGAACGAATTGGGGTCGCGAATCGCCGCAGTATCCGACGCGATCAAGCCACTCCGGTGTCGCTTGCCGTGATGACTGATCTTTTTCTTGGCGCCGGCGATACCCGGAGCCAGACACGCAACCAGGGAAAGCAGCGATGCCGCCACGAGAACGGGCAGCGTCCACCGGCGACTTGCAGGAAAGAGCCGATTCATGGGGATCGGGAAGCTAAACCCATGGCTCGGCGGGAGTTGCGGCCAACCTCCCGCCAGCGTCGGAATTTGACGAACCTACCTGCCCTGGCGACACGCCCTCAGCCCTAATGGTCGTCCAAACAAGGGCCTCGCATTGATGGGTGGGACGTCGAAATCGCTACTTAGGTCTACGTATTCGATCCCCGGTCCCGATCCAACCGGGGATGGCTACTCGAACTCGGAAGAAGCAACTGGTGCGGCTCTCGCAGGCGGCGGCCGGTCTCGTCGTCTGTGCGACGGTCAGTCTGGGTTCCGTAAGCATCGGGATGGCCCGAACCCAGACCGCCAGCGTGAGCTCGGCCAGCAAGCGCTCCTGCACGAAGGCGCGGGCGAAGCAAGACTCGAACAGCCCGGCGGCGAAGAAGAGTCGCGTCCGCTGCAAGCCCGGCATGAGTGACTCCGGGTCCGGCACCACCACCCCGACCACTCCTCCCACCACCACGACTCCTCCGCCCGCGCCTCCACCCCCGAGCGGAAGCTGTCGGACGGCGAGTGCCGATCTGAGCTCTAACTTCCTCACCCCGCAGGCCGGTAGCCAGGCGATCTGGCGCGATGACTGCTCCGCCGCGGATCCGCTGGCCCTCTACGGAGGGTTCGCCGGCGCCCGTGCCGACGGTCAGCGGGACATGTACACCACGAACCTCAGCCAGATCGCTTCCGGCCGCCTCTCTCGGGCGTCGAGCGGCGGCCCCGCCAACCTTCCGTACCGACAGCTCACCGTCGTCTCCGGAGACCAGGCCTGGGGCAACCGCGATGCCCTCGGCTACAACCGCAACGACAGTCCCGTTGCACTCTGGCATGAGGGGCAGTACCGCATGCTCCGCACCTGGCTCAGGCTCGGCTCGGTGAACCAGACGAGCAACTGGCGCGAGCTGTTCGAGATCAAGCAGTCCCAGCCATACCCGAGCGGCATGTCCACGGACGACGGCGTGATGTTCGAAGTCCAGCAGCGCTCCGGCAACCTGGTCTTCATGTCGCATTGGCACGACCTCTGGACGGTGCCGGTCACCGCCGGTGCATGGCTCCCGATTTCGGTGGAGGGCATGTGGAGCGCGGACCCGGCGAAGGGCTGGCTGCGCTTCCGGGTCGGGAATCAGGTCTCGAGCAAGTTCACCGGGGCGAACCTGCTGCGCAACACCCAGAACGGGAGCACCGTGCCGAGCTACCTGGAGATGGGCCCCTACCAGAGCTCGTCCCTCCCCGGTTTCTCACTCAGCTTCTCCGACCTGAGCGTCTACGGCTAGCTCGCGGCCGCTTCCTTCTCCTGCCCCGCCCCGCGGGCAGGGGCCAGCAGCATCGTCATGTTCCGCCCCTCCTGGAGGGGCTCCTGCTCCATGACGCCGATTTCCGAGACGTCCTGCAGCAGGCGGTCGAGCAACATCCGCCCGCGTTCGGGGTGGCTCTGCTCGCGGCCACGGAACATGATCGTCACCTTGACCTTGTCATGCTGCTTGAGGAAGCGCTCCACGTGGCCGCGCTTGGTCTCGTAGTCGTGCTGGGCGATCTTCGGGCGCAGCTTGATCTCCCGCACGTTCACCTGCTGTTGGTGCTTGCGCGCGGCCTTCGCCTTCTGCTCCTGCTCGTACTTGTACTTCGAGTAGTCGAGGATCCGGCAGACGGGCGGCTTGGAGGTCGGAGAAACCTCGACCAGGTCGAGGTCCTTCTCGCGAGCTCGCTCCAGCGCGTCTGGAGTCGGGATGATTCCCACCTGCTCGCCGTTCTCGTCGATCAGGCGAACCTCGGGCACGCGGATTCGCTCGTTGATACGAGTCGTATCGCGCTCGGGCGGACGGCGGTCGAAGCGGGAGACCGCCACTAGCTGCGCATGAGGTAGAGCTTCAAGAAGACGATGGGCGAGATTGGATCGGTGAGGCGGGCACGGGGCGCTTAGGCGCGCGTCGTGGTGTGGGTGCCCGGCATTGCGGCCAGTATAGACACCCCTCCTCGATGGAACCAGGAGTGAGGGAATCGGTGGCTAATCCCCGGCCTCCTCGGTCATTCGCGCAATCAGCGCCTCCAACTCCATCGCCCCCAGGTCCCCGTCGCCGTGGTGGCGCACCGAGACCGAGCCGGACTCGGCTTCCTTGTCGCCCACGACCAGCATGTAGGGCGCCTTGGAGAGCTCGGCGTCGCGGATCTTCTTGCCGACGGACTCGGTGCGGTCGTCGACGCGTCCCCGCAGGCCGGCCACCCGCAGCGCGTCCGCGATCTCGCGGGCGCGCTCGTTGTGGCGGTCGGCAACCGGCAGGACGACGGCCTGCACGGGCGCGAGCCAGAGCGGGAACCGCCCCCCGTAGTGCTCGATCAGGATCCCCGCGAAGCGCTCCATCGAGCCCAGCAACGCGCGATGGATCATCACCGGGCGATGCTCGGCGTTGTCCGCCCCGGTGTAGGAGAGCTCGAAGCGCTCGGGCATCTGGAAGTCGAGCTGGCAGGTGCCGCACTGCCAGGAGCGCCCCAGGGCGTCGGTGATGTGGAAGTCGATCTTCGGGCCGTAGAAGGTGCCTTCGCCCGGACTGACGTCGTACTCGCGGCCCTGTCGCTCGAGGGCCTCGCGCAGTGCCCCCTCCGCGCGCTCCCACTGCTCGTCGGTGCCGATCGACTTCTCGGGGCGTGTCGAGAGCTCCACCCGGACCTCGTCGAAGCCGAAGCGCTCATAGAGCTCGTCGATGCCCGCGCAGATGGAGTCGACCTCGTCCGTGACCTGATCGAGCGTGCAGTAGACGTGGGCGTCGTCCTGGGTGAAGGCGCGGACGCGGAGCAGCCCGTGCAGCACGCCCTCCCGCTCGTAGCGCGAGACGAGGCCGAACTCCGCGAGGCGCAGGGGCAACTCCCGGTAGGAGTGCCGCCCCGAGGCGTAGACCAGGCAGGCGCCCGGGCAGTTCATCGGCTTGAGCGCGTACTGGCGCTCCTCGCCGGAGCCCTCCCGCTCGGCCGGGGCCGTGAAGAACATGTTCTCCTTGTAGTTGTCCCAGTGCCCCGAGCGGTGCCAGAGCTCGACATCGAGCACCTGCGGGGTCTTGATCTCCTCGTAGCCGCGGGCGTCGAGCTGCTTTCGGACCTCGGCCTCGATCAGCCGCAGCAGGACGGTGCCCTGAGGGAGCCAGAAGGGCATCCCGGGAGCCTCGGGACGGAATTGGAAAAGGTCGAGCTCCGGCCCGAGCCTGCGGTGGTCGCGCTCGCGCGCCTGCTCCAGGCGCTCCAGGTGCTGCTCGAGCTCCTTCTTGTCGAGAAATGCCGTCCCGTAGACGCGGGTCAGCATCTGCCGGGTCTCGTCGCCGCGCCAGTAGGCGCCGGCCAGCGAGGTGAGCTTGAAGGCGCCGATCCTGCCGGTCGAGGGCCCGTGCGGGCCGCGGCAGAGATCCTCGAAGGGGCCGTTGCGGTAGAGCGACACGGTCTCGGCGCCCTCGTCCCTGATCAGGTCCTCGATCAGCTCGACCTTGTAGTCCTGGCCCTGCTCGCGGAAGTGCTCGACCGCCTCCTTCGCGGGGAGCTCGCGGCGCTCGAAGGGCTCGTCCGCCTTGACGTGCTCCCGCATCCGCTCCTCGATCCGGGCCAGGTCCTCCTCGCCCGGATTGCCGTCGGGGAACTCGATGTCGTAGTAGAAGCCGTTGGCGATCGGTGGTCCGATCGAGATCTTCGCCTTGGGCCAGATATCGAGCACCGACTCCGCCAGCACATGGGCGGCGTCGTGGCGGATCAGCTCCAGGGCCTCGGGGCTCTTGTCCGTGACGATCTCGATTCGCTCGCCGTCGGCGACGGGCGCCGACAGATCGCGGAGCTCACCGTCGACCTTGAGCGCGAGCGCCGCCTTCGCGAGCCCCGGGCCGATCGCGGCGGCGGCGTCGGCGCCGGTGGCGCCGGAGTCGAGCTCGAGCTCAGAGTCGTCGGGCAGCTTGACCTTGATCACGCGGCTAAGGCTAGTGGTGGGCGTTCCCACCCAGCTTGCAGGGATGCGCAACTCGGGCGCCGTACACCAGTTGAGAGAGCCAATGGGTATGGGCAGACCCAGGTCGATCGCGTGCGCCCTCGCCGCGCTCGCGCTGATGGTGGTCGCCGCGCCGGCGGCGCCGGCCACGGCTTCGCCGAAGGGCAAGCACCGCCACGTCTTCCGCTTCGGCACCCGCCCCCTGACCAAGGGCGCGAAGGGCAAGGATGTCCGCTACCTGCAGCGGGCGCTCAGCCGCCTGGGCGTCGCCACCTCGATCGACGGCATCTTCGGCAAGGGGACATTCAGAAGCGTCGAGGCCTTCGAGCAGCAGCACGGCTGGCCCGTGAACGGCGCCATCTCCAAGAAGGACGCCAAGCGGATCAAGAAGCTCCTCGCCACGCGGCGGGTGACGGGCGGCTATTTCGTCGAGGGCTACGTCAATCCGACGCTCAACCTGAGCTCCCGCAAGGCCGGCAGCGCAAAGGTCAAGGTGCTGAACGCGACCAGGGATCTCGTCGAGCCCATCACCGTCAGCTTCGGCGGCGCCGAGTCCAAGGCGGTGGCCTGGAACGGCACCCAGTCCTCCGGCATCGTCCCCGACGGCATTTACCAATTGAAGCTGGCCGATCCAGGGACAGCGAGAGCCTCGGTGACCGGCGGGCAGACCCAGCCGTTCGCGATGCACCTTCACCAGTTCCCGGTCCCCGGCCCGCACACCTACGGCGGCCCTGACGCCCGCTTCGGTGCCCCTCGCTCCGGACACACCCACCAGGGTCAAGACATGCCGGCCGCGTGCGGGGAGAAGCTCTACGTCTTCGAGAAGGGAGTGGTCAGGGTCAACGCGTACCAGGCGGGTGGCGCCGGCTACTACGTCGTCATCCACGGGCTGCTCACCGGCACGGACGCCGTCTACATGCACCTGAAGGCGCCCAGCTGGGCTCCGGTCGGGACCGGTGTGACCGCCGGCCAGCAGATCGGGAAGGTCGGCGACACCGGCGACGCCCAGGGCTGCCACCTCCACTTCGAGCGCTGGAGCGCGCCGGGCTGGTATGTGGGCGGGGCCGCCTACGACCCGCTGCCGGAGCTGCAGTACTGGGACTCGTACTCTTAGCCGGTGTCCTCAGGGGAGAATGTGCGGGTCGCGGATCCGGCCGACGTCCCGGCGATCACCGAGACGATCGCGCTCGCCTTCCACGACGACCCGACCTGGAGCTGGGCCTTCCCCGACGAGGAGCGGAGGCATGAGCAGTCGGCGGTCTGGTGGTCCTTCCTGATCGAGGCGGCCATGCGGTTCGAGAATCCGGCGGTCTTCGTCACCGAGGGAGCCGGGGCGGCGGCGATCTGGCTGCCGCCCGGAGAAAGCGAGATGTCGCCCGAGGATGAGGCCAGGGTGCCCGCGATCGTGGGCGGGCTCGTCGCGGACCATGCCGGCGAGTTCATGGAGCTCCTCGAGGGATTCGAGCGCGTCCAGCCCGCGGACCCGCCGCACTACTACCTGAGCCTGCTGGGCGTCCACGATGAGCACCGCGGGCGCGGCATCGGCATGGGCCTGCTCCGGGAGAACCTCGCTCGCTTCGACCGGGAGCGCGTGCCGACCTACCTGGAGTCGAGCAACGCGATCAACAACCCGCGCTATGAGGCACTCGGCTACCTGAAGGTCGGCGAGTTCAACACGCCGGACGACTCGGCGACCATCACCGCCTACTGGCGGGACCCGCCCGCATGAACCTGGTAGTGGGCACAGCTGGGCTCGAACCAGCGACCTCCGCCTTGTCGAGGCGGCGCTCTCCCAACTGAGCTATGCGCCCGGGAGCGAGAAAGTTAGCAGCGGCCTGCCCAGCCGCAGGGCTCACGCCACCGGTGCGGTGGGCGCCTGGACCGTGGCCGGCGCTTCGGGCAACAGCCCCTTGGCGCGCATGGTGATCTTGAAGGTCTCGAGGGTGTCGTACTTCGGCTGCCAGCCTGCCGTCGTCTTGAGCTTCTCGGTGGAGACGACCCACGGGTAGCGGATGAAGTCGAGGTTGCCGGCGGGTGCCTCGGTCCTCGGAACGTGGAGCTTCCACATCGCGCCGTTGAAGCGCTTCATGGTCTTCAGCGAGATGTTCCGCGTCTTCTTGCCGACCATCTCCGCGGCGCGACTCCAGGTCAAGAGGCCATCCCCGGCCAGGTTGAAGGCGCCGGCGTGCTTGCCGTCGAGCAGCGCGATCAGGGCGGAGACGACGTCATCCTCGTGGACGAGCTGGAACTCCTCGTCGACGCCATCCAGGATCGGGATGAACGGGTTGTTCCCGAAGGCCCGGACGATGTAGTTGTCGACACTCGGGCCGAAGACGATCGACGGCCGTACGATCGTCATCACGGCGTCGGGATTCGCAAGCGCCCAGAGCTGGGCGATGCGGTCGGAGTCGGCCTTGTGCTTGGCGTAGGAGAAGTCGGGGGCCCCGCGGACCGGCCAGTCCTCCGCGATCGGCTTGGGGTTGTCCGGGAAGGCGCCGTACGCCGTCGCCGACGAGGTCTGAATCACCTGTTTGATCCCGGCGTCTTCGGCCGCCTGGAGGACGGCCTGGGTGCCGTTGACGTCGATGTCGTACATCTTCGCCTCGTCGCGGATCGGGTTGAGGACGAAGGCGAAGTGCAGGAGCGCATCGATCTCGTGGCGCTCGAGCAGCTCGCGCATCTGCTTGCGATCGCGGATGTCGGCCTTGACGAACTCGTGCTTCGGCCAGGTGCGCGGCGGCGGGCGGAGATCGACATCGACGACCTTCTCCGTCTCCTCGCGGCCGGAGAGCTCATCCGTGAGCCTGCCGCCGATGTATCCGGAGCCGCCTGTGATCAGGTACCGCACGGGCCGCATCCTATCCTGGCTGGGCGGCCAATGTCTACGAGCAATCGCTCACGGATCCAGGGTCCTCAAAATTCAAAGAATCTTGCGCCACCCAGGGGAAGTGCAACCTCTCGCGAGAAGTCGTGTTAGTTTCTCCTGACAGGCTCAAGTCGCCCCGATCAGCGGCCGACAAGTAGCCATAAGCCTTGAAGGACCGACGGGCCGGCTGAAGCTCAGATTCGCCGGCGGCACGTCCTTTCGGATACAAAGGGCCCCCTCACCGGGGCCCTTTTCCGTTCCGCGGCCTTCCTGGACCCCCGTTCACATAAACCTGCGGGCTCAATCCGATTCCGGCTCGACGCGCAGGGTGAGGCCGTGCACGCCGGTGACCCTCACCCGCCCCCCCACCTCGGCCCCGGCGGGACACTCGGCATGCCAGATCTCGCCGCGGAAGCGGACCCGCCCACGAGGCCTGCACGTCTCGATCACCTCGGCGGACACCCCGATCAGAGCCTCCTTGCCGGTCGCGATCCGGTACCGGCGCAGGAAGCGAATCCAGAAGCCGACCTCCGCGACCTCGATCACGGCTGCCACCGTCACGACGGCGATCCCCCAGCCCGGCGGCAGAACGAAGAGAGCCAGGGCGATCGCGCCAACGAGGAGCACTCGCCGATGCTACGACCGGTCGGGTCGAGAGGCGCCTACCGGAATCGAACCGGTGTAAACGGCTTTGCAGGCCGCTGCGTAGCCACTCCGCCAAGGCGCCGAGTCAGGAGAGCCTAGCGACGGCCCCCTGACAAAAAGATCGCCCCGCGGGGCTTCCTGCCCCCGGGGCGGCGGAGTCAAGGCAAGCGGCTGATGGGATTCGAACCCACGACCTTCTGCATGGCAAGCAGACGCTCTAGCCAACTGAGCTACAGCCGCGCGAGGCGAGAGTATAGGCGGGGCCGACTGAGGTTCTCTCTCCCCACTATTGGGTATGGTCCCTGGGCTTGGGGTAACTACGAATCAGGGGGCTTCAATGCATCGAAAGGCTCTGACCGCTGCCATCTCCCTGGCTGCGATCGCCATCCTCGCCATCGCGCCTTCCGCCGCCTCAGCGTGGGCTCCGGCTGCGAACGCGACGATCCACCCCGGGGTGCAGACCGTCACGAGCGGGGGTCAATGCACGTCGAACTTCGTCTTCCAGGACGGCTCGAACGTCTACCTCGGCCAGGCGGCGCATTGTTCGTCGACCGGCGGGCAAACGTCGACCGACGGGTGCACCACCGGCTCGCAGCCACTCGACACTCCGGTCCAGATCATGGGCGCTGCCCATCCCGGAACCCTCGTCTACAACTCCTGGCTGACGATCCAGGGGAAGGGCGAGACCGACCCTGACACCTGCGCCTTCAACGATCTGGCACTGGTGAAGGTCGACCCGGCCGACGTCGCCAATGTCAACCCCTCGTTGCCCGGCTTCGGCGGACCCACCGGAGTGGGGACGGTCGGAGGACTCGGTTCGATGGTCTACACGTACGGGAATTCCTCCCTGCGGCTGGGCATCACCAAGCTCAGCCCCAAGCAGGGCGTGGTCATCCAAGACGACGGCAACGGCTGGAGCCACGTGCTCTACACCGTCACGCCGGGTATTCCGGGCGACTCCGGGAGCGGGTTAATGAACGCCTCCGGTCAGGCGGCCGGGATCCTGAGCACGCTGCAGGTGCTCCCGCTGCCGGGATCGAATGGCGTCGGCGACCTCGCCAAGGAGATCGCCTACATGCATGCGAACAGCTCGTTCACCGCGACAAATCTGGTGCCCGGGACCGAGCCGTTCAACCCGGACCTGGTTCAGGCGATCCTCAAGGCCTGAGCTGCGCGTTTCCGGAGAGGGCCGGGTCCCGCGGGGGCCCGGCCCTCTCTATGCCCGGTCGAGCGCCTCGTTGAGAAGCTCGTCGGCGCGGGTGTTCTCGTCGCGCTTGACGTGGCGGATCGACCAATTCGGCAGCCCGCGCAGCGCATCCTTCACCTTGGTGTGCAGCGGTCGGAGGTGCTCCTGCTTGACCTTCCAGTTGCCCCGCACCTGCTCCACGATCAGCATCGAGTCCCCGACGAACTCCACCTCGTCGGCATCGAGCTCCCTGGCCAGCTCGATGCCGAGCAGCAGGGCGCGGTACTCGGCCACGTTGTTCGTGGCCTCGCCGATGGTCTCGCTGCGCTCGGCGAGGACCTTCCTCGAGGAATCGGCGGCTACCGCGGCGATCGCCGCAGGTCCGGGATTTCCCCGTGAGCCGCCGTCGACGTTGACGATCACCCGCTTCACTGGCGCCGCAAACTACAGCGGCGGAGTCAGGCCCGGACTTCCTCCCCCGCCCGGGCCTCGGAGATCACCTTCTGGGCGAGGTGGGACGGGATCTCCTCGTGGCGGGCGAACTCCATCGTGTAGTCGCCGCGACCGCCGGTGATCTGGCGCAGGTCGCGGGCGTAGTCGAGCACCTCGGCCATCGGCACCTCCGCCTTGATCTCCGTCACGGAGCCCTTGGCCTCCATACCAAGCGGGCGACCGCGCCGGGAGTTGAGGTCGCCGACGACGTCGCCGACGACGTCCTCGGGGACGCTGACGGTGAGCAGCATGATCGGCTCGAGCAGGACGGGATCAGCCTGCTCCATCGCCCCCTTGAAGGCCATGGAGCCCGCCACCTTGAAGGCGTTCTCCGAGGAGTCGACCCGGTGGTACTGGCCGTCGTAGAGCCGGACCTGCAGGTCCTTGACCGGGTAGCCGGCGAGGACGCCGTGCTGCATCGCCTCGGCAACGCCCTTCTCCACCGCTGGGATGAAGCCCTTGGGGATCGCCCCGCCCTTGATCTCGTCGAGGAACTCGAACCCGGTGCCGGCCTCGGCGGGGGCGATCTCGATGTGACAGTCGCCGAACTGGCCGCGCCCGCCGGTCTGCTTCTTGTAGCGGCCGTGTGCCTTGGCGGACTTGCGGATCGCCTCCAGGTAGGGAACCCGCGGCGGGTGCAGCTCGATCTCGGCGCCGAAGCGGCTCTTCATCCGGTCGACGATCACCTCGACGTGGATCTGCGTGAGCCCGGCGATGATCTGCTCGCCCGTCTGCTGGTCGCGGTGGACGTCGAGCGTCGGGTCCTCCTCCTCGAGGCGGCGGATCGCCGAGGCCGCCTTGTCATCGTCGCCCTTGGTCTTCGCCTCGAAGGCGAAGGCCATCACGGGGGCGGGCAGATCGAGCGCGGAGAAGGAGATCTTCGAGTCCTTTCCCGCCAGGACGTCCCCGGCTCGCGTCTCCTTGAGCTTCGCGACGGCGCCGATGTCGCCAGCCCCGAGCTCCTCGGTCTGCTCGTGCTCCTTGCCGCGAGGGATCAGGATCTGGCCGATCCGCTCCTTGGCGCGCTGGGTGACGTTGCTGACCTGGGAGTCGCCCCGCAGCACGCCGGAATAGACGCGGAAGAGATTGAGGCGGCCGGCGTAGGGGTCGGCGAGCGTCTTGAAGACGTAGGCGACCAGCTCGCCCTCCTCGTCCGGTGTGATCTCGATCTCCTCGCCCTCGCCGTCGAGCGCCTTGACCGGCCCGCGCATCGCCGGCGAGGGCAGGTCCTCGACCAGTGCCTCGAGCAGGCGGGTGGTCCCCAGGTTCTTGGTTGCCACGCCGCACGTGACCGGGAAGATCTTGCCGTCGGTGACGCCGCGCTTCAGCACCGTGACGATCTCGTCGTGGTCGATCTCCTCGCCCTCGAGGTAGCGCTCCATGAGCTCGTCGGAGTTCTCCGCCACCTCGTCCATCAGCTTCTCTCGGTACTCCTGTGCCTGCGCGGCGAGCTCCTCGGGGATGTCCTGCGGCTTCGGGGCTCCCCTTCCCTCGCCCTGGGCGACGAACGCCTTCATGTCGATCAGGTCGATCACTCCGCGGATCTCATGCTCGGAGCCGATCGGGATCTCGGTGGCGACGACATGGTTCCCGAACGCCTTCTGCAGCGACTCGAGCGCGCGGAAGAAGTCGGCGCGCTCGCGGTCGAGCATGTTCACGAAGACCAGCCGCGCCAGGCCCTCCTCGTCTGCGCGCTGCCAGAGGCGGTCAGTGTGGACCTCCACGCCCATCACACCGTTGACGACGACCACCGCGGCGTCGGCGACTCGCAGCGAGGCGACGGTGTCGGCGATGAAGCTGGGCTCGCCGGGCGTGTCGATCAGGTTGATCTTGCGCCCGTCGTGATCGAAGGAGGAGACGGTGGCGCCGATCGACATCTCCCGCTCCTGCTCGTCGGGCTCGAAGTCCGACGTCGTGGTCCCGTCCTCCACCCGGCCGAGGCGGTTGACCACCTCGGCCTCGAACAGCAGCGCCTCGTGCAGCGAGGTCTTGCCGCTGCCGCGATGGCCGATCAGCGCGACGTTGCGAATCCGGTCGGCGGCCTTGTGAGGCATGGCCACGGACCCTATGTGAAGGTCAGGCCGGGTTCAACCTGTGGACTTGAGGCGCGAGCGCAGGCGCAGCACGGCCTTCGAGTGCAGCTGCGAGACCCTCGATTCGGTCACGCCGAGCACCTCGCCGATCTCCCGCAGGGTGAGGTTCTCGAAGTAGTAGAGGGCGACGACGAGGGTCTCCCGCTCCGGCAGGTCCTGGATCGCCTGGGCCAGCCGGTCCTTCACCTCGCTGGTGTCGAGCGCGGCCTGCGGGTCGGGCGCTGACTCGTCCTCGATCGTGTCGAGGAGCGAAACCTTGTCGCCGGATGCATCGGGGGTCATCCAGAGCTCCTCCAGGGCGAGGATGGACGAGTTGGAGATCTGGAGCAGAGCCTCCTGGAGCTCCTCCTCGTTCATCCCCAGTCGCTGCGAGAGCTCGGCGTCGGTCGGTGCCCGGCCCAGATCGTGCTCGAGCTTGGAGTTGGCCTCCTCGATCTCGCGGGCTCTCGAGCGGACCGAGCGCGGCACCCAGTCGAGCGAGCGGAGCTCGTCGATGATCGCGCCGCGGATGCGCTGCATGGCGAAAGTCTCGAAGCGGATCTGCCGGCGAGGCTCGAAGCGCTCCATCGCCTCGATCAGGCCGATCATCCCGTAGGAGATCAGGTCGGCCTGATCGACGTGGGAGGGCAGACGCGCACCGGTGCGGCCGGCCACGAACTTGACCAGCGGTGAATAGGCGACCACGAGTCTCTCCCGTGCGCCTGCGTCTCCCCCATCCTTGTACCTGCGCCAGAGCTCCCGGAGCTCGAACGCCTTTACCTCGGCTTCCATGTGCCTTTCACCTGCACTTGGGCGCTTTCATCAAGCGCGAGGATGACTTCGAGCGTACTGGCTTTGAAGCCATGATGGCTCCACTTGGGTGTAAACCTGCGTCGTCGAAAGGCTGGCGTGCCCAAGAAGCTCCTGGATGCTCCGCAGGTCTGCCCCTCCCTCCAGCAGGTGGGTTGCGAATGAGTGCCTGAGCGCGTGCGGGGAAACGCCGCCGGTGATCGCCGCCTCGCGGACCCAGCGCTCGAGGCGACGGCGCACGTCGGATGGGTGAAGCCGCCTACCGGACTTTGAAACGAGAAGGGCATCTTCGGTCGCTGCACCAACGAGAGCGCGCCGACCGCGCTCCAGGTAACGGGTGAGCGCCGCCTGGGCAGGCTCGCCCATCGGGACGAGGCGGGTCTTGCCGCCCTTTCCCTCGATGCGGAGCCGCTCGCCGTCGAAATCCGGCGACTCGGTGTTGAGGTTGACCACCTCTTCGGCGCGCAGGCCGCATGAGTAGGCGAGCTCCAGCATGGCCCGGTCGCGCATCTCGAGTGGGGTCCTGGTGGGGATTCGATCCAGCAAAGTCTGCATCTCGTCGCGGCTGAGAACGCGAGGGAGCTTGCGGTCCTGTTTGGGGGTCGCAACGAGATCAGCGGGGTTGGAGGTGACGGCATCCGCCCGGACCAGGGCGCCGTAGAAGGCCCGAATCGCCGCGAGCTTGCGAGCCACCCCGGCCTTCGAGATGCCGCGCTCCGAGAGGACGGCGGCGAAGCGGCGCAGGTCGCGGTGATCGAGCGCTTCCGGATCGCGGTCGATTGCGTTGGCCCAGGCGGCGAGCTGTCCGACGTCGTTCGAATAGGCCTTCCTGGTCGCCTCGGCGGCCGAGCGGGCCGACAGGTCGCGATCGAACAGCGCGAGGGCCTCACTCCACGCTGCGCTCAGAGAGGACTCTCGAGTCGCCTCGCGCATGAACATAACTTCGTTCCCAGGCTCAAGACCCCTTCGGCATCAGGTCGCGGCTGCAAGCGGCCGCCCCTTCCAAGTCGCTGCGGGCTTCGCCCTTCGCTCCGGCAGAGAGCGGCCTGGCAGCCGCTTACTGGACGTAGATCGGGTCCCCGACCTGCACCCGGTCGTAGAGGTCGATCACGTCGGGGATCGACATGCGGACGCAGCCGTGCGAGGCGGCGGACCCCAGCGAGCCGATGTCGTCGGTGCCGTGAATGCCGGCGCCGTCGAAGATCCCGATCCACCGTGCCTTGAGCGGGTCCGCCGGGCCGGGTGGGATGACCTGGCCGGCGAGACTGCCCGCCCAGGCCGAATTGGGGACGTGCCACGACGGGTCGACCTGCTTGTCCAGGGCGTGGTAGAGCCCGGCAGGGGTCTCGAGGCCCTGTTGGCCGACCGCGATCGTGTAGCTCTTCTCCAACTTCAGGTGGTGGTAGAAGCGCAGGGTGTAGCTCCCGCGGTCGATGTAGATGTAGCGCGGATAGGCCTGCGCGAGGTCCTTCTTGTTGACCTCCGGCTTGGTCTCCGTCACGACGGCCGGGATCGTCTGATCGCGACCGGGCGAGCGAGCGGCGTGGTTGATCGCGGCGGTCATCTGGCTCGCGTCGACGGCGCGCCCGGGCTGACCCGCCTCCTGCTGCAACCTGCCGCCGCTTGGGACGACTGACGCGTTGACGGCGTCCTGGTCGATCTTGCCGGCCAGGTCGTTGACGAAGCTCTTGACCGCCGACTTGTCGTACCCCACGCGGGGCTCGAGGTTCGCGTTCACGTCGCCGCCGCCGGCGTAGCGAGAGACGCGATCGAAGATGTTGCCCTGGCGGCTGCGGTCGATCGCCTCCTGCACCATGCCGTCGACGTCCGCCCTCTCGTGGAGCTGCTTCGGGCTGAGCGTGTAGTCCTTGCCGTTGTAGCTCACGACGACCGGCTGCTTGAGCGGGGCGACGACCTGCTCCTCGATGATCTTCCGGGCGGAGTCCGCATCGCGGCCGCCGATGTCCACGCCGCCGATCTTGACGCCCGGAGCGATCTGGTCCTTCTGCGCGTCGTCGTAGGCCCAGACGCCCACGGCGAGCAGCAGGCCCATCGTGAGCAGCGCCACGAGGGCGATCAGGACCTTCTGGTGCATTTTCAGTCTTGCGCGCATTGACCCGCCTCAGATCAGCTTTCCCCTGCGGATGAATTCTACGTTTCAGGTCCCCCGGGTCCTTTTCCGGGCACGTTTCGCAACGGTCGTTGCGGCCCTACCCGCAACGGTCGTTGCGGGTAGGGCGTCGGACCTCGGCGGCAAGGTAGAGCAGTCGCGCTGGCCCTTAGGATCCGCCTCGCCATGTCACCGACCGCGATCCCCGCCTGATGCGGACCAAGGACCAGGTCCGCCGGGACGTATGGAAGGCGATGGACCGGGAGGGCGTCTCTCGCTTCCCAGGCGCCGAGGGAAGAATCCCGAACTTCGCCGGAGCCAAGCTCGCGGCCGAGAAGCTCGCCGGTCACCGGCTCTGGAAGCGGGCCCAGGTGATCAAGGTGAATCCGGACTCCCCGCAGACGCAGGCCCGGCGGGCCGCCCTCGAGGAGGGAAAGATGCTGATCATGGCCGTGCCGAGGCTCCGGGATCCGCACCCCTTCCGACTGCTCGATCCGCGGAAGCTCTCGGCGAAGCAGGTTCGCGAGGCGGCCACCATCAAGGGAGCGATGAAGCACGGCCGCGTCGTCGCCGAGGAGGATCTGCCCGACATCGACTTCGTCCTCTGCGGCTCCGTGGCGGTCAACCTGAGTGGTGCGCGCGTCGGCAAGGGCGGCGGTTTCTCAGACCTCGAGTACGGACTGCTGATCCACGCCGGCAAGATCGACGAGCACACCACGGTCGCGACCACCGTCCACCCGACCCAGATACTGCGCGAGCACCTGCAGATGACCACGCACGACCTGCCGGTCGACCTGGTCGCAACCCCGCGCGCGGTGATCGACCTGGAACGCCAGTACCCGCGGCCGCGCGGCATCCTCTGGGACCACCTGCAGCCGCCCCAGATCCGCGAGATTCCGATCCTCGAGCGCATGGGATACGCATGAGTGTCGAGGGCGCGCGACAGCGCGACCCGTTTATGCGAAGCCGATGACAGTCACCGAACAAGTTGAAGAGCACCCGATGCGAGAGGAGCTGCGCCGAATCGCCTCCGATACTGCGTACGCGTTCAACCTGGCGCGGGGAAAGGTGGAGCTGCCTCCAGCGACTCCGGCGGATGGGCCCGACCCGTACGGGGACCCCGATCCCGAGTGGCTGCGAATCGACTGGCGGAAGCACCGGCATCAGATCGACGTCGTCGGGGCCCGGGCCAATTACGTCGAGATGGGCGAGGGGCCTCCCCTCCTCTTCGTCCACGGTCTCTCGGGCGCCTGGCAGAACTGGCTCGAGAACATTCCTCATTTCGCCCGGACTCATCGCGTGGTCGCGGTGGACCTACCCGGCTTCGGCTCGCAGCCCCATGCCGCCCTGGCAGGTCTCCATCCCGGCGTACGGTCGCTTTCTTCGGGACTTCTGCGAGCGGCTCGGCATCGGCCGCTGCTCGCTGGTGGGCAACTCGATGGGCGGCTTCATCGCGACCGAGGTGGCGATCACCGATCCGGAGCGGGTCGACGACCTGGTCCTGGTCTCCGCCGCTGGCATCACCTGGGCGCGCGCCAGGCGGGAGCCCGCTGCGATGATCGCCCGGGTCGGCCGAGCCACCGCGCCGCTTCTCCTGCGCTTTCACATGCAGGGGATCAGGCGCCCGCGGCTACGGAAGAACTACTTCCAGGGCGTCTTCTTCGATCCCGACGCGCTGCGCCGAGAGATGCTCTGGGAGAACATCGTCCCCGCCCTGCAGAGCCCCGGCTACTACGACGCGATGACCACGCTCTGGGGCTATGACATCCGCCATCGCCTGGAGGAGATCGGCGTTCCGACTCTGATCGTCTGGGGCCGCAACGACCGGGTCGTCCCGGTCCCGGCCGCCCTCTCCTACAGGAAGCGGATCGGCGACAACGCTGAGCTGGTCATCTTCGACCGCTGCGGACACGTGCCGCAGATTGAGCGGCCGGTGCGCTTCAACCGGGTCGTCGAGGATTTCCTGAAGCGCGCCGGGACGCTGGACTAACCTCGCTCGCGTGTCAAGTCCGCTCAGCCCCATCCTCTCCGCCGGCCACCTCAAGCTTCTCGCGGCCCGGGGCGAGGAGCGCACCGCGGCGGAGGGCGAGTTCCTGTTCCGGATCGGTGACGCGAGCTACCCGTTCATTGCCGTCCTCGAGGGGGAGGCGGCGATCCTCGACGGCGCAGGGAACGAGATCGCCCGCCAGGGTCCGGGGGGCTTCCTCGCCGAGATCAACCTGCTCACGGGGCAAACCGTCTTCGTTGACTGCGTCGTGACGCAGTCGATGCGCTACATCGCGGTCGACCGCGAGGACCTGCGGTCGCTCCTGTCGGAGGACGGGGCGCTCGCCGACCTGCTGCTGCACACCTTCATACGCCGTCGCGAGATCCTCCAGGAACGCGAGGGCCTCGGCTTCGAGGTCATCGGTCCGCGATCCTCGGCGCCGACCCGCCGGCTGATCGAGTACGCGCGCCGCGGCCGGCTCCCACACGTCTGGCGCGACACGGAAGGAGACGGCGACCCGAAGCTGGCGGCGACCATCGCCGATCTCCAGGCGGACGAGCTGCCTCTCGTGCGGCTGCCGGGCGGGATTGAGCTTCGCAACCCGAGCAACGGGCAGCTCTCGCGAGCGCTCGGGATCGGGCTCGAGCTCGGGCCGCGCGAGGAGGTCGATCTCGCGGTGATCGGAGGCGGCCCGGCGGGTCTCGCCGCGGCCGTGTACGGCGCCTCAGAGGGGCTCGACACGCTCGTCGTCGAGAGCACCGTGCTCGGCGGCCAGGCCGGGGCCTCACGCCGGATCGAGAACTATCTCGGCTTTCCCGGCGGGATCAGCGGCTCCGAGCTGACCAGCCGCGCGATCACACAGGCCCGCAAGTTCGGCGCGCGCACCGCGACGCCCTATCGTGCGCTCGCACTCGAACCGGGTGAAGCGACGCACCGAATCGAGCTCGAGGACGGGCATGCGCTCCTCGCCCGCGCCGTCCTCATCGCCACCGGCGCCGACTACCGCCGCCTACCGCTCTCAGGCCTCGAGGAGTACGAGGGGGTGACCGTCTTCTACGCCGCGGGCCCACCGGAGGCCCAGGCGTGCGCGGGCACCCGCGTCGGAATTGTCGGCGGCGGCAATTCCGCCGGCCAGGCGGCCGTCTGGCTCGCGCAGGGCGGCGCCCTCGTGACCCTTCTGCACAGGCGCGCCAGCCTGCGCGAGACGATGTCTGACTATTTGATCGCCGACCTCGACCGCGCGGGCGTCACCGTTCGCGACCGCAGCGAGGTCGCTGAGCTCCACGGCGCAGGTGGCGAGCTCGAGGCGGTGACATTGAAGGACGGTGAGCGTCTCCCGCTCGGCTCGATGTTCTGCTTCCTGGGCGCTGACCCGTGCACCGACTGGGTGGGCGATGCCGTCGCCAGGGACGAGCACGGGTTCATCCTCACAGGCGAAGACGCGGGCGCCGCCGGACTGCTGGAGACGAGCGCCGCCGGCATCTACGCGGCAGGCGACGTGCGCGCAGGCTCGACAAAGCGTTGCGCTACCGCGGTCGGTGAGGGTTCCGCGGTGGTTGGCCACATCCACGACCGCCTCGCCACCGCCACCGCCTGAGCCGTTAACCGGTTACGGCGCCCTCCGAGGCGGAGGACACCGAGGCGGCGTACTTCGCCATCACGCCGCGCTCGTAGCGCGGCTTCGGCGGCTCGTAGGCCTCCACCCTCTTCGCGATCTCCTCGTCGGAGAGGTCGACGTCGAGGCGGCGGGCGTCGATGTCGAGGGTGATCTGGTCTCCATCCTGGACCGCCGCGATCG
This sequence comes from uncultured Solirubrobacterales bacterium, assembly GCA_963774305.1. Taxonomy (GTDB): domain Bacteria; phylum Actinomycetota; class Thermoleophilia; order Solirubrobacterales; family 70-9; genus DASUPK01. The sequence continues at coordinate 172,274 of CAVZEM010000003.1, read as the reverse complement.
GGCCGCCGCGGATCGCCTCGGGGGCGACGTGTCCGGCCATCAGGCCGTGCGTTGCTCCGGAGAACCGGCCGTCGGTGAGAAGAGCGACCTGATCGCCGATCCCCTCGCCGACCAGCGCGGCGGTGACCTGGAGCATCTCCCGCATGCCGGGGCCGCCCGAGGGGCCCTCGTTGCGGATCACGACGACGTCGCCGGGCTTGATGCCCTGCTGCTCCACGACGGCGAAGCACTCCTCCTCGGAGCCGAAGACGCGGGCCGGGCCGGTGTGCTTCTTGCGCTCCTCGCCGGCGACCTTGACGACGCAGCCCTCAGGGGCGAGGTTGCCGCGCAGGATCACCAGGCCGCCCGTCGGCTTCAGCGGGTCGTCGAGGGGACGGACGACCTGCTGAGCGGGCGTCTCCTGAGTCGCGTCGGCCTCCTCGCCGATCGTCCTGCCGGTGACGGTGATCGCATCGCGGTGGAGGACGCCGGCCTCATCGAGGCGCTTCGCCAGGACTCCGACGCCGCCCGCCTCGTAGAGGTCCTTGGCGACGAACCGGCCGCCGGGCTTGAGGTCACCGAGCAGCGGCGTCCTCTCGGAGATCCGGTCGAAGTCATCGATGGTGAGCTCGATGCCGGCCTCGTTGGCAACGGCCAGCAGATGCAGGACGCCGTTGGTGGAGCCGCCTGACATCGCCACGGTGGCGATGGCGTTCTCGATCGAGTCCTTGGTGATGATCTGACTCGGGCGAAGGTCGTCGGCCAAGATCTTCATGACCAGCTCGCCGGTTTCTCGCGCCACCTGCTCGCGAGCGTCGGCGACCGCGGGGACCATCCCGGAGCCCATCGGGGTGATCCCCATGACCTCGAAGGCGCAGGCCATCGTGTTTGCCGTGAACTGGGCGCCGCACGCGCCGGCTCCGGGGCTGGCGCAGCCCTCGAGCTCGTAGAGGTCGTCGTCGGACATCTCACCGGTGGCGTGCTTGCCGATCGCCTCGAAGACGTCCTGGATCGTCACGTCCCGGTCGTGCCAGCGGCCCGGCAGGATGGACCCGCCGTAGAGCATCACCGAGGGGATGTCGAGGCGCGCGAGCGCCATGACGCAGCCGGGAATCGTCTTGTCGCAGCCGGACAGGGCGATCACGGCGTCGAACTGATAGCCGCGGGCCGTCAGCTCGATCGAGTCCGCAATCACCTCACGGCTGACCAGCGACGTCTTCATGCCCTCGGTGCCCATCGTGATCCCGTCGGAGATCGCGATCGAGTTGAACTCGAGCGGCGTGCCGCCGGCCGCGCGCACGCCCTCCTTGACGTGCTCGGCGAGCCCTCGGAGGTGGAAGTTGCAGGGCATCGCCTCGATCCAGGTGTTGGCGATGCCGACGGTGGGTCGGCGAAGGTCGTCGTCGCCGAAGCCGATCCCCTTCATGTAGGCGCGGGCGAAGGCCCGCTCGGGGCCGTCGAAGACGGCGCTGGAGCGCGTCCGCATGCCGTTGGTCGTTATCTCTGCCATTCGCCCATTTAATCGGGTCGTTCCTCCCGCATGAAACGGGTTGCGCCTGGCGGCGCACCCTCGCGTGAACGGAACGCCCTCACCTGAAACAGGTCGCGGCGGACCATCGCCGGGTCGAGCTGGCGGCCGAGCGGATGGACGTTGGCGGTGCCGATCAGCTCGTACTCGTCGGCACGGAGCGCCATCCACTTGGCGAGCACGTCGTCGGCATCGGGGAGCCTCTCCCCCGCCTCGGGGTCGGAGCCGTCGCGAAAGCGAACGCAGTACTCGCTGAGCAGTTCACCACTGTCAGCGTCGTAGGCGACCAGCGGGCGGTGCGGGTAGATCAGATATCCGTACTCGCCCTTCTCGAGGGTCAGGAGGCCGAAGCGCTCGTAGGTCTCGAGCGCCTCGGGGCCGGCGGTCGAGCGCAGCAGCTCGCGGGCCCGCTGCTCGGCCCGGCGCTCGCGCGCCGCGTTGCGTACGTATCTGCGTCGCATCAGCCGCCTGCCGCCTGGGGGAAGAAGATCACGCGCTCCGCGGTCGCAGGGACCTCCGAGAAGTCGCGGACCATGGTCGCCTCGCGGCTGCCGCCCGGGCCCTCATGCGGAACGGCGGCCCACATGCCGAGGTCGAGCTGGCGGCGGAACTCCTGGATGAGCCGCTCCTCGTCTTCGGCAACGGCGGGATCGCCCTCCGCGAGCAGCACATCGCCCTTCCCCGGCGTCATGCGAAGCAGCTTCATGGCTTGATTATGCCCAGCGCGTCGACCGGCCCGGCGCCGGAGCCGATCTCTCGCAGGCCGTTCGCAACGGCCTCGGCCGCGACCCGGCGCGCCACTCGTGCGGCCTCCAGGGGCGGGTCCCCATGAGCCAGGCGGGCGGCCAGCGCCGAGGAATGGGTGCAGCCGGAGCCGTGGGCGGCGCCGTCCGGATGACGCGGGCCATCGATCTCCTCGAGGATCTCGCCGTCGAAGAAGCGATCCGCGCCGTCGAGGTGCCCGCCGGTGACCACCGCGACCCGCGGGCCGAGCGCATGGACCGCCCGGACGAGGTCCTCGGGCGACGCGTCGTCGCCCAGGCCGGTGAGCTCGCGCGCCTCGGAGGCATTTGGGGTGACCACGGTGGAGCGAGACACGATCCGCTCTGTCAGCGCCCGCTTCGCCTCGGGCTTGAGCAGCACCGCCCCGCTCTCGGCGACCATCACTGGATCCAGCACGACGGGAGCATCGCCGACCAGATCGAGCGCCTCGTCCACGGCCTCGATCGTCGGCTCGTCGAAGAGCATCCCGATCTTCACGGCGTCGACGCCCATATCCGAGACTACGGCTCGGACCTGGTCGAGGATGAACTGGCGGGGCAGCGTCTCGACCGAGAGAACCTCATGGGTGTTCTGGGCTGTGAGCGCGACGATCGCCGACGTCCCGTGCACGCCACAGCGCGCGAACGCCTTCAGGTCCGCCTGGATGCCGGCGCCACCGCCCGAGTCGGAGGTCGCGATGGTCATCGCAATCGGGATGCGCCGGGAGGCTGTCACGCGGATAAGGCTAGTGAGGGTCGCTACGGGGACTCGGGAGCAGCGAGCAAGGTGCGCTCGTAGCGTCCGCCGGAGTCCGAGCGCAGGTAGCCGCCCAGCTCGAGCCTGACCAGCGCTGCCGCAAGTGGCCCTGGCTCCAGGCCGGACGCCCGCGCCAGCGCGTCGGCGCTGCTCGACCCTCGCTCCACCAGGTCCAGGACCTCGGCCAGCTCGGCGTCGAGGGCGGGCCCGCGCGCGATTGCCGGAGGCGGACGCTCGGCCCCAACTCCGAGGATCGAGTCAAGGACGTCCGGCGCACCGCGGATCACGGAGGCCCCGTCGCGGAGCAGGCCGTTCGTGCCCGCGGCCGGAGACGAGCCGACTCGGCCCGGAACTGCACCCACTTCCCGGTTCAGGTCCTGCGCCATCTCCGCCGTGATCAGGGACCCGGATCGCTCCCTGGCCTCGACCACCACGGTCATCCGCCCGAGCGCCGCCATGATCCGGTTCCTGGCCGGAAACGTCCAGCGCCTCGCCAGGGTGCCCGGCGGAAGCTCCGAGACCATGAGGCCACGCTCGACGATCTCCTCGTAGAGCCGCGTGCAGCGTGGCGGGTATGGGACGTCCACTCCGGTCCCCAGAACGGCGAGCGTCAGACCGCCGGCCTCCAGCGCACCTTCGTGCGCCCGCGCGTCGATGCCCATCGCCATCCCACTCACTACGACCAGGCCGGCGGCCGCCACCTCGCGGCCGAGATCCCTGGCCAGGCCGCGTCCGTAGCTGCTCGGTCGGCGTGAACCCACGATGGTGACCGTGCCCTCGGCCCGGACCTCGGAGAGCATCCCGCGATCACCGCGGCAGAAGAGCACGGCGGGCGGGTCGCCGAGGTCCGCGAGCGGCGCCGGGTAGAGAGGGTCGTGCCGGCAGCATGCCCATGCCCGCGCCGCGGCGACGGTTTCCAGCATTCCCTCTCGGTCGCGCGCCTCGGCTCGCCGGAGGAAGTCCTTCGCCCCCGAGCGCGCCATCGCCTCGGCCAGGTCCTCGTTCGAGAGTGCGAGGACCTCATGCACCCTCCGGCCGGGGACCGACCTGTCGACTGCGTTCTCGATGTGGCCGGCGAGCGAGCCGATCAGCCAGGCCCGCTGCAGGCATTCCGGGCACGCGTGCGGGCGACCGGCGGAGCTCACGGGTCAGGTCGCCTGCGCTTGTCGATCGCCTCGGCCACGTGCGGCTCGTGGATGCGCTCCACCCCCGCCAGGTCCGCGATCGTCCGCGACAGGCGCAGGCAGCGATCCCAGCCGCGGGCGCTCAGGCCGAGCTGGCGTTGGCCTCGCTCGAGGGTCTCCCTGGCCGTGCGGTCCAGATGGCAGTGGCGATGGAGCTCGCTCGGCGTCATGTCCGCGTTGGTGCGACCCGGTCCCAGCCGCTCCTCCTGCGTCCGACGTGCCGCCAGGACTCGCTCGCGGACCGTCGCGGAATCCTCGTTCTCCTCGTCGTTGAGCTCCTCCGGCGGCGGCGGATCCACGGTCAGGGTGACGTCGATGCGGTCAGCGAGAGCGCCGCTGAGCTTCGCCATGTAACGGGAGACGGCGGTGGGATGACACTCGCACTCGCCCGAGTCGGGTCCGTTCCCGCAGGGGCAGGGATTCGAGGCCGCCACGAGCATGAAGCGGCAGGGGAGGGAGACGGTCCCCGAGGTCCTGGTCACCGTGACGACGCCCTCCTCGAGCGGCACCCGCAGGGCCTCCAGCGCATCGCGACGGAATTCCCCCAGCTCATCGAGGAAGAGGACACCGCGATGGGCACGGGTCACCTCACCCGGGCGAGGCGGCGCACCGCCGCCGACGAGCCCCCTCCCCGAGACCGTGTGATGCGGGGCTCTGAAGGGCCGCCGCAGGCGCGGGCCTCCATTCTCGCCGCAGACGCCGGCGATGCGGGTCACCTCGATCACCTCGTTGCGGCTGAGCGGCGGCAGCAGCGACGGGAGCCGCTGCAGCGCCAGAGTCTTGCCGCCGCCGGGCGGCCCGATCAGGAGCAGGCTGTGAGCGCCTGCCGCCGCGATCTCCAGGCATCGGCGCAGGACCGGATGACCACGCAGGTCGGCGAGGTCCGGCAGGTCCTCGTCGACCGGACTCGGCGGTTCCGATGCGGGCACCGGCTCGATCGCCCCCTCCGCCAGGTCGCGCAGCTTCGTGACGTGGTCGATGGCGACGACCTCGAGCCCCTCGACCAGTGCGGCCTGCGCCGCATCGCCGGGTGCGACCGCGACGCCCCTCATTCCCCACCCCTGTGCGCCCTCCGCCATCGCCAGCGCTCCAGGGACCGGCCTGATCGCCCCGTCCAACGCGAGCTCTCCGGCGAGCGCATAGCGATCGAGGACGCGTTGCGGGAGCTGGCCGGACGAGACGAGCACGGCGGCCGCGATCGCCAGGTCGAACCCCGGGCCCGCCTTCCTCAGATCGGCCGGCGCGAGGTTCGCCGTGATCCGGTGCTGCGGGTACTTGAACCCCGAGTTGACGAGCGCCGAGCGGACCCGCTCGCGCGATTCCCGGACCGCGGCATCGGGGAGGCCGACAATGGTGAAGGACGGCAGGCCCCCGCCGATGTCGACCTCCACATGCACTGGCTCCGCGGCCACGCCGACCAGTGCGAAGGTGCGCGCGATCGCGAACATGGCTCGACCGTAGGACGCCCGCGGTCGCGGCTGGCGCACCGAAGGTCACGCTCGCGTCACGCCCTCGTTGCGGTTGGCGCACGCCCCGCTCGGCGGCGGTGGCCAGCCTGCGGGCATGACCTATGCCAGGCAGCGACTCGGGCGGCGGGCGGAGAGCCTGGTCGCCGATCGGCTCCGGCATGCTGGATGGCGACTCGTCGGGCGAAACGTTCGCCTCCCGTCCGGTGAGCTCGACATCGTCGCGCTGGACGGCTGCACGCTGGTCTTCGTCGAGGTGAAGGCGGGCCGCGCCGGAACCAGCGTCGGGCCCGAGAGCCCAGCCCACGCGGTCGGCCGCCGCAAGCAGCTCAAGCTGCGACGCCTCGCCCGCGAGTGGATCGCGGAGCGGCGCGGGCCCTCAGGCGTCGCCGGCTACCGCTTCGACGTCGTCGGGGTCCGCTTCGGCTCGGATGGCCTCGCGGATGTCGATCACATCCGCGCCGCCTTCTGACCCTGGGACCTCCTCGAACTCCCCGGCCGCGGAACCGAGGTCGAGCTGGGAATAGGCCACGGACGCGAACGAGCGCCGGTGCAGCGGGCAGATCCCGTGACGCATGATCGCCTCGCGGTGCTCCGGGGTCGAGTAGCCGACGTTGCCCTCGAAGCACCACTGCGGAAAGAGCGGCGCGACGCGGTGCATGTAGCGATCGCGCGTCACCTTGGCGATCACGGAGGCCGCGGCGATCGCGGCGCTGCGCGCGTCCCCATCCACGACTCGCTCGTGTTCGAGCTCGCACGCCGGCAGGCGGAAGCCGTCGACCAGGCGGGTCGCATCGACCTGGGCGACCGTCTGCATGCAGTCAGTGAGAGCGGCGATGTTGGAGACGTGCAGGCCGCGGCTGTCGATCGCGCGCGGCGAGCGCACGGCCACCGAGACGTGGACGGCCGCGCGGATCACCTGCGGGTAGAGCTGCTTGCGCTCCTCGGCCGACTTCTGCTTGGAGTCGTCGAGCCTCGCCAGGGCGAGGCGCTCGGAACGCCCGATCCGCTCGAGGTCGATCAGCACCCCCGCGGCGAGCAGTGGCCCGGCCAGCGATCCGCGGCCGGCCTCGTCCACGCCCGCCACGAAGCGGCGGCCGAAGGAACGGTCAAATCGAAACAGCCGGGCGGCGGTGCGCCGCTTGCGGCGCGTCTTTCTAGAAGATCCCGATTCTGTCGGGCGGCCAGTAGGTGGCGAAGGCCTTTCCGATGATCCAGTCTCTGGGGACGGGTCCCCAGAAGCGGCTGTCGTCGCTCGACCCACGGTTGTCGCCCATCATGAAGTAATGATCGGGCGGGATGGTGATCGGTTTGGGCAAATTGCAGGCACCGCCCGGCGTGCAGGGCCGGATGAAGTCCTCCTGAGCGATCTTCCCGTTGACGACCGGGTGGCCGTTCTCGACGCTCAGGGTGTCGCCGGGCCCGGCGACGATCCGCTTGATGAAGTTGACGCTCGCCTCATCGGGCGACGGCCTGTCGCAGGCGGCCCCGCTGCTGCCCCCCGCGCCGGTCCTCGGGTCGCCACACTCGCCGCCCGCGCCGCCGCCGTTCGCGCCCTGCGGCGGGTGGAACACGACGATGTCCCCGATCTGGGGATCCTTGAAGTGGTAGAGGAACCGGTTGACCAGGACCCGCTGGCCGACGTCGAGCGTGGGCTCCATCGACTCCGAGGGGATCTGGTACGGCTTGACGATGAAAGCCTGGATCCCCAGTGCCAGCCCGAGCGCGAGCGCGACGATGATGACGAGCTCGAGGAGCGCGCCCTGGGTGCTGTGCGGCCTCGGGATTCTCAGTCTTCTGCCTTTTCGGGGGCGGCGTCGGCCGTCGCCTCTGGCTCCGGCTCCTGGTTCGCCTCCGCCGCGTCCCCGCCAGCATCCGCGGCCTGCTCTTCCGCGGGCTGCTCCTCCCCGTCCTCACCCTCAGCCGCCTCGGCATCGCCCTCCTCCTCGGGCGGCTCGACCAGTTCGGCCTCGGCCTCGCTGACCGCAACGCCCTCGGCGTCCGTGGCCTCGGCTTCGTCCTCGGCGACGAGATCGTCGTCCTCGATTCCCCAGCGACGCTCTGCGACGCGCGCGCTCTTGCCGACCTTGTCGCGCAGGTAGTACAGCTTCGCGCGGCGTACATCGCCGCGAGCCGCGATCTCGAGCTTCTCGATCTTGGGCGAGTGCAGCGGGAATGTTCGCTCGACACCGACACCGAAAGACTGCTTCCGCACCGTGAAGGTCTCGCGGACGCCGCTGCCCTGGCGCTTGATGACGATCCCCTCGAAGACCTGGGTCCTCTTGCGATTGCCCTCGACCACCTGGAAGTGAACGCGCACGCGGTCGCCCGCGCCGAACTTGGGGCGCTGCTTCAGGTCTCGCTTCTCGAGGCTTTCGATGACAGTGCTCATCGCATGAGGATGATCGGCTGGGAACTTAAAAAAAGCACGAGCCAAGGGCGCGCGCCGCGACGCGGAAGGTTAGCGGAGAAGTTTCAGTCCGCCCGGCGGCGCGCTTGCTCCAGGCGCCACTCCTTCACCCTCGCGTGGTTGCCCGAGAGAAGGACCTCGGGGACCTCCCAGCCGCGGTAAGTCGCCGGGCGGGTGTAGTGCGGATACTCCGGCGCCCCCTCGAGCGCCACGCTGTAGGACTCCTCTACGGCGCTCTTGGCGTCCCCGAGGGCGCCCGGCAGCTTGCGCAGCACCGTGTCGGCGATCACCATCGCGGGCAGCTCGCCGCCGGCAAGGACATAACGGCCGATCGAGATCGACTCGTCCGCCAGATGCTCGACGACCCGCTCGTCGAAGCCCTCGTACCGGCCGCAGAGCAGCGCGAGATGCGGCTCCTCCGCGAGCTCGGCCGCGAGCGCCTCGTCGAGGAGCCGGCCGGAGGGGGCCAGCGCGATCTTGCGAACCGCCTTGCGATTCGAGCCGTAGGCCGCCTCGAGCGCGGCGTCCACGACATCCACGCGCATCACCATCCCGGCGCCGCCGCCGTAGGGCGAGTCGTCGACCTGCCCCGCGCCGAGCGGCGTGCTGTCGCGGTAGTTCCGGAAGGTCAGCTCGTTGCCCTGGGCGACGGCGTTGGAGACGTGCCGCTGGCGCAGGAACCACTCGAAGTGCTCCGGGAAGAGCGTGAACACATCGATCTGCACGACCTCGGCCTCAGTCCAGGATGTCGACGACCACGCGCTTCTCCTCGCGGGTCGCCGCGGCCTTCATCACCGAGCGCAGCGCATTGGCGACGCGGCCGCCTCGGCCGATCACGCGCCCCAGGTCATCGTCCGCCACCTCGACCTCGAGCACCACCTCTCCGTCGACCTCCTCGACCTCGGTCACCTTGACCGCGTCGGGGTCCTCGACGAGCGAGCGGGTCAGGAAGTCGAGCAGATCGCGCATCGGCCGGCGCTAGCTACCGGTCGACTCGATGCCCTTGGTGCGGAGCAGGGTCGCCACCGTCTTCGTAGGTCGGGCCCCCTTCTCCAGCCAGTGCTTCGCCCGATCCTCATCGATCACGATCAGCGAGGGGTCCGGCTGTGGGTTGTACTGGCCGATCGTCTCGATCGTGCGGCCATCCCGCGGCGAGCGCTGGTCGGCGACCACAACCCTCCAGATCGGGTTCTTCTTCGACCCGACCCTCCGAAGTCTGATTCTCACTGACATGCGGCGGCGGAGGTTAGAGGACGGACACCCTCATCGCATGCCCCGCATGAGCTGCTGCGGGTCGGGCATCTTGCCCTCGGAGAGCTGCTTCATCAGCTTGTTCATCTGGCCGAACTGCTTGACCAGGCGGTTGACGGCCTGGACGGTGGTCCCCGACCCCAGGGCGATTCGCTTGCGGCGGGAGCCGTTGATCTCGCTCGGATGGGCTCGCTCATACGGCGTCATCGACTGGATGATCGCCTCGAGCCGGTCGAGCTCGCGCTCGTCCACCTGGCCCATGCCCTGCATCGCCTTGCCCATCCCGGGCACCATCTTCATCAGGTTCCCGAGCGGCCCCATGCGGCGAACCTGCTTCATCTGGGTCAGGAAGTCGTCGAGCGTGAACTGCTGCTTGCGGATCTTGCGCTCGAGGTCGGCTGCCTGGTCCTCGTCGAACTCGTCCTGGGTCTTCTCGATCAGCGACATGACGTCGCCCATGCCGAGGATCCGCCCGGCCATCCGGTCGGGATGGAAGCGCTCGAGCTCGTCGAGCTTCTCGCCGGTCGAGCCGTACATGATCGGCTTGCCGGTGACGGCGCGGACCGAGAGCGCGGCGCCGCCGCGGGCGTCGCCGTCGAGCTTGGTGATCAGGACGCCGTCGAAGTCCGCGACCTCGGCGAAGCTCTCGGCGACGTTGACGGCGTCCTGGCCGGTCATCGCATCGACGACCAGCAGAACGTTGTGGGGCTTGGTGACCTTGCGGACCTCAGCCAGCTCATCCATCAGCTCCTGGTCCACGTGGAGGCGGCCGGCCGTATCGACGATCAGCACGTCGCGGTTCTCGCGGACGGCCTCCTCTCGTGCCCACTTCGCGACCTTGACGGCGTCCGTCTCGCCGGGCTGCGAGTAGACGTGTGCCTTGGCCTGGGCGCCGAGCTTCTCGAGCTGCTCGACGGCGGCGGGCCGCTGCAGATCGGCGGCGGCCACGGCGACGTCCTTGTTCTGCTTGCCCAGCAGCTTGGCGAGCTTCGCGGTGGCTGTGGTCTTGCCCGAGCCCTGCAGGCCGCTCATCAGGATCACCGTGGGCCCGCTCGGGGCGAAGACCAGGTCACGGCCCGAGCCGCCCATCAGGGCGGTGAGCTCGTCGTTGACGGCCTTGATCACGGTCTGGCCCGGGTTGAGCGCGTCCGAGATCTCCTCGCCGGCGAGCCGCTCCTTGAGCGCGGCCGTGAAGTCCTTGACGACCTTGAAGTTGACGTCGGCCTCGAGCAGCGCGAGCCGCACCTCGCGGAGGGCCTTGTTCACGTCGTCCTCGGAGAGCTTGCCCCGCGAGCGAACGTCGGAGAGCACGCCCTGAAGGCGCTCTGAGAGCTGGTCGAACATCGCGGTCCAGCTTAGAGCGGGGCGTGCGTCAGTACGTGCCGGCGGCGACGACCTGCGCGAGTGCGGGCGCCACGGTGAACAGCATCTGCACCGGAATCCGGCCCGGGCTGATCGGATCGAGCTCGACGCTGGTGGTGCCGAAGGCGACGATCGTGGTCCGGCTCTGCGGCGAGTACACGCACAGGGTGTCGTAGCCGGGCACGGCGCCGTCGTGGCCGATGAACGTCCCGGCCGCGGTGGGCAACTCGAATACCCCGAGGCCGTACCCGGCCCCAGGAGTCTCGGTCTGCTGGGAGATGTCCACGAAGTTGAGGCGCTTGCGCTCCATGCGCGCCCCGATCAGCCCATGGCCGGTCGCCATCGCCGGGCAGTACCTCTTCATGTCGCGCAGCGTGGACGTGATGCCCCCCGCAGTCCATGACCAGGAGAAGTTCCATCCCGACGTGTCGAGGGGGAAGTTCGCCGAGTTGTAGAAGTAGCCGTGCCCAACCGGTGCCGGGACCGGCTTCGAGGAGGCCAGCCTGGTGTCGTGAAGTCCCAGCCGGTCGAAGACCCCGGCGGTGACCCGCTGGTCTGGTTCAGGAGGCGCTTGATCGTCACCCGGTGGCCGCCCGGGATGCCGTCCAGGAAGCGGTCGATGTGGTCCGAGAGCCGCAGCTCGCCCCGCTGCGCGAGCTGGAGGATCACCGTCGCCGTGAACGTCTTGGTGACGCTGCCGATGCGGAAGTAATCGCGGGTGCTGATCGGAGAGCTCGACTGCAGGCTCGAGACGCCGGCCGTGCCGATGAACCCGCCGTTGCCCTGCTGCCAAACCCCCAGGATCTCGCCCGGATAGCCGGTCTGCTGCTGATCGAGCTGCAGGATCTCCTGGAACCCGGCGATCTGCTGAGGCGTGAAGGCGGACGCCGACGCGGGGAGCGCGAGCGCCATCAGCGCCGCCAGCAAACCCAGCCCCCGCCGGATCGGATAAGTCACGTCGGGAGGTTTCTCCAATCTCGCTGCCAGGTGGAGCCGTAGAGATCAGTAAGTCAGGGAGATCCCAGGGGGATGGCTGAGCGCCGGGGCTCGGTTGTCGGAGGGTTTCTCCGCGCAACCGAGCCCGGCCTACAGCCGGGCGCCATCGAGAGGGAAGACATGCGAAAGCTCGTTCGAGGGCTGCTGCCCAGCCCTGCGCTGATCGTTGCCTGCCTGGCGCTGTTCGTCGCCATGGGGGGCGTGGGCTACGCGGCACTGAAGGGCAAGGACAAGAGGAAGGTGCGGACGATCGCCGACCAGGAGATCTCGAAGCAGGCGCCCGGGTTGAGCGTCGCAAACGCCGCCAGGCTGGGCGGCGTGCAGGCCGGCGACCTTCAGCGCTCCTGCTCCGGCGGCGCGATCAAGGCGACGGCGGTAGTCGACACCGCGGGCGCCGGCGGAACCTTCGCCGACGTGCCCGGCTTCAACTGCTTCCGGCCCGGCAATCTGACCACCTCCGTCCAGATCGAGAGGCTGGCCCAAGGGCAGTACTTCGTTCGCTTCGTCGATAACAGCGGGCCGAACGCCTCGGGGTCAGCGGTCGCAACGGAACTCGGCGGTGACGGCTACGTGACCTATGACCTAGCCAACCCCTCACCCATACCGGGCGAGAACGTGTTCATCGTGATCGTCCACAACGCCACGGGGAACCCGACCGACAACAGGAAGTTCTCGCTGCTCGCCTTCTAGGGGCAGCGGTCCAGGCGCGCGGTCAGCGGGTCGGCCCCGCGGCCGCGCGCATCGGCGTTCGGGCGGCACCTGCGGCGCTGTCGGGGAGCGTGCGAGCGCCCGGCCGCACGATAGCCGAGCAGATAGGGCGCCGGATCGACGGGCGTGCCGAAGTGCCGCACCTCGAAATGGAGGTGCGGGCCGGTCGAGTGGCCGGTCGAGCCGACGTAGCCGATCGTCTGGCCGCCGACGACGCGCGCGCCCACCGACGTGGCGATCCTCGACATGTGCGCGTACCAGCTCTCGAAGCCCAGCCGGTGGCTGATCACCACGAGGTTGCCGTAGCTGCCGGTGTTGAGGCCCGCGAAGGAGACCACGCCGACGCCGCCCGCGTGGATCGGGGTCCCCATGGGCTCGGGGAAGTCGAGGCCCGTGTGCAGCCGCCCTGGAGGGATCCAGCCGAATCCGTCGCCGATCGCGCCGGGCACCGGCCGGAAGAAGCGGACGGGGCCCGCGGGCCGGCCCGCCGTGATCACCCGGCCACCCCGGAGGGCGTCCAACGTGCCGGTGGCGGCCACGCCATCGATCTGGAGCCCGGCCGCCGCCTGGTAGCGGCGGACGGCGTTCTGAGTATTGGGCCCGAAGCCGCCATCGAAGCCGCCCGGCTCGAAGCCGCGCTCGTGCAGCAGGAACTGCAGGGCCGCGACATCCCAGCCGCGCTTGCCGACCCGCATCGGACGCGCCCCGAGATTGGGCTTTCCCCGCTTGCCGAGGGCGGCCCGCGTCTGGGGGCCGGCGATCCCGTCGACCGTGAGCCCGTGCTGCGACTGGAAGGTGCGGACTGCACCCTGCGTCCAGGGCCCGCTGATCCCATCGACCGGATGCGGGTAGAGGCCGAGCGCGCCCATCGCGACCTGCAGGGCCGCTACGTCCGCGCTACCCGCGCTCGCCGTGGCCGGCGCCGCGAGCGCTATCGCCCCTATCGCGCCCAGCAGGGCGAGGAACCTGGTGCCCGATGGCACCCCACTAGCTTCCCCCGGTCCGCCCATTCACTTGCGAGGACCGTTGCACCCCAGGTAAGACGGGTCTACTCGTAGATGTAGATCGGGTCCCCGAGCGAGATCCAGTCGTAGATGAAGACGGAGTAGACCTCGGGGTTGCGGACGCAGCCGTGGCTCGCCGGGTAGGTGGGAACCGTGTAGTAGCCGTGCGTCGCGTAGTTGCCGTCGTAGTAGACCGAGTAGTACATGCCCTTCTGGTTGTAGCCCGGGGACTTGCTGTAGAAGCTGTACGTCCCCGTCGGCGTCCCGAACGCGCCGGTGGAGACGTGGAAGACGTCGGTGGGCTTGCCATCCTCGATCAGCGCCATGACCTGGCGCGAGAGGTCCACCTCCACGTAGCGGCCGTCCTGGTCGTGGACCGGCTCAAATGCGCCGCGCCCGCGCAGCAGCATGGTGAAGAGGCTCGGGTCGTACTCCTCGGTGCGCGGCAGGTCGTTGACCTTTCGCATCGCGAGGACCGCAAGCGCCGTGCTCTCGTCGAAGCGATCCGAGACGTCGCCCAAGTGGTACCCGGCCTCCTGCAGCAGCCGGTTGAAGAGCAGCGCCTCCCTCCCCGGTCGCAGGACCCGCGGCGCCCGCACCTCGAGGGCGAGCGGCGTCGAGGCGTCCGAGTTGTGCAGCGCCTGCGCCACGTACTCGCAACAGCCCTTCAGTCTCAGCGAGGTATGGAAGCGGCCGTTCTCCGGGTTCACCGGAACGGTGCGCGACGCGACCAGTCGTCCCTCCCTCCTCACCATGACCGCCACCGACTGGTTGATCCAGGGCACCTGGATCTTCCCGGCGAGCACGACGCGGCCGAGCGGAGTGGGCGTACTGCCCTTCTTGAGGGCAAGGGTCGTGGCCGCGAACAGCGACTGCGGGCTGAGGTCGGCGCCCGAGGCGGCGCCGGCGGTTGCCGGCAGCGCGAGCGCTCCCGCGCAGGCCGCGGCGACGAGCATGGCCAAGCGTCCCCTATTGGCTCCTTCTCCCACCGTGGCGAGTCATACCAGCCGCCGCGGCGACCCCCGGTGCTTTCGTTGCTACTCGGTGAGCAGCGCCCGGGCGAACTGCTCGGCGTCGAATGGCCGGAGGTCCTCGAGGGACTCGCCGATGCCGATCAGCTTCACCGGGATCCCGAGCTCCGAGGCGATCGCCAGGGCCACGCCGCCCTTCGCGCTGCCGTCGAGCTTGGTGAGGACCGCGCCGGTCACCTCGACCGACTTGGCGAACTCCTGAGCCTGGCGCACCCCGTTCTGCCCCGTCGTCGCGTCGATGACGACGAGAGTCTCGTGCGGTGCCTCGGGAATCTGCTTCTGGATCACCCGTCGGACCTTTGCCAGCTCCTCCATCAGGTTGCCGTGGGTATGGAGACGGCCGGCGGTGTCGCAGATCACCACGTCCGCGCTTCGCGCCTGAGCCGCGGCGACTCCGTCGAAGGCGACGGCGCCCGGATCGCCGCCCTCGGTGCCGCGCACGATCTGCGTCCCGGCTCGGTCCGCCCACTCCTGGAGCTGGTTGACGGCGGCGGCGCGATAGGTGTCGGCGGCGGCGACGATCACGTCGAGCCCGAGCTCCTTCTGCAGGTGCCAGGCGACCTTGCCGATCGTCGTCGTCTTGCCGGTGCCATTGACCCCGACCACCATCAGGACGGAGGGACGATCGGGAAGGTGGATGCGGGCCGCGTCCTCCCCTCCCGGCGATGCGGTCTCGGCCAGCAG
Organism: uncultured Solirubrobacterales bacterium; assembly: GCA_963774305.1. GTDB lineage: Bacteria > Actinomycetota > Thermoleophilia > Solirubrobacterales > 70-9 > DASUPK01. The sequence continues at coordinate 157,153 of CAVZEM010000003.1, read as the reverse complement.
CTCGATCAGGCGCTCGCGGAGCCCCTCGCCGCCGCTCAGCTCGCCGGCCTCCACCTCGTCCTCGAGCCGGCGGACGACCGCAGCCGTGGTCGGCGCTCCGACGTCGGCCAGGATCAGGGCCTCCTCGATGTGCTCCCAGGTGGTCTCGTCGATCCGCCCCGTGAAGCTCGAGGAGAGCTCGGCGGTGAGCGCCTGGCGGCTGCGGGTCAGCCCCTCGCGCAGACGGCGGAAGACGCCCGCGCGCTCCTCCTGCGTCTCCGCCGCCGGAACGTCGCGATCGCCGAGGTCGAATGCCTCTTGCCAGGTGCTGGCCATGAAGCGGCGAGGGTATCTATGCGGCTTCGGCGGCCGCCGGCGACTCAGCGGCGTCGACGCCGGTGCCGAGCTCGTCGCGCGGGAGCTTTCGGGAGACCACCTTGGTGATCCCGTCGCCGCCCATGCTGACCCCGTAGAGGATGTCGGCCGCGTCCATCGTGCGCTTCTGGTGAGTGACGACGATGAACTGCGAGCGCTCCGCGAAGCGGCGGACCAGCCGGAGGAAGCGATCGATGTTGATGTCGTCGAGGGCCGCCTCGACCTCGTCGAGGATGTAGAAGGGGCATGGCCGCGCCATCAGTACGGCGAAGACGAACGCGAGCGCGACCAGTGACTTCTCGCCGCCGGAGAGCAGCGAGAGGCGCCGCGTCGACTTGCCGGCGGGGGTCACCTCGATCTCGACGCCGCCGTCGTCGTCCGGCGGCAGCAGCTCCTCATCGGGGTCGACCGGCTGGTCGCCGTCGCCCTCCGGCGCCTGCCCGGCGAAGGGCCGCGGCCCCACGTCCACCCGCCGGAGGCGGCCCTTTCCGCCGGGGAAGAGCTCGGCAACCATCTCCTCGAAGCCCCGCGCGGCCGCCTCGAAGGTCTCCTCGAAGGCCGCGGCGATCTCCCTGTCGGTCCGGCGGATCAGCGCGCGCAGCTCGGTGATCGCCTTCTCCAGGTCCTTGCGCTGCTCGGCCAGCTCGGTGACGTGCTCGCGGGCCTCCGCGTACTCGCGTTCCGCCAGAGGGTTGACGGGGCCGATCTGCTCGCGGTTCCGGTCCAACCGGGCGAGCTTCGTCTCGATCGTCTCGCGCTCCTCCTCGGCGAGGGCATCGTCGGCGGCACGGAGCTCCTCGCCGAGGGCCGTCCCCAGGCGCTGCAATTCCGCGGTGCTCTCGTCGCGATGGCCGCGCAGCTGGGTCGCCTCGACCTCCGCGACCGTCATCGCCTCGCTCGCCTCGCGCAGCTCGCCCTGCAGCCCGAACTCCTGCTGCGAGCACTCACGCAGCTCGGAGGCGACGTCGCCACCGTCCTCGCCCCCCGCGTCCGCCAACCCGGCGGCGCGCTCCTCCAGCCGGTCGGCAAGGCGGCGCAGCGCATCCCGCGCTCGCCCCAGAGCGGGAAGCGTCTCGCGCTCCAGCGCGATCCGCCGCTCGAGCTCCTGGCGGTCGCGCAGGCGCTTCTGGCGGGCCCGCTCGGCCCCGTCGGCATGACGGCGCTCGGCGGTCAGCTCCGCCTCGAGCTTGGCGCGCTGGATCGCGGTTCCGGATCCCTCGCCGTCGCGCTCGGCGTGGCGCTCCGCCAGCCAGCCCGTGCGGCTCGCCTCCTCGGCGGCCTGGTCGAGCGCACGGCGCGCCTCCCGCAGAGCCTTCTGGGATTCCTCCTCGCGGCCGCGAGCCTCCGCGAGCGCGGTCTCGGCCCGCTCCAGGTCGCGCTTCGCGCGCTCTTCGGTCTGCTCTCGCTGGGAGAGGCGAGAGGCGAGCTCCTCGCGCTCGGAGCGAGCGGCGAGCGCGGGGTCGGTGCCCTCCCGGGGCAGGCGCCGGATCTCCCCCGCAGCCGCGTCGAAGCACTCGCCGTCGACGGTGACGGCGACGCCTGTGAATCCGTCGGCGACCTCATCGAGGTCGTCCACCAGCCAGGCGTCGGCGAGCAGGCGCTCGGTGATTGGCGCCGCCTCGCCGCGGGACTCGACCAAGTCGATCAGGCGCCGTGCACCCTCCTTGGGCGAGGACGAGGTCGTGTTCGCCGTAAAGCGAGGGCGCTCGGTAGGCGAAGCGGAGGAGCGACCCGTTTCAGGCTGGATCAGCGCCCGGGCGGCGCCCTCGGTGCCGGCAAGCCGTTCGCGCCCCTCGTCGACGGAGCCGACGATCGATGCCCGCAGCCGCTCTCCGAGGACAGCTGAGACCGCGCGCTCGAGGCCGGAGCCGGCCTCCAGCATCCCGGCGAGGGCCTCGTGCTCGCCCTCCACGGCCGCGGCCGCGAGCTTCGCCTCGACCGCGGCCAGCTCACCCGCCAGGGCCGCCCTTCGCTCGGAAGCCTTCTGGGCCTCGGCGCGTGCCATCTCATGCATCTGGGTCGCCCGGCGAAGCGACGCGCCGATCTCCTCCTCGGCCCGCTCCAGCGGCTCGAGGGCGGCCTTGGCGGCAACCCGGCGCTGCTCCGCCTCCTCCGCCTCCCGGCGAAGACGCTCCGCCTCCTCGGAGGAGTCCACGCCGAGCTTGGCCAGCTCCGCCTCGAGCTCCGCGACGCGGGCCGCGCCGGCCGCCTCGTCGGGCTCCTCGTCCAGCGCGTCGAGCCGCAGCTGCCGCTCGCCGAGGGCGCCTCTCAGGTCCCGCTCGGCCAGGTCAAGCGACTCCGCTCGAGCGCGGACGCGCTCGGTGGCGGCGCGCGCCTCGGCCAGCAGCTCTCCCTGCCGGCGGCGACCCTCCTCCCCGGCGGCGATCCGCTCCTCGATCGCGGTGCGACGGGCGCGCACCTCCTCGAAGCGCTTCTCGACGGAGTCCCGGGTGGCGCGCACCTCGGCGAGCTTGGCCTCGGCCGCGGTCAGCTGCTCCTCCTGGGTACGCAGGTCGTCGGCGACGATCTGCGCTCGAAGCTCGTTCGACTGGCGGAGCAGCTTCGCGGTGCGCTCCGCCGCCTCCGCCTGGCGCTTCAGGGGGCGCAGCCGCGAGCGGGCTTCCCGCTCCACGTCCATGCCGCGCTCCAGGTTGTCCCGCGTGCGATCGAGCCTGAGCTGCGCGCTGTGACGGCGCTTGCGATGCTTGCCGAGCCCGGCCGCCTCCTCGATCAGCAGGCGGCGGTCGCGTGGCTTCGAGCTGACGATCGCCTCGACCTTTCCCTGGCTGATCACCGAGTGTGCCTCCCGGCCCATGTTCGTGTCCGATAGCGCCTCCACCACGTCCGTGAGGCGGCAGCGGGCGCCGTTCAGCCGGTACTCACCGTCGCCGTTGCGCTCGATCCGCCGGGAGATCGAGATCTCGGAGAACTCGCTCGCGGCGCGGCCCTCCGAATTGTCGATCACCACCTCCACCTCGGCGAAGCGGCGCGGCGACTGGCCATTGCCCCCGGCGAAGATCACGTCGCGCATCTGATGGCCCCGCACCGCCGAGGGACTCTGCTCTCCCAGGGCCCAGAGCACGGCGTCGGTGATGTTCGACTTGCCCGAGCCGTTCGGCCCCACGATCACGCTGACGCCCGGCGAGAAGGTGAGCCGGGTGCGGTCGGGGAAGGACTTGAAGCCCTTCAGGTTGATGGCCTTCAGATACATCTCACTCGCAAGGGTCGCAGGGAATGGAAGCGTCTCGCGTGGCCCGGACGTCAGCCGCGCAGCCGCTCCAGGGCGCGTCGAGCCGCCGCCTGCTCGGCTTCCTTCTTGCTGCGCCCAGAGCCGACGCCGAGCTCGTCCCCTCCGACGGTAGCCCGGATCTCGAAACGGCGGTCGTGCGGTGGGCCGTCCTCGTTTGAGACCTCGTAGTCGACGGTGTCGCCGTCGCGGGCAAGCCGCTCCTGGAGCTCCGACTTGAAGTCCATGCGTTCGCGGGTCGCCTGCTCGATCTCGTCGTCGAACGCCTGCACGACCGCAACGGAGGTCCGTTCGTATCCGTGGGCCAGATAGCAGGCGCCGATCACCGCCTCGCAGATGGAGGCCAGCGTGCGCTCCGAGGCCAGCAAGGTGTCGACGGGCAGGCCGTCACCTCCGTCGGGCGCCTCCCCGGAGAGGAGCCGCGGCAGCTCCAGTTTCCGGGCGACCTCGGCGCAGGTGCGTCCGCTGACCGCCTGATTGAGGATCTTGGTGAGCTCGCCGATGTCGGCGTCCGGGTGCCCCTCGAAGAGGAGCGTCGCAACCGAGAGACCGAGGACGCTGTCGCCGAGAAAGGCGAGCCGGCCGTATGACTCGGTTCGCTTGTCGACCCAGGACGAGTGGGAGAGTGCCTGCCGGCGCAGCTCTTCGGGGGTGTCCGCGAACAGCTCCGCCAGCCGGGCGGTGCCAGATGTCATCGGATCAGTTCGCGCACTCCTCCCGGATAGCTAAGCCGCCGGAACCCTCGCGCAGACGAAGTCGACCGCGTCTCCGACGGTCTCGATGTCGGCCGCCTCCTCCTCGCTCACCCGGATGCCATAGCGATCCTCGAGCTCCATGACGAGCTCGTAGAGGTCGAGCGAGTCTGCGTCGAGATCCTCGCGGAACCTGGTCTCGAGCTGGATCTTCTCCGGCGCCACCTCGAGCTCGGTGCTCAGGTGGCTCCGGACCAGCGTCATCACCTCTTCGCGTTCCATCGCCCTGATTATCCCCTACGACAGGCGCGGCCGCTGCTCCGCTGTCCCGGAGGGCTCTTCGCGCAGAGCGTCGCGCGTCGCGCCCGCAGCCGCGAGGAGCTCAGCCGTGCGCTCCACGGCCCGCTCGCGGACGGCGCGGTCGGCAAGCCTGACCGCGTTGGCGATCCCGTCGGGCGTGGAGCTCCCGTGGGCAACGACGGCCGCGCCGCGCAACCCCAGCAGGATCGCCCCGCCGACGGAGTTAGGGTCCATGCTGCGGCGCAGGCCTCCGAGGGCCGGGCGCAGCAGGAGGCCACCGGCCGACGCCATGGGCCCAGAGCGTGCTGCGGCGCGCACGGCGTCGGCGACGGCGCGGGCGGTTCCCTCCAGCGTCTTCAGGGTGACGTTGCCCGTGAAGCCGTCGGTGACGATCACGTCGGCCTCGCCCGAGAGCAGGTCCCGGCCCTCCAGGTTCCCGATGAAGCGGATGCCCTCGGCGCCGGTCAGTGACTCGTGGGCCTCGACGACGTCGGCGCGACCCTTCTTCTGCTCCTCGCCGACGGAGAGAAGCGCGACCCGGGGGTCGTCCACGTCGAGGACGGCGCGGCAGAAGGCCGACCCGAGGAAGGCGAACTGGATCAGATGCTGCGACCGGACATCGGTGTTGGCACCGGCGTCCAAGAAGACGAGGGGCGGCCCGTCGGCGCCCGGCACCGGGATCTGGACCGCGAGCGCGGGACGATGAACTCCCTGGGCCCGCTTCAGGGCGAAGAGCGCCGCCGTCATCGTCGCGCCTGTCGATCCGGCGCTGACCAGGGAGCTGCACCGCCCGTCGGCGACCGCGGCGGCACCGCGCACGACCGAGGCGTCGGGCTTCGATCTCACCGCGGCGACCGGCTCGGCCTCGTTGCCGATCCAGTCGGTCGTCGGATCCAGGTCCACCCCTGCCGGCGGCTGGAGCGATGAGGGGCCGAAGATGCGGACCGGGATCCCATCGGCGGCGGCGATTCTCGCGCCCTCCAGGACGAGCTCGGGTCCACCGTCCGCCCCATAAGCATCGAGCGCGACGGGCTCAGGCACGGGATCTAGTCCTGGGGCGAAGGCTCGGCCTGCGGCGTGGCCTCGGGGGCCTCGTGGCGGATGACCTCACGGCCCGCGTAGGTACCGCAGGTCGGACAGACCCGATGCGGCAGGCGCGGGCTGTGGCAGCGCGGGCACTCGTTCAGCCGCGGAGCCTGCGCCTTGTGCTGCGCGCGCCGCTTGTCGCGCCGCGTCCTCGACTGTCTCTTCTTGGGGACCGCCATCGGCGGCGGATAGTAGCTACTCCAGCTTGAGATCTTTGAGCTTCGCCATCCGCGGATCGCCGCCCTGCTGGTGGCGATGGGCATCCGGGTCGGCGTCGTTCAGCGACTCGCCGCAGACCGCGCAGAGCCCGGCGCAATCGGGTCGGCAGAGTGGCTGCGAGGGCAGCGCCAGGACCAGGGCGTCGTTCGCCCAGCGGCCGAGGTCGAGATTGCGGTCGGAGACGTAGGGACTGGTCAGCTCCTCGTCCCGGGTCGCGGGCTGATCGACCTCGCGCGCGTCCACCTCCAGCTCAGTGGCCGCCGACTCCAGACAGCGAACGCACGGGCCCGTCAGCTCGGTCGCAAATCGAAGCCGGAGGGCGTAGCCGGTGCTGGTGCGGGAGACGTCCAGACGGACTTCGCCCCCGCCGCCGGCCGGCTTGTAGGTCTGGCCGCCGAGCTCGATCGGCTCGAGATCCACCTCGAGATCGAGCGCGCGGGCCTGCCCCGACGACAGCCCGAGGCGCTCCAGGTCGACGATTCCGCCTTCCGCATACACTCGCTCCGAGGGTAGCGAGCCGACATGTGCGCTCAATTCCACTGGAATCCCGAGACCTACCTGGAGGAGATCCGGGCCGAGGTCCCGCGCTACGACGAGCTGCAGCGGGCGGCGGTCGACGCGATCCCGTTCGCTCCCGACCGCGTCCTGGAGCTCGGCATGGGCACCGGCGAGACGACCAGGGTCCTGCTCGAGGCCTATCCGGACGCCTGGGTGATCGGGCTCGACTCGGACTCGAACATGGTCTACCGGCTGCGGGAGGAGTACGACGACGTCCAGCTCGCCCGCATGGAGGACCCCCTGCCGGACGGTCCCTGGGACCTGGTCATCTCCGTGCTCTCAGTGCATCACCTGCAGGACGACGCGAAGCGGACGCTCTTCCGCCGCGTCCGGGAGCAATCCCGGGCCCTGGTGATCGGCGACGTCGTCAAGGCCGAGAAGCAGGTGACGCCGATCGAGCCCGGCTTCGACTTCCCCGACACCGCGGAGGAGCTGGCCGAGTGGTGTGGCGGCGAGGTGACGTGGCGCGCGGACGACCTTGCGGTCGTCCGCGCGACATACGTCTGATTCCGTCAGCCCGCTACCGCCACGCAGCGGTACGCGTGCTTCTCCGTGTATAGACCGAAGATCACGACACCCCCCTGCACGTAGGCAGCCCCACCGCCAGGGCCCTGCACGATGGCGTCATCGGTCCACGTCTCGCCGCCGGCGGCCTTGGTCACGAGCAGAGCCTCGCCACTGGTCGGCACTCGCAGATTCTGCGACGGGCAAACATTCTGCACCGCGGTGAACCAGTCCGCCGCGGCGTTGGATGCGCCGAAACAGATGTCGCCGGTGCGGTTGGGTGCAGCGGTCGGGCAATGGAGCTTCTTCGCCCCAACCGAGTTGTTCTTGAGCTTCTTGCCGTTGAACTTCGACCCGGCATACGCACTGCCTCCGATCACCAGGAATACGGCGATGAACGACAGCACGTTTGCGAAGGTCAACTTGTTGCGAATTCGGTGTCGCATGGCACTCCCTCGTTGAAATGTCCCCTGGAACGGACAACCTATGCCGGTTTGACCACTGAGGTCAACACAGGTGGCGCGGATGACCGGCCCCCGACAAGCCGATCCGTACGATCCGCGTCCGCCAGCTACCGAGGAGGAAGCCATGCACCACAATCCCGAGCGGCCAGGGCCGCCACCGTCGGCAGACGAGGGCGTCGTCCTCTACGAGAAGCGCGACCGGATCGCCTACGTGACGATCAACCGGCCCGAGGCGAAGAACGCCGTCAACCCCGAGGTTCACCGGGCGATGATCGCCGCCTGGGCCGACTTCGCGGAGGACGACTCAGTGGACGTCGCGATCCTCACTGGCGCGGGCGACGCATTCTGCGCCGGGGCCGACCTGAAGGAGTACATCCCGCCGATCGTCGCCGACGGAAGCATCACCGACATCCGCGCGATCGCGGAGCTCGGCCTGAACGGCTTCACCCGCGGCCAGCACCGAATCTACAAGCCGATCATCGGCGCCATCAACGGCTGGGCGCTCGCCGGAGGGCTCGAGACCGCGCTAGCCTGCGACATCCGCATCGCGTCGGATCGCGCCATGTTCGGCTCGTTCGAGGCCAGGCGCGGCTTCCACCACGGCGACGGCGGGATCGTGCGGCTGGTCAACACCTGCGGGACCGGCATCGCCCTCGAGATGCTGCTCACCGCCGAGCCGATCGACGCTCACCGGGCGCTGCAGTGCAACCTGGTCTCGAAGGTCGTCCCGCACGAACGGCTGATGGTGGAGGCCGAGATCGTGGCTCGCCAGATCCTGCGGAACTCCCAGGGCGCCGTCCGCTCGGCGAAGCAGACGATCCTCGACACGGTCGGCAAGACGATCGACGAGCAGCTTCGCAACGAGGCCTGGAACGCATACAGCTGCGCGGACCCGAAGGAGACGACCGGGCTGCTCGAGCGGTTCTACGAGAAGACGGACTCCGGGCGGGCCGGAACTCACCAAACTGACCTCTGATGAACGGTCCCGGGTCCCCACGCCACGCTCTGGTCACGGGCGCAGCGGGTGGAATAGGCGCCGCGATTGCGGCGCGCCTGCGTGACGACGGACTGACGGTGACGACGCTCGACCGAGCCCAGGGCTGCGATCTTCAGCTGGACCTGACGAGCGATGCACTGCCTGATCTCAGCGAGATCGACGTCTGTGTCTCCAACGCCGCGATCACCGACACGATCGCCCCTGCCCACCGTATGAGCCGCGAGCAGTGGTCTCGCGACATCGAGGTCAACCTGAGCGGCGCGTTCCGGGCGGTCCAGGCCTGCCTGGCCGGCATGCGTGAGCGCCGCTGGGGGCGGATCGTGATCGTCTCTTCGGGCGCGGCGATTGGTGGGCTCCCGGGGCAGGTCGCGTACTCGGCCTCCAAGGCCGGCCTCCTGGGGATGATGAAGACGCTCGCCGCCGAGGGCGTTCGCCGGGGGATCACGGCCAATGCCATCCTGCCCGGGATGGTCGCGACGGAGAAGGTGCTTGCCATGCCGCCGGAGATCCTGGAGCGGCTGCGGGAGACGCTTCCCTCCGGACGCATGGCGGAGCCGCCCGAGGTGGCCGCCCTCGTCGCCTACCTGGCATCCGAGGACGCCGGCTACGTGACCGGGCAGGCGATCGGGATCGACGGCGGGTTCAGTCTGAACACCTTCACCCTGGGCTCCGAGCGGCGAGACTGACGGCCGCCGCCTGCACCGGCTAGGCGTCGTACCCGGGCCGGGCGATCTCGAGCTTGCGGCGGACGTGCTCCTCGAGCCTGGGAGCAAGCTCGTCGATCCGGTCGTCGAGCTCGCCCGAACGGAGCCTGCGCGAGAGCTCGGCGGCCGCCGTGCGCACGTCGCCCTGCTCCTCCCCAAGCAGGTCGTTGAAGAGCTCGAGGTCCTCCCGGTCGGGGCCCTCCCCCGCCCGGATCTCACGAGCGACGACCGCGCACACGTTGGCGGCGACGAGCACCCTGAAGCGCTGCTCCCGCGGCACCCCAGGACGCAGCTCACCGAACAGGTACTCGGCGACCGAGTCGAGAAGCTCCGGCGCTGTCGGCCGATCCTGCATCGTCAAACGGGTCGCACGATCAATTCCAAGAGATCCCATTCCGGCTCGCAGATCCGGCGGCCGAGGGAGGCCAGCTCGTGGCTTGGGCGCGCGCCACTCCGGTGGTCGTGCGCCTGGCGGGCGCAGATGATCGCCCACTTGAGGTTCCCGAACGCCTCCCAGTAGCGAACCCGGCCCAGGTCGACCGGCTCCCCGCCCGCCGACTCGTAGGCGGAGATGAACTCGTCAAGCACGCCAACTCCCGCCACCGGCAGGTCGTCGTTGCCGAAGCGCCAGGAGCGAATGCAGAGCCAGCCGATGTCCTCGGCCGGATCTCCCAGATGCGATAGCTCCCAATCGATCACTGCGGCCAGGCCGTTCTCGCCGACGATGAAGTTGCCGAGCCGAAAGTCGCCGTGAACCAGGCGAGGTCGGGCAGGCTCCGGTGCGTTGGCGCGCAGCCAGCGCAGTCCGAGCTCGACCGCGGGCAGTGGCTCGCCGATCTCGTCGAGCTGGCGCTCCCACTCCTCGATCTGAGCGAGCGCCGGGTCCCCGGCCATCGCGGGCAGGACTCCATCGAGCTCGCCGACGTCTATTGCGTGTATCCGCGCCAGCGCCTCGGCAAGCTCGACGGTGAGCGTCGCGCGTGCGCGCTCGAACTCGGGCTTGCGGAGCACCCGGGGCGCCACGGAGGTTCCCCCGACGAACCCGAGCAGCATTCCCGCCGAGCCGAACCGCCCACCCGCGGGCTCGAATGCGACCGGTTCAGGAACCGGAACGCCCCCTCTCGCCGCCCGCTCGATCAGCTCGAACTCCTCACCAAGCGGGACCAGTGAGACCGACCCCTCTGGGTCGCGTCGCAGCACCCATCGCTTGCCGGACCCCTCGACGAGCCAGGTCTCACGCGATGCTCCGCCTGGGATCGGCGCCAGCGAGATCTTGCCCGGATCATCGCCGGCCTCCTCGAGAACGGAGCGAACTCCGTCGGCCAGCTCGGATTCAGTCGCCGCCGCTTCCACCGGCGACCCGCTCCGCGTTGCGCTCGATTCCGTAGCGCTCCCAGTGGCGCTTCGGGATATCGGCGGGGTCCTTGTACCAGTACCAGATGCAGGGATCGCGATCGAAATCCTCCGGCGGATCCGAGGGGTAGACCGGGTAGCCGATCCAGTTGATCGGCCCGAGCTCGTTCATGAAGGCGCAATGCGTGCAGTAGAGGGGAAATCCCTTGCGGCCATAGCTCCAGTCGTGCGCCTCGTCGGTGACACCCCAACCGTCGGGTCCATAGCGGCCGTTGCGCCACAGCCGCTGCCCTGAGCCGCAGGGATTCATCGTGAAGGTCAGCTTCTCGTGGTCCTCGGCCACCTCGAAGGCCCCCGGCCTGGGGCCGACCCCGCTGGTCGAGTGCGCCCTCCAAGTCGCCGCCAGCGCCTGAGCGATCTGCCTGCGGTCGATCTCGGAGATCTTCTCCACCGCCTGCCGCCAGCTCCGCTCCAGGCTCCATTCCCAGGCCTCGCCGACACCGTCGTCGCCGAGCTTCTCCTTGACGAAGGAGATCAGACCCGCCGTGCCGTCGACCAGCAGGTCGTGCATGAACTGCGACTCGTGCTTCATCGCCTCGCACAACCGCTTGGCCCCCTCGGAGTCGCCGCGATCGATCGCCTCGATCGCGCGATCCATGGTGGGGCGAGACATCTCGCCCAGCTCCTCGTCGGTGAACCAGCGCTCGCCCATCGCCTCTCCTTCCCTCGGGGAAAGGGAGCCTAGTGGCGGTGGCGAGCCCTAACCAATCTCGGAGGGCTCGCGCTCGCGGCCCTGGAGCCGGTCGCGGCCGCGCTGCACTGCCTGCAGGAACTTCTGGAGGTTGACCTCGAGCGTCGAGAGGATGTCGTCGGCGTAGTCCTCGGCGCCGAGGCGGATCTCCCGCTCGCGCTCGCGGGCCTCCTCGACGATCTCCTCGGCGGCACGCTCGGCCTGGCGGGTGATCTCCTCGTTCGCGACGAGGCGGGCCTGCTGCTCGCGGGCCTCCTTGACGATCCGCTCTGCCTCGCGCTTCGCCTCGGCGAGCATCTCCTGGCGCTCCTTGACGATCCAGCGGGCCTGCTTGATCTCCTCGGGGATCGTGGCGCGCATCTGGTCGAGGAGGTCGTAGATCTCCTCGCGGTCGACGCGCACCTGATCCGTGAGCGGCACCGGCCGCGCGTTGTGGACCAGGTCGTCGAGCTTGTCGATGAGTACTAGAACGTCCATTTGCAGTCGCTAAAGCTTACGCATCGGACCATACGACCGGCCCCGGGTTGGGTTTCTGCGCCGAATTGCAAGCTCCTGCCCGGAACCTACGCACGACGGTCTAGCGGGCAAGCCTTTCCGCAAGCGCTGTTGCAACCGGAGCGGGCACCAGATCGCCGACGTCGCCCCCGAAAGTCGCAATCTCCTTGACCCCGGTCGATGACAGGAAGCTGTAGTTCGCCGACGCGAAGATGTACATGGACTCGATGTCCGCCGCGAGCTTGCGGTTGAGTTGATTCATCTCGAACTCGTACTCGAAGTCGGAGATCGCCCGCAGCCCCTTGATGATCGCGGTCGCCCCGTTCTCACGGGCGAACTCGACCAGCAGGTTGGACATGATCCCCACCTCGACGTTCCCGAGGTCCGCCGTCGCGTCCTCGATGAACGCCTTCCGCTCGTCGGCCGTGAAGAGCGTCTTCTCCTTGCGAACCGGATTGTTGACGACCCCGACGACGACCCTGTCGAAGACCTTTGCCGTGCGCCCGATCACGTCCAGGTGCCCGTTGGTGACGGGGTCGTAGCTGCCCGGGCAGATCGCGACGCGGGGCTGGGCTTCGCTCATCGCTCATCGCCTCCATAGATCCGAATCAGGGTGTCGCCGTAGGCGCGCTCGGTGGTCAGGGGAAGCGTCATTTCCAGGGGATTGTCGGGTGAGGACTCGATCATGACTCTGCCTCCGTCCGCAAGGGTGCGGCTGATCAGCGGGTCGAGCTCGGCCGTGAGGCGGTCGGCGAGTCTATAGGGAGGGTCGCAGAGCACGAGATCGTAGGACCCCTCCCTCGCTCGGCGCAGGAAGCGGGCTGCGTCGGCCCGGACCGTCTCGGCGCGATCCGTGAGCTCCAGCGCCTCCAGGTTCTTCCTCGCCGTGGCCGGGTGCGTGTCCACCAGGGTCGCCTCCGCCGCGCCTCTGGAGAGCGCCTCGATCGCGAGCGCGCCGGTGCCGCAGAAGAGATCCAGGACGCGCGCACCCGAGACGTCGCCGAGGATCGAGAAGACGGCCTCCCGGACCCGCTCGGTGGTCGGGCGGAGCTTGGCGCCCTTCGGCGCGTGGATGCGGCGGCCGCCGAGCTCCCCGCCGGTGATGCGCAACTCCGGCATCTCACGCCGCGATCTGCTCGACCCGCTCGTCGCCGAAGCGCCGGCGGGCCTCGTCCAGCAGCGGGCCGATCCCCGGGGCCTCCAGCGAGCCGAAGCGGTCGCGCAGCTCCAGCACCCGACGCCGCGCCTCGAGGAGAAGCGCCGTGTCCTCGGGCAGCGAGGCGGCGCGGAATCTGGGCAGGCCGTGCTGGCGGGTGCCGAGGATCTCCCCCTCGCCGCGGATCGTCAGGTCGACCTCGGCGAGCGCGAAGCCGTCCCCCTCCCCCGCGATCGCCTCGAGCCGAGCCTTGGCGGCCTCGGACTCGGGATCGCCGAAGAGGATGCAGAAGGACTCGTGCTCGCCTCGGCCGACCCGGCCGCGGAGCTGGTGGAGCTGCGAGAGCCCGAAGCGCTCCGCGCCCTCGACCAGCATCACCGTCGCGTTCGGGACGTCGATGCCGACCTCGATCACCGTCGTGGCCACCAGGACGTGGGCCTCGCCCGAGACGAAGGCGTCCATGGCGCGCGTCTTCTCGTCCGAGCTCATCTGGCCATGGAGCAGCGCCACCCGGAAGTCGCGGAACTCGGTCTTGGCGAGCCGCTTCGCCTCAGCCTCGGCGGCCTTGGCCTCCGTGAGCTCCGATTCGCTGACGAGCGGGCAGACGACAAACGTCTGCCGCCCCTCGCGCAGGCGCTCGCGGATGAACTCATAGGCCGCCGCCCGGTGCTCCTCGTCGACGACCCGGGTCCGAATCGGCTGGCGGCCCTTGGGCAACTCGCGCAAGGCGGTGGTGTCGAGGTCGCCGTAGGCGGTCAGCGAGAGTGTCCGCGGGATCGGTGTCGCCGTCATGTGCAGGACGTGGGGCAGGCGCTTGCCTGGCCCCTTGGCATCGAGCGCCGCCCGCTGGCGAACGCCGAAGCGGTGCTGCTCGTCGACGACAGCGATCGCGAGCGAGGAGAACTCGACCGCGTCCTCGATCAGAGCATGGGTCCCGACGACGAGCTGTGGTTTCCCTGAAGCCAGCGAGTGCAGCAGCTCTCGGCGCTCGGCCGGGGGGGTTGCCGACGTCAGGAGCGTCGCGGTTGCGGCCTCCGAGGCGCGGAGGGACTCGAGTGTGCGGAAGTGCTGCTCGGCGAGGGTCTCGGTGGGCGCCATCAGGGCCGCCTGGTGTCCGGCCTCGATCGCCCGGAGCATCGCGTGGAGCGCGACGACCGTGTTGTGCGTAACAGTGAAGGCGTCCGTGATGTACAGCTGATTCGGGTGAGCCACGGAAATGCACTGGACTGGCTTCGGGCCCACCGACTCAATCCGTTCGATCGCCTTTGCCGGATTTGCGTACTTGGTCCGCGGCTTGAGCAGTGCAGCCTTCCTTTGAAGCCGGAATGGGGGAAAGCGTGCCGGGAGAATGATGCTCGTGAGCCACGACCTACCGCTGAGTTTGTGTACCTGCCGACATCTCGCACGACCGCCCAAAGACCGCACTAGCCATGCAAGGTCCTCGGCGAGTCGCTGGGAGACCGAGCTGAATGTGACATTGGACCCCTGGGTTCTGTCGAGGGTCCCGTCCGTATCAAGCAATCCCTGAAGCACCGCGTGCCTGACCGCGATGGGCGCATTCAGGTATTCCTCCGGGACGCACTTCTCGCTTGCGCTTTTTCCCATGAGACCCAGCGCCATGAGTTGTCGAAGGAGCAAGCTCGGCGGCCGATTTGGGGGCCGCCTTATCACTCCCAGCTCAATAAGGCGACGGCGCACCGTCCCGGCCGAGTAGCTCACGTGCTCTGCAATCGCGTCACAACTGGCGCCTGAGCGGTAGGCGACCGCAAGGGTCTCTGGCTGCTTCTCTTCGACAGCAGTGAGAACCTCGGTCAGATCTAGGTCTGTGCCGACGACCTTCCAGTCGTATGGGCGATGTGTTTCTTTGCGCAGCTCGCACTCGGGGGACACCGCAGCGCGCAATGCGTCAACGAGTTCGGGGTCCGCACTGGAAAAGCGAACTCGGCTCGGAATGCTGAGACCTCCGTCTCCCAACAAGAGTCCAAGGGCGTATGGCTCGACGGGTCTCGGCCTTCCAGACTCCAGATCGGAAGGTTCGGGAAGCTCTACGTGCCACTTCGCCGCGCCGCTTGGCCTGCGGAGGTCATCGGCGATCTCATTCAAAGACAGGACCTTGGGCTTGTCGCCACGGCACCGCGCGGTGCTGGTCTGTACCTGCCACAGATGCTCACGATCACACTCAACTGAGGTGCCGTCGGAGAAGTGGACTCTGCAAACCTCGCGCTCACCTTGAGGAAAGACGCCCGTAACCCGCGTCGTTTCTCCAGTTGGATTCACCACCTCGTCGCCGATTCGGATCTCGGCCATTCGGCGAAAGCCAGCTGGGGTGAGAACCAGCGCATCCATGGGCTGTGCCTTTCCTGACCCCACCTCTCCCATAAGAAGCCGCTGCATCGGGTTCTCCCTGGTCAGATCGTCGTCGATCGCATCCAGGGCTTGTGTCTGATCGTCCGTGAGACTGAACGGCAGCGACTCGAGCCAGGCCGCGACGTCCGCTCCTCCAGCCGGCAGAACGATCCCCTGGGCGCCGGAGGCGCGCCGCCCCCGCCGCGAGACCAACGCGGCCTGGTAGAGGAAGAGCTCCTCGAAGGCGAGTCGCTCCCGCGCGGCCTCGGCCTGGTGCTCGTCGGCCGGGAAATGCGAGGCGACGATCGAATCGGTCGCCCCCGCGATCCGCAGCTCTCGGCGAAGCCGGCCCGGAATGGGCTCACCGGCGTGGCGGGCCATCGGGGTCGCTTGCCAGACCCACTCCCTGATGCGCTGCGGGCGCAGCTTCTCGCTCGCCGGGTGCACTGGGACGATCCCGGTCGTGTGGAGGCCCGCCGGGCCGCCCCCCTCCGAGTCCAGAAACTCGTGTTCGGCGACGTTGAAGCCGCGCTTCTCCAGCTTTCCGCGGATCAGCAGGCGGCAGCCGGGCTGCAGCCGGTCCGCGAGCCAGGCGCGGTTGAACCAGACGGCCTTGACCTTGCCGCTTTGGTCGAAGACGTCGGCCTCCAGGATCGTCAGCCGGCGCCGGCGCGTCGGCCGCAGCTTCGCTCCGGCGACCTCGACCTCCACCGTCGCCTCCTCGCCCAGCCGCAGGTCGCCCAGCCCAACCGGGTCGGCACGGTCCCGGTAGCTGTGCGGGATGTGCCGGAGGAGGTCGCCGAGGCTGGAGATCCCCATCTCGGATGCGGCGGCGGACAGCTTCGGACCTGCTCCCCTCAGCGTGGTGATCGGCGCATCGAGGATCGATGGCCGCGGCATCGTCTTCAGCGGTGCCTCCAGCAGCTCCGGGGGCTCGAGGATCTCACCGGTCGCCAGCGCGCGCGGGGTGTAAATCGGCACCGGGTCGCGCTCGAGGGCCGCTTCCATCACGAACAGAGGCTAGGCGTAACGTTGGATGGGTCCTCCGAGACGGTCGAACGTGAAGACGCAGAGAGCAAAGGAAAACGTCTGGGACTATCCGCGCCCGCCGCGGATCGAGCCCGTCGACCGCCACGTCCGGGTCGTCCTGGGGGGCGAGACCATCGCCGAAACGGAGCGGGCCCTTCGCGTGCTGGAGACCGCCAGCCCTCCGACGATCTACATCCCCCGCGAGGACGTACGGGAGGACGCCCTGATCGACGCTGGGGACGCCCACACCTACTGCGAGTGGAAGGGAACGGCGTCCTACGTCCACGCCGAGGCGGGAGGCAAGCGGGCCAACCGGGTCGCCTGGTTCTACCCGAAGCCGAAGCAGGGCTTTGAGCAGCTGCGCGACCATCTGGCCTTCTACCCGCGCCGGGTGGACGCGGCCTACCTCGACGACGAGCTGGTGACACCGCAGCCGGGCGCCTACTACGGCGGCTGGATAACCGAGGAGATCGAGGGACCCTTCAAGGGCGAGCCGGGAACCGAGGGCTGGTAGCTAGCCGCCGGCCTTCTGCTGGTCCGTCTGAGCCTGCGATCGCACGCCGCCCGATCCACCAGGGCGCTTGGCCCGCGCGGCATCGCTCGCTTCGGTAGAACGCTTTCCGGCACGTGACGACCCGCCAACACGAGCTGCCTGATCAGCGGTGGCCTGTGAGTCAGCGGCACCCGTTAATTCTTGTGCCTTCTTGGTCCTGGCCGACGAGGCCGGACCCGGCTGGGCCGCGGCGGGGCCAGCTGCGGTCGTCACCGATGGAGCGGTCACGGACGGCAGCGTCGCCAACGAGGTCTCCGACGAGTCGCCCGAGGAGCCACACCCAGCCGTGATGAGCATGCTGGCGACGCTCAATGCGCAGAGCGCGACGACGGAGCGCCACCGGGGGGCTTGTTCGAGAAACGAAGACATGTCCTGTCGATCGGAAAGAGGGGCGACCCGATCACGGGTCGCCCCTCTCCGCAGCTCATTTCAAACGCGGATCCTGCGCCTAGCAGACGACGACGAGATGGAAATCGAGCTCGTCGAGCGTGCCAGCCGCGTCGCGTGTGCGGACGTTGACCGCGTTCGGCGCGGCGCCGTCCGCCTGCTGGGTCTGGGCGTAGCCGGCGACCTCAACGCCAGTGGCGGGGTCGCCCTTGGTGGCGATCCACGCGCACTGCGTCACGTTCTGGCCGAGGTTGACGTTCACGCCTGTTCCGTCGCTGACGGAGGCGCCCGGGACGTTGGACCTGACCAGGGCCGCTCCTCCGCCGTTGCCGGTGTCAGAGACGACCGCCCAGAGGACGTTGTTGGCCTTGTCGGCGGCCTTGGCAGTGTCAGCGCTCTTTGCGCTTCCCACCGTAAGACCAGGTGCCCTGTTGGTGATGATCTTGTTGACCTTCTTCTTGGTCGTGAACCCGCCCGCGATCGCGGTGCCACCTAGTGCCGCGATCAGCGCGACGATGGCAATCACCATCGCCGGCGACGGGCGTCGAAAAACGCTCTTCATCGATCCCTCCAATTTCTGCCGGGGGTCGAGACAGCCCGGCGAGTCGTCGAGGCTCTCCCCATCGGTGCCCCGCTTTGGCGCCATCCTCCACGCAGCGAGGAACCACTGTCAAGCCGCGTCCCGTCCAGGTACCAATTTTTGTCCACTTTGCGGCTAGACAGCCGCGGAGCTACCGCGATGGCGGCGCCAGATCTCCGAGATCCAGCCGAGCGCCGGGTGATCGCGATGCCCCTCCAAGAACGACCAGCGCGGCGGGTCCGGTAGCGGGTACTGAAAGTCGGGCGGCCAGACCAGCGGGTAGAGCAGCGCGGCGGCGGTCAAGTCGGCGACCGTGAAGCTCTCGCCGACCAGGTAGTCCCTTCCGGCGCGCTCCGACTCGATCCGGTCGAGTCCCTCGATCAGGGTCTTCCGGCTGCGCGTCACCGCCTCCTCGTCGAACCCGTAGCGCGCGCTCATGTAGCGCCAGACGCCGGGGAACGCCACCCTCAGCCCCGTCCGGCCGACGGCCTTCTTGATTCCGGGCTGATCGGTCGTCATAAAGTCGGTCGCGTAGCCCAGGTTCTGGCGCGCCTCCCAGAAACCGACCCTCCGCATGTCGTGGCCGGCGTGCTCGTCGAAGTAGTCCTCGATCTCGAGCGCCCGGCGGCGCTCGTCGGGGTCGGCCGAGTAGAGGGCCGGATCGGCCCGGCGCTCCTCCAGCGCGGCGATGATCCGCGTCGAGTCCACGATCCGCGTCCCGTCGAGGTCCAGCACCGGCAGTGTCCCGGCGCCGCGAGAGAACATCATCGCGCGCGGGCCGCCGGGCATCAGCGAGCGCCGGCGGTGAGCGATCCCCTTGAAGTCGAGCGCCCAGCGAGCCTTCTCGTTGTAGTTGGAGAAGCTGTACTGCCAGAGAACGGGCAGCTCGCCGGCAGCGGGCATCAGTCCACCTCGATCGAGTCGAGGTCGATCGAGACCACGGTTGGGCGATGAAGCGGGCGGCCGCGAAGACCCTTGGGGACGACGCGGCGCCTCGTCGGAAAGACGAGCCCGTCGACCTCGCGATGCTCATCGCAGAGGTGCGCGGCGTTTGCGCGGGTGGAGACGACGTCAGGGTGATAGTCGTGGCGGCGCAGGAGGCCTCGCGAGTCGAAATAGAGCGCCTGCTCGCGGCAATGGGTGTGGATGTGATCGGGGAAGACGACGTCGAGTCGTCGCCAACTCTCACCGTCGACGGCGAGAGGCTCGCCCTCGAAGACCTCGAAGCCAGACCGCTCGAACAGGAAGGGGATGTTCAGGTAGTTCCAGAATGCGTAGCCCGCGAAGTAGAGGGCATCCAGGTCGTCCCAGCGGAGATCTCGCCGCATTCCGGAGAGCCCCGAGAAGGCATCGCGCGCGTCCTGGCGCTCGGAGAGGACCGCTCCATCGGCCCCCTCGATCCGCACCGCGCCGGCGGCGAAGATGCCGCTGCACCCCTTTCGTGGATACGGCTGGAGCACAGCACTCTGCTCGTCCGTCGTCACGCTGAGCCCGTAGTCCCGGAACCGGTCCGCCTTGCCCTTCATCCGCATCAGCATGCCTCCGGAATTGACGTGGGCCGAAATACCCTTCACCTTGCTCCATCGCCGCCTCCCGCCGGCGGCAGTGATCGCCTCGTCGAGGAGGGCGGTCACTCCGATGCCAGCAGCCACCAGTAGTGAGGCTGGCCGCCCTCGTGGAGCTCGAGCTCCACGCCCTCCGGCGCATGACCCTCCAGGTCCCCAAGCGGAATCGGGGCTCCCTCTCCGCCGACGACGGTGAGGATCTCGGCACCCTCGGCCAGGCGGGACATCGTCTCGGACAGGGTCGTGCCGGCCCCACCCCACGCCACGATCTCATCGCCGACGAAGCCGACTGCGTCCCCGGTGACGAACCGTCCCTTGGCGTCGTCGCGGGCCGCCGGGGCCACCGAACCCGCCCGGATGCCCTCCAGGGACGCGCTCAACCGCTCGCCGTTCTCGTCGATCGACGCCGCTGGATCGAGCTCGACCAGGGCCGCGAGGCCGGCCTGCTGCGAGGTGCACACCACCACCCGAGCCTCCTTGTCGGAGAGCTCGGCCGCCCGCTCCGCCGCCATCACCACGTTGGGATTGTTCGGGAAGACCAGGACCCCCTCGGCGGGAACCTCGTGGATCGCGGCCAGGAGGTCGTAGATCGAAGGGTTGAAGGTCTCACCACCGTCGACGACGAACGCACCGAGGCCCTCGTAGAGCTCCCGCATCCCCCTGCCCGCGACCACCGCCACGGCAGCGCACCGGCCGGCCTGAAGGCGGGCGGTGCGCTCGGCGATCTGCTCGCGCATGTCGGCGACGTCGAGCTGCTGGGTGACGTGCCCGGCCTCCTCGAACAGCTTGACGGCGTCCTCCGGCTCGTCCGTGTGGACGTGAACCTTGAGGGTCGCCTCGTCGCCGACGACGAGCACCGAGTCTCCGAGCTCCTCCAGCATCGGCACGAAGGAACGGCTCTCCAAACCCGTTCCTGTGACGATGAAGTTGGTGCAGTAGCGGTAGCGGCTGTCCTCGTGGTGGGGGCGGGTATCCGTCGCCGGCGCGTAGTGAGGGACCGGCGGAGAGGCCTCGACGTCGCCGCGGAGGCCCGCGACGACCCCGGCGAGGATCACGACCAGGCCGTGCGCGCCGGCGTCGACGACGCCGGATTCCCGGAGCACCTCGAGCTGCTCGGGAGTCCGGGCCACGGCTTCCTCCCCGTCGCGCACGGCGTCCTCGAGCAGCTCGGCCAGCAGCGCGTCCTGCTCGGCGGGGGTGGCGTCGGGCGAAAGGCGGATCTCGTCCATATGGGCGAGGCGCCTGGAGATCGAATGGGCCATCTCTCGGAAGACGGTCAGCATCGTGCCCTCGGCCGGTTCGCGGACCGACTCGTAGGCGGCGTCAGCGGCCCGGGCGAAGGCCGCCGCGACCACGATCGGGTCGACCAGCTCCCCCGGCCGGCTGGCGAGCTCCTCGGCGGCGCCGCGGACGATTTGGCTGAGGATCACTCCGGAGTTTCCGCGCGCCCCCATCAGGGCCGCCCGGGCGAGCGCGTTGACCAGCTCGGTCCGCCCGATCTCGTCAACCATCTGCCCGTCGAGACGATCGAGCTCGTCGCTGACGGCGCGGAGCGTGAGGGCCATGTTGTCGCCCGTGTCGCCATCCGCGACGGGGAAGACGTTGAGGTCGTTGACCTCCTTGCGCCGCTCCTCGAGCTGCACGGCGGCCGCGCTGACCACGCGCCGGAATCGCTCTATCGAAGGATCAGCCATGCGGGGAGTTAGAGGACCTTAGCCACAGGCAGACGGCTTCGCCATCAAGTCGCGGCCACAGGCGGCCGCCCATTACAAGTCGCTTCGGGCTTCGCCCTCCGCTCCGACTTACTGCGGCCTGGTGGCCGCTAGGCGGCTTTAGTGACCTTGTTCGACTTCAGGCAGCGCGCGCAGACGTAGACGCGTGCCGTGCCACCGCCCGGCTCCTGGATCCGCACCTTTTGGAGGTTCGGGTTGAAGCGGCGCCGGGTGGCGACCATGGAGTGGCTCCGCGAGTTGCCGAACGCGGGGCGCTTGCCGCAGCTGTGACAGACCTTGGCCATCGGACGCGAGATGGTAGCGGGGCCACTGAGGCAGGGAGCGGGCGATGCGTGGAGAAACGATCAAGTTCTGCATCGAATCGGGCAGACGAGATGAACATCCGGCAAAAGACGCCTTTCGGATCGCACGCACGCCTCGGGGCGAAATTCGAGGCGCTCGAAGGCTCGATCGCCGACTACCTGGGCGACATGATCTCCGCCCATGCCCCCGACGGTACCTACCGCTATGTCTCTGCGGCGTCGAAGGACCTCCTCGGCTACGAGCCCGACGAGCTGATCGGGGTCTCGGCCTACGAGCTCTTTCACCCGGACGACGCAGGCAAGGTCGCAGTCGCTCATCGCAGCAGTCTTCAGGGGGCCCCATTTACGGTCGCATACCGACTCCGGCGAAAGGACCACGAGTACATCTGGGTCGAAACGACCACCCGCGTGATCGCCGACGCGGATTCCGGCGACGTGGTGGAGATCGTCTGTTCGACGCGGCCGGTGGGCGATCCCCGCGTTGTCGAGAAGCTCAGCGGCGAGGATCACCGCCGATCCGTCGATCGCGTGCAGGCCGTCCTCGACAAGGACCTGATTTATCCCGTCTACCAGCCGATCCTCCATCTGGAGACCGGCCAGGTGATCGCCTACGAGGCCCTCTCCCGGTTCCCGGCCGAGCCGGAGCGCGGGCCGGACCGCTGGTTCGCCGAGGCCTGGGATGTCGGCCTCGGGCTTCCTCTGGAGCTCTTGGCGGTGCGGATCGCGGCCAGAGCGCTTTCCAAGCTTCCGGACGACGTCAGCCTCTCGGTCAACGCGTCACCCCCCACGGTCTTCTCCGGGCGATTCGTCTCCTGCTTCGGCTCCTCCGCTGATCGGGTCACCGTCGAGTTGACCGAGCATCTCAAAGTCGACGACTACGAGGGATTCACGTCGAAGCTGGGCCCATTGCGGGCGGCTGGCGGTCGGGTGGCGATCGACGACTTCGGAGCGGGCTACGCGAGCCTGCGGCACATCCTCAAGGTGCGCCCAGAGTGGATCAAGCTCGACATCTCCCTGACCGAGCGGATCGATGAGAACCCGGTTGTGCATGCCCTCGCCAGGTCCCTGGTCTCGTTCGCCGACGAGGTTGGTGTCCGGGTGATCGCGGAGGGAATCGAAACCGAGGAGGAGCTCGAAGCTCTCATCGACGCCGGCTTTCGCTACGGGCAGGGCTTCTATTTCGGAGTACCGGCGCCGCTCGAAGAAGTGCTCGAGCGAACCAGCTAGGCGAGCCCGGCCTTCAGCAGCGACATCCGCATCGCGACGACGGCCGCCCCGCGCCCCTGGTCGCGTTTGCCGCCGCCCGAGCGCGCCAGGGCCTGTTCCATGTTCTCGGCCGTGATCACGCCGAAGGCGCAGGGCACGCCGGTGTCGAGCTGGACGCGCTGCGTCCCCGCCGCCACCTCCGCGCAGACGTGGTCGTAGTGGCTCGTTTCGCCGCGGATCACCACGCCGAGGCAGGCGATTCCCGCGAATCGGCCGCTCTCGGCGCAGAGCTTGGCCGCGAAGGGCAGCTCGAAGGCGCCCGGGACCCGATAGATGTGGACCGACGCCTCGCTCACCCCGCCAAGATCGAAGCCCTCGGCGGCGCCGTTGAGCAGCCGCTCTGCCACGTCCTCATAGAAGGTCGCGACGCAGACAGCGAACTCGCTGCCGGAGAGCGCGTCGCGCTCCTCCGGGCTGAACTGCTCGAAGCTCTGGTCAGTCACCCGGCGGATAGTCCCCCGACCGTTGCTCCTGCTCGTCCTTGCGGTGCTCCTCGTAGAGCAGCTGCTCGTCGAGTGGCAGGCCCTGGTGGTGCAGCGCGTGTCCCATCTTGTCGCGCTTCGCGTTCAGGTAGGCCTCGTTGTGCGGATTGGGGACCGACTGGATCGGCACCTGGTCGGTGACCGACAGGCCATAGCCCTCCAGGCCGAGGATCTTCTTCGGGTTGTTGGTGAGGATGCGGATGCTCGAGAGCCCGAGGTCGACCAGGATCTGGGCGCCGATGCCGTAGTCGCGCAGGTCGGCGGGGAGCCCGAGCTTGAGGTTGGCGTCGACGGTGTCGAGGCCCTCCTCCTGGAGCTTGTAGGCGCGCAGCTTGTTGAGCAGGCCGATGCCGCGGCCCTCCTGGGAGAGGTAGAGCAGGACTCCCTTGCCCTCCTTCTCGATCGTCGCCAGCGCCGCCTCGAGCTGCTCGCCGCAGTCGCAGCGGAGCGAGTGGAAGACGTCGCCCGTCAGGCACTCGGAGTGAACGCGGACGAGCACGTCCTCGGACCCCGCGACCTCGCCCTTGACCATCGCGACGTGGTGCTTCTCGTCGATCAGCGAGCGGTAGCCGACTGCATTGAACTCACCGAACTTGGTCGGCAGCTTCGTGGAGACGATCCGCTCGACCAGCTTCTCGGTCCGGCGCCGGTAGGCGATCAGATCGGCCACGGTGATCATCTTCAGGTCGTGCTTGGCGCAGTAGTCGACCAGGTCGGGGACGCGGGCCATCGTCCCGTCCTCGTTCATGATCTCGCAGATCACCCCGGCCGGAATGAGGCCGGCGAGGCGAGCCAAATCGACGGCGGCCTCGGTCTGGCCTGTGCGCTCCAGCACGCCGCCGTCCTTCGCCTTCAGCGGGAAGACGTGACCCGGCTGGACCAGATCCTCCGGCTGTGAGTGCGGGTCGATCGCAACCTGCACCGTGCGGGCGCGGTCGGCCGCCGAGATGCCGGTGGTGACGCCCTCGCGGGCCTCGACCGAGACCGTGAACGCGGTCTGGAACGGCGCCTCGTTCTTCGCCGCCATCAGGTTGAGAGCGAGCTCGTTGCAGCGCTCGTCGGAGAGGGCCAGGCAGATCAGTCCCCGGCCGTGGGTCGCCATGAAGTTGATTGCCTCGGGCGTCGCGAACTGCGCCGCCAGGGTCAGGTCGCCCTCGTTCTCGCGGTTCTCGTCGTCGCAGACCACGACCATGCGGCCGCGCCGGATGTCCTCGATCGCCTCCTCGATGGTCGCGAAGGGCGAGTCGGGCTTCGTCTCGGTCAGCTGGCGCTCTTTGGTCTGCTTGGCCATCTCTGCTTACTCCTTGTCGGTCGCTAAGGGTGACAGGCCGGCGTCGGCGGAAAGCTGGCGGTGCACGTAGCGGGCGAGGACGTCGCACTCGACGTTGACCCGGTCGGCGGGCTCCAGGCCGCCCAGGGTGGTGCGCTCGAGGGTCTCGGGGATCAGCGAGACCTCCAGGCCGGAGCCGGTGAGATCGGCGATCGTCAGGCTGACGCCCTCGATCGCGATCGATCCTCGCTCCACGACGTAGGGCAGAAGCTCTGTCGGGAGCTCGATCCGCAGGCGCTTCGCGAACCCGTCGGCGGTCAGGTCCGTCACGGTGGCGGTTCCGTCGACGTGCCCCTGCACGACATGTCCGCCCAAGCGATCGGTGGGCCGCAGCGGCAGCTCCAGGTTCACAGGCGAGGAAGCCTCCAGCTCGCCCAGCGTCGTCAGCGAGAGCGTCTGGTGCATGACGTCGGCCTCGAAGGAGCCGCCGCTCGCCGAGGTCGCGGTGAGACAGGCGCCGTTCACGGCGACCGAGTCGCCCTCGGCCAGCTCGGAGGCCAGCTCAGCGCCGATCCGCAGGCGGGCGCCGTCGGCAGAGGCATCGACGGCCTCGACGCGTCCAAGCTCCTTGACGATCCCGGTGAACATCAGCCGATCACCACTCCCGCAGCCTTGCCCGGACCAGCATGTCCTCGCCCACCTGCTCGAAGCTCGTGGCCAGCGGTCTGACGCCGTCGGCGATCCGAATCGCGCCCTCGCCCTCGAGTACGGCTCGGGCCTGCGCTGCACCGACGAGCACCGGCGCGATGAACAGCCGCATCTCGTCGATCTCGCCCGCGTCGAAGAGCGCTCCGGCGAACGTGGGGCCGCCCTCGACCAGCAGGTCCTGGATGTCGCGGCGTCCGAGCTCGACGAGCCCCGCCTCCAGGCGGTCCTGATCAGTGCGGCCAGGCGCGACGATCACCTCCGCCCCGGCGTGCTCCAGCGCGTCGCGCTTCGCCGAGGCCGCCTCGGGAGCGCAGATCACGATCAGCGGCGCCTCGTCGATGGATGCGACCAGGGCGGACTCGATCGGCAGGCGGGCACCGGAGTCGAAGACGACCCGCGCCGGCTGGCTTGCGACTTCCTCGACCCGGGCCGTGAGCAGTGGGTCATCGGCAAGCGCCGTTCCGATGCCGATCCCGACTGCGTCGCACTCGGCGCGCCAGCGATGGACGAGCTCACGGCTCTCGACACTCGAGATCCAGCGCGAATCGCCGGTCGGCGAGGCAACGCGGCCGTCCAGCGACATGGCCGCCTTGTAGGTGACGAGCGGACGGCCGGTCCGAGCGCGCTTGCGAAATGGCTGGTTGAGCAGGCGGGCGGCGCTCGCCTCGGGGCCGCCGGCGAGTTCGACCTCGATGCCGCCGTCGCGGAGGATCCCTGGGCCGCGGCCCGACGCCTTCTCGGTCGGGTCTTCGGACGCGTAGACGACCCGCGAGATCCCGGCCTCGAGGATCGCCTCGGTGCAGGGCGGCTGGCGGCCCTCATGGGCGCAGGGCTCGAGGCTCACGTAGATGGCGGCGCCGGCGGGATCAGCGCCGCGGGCACGGCAGTCCTCGATCGCGGCTCGCTCGGCGTGCGGTTCACCCAGCTTTGCGTGGAAGCCCTCTCCGATCACCTCGCCGTCGCGGACGATTACGGCACCCACCATCGGATTCGGGCTCACGTTCCCGCGCCCCTGCTCGGCGAGCTCGAGCGCGCGGCGCAGGTAGGAAGCTTCGTGTTCGGTACCGACCGTCATGCGGCCTCCAGACTGATTGACTGGTCAGTCAGCCAGTGATTGTAGATGCGAGGGTGTCCCGAGGCAAAGCCGAGGGACAACCGGTTGTACGTAGTCTTGCGCCTCGATGGCAAGCGGCGGGCAAAGGGCGGGTCAGAGCGAGGCAAGGAGCTACGGGCGGCGCGCCAGCCTGCTCTCCATCGGGGTCGGGATCACCGGGCTGATCACCTACCTCTACTTCGCGATCGCCTCGCACGAGCTCTCGAAGGACCAGTACGGGCAGATCGCCGTGCTCTGGTCGGCGGTCTTCATCGTCGTCTCGATCCTGCAGCGCCCCGTCGAGCAGCTGCTCTCGCGGACCGTCTCCGAGAACCTTGCTCATGACGTCCCGATCAGGCACACGGTCCGCGTCGCGGCCACGATTCAGCTCTCAGTCGCCGTGATCTTCGACGTTCTCGCCCTGGCCCTGCGGACGCCCATCCAGGACCACCTGCTGCAAGGCAACTCGACGCTCTATTGGATCGGCGTGGGAGCGATCACGGCCTACGGGGCGAGCTACTTCGCACGCGGGTTCCTGGCGGGAAGCCACCGGCTGACGATTTACGCACTGCTGATCATCAGCGAATCGGTTGCTCGCACGGCGTTCCCGTTCGCCGTGGCCCTCGGGATCGCGTCGGGCCAGACCGCAGTGGCGCTTGGCATCGTCGCGGCGCCGACGCTCTCGCTGATGGTCGTGCCGTTCGCGTTCCTCCGCCGCTTCGGCGCGGCCGAGGAAGTGCCGCCGGAACCCGCGCCGGGCGACGCCCCGACCGACGAATTCACGTTGGCCCGCGGTGGACGATTCGCGGCGGGTGTCTTCCTGATCATGCTGAGCGAGCAGACATTCCTGAACGCAGGGCCGCTGCTCGTCAACGCGACCACGGGCGCCGCCGCGGCCGGCTACGTGTTCAACATCCTGATGATCGCCCGGGCCCCTCTGCAGCTCTTCCAGGCGGTGCAGACGAGCCTCCTCCCCCACCTGACGACGCTCGGTTCGCGCGGAGACGAGAAGGACTTCCGCGCCTCGATCCGCGTGACGGTGCTTGCGATCGCGGCCTTCGCCGCGCTGGTCGCGCTCGCGATGCTGGTCGCGGGGCCGCACCTGATGCAGATCGCCTTCGGCAAGAAGCACGACTACAACCGCGCCGACCTCGTCGTCGTGGCCATCGGCATGGGCCTCTACCTCTCCGCCGCGACGCTCAACCAGGCCGCGCTTGCCCGCGGGCAGGTCCGCCGCGCCTCACTCTGCTGGCTCGGCTGCGCGATCACGTTCATCGTCTGGACCCTCGT
Organism: uncultured Solirubrobacterales bacterium; assembly: GCA_963774305.1. Classification (GTDB taxonomy): domain Bacteria; phylum Actinomycetota; class Thermoleophilia; order Solirubrobacterales; family 70-9; genus DASUPK01. The sequence continues at coordinate 129,669 of CAVZEM010000003.1, read as the reverse complement.
CCCGGTCGTCTCCAGCGACGTCACGCGCGTCGTCGTCGGCTATCTCGGCGCGGCCACACTGCTCTGCTCGCTCCTCTACCTGCTCTACCGCCAGCCGCTGGCGCCGACCGACGAGCCGATCAAGCCGGGCTCGACCGAGGAGATGGAGCTGCAGCTCGCCTCCGGAGACGAGGCGGGCTAGCGGCCACCAGGCCGCTCCACTTCGGAGCGAAGGGCGAAGCCCGAAGCGACTTAGCGGCCGCTTGTGGCCGCGTTCTGATGGCGAAGCCGGTTATCCCAGGTCCCCGAGCACGGACCCGGTAGGCCTGGCGGGCCCGGGAACGAACAGCGCCTCGAGCTTCTTGAGGCCTCGACCGTCCCCATCGCCACGAGTACGTCGCCGGCGCGAAGGACCGTGTCCGAGGCTGGCTGCGGGTGGACCTTGCCGTCGGAGGTGCGAAGCGCCGCGATCGTGGTCGTCCCCCGCACCCGGCCGATCGTCATGCCCTCCGCCTGACAGCCCTCGGTGACGTCGATCTCCTCCATCCGGTACTCGGGGGCGACGTCGACCACGCCGGTGACCTGCGGCTGGAGCGCCAGCCGGGCCATCTCCGCCCCGCTCGACTTGTAGGGCGAGATCACCCGGTCGGCGCCAGCGCGGCGCAGCTTCTTCTCGGAGTCCTCGACGCTCGCGCGGGCGACCACGGTGATGTCGGAGCGCAGCTCGCGGGCAGTCAGGCAGATGAAGATGTTCTCCGCGTCCGAGTCGACGCAGGCCAGGACGGAGACTGCCCGCTCGATCCCCGCCGACTTCAGGATGTGGTCGTCCGACGGCCGGCCGTGGAGGAAGGGGACCCCCATCTGATCGGCGAGGTCCATGTTCTCGTCGAGGCTGTCGATGATCACGAAGTCGTCCCCGCCGGCCTGCAGGTCGCGCGCGACCTGACGGCCGACGCGCCCGAAGCCGCAGATCAGGTGGTGGCCGTTGAGGTCTTCGATTCTCTTCAAGGTGCGGCGCTCCTCGAGGATCTCTCCCAGATGCCCGGCGACGAAGAACTCAGTCACCGTCACCAGGGCGTAGAAGAGCGTACCCACGCCCAGGACGATCAGCAGGACCTTGACGATCTGTCCCGGGAGGTCCGGCGGGGTCGGGTCCGACCCCACCGTCGCCACGGTGTCGAGGGTGAAGAGGAATCCTTTCCAGACGGAGACGCTCTCGGTGAGGGAGTACGCGATGGCCCCCGCCAGCTGAACGGCCACGATCACGCCGATCAGGAGCGCCAGGCGACGCAGGAACGGGACGAACTCGCCCCGGTCGCCGGGGCCGTCGAAGCTCCGGAAGCGGCTCAGTCGCTCGTGTCTGTCCGCCACGCGCCTAGGCGGCGCCGGCCGCTTCGGCGATCGCGCTGTAAGCGGCGGCGGGATCGTCGGCGCCGAAGACAGCGGAGCCGGCGACGAACAGGCTCGCCCCGGCCGCCGCGACTCCCCCGGCGGTGCCGGGGTCGATGCCGCCGTCGACCTCGATCGTCCCCGCGCCCACCACCTCGCTCAGCCGGCCGACCTTGTCCGGCGAGTCGGCGATGAACGGCTGGCCGCCCCAGCCGGGATTCACCGTCATGCAGAGGAAGACGTCGGCGTCGTTGACGGACTCGCCGACCGCGCTGACCGGCGTGCCCGGGTTGATTGCGAGCCCCGCCAGGCAGCCGAGCTCGCGGATCGCGTTGAGCGTGCGATTGATGTGCGGTGTCGCCTCGGCGTGGAAGGTGATGTTGTCGGCGCCGGCCTTGGCGAACTCCTCGATCTGCCGGTCGGGGTCTTCGATCATCAGGTGGACGTCGATCGCGCCCCCCGCGCCGTGGACGAGGTCCGCGATCGAGCCCGCGACCAGCGGGCCGATCGTGATCGGCGGGACGAAATGGCCGTCCATCACGTCCACGTGGATGATCCGCGCGCCCGCGGCCATCACCTCCTCGATCTGGGAGCCGAGCTTCGAGAAGTCCGAGGAGAGGATCGAGGGCGCGACGCGCTTCGATGCGAAGAGCTCGTGGCGGCCCGTCGAGGCGGTATCGGTGGCGGCTTCCAAGGTCAGATCGAGCGAAGCATCGAGTGCCCGCAGGCCTGGCACTTCATGTCCTCGGTGCGGGTCAGCCGGCTGATCGTCCCGTGCTCTCCGCAGTTGGGGCATTGGGAGACCAGCTCGAAGCGACGCAGGCAGTTGACGCAGACGAAGCGCCCTGGGAGCTGCGCGGGGCGCAGCCAGGGCTCGCCACAGCCCGGGCAATTCGGCCGCTGGAGGGCGCCCTCCGTGGCCTCGGGGGTGCCGGGCGTCTCTCCCAACTCGCTATCGACGCGTTCCGCCATGTGACGAGGGTATCGAGGTACAAGGCCGCGACTGCGAGCGGCCGCCCCACGCAACTCGCTCCGGGCTTCGCCCTTCGCTCCAAAGTGGAGCGGCCTGGCAGTCGCTACAAGGCCTGTTCGGGCGGTGCATGTCCGCGCAGGAAATCGGCCGCGCTCATCGCCTTCTTTCCGGGTGGCTGGACGACCTCGAGCGCCAGTCCCCCATCCGAGGAGCCGAGGACCAGGCGGTCGCCGTCGGCCTCGATCGCCCCCGCCGCAGGGCCATCCCGCACGACGCGCGCCGCCCGCACCCCCAGTCTGTCGCCGCCCTCCAGCTCCAGGTAGGCGCCGACGTGCGGCGTCAGCGCCCGCACGATCCTCTCCAGCTCGGCCGCCGGCCGCGACGGCGCCAGGTGCCGCTCCTCCGGCGAGACCTTTTCCGCGTAGGTGGCCTGGTCGTCCTCCTGGTCGGTGAAGTCGAGGTCGCCGCGCTCGAGGGCATCGAGAGCGCGGACGAGAAGCTCGCCGCCGGCCTCCGCGAGCTTTCCCGAGAGGGACTCGTAGTCGTCGCCAGGTGAGATCGGGACCTCTGCGGCGAGCGCCACCGGGCCCGAGTCGAGGCCCGCGGTGACGCGCATGATCGTGACGCCCGTCGTCGCGTCCCCGGCCATCAGGGCCCGCTCGATCGGGGCCGCCCCCCTCCAGCGAGGTATCAGCGAGGGGTGCACGTTGAGCATGAGGAAGTCGCTGAGCAGCGGCTCCTGGATCAGCTGTCCGAAGGCGCAGACCGCGAGGGCCTCCGGCTTGGCCACGCGGATCGCGTCGACCGACTCGGGCGAGTTCACGTCGGGTGTCTGGTGCAGCTCGAGGCCGAGCTCGCGGGCGGCCTCCGCAGCCGGCGGCGGGGCGAGCCTGCGCCCCCGTCCCCTGCGGCTGTCGGGGGGCGTGACGACCAGCGCCGGCCGGTGCGGGCTGTCGGCGAGGCGCCTGAGCACCGTCGCCGCGAACTCACTGGTGCCGAGGTAGGCGGTCTTCAACCCTCGCTGGACTGCGCGCCGTCGCCGGCCTCGGATTCCTCGGCCTCGGATTCCTCGCCCTCGGGCGCGAAGGTGCCGCCCTCGCGCAGCGCCCGCAGGGCGCCGCGGCGCTGCTCGCGCTCGGTGCGGTCGATCATCAGGACCCCGTCGAGGTGGTCGACCTCGTGCTGGATCACTCGCGCCTCGAGGCCGGAGGCCTCAATTGAGAACGGCTCGCCGTGGACGTCGACGCCCTGCGCCCTGACGTGCAGCGGGCGCTCGACGTCGACGATCACGCCGGGCAGGCTGAGGCAGCCCTCCTCCGCCGTGGCCACCTCCTCCTCGGAGCGCCACTCGATCTCGGGATTGACGAGCACGGTCGGCTCGGCCTCCGAGCCGACCTGGAAGACGAGCATCCGCCGGAGAGTGCCGAGCTGCGTCGCTGCCAGGCCCACACCGATCGCGTCGCGCATCAGGCCGATCATCCGATCGGCCTCGGCGACGAGCCGATCGTCGAACTCGGTCACCGGCGAGGCGGCCGAGCGCAGGACCGGGTCCCCGAACTTGACGACCTGCGAGAGCGCCGCGGAGCGGCGCTCGAGCGCCTCGGGATCGATGCCCTCGGGCTCGCCGGCCTCGGTGGCCAACTCGTCGTCGCGCTCCTCGACGGGCGTGGGTGTGGCTTCGTCGCTCATCTCTTCGAGTCTAGTCCGGGCGTGTCTCGGGACAATTTCGGCAATGAATGGGCGCCTGAGCCGGCGTCTCGGCACACGCGAGCCGCAAAGGTCGTCGCAATGGACCGTCTGCGTCAAGTTCCGACCGCTATCCGGCAGAAAACTGACGCAGGTGGGCTGCGCGGGCTCGCCGAGCGCCAGTTTGGCGTGGTGAGTCGCAGGCAGCTGGCCGATTTCGGCGTTGAGGGAAGCAAGGTGACTCGATGGCTGGCGGCGGGCCGGCTCCACCGCGTCCGCCCACACGTCTACGCGCTCGGCCATACCGCCCTCTCATTGCGGGGGTGTGTTTGGGCTGCCCTCCTCTACGCCGGCCCCGCGGCCGCGCTCAGCCACACCACCGCCGCTTGGCTATGGCGTCTGATCGAGGCCGAGCCCGAGCGGATCCACCTCACCGTGCCGGGCCGCCGCCGCTCATTGCCGGATGTTCGGGTGCACCATTCACGCCAGGTCGTCTTCCTTCATTGCCAGGGTCTTCGCGTTACTCCAGTGGCCAGGACCCTCGTCGACCTCGGCACCGTGCTCACGCCTCGCCAGCTCCGCCGCGCCCTCGCCGAGGCCGACTACCGCGGACTGCTCGACCCCGGCGAACTCGACGCCGAGCTCGACCTCCGCCGCCAAGGATCCAAGAAGCTGAGGGCGGCGCTTCGCAGCCACATGCCAGAGCTCGCACGGACCCTGAGTGTTCTCGAGGAGCGTTTCCTCGAGCTCTGCGAGTCCGCTGGTCTTCCGTTGCCCGAAGCGAATGCCAGGGTCCGCCGGATGCGCGTCGACGCGCTCTGGCGCGAACAGCGGCTCGCGGTGGAGTTGGACGGGGCTCCAGCACACGGGAGCTGGGCTGCGATCAAGCGGGATCGCCGGCGAGAGCTGGCGCTGCGAGCTGACGGGTTCCAGGTGGTCCGGTACAGCTGGGATCAGGTCACCGGCCATCCGGATGAGGTGACGGCCGACCTCCGCCGAATGCTCGCCAGGTGACTCCCTACTGCGGATCCACGTCCACCGAGATCGAGACCTCGCGCAGCGCGCGGTCGCGGACCGCGGTACGCACCGCGTCGCGAACCGCCTCGACCGCCTGCTGGCGCCGCTCCGACTTCACCAGAAGGCGCCGGCGGTGGCGGCCGCGGAGCCGGAAGAGCGGAGCGGGCCCGAGCAGGTCGTCGTCGGCGCCGAGACGGTCCGCGACCAGCTCGCGCACCGTCTCCGCCGAGATCTCGACGCGCGCCTCGTCCCGGCTGCCGAGGCCCACCTCGATCAGATGGGAGAACGGCGGATAGCGCAGGGCGCGCCGCCGCTCGATCTCCTCCACGAGGAAGCCCGCCGCATCGTGCCTGGCGGCGTGGCGAATGCTCGGCGCGCCCGTGGCGAGCGCCTGCACGAGGACGCGGCCGCCGGCTTCGCCCCGGCCGCTGCGGCCCGCGAGCTGCGTGATCAGCGCGAAGGTGCGCTCCTCCGATCGGAAGTCGGGCAGGCGGAGCGCGCCGTCCGCATCGAGCACGACGCTGAGCGTGACGTCTGGGAAGTCGTGGCCCTTGGCGACCATCTGGGTGCCGACGAGCACCCCGGACTTCGCGGCCTCGAAGCGGCGCAATACGTCGGTGTGCCCCGCGCCGGCGGCGCTGTCGGAGTCGAGCCTGAACACCTCCAGCGGGGCCAGCAGGTCCTTGAGCTCCGACTCGACCCGCTGCGTCCCGGAGCCGACCCGGGCGATCGTCACCGACGAGCACTCCGGGCAGGCCTCGGGCATGGGCTCGGCGTGCCCGCAATGATGGCACCGAAGGCCACCGTCGCGATGGAGGATCAGGGAGACGTCGCAGTTGGGGCACTCCAAGGCATGGCCGCAGGAGCGGCAGGTGAGGTGCGTCGACCAGCCGCGGCGGTTGATCAGCAGGATCGCCTTGCTCCCCTCCCGGGCGACCTCGCCGAAGGCCTCGCGGGTCCGCGGATGAAGTGGGCCCGGCACGCCGCCGCGCATGTCGACGATCTCCACCGGCGGCAGGGGCCGGCCGTCGACGCGGCTCGGCAGCTCCAGCCGCTCCAGCTCATGCCAGCTCTCCGGCCGCGGGGTGGCGGTCCCGCAGAGCAGGACCGACCCGGCGTCGGCGGCCCGGTGGCGGGCCACCTCGCGGGCGTCGTAGCGCGGATCGCTCTCCTGCTTGTACGAGGAGTCGTGCTCCTCGTCGATCACGATCAGGCCAGGATCGGCGATCGGCGCGAAGACCGCCGAGCGCGGGCCGACGCAGATGCGAGCCTCGCCCGCCCGCAGGCGCCGCCATTCGTCGTACCTGGCGCCGGCCGGCATCTTGGAATGGAGCAGAGCGACGGAGTCTCCGAAGCGCCGGCGGAAGCGGTCCATGATCTGCGGGGTCAGGGCGATCTCGGGAACCAGGACGATGGCCCCTCTCCCTCGCGCGAGCGTCTCCCGAACCGCCTCGAGGTAGACCTCGGTCTTGCCGGAGCCGGTCACCCCGTGGAGCAGATACGAGGCCCCGCCCGGCGCCGAGCCCTGCTCCGGCAACGACGCGACCACAGCCCTCAGCGCGGCCTGCTGGTCGGAGGTGAGCTCGATCCCCTCGTGCACCGCTCCCACCCCCGGCGAGGAGTGGCGTCGCCGGCGCTCGACCTCGCGGGTCCTGACGAGACCGCGCGCCTCCAGTCGCCTCAGCGTGGCGCGGTCCGAGCCCGCCGTCGCCGTCAGGCGGCGCGCGAGCTGCGGCCCCGCCAACAGGGCGCGCAGGACGGCCTTCTGGCGCAGGCCGAGGCGCTCACCGCCCTCCACCGCTTCGATCCCCTCCGGGGTCGCCTCCACCTCCAGCTCGACCAGGGGCCGCACGCGCCGCGCCTCTGCCCCCGTCCCAACGCCGGGGGGAAGGACCAGGCCCAGGCCTCGGCCCGTGGTCGAGCAGTACTCCTCGCCGACCCAGCGGCCCAGCTCGACCAGCTCGGGCGGGACGCCGGCCTCAAGCGCCTCGAGCGGCTCCGCCAGGCGCCCGTCCGGGAGATCGCTCCGTTCGGCGAGCCCGACCACCACGCCAACCACCTTGCGGCGCCCGAAGGGGACAACGAGGACCGAGCCGACACCCACGTCTCCCATCGCTTCGGGCAGGCGGTAGTCGAACGGTCCCGAGACGCTCCTGGTGGTGAGCAGCGGTTCGACCTTGGCGATGGCCATCACTTCACCCTAGGCAGGCGCACGGACGGGCGGCAGCGCGGGAGATAGGCTGCTCGCCGTGGACCTGCAAGCTGGCGAGAAGGTCATCTACCAGGGGCACCCGTCCTGGCGGGCGATTCTCGGCTTCTACCTCAAGGGAGCGCTGGTCGGCGCAGGCGCCGGTGTCCTGGCCGGGCTGATCGACAGCACCGGCCTCGGGATCCTCACCTTCGCCGTGATCTTCGCCGTCACGATCATCGCGGGCTTCATCAAGCGCGTCGCGACCGTCTACACGATCACGGACCGCCGGCTCAACATCAAGATCGGGATCGTCTCGCGGAAGGTCCAGGAGACGCGGCTGCAGCGTGTCCAGAACGTCAATTTCAACCAGGGCGTCTACGAGCGCATCATGCAGATCGGCGACGTCGAGTTCACCACGGCCGGGACCGACGAATCGAACTTCGTCTTCGCCGGTGTGGCGCAGCCGGAGCAGGTCGTCCAGAACGTCGAGCGGGCCACCCCGATCCTCTCCGGCCTCCAGGGCGAGGCCGAGCCCACTTCCTAGTTAGGCAGGCGCTTCGGCCTTCGTGCCGAGTCCCGCGGCCTCGCGCAGGGTGTCCGCGCGGTCGGTCCGCTCCCAGGTGAAGTCCGCGTCCTCGCGGCCGAAGTGGCCGTAGGCCGCCGTCTTCTGGAAGATCGGGCGGTGCAGGTCCAGGTAGCGCCGGAACGCCGCCGGGCGCAGATCGAAGTTCTCCTGCACGAGCCGGGCGATCTCGGAGTCCGAGATCTTCCCGGTGCCGAAGCTCTGCGCCATCACCGAGACCGGCTGCGCGACGCCGATCGCGTACGCGACCTGGATCTCGCAGCGGTCGGCGAGGCCCGCCGCGACCACGTTCTTGGCCACGTAGCGCGCGGCGTAGGCCGCCGAGCGATCCACCTTCGACGGGTCCTTGCCCGAGAAGGCGCCGCCACCGTGGCGGGCGGCACCGCCGTAGGTGTCGACGATGATCTTTCGGCCGGTCAGGCCGGCGTCGCCGACAGGGCCGCCGATGACGAACTTGCCTGTCGGGTTGACCAGGAAGTTCTCCAGCAGCTCCTTCTCGGTGTAGAGCTCCTTGTACTCGGTGTGCAGCACCGGCTCGAGCACGTGCTCCCAGAGGTCGTTGCGGATCATCTGCTCGCCGGCCTCCTCGCGATGCTGCGTGGAGATCAGGACCTTGGAGATCTCGACCGGCCGGTCGTTCTCGTAGCGGACGGTGACCTGGGTCTTGCCGTCCGGACCGAGGTACGGGACCACGTCGGCCTTGCGCACCTCGGCGAGCTGACGGGCGAGCTGATGGGCGACCTGAATCGGCATCGGCATCAGCACCTTCGTCTCGCGGCTCGCGTACCCGAACATCATCCCCTGGTCCCCGGCACCGGCGGAGTCGAACTCATCGGAGCTGTCGCCCTCGCGCTGCTCGAGGCCCTTGTCCACACCCTGGGCGATGTCCGGGGATTGCTCGTCGATCGCAGTCAGCACGGCGCAGGCCTTGTGGTCGAAGCCGTAGCGCGGGTCGTCGTAGCCGATCTTGCGGATCGTCTCGCGCGCGATCGACGGGATGTCGACGTAGGTCTCGGTCGTGATCTCGCCCGAGACGACCACGAGCCCGGTGTTCACCAGGCACTCGCAGGCCACCCTGCCGCCGGCGTCGTCGGTCATCACGGCGTCGAGGACACCATCCGAGATCTGGTCGCAGACCTTGTCGGGATGGCCCTCGGTCACGGACTCGGAGGTGAACAGGTACTCGTTCTCTGAAAGCTGTTGCATAGTCCTTATCTCAGTGGTGGATGGCCAGGAAGAGCTCTGAGCGAAGCTCCTCGTCGCTCCCCCTCACGGCGAGGCCGAGAGATTGAACGTGCGAGATGTCTTCACTGAGCGAGGCATACAGTGGATCCTCTGCCAGGCCAGCCTGCTGGGCCAACCCCAGGACCTCATCGAGGTTGAGAAAGACTAGCGCCGAGACGCGGTCCGGGAGCCGGTCCGTGGCCGCCTGATAGGCCCCTGTCCCGGCCAGGTTGTCGCCGCTGGAACGCACCTGCGAGATGCCCTCCGGCTGCGTGGAGATGACCAGCTTGCCGTCGAAGATCGCGTAGGAGAGATCCACGGTGGGCGAGATCTGGACCGAGTGCACCGCCACGCCGTCGATCTCCTTCGACTGGAAGGTCGGGACCTGCGGTCCCCGGGTGCCGACGGCGCGCAGGATCGGCCGCTGGAGCGACGCCAACGCGTCCCCGGCCTTCTTCTCGTCAACGCCATCGACGATCAGGCTCGCGTACGGGACGGTGTCCGTCGGCTCGGCCACGAGCGCGGCCTGGCCTCCGAGCGCGGGAAGCAGGTCCTTCAGGGGATCGACCCCGGCCTGCTGCTGCAGGCTCTGCGCCAGGGACCGCAACGACCCCGCCAGGCCCTGGGCACCGGCACCGGCCGTCGCCAGCGCCTTGTTGAGAGCGGGACCGAAGTCCCCTACCCCGATGTAGCCGAGCGCGTCGGGGCCCGCCTCGTCGGCGAGTCCCGGCTCGAACTGCGGCAGGCTGGCGAACACGGTCGGGCTCTGCTGCTCGAGCTTCGGATCGAGATCGCTGACCAGGTTCACCTCGACCCCGTCGTCGCGGGCCCTGAGGGATACGGCCAGGCCGGTGGTGGCGCCGTAGTCGACGAAGGTGTTGAGCTGGGTCGCGCTGCCCTGCCGGCCGGCCAGCATCCGGCTCACGCCCGCCCGGGACAGATAGAGCTCGGCGAGGCGCACGTCCGGCAGGCCGGCCTGGGCGGCGTCCTGGTCGGACCCCTCGAGCCTCGGCCCCTGCCCGGACCGGGCCGCGAGCGCGGCGCGGACGGCCACCACGTTGCCGAACAGGGCTTCGCCGCCGGAGCGGGCCGTGGCGACGCCGTTCGAGTAGACGCTCACCGTTGCATCGCCGACCTTCGCCTGTTTTGGCTTGGTGCCGGGAGAGAGTCCCGCCAGGAACCGATCCGCCTTGCCGCTGTCACCGACACCGACGACATAGGCCTCGGGCGTCGTCTTCTTGGGACCGGGCACGCCGAGCAGGGCGAGGTCGTCCTTGGCCCAGGGCAGGACCTCGTGACCGAGGTCAATCGGCCGGCCGGCGGGGGTGGCGAGCGCGCTCGTGTCGCTCTGCAGCAGTGCCGCGAAGTTCGGCAGCTCGTCGTGGAGGTCGCCGGCGAGATCCCATTGGTGGCTCGAGCTGTTCACGGTGAAGTGGGCGTACAGCACCGCGTCCCTGGGCACATAGGCGATGGTGTCGTTGGAGGGCGCGCACTCCTTCGCCGCCGAGATCTCGCAGGGGACGCCCGGCACCGGGAGGAACTTCAGGATCAGATAGAGGACGACGACCCCTGCGAGAGCGAAGATCCGCATCCGTGTCGCCCGGGAGCGCTTGGACCACCAATAGGCAACCGCGCTCGCCGCCTGCTTCAGCCACCGCCAGGCGACCTGCGCCTTCTCCCGCAGCCAGTAGCCGACCGCCCTCAGACGGGTGACCAGCCGGAACCAGAGATCGCCCGCCCCCTTCGGCATCTTGGGCGTCGGCAGGCTGGGCCGGGGCAGGCTGACGCGACGGCGGAACCGCGCGCGCCGTCGCTTCTTCCCCTCCTTGCTCGTCTCGCCGGCCTTGCCGGGGGCCTTCTTGCCCTCGGAATCGCCGACCTCATTAATCGGGTGGCTCCTGTCGGAGCCCCCTCTCCTGTCGCTCACGAAGCGCCGGTTATACCCGGCCCGCGCGCTCTGCGCTCCGGTTCCTCCGGCCCTGAGGGCCTGTCCCGCCGGGGTCGCACACCTGGATGCGGCCCAGTACCGGCGCTGGATCGCCGTCCGCCTCCTCGCCGGTAGGCACCACTACCGGCTCGTCGGCGGTCAGCGTCCAGCTTGGTCCTGAACCGCCCCAGGGGCACGCCCCCGACGGGACCGGCCCTTCCTTGGTACGTAGTCGATCACCAGCGGCACGCCCTGCAGCGAGTGGGCGTCCCGCAGCCTGTTCTCGAGATGAAAGGCCCAATCGCGGGTGATCAGCCTGCGGTCGTTCACCTGGATCGCGAACCGCGGCGGCCGTCGGCCGACCTGAGCCGCGTAGTAGAGCCGCAGTCGCCGGCCGTGCCGCTGCGGCGGCGGCCGGTCAGCGACCACGGTGGCGATGAACTTGTTGAGCTGCGGTGTCGGGATCCGCTCAGCCGATCGCTCGGCCAGGACGATCGCCTGGCGCAGGACGGCCCCGACACCCCGGCCGGTGATCGCGGAGCAGGTCAGTACCGGCGGGCGCAGGCGATTCTTCTGGTGGGCGCGGGCCCGGGCATCGTCGAGATCGGTGCGCGAGGCGTCCCATTTGTTGAGCGCCAGGACGGTGGCGCATCCGGAGCGCATGGCGAGCTCGGCCACCCGCAGATCCTCGGAGGTGACGCCCTCGGTCGCGTCGCAGACCACGATCGCCGCGTCGGCCCGCTCGGCCGCGCGCTCGGTGCGCAGCTGCGCGTAGTACCCCACCGTCCCGGCGACCTTGCCTCTCCGACGCAGACCCGCGGTGTCGACCAGCACGATGCGCTTGCCATCCACCTCCGCCTCCGTGTCGACCGGATCGCGGGTGGTGCCGGCGACCTCGCTGACGATCACCCGCTCGGATCCGAGCAGCGCGTTGAGCAGCGATGACTTGCCCACGTTCGGCCGACCCAGGATCGCGATGCGCGGAGGCTGTTCCTCGTCGTCCTCCACCCCCTCGACCGCGTGCCGGCGGAGCTCCTCCACCAGCCGGTCGAGCAGGTCGCCCGTACCCAGGCCGTGACCGGCGGAGACCGGGAGGGGCTCCCCCAGGCCGAGCGAGTTGAGCTCCGCGGTGAGGGCCTGATCCTCCTGGCGGTCGATCTTGTTGGCGGCCACGACCACGGGGCGACCGGAGCGGCGCAGCAGGTCCGCGAGCTCGGCGTCCCCCGGGCCGAGGCCCGCTCGGGCGTCCACCACGAGCAGGACCACGTCCGCCTCCTCGATCGCGGCTCGCGCCTGGGCCTGGACGGCACGGGCGAGGTCTCCCGAGTCGGCCAGGTCCACCCCTCCGGTGTCGATCAGGTCGAAGGTGAGGCCGTTCCACTCGCACTCGAGGGCGCGGCGGTCTCGGGTCACGCCGGGCTCGGCGTCCGTGACCGCCTCACGGCCACCCGCCAGCCTGTTGATCAGCGTGCTCTTGCCCGCGTTCGGGAAGCCGACCACGGCCACGGCCGGCCGTGGCCGAAGCGCGCGGGCGTGGGGCGCGGATTCGGTGCTCTCGGCCATCAGGCGAGCCCCCTTTCGCGGGCCAGTTCGGAGATCCGCTCCACGACCTCGTCCGGGGACAGGTCAGTCGTGTCGAGGGCAACCGAATCGTCGGCGGCGCGCAGGGCGCCGTGCTCGCGGCCGCGGTCACGCCGGTCGCGGTCGCCGATCGCCTCGCGAACCTCTGCCACCGACTCGCCCGTCTGGGCCGCGCGGCGGCGAGCCCGCTCCTCCTCGCTCGCCGTCAGGAACACCTTCAGCGGCGAGTCCGGGCTGACCACCGTGCCGATGTCGCGGCCCTCGGCGACGTAGTTGCCCGCCGCGATCAGCTCCCGCTGACGCTTCACCATCGCCTGCCTCACCTGGGGATGCACCGAGATCTTGGAGGCCGCGACCGTCACCTCGGGGGACCGGATCCTGCCTCCCGCGGGCTTCCCGTCCAGCTGGATCGAATCGCCGTCGAAGCCGATGGCGAGTTCCCACGCCATCTCCCCGAGCCGCTCGCCGTCGTCGAGGTCCAAGCCCCGGTCGAGCGCTGCCAGCGCCACGCAGCGGTACATGGCTCCGGAGTCGAGGTAGGTGAAGCCGAGCGCCCTGGCGACACCCCTGGCCACGGTTGACTTGCCGGCCCCGGCGGGGCCGTCGATCGCGATCACCATTCCTTCATTAAACGGGTCGCGCCTGCGGCGCGCCCTCGCATCAAGGGTTTCCCCTGCACCCAGCGGTCGCGCCTGATGTGCTCGGATATAGAGTCCCACGTGCCGATGGAGAGCTGGAACCTCAACGAGTTGCAGGTGGAGCCGCACCAGCCGCAGGTCCTCGACTCGGATTCCGAGGGCCGGGCGATCGTCATCAACCTGCCCAAGGGCGAGCAGCTCCAGGAGCACCAGGTTCACGAGCGCGCCTGGCTGCTCGTCATCGACGGGAACGTCGAGCTCAACACCCCCGACGGCAAGTGGGCGGCCGGCGGCCCGGGGCTGCTCGCGATCTTCGACCCCAAGGAGCGCCACGAGGTGCAGGCGGTCGAGGACTCCCGGCTGCTGATGGTGCTCTCCCCGTGGCCCGGGGACGGTCACCCCTCCCAGCAGAACTCAGGCGAGTAGCGCGCGCAGGTCGCGCTCGAAGCGCGGGTAGCTGACGGCAACGGCCTCGAAGCCGTCCACCTCGACGCCCTCCGTGTGAGGCGAGGCCGGCGATCGCGCCCATCATCGCCAGGCGGTGGTCGCCGCCGGCGTCGATCCTCCCGCCCCGCAGGCCGCCCGTCCCGCGAACCGCAAAGCCGTCGGGCCGCGCCTCGATGTCCGCGCCGAGGCCCGACAGGCCCTCGACCACACCGGCGATCCGGTCCGACTCCTTGGCACGGAGCTCCTCGGCACCGCCGACCACGGTCTCGCCGTCGGCGAAGCAGGCGAGCAGCGCGAGCAGCGGCAGCTCGTCGATCGCGGCGGGGACGTCGGCGGCGGTGATCTCGGTGCCATGGAGCTCCGTGCTCCGGACGTGCAGCGTCGCGATCGGCTCCGGACCCGGTTCGCGGATGTCATGCACCGTCATCGCCCTCCCCTCCTCGTGCGCGCCGCCCATCTCGACGCCCATCCGGGAGAGGATGGAGAGCAGGCCGATGCGGTTGCGATTGATGCCGACCTCTCGCAGATCGACCTCGCTGCCAGGCACCAGCAGCGCTCCGGCGATGAAGAATGCGGCCGAGGAGAAGTCGCCGGGTACTGGGACGTCGCCCGCCTCCAGGCGCTCCGCCGGGGAGACGATCAGCGCGTCGCCCTCTCGGCGGATGGCGGCGCCCATGGCGGCCAGCATCCGCTCGGTGTGATCGCGGGTCCATAGCGGCTCGTGGATCGCCGTCTCGCTCTCGGCCAACAGCCCGGCGAGCAGCAGACAGGACTTCACCTGGGCGCTCGCGATCGGCATCTCGTAGTCGATGCCGTGGATCCGCGAGCCGCGCACCCGAAGCGGCGGCAGGCGGCCGTCGCGGCAGTCGACGTCCGCTCCCATCAGGCGCAGCGGCTCCGCGATCCGGTCCACGGGGCGGCGGCGGATCGAGTCGTCGCCGTCGAAGGTCCACTCGCCATCGGGCTGTCCCACCAGCCACCCCGGCATGATCCGCAGCAGCGTCCCGGCATTGCCGACGTCGATCTCGGCGGGGCGCGCGCCGCGGAGGCCCACCCCCTCGATCTCCACGAAGAGGCCGCCGTGCTCGTCGGGCTCCCCCACGCGCACCTCGGCCCCAACCGCCGCGACCGCCCGGAGCGTCGCCCTCGTGTCCTCGGAGTCGAGGTACCCGGTGACCCTCGTCGGGCCGTCGGCCATCGCTCCGATCAGCGCCGCCCGATGAGTCACGGACTTGTCGGGCGGGGGCCGCAGCTCGCCGCGAAGCGGCCCAGCCGGATCGAACCGCGTCATTCGGCTCGCGAGACGTCGTGGCCCAGGTCCCGGACCAGCTTCTCCGCGCGCGCCGCCTCGTCATCCCCGGCGATGTAGAGGGAGATCGCGCCGGAGGTCATGTCCGCCGCGGGGTAGAGCGCCATGTCCTCGATGTTGACGCCCGCCCGGCCGAGCTCCAGGGCTAGTTCGGCAACGATCCCCGGCCGGTTCGGCACCCGGACACGCAGCTCGTGGAGGGGCCCGCCGGCGATCTCGGTCTCGATCAGCTCGCGGCGGCGGCTCCCCGCCTGTTCGTGCCAGGCGGTCACGGCATCGCGGTCGCCGGAGCGGATCAAGTCCGCCGCCTCGCTGAGCCTGGCGACGGCGGCGTCGATCTCGGCGGCGACGGCCTCACGGTTTCCGGCGAAGATGTCGGCCCAGATCGCGGGGTTCGCTCCCGCGACTCGCGTGGCATCGCGGAAGCTGGGGCCCACCTCCGGCAGGTGCTCGGACTCCTCGCTGAGGGCCGTCGCGGCCTGCGTGACGAGGACGTTCGCCACGACGTGTGGGAGGTGGCTGATCGTCGCCATCAACCGGTCGTGTGTCTCGGCCTCGATCGCCTGGGGACGCGCGCCGATGTCGGCGATCGCGCGCTGGACCCGGTCGTAGAGGACTCCGCCGGTGTTGGAGGTCGGCGTGAGGTACCAGCGGGCGCCGTCGAAGAGATCGGCGTGTGAGTTCTCGACCCCGGAGGTCTCGGCGCCGGCGAGCGGATGCCCGCCGATGAAGCGGCTGTCCGACCCCAGTGCGGCGATCACGTCACGCTTCACCGACCCCACGTCCGTGACCGCCGTGTCCTCGCCCGCCGCCTCGAGGGCCTCCGCCGCCAGGCCCGGGAGCGCCATCACCGGGGCGGCGCAGAAGACCAGCTCGGCGCCCTCCACCGCGGATGCGACCGAGTCGTGCCCCGAGTCGATCGCGCCCAGATCCGTCGCCCGGTCGAGCAGCTCGCGGTCGGGATCGAACCCGGCGACCTCGGCATCGAGTCTGGCGCGGGCGGCGAGCCCGATCGAACCCCCGATCAGCCCGACGCCGAGGACGGCGATCTTCATGGGCAGAACCTAGGTCAGCCGGCTTCGCGGCGCTTTCGCACGGCCGAGGCGAGCCGGTCCAGGGTCAGCACGGTCGTGTCCCAATCCATGCAGGCGTCGGTGATCGACTGGCCGTAGATCAGGTCCCCGTCGGATTCGAGGTCCTGCCGGCCGGCGACCAGGAACGACTCCATCATCACCCCGACGATCGCGCCGTTCCCAGCCGCGACCTGGTCGGCGATCTCGCTGACCACCTGCGGCTGTCGCTCGTGGTCCTTGCCGCTGTTGTCGTGGGAGGCGTCGATGACGATCCGCTCGCCGCACATCGGCGTCGCCGAGCTGTTCGAGCGCGCTCGCCACGCTGTCGGCGTCGTAGTTCGGCGCCCCCTTCCCGCCGCGCAGGATCACGTGACAGTCCGGGTTGCCCTCCGTGTAGAGGATCGCCGGCGTGCCGCTGACGTCCACGCCGGCGAAGGCATGTGGCCCGGCGGCCGCACGAACGGCGTCGACGGCCAGCTTGATGCTGCCCGCGGTGCCGTTCTTGAAGCCGACAGGCATGGAGAGGCCGGAGGCGAGCTGGCGATGGATCTGGCTCTCGGTCGTGCGGGCTCCGATCGCGCCCCAGGCCACGACGTCGGAGATGTACTGCGGCGTGATCGGGTCGAGGAACTCGCAGCCGACCGCCAGCCCGAGATCGGTGACGTCGAGCAGAAGGCGGCGTGCTGTGTGCAGCCCGAGGTTGACGTCCCTCGAATCGTCGAGGTGCGGGTCGTTGATCAGGCCCTTCCACCCGGTCGTCGTGCGCGGCTTCTCGAAGTAGGTGCGCATGGCGATGCAGAGGTCGCCCCTGAGGTCCGCGGCTCGCGCGCTGAGACGCTGCGCGTAGTCCATTGCCGCCTCGGGGTCGTGCACGCTGCACGGGCCGACCACGACGAGCAGGCGATCGTCCTCGCGGTCCAGCACGGACTTGACCTCGGCGCGATGACCGAGCACCGCGTCCTCTCGCTTCGGCCCCAGTGGCAGGTCCTCGAGAATCTCGGCCGGCGACACCAGCTCGACGACCCGCTCGATCCGCTGGTCGCGGACGCGGTCCGACTGCTGTCTCGGTAGCTCCTTCATCTCGAAATTCATCCTGAAGCTCCTTCTTTCTACTGGTCTGGCGATGGTCCTTGGGTTGCGGATCACTCGGCGGCGGCGTTCGTGCACCGTCGACGGCTGAGACGGCGCCCGGCGGGTGGTGCTTCTGCGTCAGCGGCTGGTGGCAGCCGCGGGCCGGACGCCTAGATAAATCGCCAAAAGTAGAAATAGGCACGCGTGGGAGCCGCGAAGCGGCTCGTGAGCGAAGCGGTGTGCGTGCCGTGTTTCATTCGCGAGACATTGAAGCAGAGCCATCCCGCGTTGTCACGGCGCGCCGTCAGCCCGTGGGAATTTCCATCCCGGTCTGCGGGGTGCCGTGCATCTCGGCCACCAAGTCGTATTCCGCGAAGGGGATGCTTGCTTTCTTGCGGGCGAGCTGACGCTTGAGCGTGCGCAGGAACAGCCCCTCGCCGGCGATGCGACAGTCGGCGATCGCAGTCCGATTGATCGTCTCGCGATCCAACTCGGTCAACGGGCAGCTTGCGATCACCTCGAACGAACGGCGCAGATCGAGCGTGGTCGTGACGCCGCACGAGGGCGAGGCACCGACACCGACGATCGCGACAACACTCACCCCCGAGCGCTCGTAATCCTCAATGTCACTGACGACCACTCGCGCCAACCGCCAGTAGACCAGGCGCGTGTACCAGACGAAGAGCTTGAGCAGCGGCGTTCGAAGCCGATAGAGCCGGGTGCCCTTCGAGCCGTACGCCGGAATCATGAGGCGCTTCAGCGTGCCACCCCAAGCCTGGCGCTCCGGGCATCTCATCTGATGGATCCCCACCCCTCGACGCTGGAGCTCGACTATCTCCGGGACGGCCCCGGAATGAAAGGCGCCGCCGAGGTAGCGCGTGTTCTCGTTGAGGAGGCAGTAAGAGACGAAGACGACCCGCTTACCGCGCTCGTCCTTGAGGCGCTCAGAGAGGACCACGTCTTTACCCTCGCCCACGCGAACGACCCTACCGCGAGTCCGGCTCCGCGAGTGAGCTGGGCGGAGCCGATGCGATACTCGACCCGTGGAGCGGGAGGGGAAACCCAACAACCTGGTCTTCTTCAACCTCCCGGCCGCGGGGCATGTGAATCCCAGCCTCCCGCTCATTGCCGAGCTCACCCGCCGCGGCAACAGGGTCCTCTACTACACGGGAGATCAGTTCCGGACGCAGATCGAGCGCCAGGGCGCGGAGTTCCGGAGCTACGGAGCGCACCTCAGTTACGACCATTCCCGGCTCCCCACGAATCTGCTCCGAATTGCGGCGGTGCTCGCCCGCGCCACCGAGGATCTCCTGCCCTTCGCCCTCTCCGAGCTCCGGCGCGAGCGGCCCGCGGTGGTGGTCAGCGACTCGATGTGCCCCTGGGGCCGTTTGGCCGCCAGAGCGCGGGAAACGCCGGCGGTAGCGTCGCTGACCGCGCTCCCGATCGACCCAGGTCTCCTACGTGAGCACACATCGGCCCTCCAGTACCTGCTTACGGCGAGCAGAGGGGCGCCCGGCTACATCCGCTTCCTCGCTGCTCGCAGGCGCCTGCGACGTGCACACGGCGTCGACCTGGGAGGGCTCTTCGACATGTTCGTGTTTCGCGACCGATTGACCCTCGTCTACACGTCCCGGGCCTTTCAACCCCACTCAGAGCGCTTCGACGAGTCGGTGCGATTCGTTGGACCCATGCTGCGCTCGACTGAGGAGCCCGACGATGAGCTCATGAGTGGCCTGGACGGCCCCCCGCCGGTCTACGTCTCGATGGGCACCGTCCAGTCGCCCGGGTCGAGCTTCTTTCGTGCCTGCATCGATGCGTTCGCCGGCGCGGACTACAAGCTCGTGCTCTCCGTCGGGCGCAACTTCGAGCGCGACTCGCTGGGGCCCGTTCCGCCGAACTGCCTGGTGCGGCAATCCGTTCCTCAGCTCGCAGTCCTACGGCGGGCCCGGCTGTTCATCACTCACGCGGGCATGAACAGCGTGAACGAGGCACTTGCCCTGGGTGTTCCCCTGCTCCTCTATCCGCAGTCAGTCGAGCAGGCGATCATCGCAGCACGTGTCCAGGAGCTCGGCGCCGGCCGCACGATCAGCGGCCGGGATGTGACGCCGGAGGGGATTCGCGCGACCGCCGACGAGCTGCTCTCCGGGTCCTACCGGGACGCGGCGCGCTCGCTCGGGCGCTCGTTCGAGCAGGCCGGAGGGGCGCCCGCGGCCGCTGACGCCGTCGAAGAGCTGATCGCCTCGCCGACTGCCTGAGGGACGCGCTCAGGCGAGTCCGCCGAGCGCGGCCAGGAAGCGGTCGTTCTCCTCGCGCGTCCCGTAGCTCACTCGCAGGTGCCCGGGCCCGCCGAGCGGCGTGCCCGGCCGGACGGCGACGCCTGCCTTGGTGAGGAGGTCGACCACCTCGCCCTCGTCGAGGTCGCCGAGATCGATCCAGGCGAAATTGGTCTCGGATTCGGCGGTGGTGAATCCCATCTCGTGCAGCTGATCCTCGACGTAGATCCGCTCGACCAGATTCCTCTCCACCCTCTCCGCGACGTCGTCCTGGTGGCGGATCGCCTCGGCGGCGGCGGCCTGCGCCAGGGTGTTGACGCTGAAGGGCTGGCGGACCGCATCCACCGCCGCGCGGAACTGTGGAGAGCAGAGCGCGTAGCCGACCCGCAGGCCCGCGAGTCCGTGGCACTTGCTGAAGGTGCGGAGCAGGACGACGTTCGGGTGCTTCGCGAGCAGGTCGAGCGTCGCGTCCGGGTCGTCATTCGTCTGGTACTCGATGTAGGCCTCGTCGAGGATGATCGTCGTCCTCGCCGGCACGCTCTCGACGAAGGCCCCGATGCGCTCCACGGGCAGGTGCGTTCCGGTCGGGTTGTTCGGGTTGCAGACGATCAGCAACTGGGTGGCGGCGGTGACCTCCTCCAGCATCGCGTCGAGGTCGTGGACGTAGCCCTCGGCGAGCGGGACCGTGATCTCGCGTGCGCCCGAAAGAGCCGGCAGGTGCGGATAGATCGAGAACGAGGGCCAGGCGTAGAGGATCTCGTCGCCGGGTTCACAAAGAGCCAGGGCGGCCGCCAGCAGGATCTCGCACGAGCCGTTGGAGACGGCGATGCGCGCGGGATCGGTGTCGTGGCGGTTCGCGATCTCGCTGCGCAGCACCCGCGCCTCGGGATCGGGGTAGCGGTTGACGTCCGCGGCAGCACGCGCGATCGCCTCCACCACGTCCGGGTGGGGCGGGAATGGCGACTCGTTCGACGCGAGCTTGACAGCGTCGGCGGTCTCCGCCTGAGCCTTGGCGTCTTCGAGCGACGTGCCCGGCTCGTAGTGCGGAATCCGCTCCAGCTTCTGGGCGAAGGTGACGGTCATCGCTCACATTGTTACGGGACGGCGAAAACGGACCGCGGGCTCCCCGGTGCGCGGGTGGATCTTCTCGGCCCCGTCCGGGCGCCAGCCGTGCCGCTCGTAGAAGGAGATCGCGCGCTCGTTCGCCTTGAAGGTCCAGAGGACCGCCTCCTCGTAGGGGAGGCCTGCCAGGCGCTCGAGCGCCGCCGCCATCAGTGCGTTCCCCACCCCCTGGCGCCAGTGCCCCGGGTCCACGTACATAGCCACCAGCTCGGCGGCCCCCGGCCCGAGGTCGGCCTCCCGGGAGGGCGCGCGCGACGTAGCAGTACCCGGCGAATCCGTCGTCGACCTCGGCGACGTAGGTGAAGGCGTCGTCCACCGGTCGCTTCAGGCCGACGCCGACCTCGTGCCGCCACCGCTCGATGGGGAGATCCGCAAGCCGGTCCGGCGCGACGATGTCCCGGTAGCCGGTCCGCCAGCCCGCCACGGTGACCGAGACGATCGCCTCGGTGTCGTCCGGGGTCGCCTCGCGGACCTGCAGGGCTACTGCGCCGCCTTCAGGTCCGAGCGAAGCTCCTGGGCCTCGCCGAGGTATGCGTGCGTCGGCGTGTGGTCAGCGGGCGCGTAGTAGTGGACGAGCGTCCGGACCACCGACCGCATCGCTCCCGGGACGTCGATCTCCTGGGCGCAGAGAAGCGGAACGCTGTCGAGGCCGAGGTTGCGGGCGGCGACCGCGGGAAACTCCGCGTTCAGATCGTGGGTCGAGGTGAAGATGCAGCTCACCATCCGGTCGACCGACAGGTCGTTGCGCGCCATCAGCTCCCGCATCAGCTCCTCGGTCGCTGCGACGATCGTGTCGGGGTTGTTGCTGCGGGCGTTCGTGGCGCCACGCACGGCCCAGAGTCGGAGTTCATCGCTCATTGGCCGGAATCTTCCCAGAGCGCGGCGACCTCCCCCTCCTCGAGGGGCCGGGCCTCCCCGCGCCGGAGCTCCCCGAGCTCGAGCGAGCCGATCCGGATCCGGGTGAGGGACTCGACCTCGTTGCCGACCGCCTCGGCCATCCGGCGCACCTGTCGCTTGCGACCCTCGCGGATCGTCACCTCGATCTCGCGCTCGCCGCGTCGCTCGACCTCAGCCGGCGCGGTCGCACCGTCCTCCAGCCGCACGCCGCTCCGAAGCCGCTCGAGGTCGCTGTCGGACGGCGGACGGGACAGCCTGACCCGGTAGGTCTTCGGCACGCCGTAGCGGGGATGGGTGAGCCGGTTGGCCAGCTCTCCGTCGTTGGTGAGCAGGATCAACCCCGTGGAGTCCGCATCCAGGCGGCCGACCGGGTAGAGCCGCCGTGGAGAGTCGACGAGCTCGGTGATCGCTCTTCGCTTGCCCGGCTCACGGGCGGTCGAGACCACCCCGGCGGGCTTGTTGACCGCCCAGACCTCGCGCGGCTCCGGCTCGACCGCCCTGCCGTTCACCTCGACGCTTGAGCCCTCGCCCACGTCCCGAGCCGGATCGGTGACGACCTCGCCGCCGACCCGCACCTTCCCGGCGGCGATCAGTTCCTCGGCCGCGCGCCGCGAAGCGACACCGGCATGCGCCAGATACTTGGCGAGCCTCACTCCGCCATTGTCGCTACGAGGCTCAGCAGGCGCCGAGCTTGGTCAGGTCCGCGCGGTAGGTCTGCATGTCCGCGTGATTCCAGTCGCCGTGCGTCTGGCCCCTGGAAGCGCGGGTCGAGCTCCTTGTAGAACGGCGACGAGAGGCTCTCGTTGTGCCCGATCACCTGGTTCACCGGAATCCCGTACTGGCAGCGCAGCCATTGCACGAACTGCAGCGAGCCATTGAGCTGGGCCGGCCGGTTGAGGATGTCCTGATCGGAGAAGCCGACGTGCTCGACGCCGATCGCCGTCCAGTTGAGGCCAACGCGTGTGCCGGCAGCGGATCGTCGGCGGGACGAACTTGTAGACAGCGCCCGAGGCGGCGACTGCGAAGTGCGAGCAGACGTTGGGCAGCTCGTGGAACTCGACGTCGGGCTGGTCGGTTCGAAGGTGTTGAAGATCGTGCTGATGCTGCCGGCGACGGCGTAGTGGATGACGATCGTCTTCGGATTGTTGAGGCGCCACTTGTACTGGCCGTAGTGACGCTTGGAGTAGGCGGCCATCTCCCGCTTTCGCTTCTTCGGATAGGGGATCAGCATCTTGTGGATCGGCGGCCTGGTCGCGGCCGACGTCGTCGCGGTGGGCTGTGCCCCTGCGCTCGAGCCGGCGCTCGCGCCGATCACCGCGGCGACCGCGACCACTGCGATCGACGATGCGGCTCACCTCAGCGGCCCTCCGCGACGGTCAGGGCGGCCATCGCCTGCCGGTCGGCCGAGGCGCCGCTGATCTTGCCCGGCGGCATCTCGACGACGAAGGCGGCGCTGCCCGGAAAGGCGTGCGTCTCCCAGGTGATCGCCGTGCCGTGCAGGCCCTTGCCCCTGCAGCTCGTCCGCATGCCGACCAGCTTTGCGTACTGGGCGGCGATCGGCGGTCTCCCCCGGCAGGCGAGCACGGCGCCCCAGGGCTGGTGGTACCAGATCGACAGATCGGGCTGGATCCGCCCGATGAACGCCATCACGGCCCTCGTCTCCGGCTCGGATACCGGTCGCGGGCCGGGGTAGTAGCCGTTGGAGTGTGGGACGTCGTCTCGCCATCGATAGGGGAAGTTCCGGTTGAGGTCCACCCCGTGCGCGTTCTTGCGCGTATGTGCCCTCAGCCCGTCCGGATTAACCGTCTGGATGGCCCAGAGTTGCGTTCCCTGCAGCGCCTCCGGCGCCGCGGCCGCCCTGCGCTTGATGGCGTCGACGATGCGCAGGCCGGCGCGCTCGTCGCCGTGGATCACCCCGACGACCAGCGCCACCCGCGCCCCGGACGGGTCACCGAGCTGGGCAGCCGTGATCGCCCGCTTCTGAACCGAGCGGCCGACCAGGACGCGTTGCGTCGCCTCCCGCGCCGTCTGGCTCGCCGCCGCCCGACCCGCCAGCCCTGCCGCGACCGCCGCCAGTGCGACACCGGCTGCGATCCAGGCCTTCACTCGACCCGCTGCTCACCCGCCTTCAGGAGGCGTTCGCGCAGCTCGCGCTCGTCCTCCGGAGTCGGGTCGAATTGCGCCGGGTCGGGCAGCGCGTCGAGGCCCGAGAGGCCGAAGAGCTTCTCGAACAGCGGCGTCGTGCCGTAGGTGACGGCGCCGAACTGGGTCCGCCCGCGCTCCTCGATCATGCCCCGCTCGGTCAGGCTGGCGACGGCGGAGTCGGAGGAAACGCCGCGGATCCGGGCGACCTCCGGGCGGGAGACCGGCTGAAGGTAGGCGACGATGGCGAGCACCTCGGCCTGTGCCTGGGTGAGCGGCGGGGTTCGCGGCTTGGCGAGCAGGCGACGGGCGGCGTCCTCGGCCTCCGGGGCGGCTGCGAGCGCGTAGCCGCCGGCGACGCGGCGGAGCTGCACGCCCCGGCCATCCTGAGTCAGCCGTGCCTCGAGGCCGTCGAGCGCCTCGGCGACCGCCTCCTCCTCCACCTCGATCGCCTCGGCGAGCTCGGCGGCCGACACCGGATCCGGAGAGAGGAAGAGGAGCGCCTCGACCGTCTGGCCCAGTCCGTCGGCGCTCATTGCGCGTGCACCTCGATGCGGCCGAAGGTCTCCGGCTGCGTCCAGGTCGCCTCGCCGCGCCGGTAGAGCTCGAGCAAAGCGAACAGCGTCACCGCCTGGGTGAAGCGGTCCTCCTTGCCGAAGGCCTCGTCGAAGTCGAGCGTCTTGCGGGATCGCAGCATGTCCCTGAGCACTCCGAGCCTGCGCTGCAGGGTGACGGTGGTGCGGATGTGGCGAGTGTCGGGCGGCGGCGGGATCGTGAGCAGGTCGCCGAGGGCGACAGCGACCCGATCGGGCTCGTACGCCTTGGTGGCCGCGTCGAGGGCGGCGCGCCGCAGCTCGGCCGGGAGCGGCGCCGAGCGGTACATGACGCCACCCTCGCGCTCGAGTCGCTCGTGGAGCATCCTCGCCGCCTCGCTATAGCGGCGGTACTCGAGCATCCGGGCGAGCAGCTCGTCGGCCGCCTCCTGGGGCCCGAGCTCCTCGGTCGCCCTCCTCGCTGGGCAGGAGCAGTCGCGACTTGAGCTCGCAGAGCGCAGCGATCAGGACGAGGAACTCGGTGACCGCCTCGAGGTCCAGGTCGAGCTCGGGGTCCTCGCCCATGTGGTCGACGTAGGCGACGACGATCTCGCCCAGCGGGACCTCCGCCAGCGAGATCTCCTCGCGCAGCAGCACCGCGAGCAGCAGGTCGAACGGGCCCTGGAAGACGTCCAGGTCGAGGTCGAGCTCAGAGACCGAGGTCACGCGCCGAACAGTAGAGGCAGCTCAGGCCGGACCGACGCCGATCGCGGAGCGAACCTCCGCGAGCGTCCCGGAGGCGATCGACGCGGGCCTTCTCGGCACCGGCGCCGAGGACATCCTCGAGCGCGGCCTGGTCCGGGCGCAGCTCCTCGTAGCGCTCCCGAACCGGGGCGAGGTACTCGACGACCGCCTCCGCCACGGCGGCCTTGAAATCGCCGTAGCCGGAGCCGTCGAACTCCTTCTCAACCTGGTCCTCGCTGATGCCTCGCGCGACCGCAAGGATCTCGATCAGGTTCGCAATCCCCTCCTTGCCCTCGCCGCGCTTCACCTCGGAGCCAGAGTCGGTGACGGCGCTCTTGATCTTCTTGGTGACGGTCTTGGGATCGTCGAGGACCAGCACGGTCCCCGACTCGGTTCCGCCGGTCGTCGACATCTTGTTGGTCGGCTCCTGCAGGTCCATGATCCGGGCGCCGACCTCGGGAATCCGGTGCTCGGGCTCCACGAAGATCGGGCCGAATCGCTCGTTGAAGCGGCGGGCGATCTCCCGCGTCAGCTCGATGTGCTGGCGCTGGTCCTCGCCCACCGGGACCTCCTCAGCCTTGTAGGCGAGCACGTCGGCGGCCTGGAGCACCGGGTAGAAGAAGAGCCCGGCCGAGACCAGCTCGCGCTGCTTCGCGGACTTCTCCTTGAACTGAGTCATCCGGTTGAGGTCGCCGTGCGCGGTCAGCGCCGACAGGTACCAGGTGAGCTCGGTGTGCTCGCGAACGTCGGACTGGCGGAAGAGGATGCAGCGCTCCGGGTCGAGGCCCGCCGCGAGCAGGATCGCGGTGGTGTCGTAGAGGCTCTCCCGCAGGGTCGCGGGGTCCCAGGGGACGGTGAGCGCATGAAGGTCGACGATGAAGAAGATCGCCGGGTCCCCCCGGTCCTGACTCTCGACGTATTGCCGGATCGCCCCGATGTAGTTGCCGAGGTGCTTTCGCCCGGTCGGCTGGATGCCGCTGAAGATGCGCATGGCGCGGGACTATAGGAAGCGCAGCCGGCTAGACGCTCTTGCCCGTCCACGGACCGACGCCGCCGATCCTCTCCGGCGTCGTCCGGATCACGTAGCCCGGCGGAGGGTCGTCCATCGGCGGGAACTTGACGTCCGGCCCCAGATACACGTGTGCCAGCCGCTGCAGAAGCTCGGCGGCCCCTCCCTCCTGGACGCGGGCAAGCCCGCGAACCACGATGTACTCGCGGAGGCCCAGGTCGCTGTCGTCCGCTCCCTCCATCGAGATCACCACCCGCGGGTCGCGCTCCACGTTCTTCACCTTCTGGTTGCGCGGCAGGTGCCCGCTGACGATCTCGTCGCCGTCCAGCCCCACCCAGATACAGCTCACCTGGGGCGTGCCATCGGGATTGAGAGTGACGAAGTGCGCGAGGCGGCCGGACTCGAGGATCACGCGTGCTTCCGGGGGCAGATTCGGCATTGAAAGACAGCCTACGCGGGTCCGGCGACGGGCTCGCTCTCGGGCTCCCGTGAGCCCGAACCGTCCAGGTGATCGGGGCAGTGGGCGCACTCGCCCGCAGTCGCGGCGCCGGGGGCGTCGTACTCGGTCTCCCGGCTCGGGTTGCGCAGTCCGATCCCTGCGATCACCCCGCCGATGATCATCAGAATGCCCCCGGCCGCCACGCCCAGGTGGAAGGACTGCGTCGAGGCGTCGGTGACCGCGTGGTCGACGGTGGTCGCCTCGACCGCGGCCAGGTCGGCGGTGTCCGCCGCGCCGAGAGGCTTGTCCTTGGCGTCGCTGACGGCCCGCTCGGCCTGCGGCGAGAGCTGCTTGCCGGCCAGGTTGTCATCGATCGTCGAGGTGAACTTGCCGGCGATCAAAGCACCGAGGATGGCGATAGCGAGGAGACCCGCCACCCGCGAGACTCCGTTGTTGATCCCGGAGGCGATCCCGACATGACGCTCCTCCACCGAGTTGAGCGCCGTCGCGGTCAGCGGCGCGACGGTGGCCGACAGGCCGACCCCGAAGACGAGGAGGGCCGGGAGGACCTCCGTGAGGTAGTTGGGGTCGGAGCCGACCCGCATCAACATCAGCAGCCCGATTCCCCCGATGACCGGTCCGATCGACATCGGCACACGGGGGCCGATCCCGGTGGACATCCTGCCGAAGCGCGGCGAGAGAACGAACATGACGACCGAGACCGGGGTCGTGGCGAGTCCCGCGCCGATCGGCGAGTACCCGGCGGTCTGCTGCAGGAACAGGGTGATGAAGAAGAACGCGCCGAACAGGCCCGCGTAGACCACGAGCGTCTCGATGTTGGTGATCGCGAAGTTCCGCACCTTGAACAGACTCAGGTCGAGGATCGCGTGCCGGTAACGCGACTCCCAGATGATGAAGAGCGCGAAGATCAAGATGCCGGCGATCAGCGAGCCGAACACCAACGGGTCGCCCCATCCGTGCGTCGGCTGCTCGATCAGTGCGAAGACCGGGAGGCCGAGGCCGACCGCGGACATCACGATCCCGAGCCAGTCGATATGGCGGTCGGCCTCGGGATCGACGCTCTCGCGGACGCAGCGCTGAGCGATCCACATCGTCACCAGGATCAACGGGACGTTGACGAGGAAGATCGCGCGCCAGGAGAGGGCCTCGATCAGCGCGCCGCCTCCGGCCGGGCCGATCACCGTCGCGATCCCGGTCCAGGCGGTCCAGGTACCGACCGCCCTTCCTCGCTCGGCCCCCTCGAAGGTCGCGGCCAGGATCGCGAGCGACCCCGGAACCAGGAGGGCGCCGGCAAGACCTTGAAGGCCGCGCGAGGCGATCAGGACCCCGCTGCTTGGGGCGATCCCGCAGAGGATCGAGGTGACGCCGAACAGCCCGAGCCCGATGATGAAGATCCGGCGCCGCCCGAACTGGTCGCCGAGCGAGCCTCCGACGAGCAGCAGGGCGACCAGCGCGAGTAGATATGCCTCGACGACCCACTGCTGGTCCGCCAGGCCGGTCCCCAGGTCGTCGCTGATCGCGGGCAGGGCGACGTTGACGACCGTAGCGTCGAGGAAGACGACGACGGATCCCAGGATCGTCGCGATGATCGTGAAGCGCAGGCGTCGGCGCTCGTCGGACAAGGACGCCGAGTTTACGGAGGGGGTTCTCCCGCCCATCGCGTTCCGTGGTTCCCCACGTTGCGCGGCCTCCCTCGACCCGCGAGACTTGCCGGGCCGATGCGGGCAAGGGCAATCTTCATCGCGATGGCGAGCATCGTCCTGACGGCCGCCCCAGGCGGGGCGGCTGTGGCGCGCCGTGGCGTGGCGCGAGCGCGTCCGGACATCCAGATGACCCTGCCGAGCGGCTGCACCCACGGCGGCGCCCCCTTCGTCACGCACGGCCCGCGCGGCCGCAAGCGGATCGCGATCGGCTTCGACGATGGCCCCAGCGACTACACGCCGCAGGTCCTGCGCGTCCTGCGCCGCTTCGACTCCCACGCCACCTTCTTCGAGATCGGCCAGGAGACCTCGGGCCGCGCGGAGATCATGAAGAAGATCCTCCGCCAGGGAAACGAGATCGGCAACCACTCGCTCCACCACGAGCTCGACCCGTCATCGGGATCGATCCACGAGACGGACCGCCTGATCCGCAAGGCGACCGGATTCCGCCCCTGCGACTTCCGGCCTCCGGACGGCTCCGTCAACAGCGGGCTGATCTCGCGCGCCCACGCGCAGCACCTGGTCACGGTCAACTGGGAGGTCGACCCTCGCGACTGGGCGAATCCCGGCGTCGGCGCGATCTCCTCCAACGTGATCTCGAACGCCCACAACGGCTCCATCGTCGTCATGCACGATGGTGGTGGGAATCGCAGCGAGACGGTCGCCGCGCTCCCCGCGATCCTCTCCCACTTCCGTCACCGCGGCTACAAGTTCGTCCCCGTGGCCGAGCTGCTCGGCCACAAGTTCATCTACCCGAAGACGCCCTAGCGGCTACTTACGGCGCTTCTTGCACTTCTTCTTGGCCGATTCGGCCGAGCGGTGCTTCTTTCCGTGCTTGCACTTCTTCTTCATCTGCGTTGTCGGAATCGGGCAGCCCGCCTGCGGGCCAGGAACCCCGGGGCAGCTGTCCTGGGTCTCGTCGCCCAAGCCATCGTGGTCCGCGTCAGCCTCGACGTCTGCGTTGAACAGGACGGCCGTGTCAGAGCTTCCGACGTTCGGGGCGCTCGGAGCGTCCGAGTCGAGCAGCCTGGGGTCCCAGTATCCGTACATCCAGCCTGAGGTGGCCACGGACTTCAGGGTCACGGAGCTATCCGAGTCGATTCCGATCTGATCCCCCACGGTGATGGGCAGCCGGGTTCCGACCTGGTGTGTGAGATCGTCGAGTGCGCCGCCGACGAATGCCGGGGTGCTGGTCGCGACGGCATCGAAGGCACCGGCTGCGGCGGGACGGAGGATGCGCAGCGAGATGTTGCCCCAGGCCGTGGACTGCACCCTGTAGCGGACCACCACCCCGTCGATCGGCGAGGTGAGCTGGGCACCGGCATAGGCGAGCGTCATGACCGTCCTACCCGGTGACACATCGCTGGCTGTCGGGCTCGGCTGTCCCAGAGGAGTCCCGATGGTCACCGCCGCCGGAGACGCGGCGGGCACGGCCAAGATCAACCACGCTGCAGCCATCGCCACAGCCATCGCCAAGACTCGGTTTCGCACCCAGCTCCCTTCGTAGCCCCCCGAGACCTCTACCAGCGGCGTGGTGCCAGGCTACTCCTCCCTGGTTGACCTATGGCTCCGGCGGCTCGCGGAGCTGGTGCGCAGGCGTGAAGAAGTTCCGTCGGGCCAGGGTGATCGCCATCAGCGCCGCGATCGAGACCGCGCCCAGCAGCACGTAGAGGAGGATCAGCTGGAGGCGGACCGCGTCGGTCGGGTCGGCGCCCGCCAGCAGCATCCCGACCATCGTGCCCGGGAAGAAGATCAGGCCCGTCGTCTTGGTCGAGTCGACGAGCGTGATCATCCCTGAGCGCAGGCTGCGGCGGACGAGTGGCGTGACCGCCTGGGAGGAGGTCGCCCCGAGCGCGAGGGTCGCCTCGATCTTCCGGGACTGATCGTGGACGTCCTCGCCGAGGCGGTTGAGCGCGACCGCCGCCGACGTCATTGAGTTGCCGATCACCATGCCGCCGACCGGGACCAGGTAGCGCGGCGTTGCGGGAAAGATGCCGAGAGCGATCACCAGGCCGAGCGTCGCGGCCGCCGCCACGGCGAGCGAGACGAGCAGCGGCCAGAAGGCGTTCGGCACCAGGCTGGCGCGGTGACGCGCGGTGAACGCGCCGAAGACGACCATCACCGTGATCAGGGCGAGGACTAGGAGCGCCGAGTCCTGGTCGAAGATCAGGGTGATCACATAACCGATCGCCGTCAGCTGGATCAACGACCGCACGACGGCGATCCCGATGTCCTCCTCGAGACCGGCGTGCCAGGCCCGCGAGGCGATCGCCGCGATCGCGACCAGGGCAAGCGCGGCGGCCACTTCGCCGACGGTGACGTGGATCGAGGAGGCGGCGACGATCAAGTCGCGTCCTCCGCCGTGGCGATGGCAGGTTCGATTTCGTCGTCGAGCACCTCGTCCGCGGATCCCTGGGCGGTGATCCTCCCGCCCTCCACCCTGGCGACGTAGTCCGCCAGCCGCCTGGCCTGCTCCATGTCATGGGTCACCACGACCGTTGAGATCGCGGTCCGCGCTCGCAGGCCCTGCAGGGTCGCCTCGACCGCGTCGCGCGCAACCCGGTCAAGTGCCGAGGTCGGCTCGTCGAGGAGCAGGACACGCGGCTCGAGGGCGAGTGCTCGCGCCAGCATCACTCGCTGCTGCTCCCCGACCGAGAGCTTGGAAGCGTCTCGATCCTCGAACGCCGGATCGAGCCCGGCCAGCTCGAGGCAGCTGCGGGCGTCGAAGCTGTGGCCGGCGAGGCGCGGCCCGTAGGCGACGTTGTCGTGGACCGTCCCGTCGATCAGGGCCGGCAGCTGCGGCACCAGGCTGACCTCGCGGCGGAGCTCCAACGGATCGCGTTCGCAAACGTCCGTGCCCTCGTAGACCACCCGTCCTTCTTCCGGGTCGGCGAGCCGATTCAGCAACCGCAGGAGCGTCGACTTGCCGCTGCCCGAAGGGCCGACGATCGAGCTGGCGCCCACCGGAAGACGGGCGCTGAGATCGTGCAGCACGAGTTTGCCCGCACGCGAATAGCTGACGTCCTCAACCTCGAAGAGCACGCCTCGATTATCCGACTCCCTCTAAATCCACCCGCATAATCGGTGCCGTGCCGAAGGCCCGGACCAAGTCACTCCTGGAGACCGCCACCAAGGAGGAGATGCCGAGCCGGCTCGCTCCGATGCTCGCCAAGCCGGGCGAGGTCCCGGAGTCGGAATCCCAGGAGTGGGCCTACGAGATCAAGTGGGATGGGATTCGCGCCCTCGGCTATGCCAACCGGGGCAGCTGGTCGATGCTCAGCCGCCGCCAGGAGGACGTCACCGCCCGCTATCCGGAGCTCGAGGCGGTCGCGGAGGCGCTCGGGGAGCATGCGGTCGTCCTCGACGGGGAGGTGGTCGCGCTCGATGACGAGGGGCGACCGCGCTTCCAGCTGATCCAGAGTCGCATGGGGCTGACGTCGCCGACGGCTGTCCAGGCGAAGAGGAAGCAGCAGCCCGTCGACTACGTGATCTTCGACCTGCTCCACCTCGACGGCGAGTCCACCCGCGATCTGCCTTACACCGAGCGCCGCAGTCTGCTCGAGGGCCTCGGCCTCGATGGCCCGCGCTGGCGCACTCCTCGATACCGGCTCGAGGGTGGCCCGGACCTGCTGAAAGCCGCCCGCCGGCAGGGACTCGAGGGCATCGTCTCCAAGCGCTGCGACAGCCCCTATCGGCCCGGCAAGCGCACGGGCGAGTGGATCAAGACGCGGGTCTGGCGCCGCCAGGAGTTCGTGATCGGCGGGTACATCCCCGGCGAGGGCCGTCGCGCGAAGCGGATCGGCTCGCTGCTGGTCGGCTACTACGACAGGCGGCGCTCGGAGCTCAGAAAGGGGCAGCCCCAAGAGCTCCACTTCGCCGGCGGCGTCGGCTCGGGCCTCAAGGAGAGCGACCTGGACTTCCTGACGAGGGAGCTCCGCAAGCGAGAGCGCCCGGACAGCCCGTTCGATGTGGGCGCGCCGACCGGGCCCAAGGCCCGCTTCGCGGTCTGGTGCGAGCCCGAGCTCGTCTGCGAGGTCTCCTGGACGGAGTGGACCAACGAGGGAACCCTTCGGCAGCCCGCGTTCAAGGGCATGCGCGACGACAAGGACCCGCGCGAGGTGGTCAGGGAGTCCTAGACTCGCCGGAAATGGCCGATACGGTCGAGGCGAACGTCGCACGGACGCGGCGTTGGTATGAGGAGTGGAACGACGAGGGCCTGCCGGGATTCGAGCGGGTCTGGGCGCCTGACATCGTTCTCCACGAGGCGCCCGAGTTCCCGGAGACCGGTGTCTTTCGCGGGGCGGACGCCTTGGCCGCACACGTTCGCGACCTGCTCGAGGACGGCGGCCACTTCAAGATGGTGCCCTTCTCGCTCGAGGGACGCGGCGACTACGTGCTCTCAGGAGTCGAAGTGAACGTCAAGGGCCCCGCCAGCGGGGCGGCCGTCACAACCCCGTTCTTCCAGCTGATGCGCTACGAGGACGGCAGGCTCAAGGAGATGTACGACTATCTCGACGAGGGACGGGCTCGCAGCGAGTACGAGCGGCTGACGGCCGAGCGATGAGTTTCGGGCTTGGCGGTGGTCATAACGACCGTGAGACGCAAGAGAGCGCCCGATTGGGGACGCACGCCCAGGGGTAACCTCCGCAATGTCGAAGGATTCGGATCGAGGTGATTGAGCGTGGCTAGGGCGATTTGGAGTGGATCGATCAGCTTCGGGCTCCTGAACGTGCCCGTGAAGCTCTACAGCGCGGTCTCCAAGCAGACCGTGCGCTTCCGTGAGCTTCGGGAGGGCGACGGCTCGCGCGTGAAGCACAAGCGCGTGGCCGAGTCCGATGGCAAGGAGGTCCCCTACGAGAAGATCGTCAAGGGCTACGAGTACGCGCCGGACCAGTACGTGGTCCTGAGCCGCGACGAGCTCTCCGAGCTCGAGCCGCAACGGTCCCGGACGATCGAGATCCAGGACTTCGTCGACCTCGACGACATCGACCCGATCTACTTCGAGCAGCCGTACTACCTCGGTCCCGACAAGGGCGCCGAGCGTGCCTACGCCCTGCTCGTCCAGGCGATGAAGGACGCGCGCAAGGTCGCGATCGCCCGGTTCGTGCTCCGCAACAAGGAGCATCTGGCCGCGATCCGCCCGATGGACGACGTCCTCACCCTCACCACCATGCGCTTCCACGACGAGGTCACCTCGCCGAAGGATCTCGATGACGTCTTCGAGGACGCCAAGCCGAAGAAGCCCGACCAGCGGGAAATCGAAATGGCCAAGCAGCTGATCGGGTCCCTGACCAGTGACTTCAAGCCCAACCAGTACCGCGACGAGTACCGCGAGGAGCTACTGGACCTGCTCGAGCGCAAGGCCGCCGGCAAGGAGGTCGTGAGTGCGCCGACCGAGGAGCCGAAGCCGACCAAGGCTCCGGACCTGATGGCGGCTCTCGAGGAGAGCCTCGCCGCCGTCAAGGGGGAGGAGGCGGCCGCGGACGGCAAGGCCAAGGCGAAACCCAAGCCGAAAGCCAAGTCGTCCTCGCAATCGAAGAGCTCGAAATCGAAGAGCTCCA
Source organism: uncultured Solirubrobacterales bacterium (assembly GCA_963774305.1). Taxonomy (GTDB): domain Bacteria; phylum Actinomycetota; class Thermoleophilia; order Solirubrobacterales; family 70-9; genus DASUPK01. Next base: position 96,140 of record CAVZEM010000003.1, on the reverse strand, counting down.
GCAACGGCCGCAAGTCAACGTCGCGCAAGAAGGCCAAGGCATAGCCAAGGGCATCGAAGTAACGATCGGTCGGCGCAAGGTCAAGCTGACCAATCTCGACAAGGTCCTCTACCCGAAGACCAAAACGACCAAGGCGGAGGTGATCGACTACTACGCCCGGGTCGCCGACCTGATCCTGCCCCATCTGAAGGGACGGCCACTGACGCTCCGCCGGTTCCCTGAGGGCGTCGGCAAGCCGCAGACCTCGTTCTTCGAGAAGAACTGCCCGAAGCACCGGCCGGACTGGGTCAAGACGACCCCGATCTACGTCGATCGGCGGGCGGGAGAGATCGACTTCTGCCTGTGCGAGAACCGCCCGACGCTGATCTGGATGGCCCAGCTTGCGGCCCTCGAGCTCCACCCCTCTCTCTCGAAGGCGACGCGCATGGAGCAACCGACTGTGCTCGCGTTCGATCTCGACCCGGGCGCCCCGGCAGGGCTCGCCGAGTGCTGCAAGGTCGCGCTGCGGGTCCGGGAGCTGTTCGGGACCTTCGGGCTCGAGGGATTTCCGAAGGTCTCCGGCGGCAAGGGCCTCCAGGTCTATTTCCCGCTCAACAGCAAGGTCACGTACGAGCAGACAAGCCCCTTCGCCAAGGCCGTCGCTCAGCTGCTGGAGAAGCAGACCCCGAAGGAGGTCGTCTCGAAGATGGCCAAGGTCGACCGGCGCGGCAAGGTCTTCGTCGACTGGAGCCAGAACCACCAGAAGAAGACGACGATCGCCGTCTACTCCCTGCGCGCCCGGGAACACCCCACCGCCTCGATTCCATTGCACTGGCGGGAGGTCGAGCGCGCGGCGAAGAGCAGAAAGGTCGACAAGCTCCGCTTCGAGATCCCGGACGCGATCAAGCGCGTCGAGAAGGAGGGCGACCCGTTCGAGCCCGTCCTCTCGACCAGGCAGAAGCTGCCCGACCTCGGCGAACTCGAGATCGACTAGACCTCGCCTGCTTGCCCTCCGGTCGCCGTGAGAGGCTGACCGGTGTGCGCCCCCTCGATCCGGGCGCGAGGCAACTACAAGGAGGGATTCATGGCGTTTTTGAAGACAGGGGCCGCGCGCTGGGTCGTGCCGGCCGCTCTGGCCGCGGTACTGGCGGCTGCCCTGCTCGTTACGCCCGTGATCGGGGCAAGCAACGGCGTAACTGCCAAGAAGATGAACAAGACGATCGCCAAGAAGACGAACGTCACCGAGCTCACGATCCCAGGGCCGGCGAACCTCGGTCCGTCGCTCTCGACTCTGGGAACGCTCAGCCTGAGCCAGGGCAGCTATGACGTGCGGACGACGTTCGACGTTCGGCAGAACGCGGCCAGCGCCAACATCGTCTGCTACCTGAGGGTGAACGGCGTCGGTCAGGACCAGTCGGACACGTTCATCGGCACGGGGACGCTCTCGGCCAGCCAGAACGTCGCGATGGAGGTCGTCGGGCAGGCGAAGGCTGCCACCACGGCGCAGCTCCTGTGCCAGACGTCCGCGGCGGCCCAGGTGAACCACGCCGAGATCACGGCGCTCAAGGTTCCGGGAGTGAAGATCGTCAAGGGCTAGTGATCCAAGCGACGGGGCGCCCCGTATGTAGGGGTGCAGCGTCGCCCGCCTGAACAGTCACGGGGCGCCAGCCGCCGAGCACCTAGGGGGCGGCCGGCGCCCTGAGGCGTTTAGATGCGCTGTCTCACCACCGGATTCCGGTTCGCGGCCACCTCGTCGAGGCGGCGAACCGGGGTCGTGTAGGGCGCCTGCTGGGCGATCGCCGGGTCCTCCATGGCCTCCTCGAGGATCGACTCGATCGCCTCGGCGAAGGCGTCGAGCGTCTCGCGCGTCTCGGTCTCGGTGGGCTCCACCATCAGCGCCTCGTCCACGAGCAGCGGGAAGTAGACGGTCGGCGGGTGCATGCCGAAGTCGAGCAGCCGCTTCGCGATGTCCAGCGTCTTGATGCCGAGCTCCTTCTTCGCTGGGGCCCCGGAGAGGACGAACTCGTGCATCGGGCGACTGTCGAAGGCGACCGGCGTGTACTTGCCCGCGTTCCCTTCGCTCAGCTTCGCGAGCAGATAGTTGGCGTTCAGGACCGCGGTCTCTGAGGCCTCCTGCAGGCCGTCGCCGCCGAGGCTGAGGATGTAGGCGTAGGAGCGCACGAAGACGCCGAAGTTGCCCTGGAAGCCGCGCAGGCGGCCGATCGACCTGGGCCGCTCGTAGTCGAGGTCGAACGAGGGCTCTCCCCCGTTCTGCGGCTCGCGCCGGACGACCTGCGGGCGCGGCAGGAACGGCTCGATCCGGTCCGAGCAGGCGATCGGGCCGGCACCCGGGCCGCCCCCGCCGTGGGGCTGCGAGAAGGACTTGTGCAGGTTGACGTGGACGATGTCGAAGCCCATGTCGCCCGGTCGGCAGTGGCCCATGATCGCGTTCAGGTTGGCGCCGTCGTAGTAGAGGGTTCCCCCCGCCTTGTGGACGATCGAGGCGATCTCCTCGATGTTCTCGTCGAACAGCCCGAGGGTGTTCGGGTTGGTGAGCATCAGGCAGGCGGTGTCGTCACCGGCCTTCGAGCGCAGGTCGTCGAGGTCGATGCCGCCCTTCTCGTTCGAGGCCAGCTTCACGACCTCGTATCCGGCCATCGTCACCGTGGCGGGATTGGTGCCATGTGCGGTGTCCGGGGTGAGCACCTTGGTCCGGTTCTCGTCGCGGTCGGCGTGGTAGGCCCGGGTCAGGAGGAGGCCCGCAAGCTCGCCGTGAGAGCCCGCCGAGGGCTGGAGGCTGACGTGGGGCAGGCCGCAGATCTCGGAGAGGGACTGCTGCAGCAGCCACATCAGCTCGAGTGCGCCCTGCGCGCGTCTCGGCTCCTGCGCCGGGTGCAGGCGCGCGTGGCCCGGCAGCGCCGCGACCCGCTCGTTGAGGCGTGGGTTGTGCTTCATCGTGCAGGAGCCGAGCGGATAGAAGCCGGTGTCGAGGTCGAAGTTCCGCCGCGAGATCCGGTTGTAGTGCCGGACGATCTCCGGCTCGGAGATCTCGGGGAGCTCCGCCGGCTCGCCCCGCAGGAGGTTCTTGGGGATGAGCTCGTCGATCGGGCGCTCCTCGACGCCCGCCTCGGGCAGGGTCGCGGCGCGGCGGCCCTCGACCGAGCGCTCGTAAATCGTCGTAGCGCGGTCGCGCTGCATCGGGGTCTCGGCATTCTGTTGATCCGGCTTCGCCATCAAACGGGTTGCTCCTCGGCTCCGCCTCGGAGCACCCTCGCATCCACCATCACGACGCCACCCCCTCCGCCACCTGAGATCCGCGGAGGTCCGCGACGGCCCGTTCGAGCACGTCCGCCAGGCGATCGATGTCCTGCCTGCTGCGGCGTTCGGTGAGCGCGACCAGCAGTCCGTTCTCATACTCCGGGTAGTCCCGACCGAGCGGGTAGCCGGCGCCGATGCCCTCGGCGGCGCAGCGGTCCAGCACCTGGGCCACGGGGGCATCCAGCGAGACGGCGAACTCGCGGACGACCGGAGCGTCGTGCAGCACCTCCACCCCGTCCACCTGGGCCAGGCGCTCGCGGGCATACGCCGTGCGCCGCACCAGGAGCTCTCCGAGCTCGACGAAGCCGCGCTTGCCCAGCCAGGCGAGGTGGATCATGCCCGCCAGCGCGTTCAGCGCCTGGGCGGTGCAGATGTTGTGGGTCGCCTTCTCGCGACGGATGTGCTGCTCGCGGGTCTGAAGAGTGAGGACGAAGCCGCGACGCCCGTCGACGTCGGTGGTCTCACCGGCGATGCGGCCCGGCATGCGCCGGATTTGCTCCTCGGTGGCGCAGAAGAAGCCAAACGACGGCCCGCCGTAGTCGAGCCGGTTGCCGAGCGGCTGGCCCTCCCCCACAGCGACGTCCGCGCCGCACTCGCCGGGCGGCTTCAGGATCGACAGGGCGATCGGGTCGCAGGCGACGACCACCAGCGCACTGTGCTCCTTCGCCTTGGCGCCGAGCGCCTCGATGTCCTCGACCGCGCCCAGGAAGTTCGGCTGCTGCAGGAAGACGGCGGCGGTCTCGTCGTCGATCGCCTCGGCCAGGGCCGAGGCATCGGTCACCCCGCCGGCAAGCGGAACCTCGACGAGCTCCGTGCCGTAGCCCTCGCCGTAGGTCAGCAGCGACTCACGGCTGTGCGGATGGACGCCGCGAGAGGCGACCAGCTTCTTCCCGCCCGTGGCGCCGATCGCCAGGTAGGCGGCGGATGCCACCGCGGAGGGCCCCTCGTAGAGCGCCGCATTCGAGACGGGCAGGCCGGTGAGCTCCGACATCGCGGTCTGGAACTCGAACATCACCTGCAGGCCGCCCTGGGAGATCTCCGGCTGATAGGGCGTGTACGGCGTCAGGAACTCCGAGCGGCTCGTGATCGCGTCGACGATCGCCGGGACGTAGTGGTCGTACATGCCGGCGCCCAGGAAGCTGGTCTCGGCCTCCGCGTGGGCGTTGCGGGCGGCCAGCCCCGCCAGGCGGTCGTAGACCTCGGTTTCCGGCTTGCCATCCGGAAGCTCCAGCGGCCGGCCGAGGCGCACGGCCTCGGGGATGACGTCGAACAGCTCGTCGATCGAGGAGACCCCGACGGCGTCGAGCATCTCCTGGCGGTCCTGGTCGGTTGCGGACGTGTACCGGCTCACGGACGACTCATCGTAGTGCCGCTCACCGATGGGCCGGCCGGCAGACCCCGGCTAATCGCCCTTCTCCTGGGCGCGGTAGGTGACGACCTCCACCCGCTCGAGCGTCACCATCCCGTCGCTGACCATCTCGTCGATCCTCGGCATGATCGCCTCGATCCGCTCGGCCGTGTCGGCGACCTCGATCACGATCGGGAGGTCCTCGGAGAGGCGCAGGATGCGGGCCGTGTGCAGGTGCGATGTGGCCCCGAAGCCCTCGATTCCCCGCAGGACCGTGGCGCCGGCCATCCCCTCCTCCCGCAGCATCTCGACGATCGCCTGGTAGAGCGGCTTGCGCCCGTGCTTGTCGGACTCGCCGATGAAGATCCGCAGCAGCTTGCCCTCGCCCTCGAGCTTCACAGCGTCCTCCCGACGGCAAGTCCCGTGAACGCGGCCAGCATGCCGATGGCGACCATCCCTACGGAGTTCACCAGAGCGAGTCCCACGGCGCCGTCCTCGGCGAGCTTGACGCTCTCGTACGCGTACGTCGAGAAGGTCGTGAACGAGCCCAGGTAGCCGATACCCAGTGCGATACGCCAGTTCGGATGTGGGAGCAGCCGTTCGGTGGTAAGCGCGACCAGCAGGCCGAGCGCGAACGCTCCTGCCACGTTGATCACGAAGGTCCCCCAGGGAAACTGGCCGTGGGTCAGATCGCTGATCCAGCCGTCGACCCAATAGCGGCTGACCGCCCCCGCGGCGCCGAAGATCGCGACCAACGCGTAAGTCACTGAGGACCTCCTGGTGTCGTGGACATCGACGTAGAGGCCATCAGCGGCGTCAACCGCGGTTAGGAGCGAGCCTCATCGCTCGGCCGGGCAGGATAGCCAAGCCACTCAGTCTGAGTTCCGCTTTCGCGCCTCGCGGTGAATGGAGAGGGCGAGCAGAAGGGCCACAGCGACCGGCATGACGACCCAGGCCGTGGTCCGTTCGCTGACGAGGCCCGTCAGTCCAAGAGCGGCGACCACGCCGGCTGCTGTCACCCAGTCGTCGCCCGCAACGAACTCCCAGACTCCGACTGCCGCGTCGCGAAGGCGTTTCATGCTCTTGCCGCCGGGGCGTCGATCACGGGCGTCCGGAATGCCCGCACCAGGAGGAGCGAGAACGCCAGCACGGCTGGGACGATGGCGAGTAGTGCGGCATCGCCGCCCGGCCAGCTGGCGCCAGCGCCCTCAGAGCCCCAGAAGATGCCGAAGGAGGTCAGCATCACGCCGACGCTGAACTTCATGGCGTTCTCCGGCGTGCGGGCGAGCGGGGCCCGGATAGCGACGCCGACAGCGGCGACCAGGAGCACCGCGGCGATCGCCGCCACCGCAGCCAGCCCGAGGCGGTGCTGGTTCGCGCCGAAGGTCAGCGCAATGAAGACGACCTCGAGTCCCTCCAGCAGAACCCCCTTGAAGGCGATCGTGAACGAATAGGGATCGAAGTCTGCACGGGCCGCGCCGGCGGCTATAGCCGCCTGGGCCTCCTCCCGGTAGATCTCCTCCTCGTCGTGCTGTGCCTTCAGCCCCGCAGCCCGCAGGATTGCCTTCCGCAGCCACTGGAGCCCGAAGACCAGGAGCAGGCCGCCCACGACCAGCCGGAGGGTGTCGATAGGAAGTGATGTCAGCCTGGGCCCCAGGAGGGCGGTGGCGACGGCCAGCGCCAACACAGCAGCCGCCGTGCCACTGAGCGCAGAGCGCCAGCTGCGCGTCGTCCCGACGGCGAGCACGATCGTCAGTGCCTCGACCGCCTCCACCGCACAGGCGAGGAAAACCGAGACGGCAAGCCCAAGCGCCTGGCCGCTCACGGCGACGGCCTCATGGCTTCCAGACTAGTCGGAGTCCTCGAGCAGCTTCTTGTACGCCGCCGCGTCCATCAGCGCATCCGCTTCCGAGGGATCCGAGAGCTTCACCTTGACCATCCAGCCCTCGCCGTAGGGATCCTCGTTGATCTTCTCCGGGGTCTCGGAGAGCGCAGAGTTGACCTCGGTCACCTCGCCCGAGAGGGGCGCGTAGACATCGGAGACGGCCTTCACCGATTCGACCTCGGCGTAGGCCTCGTCCTTCTTGACGTCCTTGCCGACCTCGGGCGGCTCATAGAAGACGACCTCGCCAAGGGCGTCCTGCGCGTACCAGGTGACGCCGAAGGTCGCGGTGTCGCCCTCGACGCGCGCCCAGTCGTGCTCGGGGTGGTAGCGAAGGTCGTCGGGATAACTCTCGTCGGCCACGCCGGAAACCTATCCGTCCTTGGGGTAGAGCGGCCGCTCGCGGATCTCGGCGGGGCGTCGCTTGCCCCGGACGTCGATCTCGAGCTGGGTCCCGGGCTCGGCCAGGTCGCTGCGGACGTAGCCCATGCCGATGCCTACCTGGAGGCAGGGAGACAGCGTGCCGCTGGTCACCACACCAACCTCCTCATCGCCCGAGACGATCGGGTTGCCCTGTCTGGGGATCCCGGCGCCCGTGATCACGAAGGGTTCGAGCACCTCCTTGGGCCCCTCGTCGCGGACCCGCCGGCAGGCCTCCGAACCGATGAACCCAGTGTCCTCCTTGACGCACCAGCCGAGCCCCGCCTCGATCGGCGTGCGCTCCTCGGTCAGGTCGTTGCCGTATAGGCAGTAGTTGACCTCCAGGCGGAGGGTGTCCCGCGCGCCCAGACCAGCGGGACCGGCGCCGCCGCCGATCAGCGCATCCCAGACGGTCCTGGCGTCGTCCGGCGCCATCAGCAGCTCGACGCCATCCTCGCCTGTGTAGCCGGTCCCGCAGACAAGAGACGGTGCGCCTGCGACCGGCAGCTCAGCCGTCTTGAAGCGAGGGGGCAACTCCCCGTCGGTGACTCGCTGGACGATCTGACGCGCTTCCGGCCCCTGCACCGCGAGCATCGCGTACGCGTAGATCTTGTCGTGGACCTCGGCCTCGAACTCGACCGCGTGGGCCTCGAACCACTCCAGGTCGCGCTCGTGGTTCGAGGCGTTCGTAACCGTCAGGTAGCGGTCCTCTCCGAGCCGGTAGGTGAACAGGTCGTCGAGCACACCGCCGTCCTCGCGACAGAGGCACGAGTACTGCGCGCCGCCAATCTCGATCTTCGAGACGTCGTTCGAGAGGAGCCGCTGCAGGAGATCCGCCGCCTGAGGCCCCTCGGTCTCGATCTCGCCCATGTGGGAGACGTCGAAGACGCCACAGCTGTTCCGCACCCTCAGGTGCTCGGCCTTGATCCCGTCGTACTCCACCGGCATCTCCCAGCCGGCGAACGGCACCAGCCTCGCGCCAGCCTCGACGTGGGCCTCATAGAGCGGAGTCCTCTTCAGCGTCCCTGCTTCCATGATTCGGGACGATACTGGCGCTCATGAACATCCCCGAAGAGGATCTGATCGAGCGGCTGCGTCGCGGTTATGAGCTGTTCAACGCCGAGGACTTCGATGCGGCAATGGAGTTCGCGCACCCGGACATCGTCTTCACCAGGCCCGGTGGCCAGTCGGACGTAAGGGGCGCGAAGGCTCTGCGCGCATGGATGGAGCCGGACGCCTTCGAGTCTCAGGTGATCGAGATCGAAGAGTTCGAGGTGGCCGGGAACCGGGTCCTCGTTCGTCAGCGCGCGACCGCCCGAGGCGCCGGCAGCGGGATCGAGATGGAGATCGAGTCCTGGACGTTGTGGACGTTCGACCCTGATGGGAAGGCGATCCGGGCGGAGTTCTTCCTCCCCCACCAGGAAGACGAGGCGAGACGCGCCCTCAACGCTCCTTGATGCCAGTGGCTACTTAAGGAAATCCGGGACGTCGATCTCGGACTCGGAGATCCTCAAGTCCGACAGCGACTCCTGGCTGCGACCAACGGCCGCCGGGCGGCGCTCAGCCGCGCGGGCAGTGAACTCCGGCGCCCGGGCGATCATCTCGAATCCCTCGAAACCGGTGGCGATCACGGTGACGCGTACCTCCTCATGCATCGAGGAGTCGACCACAGCACCGAAGACGATGTTTGCGTTCGAGTCAGCGGCCTGGATGCACATCCGCGCCGCCTCGTTGACCTCGAAGAGACCCAGGTCCTCGCCGCCTGTGACGTTCAGCAGCATGCCCTTGGCGCCGTCGATCTGCTCCTCGATCAGAGGCGAGGTGATGGCCGCCTTGGCGGCCTCGACGGCGCGGTTCTCGCCGGTCCCGGTGCCGACGCCCATCAGCGCCGAGCCGGCCTGGTGCATGACCAGGCGGACGTCGGCGAAGTCAAGGTTGATCAACCCCGGGATTGTTATGAGGTCTGTGATGCCCTGGACGCCCTGCCTAAGGATGTCGTCGGCCTCGCGGAAGGCCTCGAGGATCGTGGTCCGCCGCTCGACGATCTGCAGCAGCTTCTCGTTCGGGACGGTGATCAGGGTGTCGACCTCCTTGCGGAGCCGGTCGATCCCCTCCTCGGCCTGGGCCATGCGCTTCTTGCCCTCGAACTCGAAGGGCTTGGTGACCGCGCCGACGGTGAGCGCGCCGATCTCCTGCTTGGCGATCTCGGCGATCACGGGGGCCGCGCCGGTACCGGTGCCGCCACCCTCACCGCAGGTGATGAAGATCATGTCCGCGCCCTTCAGCGCGTCCTTGATCTCATCGCGAGACTCCGCGGCCGCGCCGGCGCCGACCTCGGGGTTGGCGCCCGCGCCGAGGCCCTTGGTCAGGTTATGGCCGATGCCGATCTTGACGTCGGCGTCGCAGGCCTGGAGAGCCTGCGCATCGGTGTTGACCGCGACGAACTCAACGCCGCGGAGACCCGCGTCGACCATGCGGCTGACGGCGTTCGAACCGCCGCCACCGACTCCGACGACCTTGATTACGGCCAGATATGACGTTTCCATTGTTGGTCCTGCTCCGAGCCCCGAGACCGCTGATTCGGTTGCGGGGCAATACCGATTTACGAACAGGGTACGCGGTTTCCTGCCTCGCGCAAGCCTGCAGTCTCAAGTCTGGCTTGAGAGTTCCCATGGGGTGAGTCTACTATCGAGGTCGAGGTCCAGGGTTGGTTGAGACCCCAGAAACTCCCTGCAAATCATGCATTTCCGGAGTGACCCTCCGGGCGCCCCGCATCGGGTGGCCACAGACCCTCCGATGCCCGAATTTCGGATGCACGGCTCGTTGCAGGTCGCGTCGAGGGCGCCCTCGAGAGCGCTCAGCCGCCCGAAACGGGACGATCGGGCACGCTGACGTCGAGGTAGGACGGCGAGCCGCGCTCGTCGCCGGAGAGCACCGCGACGGCCGCCTCCCACTTGTCCCGGGCGCGCGAACCGTCCCCGAAGCGCACCTCGGGCCCGTTGTTCAGGTCGACGACCACGCCGCCGCGCCCCTCATCCCAAGTCGACGCCGTGATGCGGTTCTTCAGGGGTCCGGGGGTCGCCCCCAGGATCGCCGCCTGCGCTGCGGCGTCATCGTCCAGGCGGACACCATGGGCCGCCGCCCCCTCGATCCGCGGCAGGGCCTTGGCGTCGAAGTCCGCGCCGGCCAGCAGGTAGCCGTCGGCGGAGACCGCGGTCTCCTGGCCGCCGACCCGGATGAAGGCGACGGGGAGCCGCTCGGTGATGGTCACCTCGAGGCCATGGGGAAAGCTCGTGCTCGCCCCGACGGAGGCCACCGTGGGGAAGCTCGCCACGGCGTCCCGGAGCTCACCGTCCTTGATGTGCAGCGTGGTCATGTCGCCGGCCACCTGTTCCACGGCCTCCTTGATCTGGCGCTCGTTGGTTGTCGCGCCCTTGATGGTGACGTCGTGGATCGCGAACCAGGACAGGTTCCGGAACCAGAGCATGTAGCCGCCGTAGAGCACCAGCAGGACCACCGCGGCCGCCAGCAGGCGGCGGCGGATGACTGTCCCTCGCGCGACCGGCGCTCTCCGCGCAGGAGCCCGCCGGGCGGGCGCCCTCCGAGTTACATCCCGAGTTGCCATCCCTCCGGCCAGCTCACCTCCCCCAGGACCTGCACTTCCGGCTCCAGCGTGACGCCGAAGCGGTCGTGGACCTTGCGGCGGGCCTCCGCCATCACCTCGAGGATGTCGGAGGTGGTCGCGCCGCCGGTGTTCTCCACGAAGTTCGCGTGCTTGGGGGACAGCCGAGCCCCGCCGACCTGAAGGCCTCGGCAACCGGCCGCGTCCAGCAGCTGCCCGGCCGAGCGCCCCTCGGCTCGCGGGTCATCGGGATTCATGAAGGTCGACCCGAAGGTCTTGATCCCGGAGGGCTGGGCCTCCTTTCGCCTGCGCCGCATGTCCGCCATGGTGGCCTTGACGTCGGCCGGATTCGCGTCGGCGAGGGCGAAGGTCGCCCGCGCGACCACCTCCCGCTTGCCGAGATTGGAGCCCCGATAGCGAAAGCCGAGGTCCTCGGGCTGCCGCTCCTCGGAGCCGCCGGGGGTGCACACCGTGACCCGCTCGAGGACCCGCCCGAGCTCTCCCCCATACGCGTTCGCGTTCATTCGCACAGCCCCTCCGACCGTGCCGGGGATGTTCACCCCGAACTCGAGCCCCGTGAGCCCCCAACCCCCCGCCTTGGCCGCCGCCGAGGGTAGGCGCGCCCCGCCGCCGCAGACGATGTGGGTGCCCTCTCGCTCGACCCGGGTCAGGGCGCCGGTGAGCTTCATCACCAGTCCGCGAAAGCCCTCGTCGGAGATGAGCAGGTTCGATCCCGATCCCACAACGCCGACCGGGAGTCCCTCCCCATCGGCCCAGGCGAGCAGCTCGATCACCCGCTCCTCCGTCTCCGGGCGTGCGAAGAAGTCCGCCGAGCCGCCGGCCCTGACGGTGGTGAGCCTCGAGAGCGGATAGTCACGCTCGACTCCCTTCGGGACGCTCATCGGCCCTCGGCTCCGTCGACGAGGGCATCGGCGAGCCTGTAGACGTCGCCGGCCCCGATCGTGATCAGCACGTCTCCCTCCGCCAGGCGCGGCCGCAGGGCCTGGGCGGCGAGCTCGGCCGTCGGCAGCCACCAGACCGGGCGCCCGCGAGCATGATCCGCGGCGGCGCTCGCGACCATCAAGCCGCTGACGCCCTCGAGCTCTCCCACCGGCTCCTCGCGGGCCGGATAGACGTCGAGCACGGCCACCTCATCTGCCGCAGCCAGGGCGGTGCCGAACTCCGTCGCCAGCGCCTTGGTGCGGGAGTAGAGGTGTGGCTGGAACGCAGCGATCAGCCGCCGGGGCTCCAGGTCCCGCGCGGCCTCCAAGACCGCCGCCACCTCAGTCGGGTGATGCGCGTAGTCGTCGTAGATGCGAGCGCCTTCCGCCTCCCCCTTCAGCTCCAGCCGCCGCGCCACTCCCGGGAAGTCCGCGAGCGCCCGCGCGCATGACTCGACGTCCGCCGAGGCGAGCGACAGCCCACCCAGCGCCGCCAGGGCGTTCGCGACGTTGTGGCGGCCCGGGACCTGCAGAGACACCTCCGTGTCGATCCCCGCTCCCTGTGCCCGGAAGCGAGTGCCGCCGCCCGGCTGGGAGCCGATCTCGGTGGCGAGCAGCTCGGCCTGCTGGGGCGGCTCGCCGGCGGCGGGCTCGAGGGCGAAGCGCACCACGCGCTGGGCCTCCTGGCCCGGCAGGCGGACGTCCGTGCCGGTGACCAGCCCGCTTGCCGGGGCGGCAAACGCGGCGAACGCCTCGGAGAGCTCGGCCAGGGAGCTCCAGCGAGAGTGATGGTCGAGCTCCAGGTTGGTGATCACCGCGACCTCCGGCTGCAGCTTCAGGAAGCTGGCGTCGCTCTCATCGGCCTCGGCGATGACCCACTCGCCCTGCCCCCAGCCGGCGTTGGTGGGCTCGCCATCCGCGCCGGCTCCCGGCAGCTCGCCTCCGAGGAAGAACGAGGGGTCGGCGCCGGTCGCGCGCAGCGCCCAGATGCACATCGCGGCCGTGGTGGTCTTGCCGTGGGTGCCCGCGATCGCCAGCAGGCGGCGCTGCGAGCAGAGCTCGGCGAGCAGCTCGCCGCGGTGGATCACCCGCTGCCCCCGCTCGTGCGCCCGGACCAGCTCAGGGTTGTCCTCGGAAACGGCGGTGGAGACCACCACGTCCGCCTCAGCGGGGACCTGCTCGGCGTCGTGTCCCAGATGCGGTTCGATTCCGGCTGCCCGCAGTCGCTCCACATATGAGGACTCGGCCCGGTCCGAGCCGCTCACCTCGGCGCCGAGCTGGCGGCAGACGAGGGCGAGCCCGCTCATGCCGGCCCCGCCGATCGCGATGAAGTGGAGCTTGCGGCCGTCCATGTCCTCAGCCATCGGCCGCCTCCAGCACCTCGCGGGCGATTCGCTCGGCCGCGTCGGGTTTGGCAAGCCGTCGCGCGGCGATTCCCATCTCCCGCAGACGGTCCTCATCGCCGAGCAGCTCGGCGATGGTGGCGCTCAGGCGCTCCGCGGTCAGCTCGTCGTCCGGGATCACGACGGCCGCGCCGCCACCGGCCATCCAGCGGGCATTGGTCGTCTGATGGTCGCCGGTCGCATGGGGGTACGGGATCAGGATGGCGGGACGGCCCGCGGCCGCGATCTCCATCACGGAGCCGCCCGCCCGGGCGACGACCAGGTCCGCGGCGGCCAGGACGTCCCCGAGGTTGGGCTCGTACTGAAGCAGCGTGTAGCGCTCGGGGCGGCCCTCCTCGTCCCAGCGGCGCCGCAGCTCCGGGTAGTCCCTTCGACCGGCGACGTGGAGGACCCAGGGCTGTCCCACGTGGTCACCGGGGAGGTGCGGGAATGCGTCGAAGGCGGCCAGGTTGATCGAGCGCGCTCCGAGGCTGCCGCCGACGACGGTGACGCAGTCGGCGGGCTCCGGGATCCCGAAGTGGCGGCGAGCGACCGTCGCGTCGGCCTCCAGGACCGCATGCGGGACAGGCCGGCCCGTCACCACGTAGGGCCCGCCATCCCGTCCCGGGATCGGGAAGGCCAGGCAGATGCGCTCGGCCCGGCGGGCGAGCATGCGGTTGGCCAGGCCGAGGTGGCTATCGGCCTCGGTGAGGACCAGCGGCAGCCCCATCCTGACCGCCGCGAGACCGGCTGGGCCGGCGACGTAGCCACCGCCGCCGAGCACGACGTCCGTTCGGCGCCGTGCGAGCACCTTGCGGGCGGCCCCGACGGCGCGGCCGGCCCGCCATGCCGCGCGGACCGCCTTCAACGGATTCCGCCGGTCCAGTCCGCTGACGCGCAGGAAGTCGATCTCGTACCCGGCCTCGGGGACGAGCTCCGCCTCGGCGCGCTCGCGCGTCCCGAGGAAGCTGACCTCGGCGCCCTCAGCCCGAAGCGCGTCGGCGACGGCGATCGCCGGTACGACGTGCCCCGCCGTGCCGCCGGCCGCTATCACGACTCGTGCCACTTGTTGCGCGCTTTCTTCTGGTGTTGGTGCCGCCCTCCACCACGCGCAGTCTCGCAGGGCGCGCGGCCGTGCCTCGGCCGGAACCGCTGCGCGAGGCCGCCTGCGCGGGTCGTCGGGCAACGTTCAGGATCAGACCCGCCGCGGCGAGGGTGATCACGAGACTCGTCCCTCCATACGACACGAATGGCAGGGGTACTCCGGTCAGCGGCGCGAGCCCGAGCACCGCGAAGAGGTTGAGGGCCGCCTGGGCCATGATCAGCGAGGTGAGGCCGGCGGCGAGCAGCTTGCTGAAGCGATCGCGCGCCCGATGCGCCGCCCTCAGGCCCGCGTAGCCGAACATCCCGAACAGCCCGACGAGGACGAACATTCCGACGAGCCCAAGCTCCTCGCCGATCACCGCCGCGATCATGTCCGTGTGGGCCTCGGGGAGATAGGAGGCCTTCTGGACGCTCTCGCCGAGCCCCACGCCGGTGAGCCCGCCGGAGCCGACCGCGATGGTGGCCTGCTTCGCCTGGAACCCGGCGCCGCTGGTGTCGCTGCCGGGATGGAGGAAGCCGGTCAGGCGAGCCTCCTGGTAGGGGTGCATCGCGATCATCACCACCGCGACGAACGCGATCACCGCGCCCACCGGCGCCAGCGTTCGCGGCTTGACGCCGGCGAGGAAGAGCACGCAGCAGACCGCGAAGGAGACGACGATCGCGGTGCCCAGGTCGGGCTCCTTCGCGATCAGCAGGACGGACAGGCCGACGATCAGCAGGTATGGCCCCAGTCCGCCCAGGGTCCTGGCGCGCTTCGGCTCGGCCGCCAGCAGGTACGCCCCGTAGAGGACGAGAGCCACCTTCGCCAGCTCGGAGGGCTGAAACTGGACCAGGCCGCCCCCGACCCATCGCTGCGCGCCGTTGACGGTCGTCCCGACTCCCGGCAGCAGCACGGCGAAGAGCAGGAAGAGGGAGGTGAGCAGGATCAGCGGCGTCATCACCCTGACGGCGGCGACGCCGCGCACCGAGGCGACTCGCATCACCACCAGCCCGATCGCCCCGAAGATCACGGTTCGCTCGAGGTAGTAGAAGCCGTTCCCGCCGCTGTTGAGGAGCGAGCGGGCCGAGCTGGCGCTGAAGACCATCACCGCCCCGAAGGCCAGCAGGCACATGGTCGCGGTGAGCAGCAGCGAGTACTCGAGCGGCGGGGGCGGCGGCTTCCGCGTCTTCGTTGCGGCGGCGCTCACTTGAGGCCCTCCACCAGCTCACGGAAGCGGTCTCCCCGCTCCTCGAAGTCCTTGAAGGCGTCGAAGCTCGCGGCGGCCGGGGAGAGCAGGACGATCTCCCCGGGCTTGGCGTCGGCGTGGGTGGCCTCGACGGCTCGCTCCAGGCTGCTCGCCTGGACGATCTCGACGCCGGTCTCGGCGAGCTCGTCCGCCAGGCGATCAGCCGCCTCTCCGACCAGGTATACGGCGACGCAGCGCTCACCGACAGCCACCGCCAGCGGCGCGAAGCTCTCCTGCTTGGCGCGACCGCCCGCGATCAGTCGCACACCGCCATCGAACGCCCTGACGCCCGCCACGGCAGATGCCACGTTGGTCGCCTTGGAGTCGTTGACGTAGAGGACCCCGTCGAGCTCCCTGATGCGCTCGAGGCGGTGAGGGACGCCCTGGAAGCTCAGCAGGCCCTCAGCCACGGCGTCCCGCGGCAGCCCGGACGCGAGCGACGCCGCCGCGGCTGCCATCGCGTTCTCGACGTTGTGCGCGCCGAGCAGCTGGAGCTCGTCCGCGCGGAGCAGCGGCTCGTCGTCCGCGAAGATGACGCCGTCCCGCATGCTGACCTCGCAGTCGGGGTCCGCCGAGCTCGACTCCGCCGGGCAGAAGCGAATGCGCCGCGCGCAGCCGCCGAGATCGCGTCCCTGGAGCTCCGGCGTCTGGCCGTTGTAGACCGCGGCGTCGTCGTTGCCCTGGTTGGCGAAGATCCTGAGCTTCGCCGCCAGGTACTCCTCGAGCGTGCCGTGGCGGTCGAGGTGGTCCGGGGCGAGGTTGATGAAGACCGCGCACTCGGGAGAGAAGTACTTGGTGTCCTCGAGCTGGAAGCTGGAGGCCTCGCAGACCACGGTCGCGTCCACATCGATCGCGCCGGCCAGCGACGCGAGCGGTGTGCCGACGTTGCCGGCCACGGCGACCGGGCGGCCCGCGGTCCGGTACAGGTGGCCGATCAGCTCGGTCGTGGTGGTCTTGCCGTTGGTGCCCGTGACGGCGCAGAAGGCGTTCGGGATCAGGCGCCAGGCGAGCTCCAGCTCGCCGGTGACCTCGATGCCGCGTTCGCGCGCCGCCCGGACGACGGGCGCGTCCTGAGGCACGCCGGGGCTCTTCACCACCGTTCGGGCACGATCGAGTTGCCGTGTTCCGTCCACGCCCAAACTGACTTCGACGCCTGAGGCCTCCAGCCCTGCCGCCTCCTCAGGCGTGCCGGAATCGACCCCGATGACGGTCTCGCCACGCTCGACGAGCACGCGCGCGATGGCAGCGCCGGAGCGTGCCAACCCGACCACCAGGAAGGGCCCTTCAGGCAGGGGAGGACGCGGCTTCTCGCCTGAGTTCACATAACCATGTTCGCCCTCGGCCCCTCACTCCCTGCGTGCCTGGGCGTCGGCGGACCGGCTTCCGGAGAGATTCCGGCGGCTATTGGCGTATACCGGCTGCCTCGAGTGCCTCGGCCCTGTCGAAGTACTCGACGGTGCGTGCGACCCTGCCGTCCCGCACGGTGAGCACGTGAGCCAGCTCCATCTCCACCGGGGTCCCGCTTCCCTCTCCGTGGCCGCTGAAGCGCACCCAGAGGAAGACCTTGTCGCCATTTCCAATCGCCTCCAGGGGCTCCACCCTCAGGTCGGGATACGTCTCCACCCAGCGGGCGAATTGCCGCCTGACGGCGTCGATCCCGCGGTGGACCCCGGAATCGGGATCTTCACGCGAGGTGTGGTACTCGGCGTCCTCGGTGAAGAACCACAGGTCCGCCACCCTCTCGCCGGCGTTGAAGCGGGCGTACCCGTCCAACACGAACTTGACGTTCTCCTCCGTCATAGCCGGGCTCCAGTATCTCGCGGAGCCGCGCGTCCGGCTAGGTGCCGATCGACTGCTGGTAGAGCGTGAAGCCGATCCCCGCGCAGACGGCTGCCACGATCCAGAAGCGGAGCATGATCTTGGTCTCCGACCAGGCCATCAGCTCGAAGTGATGGTGGACCGGCGCCATCAGCAGGACGCGGCGGCGGAACATCTTGAAGGCGAAGACCTGGAGGGCGACAGAGAGCGCCTCGATCACGAAGATGCCGCCGGTGATGATCAGCAGGATCTCCGTCTGCGTCATCACAGCCAGCGCGCCGATCGCGCCGCCCAGGCCGAGCGAACCGGTGTCTCCCATGAAGATCGACGCCGGAAAGGCGTTGAACCAGAGGAACCCGATGCAGCCGCCCACCATGCATGCCGAGAGCAGCGAGAGGCTGTGCTGCCCGGTGGTGATGAACGTGATCGCCGTGTAGGCGAGCAGAACGATCGCGCAGCATCCCGCCGCCAGGCCGTCGAGCCCGTCGCTGAGGTTGACCGCGTTGCTCGATCCCGCGATCACCAGGAAGATCACCACCGCGTAGAGCCAATCCGGGATGTTGAGCGACGCGTGGGTGATGTGCAGCTCGAGGCTCGAGTCGAGGCCGACCGAATGGCGGGCGACGTAGAAGAGACCCAGCGCCAACCCCGCCTGGAGGACGAGCTTGTAGCGAGCGGACAGCCCCAGTGAGCGGCGCCGGGTGATCTTCAGGTAGTCGTCGGCGAATCCGATCGCCGCACAGCCGATCGCCACCCCGAAGACCGCCAGGCTCTGGGTGTCGCGGTCGGAGAGCACCAGATAGGGGACCGCGACGGCGGTGAAGATCAGCAGGCCCCCCATCGTCGGGGTGCCGGCCTTCTCATGGTGCTCCTCCGGCCCCTCCTCGCGGATCTGCTGCCCGAACTCCCGCAGACGCAGGTACTCGATGAACTTCGGGCCGAGGAAGATGCAGAGCAGCATCGCGCCCATCGCGGCGATCAGGATCTCCCCGAGCATCTAGCGCTCCGCCAGCTTCTCGGCCACGCGCTCCAGGCCCACCGCCCTCGAGCCCTTTACCAACACCGCGTCGCCCGGTCCCAGCGCCGCGGCGAGGGCGTCCGCGGCGGCGTCGGCATCGGCGACGTGCTGGTCCGGCTCGTATGCGGCGGCCAGGTCCCCCACTCCGATGATCAGCTCGACCCCCCGCTCGCGGGCGTGCTCGCCGATCTCGCGGTGGTAGGCGGCGGCGTCCGGCCCCAGCTCCCTCATCTCTCCGAGGACCGCGAGCCGCCGGCCTTCCGCCTCGAGCGTGGCGAGGTGGTCCAGCGCCGCCCGCATGGAGATCGGGTTGGCGTTGTAGGAGTCGTTGATCAGGATGGCGTTCTCCGGGAGCTCCACCAGCTCCCCACGAAGGCGCGAGAAGACTATCCCGGGCGCCCGATCCGCCATCTCGGCGATGGGAAATCCAAGGGCCAGGCCCGCCGAGATCGCCGCCAGGGCGTTGTCGAGGTTGTGGGCCTCGACGAAGGGAAGCTTGAAGGCCTGCTCGCCTTCCGGGGTGCGGACCAGCGCGTCGGTTTCCCCGGCCTCGGCCAGGACCCAGGTCGCCTCGACGTCGCCCCCGGACCCGAAGCGCAGCAGCTTCGGCGCGCGCTCCAGGTGCGGCTCGAGCGGGCCCGGCTCCGCGGGGACCACCGCGGTCCCGTCCGCCCGCAGCCCGTCGATGATCTCCGCCTTCGCTGCGGCGATCGCCTCGACCGAGCCGAGCAGCTCGACGTGCACCGGCCCCACGTTGGTGATCACCCCGACGTCGGGCGCGGCGATCGCGCAGAGCTCGGCGATCTGGCCTGGGCTCCGCATCCCCATCTCGAGCACCAGCACCTCTGTGCCCTCGGGGGCCGCAAGAATCGCCAGCGGCAGGCCGATCTCGGTGTTGTAGTTCTCCGGGCTCGCCTGCACCTGCGCGGGCAGCAGCGCCCGGCAGACGTCCTTGACCGAGGTCTTGCCCGTCGACCCGGTGATGCCGACGACGCGGGCGCCGAGCTCCTCCCGCCAGCCACGTGCCAGCGACTGCAGCGAGGCCAGAGGATCGGCGGCGCCGAGGATCCAGCCCGCGCCGTCGAGCGCGGCACCCGCCCGGCGCTGCGCGGCCAGCTCCCGTCCCCACTGCGTCCCGACGAGGATCCCCCACGCCCTGTCGCGCAGCGCCGCCGCCCCGAACTCCCCGCCGTCAGCGTGCTCGCCGGGAAGGCCGACGAAGAGGTCGCCCTCCCGAACCTCGCGCGAGTCGATCACGGCCCGGGCCGGGCCGCCCTCAGCGCCGCGGGCCAGCACCTCCGCCCCCGCCAGGGAGGCGAGACGGTCGCCGTCGAGGGAGATCAACTTGCGGCGCTCGCGGCCAATTTGCGGAGCTCCTCGCGGGCGACGTCGCGGTCGTCGAACGGGATCTTCCGTCCGTCCTCGAACTCCTGTCCCTGCTCGTGGCCCTTGCCGGCGATCACCACGAGGTCCTGCTCATCCGCGCGACCGATCGCCAGCGCGATCGCTGCGCGGCGGTCGGCCTCCACCATGACCTCCGCGTGCGGCTCAGCGGGGATCCCCTTGCGGATCTGCTCGATGATCGCGTCGGGATCCTCGGAGCGTGGGTTGTCCGAGGTGACCACGGCGAGGTCGGAGAGCTCCGCCCCGGCCCTCCCCATCAGCGGCCGCTTCTCGGTGTCGCGATCGCCGCCGCAGCCGAAGACCGAGATCAGCCGCCGCCCGGTCAGCCGCCGCGCCGCCCCAAGCACGTTCTCGAGCGAGTCCGGAGTATGGGCGTAGTCCACGATGACCCCGAAGGGCTGGCCCTCGTCGATCGACTCGAAGCGCCCCGGCACCTGCTCGGCGGAGGCGAGGGCCTGGGCGGACTTCCGCAGGTCCAGACCCAGCGCGTGCGCCACGGCAAGCGCCGCGAGCGCGTTGGAGACGTTGAAGTCGCCCGGCAGCGGCGTCTGGACCTCGAGCTGGCCATCCGGCGACATGCAGAGAAACCGCGAGCCGCTGGGGTCGAACGTGACGTCGCGCGCGGTCAGGTCGGCCGCGCCGCCTGCCGCCGAATAGGTGATGCAATCGCCGCCCTCTCCCGTGGCCAGCTCCTCGGCGAGTCGCTGGCCGTATGGGTCGTCCAGGTTGACGACCGAGATGCCGCCCTCGAGCTCCATTATGGGAGCGCCGCCCTCCGCGGCGAAGAGCAGTCGCTTGGCCGCGAAGTAGTCCTCCATGTCGGCGTGGAAGTCGAGGTGGTCCTGGCTCAGGTTGGTGAACACCTTGACGGCGAAGTGGATCGCGTCCGCCCGATGCAGGACGAGCGCGTGCGATGAGACCTCCATCGCACACGCATCGTCGCCCGCCTCGAGCATCCGATTGAAGGTCCGCTGCAGGTCGATCGCCTCCGGCGTGGTCCGCTCGACCTCCTCGACCTGGCCGCCGACCACCTGCCTGACGGTGCCGAGTAGGCCGCACTGGCGCCCCGCGGCCTCGAGCAGGTGGCGGACGAGGAACGCCGTCGTGGTCTTGCCGTTGGTGCCGGTGATCCCGACGATGGTGAGCTCGGAGGTCGGATCCCCGTTGAACGCGGCCGCAACCGAGGCCATCGCCGCCCTCGCGTCATCGACCTGGGCCTGCGGCACGTCGACGTCGAGCGGGCGCTCGACTACCAGCGCCGCGGCGCCCGCCTCCACGGCTCTTGCCGCGAAGTCATGCCCGTCCGTCTTCTCCCCGGCGAAGCAGAAGAACAGGGTCCCCTCGCCCACCCGGCGGCTGTCGTAGGCGAGGTCGCGAACCTGCACGGACGGATCGCCGCGCAGATCCGCGGCGACGCCCGAGGCTCTGAGCAGCTCGCCAAGCTCCATCCCGACGCGATTCTAGGAGCGAGCCGGGAGTGCACGGCGCTCAGCCCGGCGAGATGCCCAGATACGGCAGCGCGAACTCCGCGATCTGCCCGAAGACCGGAGCGGCGACCTGGCCGCCGACGTGCACGTACTGGGGCTCGTCGACGACCACCGCTACCAGCAGCTTGGGATGGCTGGCCGGGGCGAAGCCGACGAACGAGGCGACGTAGCGGCTGTCGGAGTAGGTGCCGTTCTCGACCTTCTGGGCCGTACCGGTCTTGCCCGCCAGCGTGTAGCCGGGGACGCTGACCTCTGACGCGGTGCCTCCCGGCGCCAGCACGCCCTCGAGCATCCGGCGGAGCTGGCCGGCGGTCCTCGATGTGATGACCCGATGTGGGTCGGTGCTCCGGTCCACCGGCTGGCCGCCGACGCTCTCGATCAGGGTCGGGCGCCGCAGGATGCCGCCGTCGGCGATCGCCGAGTAGGCGGTCGCCATCTGCATCGGGGTGACGGAGAGGCCCTGCCCGATCGGCAGGTTGCCCATCGTGGAGCCCGAGTAGTCGTCCCTGGCCGGGACGATCCCGCGCTCCTCGCCCGGATAGCCGACATCCGTCGGCCGGCCGAAGCCGAAGCGGTTGATCCACTGGGAGAACCGGTCCGCGCCCTCCTTCAGGCCGATGGTCACCGCGCCGACGTTCGAGGACTGGGCCAGGATCTGGGCGGTGGTCAGCGTCACCGGCGGGCGCGCCTCGGCCTCGCCGATCGTCCGGTCGTAGACGTGGATCTCGGAGGGCAGGTAGAAGCTCGAGCTCGGCGTGACCACGTGGTCCTCGAGCGCCGAGGCGACGGTGAAGGCCTTGAAGGTCGAGCCGGGCTCGTACGTGAACCCGGTGGCGCGGTTTTCCAGCTCGTCGGACGTCGCGTTGGAGAGGTCCTCGGGATTGAAGCCTGGGGTATTCGCCATCGCCAGCACCTGGCCCGTGTTCGGGTTCATGACGATCGCGGTCCCGCCCTTCGCGTCGTAGTGGTCCACGGCCTCGTTGAGCGCCGTCTCGGTCTTGTCCTGGATCGCCGCGTCGAGTGTGGTCTGGACGTCCTCGCCGACGCTCGCCGGGGTGACCGTCTCCATCCGCAGCGGGCGGCCGACGGCGTCGTGGACGATGTCCTCCTCGCCGTTTGCGCCGCCCAGCACGCTGTTTTCGGAGTGTTCGAGCCCGGTCAGGCCCTGGTTGTCGGTGCCGACCGCGCCGATCACCTGCGAGGCGAGCTCTCCCTGCGGGTAAAGCCGCTTGCTGGTCGGGACGGTGGAGATGCCGGTGATGTCGAGGTTCTTGACCTCGGCGGCGACGTTCGGGTCTACCTTCCTGGCGAGATAGGCGAAGCCCGAGCTGCGATCCGACAATGCCTTGAGCAGGTCCGCGGTCGGCTCGCCGAGGACGTCATGGAGCCGGATCGCCGTCCGGCCGGGGTGGTCGACCTGGTAGGGCGTGGCGACGACGTCTGCCGCGTCCTCGGAGGCCGCCAGCACCTTGCCGTTGCGGTCGAGTACGCGGCCACGCTCGCCGGGGATGGTCACCGTCGTGACCTGCTGGCTGTGGGCCTCCGCGCGGAGGCTGCCGCCCTGCACGCCCTGCAACCAGAACGAGCGGACGACGGCGAAGGAGAAGAGCAGGAAGAAGAGGCAGAAGAGGAGCCCGAGCCGGCGGTCGATCAGTCGCATCGCCGGATGCCCCTACAGCCCCACGCCTCCGGTGGAGCTCCCGGAGGAGCCTGACGAGGAGCCACTGCCGCTCGAGGCGCCGCTGGACGAGCCGCTGCCGGAGCTCGGCGCCGTGCCGCTCGTGGCGGGGGTGGTGGTCGGCGCCACAGTCGTGGTCGGCGCGGAGGGCGAGGATGTGTCGACCGGCGCGTAGGAGGTGCCGGGGGCCGGATAGCTCGAGGGCTGGCTCGGCGCCATCAGGAAGCTGTCGGTGCCCAGCAGGTGCGCCAGACGCGCGGCGTCACCGTCGCTCGCGCTCAGGTAGGTGATCGCCTTCGGGTCGGGGACCGCCAGCCCGAGCCGGGAGGCCTCAGCCTCCACCCTGCCGGCGGAGAGCCGTTCGTCGATCTGGGCGTGCAGGCCGGAGATCTCGGTCTTCAGCTCGTCGATCTGCAGCGAGAGGCGGCCGGAACCCGCGGTGAGGCTGAGGCTGAGCACGTTGAGGGCGACGATCCCGACCAGCATCGCGCCGAGGACGGCGATCCAGCCCCGGCCCCGGGTGAGTCGCATGATCAGATTGGAGTCGGAGATGTCCCGGACTGCCCCCGCGCTGCGGACCGCGGCCTGCGGGAAGAGCGCAGCGCCCGCGACGGCCGGTCGCACCAGCCGCGCGGCCGGCGCGGGACGGGGACGCGCCCTGCGGGCCGGAGCCCGGCGAGCCGGAGCCTTGCGGGCGGTGGCAGCGGCGGCCATCAGCCGGCCTCCTCGGCCTGGCGGATCTTGAGAGCGGCGCGCAGGTGCGCCGAGGAAGCGCGCGGGTTCCGCTCGACCTCCTCGGGTCCGGGCGCGATCGCGCGCTTGGTGAGCAGCTCGGCCTCGGGCTCGCGGCCGCAGACACAGACAGGTAGCTCGGGCGGGCAGACGCAGCCGCGCGCCCGCTCGGCGAGGAAGCGCTTCACGCGCCGGTCCTCGAGCGAGTGGAAGGAGATCGCGCCTAGGCGCCCGCCGGTCGGCAGCAGCGCCCAGGCGAGCGGCAGGGCGTGATCGAGAGCGTCGAGCTCGCCGTTGACGGCGATGCGGATCGCCTGGAAGGTGCGCTTGGCCGGGTGACCCCGCCCGAAGCGCTCCGAGGGCGGAATTGCGGCCTTGATGGCGGTGACGAGCTGCGCCGTGGTGTCGATCGGCCGGCGCCTGACGATCTCGCGCGCGATGGAGCCGGCCCGCCGCTCCTCGCCAAGCTCCCGGATCACGTTCGCCAGACGGTCCTGCGGCCAGTCGTTGACCACGGTCGCGGCCGAGAGACTCTGGGTCGGATCCATCCTCATATCGAGCGGCGCGTCGTAGGAGTAGGAGAAGCCCCGCTCCCAGGCATCGACCTGCATCGAGGACATGCCGAGGTCGAAGACGATCCCGTCGGGACGCACCCCCTCGCCGCGCAGCCCCTCGAGGGCGGCGACGAAGTCGGCGCGCAGGAAGCGGGAGCGCGAAGGCGCATGCGCGGCGAACTCGCTCCAGCGCTCCTCGGAGGCCGGATCGCGGTCCACGGCGATCAGCTCGCCCTCGGCGCCGATGCGCTCGGAGATCAGCCGCGCGTGGCCGCCGCCGCCGAAGGTGCAGTCCACGAAGATCTCCCCCGGACGGGGGTCGAGGACATCGATCAGCTCGGTTGCGAGAACGGGCTCGTGTTCCTGGGGCACGTACGTAAGGTTCGCTGACGCGGCCGTTTGTCCGGCCGCGGGGTTTGTGGCGGCCGTAGTACGTGGGCCCACTATCCGATGTGTTGCGGTGGCCATCAGGCTCCTTCGCTCTCGGAGAGGTTCTCCGCGACATCGGAGACCTCTGCATCCATTTCCTTCTCGTAGGCGGCCCAGCGCTCGGCGCTCCAGATCTCGAACCAGTCGTCCGAGCCGACGATCATGCACGGGCCCTCGCCCAGGCCGGCGTGCTCGATCAGCTTCTTCGGCAGGCGGATGCGGCCCGCGGAGTCCAGGGAGTCGTCGAAGGCGCCGCCGTGGAAGTGGCGGCGCAGCATGCGGCCGCGCTTGCCGAGCGGGTTGGTCTCGCCGAGGAACTGCTTCGTGAAGCTCTCATAGCCGCCGGGCGCGAACACCCAGACGGAGGGGTCCAGCCCCTTGGCGAGAACGACTCCATCAGCCAGCGCCGCGCGGAACCTCGATGGGACCGTCAGGCGGTCCTTCGCGTCGAGATTGTGCTCGTACTGACCGAGAAACGACAAAGTGGGCGCCCTTGAGTTCGGAGCGGGCCGGGGTGGTGAGGTGGGAGGAGCCTCATCACCCCGGCCCTATTGACCAACTCTGACTTGCCACGCTAACCCACTCTGTCCCACTTTGCAACACAGATTGGGCGGGCGCATTGCATCCGATCCGTCGGACGGAATTGCTACCCGGATCGCAGCAGGGCTGATTTCCGCATTCCAATGCGGTTTCCGCGGTCCGCGGGGGCGGCCACTCGCGGCCCCTGAAGCCCCCGATCCTGCAACTGCGGTTGCAGCGAAGAGGACCGCCAAGGGGTCCCTCCCACAATGCCCCCAGCTACACGCGCTAGCCGCGCTGCCAAATCCCGACCACGTTGCCCTCCGGATCCCGGAAGACAGCCACGGTCAGGTCCCCGCATCCGAACGGATGTGGCCGATCACGTGCCCGGTGCCGTCCTCGAAGCTCGGATCCTCGCGATCCACGTTGACCTTCCAGCCGAAGACCGCTCCATAGAAGGCCGCCGCTCGCTTGGGCTCCGCCGCAGGGATCCGCAGATAGGAGATCCCGGCGGGCCTAAGACTCCTGACTCGCCTGGATCGCTCGCCGCCACGGACGCATTGTCGCGGCTCGCCTCACGGGCGCCTAAGTCCACACGTTCAATCAGCGGTCGACGAATCGAAGGAGGAACGAGATGGACTTCGAGCAGCGGTACCGCGTGATGGAGACGAGAGACGAGCGCTATGCGGGCGAGTTCTTCGCCGCGGTCACCTCGACGGGCATCTACTGCCGGCCGGGCTGCCCAGCCAGAACCCCCAAGCGGGAGAACGTCCGCTTCTACCTCACCGCCGCCGGGGCGCGGAGCGATGGCTTCCGGGCCTGTCTGCGGTGCCGACCCGACGAATCCGCATGAGGAGCGGCGGAAAGTCCCGCTTGGCCGCCACGGCGGGGGTCGTTGCGCCGGCCATCTGGTTCGCGGTGACGATCGCCCTCGGGCTGAGCGTCTCCGGCTACGACACGTTGAGGATGCCCGCCAGCGCTCTCAGCCTGGGCCCGACGGGCTGGGTGATGATCGGGAACTTCGTCCTACTGGGCGCGGTCGAGATGCTGTTGGCCGTCGCACTCTGGCGGGCGGCGGGAATCGCCGGCCTCGGGCGAGCCGGAGCGGTCCTGATCGGCCTCGCCGGTGCCTGCACGCTGATCGCCGGCCCGCTGGTCACCGACCCGGACGACGCCCTGCGGACGCTCCACGCCCAGCTGCACCTGGCGGCGGTCGCCGTCGCCTTCACGGCGGTGTCTGCCGCGGCGATCACCTTCGCCCGCCGGCACCGCCGCGCGGGCGGCCTCGCCGCGTTCTCGCTGGTGACGGGGCTGTCGGTCCTCCCCCTTTTCGTGATCTCCGAGGCGGCGGCGCCGATCCTCGGGCTGATCCAGCGATTGGCGGTCGCGATCGCCTTCGCCTGGCTCACGTTGATCGCGCTGCGCCTGCGAGGGGAGATCCCCGCGCCTGAGCTCAGAACCCGGCCATGAAGCGGTCGACGTTGGCGAGCAATCCCGCGGCGATCATCAACAGCACCGAGGGGACGAGGAGAAGCGCGACCGCGAGCTGGATCTTCGGGGCGGCCCGTGCCGCGTGCTCCTCGACGCGGCGCCGCTGCACCCCCCGGAGGGCGGTCGCCTGCTCCCGCAGCTGGTCGGCCAGCGGCGATCCGTAGCGGCGAGAGCGCTCGATCACCCCGCACATCGCCGAGATCTCGCGCACCGGCGCCCGGCGGCGCAGGGACTCGAGCGCCTCGCCCTGAGAGAGGCCGCACGAACTCTCGGCCGAGAGCATGGCCAGCTCGCGCGCCAGCGGCCCCTCCCCCCTGCCCAGCTCGCTGAGGCCGGCGAGCGGGCTGCGCCCCGCCGCGGTGCCGACGGCAAGCAGGTCCAGCGCGTCGGGAAGGCCGGCCCGGAGCGCCCGGAGCCGCTGGCGGGCACGTCGCTCGAGCCACGCGTCGGGCCCGAGGAACCCGGCCGCGGGCAACCCGATGGCCACGATCCAGGCGAGCCGGCTCGGCGCCGCCGGCGACACCACCATCCCCCAGAGCAGACCGGCGAGCGCCCCGCCAAGCTTGGCGGCGAGCAGGGCCTGTCCGGAGATCCGATCGGCGAGCCCGGCCCTGGCGAGACGAGCGGAGAGGCCGAGTCGGCCGTCCGCCGCGGCGAGGAGAGAAGATGCGGTCGGTGACCGCGACGGAGCTTCGGAGTCGGTAGCTGATCCGGCTCCGTCACCGCCTTGAAGCAACTGAGCGGCCGCCGCGACCCCGAGGATCAGCGCGCCGAGCGCCAGCAGGAGCGCCATGGTCATTCCGCGGGCCTCCCGAGCCGGCGAATCAGCGCGAAGCCGATGACCTGCAGGCCGCCCGCCGCCACCAGCATCGCCGCCGAGGCCGGCGCGGAGATCACCCGAGAGACGAAGCCTGGCTGCAGGAGCTCGGCGAAGAGGGCGGTCCCTGCGGGCAGTGCCACAACGAGCAAACCGGTGAAGCGGGCCTGGGTAGTGGCGGCGCGCGCTTCGTCGGCGACCCGGTCGCGATCCGCCGAGGCGGCGGCCAGACGCCTCATGAGTGCGGCCACGTCTCCCCCCGCGACCTGCTGGCTGAGCAGCGCCGTCGCCAGCGAATCGACCCGGTCCGAGTGCAGTCGCGCCCGCATGGCGTCGAGCGCCTCGCTGGTCGACGCCCCGAGCTCCAGGTCAGCCGCAACCCGGGCGAGCTCCGCCGAGGACGGGCCCTCGAGGGAGCCCGCCGCGGCGCCCAGCGCACCCCTCACCGAGCGGCCGCCGGAGATCGCGTCGGCGATGGCCGCCGCCACATCCGGTACCGAGCGCTCCACCGCCCGGCGATAGCGCTCCCGGCGCCCCGCCACCACCACCCCGACGCACCATGGTCCCGCCGCCCCTGCCACGGCGAGCGGCCCGGGGCCCGCGATCAGGATCGCCGCCGTCGCGATCGTCCCGCTGCCGAGCAGGGCGAGCCGCCGCTGCTCGTCGGCGGTCGGGGCGTAGCCCTCCTGGGAGGCTCGCCGCAGGGGCGCGATCGACGCCCGCAGCCAGCCCAGCACTCCAGGAGCCGTACTCAGGGCGTCGCGGACCGCGACTGCCGCGAGTCCACCAGCGAGCGCCGTCAGGACGATCAGCGCCCGGCCGGCCAGGGTCGCCTCTCCGTTTCGCCGCCCAGCCGGTAGAGCTCGCGGACGCCGACCGAGCCCGCTGTTCGCACCACCTCCGCCACCTCCACGACACGGCGCGACCCATCGCTGAGTCTCGCCAGATGGATGACGAGATCAAGTCCCCGCCCGAGCTGCTCGCGGATCGCCTCGTGCGGCAGACCGACGCCCGCCATCAGCGCGAGGGTCTCGATCCGCCGCAGCGCATCCTCCGGCGAGTTGGAGTGAACGGTCGAGAGGGCGCCCTCGTGGCCGGTGTTGAGCGCCATCAGCAGATCGAGCGCCTCGGCGCCCCGCACCTCACCGATCACGATCCTGTCCGGCCGCATGCGCAGCGCGCCGCGCAGCAGGTCCCGGATAGTGACCCGCCCGCGCCCCTCGACGTTCGCGGGGCGGCTCTCGAGGCGGACGACGTGCGGCTGCCGCAGTCGCAGCTCCGCCGCGTCCTCGATGGTGATCACGCGCTCGTCCCGGTCGATGAACGCCGAGAGCGCATTGAGCAGCGTCGTCTTCCCCGATCCCGTCCCCCCGCTGACCAGAATGCTGCGCCGGGCACCCACGGCAGCGGCGAGCTCATCGTGAAGCTCGGCGGTGATCGTGCCCAGCTCGACCAGCTCTCGCGGGCCCGGCCGCACCGCCGAGAACCGGCGGATCGACAGTGATGGACCATCGACGGAAAGAGGCGGGATCACCACATGGACACGCGAGCCGTCCTCCAGCCGTGCGTCGACCATCGGGCTGAGCTCGTCGACCCTGCGCCCGAGCGGGGTCAGGATCCGCTCGATCGCGTCACGCAGCGCCTGCTCGGATGGGAAGGACACGTCCGTCCGCTCAATCCGGCCGCCGCGCTCGACGTGGACCTGCTCGTGGCCGTTCACCATCACCTCCTCCACCGCCGGGTCGGCGAGCAGCTCCTCCAGGGGCCCGAGACCGACAGCCTCCCTGAGGATCAACTCGCAGAGGCGGTCGCGCGTGGCCGCCTCGAGGACCGCCGCGTCCTCATCCACCAGCTCGCGGACCGCGTTCGGTAACGGTCCCAGCGCAGAGCCTCCGGAGGCAGCTTCCGCGCGACGGCGCTCGACCAGCCGCCGCCGGAGCTCAGCGGCCAGGTCATCCAGGTGCCTGCGGCGGACGCGCTCGTCCACCCTTGGCTAAGCGCCCGGAGTGGCCTACTCGCCCCCGGCGCGCCGGTAG
This sequence comes from uncultured Solirubrobacterales bacterium, assembly GCA_963774305.1. Classification (GTDB taxonomy): domain Bacteria; phylum Actinomycetota; class Thermoleophilia; order Solirubrobacterales; family 70-9; genus DASUPK01. The sequence goes on along the minus strand of CAVZEM010000003.1, from coordinate 66,935 downwards.
CCTGCGATTCGGACGTGGCGGAGATCGAGGTCAAGCAGGCCGACATCACGAAGCTCGAGGTCGACGCGATCGCCAATGCCGCCAACACGCAGCTGCGGCATGGCGGCGGAGTGGCGGGGGCGATCTCTCGTGCGGGCGGCCCGGCCGTCCAGGCCGAGAGCGACGAGCGCGCGCCGATCGGGCTCGGCGAGGCCGTGGAGACGAGCGCGGGCGAGATGCCCGCCCGCTGGGTGATCCACGCCGCGACCATGGAGCTCGGCGGCCCGACCTCGGCGGAGATCATCCGCAGGGCCACAGCCAGCACGCTCACCAAGGCGGACGAGCTCGGCGCGAAGAGTCTCGCCCTGGTCGCGTTCGGGACCGGCGTCGGCGGGTTTCCCCTCCACGAGGCCGCCCGGATCGAGGTCGAGGAGGTCCGGCGGCATCTCGACTCGGAAGGCGGCCTCGAGCGCGTCGTCTTCGCGGTGCACGGCGACGCAGCCGAAGCCGCCTTCAATCAGGCGATGAGTCAACCGGGATGACGGAGTCTCATTGACCAGCAATGGCCTTTCCCCATCCGGCACGTCATCTGCTGCGAGCCAAGGACCTCGCTGACGCCCGCTACTCGGAGCCTCTGGACGTCGACCACATGGCCGGCGCGGCCGGCCTGTCGAGGGCGCACTTCAGCCGCGAGTTCCGTCGCACCTTCGGTGAGTCGCCCCACCACTACCTGTTGACCAGGCGCCTCGAGCGGGCCGCCGAGCTGCTGCGGATGACCGATTGGACGGTCGCCGAGATCTGCCTCGAAGTCGGGCTCCGGAGCGTCGGCTCCTTCACCACGAGCTTCAAGCGCGCCTACGGGCAGACGCCGACCGAGTATCGAGCCGGCCAGCCGCCCGCGACAGTCTTCGCCAAGGTGCCCAGCTGCGTCCTCCGCACCTACCTGCGACCCGAGTCAGCACGTTTCAAGAAGACAGCGGACTGACCCGCGACTAGCTTGGCCCCGCCCCATCAATCGAACGAAGGAGACGAAATGATCACCGTGTCGAATGGACAGGTCTGGGTGCACGACCAGGAGGAGGCCCTCGATTTCTGGACCAAGAAGATCGGCTGGGAGGTTCGCTCCGACATCACCATGCCCGAGCTGGGGGACTTCCGCTGGCTCACCGTCGGAGCGCCGGGCCAGGACTTCTCCCTGGCCCTGATGGCGATCCCCGGCCCACCGGTGATGGACGAGGAGACCAAGAAGCAGGTCGAGGACCTGATGTCAAAGGGCTTCGCCGGAACGGTCTTCCTGACGTCCGACGACGTCCAGGCGAGCTACGAGGAGCTCAAGGAACGCGGCGTGGAGTTCACCGAGGCGCCGGCCGAGCAACCGTACGGGCTCGACTCCGAGTTCCGCGACCCATCGGGGAACAAGTACCGGCTCGGCAAGCCGACGGTCTCCTGATCAGGCCCTGGGCAGCAGGCGAATCTCGCGCCCGGCGCTCTGCGCGCCGATCAGCGCGAGCGCCTGCTGCTCGGTGACCGCGAGGGTCGCGGACCACCCCTCGCCCGGTCCGGCCGGGCTCCGCAGCACCAGCAGTCTGACCCCCGTCGCGGCGATCCGGGCCTGAGCCGACCGCCCCAAGCCGGCCTGGCGCGCGACCACAACGTCAACCCGGCTTCCCTCCGGCGAGCCGTCCCCGACGGTCAGGGCCTCGGCTCCGGCAACCGCGACCTCGACCGGGCGCAGCCCGTCGACGACTCCCGGCGCGCGCGGTTCGCGCGGGCGCGGCACGGCGAGCTGAGCGCCGAGCACGTACGACCCCGAGGGGATCGTCGCGCTGGGCGCACGGCCCACCGCCTCGGCGGGGCTCGCCAGCGCGCCGGGGGGGACGAAGCTCGCCGGAACTCGCCGCACCGCGAGCGCGGATTCCACTCGGTCCACCGCAATGGCCTCCCCGGCCGGCAATTCGGCGGTGGCGACGAGCACCGACCGCAGGGGCCCGTAGCGGGCCTCCACGCGCGAGCGGTAGCGGTTGGCGACCATTGCGGCGAGCAGGGCGCAGACGACGGCCGCGACCAGGAAGAAGGCGGCGCGCCTGCGGCGGCTCACGCCGCCAGCGCGTAACCGGGCTCGGCCAGCGGCAGCTCGAGCGCCGCGACGCAGCCGCTGTCCGTGCGGCAGAGGGCGAAGCGCCCCCGGTGAGCGCTCGCGACCTGCGAGACGAGGTCGGTGCCATGGCCCCGGCGGGGATCGGGATCGCGCTTCGTCGAGCGGCTCGATGCGCCGTTGGCGATCGTGACGCGAATACGGCCCGCCACCCGCGCGCCCGTCACCACCAGCGGTGGGCCGCCGTGCTCGAGTGCGTTGGAGATCAGGTTGTCGAGCGCCTGGGCCATCCGGACGGCATCGCCCTCAACCGGCGCCGGTCCCGCGTCCCAGTAAACGCGGATCCCGCCGGCCCTCGCGGCAATCGGGCGCCAGCGTTCCAGGGCCGCGAGCACCACTTCCCGGCAGGAGAAGCGGCCGGGCGCCCGCGAGGGAGCGTCCCCGTTGACGGCTCCGTCCAGGTCTCGCAGCGCGCTCGCCGCGACCTCGAGCAGCCCTCGTCGGCTGGCGGCCGGCGGCGAGGCGGCCGGCTGGGTCGAGTACTCCTCCATCAGGACCAGTGCCTGAAGCGGGCGGCGGAGCTCGTGCAGCGCCCGGTTGAGCGCCCGCTTGTGCGCCGGCGTGATCATGAGTCGAGCAGGCGGTAACCAACACCCCAGCAGTTGAAGACGTAGCGCGCGCCCTCGGGATCGAGCTTCCGCCGCAGCCGGCTGGCGTGGGAGTCGAGCGTCCGGGTGCGCCCCTTCGAGCGAAAACCCCAGACGTCGCGCAGCAGCTCGTCCTTGGTGAAGACCCGTCGCGGCTCGGCCGCCAGTGCGCGCAGCAGCGCGAACTCCTTGTTGGCGAGCTCCACGTTGCGGTCGCCAACCGTGACGCGGCGGGTCGCCGGGTCGACGGTCAGGTCACCGAGGCGGATCGGCCCCCGCCGCGCGCCCGAGCGCCGCCGAAGAACCGCCGCCACCCGCGCCAGCAGCTCCGGGTAGTGGAAGGGCTTGGAGAGGTAATCGTCGGCCCCGGCCTCGAAGCCGCGGAGACGATCGGCCTCGCTGGAACGCCCGGAGAGGACCAGCACCGGCAGCTCCGGGTCGAAGCGCTCACCGGCGGCGCGAATCTCGCGGAGCACGTCAATTCCAGGCGCGTCCGGCAGGCCCAGATCCAGCAGCATCAGGTCCGGCTGGTTGTAGCCGCAGAGGCGCAGCGCATCGGACGCGCTCGGCGCCGGCAGGGCGCGGTAGCGGTCGGCGGTCAGGTGGTCGCAGAGGAGCTCGCGCGTCGGATCGTCGTCCTCGCAGACGACCACCGTTGCGATCTCGTCGACGTTGGGCAGCACGCCCCGTTGAGGGACGAGACCGTGCGACTCTCCCCCGCAGTGGAGATTCGACGGCAGATCGCACGCCACATGCGTCAGGTGCCCGAAGGGTTCAGAGGTGCAGGCGGGGGCGCTCGAGCCTGTGCTCGGGGTGCTCCTCGGGCGCGGGATGCTCATCCCCGGTCCGCCTCACCAGCGCCCAGGTCAGCACCGCCCCCACCGCGACGAGGGCGACCAGGACCCAGGTCGAGTCGGCGAGGGCCGTGGCGAACGCCCCGGCGGCGTCGCCCGGATGCTGCTCGAGCTGGTCGTTCTGGACGCCCTGGAAGACCGCGGCGACGACCGCCAGCGTCATGGCGCCCGCCGTGACGCGGACCATCGCCAGCACGCCGGCGGCGATCCCGGCCTTGGCGCGCGGCATCGCCAGCATCGCCGCCGTCGACATCGGCGCGTAGACCAGGCCGAGCGAGATGCCAAAGAGCAGATAGCCCGGCATCAGCGCGCCGTAGGAGCTGTCGGCGTCGATCCCGGTGAGCAGCGCGAGGCCCGCGGCCCCGCAGACCATCCCCACCGTCATCAGCCCACGCGGACCGAAGCGCTTGATCAGCCCTCCGCAGAACGGCGAGATGAAGACCATCGGCGCGGTCACCGGCAGGATCAGCAGCCCGGCCGCGACGGGACCGTGGTCCAAGACGGTCTGGAGGTACTGCGGCTGGAAGAAGATCACCGCCCAGTAGGCGCCTACGAGCGTGAAGCCCGCCGCCGAAGCGCCCAGGTAGGGCCCGTTGCGGAAGAGGCTGAAGTCGACGATCGGCGAGTCCACCCGGTGCTCGATCGCCCAGAAGGCCGCCAGGAAGAGGATGCCGAGGGCGAGGACGCCGATCGTCCTGGCGGATCCCCAGCCCCAGTCATCGGCGCGGACCAGCGCGAAGACAAACGCCAGGAGCCCGGGCGTCAGGGTCGCCAGCCCGCGGAGGTCGAGCTTGGGCGGCGAGGTCTCGTCGCGGGACTCGTGCGCCGACCACAGGGTGATCCCGATCCCGAACGCGCAGATCGGCAGGTTGATCCAGAAGATCAGGCGCCAGTCGACGTCGATCAGCAGCCCGCCCACCAGCGGGCCGATCGCGAGGGCGAGTGCGGAGACGGCCGCCCAGATCCCGAGCGCCTGCCCCTGCTCCTCCTCCGGGAACGCGTGGCTGACGATCGCCAGGGACAGCGAGAGCATCGCCGCTCCGCCGGCTCCCTGGACGGCGCGAGCGGCAACCAGCATCGCGTCGTCCGACGCTGCGGCCGCCAGGACAGAGCCGGCGGCGAAGACCGCCATCCCGATCAAGAAGACCCGGCGACGGCCGTAGATGTCGCCGAGCCTGCCGGCCGTCACCACCAGGACGCTCAGGACCAGCAGGTAGCCGTTCAGCACCCACTGGACGTCGTCGGCGGACGCGTGGAGCTCCTTCTCGATCGTCGGCAGCGCCAGGGCGACGACCGTCGAGTCGAGCATCAGCACGAACAGCCCCATGCAGGTGCCGACGAGCACCCACCAGTGCCGTCTGGATTCGGCGGTCGAGGTCACTTATGGGGAGGGCAGTTCGAGCACGGCCATCGCGCCAGGGCAGCGTATGACGCGACCCGGAGGGACACCTCGCCGCAGCTCGATCACCCGATCCTCCGCGTCGAGGAAGAGCACGTCGAGCGCGAACCGCATCCCGAAGGTGTGGACGCTGCGGCAGCGCGGGATCAGCAGGCCCGCTCCGGCGCGCCGTCGTGGCAGCAGGGCGAGCCCCAGGAGCCGGCTGTGGCGGCTCGTCGCGACAGGCACCTCGAGGCCAAGCAGCTCGCAACGCTCAAGCCCTCGAAACCGAGACGGTGTCTCCACCCTCCCATAAGCTCCCGGCCGCATGGAGTACGCGGCACAACCCGCCGAGGTCGCGCGCGCCGACTCGACCTTCCTGCAGCGGGTCTTCCTCTGGATGTTCGTGGGCCTCGCCATCACCGGCGGGGTCGCGGCGGCGATCGGATCCTCGGACAAGCTCCTCACTGACATCACCCAGAGCCCGGGGATCGTCATCGGGGTGATCGTCCTTCAGCTGGCCCTCGTCCTCGGTCTCGTCTTCCTGCTGCCGCGGATCTCGGTCGGGCTGGCGACCTTCCTCTTCCTGCTCTACTCGGCGACGGTCGGCGTCACCTTCGCCTTCATCTTCGAGCTCTACACGACCCAGTCGATCTTCACCGCATTCCTGATCACCGCCGGCATGTTCGGCGCGCTCGCCGTCTGGGGCGCGGTGACCCACATCGACCTCTCCAAGGTCGGCTCGATCGTCTTCATGGCCCTGATCGGGTTGATCCTGGCGACGATCGTCAACGTCTTCTGGGCCAACTCGACCCTCTACTGGATAACGACGTACGCCGGGGTTGCGATCTTCGCCGCGCTCACCGCATACGACATGCAGAAGCTCAAGCAGATCAACCAGCAGGGGCTCACCGGCGAGGCAGAGGGACGCGCGGCGATCATGGGCGCCCTCGCCCTCTACCTCGACTTCATCAACCTCTTCCTCTTCCTGCTGCGGATCTTCGGGCAGAGCCGCTAACGGCATCTCGCCTGCAACGCGGTCTGATCTCAAGACCGCTGCTTTGCATGGAAAGCGGCTCCTTTTGATGGCGCGAGATACTCCGAGGTGCGATGTCGGAGGAAAACGTCGAAGTCTTCAAACGGGGCGTCATGGCTTGGAACCGCGACGACTTCGACGCGTGGATCGAGCAGTACGATCCCGAGGTCGAATGGTTCGCGCTCATGGAGGTCTATCGCGGGCGTGCCGGAGTCCGGCAGGCCTGGGAGAGCTTCAAGGGCGACATGCAAATCACGGTTCGGTTCCCCGACGTCCGTGAACTCGGGGAATCCGTGCTCGCCCTGGGGGAGATGAAGAGCACGGGACACACAACGGGGTTGAACTTCACCGGTGAGCTCGCCCAGCTGGTGACATATCGCGACGGCAGGACCATCAGGGTCCGCGACTTCGCCAGTCATGCTGAGGGTCTCGAAGCCGCTGGGCTGTCGGAGTAGCCGCTTTGGACGAGAAGCGGCGGTTTGCGTGGAAAGCGGGTTTCGGTTAGTCGCGGGATACTGCGTGGGCGATGTCGGAGGAGAACGTCGAGATCGTGCGAGGCGTCTGTAGCGCCTGGCAGAGGGGCGACTTTGAAGCCGCGTTAGAGCGCCCGCGCGGCCCGCGAGCGTGAACTAGGATCGGGCCCCATGGCCGATGAGATCAAGGCCGACATCGTCTTCGTCGATGACACGACGTGGAACGTGCAGAGCACGGTCGAGCAGATCAAGCAGGAGCTCGAGGGCGTGACGATCCAGCACATCCCCCTGATCAAGATCGTCAACCAAAACGGGGACGAGGTCTGGCTGAACGCCAATCACATCCGCGCGTTCAAGGTGCACGACCCGTCCATGCCTTCCGCCGCCTTCGGGTAGCTGGGGCAGGTCGGCGGGCGGGGCTGAACTAGCCAGAGCCGCGGTTAGGTTTCCTCGGATACGTCGGGTCGCTCGCGCTCCCAACACTCGGGATGCGCGATGCCCTCAACGTTATTGCTTGTGAAGTCGGGGTCCCCGCTCTCATCGAGCCAGGTCTTGGTGACGATCGTCGCCGGTTGCCCGGGCCCGATCAGCTCGCCGCAGTAGATGCAGGTGACTGGCGGCTTGTCCTCATCAGGCACGCGGCGAAGGTTACGCCCCAGGGCGATTTCATTAGAGAGGCTAAGAACGAGTACCGCGCCAGTTCTTGGCGAGTTTGTTCCTGAGGCAAGCCGATCTCCTGGGGGAGGCCCCGCCGCGCGGGATACTGGGCGGGCGATGTCGCAGGAGAACGTCGAGATCGTGAGGTCGATGTACGAGGCGTTCAACGATGGTGATGGCGAGCGTGCCCTCACCTTTCTCCATCCCGACGCCGAGTTGCACCAGCCCCCGGAGCTCCCCGACGCGGGGGCCTACTACGGTCTCGCCGAGTTCCAGCGCGGGATCAATCTGTGGCTGGATGAGTGGGAGCCGTTTCGCTACGAGATTGAGGAGCTGACCGATGCCGGGGACAGAGTGCTGATGGAGATCCGGCTCTGGGGCATTGCGAAGGGCAGCGGAGTTGAGACCGAGCGCCGCGATGTGTTTCACCTTTGGACATTCCGGGACACCAAGGCCCAGCGCTGCGACGTCTACTTCAACCGTCCTGACGCCCTCGAAGCCGCCGGGCTTTCGGAGTAGGCGATGTTCGTGGACTACTGACCCTCCCAGTCGTCTTGGCGGTTTCCAGGGGGCGCCGGAGGGTCTCGCTGCTGGGGAAATCGTCGAAAATCGATGGTTTCTAGGACGCGAGGGGCCCCGAAATCCGTTTACTTAGAACGCGAGGGCCCCCCATCCGGGGAGGGGCCCTCGCTACAGATGAGATACGGACGTTCCGCCCCCGCGGCTTGAATCGTGGACTGACACTCCCAGTCGTCTGGGCGGTTTCCAGGGACGCGACCTGTTGCGATCGCCCCCCTGGTCCAATCGGCGGATACTGCGTGGGCGATGTCGGAGGAGAACGTGGAGGTTGAACTCGAACTCTTCGAGCGGTTTGGTGAGACTGAGTTCGAACGGCTGCGGCACCCGATCTTCGATCGGTTGCGGCCCGACCGGGACCAGGTCGCAGCCTGACGTTGCGCGACGGGCTGGCTATATGCCAGTCTGCCGCGTCACTACTGGCGCAAGTACGAGAGGAGCAGCAGAATGGCAGCAATACCAGTCCAGTTGACCCGTAGGTAGTTGTCTCAGCTAGTGCTGGGCAATCGGGTCACAACTCAGGGTGAGGGCAGCATGGTCGTCGTGCATCCGCCGCCTGAGCCGAGCGGCAAGACGATCCCCGACATCTACAAGAAGAAGCGGACCAAGAAAATGAGAGCCATCCTGATCCCGGCCGAGGACGAGCCGAAGCAGGTCGAGATCGATGACCTTCAAGACCTGCGCAAGCAGCTCGACTGCCGGACGTGGGAGGAGGCCCTCGAAGCCGCCGGGCTGCCGGAGTAGCCGCTTTGGACGAAAAGCAGCGGTCTGTAGCTTCAGTCCATGGCCGAAGCGGGCGATCCACCGACGCTGTACGAGTGGGCCGGCGGCGGTGAGGCGTTCGAGAAGCTGATCGATGCCTTCTACGACCGGGTGGAGGGCGACGAGCTGATCTCGCCCCTCTTTCCCGGTGGGGTCAGCGAGGAGCACCGCCACAACGTCGTGCTCTGGTGGTCCGAGGTCTTCGGCGGGTCGGCCGAGTACACCGATCAGCTCGGTGGCTACCACCGCATGGTCGGCAGGCACCGCGACCTCGCGATCACGCCGGAGCAGCGCCTGCGCTTCGCGACCCTGATGAGCCTGGCCGCGGACGACGCCGGGCTGCCCGACGACCCCGAGTTCCGCTCGGCCTTCATCGCCTACGTCGAATGGGGAACGCGGCTCGCGCTCCACAACTCGCAGCCCGGCGCCGACGATGTCCCCCAGGAGGCGCCGACGCCTCGCTGGGGCTGGGGAGAGGCCCCGCCCTATCAACCATGAACACGGGATCGCCGAGGGCCCCGACGGCAAGCCACGCTGCTGGTGGTCCCTGGGCACGTCGGACTACGTCGAATACCACGACTCCGAATGGGGACGGCCGCTCCACGGTGAGGCGGCGCTCTATGAGCGGCTGACGCTCGAGGCGTTCCAGTCCGGGCTCTCCTGGCTGACGATCCTGCGCAAGCGGGAGAACTTCAGGCGGGCGTTCGACAGCTTCGACATCCAGAGGGTCGCGGCCTACGAGGACGAGGACGTTGCGCGGCTGATGTCGGATGAGGGCATCGTCCGGAACCGCAAGAAGATCGACGCCGCGATCGCCAACGCTCGCGCCGCCCGCGAGCTTCACGAGACGGGCGAGACGCTCGACGAACTCATCTGGAGCTTCGCCCCGGATCCGGATTCCCGGCCGGCCCCGAAGACTGGCGCCGACATCCCGGCGATCACAGCCGAGTCGACCGCGCTCGCCAAGGAGCTCAAGGGCCGCGGCTTTGCCTTCGTCGGACCGACGACGGCGTACGCCACCATGCAGGCCGCTGGGCTGGTCAACGATCACCTCGAGGGGTGCGCGTTCCGGTAGCACACGTCGACGCGGACCCTGGGTTCCCTTTTGCTGCAACCGGCCGTTCAGGGGACCCGAAAAGCTGGCGACGAGGACCCTCATGCGCCAAGATGCCTCAACGCCGTGGACGAGACCGCACGCAGAGGAAACTACGAATCGGGCGCCGACTACGTGCTCGAGTACGGAGAGCTCCGCTTCTCCTTCAACGAGCGGGACTTCGCCCAGCGCGTGGAGCAGGCGGCGGTCAAGCTCGACTTCGTGCGCCAGGGCCTCGACGAGCATGAGCTGGAGGATCTCCTCGAGCTCGCCGTCAATGGCGAGATCCGGGAGCCCTGCTCCCCCCTCGGCGGCCACGTCAACGAGAACTGGGACGAGCTCGTCGGCCCGTCCAACAAGAGCCTCGTCCACTGGCTTCGCCGCCTGGTCTTCCGCGGCGCCTGGCTCGACCAGCGGGTCAAGGAGGGCGAGCTCGACATCGTCTTCGACGAGTCCACGCAGACCTTCGGCTACGTCCAGCCGGACCGCGACTCCGAGCTGATCGAGCTCTCCGCGGAGCCCTCCTGGGGCGCCATCGCCTACGGCGGCCGCGACCGGGCCTAGGCTTCTAGCCCTGAATCCAGCTCGGCGGGTCGGTCTTCGGGACCTCGCTCGCGATGCGCTGCATCACGCCGTAGAAGCGGGGGAGCTCCGGGTAGACGATCGCCTTGCCGGTGGTGATCAGCCCCACCGAGATCGCCCGTTCCGGGTCCGCCCAGCCCATGATGTTGATCAGGCCGAGGTGCCCGAACGCCAGGTCCGTGTCCCGCCCGTAGAGGCTGACGTAGTCGGCGCCGAGCATCAGCCCATACGAGAAGCGCGTCGGAAAGACGAGTGAGAAGTCGATCTCCAGGTGCGACTGCTCGGTGAGAGCCCGCCGGACGGTCCGCTCCTCCATCACCCGGACGCCGTCGAGCTCACCGCCGACGCGAAAGATCTCGAAGAACCGGGAGAGCTCGTTCGCGCTGGTGACCACGTTCGCCGAGGGGATGAGACCGGTGAGGAAGCGCGGATCGTTCGAGAGCTCGACGACCTCGTCGAGCGGCGACCCGAGCACCCGCTTGACGAGCGTGGAGAGCGGCGGGAGAAGGGGTGGCCCAGTCACGTAGGCCGGGGCGACCCGCTCGACGTCCTCGGGCGCCACGCCGTAGTTGCCCCACCTGAAGCCCAGCGGATCCAGGATCTCTTCGGCGAGCACCTCGCGAACCGTCTTGCCGGTGACGCGCCGGACGATCTCGCCGAGGATGTACCCGCCCGAGACGGCGTGGTAGGCGAGCATCCGGCCGGGCCGAATGGACGGCTTGGCTTCGCAGATCAGCCGGACGATCCGGTCCCAGTCGTCGATCGAATCCAGATCGAGGGCCTCCTTCGGCATGGACGCGACGCCGGCGCGGTGCGCCAGCACGTGGGCGATCGTCGTGCCCTCCTTGCCGTTCTGCGCGTACTCGGGGATGTACTCGCTGACCCGATCGCCGATATGGAGGCTGCGACGCTCGTCGAGCAGGTGGACGACCATCGCCGTCACTGCCTTCGATGCGGAGAAGATGCAGGCCGGGGTGTCCGTGGTCATCAAGACCTTCGGCGCGTCCTCGGGATCGTCGGGCCCGTTGCCGCGGGCGTGCCCGATGGCGCGGTCGAGGACGACCCTGCCCTCGCGGCGAACGCAGAGCTGCAGACCCGGGTGGACGCCGGTGCGATAGAGGTCCACCGCCCCCTCCCAGATGTGCTCAACAGTCTCTGGGTCGAGTCCCGCGGCGCGCGGATCCTCCTCGGCGCCGGCCATGGTCACCCCATCCAGGTCCGACGGAACCCGGACCCGGTGGAAGACGTCCGGGACGCCGGGCAGGCGCGGGAGGTGCAGGACGTCCGAGAGGTGTGGACGCCGCGGTGCCAACTACAGCCGGCTCAGCAGCTCCGCGTTGTTCCCGGTCGCGACGATCTGGTCCGAGAGCGCCTGGGCGGCCTCGTCCGGGTCCATCTCGGCGAGCTCTGCGCGCAGGCGGCGGACCCTCTCCATCTCGTCCGGGTCGCGCAGCTCGTCCTCCCCCGAAGCGCGGCTGTCGGCGACCACCAATGCCGGAACGATTCCCTTGGCGGCCAGGCCAGCGTCGAGGCGGAGCAGCAGGTTCTCGGTCGTCTCCAGCGCCTCGCGGACATCGGCGCCCCGGTCGTCGGAATCGAGCACCGTCGCGATCACGGTGAGCGATCCGCTGCCCTCCTCGTCCAGCTCGCGGCCTGCGCCGAAGATCCGCTTGACCCGGGCGGCGTCGCGATAGCCGAGGGCAAGGCGGCTGAGCGAGTCGATCAACACGACCACGTCCTCCCCGCTCTCTGCCAGGCGCTTCGCGTGCCCCATCGCCAGCTCGGCGGCCCGGATCTGCTCGCGGGGCTCCTGGTCCGCCGTCGCGGCGAAGATCTCGGCCTTCGGAAGGGCGCGCTCCCATTGGGGGACCTCCTCGGGGCGCTCGTCGGCGAGCAGGATGCAGAGGTGGGCGCCCGTCTCCGCGACGGCAGTGCCCAGCGCGCGGAGCAGCGTGGTCCGGCCCGAGCGCGGCTGGGCAAGGACCAGGACCCTCTGGCCGAAGGCAAGGGGGCCGAGCAGATCGACCGCGCGCACCAGCGGGTCGCCAGGGGCGTCCGGGGCGAGCAGGCGCCTGTGGGGTGGTGCCGCGGTGAGATCCTCGAAGTGCCGGCGCTCCCCCTCCGGGCTCTGCCCGTTGACGCTCTCCACCCGGATCAGCGCGCGGTGGCGCTCGCCGCGCCGCGGCTGCCTGGCCGGGCCGGTCACCTGGTCGCCTGGGCGCAGCTCGCAGCGACGGATCTGCGAAGCGGAGACGTAGACGTCGCCCTCGGCCTCGTTCATGCCGCTCAGCCGCAGGAAGCCGTACCCCTGTGGCATCCGGTCGAGCACGCCGGTGATCTCCTCTGCCTCAATCTCTTCAGCAGCCGCCTCCTCGGGCGACGCCTCTGACTCGCCACCCCGCTCCTCGATTGCCTCGATCAGCTCGTCGCGGGGCAGCATCCGATAGCGCGGCACGTCGAGCTCCCGGGCGCGCCGGTGCAGATCTGCCAGATGTTCGTCCCTGAGGGCCATCAACGCGCGCATGCTAGTCACCCCGGTCGAGCTCGGGCGAGCTAGGAGGCAAGCGCCCTGCTCGGATCCAGCCCCTCGGCCTCGGCCACGCGGCCCCACGCCTCGATCTCATCCGAGACCCGCGCTGAGCTCCAGCCGAGCTCGTCCCCGAGCGCGGCCGCGACCGCCTCGACTCGCTCGCCGTCGCGAAGCCCCGGCTCGGCGACCAGCGCGAGCCGGGTTCGCCGCAGTAGGACGTCCGAGACCGAGCGGGCCTGCTCGCGTCTGGCCGCGACAACCACCTCCGCCATCAGGTCGGGGTGGCCGGGGACGATCGGCTCGGCGAGCTCCGGGCGCTCCTCGCAGAGATCGAGCACGGCCCGGGCGGCATGCCCGTAGCGGAAGGCGAGTTGATCGGTGGTGCCCTTGGGGAGCTCGACACCGGTCTCGAGATCGTCCGGCCGGGCCGACATCCCGATCGGAATGTCGTCGGTGCGGCACTCGGCCTCACGGCCCTCGCGGTCGACGATGCGATCCACGACCTGCGCCGCCATCCGCCGGAAGGTGGTCAGCTTGCCGCCGGTGATGGTGAGCATCCCGGACGAGGTCTCATAGAGCTCGGCTTTGCGCGAGATGTCCACCGACTTCTTCGGGTCGCCTGAGGAGATCAGCGGCCGGACGCCCGCATAGGCCCCGGTCAGCCGGCCGGGATCGATGTCCGTTCCGAAGTAGGCGTTGAGCGCGTCGAGCAGGTACCCGATGTCGTCTCCGCCCGGGGGGACGTGGTCGATGCCGCCCTCGTAGTCGTTGTCCGTCGTCCCGACCAGAACGCGGCCGTACCAGGGCAGCGCGAAGACCGTGCGGTCGGCGCCGGCGGGGACGATGCAGGCGGCGGTGCCGATGTCGAGGTCGTCGGTCGACAGTGTCACGTGGGATCCGCGACTCGGCCGGATGTTCGGGATCTCCTCCTCGGCGAGCAGCTCCTCGGGGCGGATCCGGTCGGCCCAGACGCCGGTGGCGTTGACGACATTGGCAGCGTGCACCTCGATCCGCTCGCCGGACTCGGCCTCGGTGAAGGCAACGCCCGTGGCCTTCCCGGCGTCCTCGAGGACCTCGGTGACCTCCGCTCCATTCACGATCACCGCGCCGAAACGCTCCGCCTCGCCGAGCACGGTGAGCACGAGGCGTGCGTCGTCGGTCTGACAGTCGTAGAAGAGATAGGCGGAGCTCGGCTCCATCGGCTCGAGCGCCGGGATCAGCTCGGCGGCCTCCTCGCCTGAGATGGTCCGGTGGCGATCCGGAGACCAGTACTCGGCCTCCTCACGGTGCTCGTTGCGCTGACTGCGCCCGCGCCCGATGCGCGAGGTCGCCATCACGTCGTACATGTTGAGCCCGATCCCGATCGCCCGGTTCTTCCGCTCGCCGCCCAGCGCCGGGACCAGGAACGGCGTCGGGTAGACGAGGTGCGGGGCGAGCCGGACGAGCAGCTGCCGCTCGAGCAGCGCCTCTCGCACCAGGCCGAGGTCGAAGTTCTGCAGGTAGCGCAGGCCGCCGTGGACCATCTTGGAGGAGCGGCTGGAGGTGCCCTGGGCGAAGTCGCCGCGCTCGACCAGCGCAACCGAGTAGCCACGCGAGGCGGCGTCGAGTGCGACGCCCGCTCCGGTGATCCCGCCCCCGACCACCACCACGTCGAAGGGGCCCTCCTGCATGGCTGCCAGCGCCTGCTTGCGGGCAATCATTCGAGGAACTCGATCACCTGGTCGGCGGGCAGCCTTTCCGGCGCCGGCTGTTCCTGGACCGGCGTCCCAAGATGGAGCAGCCCGACGAAGCGCTCATCGTCCGGCATGTCGACGGCCGCCCGGCCCTCGGGCGTGCGGAGCACCTCGGGCGTTCGCCAGTAGGTGGCGAGGCCGCGGCTGTGCCCGGCCAGCAGCACGATGTACGCGGCGCAGGCGGTGGCATGAAGGTCCTCCTCGTCCTGCACCGGGTCGCCACTCAGAGCGCAAGACACCACCACCAGGGTCGGCGCCCGGTCGAGCTTCGACGCCGACTCGGGACCGGCGGCCTCCTTGAGCCGCTCGAGCGCGTCCGGACCGATCACCCGCAGCCGCCAGGGATTGGTCAGGTTGTGATTGGGGGCCCAGCGGGCCAGGTCGAGGATCTCCTCGAGCAGCGCGCGGATCCACCGGCTCGGGCCGGTAGGCCTTGTGCGTGCGGCGAGTGCGGATCGCCTCCTCGACTTCCATACGAGAAACCTAGCTGTGATGCGAGGGCGCGCCGCAGGCGCGACCCGTCATGTGCCTGGCAGGCGGCGCCGGTAGAGCACCCAGCCGCCCCAGACGCCGGCGGCCCCCAGCCCGATCAGGCCCAGAGCGATCAGCCAGCCCGGGACGCCGCCTCCGCCCCCGTCGCCGGATTGTGTCGACGAGGCCGGTGCGGGCGGCACCGGCTGTCCCTGCCGCGAGGCCTCGGTCGCAACGGGTGCCGGCGCAGGATGGCTCGCCGGCTTCGCCTTTGCTCCGGTGCCGCCGGCTGCGGCGATGCCGGCCGTGCTGCCGCTGCCGGAGGTACCACCAGTCACGTTCGACGCCGCCCTCGGGACGGGGTTGAGTGGGAAGGCCGCGTTGTTCACCGCCATCAGGGCCTGCCCGGTCACCCAGACTGGGGTCTGGTCGCTCGTCGAGGAGTAGCGGTAGTGGCCATCGCGGGCCTGGGCGGACGCGAGATACGAGAGCGGCGTGCCGCCGCTGCGCACCGTCGCCGGCGAGACCCCCGCGGCGAGCAGGCCCTGCGCCGCCCAGGCGGTCGACTGCGCGTTCACCGGCCCACTGGAGAGCGCGAAGCCCCCGCCCGGGCGTTGGACACCGCGCAGGTAGGAGACGCCGCGCTGGGCGCCGGACCCGCCGCCCACGGCCGCGAGTGCCTGCAGCACCGCTCCTGTGCTGTCGGGATCGCTCGCGGATTTGGCCGCGAACCCCCAGCCGCCATCGTCGTTCTGGACGCCTCGAAGCCAGGCGGCCGAGTGAGAGTTCCCCGCGGTCACCCCGGCCGCCTTCAAGGCGAGAATCCCGAACGCGGTCGGGTTGACCTGCGACCCCCATGAGCCGTCGCCTCCCCGGCGCGCGAGCAGCCGGCTGACGAGGTCGTGCCCCTGGAAGTGGCGGGGGTTCAGCCCGGCCCCGCGCAGGAGGAGGATCGTTCGCTCGATGTCGCCGGTGGTAGTGATCTGGCCGACCGTAGCGGCCAGGTAGGTGATCGGCGTCGCGTCGCCGTGGTCGACGTCGAGCGGGTTCACTCCCGCCGCCTCCAGCCCGAGCACGGCCCAGCCGGTCATCGCCGGGCTCGACGCCTCTCCTCGCGCGAAGCCGAAGCCGCCGTCCCCGTTCTGTGCGCCGCGCAGCCAGGTGACGCCGACCGAGGAGCCGCCGCCGGAGGCAGCGGCCCGCGGGCCCCCGATGAGCGCGGGCGTGGCGATCAGCAGGGCCGCGATCAGGCACGCCGCGCCGGCGGTCGCCCCCTTCGGCCTCGGGCCCACGCGGGAGGCCGGCTTCCATGCGAACTCGAAGCGGCGGCGGTAGCGGAGCAGCATCCGTACCATCGCCGGGCCCGCGACCAGCGCGAGCGCGGCGTTGCCCGCCGCGTGCGCGATGTTGAACGGCAGACCCCGGGCGGAGATCGCCAGATAGCGATCCAGGGACTGCTCCCCGCCGAAGCCGAACATCACCGAGAAGTCGAGCAGCGCGCCATACGCGAACCCGGCCAGGGCGCAGACCGCCGCGAGGCTCACGCGACCCATGCGACGGCCGGTCGCCGCGGCAAGCCCGGCTCCGAGCAGCCCGGTAAGCCCCCAGCCGGCCATCTGCCAGGGAGTCCACGGGCCCTGACCGAGCCAGAAGTTCGAGACGAGGCCCGTCAGCGCGCCCACTGCGAAGCCCGGCGCGCCGCCCAGCGTGTACCCGGCGAGCAGCGTGATGTCCGTGCTGGGCACCACGTTCGGGATCGGCGAGAACGCCACTCGGCCGGCGACCGAGATCGCCGCGAGGGCCGCAACGAGGGCGACGATCTGCGAGGGCGGGCGCGAGCGCTCGTACCAGGCGAATCCGCCGAGCAGCGTCAGAGCGAGCACCGTGATCACCGTTGCCTGCCAGGTCACCGGGACTTCTCTCCCGCCTTGGCCGGAGATTCCCCGGCCCTGGGGCTCGCGCTCCGGAGGGCGGCGATGCCCTCCTCGACGGTGATCGCCGCCCCATCGAGGATGCGGGCGACCTCGCTGGAGAAGTACCAGCCGCCCGAGAGCAGCTCGGAGGCGCTGTCGTCCGCGGCCACCTCCCCGCGCGCAAGCAACACCACGCGGTCGGCGAAGGTCGCAGCGAACTCGACGTCGTGCGTGGCGATCATGACCGCCGTCCCCCGCTCGGAGAGGCTGCGGCCGAGTTCCGCCAGCTCGGCCTTGCGGGCTCGGTCCATGCCCCGGGTCGGCTCGTCGAGCAAAAGCGCGCCGGGCAGATCGCCGTCGGCGGTGTCGCGCCCGGCAACGACGATCGCGAGCGCCAGCCGCTGGCGCTCGCCGCCGGAGAGATCGCGCGGATCGGCATCGGTCATGCCCTCCAGGCCGAAGCGACGGAGTGACTCGTCCCCGTCGGGTCCGCGCAGCTCGTCGCCGACGCGCTCATGGACGAAGAGATCGCCGGGCCTCTGGGGCAGCAGCGCGATGCCTCGTGGCGCCTCGATCCGGCCGCGCTGCGGATCGAGCAGGCCCGCCACGGTCCGCAGCAGCGTGCTCTTGCCGGCGCCGTTGCTGCCCATCAGCACTACGCGCTCGCCCGGCTGGAGCTCCAGATCGACCCCGCGCAGGGCCTCCGTCTGCTCCTGACCCTCGCCGAGCTCCACCCAGACGTCGCGACAGGCGAGTGCGGCGGCGCCGCGACGAGCGCGGCGGCGGGGCTTCGGCTCCCTCCGTTCCTGTGCCTCGACCTCCGGCTCGACGCCCCGCTCCGCCAGCGTCCTCCGCGCCTGCCTGACGCTTGGCGGTGGAGGCATCCCGACGCCGTCGAGCAGGCGCGCCCCGGGCGTCGCCAGAGCCGGATCGTGCTCCAGAGCCCAGCTCAGGAACTCCGCCGGAGCGCCATCGAAGGCGATTGCCCCGTCCTCCAGAGAAAGCACACGGTCCGCCGCCGCGAGGCAGCGCTCGAGGCGGTGCTCGCCCAGCAGCACGGCGACCCCCCACTCCTCGTTCAGGCGCCGCAGCAGCGAGATCAGCTCGTCGCCTGCGACCGGATCCAGCTGCGAGGTGGGCTCGTCGAGCAGGACCAGGCGGGGCCGCGTGGCGAGCGCGGCGGCCAGCGCCACGCGCTGGAGCTCGCCGCCCGAGAGGGTGTCGGTGGTCCGGTCAAGGAGCCCGTCGATCGCGAGCGCGAGAGCCACCTCCTCGACCGCCCGAGACCGCGCGCCCGGGGCCACCCCGCGGAGCTCGAGCGGCAGCTCGATCTCGGCGCGCACGGTGGTGCTGACCACCTGCGTCTCGGGCTCCTGGGCGACCAGGCCGACCGCCTCCGCCAGCTCGGCGGGGCCGTGCGAACGGACGTCCATCCCGGCCACCTCGAGCTCACCCTCGATCCGGCCGCCGTGGAAATGGGGCACCAGCCCGCAGGCGGCGCTCAGCAGCGTGGACTTGCCCGACCCCGAGCGACCGGCGATCACCACGAACTCACCGGGCTCGACGGTCAGCTCGATCGAGTGGAGCGCCTCCGCGCTCGCTTCGGGATAGCGGTACGACAGCCCGCTTGCCCTGAGGACGGTTTCAGGCACGCGATCGCCACCTTCTCCATTTCACGGGTCGCGCCGGCGCGCGCCCTCGCATGAACGGCACCGCCGCCAGCAACAGCAGGGCGCCACAGAGGGCAAGCGTGAGCGCGCCGGTGCCCACCGAGATCCGGGGATAGGTGTCGAACCCGCCCGCCCCGGCGAGCCTGGCGGCCACCGCCGCCGTCAGGATCGCCGCTCCGGTCACATACAGGGGAAGATCGTCGCGGGAGCGCTCTCGCCGGCGCTGCGGGCGAGTCGCCAGGGAATGCCCGCGCAGCTCGAGGGTCGCCGCGACATCGACCGCCCGGTCCAGCGAGCCCTCCACGAGCCGGCGGGCCATCGCGGGTCGCCCGACCGGCTCCGCACCTGGCCCCCGCAGCGCCGCGGCCTCGCTCAATCGCGACAAATCCGCGGCGGCGAGCGGCACCATGCGCGTCACCAGCCCCGCGGTCATCGCCGAGCGCCGGGCGACGGGCCGCAGGATGCGCAGGACGCGATCCGGATCGACGCAGGCCGAGTAGACGGCGAAGGCGAGCACGACGGCGACCACGCGCAGGCCGATCACCGCCCCGGCGGCGAGCGATTCCAGCGTCACGTCCGTGTTCCCGATCACCGGCAGGTCCCAGCCCCGGATCAGGATCGTGTCGCCCCGATGCGTGACCAGGACGTTGATGATGATCATGAAGATCAGCAGTGACACGGCGAGCTTGAGCGAAGCTCTGACCGCTCGGCCCGCCCCCGCCGCCCAGCCGGCGAGCGCGGTCGCCGCCGCCGCCGCGATCAGCACCAATGGGCTCGAGTAGACGAACCCGACGACCGCCAGGGCCCCGAGATACGTGATCGCGGCCGCGGGGGAGGCCCGATGGAGCGGGCTGCGGCCCGGTGTATAGGCAAGTGGGGATCTCACTGTACGGGCACTCCGATCGCCCCCGCGCCCGGCTGCGTCGCCACCGCGTAGTGGTTGCGAAGCGCCGGGCCGACCAGATCGGCGGCCGCCAGCACCCCCTTTTTGTCAGTGCCGGTCACGACCCAGACGGGTGGCCCGTCGCTGGGACGCAGGGCTGCGATCAGCCCGCCGCCCTTGCCAATGCTCCCGGCGGTCTGACCCTGCCGGTTCAGCAGCTCGAGCAGGGGCCGCTTCGCGCCCACGAAGCGGGCGAAGACGCCGCTCCGGTCCGGCCCCTGCGAGAGCAGGAGCGGGACGGGGTCCCGACGGATCTCGTTCCAGGGCCCGACCACGATGTCGGCCGTCCCATGAGACTCACCCAGGTCGGAGGCCCTCCCGCCCCCCGCCTTCAGCGCCGTCTCGACCTGGTTGCACGGGGCGACGGTGCCTTCGCAGGAGATCGCCGGCGTCCAGCGCTCACCCTCGAAGCCGTGCACGAACGGCTCGGGCCAGGAGCCCACCACCGCAGGAACGCGCATGGCCGCGGTCCAGTCGCGGTAGTCCCACCAGATCCGGTCTCCCCCGGAGAGGTCGTACGCGGTCGCGCCGATCGGCGACTCGATGCCGTTCACGTAGAAGAACCAGTCGCTGGTGCGCCCGCCGCTCTGTGTGCCGGACAGGCCGTCGATGGACTGGACGAAGCCGCCGCCATAGCGCGTGCTGACGTCTGCGGCGCGGTCGAGGACGCGGAAGACGGTGTCCGACTCGTGGATCGAGTCCTGCTTCTGCAGCAGGACATTGCTTCCGTAGTCACGGGTGACGGTCAACTCGACGTCGCCCGTCGACTTGCCGGGGCCAAGCCCGCAGCCGGCGACCGCCGTGGCGCAGAGCGCCAGAGCGGCCGCCAATCTGCGGAGGAGACTCACCTCTTCTTGCCCTTCCCCTTGTGCTTGCCGTGCTTGTGCTTCTTGCCGCCACGGCTGCGCTGCTCGCAGTTCTTGGCGAGCTTGTCCTTCTTGTCGGCCTTGACGGAGTCGGTGCCGCCGCCGCAGTTGACGCGATCCTTGCCGCCGCCACGGACGTCGATCCGGTCATTGCCGGCCAGCGCGCGAACGCCATCGTCCCCGGCTCGCGGCTTGATCTGGTCGTCGCCGAGCGTCCCGCCGATGTCGTCGGCGTCGTCGGAGCCGACGATCAGCCGTCCCCGCTCCGCCGCACAATCGGTGACGTTGTCGAACGAGCAGATCGAGGTCAGCGCGCTCGGGATGTCGTCGCCGAGCGTCGCCTGGATCTGCCGCGGACCGATCCCGCTGACGCTGACGAGCGCGTTCCCCGAGGTGTCGGTCGTGACCGGCGGACCGCTCCCCGAGACGATCGCGCCTGCGGCCGGCGTGGACGTGCCGTCATCCGCGTAGGCGAGCACCTGAACGGGGAACGGTGCCCCGACCGGCTCGCGTTCCGGCGCGCTGAGCACCAGCTCCGCGGGCGCCGGGAAGTTCGGGGCCAGGTACCAGAGCACCTGCTGACCGGCATGGATCGGGAACTGCGAGCCCCCGACCTGTAGGCCCGTGTGGTCCACCTTCGTGTACCAGAAGGCCGAACCGGAGGCCACCTGTCCGCCGATGCCGCAGACACCCAGGCCGAAGCCCTGCGAGACGAAGGTGTCCGTCAACAGCATGGGGTTCAGCTGGTTCCGGCTCTTGGCGGCCTCGACGACGATGCCGAGCGCGTTCGCGCCCGGGACCGTGACGCCCTGGCCGGAGCCGCCGCTGCCCGCGCCGAAACACTCGGCCTGCGGGTTGGTCGGCATGGTCGTGGTGTCGCTGTACTGGGTGAGGTCGTCGAGCTGGCCGCCCGGGCCGACCACGCGGAGGTCCGCGCCGACGCTCGCCCCGGCACCGGCCGGGCCAAGCGCGGCAAGCGCGATCAGCGACGCCAGCGCCGCAATCGAGACAGTGATTCTCATCCGTGAGCCACCCCTTCCTCGAGGGTCGTGTTGGCTGGCCGGGGACAGGTCTCCTGGCTTTCCGGGCTCGACTGAGGCGCCTTCCCAGGGAGTCGTGGACTCCCCAGTGGCTTTGCCTCAGGCCCAAGGCGGATGCGGAGCAGCCGCCGTTTGGTGTTGGCCCGGTCACAGTGGCGGGACCGCGCCGGTTTCTCACCGGACTTCCCTTGACCACCGGCCGTTAATGGGTCGGTTGATCCTAAAAGAAAGGGGCGGCCCGAAGGCCGCCCCTTTCACGACTTCAACAACCGGCGAAAGTGCCTACTTCTTCTTCTGCTTGCACTTCATGCTGGACGAGGCGCTGAGCGTCTCGCCGCTGTAGAAGTTGGTGGACTCACTGGTGTTCCACTTCGACTTCTTGCAGCGGGCCATCACGTAGTACGAGCTCTTGCCCGTCTTACGCTTGTTGAACGTGGTGTCGAACTTCGACAGGACGAGGCCAGGCGTGTTCGGGATGTTGCTGAACACGAGCTGCTTGCCCTGAATGGTTCCGATGATCGTGAGGCTCGTCGCACCGGGACCGATGTCGGTCTGCACGTAGATCGTGGTCGGACCGCCACTGAAGAACGTCACGGTTCCGCCGACCGCCCCACCGTTCACCTCGACCGAGCCTCCGCCCGTGATGCTCTGGGGGCAGGCGGCCTGGGCCTGTGCGGTGAACTTGCCCTGAACCGAGCTGAGCGCGCAGGGCGGGACATTCCCGTTCACGAACTTCACGTTCGGGTCAATCGTGAACGTCGTCGTCTTCGGCGACTGCGAGGTCGCGAAGTTGTCGAAGTTCGTGCCGATGATGTTGTGAAGCGAGACGCCGCCGAACGTCTTCTTGCTCTGCTTCGCCGGCGCGAGCGTCGTCTGCAGCGTTTGTGAGGTGGGAACGGCCGAGGCGGTGCTCGAAAAAGCAAACACCCCGAGGACGCCCACCAAGGCGCCGATCAGATACTTGCGGTTACGCATACCACTCCTTTTCCTTTGGGCATATCCCTGGCGACTACCCCAATTGCAGTGCCGCCAGCCCTTGGATCTGCCTTCTGTCGCTGAACCTAACACAGCGAAATGGGCTTAGTTGTGCGGTTGTCCTGCACGAAACTCGGCGACCGAATTACTCGGTAATGCGGTTTGAAGCAGCGATCGTCGGGATCACGGATTCGCGTAGACGTGCGTGTAGTCGGTCGACTCGCTGACCTGTCCGAGCGAAGGCTGAGCCGGCTGCTTCGTGCACGGCACGGCCGGCAGCGTCGAGCTGTCCGTCTGCGAGCGGAACGCCGTGCTCTTCAGCTCGTCCAGGAGCTCCTGCGGGCTGTCGAAGGTGGAGCGATTGGCGAAGTTCGGGTTGCCCGTGTAGGTGGCATCCGGCCCCAGGCCCACGGTCAGCCCCGGGGGGCTCGCGCAGGGGCGGGTGTCGAAGGTGAGCATCCCGTTGGCCACGTTGAGGGCGCTGTTGGGGGCGACGTAAGGATTGGTCCGCGAGTACGCCAGGCGGTGCTCGCTGGCCGCGTTGGGCCCGAACATGCCCAGGTCCTCCGGATAGAGCGGCGCCGAGCTGCGGATGTAGTGCGAGAGGACGCCGGCCTCGGTGCTGATCTGAGCCTCCGTGGCGCCGGTGACGTTCCCGAGGAAGCCGGTGATGTCGTGCTGGTAGCGGCCGATCTCCGCGACGATCGGCGTGAGCTGGCGGGTGAACGGGACCAGCTGGTCGAGCAGGGGCGGCAGGTCGGCGTTCAGGAGCTTCTGTAGGGAGGGCAGCCCGGTGACGGCCCTCTTCTCGGTCTTCCGCAGCCCGACGAAGAAGCCCCTGAAGTCCGGGGCGACCTTGGCCAACGGTTTCAGGTCCTTGCTCAGCGCCCGGGCCGCCGGATGGAGCTGCGTGATCACCGGGTTCGCGTTCTTGGAGAAGGTCGAGAGGCGGTTGAGCGTCAACCGCGACTCGTCCAGGAAGGTCGGCAGCGCCCTGAAGGTGGCCTCGAGGTCCTGGTTGCGGACCGCGGTCGTGTGGAAGACGATCCCGGAGTTTCGGATCAGTCCCTGCAGCTGACCCTGCCGCTCGCTGAGGGCGCCGAAGACCTCGCCGGCGTTGCGGACGAGCTGCTGGACCGCTCCCTGCTGCGTGTCGAGCACGCGCAGGACCTTGTTGGCGTCCTCGGCGAAGGGGGTGAGGTTCGCGATCGCCGCGCTCAGGTCCGCGCCCCTCCCGGCGCTGGCTATGGCGAGTTGCTGCATCCACGTCTGGAATGCCGCCCGGGTCTTAGAGTCGAAGGTCCTGAAGATCTCGTCCAGCTGGACCGATGGCTGCACCTGCGCCCTGGGCAGGGTTCCCCCCTCCGGCAGCTTCGGCCCGTTGCGGTCGCCCTGCGTGAGCTCGACGTAGGTCTCGCCGAGCAGCGTCTTTTCTCTCAGCATCGCGCGGGTGTCGGCCGGGATCGGCGCGTATGAGCTGTTGATCTCGAGGGTCGCGACCGCGAGGTCCTTGTTCGGGCCCGAGTTCTCCAGGTCGATCGACTTCACCTTGCCGACCGAGACGTTGTGGATTCGGACGTCCGACTCCTGCGCCAGCTGCGACGCCTCGCTGACCGGCACCTTGATCCGGTAGCCCTCGGGCTTCAGCGGCACGGGCCCGCCGAAGGTCGCCCAGAGGAAGAGCAGCAGCCCGAAGCACGAGAACGCGAAGGCCACCGCGACGGCGATCTGTCCCGCTGTCGGTGCGCGCAGGCCCATTACGTGCACCCCGGGATGGCCTTGGGACGAGGCGAACCGGTGAGCTGGTAGAGGAGACGCAGATACGGCTCGGCGACGAGCACGGCGTCCGCCACGAAGGCGGTCGAGCAGCTGACCAGGACGAGGCCGCGGCGGATCGGCCCGTATGCGTCCTGGAGCAGGTAGTCGGCGGTCAGGTTGTGGTTCAGCCAGGGGACGTAGAAGAGGAAGCCCTCATCCGACCCCGGCGGGTTGTAGGCCAGGGCGTTGAGCCCCAGGTTGAGGTCGGTGAAGCCGGTCTTCAGGCCGGGGGTGGCGGTGCCTAGGGCCTGAGAGATCTGGGCGACGTGGGTCACCGGACTGGCGACCTGCTGGGTGAAGGGCCTGATCTGGTTCTCGATCGGCCCGGCCGTCTGCTGGAAGAAGGGGCGCAGGGCGCGCAGGGCGGGTGCCGTGCCCTTGGCGCTCGGCAGGAGCTTCCTGAGCGCCGGCCCGGACTGGAGCGCGAGGTTGTTGGCGGAGGTCAGCGCGCCCTTGGCCTCCTTGAGGGTTCCCGGCAGCTCCTGGACGGCGCTCCGGATCGAGGCCTGCTCTTTCGCGAACGAGTTGAGCACGGCGTCGGAGGAGTCGACGAAGTTGACCAGGTCCTGATCGCGGTTGCCGAGCTCGGTGGAGAGGAGCTGGAAGTTGTGGATGGAATTCGCGATGTTCTGGCGGCGGGACGCCAGTGAGCCGGAGATCTCGGAGATGTACTTCGCGAGCGGATCCAGGCGCCGCAGGGCGTTGGAGAGCTTCACGTCCCGGCCCTGAGCCGGATCGAGTGCCTCCGCCCCATTGGCCAGCAGGAGCTTCAGGAACTGCTGGGTGTCCGCGTCCAGAGAGGCGAGGATCTGATCGGGGGCGACGTTCGGCTGCGTCGAGGCGAGCGGGATCGTCGATCCCTCCTTGACCTCGGGCGAGCCCTGGGTCCCCGGGTCGACCTCGACCACCATGTCGTTGAGGCCGGTCTTCGGCCGGAGCAGCAGCGAGGAGTTTTCGTGGATCAGCGGCGCGTACTTGTTGTTGACCTCCATCCCCACCACGGCATGCCCGTCCTGGAGGGTCACGCTGCTTACCTCGCCGACCTTGATGCCCGCGATGTCGACCGACTGGCCCTGTCCCGGCGTGACCGCCTGTGCCGTGGAGAAGTTCGCCTTGAGCTCGAAGCGGTCGGTCCCGATCAGCGGCACCCAGCTCGGCAGGACGGCCCGCTGATTGATCAGGATCACGGTGACGGCGAACAGGCCGGCCAGGACCAGGCCGATGATGGCCAGGACGTCGCGGAGGTGTGCTCTCAGGGCGCGTCTCATGGATACGAAGCCGGGTCGGGCGGCCCCTGCGCCGCGAGTGGTCCATTCAGGTCGGGGAGCGGGTTGCTCTGGCAGGCGACGTCCGTCCGGAAGGGCGGCTTCGAGCCGAGCCCCGGCCGGGTCCCGATCGGAGGCGTGGTCGAACCGCCCCAGAGCGCATTACCGCGAGTGCTGACAGCACCCGGGACCGGGGAGCGGAGGTTCGGGACCGGGCCTCCCGGCGGCGTCGGACCGCCGGCGGAGAAGAAGCGCAGCGACGGGCCGTTGCCGTCGAACGTCCCGCTCTCCCCGGCGAGCCCGGTGGTGGCGTACCCGAACTCCTTGAAGTTCGGCACGCCGGTGTTGAAGTTGTAGCCCGAGCCCGAGTCGCTCAGCACGACGTCGCCGGCCGGCAGCAGCTCGTTGTCGACGCAGCCGCTCAGCAGGCCGATCTGCGAGAAGAGCCCCCTGCCGTCGGCGACGGACTTGCCCGCGCCCGGGCCGGCGGCCCGGAGCTGGCTTGCGATGTAGCCGAGCTCGTTCTTGCCGAGGAGCGCCGCGGTCTGGTCGATCCAGGGCTGCGAGGCGGCGATCGTGGCGGGCAGCTCGCGGATGCCGGGCGTCAGATCGCGGGCGAACGCCCGCAGGTAGGGCAGCGTCGCGTTCGTGTGGCGCAGCGAGGGCTCGGCGATCGCGAGCGTGGGACCGAGCAGCTTGATCGTCCGCCGCAGGTTGTCCGACTCCGAGGCGAGCGCTCCGGTGACGGTGTTGAAGTTCGTGATCAACCCCTGGAGCTGCGACTCGTGGCCGGTGAGCGCCCCGAACACCCGCGCCTGGGCCGCGATCAGGTTCGAGAGGTCGTGCTCCGAGGTGCCCTGAAGCGCCTCGTTGACGATCGCGGAGTCGCGCGCCGCGGTCTGGCCATAGGTGAAGGACTGGTTGATCGCCTCCGCGGCCGTCTTCCCCTGGACGAGCGGGTCCTGGGTCGCGTCGTCGGCCGCGGTCGGCTTGTGGGTCAGGGCCGTCCCGTACCCCTCCAGCAGCTTCTGCAGGTTCGCCCGGTCGGGCGCCTGGAGGGAGGTGAGGATCTGATCGAGCTGGACCGCCGTCGAGGTCTGGGTCAGCGGAATCGTGTCACCGCTCGAGAGTGAGTGGGCGCTCGGACTGCCGGGCTTGAGGTCGAGGAAGAAGTTGCCCTCGAGGAAGATCCGCGGCCTGATCTCGATCTGTGCGTCGCTGTGGACCGGCTGGCCGTTCGAATCGACCGTGAAGGTGACCTCGGAGTAGTTGCTGGCGCAGTTCCCGGTCAGGCCGTTGTCGCAGACGCTCTTGATGTTCTCGACCTTGCCGACGTTCACGCCCGCGATCCGCACCGGCGAGTCCTTGCGGATGTTGGCCGCGTTCTTGAAGACCGCCTTGAGCTCGTAGGGCGACTGGAAGGGCAACGTCTTCGTCCACGCCAGATAGGTCCCGGCGACGGCGAGCACGATCAGGATCAGCGCGTTGCGGATCCGGTGCGGCGGATTCCCCTTGCGGTAGATCCGCTCGTCGTAGTCCTTTGGCTGCGGAGAGACGGGCGGCTTGTTGGTGCGCTCGTCCGTCACTTCTTGCCCTTCTTCTTCGACTTCTTCTTCGTGACCTGCTGGAGGATCTGGCCTTCGGTGCGGATCCCCTGGTTGCCCGGGACGTTGCCGATGACCTGCTGCCCCGCGGTGTAGGGCTCGTTCCCCGCCTCGCACTCGAACGTCTGCCCCGGCGCGGCCGTGTTCGGGTACGGGTTGTAGTGGAGGAAGTTGGACGGCTGGCCGCCGCCGTTCGCGGCCGCCGAGCTCGCCCCGACCTCGCTGTTCGGCCCGAGCGGCGGCTGCAGCACGATGAAGCGCTGGCTGGTCCCGATTCCGCTGTTGGAGCTGAGGAAGCTGGCGACGTTCCGGAAGAGCAGGGAGCCGTAGTTGCAGACCGACTGCGCCGGGGTGATGAAGCGGAGCGGCGGGCTCAGCGTGTTATTGAAGTCGGTGAGCGCGTTGATTCCCGCTCGCGCGCTCGAGTTGTTGGCGAGGTTGAGCAGGGCCTGCGCCGTGGGATCGAGCTGGGCGTTGAAAGCCGGCGCCAGCGCCAGCGCCTTGACGCCCTCCACCACTGAGCCGCCGACGTCCTTCTGAACGGGGGCGATCGCCTGGAAGCCGGGGGTCAGCTCGCCGAAGAGCTTGGCCGTGTTGGCGAGGAACGGGCGGATCGTCGGGAGCGTCGCGATCGCCGTGTCCTCCGCGGCCGGCGACTTCGAGATGGACTCCTGGATGAAGGGCCGGGAGACGCGGGCCAACGCCCCGAAGGTCGTGTCGAGATCGACGAACAGCTGTCCCTGGATCTCCGCGACCGGCGCCACCTCGGCCGCCGTCGCCGACAGCGACGAAACGAAGTTCCCGAGCCCGGTCGCCGGGTCGGCCAGGTTCCGCGTCACCGGGGTGAGGACCTGGACCAGCGGCTTGAGCTGCCCGATCGCCTCGTTCAGGTCCACCCCACGCCCCGCCAGGGCGTTTCCGAATTCGAGCAGGTTCTGCTGGATCGCGACCCGCGTCGGGTCATCGAACATGTTGAAGACCTGGTCGATCTCGACCGGCTCGGGCCGAGCGGAGGTGACCGGGATCGTGGCGCCGGGCTTGAAGCCCTGGCTCGAGTTGCCGCGATCGATCTCGAGGTACTTGAGGCCCAGCGCCGAACGGGTGCGAACCACCAGGGTCGAGTTCTCGGGCAGCGGATCGATGTCCTGGTTGAGCTCCATGTTCACCTTGGCGACCTGCGTCGTGCACTGGCGCGTCGGGTCGTTGGGGCAGGGAGCGTTGTCGACCGTCTCCGGCTCGATCGACTTGATCTGTCCGACGCGGATGCCGCCGATCCGGACCTCGTTGCCCGGGACGAGGGTGTCGGCGTTGGGAAGCTGGGCGGAGACCTTGTAGGTGGGGACGAACGGCAGGCCCTGGTTGGCCTGGTAGGAGAGGAACACCGCGACCACGACCACGAGCACGGTCACCGCGCCGACCAGAGTCGGGCTCGCCGCGAGGCTGCCTACGCGCCCGCCCCTCACGCTCCGCCTCCCAGCAGGAACTGGAGGAACATCGAGGCCTCTCGCATCGAGACCGCCTGGTTCGTCGTGGTCTGCTGCTTGCTCTGCTCGTCCTCAGGGGTGGTCGTCGTGGTCCCGGTGCCGGAGTCGGATCCGGATCCCGAGGAATCGGGGCTCTGGCTCTGGTCCGGCGGGACGAGCTGCGGGAGCAGGTCCCGGATGTTCGGGACGTTGACCTGGGGCAGCGGCGAGGCCGAGTGGATCCCCGCCTTCGAGATCTTGGCCTTCTTGCCCTTCTTCTTCTTCTTGGTGGTGGGAGTCGAGCTCGACCGGAAGAATGCCTCGCAGCCGGACTGGACCGTGACCGCGATCTCGACGCAGCTGGTCAGCTGGAGGTTGGAGCGGAGGAAGTGACCGAACGCGTCGATGCCGTTGGTCGAGCCGACGGAGTTGTAGATGAAGTCCATCAGGGACTGGAAGCCCTGGGTCTTCGTGAAGGTGTCGAGGAAGGCGGAGAAGTTCTGCCCCACCGGGACCGAGGCGTTCGCGGTCGACGCCAGGTCGGTGAGCAGGCCGTCGGAGGCGGCGAGCTTGGGCCCGGCCGTCACCGCGGCGTTTCCGAGGCTGGTCAGGGCCGGGATTCCCTCCTTCGCGAAGTTCGGAAGGTTGACCGTCGCCTTGCTCAGTCCGGGTGCGGCGGTATTCAGCGCCGTGAACAGCGGCGTGCCCTGGTCCGCGAACTGCTTCAGCTTCGTCATCGTCAGCCGGACCTGGCGGAGAGTGGCCGGGAACTTCTGGAGGCCCTCCTCCAGGGCCGGGCTGCGCTCAGCGGTTGCCTCGCCGGAGATCGCGGCGTTGTGGAAGAAGCCGGTGATGTGGGCGCGCTCGCGGGCGAGCGGCTGGAGCACGGCGTCGCCGTTGCTGGCGAGGCTGGCGAGCTGCTGGTTCTGCGCCGCCAGGATCGCCAGGACCCGATCGGTCTGGCGCAGCGCCGGATTGGCCCGGTCGATCACCTCGCCGAGGTCCTGTCCCCGTCCGGCCAGGGCGGCCCCGAGGTCGTTGAGGATCAGCCTGAACCGGTCGTGGTAGGGGAGCCGCTGGATGTTCTGGATCAGATCCAGGTCAATGGTCTTGCCGTTGTTCTCGAGCGGGAGGAGGTACTCGCCGGCGCCGGTCTGGCCGTCCGGGATCTTCTCCAGCGACGGCGGGGGCGGCGTGCCCGGCGCACGCGGCTGCGTCGGGGTGCAGTCGATGTACCTCTCGCCGATCAGCGATTGCGGGCGGATCAGGCAACTGGCGTCCTGACGAAAGTCCTTGAAGCCCGACTTGTCGATCTCCATGACGACGACCGCCTTCCCCGGCACCGCGTGTGGGCCGCCCTCGAGGCTGGCGATCTCGGTGTCGTTCGAGACATCGACCGACTTCACGGTTCCGACGGTCGCCCCGGCGATCCGGACCTGCTCGCCCGAAACCACGAAGGACCCGTTGTCGAAGTAGCCGCGGACCAGGTAGGTGCCGCTGTCCCCGTTCGAGCCGATCGCCGGGAGCGCGATCAGCATCGCGGCGAGGAGCAGCCCGGCGACTATCAGCCCGATCCGCCTCATGGACCCGGCACCGTCTGGCTCGCGTTGCAGTCACTGGGGCTGGCGGGGGCGCCGTTGGGCGGGCCGAGGAAGACACCCGCCGGCGAGGGCAAGGAGAATGGATTGCTGCCGAGGACGATCGGGGTGGCGCCGCCGGGGCAACGACGGAAGATGTTGTTGTTGGTGGTACCGAAGGCGCCGTAGTCGTTGAAGACGTTCGCCGCCGACTGGGCCGTGAACGTGAAGTTGGGCGCGGCGCCGGCGAGGCCCATGACGCCGAGGCCGGTCGGCTGAACGCGGGCGTAGTGGCCGTCGGCGTCGTAGTACGCGGTCACCGCGTTGAGGTGGGCGATCGCCGACGTCAGGTCGGGGATGTACGGGCGGAGGAAGGCGAGGTTGTCCTCCGAGTCCTGCATCGACTTGACGGTGATCGGGATCGCGCCGGCCGCCCGGTTCTCGAGTGCGGTCAGATCGCCGGTCGCGTCGGCGAGGTCGTTGGACTTGCCCTTCAGATTGAGCGCCCGGTTCAGGTCCCTGAAGACCGGGACCCCGCGGCTGAGGACCGGGTAGAGCTGCTTGAGGAACGGTGCGAGGTTCTTCGTGTCCTCACGCGTCGCATTGACCAGTGGGTCGAGGTCGTCGAGTGCGGGCCGCAGGTTGTGGAACGTGGTGTTCGCCTGGCGGAGCGTGCCGGGCAGGGCGACGAGCGCCTGATCGAAGGAGCGGTTCTCGCTGGCGATCGAGCCGAGAGCGATGTTGGCGTTCTGGGTGAGAGCGGAGAGGTCCGACCTCCTCTCCGCCACGGCGGAGACGACGCTGGCGCCGTTGACGATGAAGTTGGTCAGCGTGCCCTCGTCGCGGTCGAGCTCCTTGAGGAGGTTGTCAGTCGCGACGAGCGACGGGCTCAGGTACTTGTATGTCTCGTTGGCCGCGGGCCCGTTGCCGGCGTAGACCGTCGCCGACCCCTGAATGACGTTGCGAAGGGCCTGGCGCTCACGCCCGCGCAGGGTGTTGAAGAGCTGATCGAGGTCGACGGGACTGGTGGTGTCGACCTCGGTGATCTCGGAGTCGTTCTTGAGCTCCGGGGCGTTGTCGGGCCCGGGCTGGAGGGAGACGTAGCGATTGGCGATCCCGGAGAGCGAGGTCGCGCGGATGATCGCCGAGGTCCCCTCGTGCAGCGGGCGGTTGACCGAGATGTCGACCTGCGCCTGGCCGTTGTCGGTGAGCGCGACGCTGTCGACGCTGCCGACAGGGACGCCGCCGATCAGGACCTGGTTGCCCTTGACCAGCTGGCCCCCGGTCTCGAAGAGCAGGCGGTAATGGTTGGAGCTGCCCCCTGAGAGCAGCAGGACGAGGATCGCGATCGCGACCAGCACCAGGGCGCCGATCGCGGCCAGGCGAGCGAACCTGCCGCCCCCCCGTACCCGTCCGCCGCCCCGCGGTGTGACAGTCCCCTCGCTCGGGCTCACATTCGCTCCACCCAGAAGCAGGCCCGTAGCGAGCCATGAGCCTCCGTTCGGGTCCCTATGACGGTCCCATCCTCCAGCAGCTCCTCACCTGCTTCCCAGCAGCGTCTCTCTCCTGCCGCAATCCAGCAGCTCCACAGGCGATCCTATCTAGGACCTCAGGCGTCGGATCGGTAATTGGCCGTACTTTCCGAGGCGTTAACGGGTGCTTAATCGCCTCGATTTCGACCCGTTTCGGGCCTTCCCTGCCGGCTACCGGTGCCGCCAAGCCCTTCGCTAGACCAAACCTTCGCCGGCCCTCAGCCCGTATATGCGGAAACAGGCCATGTCGCAGGAGAACGTCGAGATCGTGCAGCGCCATGTCGCCGCCTATAACCGGCGCGACTTCGAGGCCTTGAGGGAGCTGAGCCACCCCGAGCTGGAAGTGGATTGGTCGGCGTCTCGGGGGTTGGAGGCAGGTGTGTATCGGGGCCTGGAACAGGCCCTGGGCTTCTACCAGGGCTTCCTCGACATGTTCGAGCAGGTCGAGATCGAGCTGAGCCGCTTGATCAAGTCCGGCGATTCGGTCGTCGTTCCCAACACCGCCTACGTCCGAGGGCGGGATGGCATCGAGACCATGGCTCGGAGCACGTTCATCTTCGAGTTTCGCGATGGCCTGGTCACTCGCATCTGCCTCTATCAGGAGAAGCACGAGGCCCTCGAAGCCGCGGGGCTCTCGGAGTAGGAGACACCGCTACCGGGATTCGAACCCGGGTTTCCGGACTGAGAATCCGGCGTCCTAGTCCCCTAGACGATAGCGGCGAGTCTTGTGACGGCCGTGAGTGTAGCCAGGCGATGGCTAAGCTTCGCGAGCCCGCGGCTGTGGCGGAACTGGTAGACGCGCAGGCTTCAGGTGCCTGTGTCCTTCGGGACGTGGAGGTTCGACTCCTCTCAGCCGCATCGACCGCTGCCTCGTCAGGCGGCTGCCCGCTCGGCCTCGAAGGTCCGGACCATCGCCTTCGCCGCGGGCGGCTTGCACTCGAGCTTGAACTTCCCTCCGCCGGCGTCGACCGTCAGCACGTTCCACTTGCTCTTCATCCCGTCGACCAGCTCGAGCGGGACCTCGCTGAGCGTGCCTTGACCTCCTTGACCCCTCCCATCATCGAGATCGCGAGATCGAGGGTGAGCAGCCGGCGGTTGGTGAGCGCCAGGCCGGAGCTCCACCGCTGACCGATCTCGCTGGCGGCGAGACCGGGGGCGGCCGCCGTGCCACTGCCGCGAGGGGAGACGACCAGGGCCGCGACGATCTCATTGGCGTGCGAGCGGAGATACGGCCCGGCCACGCATGTGGATTGCAACCTAGGCGGTCGTGCCGGTGAGCGACTCCAGCGACTCGGGCGGGCCGAGCGCGTGTCCCTGCGCCTCGTCGATGCCGAGGTCCCCGAGCCGCTCGAGGGTCAGCAGGCTCTCGACACCCTGGGCGATCACCCTCTGGCCGGAGCGGTGCGCCTTGAGGACGGCGCTGCTCACCGATCTGCGCTGGCCGCGGTCCTCGGCGAGGCCGTCGATGAACGGCGCGCCGAGCTTCACGTAGCTGATCGGGAGCCGGCGGAGCAGGAACGACTCGGGACCGCCCTCGACGAATCCGTCCAGGGCGATCTGGCAGCCGAGGTCGGCGGCGGCGTTGACGAACGCGCCGGCGCTGTCGAGCGCCTCGGTGAGCTGCGCTTCGCTGAGCTCCAGCACCACGTCGTGCGGATCGGCGTCGGTCTCCTCGAGCCGGCGGCGGATCAACTCCACCATGGCCTCGTCAGTTGACCTCACACTGAGGTTGAGATCCACCGGCAATCCGGTCGCCGCGACCTCGATCGCCCTCGCGACGACCCATCGATCGATCTCGCGGATCGACCCGAACTCCTCCGCCGCCATCACGAACTCCCCCGCCGGGATCAGGCGCCGGCGGTCCACCATCCGCAGGAAGAGCTCGTGGCGCATCGTCGCGCCGCTGGCGACGTCGACGATGCGCTGGCCGTGCAAGACGAAGAGGTCCCTCTCCAAAGCCTCCTCGATCCTGCGCGACCAGTCGAGCGGGCGCAGCACCCCTCCATCCCCCGGCTCGGATTCCTCTCCGGTGATCATGTACAAGGATCACCGCAGGCGAGGGTCACGTACAACGTGACGAAGTACTGGACGAACGTCGGGGGGAACTACGTAAGTGGCCGCTTCAGCCGAGGTGCCGGAGGGCCGAACGGGCGGCGTTGTAGCCGTTCATCCCATGGGCCCCGGCCCCCGGCGGCGTCGCCGCAGAGCAGATGTAGACGCCGTCGATCCCGGTGCTGTACGGATCGAGCGCGAGCCGCGGCCGGATCAGGACCTGGACCGGCCCGTTGGCGCCGGTGATGATGTCGCCCCCGACGTAGTTCGCGTTGTAGGCCTCCAGGTCGGCCGGGTTCCGGATCGAGGTCTCGATGATCCGCTCGCGGAAGCCCGGCGCGAACCGCTCGATCTGCGCGAGCACCGACGCGGTCGCGTCGCCCGTGTAGCCGCTCGGGACATGCGCATAGACCCAAAGGGGATGCAAATCCCCCTTCGAGCGGCCCGGGTCGGCGAGGTACTGCTGGCCGACGAGCATGTACGGCCGCTCCGGCATCGACCCGCGATTGATGTCCCGCTCCGCAATCGCGATCTCCTCGAAGGCGCCCGCCACGTGAACGGTTCCCGCCCGCCGGCAGAACTCGTTCGTCCACGGCACGCCGCCCTCCACCGCCAGGTCGAGCTTGAACGCGCCCGGCCCGTGACGGTAGCGGCGGTAGGAGCGGGCCACCCTCGACGGGAGGCGGTCACCGGCGATCTCGGCGACGGCGCCGGGGGCCAGATCGAAGACGACGATGTCCGCGCCGCCGACCTCGTCGAATGAGGTGACCCGCCGCCCCGTCTCGATCGTGCCGCCGTGCTCCCGCAGGACGGAGGCGAGCGCGTCGGTGATCGAGCGCGACCCTCCCTTTGCGACAGGCCAGCCGAAGGCGTGGCAGGCACAGATCAGGGCACAGCCGACCGAGGAGCTCATCGGCCGGCTCAGCGGGCTGAAGGCATGTGCCGCGACGCCGCCGAACAGCGCCCTGGCCTGCGGCGTCTCCCAGGAGCGGGCGAGCACCGAAGCCGGCGCGGCCGCCGGGATGCCGAAGCGGGCCAGGCGCACCGGGTGCTTCGGGAAATGGAGGATCGGCGCCAGCATGTCCTCGAGCAGGTCCTCCAAGTGGGCGGAGGAGGATCCGAACACCCGACGCCACGCCGCGCCGTCCTCGCCGAGACCCGCCGCCGTCTCCTCGATCGAGCGCACCATCACCCCGGCGCTGCCGTCGTCCAGCGGATGCGCGAGGTCGATCTCGGAGAAGAGCCACTCGAGACCGTGTTTCTCGAGATCCAGCGACCTCAGGAACGGGGAGCCGGCAGCCATCGGGTGCGTCGCCGAGCAGTCGTCGTGAAGGAGCCCGGGAACGGTCAGCTCGCTGGTTCGGGTGCCGCCGCCGATCGTCGCCTCGGCCTCGACGACGGTCACCCCCACCCCGCTCCGCGCAAGCTCCACGGCACAGGCCAGCCCGTTCGGGCCCGAGCCGACGACGATCGCGTCGCTCAAGCGACCGGGAGAGGCTCTTGGTCGGCCACGGCACCCCGGTCGACGTCGACCGGGACGTCGTAGCGCTCGTCGAGCCACGGCTGGCGG
This sequence comes from uncultured Solirubrobacterales bacterium, assembly GCA_963774305.1. Taxonomy (GTDB): domain Bacteria; phylum Actinomycetota; class Thermoleophilia; order Solirubrobacterales; family 70-9; genus DASUPK01. The sequence continues at coordinate 31,781 of CAVZEM010000003.1, read as the reverse complement.
GTGATCATGTCCCTGACGGCCACGGAGCCCTCCTCGATCAGTCCGTCCACCGGATCCCAGACCTGGTAGCGCTGACGTCCGCGGCCCCAGCCGGTGGGCTCGGACTCGAGCGCGATCACCCGGACGTCCCCTGGTCCGAAGTCACAGCGCTCCTGAACGGCCTCCAGCAGCTGCCTGCCGTGGAAGTGCGCGTCGCCGAAGTTCCAGCCGTTGACGATGTTCGAGATCAGCTCTCCCTCGCGCACGTCGTAATTCTCGACGTCGTCCACCGCGTGCGGCAGCAGCCCGTTCAGCGCCCGCCCGTGTGAGTGCATCGCCCGGAAGGAGAGCCCCTTGTTGAGCAGGAACTCCGCCGTCTCCGGATCGTAGATCGCACCCACCTGCTCGACGATGATCCGCGCGGGCTTCTTCACCCGGGTGTCGAGCTTCTCCTCCGCCCCGCTCCCCTTGCGGAAGAGCCAGGCGGTCGTCGCCCAGTTCCCGGCGTAGTAGCGCATGGAGGGCAGGAAGGAGATCTTGTCCGGCCGCAGGCCGCCGATGAGCGGAAGCCCGATGAGCGCGATCGCCAGGAAGGCGATGAGCAGCGGGTCGCCGATCGTCGACAGCGGTGTGTCGCCGTAGTGGCCGAAGAGGAAGAGCAGCCCGTAGATCATGAAGAGGTTCCACTCGAGCGGCACCGCCAGCGGGAACATCGAGGTGATGTTCAGGTGGAAGAGGATCATCCCGATGATCGCGATGGTCCGGACCGTGTCGTTGTCGACGGTGATCAGGAGGAACGGCCAGAGGAACTCCTGGACGGTGCCGAAGTGGGCGATCGCCGCGGCCATCGGCGACGGCCTCATGTCCTCGGGGTAGTCACGCCAGAGCCGGCGCTTGAACGCCCGCGACTGGATCAGCGGGGCGTTGCTCATCATCGTCGAGACGACGAAGGGGAAGTGGTGGTTGAGCTTCGACGACGCCGCTCCCCACCAGATGAAGAGGAAGCAGAACTGCCAGGCCACGATCCAGTGCTGGACCGGGAAGAGCCCGACCGCCAGGATCGTTGCGTAGATCTCCGGCCGCGCTCCCAGGAACGAGACCTTGTCACGGAGCCCGAGCAATCCGAGCAGCCCAAGCAGAACGGCGATGCCGGCGGGTGGCAGCTTGCCCGCCGAGCCGGCGGCCGAATCGACTCCGGATGCGGCCAGCAGGAAGATCGCGGCGGCGAGCACCCCCGCGTAGAGCCCGACGTCCAGGAGCGTGCGGGTGGTTCCCTTGGTGAGGGGAACCCTGTCCGGCCAGGGCGGCAGCCGGACGGTGCCGGGGCGCAGCCAGTAGAGGACGCCACCGATCGGCGGCACGAAGCGGAAGCTGAGCGGCATCGATCCCGCACCAAGCCCGAGGATCTCCCAGAGCAGCATCCAGACAGCCAGCTTCTGGAAGACGATCGGCTCGGTCCACCAGTCGCCGAGATTGCCGAGTGTGCCGAGGCCCGGCGTCAGCGAGATCACGAACAACGCGCCCACGCTGAAGACGAGCAGCTTGAAGACGTAGATGAAGTAGACGAAGGTCGGCGAACCGAACCCGTTGATGCCCCAGTCTTGAACCAGCGGCTTGAGCCGCGTCAGGTGCGGCTTCGCCTTCCACTCCTCCAGCTCGAACGGCGGGGGTGAGGGTGTGAAGAATCCCATGACCCGCCATCAACCCTATAGCCGCCGCCCGTCAGCCGCCGCCCTGCTTGATCCCGGCCGGGGGATCGTTGGCGTAGGTCCTGATCAACCCGGCGATCAGCTCGCGCTTCTCTGCGTCCGAGAGCCGCGCCCCGCCGTGGATCACTTTGTACTGGAGCGGGGGCATCTCTCCGCTCTGGATCTGGTCCATCAGCTCAGAGATGTCCGGCTGGGGCTTGTCCCACTCGGAGAAGTTCAGCTTGCCACGGCCTTCGTCGACGTCACGCTGGACCAGCCATGAGGCCGGGGCGACGTTCGTGTACCAGGGCCACTTGGTCAGGTTGCTGTGGCAGTCTCCGCACGCCTGGGTCGCAAGCTGCTCGGTGCGGGGGCTGTCCCAGCGGATCGCGCGGGTCACAGCCGGGTTCGCGTGGCTTCGGCCGTAGGGAACCAGCTGGATCAGGACGAACAGCACGGGGATCCCGATCGCGAGGTAGCGGAGGGCCTTTCTCAAGTCCATGTCCCGACGCTATCCCGCCAAAGGTAAGAGTGGGGTTAGAACTCGTGCGCGGCCGGGCCAGCAGGCAGGGCCGCAACTTCGTGTCGCGGCCCTCGTTATGTTCGTTTGATGCTCCGAACCCGAAGGGCCAGGGCGGGTTTTGTGTTGGCGGGGGTCGCCTGCCTCTGCATGCTCACACTGCTGGCGCGCGGCGAGACCTCGCGCGCGGCGAGCAGCAGGCCCAACGTGATCATGTTCACGACGGACGACCAGACCGTCCGGGACATGATGGTGATGCCGAAGACGCAGGCGCTCATCGGCAACGCCGGCGCCACCTTCCTGCACGCCTACGCCTCCGACCCGCTGTGCTGCCCATCCCGGGTCACGGTCCAGACCGGCGAGTACGCCCACAACACCGGCGTGCTCGGCAACACGCCGCCGCAGGGCGGATACCAGTCGTTCAACGACAAGAACGACCTCCCGGTCTGGCTGCAGGCCGACGGCTATCGCACGATTCACATCGGCAAGATGCCCAACGGCTTCGGCGAGAGCAGCGTCGGTGGCCCCGAGTACGTCCCGCCCGGCTGGGGCCCATTCTCGGGCGGCACTGGCCCCTCCTCCAAGGGTGAGTTCTACGGGTTCGTCGGGCCGCCCTCCTCCTATACCGGCTTCACCCTCGACGAGAACGGCGTCGACAAGGCGTACACCGCGGACGACTACTCGACCGACGTGTACGCGGATCTGGCGGTCGAGCGGATCAACAACCACCTGGCGAACTTCCCGAGCAATCCGCTCTACATGCAGGTGCAGTTCTTCGCGCCGCACGATCCCGCCACCCCCGCGCCGAAGTACGCCGGGGCGTTCTCAACCGCCCCGCTGCCGATCGATCCGACCTTCAACGAGAAGAACGTCAAGGACAAGCCCGCCTGGATCAAGAGGATCAAGAGATTCGGCCCGGGACTGATCGCGAAGATCCAGACCCGCTACCAGCACCGCCTCGAGACACTGCTCTCGGTCGATGACGCGGTCGAGAAGATCGTCAACGACCTGCAGTCGCACGGCGTCCTCGGCGACACGTATCTGATCTTCACCTCCGACCAGGGATTCATGCAGGGGCAGCACCGCCTGCACCAGGGAAAGTTCGTGCCGTACGAGCCCTCAGTCCAGGTGCCGCTCGAGATCCGAGGCCCGGGCATCCCGGCCGGGTCGCAGCCCCGGGCCCTGGTCTGGAACGGGGACATCACCTCCACGATCCTGCAGATGACCGGCGCCAAGCCCAACCTTCCCCAGGACGGCCAGTCGATGCTGCCGCTGGCCCAGGACCCGGCGAAGAAGTCCACCCGGCCGATCCTCTTCGAAACCGGGCCTCCCGGCACTACGTTCGAGCCCGGGACCGGCACGGCGGCCGCGGCCGGCGGTCATGGGCGCCCGGCCAAGATCGGCACCTACGTCAAGAACACCGACCTCGACCACACCGCGCAGATCGCTCGCGCGATCGTCGCGCCCCGCTACCGGGCGATCCGCACCGGCCGCTACCTGCTGACGAAGTACTCCGACGGCGGACGCGAGCTCTATGACCTCGCGCACGATCCGCTCGAGCTCAACTCCGTCTACAAGGATCGCCACTACGCGCCGGTCCTGAAGTTCCTTCTCAAGAGGCTCGCAAAGCTGGTCCACTGCAGCGGCCCGGCCTGCGACAAGGAGATCGGCAAGCCGCCTAAGCCGCTGGCGAAGGTCAAGGAGCTGCCGAAGAAGTCGCCCTCGCAATAGGGTCCGCGCATGGCGCGAAGCATGAGCGCGAAGGAGGCCGCCGGCCTCTTCGAGTCGACGGACACCTTCGCGATGCCGCTCGGCCCCGGCCAACCCGCGGCTCTCGTCGAGGCGATGGGCGAGCGGGATGACTGGGAGGACCTGCGGATCGGGACCGCTCTGCTCTTCGTCTTCACCCCCCTCTTCAACCACCCCAACGTCCACTACCTCTCGGGCTTCTACGGGCCGATCGAGCGGATGCTGCGCGACTCGGGTGCCAACATCAGCTTCGCCCCGGCCGACTTCCGGCGCTTCGAGCCGATCCTCGAGGAGCAGGCGCCGAGGGTGATGGCGGCGGCCGCGGCCCCGCCCGACTCGGACGGCTGGTGCAGCCTCTCGCTGCACGCCGGCAGCACCTACGGCGAGATGCTGCGGATCGCGGAGAACCCGGACCGCCTGCTGATCGTCGAGGTCTCGGAGTCCTTTCCGCGGACGCCCGGGCTCGAGCCGGAGTACCGGCACGCGCTCCACACCGACCAGATCGATGTGCTGATCGAGAGCGACAGGGCGCCGCTGCCGCTGCAGGACCCGGCGCCGGGCGATGCCGAGCGAGCGATCGCCGAGCACGCCCGCCGCTACATCCCGGACGGCGCAACCCTCCAGACCGGCATCGGAGCGATCCCGTCGACCATCGCGGGGCTGCTGGCCGAGGGCGACGGCGGGGACTACGGCGTCCACTCGGAGATGCTGACCACCGGCCTGATGCAGCTCCATGAGGCCGGCAAGATCACCAACCGCAAGGGCCAGTTCGACGGCGTCTCGGTCGCGACCTTCGCCGGCGGGACGGAGGAGCTCTACCAATGGCTCAACGACAACGGGGACGTGGCCTTCCTGCCGGTGGAGATCGTCAACTCGCCCGACGTGATCGCCCGCAACCGCAAACCGGTGACGATCAACGGTGCGCTCTCGGTGGACATCCACGGTCAGGTCATAGCCGACACGATCGACGGCGACCAGTTCTCCGGCATCGGGGGCCACGAGGATTTCGTCTCCGGTCCCGCGCTGTCGCTGGATGCCACGTCGCTGCTCTGCCTCTCCTCGACCTACAAGCACGACGGTGAGAGGAACTCGCGGATCGTTCCCTGGTTCGAGCGCGGCGCGGTGATCACCACTCCCCGCCACCAGGTCGACGTGATCATCACCGAGTACGGGTCCGCAGAGCTTCAGGGCAAGACGATCCACCAGCGGGGCGAGGCCCTCGCCGCCATCGCCCATCCCGACTACCGCGACGAGCTGCTCGAGGCGGGGGAGCGAGCCTCGCACGGGCGGGCTCCCTTCTAGCGATGGCAGCTCCCGAGACACCTCCTCCCCTCTTCGGCGACTACTACCGCGAGATCTACGCCAAGGGCATGCTCGCGGGCGAGCGGCCCAGCCTGCCGATGGCCTGGGCGGAGCTCGAGGCGAAGGCGCGGGAATCGCTCGACGACCGGGCTATCGCCTACATCTTCGGCGGCGCCGGCTCGGAGGACACGATGCGGGCCAACCTGGAGGCCTTCCGGCGCTGGCGCATCGTGCCCCGCGTTCTGCGGCGTGACCTCTCGGTGCGCGACCTCTCCCTGGAGCTGCTCGGGACCAGGATGCCCGCGCCGGTGATGCTGGCCCCGATCGGCGTGCAGACCCTCCTCCACGACGACGGCGAGCTCGCCTCGGCCAGGGCGGCGGGCACGCTCGGGCTGCCCCTGGTCACGAGCACCGCCTCCGCGACCGCGATGGAGGAGATCGCCGAGGCCAACGGCGACGGCCCTCGCTGGTTCCAGCTCTACTGGCCGAACGACGACGAAATCGCCGCCAGCCTCGTCCGGCGAGCCGAGGCGGCCGGGTACTCCGCCCTGGTCCTGACCGTCGACAACTACGTCCCCGGCTGGAAGCCGCGCGACCTGGAGCAGGCCTATCTCCCCTCCGTCGAGGGGATCGGGATCGCCCAGTACCTCTCGGACCCTGTCTTCCAGTCAGGGCTCGAGAAGCCGCCGGAGGAGGACATGGGCGCCGCCATTGGGCACTTCCTCGGTGTCTTCGTCAATCCCAACCTGACCTGGGAGCGCCTCGAGTGGCTGCGCGGAGCGACGACGCTGCCGATCGTCCTCAAGGGCATCCTCCACCCCGACGACGCGCGGGAGGCCCGCGAGCGTGGCATCGACGGGATCGTGGTCTCCAACCACGGCGGCCGCCAGATCGATGGCGCGATCGCCTCGCTCGACGCGCTGCCGCCGATCGTCGATGCGGTGGGCGAGGCGATGGCGGTGCTGCTCGACAGCGGGATCCGCTCGGGCGCGGACGCCTTCAAGGCGCTTGCGCTCGGCGCGGACGCAGTGCTGGTCGGCCGCCCCTACCTGTGGGGCCTCGCGCTCGACGGCCAGAACGGGGTCGAGGTGGTGCTCCGCTCGCTGCTCGCCGAACTTGATCTGACGATGGCGCTGAGCGGCGCCACCGCCCTGGCGGAGATCGACTCGGCGCTGCTGCGCGCCGTCTAGGCCGTCGGCGCGAACTCGGGAGTGGCGGCATGGACCGAGACCGTGCAGCCGGTCCCGCTCCGAATCTCGACCGCGTCCGACAGCATCCGAGTCAGCCAGAGCCCTCGTCCGCCGATCCCGTCTGCAGGCGGCGTCAGCTGGCCGGCCAGGACGTCCTTGATCCCGTCACCGGCGTCGCTCACCTCGCAGATGAGCTCGCGGTCTCCCCGCCAGATCCGCAGGGTGGCGGGCAGGCTACCGTGGACGACCGCGTTGCTGGCGATCTCGTTGACCGCAAGCGCGAGCTCGTCGGCGCGCGACCCGGCCAACCCGGCGGCAACCGCCATCGAGGTGACCATCCGACGGACCTTGCGCAGGTCCGCGAGGTTGAAGTCGAGCACGATCGCGGGCTCGCCCTCAGGGCTCTCGACGCTGCAATCGAGCCGGCTGCAGAAGTCACGGGGGTCCTCGTAGGCGCCGCTGGCCGTCGCACCGTCGGGATCAGCGATCTCGGGATGTGTGGCGCGCGCGTGTTCGACGATCTCGGGCGGCAGCACTCGCGCGTCGTAGGGGCAGATCAAGCTGACCGGCAGGCCGTCGAAGGCGACGTTGATGACGGACTCGTGTCGCGCCCAGTCGCGGACCTGTGCATCGTTTCCAACGGCCCACGGGGGCTCTCCGATCAGGCAGGCCCTGCCGGATCGGATCCTCTCCGTCGCCCAGCGGCCGAACTTCTCGCGGGTGCGTGTCGAGGTCTCGTACCAGTCGTCGACCGAAAGGAGGGTCACGCCCTCGGGCTCTCCCGCGAGCGCCGCTCGAAGGTTCTCGACGTTGTGCGCCTGGACGGCGACCAGGGTGGGCTCGCCTGCCTCGATCGCCCGCTCAACGAACGGCAAGGCGACGTCCATGAACGCGTCATCGGACCCGTAGATCAGGGCCGAATGGACGAACCCCTCATCAGGGGCGGACGCATCCCCTTCGTACTTCACTCAGATTCTCTACCCGCTCGATTGAGGTTTGACGCGAGGGATACGCCCCGGGGGGCAGGTTGGATCACCTTCCGTCCCCACTCCTCCCTCTTCCTGGGTACGGCCGCGCTCCGATCGCCGCCGGATCGGGTTGCAGAATCCAGACACATGTTCCCGGCCGGAGCCAAGAAAGCTGCCTGCGTCCTCGCGGCGCTCTGCCTGGCGGCGATCGCCCTCGCCCCAGCCTCGGCGAGCGCCGGGACGAGGGCGATGGGCATCGACGTCTCCCGCTTTCAGGGACCGATCGACTGGCCCACCGTCGCCGGCGCAGGCATCAGGTTCGCCTTCGTGCAGGCCAGCAGGGGCAGCGGCTCTGACTGCACCGTGAAGCCGGGGCAATGCGGCGCCGACCCGCTCTTCGCCACGAACCGGGTGGCCGCCGAGTCGAACCGGATCCGCGTCGGCGCCTACCACCGCGCCTTCGCGGCCGGCGGCACCACCGAGGATGCCCGCGCGGACGCGATCGCGGAGGCTGACGTCTTCCTGAGCGCGGTCGGGTCGCTGCAGAGCGGCGAACTGGTCCCGGTGCTCGACGTCGAGACGCCGTTCAGCGGCATGACCGCCACGACCCTGCGGACCTGGATACGAGTCTGGGTCAAGAAGGTGAACAAGCGGCTCGGGCGGAAGCCGATGATCTACACCAACGCCTCGAGCTGGGCGGCCACCGGCAACACGCTCGAATTCGCGAAGGCGAAGTATCCGCTCTGGGTGGCCGAGTGGGGAGTCTCGAGGCCCTCGGTGCCGGCGGCCAACTGGGCCGGCCACGGCTACTCCGTGTGGCAGTACTCGAGCTCGGGAACCGTGGCGGGAATCTCAGGGAAGGTCGATCAGGACCGGCTCGGCAGGGGCCTGGGCACGATCACCGTGCACTGACGGGGCTGGGCGAAGAGCCGGCGTCCCAGATCCGCACGCGATTCCGGCCGGCGTCCTTCGCCTCGTACAGCGCCTGATCGGCGGCATGGACCAGGGCGTCCGGCGTGCGGCGATCCTCGGTGCCGAGCGCGGCTCCGACCGACAGGGTGAGGTCGATGGAGACGTCGCCGACCCTTACCGGCTCCTCGGCAAGGGCCTCTCGGGCACGCTCCGCGAGGGCGAGCACGCCGTCGCGGTCGATGTCCGGTGCCAGCACGGCGAACTCCTCGCCGCCCCAGCGGGCCAGGCAGTCCTCCTCGCGGAGGACCGACGCGATCCGGTCGGTCACCCTCTGCAGCACGGCGTCGCCCATCAGGTGGCCGTGCTCGTCGTTGACGCGCTTGAAGTGATCGAGGTCGAGGAGGAGGACCGCGGGCACCGCACGGCCATCGAGATTGCTGAGTTCACCGGCCAGAACCTCGCCGAAGTGGCGGCGGTTGTAGATGCCGGTGACCGGGTCCTCGCGAGAGAGCCGCTCGGCATCCGCCCGCGCACGCTCGAGCTCGCGATTCGCCTGCTCGACTCGCTTGAGCGAGGCGGCCAGCTCAGCGGAGCGCTCGGAGGCGAGCTCCAGAGCGTCGTCGCGCCTGTGCGCGAGCGTGCGGAGCATCACCGCGACGCTGAAGGTCAGGGCGCCGCCGATCAGCAGGATCAGCCAGGGCAGAAGCTTTTCGGACGTCGTGAGCGACCCGCCGGCCACGCTGACGGTCCAGGCACGGCCCGGGGTGGCGATGGCGGCCCTGACGGCGTTGTTCAGGCCGGAGCCGATAGTCGCGAGCGGCGTCACCTGGTCGCGCAACTGAAGCGGGGTCGGGTTCGCGGTCGTCGGCAGCGCCTCGGCCACGAGCTGCTGCGCGTCGACCAGACCGACGATCGCGCTCTGAGACTCGGTGTGCGAGATCTCGCCGCTGTCGCGGTGCGAGACGACCGGCACGCTCATGTAGAAGCCCCCGTCGCCGTTCGCCAGCCTCACCGGTCGGGAGATGGCGACCTGCTTATGGAGCTCTGAGAGGCCGAGGGGCCCCGAGGCGACGGGCTGGCTCACCGCGTTGGCGATCGTCGCGTTGCCGGGATCGCCCGGCGCCACCAGCATCGGGTGGGGCCCGATGTCGTGTGGCGGCACCAGCGTGCCGCTCGGCGAGCGGCGGACCCACTGAACGCCCACGATCGCTCCCTCATTGCGGCCGCGGACGTGGGCCCAGCGTGAGAACTCCGGGAAGTCCGCGTCGTCATGGACGCCGACCATGTCCCCGATGTCCTCGAGGTAGTACGCGCGACGCCTGAGAGCGTCCGAGATCCTCTGCTGGGCGCTGTCGACGCGGTCGCTGCGAGTGGAGTGCAGGTTGTGCCTCGAGACGAGGTAAGCGGCCAGCGCACCCCCGAGAGTCGCGAGGATCATCGCGATCACGATCCCGCGCTGCAGGGCTCTGGAGCTCACCTCCCCATCTTCGGCGCGCGTCTGCCGGAAGTTGAGGGGTGCACGGCGCTACACGCGGGAATTACCCAACTACTGAGGAGGCCCGTTCCCCGGTGGCCGACGATTGCACCGCCCGGGTGATGAAATGCCGCTCCTCCAGTCCACTGAGGCTGATCCCGCAGGCCCGGCCGTCGGCGACGTCGATCAGGAAATCGGGTCGCCCCCAGCGCTCGTAGCGCCTGGCTTCGATGTAGACGGGAGCGCCGCCGAATTCGCCGACCCGCACGTCCTCGGGCTCGGGCAGGAGCTCGGCGCGCGTCAGGCAGAGCGGCTCACTCTCGTCGCAGGATGAACCCGCTTGGAAGAAGGCGACGGGGCCATGCATCTCCTTGAGGCTCTCGATCAACTCGAGGGCCTCCGGGGTGCCACTGACTCTGTTGTGGGAGAACTGACGAGGCATCAGGCCACGACCGACATCCCCATCGCCCAGAGCTCGTCGGGCGTATAGGCGTATTCCTCCAGCGTCCGGCAGTCCTCCAGGACCGCCTGGCTCTCGTGAGCCGGCCACGCGAAACCCCGCACGACCCTGAAGAGGCGAAGCCCGTCCGTCAGGTAGACGTCGGGCTCGAGGGCGCTTCTCGAGAGTCGTCCGCTGTTGGTCTCCGCGACCATCGCCATGGCCCCAACCTAGCCTTCGGCCCGGCCCGCTCCATCCGCACCCACAACTGGACCCGCGTAGGTACTCTCTACCTAGAACCCACGGGGGGCGCGTGGGAGCTGCCTTGGCGTCTGAACAAAACAAGCTCACCGATGAGCGCTTGGAGCAATTGCTCGAAGTGGGTCGCACGATCGTCTCCGAGTTGGACCTGGAGACGCTCCTTCGGAGGGTGACCGAGGCCGCGCGCGAGCTCACCGGGGCGGCTTACGCGGCCCTCGGGATTCTCAACGCGGACAAGACCGGCCTCGAGCGGTTCCTCCATTCGGGCATCGACGAACAGAAGCGGCGCGAGATCGGGCCGCTGCCTCGCGGTCGCGGCGTCCTCGGCGAGCTGATCCGGCACCCGCGGCCGCTTCGCCTCGCCGACGTCAACGCGCACGCTCGCTCCTACGGCTTCCCGCCGGCCCACCCCGAGATGAGGACCTTCCTCGGGACCCCGGTGCTGGTGAGGGGCGAGGCCTGGGGCAACCTCTACCTGACCGAGAAGGAGGGCGGGGCCGAGTTCGACGACACCGATGAGCAGGTGGCGATCGTCCTCGCCGCGTGGGCCGGAGTCGCGATCGAGAACGCGCGACTGTATGAGGGTCTCGACAATCGAAGGTGGGAGCTCGAGAAGGCCCTTCGCGGCCTCGAGGCGAGCTCGGACCTCTCACGGACAGTCTCGAGCGGCATCGAGCTCGATGAACTGCTCGAGCTGATCGTCAAGCGCGGCAGGGGTGTGGTCGGCGCCAAGCAGGCGATGCTGCTTCTCTCGGATGGCTCGAAGCTCGAGATCGCAGCCGCGGCCGGCGAGCGGCCCGAGGCCCTTGTGGGACTGCGGTTTCGGGACGGCGACACGTGGCTGAACGACCTGCAGGCCGAGGTCTCCGAGCTCCGAGGCCTCCCCACCCTGGTAGCCGAGCTCGAGTTCCGGGATCGGCCGCGCGGGCTTCTGATGGCGGTGGGCGAGCTCGGCAAGGAGAGCTTTGACACCAGCGATGAGCAGGTCTTCGACTCATTCGCGGCCGCCGCCGCGACGACCATCGCCACCGTTCAGACGGTCGAGGCGGAGAAGCTGAAGATGTCGATCGATGCCTCGGAGCGCGAGCGCCAACGCTGGGCGAGGGAGCTGCATGACGAGACACTGCAGGAGCTCGGCGCGCTGCGGGTGCTGCTGGACACCGCGGGCAACGACCGCGACCTGCCGTCCGATTCGCGCCAGATCGCCGTGGAGCACGTCGACCGCGGGATCCGGAACCTCCAGGGCCTGATCACCGAGCTGCGGCCGTCGGTCCTGGATGAGCTGGGGGTCGGACCGGCCATCGAATCGCTCGCTCGCCGGTCGAGCGAGAGGTTCGGCGTCGACATCCATGCCGACGTGGATTTCGCGAGCGAGCAGGCCGACGGGCCGAACCGGCTGCCGGCAGATCTCGAGGCGACCATCTACCGACTGGTTCAGGAGGCGATGAACAATGCGATCAAGCACGCGGATCCCGACCGGATCTCGGTGACCGTCAGCCGCAGCGAGGGGGCGGTCGAGGTCATCGTCGTCGACGATGGAAGCGGCTTCGATCCGGATACGGCCGAGCGCAGCTTCGGCCTTGTCGGGATGCAGGAGCGGGTCTCACTCGTAGGCGGCAGCCTCCAGATCGATTCGGAGCCCGGCAAGGGCACCGAGGTCCAGGCGGAGCTGCAGGTGAGCGAGCCGGAACAGGGCCGCGCGCGCCAGCGTCGCTGGTCGCCGAGCGAACGCCCAGCGCCGACCGAGCGGCACCCGGCCGGCTAGCCGTCCTCGATCAGCCCGTGCTCGCGGGCGAAGGCGACGACCTCCGCGCGGCTGTTGGTGCCCAGCTTGCGGTGGATGGCGGCGCGGTGCGTCTCCACCGTGCGGATCGAGATGACCAGCTTCTTCGCGATCTCAGGGTTCGTGAACCCGGCTGCGACCAGCCTGAGCACCTCGATCTCGCGGGGAGTCAACCCACCGGGAGGGCCCGCGGGCGTCGCCGCCAGCCGCGCACCGAGATGAGGGTTGATGTAGGTCTCCCCTCTTGCCGCCGCCCGGATAGCGTCGACGAGCTCCGCGCCGGCGGCATGCTTGACCACGAAGGCCTTGGCGCCCAACCGGAACGCCTCCTTTGCGAAGGCGGGGTCGTCCTGCATGGTGAGCACGACTATCGCCGTGCCCGGGGAGCTGTCGTGGATCTTGGGGATCGAGGCGAGGCTCGGCTCGCCGGGCATGTTGAGGTCGAGCACCAGGACGGTCGGCTTCAGGCCGGAGGCGCGGCGACGGGCGGTGTCCGCGTCACCGGCCTCGGCCACGACCTCCATGTCGCCCTCGGCCTCGACAATCCGCCTCAAGCCATCGCGGACGATCTCGTGATCGTCCGCGAGGATGATGCTGATCCCGTCTGTGCGGCTCTCGCCGTCGGTCGTCTCGGTTGCCATCGAACTCGCTCGGGCACGCTACTGGCTCCGTTCAGCCGAGATGCTTCTTCTGCTGCTTGATCTCCTCGGCCATCGCGTCCAGCGCGTCCTTGCTGCGCTGAGCGTGCACCGCCCGGACGCCGAGATCGCGCCGCATGTCCTCGGTCGCGTCCTCGAGCGTCTGCTGCCACTCGCCGGCGCGCTCCTCGGCACGAGTCCGCAGGCTCACCGTCCGCTGCTCGGCGTCTGACCTCAGGTCCTCCAGGGCCTCGCGCGAGCGGCTGATGGCCGAATCGATCGCGGTCCGGATCTCCTCGCCAGCCTGTTGCCGGGCCTGATTCAGGTCCTCGACCGCGTGCTCCAAGTAGTTGGCGACCGTCTGCTCTTCTGTCTGCGTGGCCATCGTGTCCTCCATTTCTCGAGTCGTTCTTCCTTGCTGACACCAGTCTTGAGGGCGTGAGGGGGCGCTCCATCCGTGCAAAACACCGGGATCGCCTCGGGGCTCTCCCTGCATGCACCGCATCCGTGTGAGCCGTAGCGTGTTCTGAGGTAGAAGAAGAGACCAAATCACCCATGGGAAGGACTGAAATGCGCAAGCGCAGATTGCTGATCGCAGCGGTGGCCGGAGTGCTCGGGGCATTGACCCTGACGAGCGCTGCGTCCGCAGCTCCGACCTCGCAGACGCTGCAGGCGACGCTGTCGCCCACGAAGCAGAGCAAGAAGACGTTCGGCGCCGTGTCGCTTCACAACATCATCGACACGACCTTCGACAACTTCGCGACCTCGCAGTCGCCAAGGCAGACCATCTTCACCGTCGACCCGAACATCAAGTTCGTCAATGGGAACGTGCCCGTATGTCCGGTCGCCCAGATCCAGGGCAAGTTCACCGCCCAGGCTCAGGCCGCCTGCCCCCAGAGCATCGTCGGGAGCGGGTCGGTTCAGGTCAACGGAGGAGCCATCGGAGGCACCGTCACGATCTTCGGCGGCGGCGCGACCACGATGTTCATCCAGACCGACATCGGACCGGGTGCCACCAGCCTCACCATCATCGGCAGGCTGGCCGGCCGTTCGCTCACGTTCAGCAACATCCCGAACACGCCGGGTCTCGTCCTGAGCAAGTTCGACACCACGTTCAACAAGCGCAAGACGGGCAAGCAGAAGGGCGGAGCGACCTACTACGTGATGGCGCGCTGCAAGAAGTCGAAGTGGACCAACTCTGAGTCCACGAACTTCTACAGCGGCGAAACGCTGTCGGCCAGCTCGACCCAGAAGTGCAAGCAGAAGAAGTAACGCCGACGGATACGACAATCCATTCGACGCAAGAAGAGGGCGGCCAAATGGCCGCCCTCTTCGCAGTCGGGGCGACTGGTTCAACTTGGCCTACCGCTGCGGCGTGGGCTGCTTGTCATACGGATTTCATACGGACACGGACCTAACAAGCTCCCTTGCCGGGTCCCGCGGCCGATGACCGACCCTCAAGCCAGGAAGCAGATTGCGCGGACGGGCAGAGCTCGCTGGTGGCGCTCGCGGAGGATGGAACCTCAGCTATCGACCGGAGTGTCCACCGATTTGATTGAAGGCACTGCCGGGCCTGTGGCATCCGTGCTCCCCACCTACTGAAGACCGGTGCTCGCCGAGCAGAGGCAGGCCTCGAAGCTCTGCGAGGGTCTCGGTCCGACACCTACAGCGGAGGACGAACGATGGCTAACGAGACTTTGGTGGAAGACGATGTTCGCGTGGCAACGGGAGGGTGGTGGCTCGTTCTCCTGGTCGGCTTGCTCAGCATCGCGGTGGGGATAACGATCCTCTTCAAGCCCGGCGACAGCCTGGCCACACTGGCGGTGATCATCGGAATCTTCGTCCTGCTCGACGGCATTCTCGAGCTGGCCGCCTCGCTCATGCACGGCACCCAGAACCGCGGGATGGTCGCCCTGCTCGGGGCCCTCACCGCCATCGTCGGCGTCCTCCTCATCCGCCACCCGGTCCAGGGGGTCGTCTTCGTGGCCTTGCTGATCGGAATCTGGCTGATCGTGGTCGGCGTGATCCGCTTCGTCGCCGCCTTCGAGATGGTCGAGCATCGCGGCTGGAACATGATCGCCGGCCTCGTGGAGCTGATCGCCGGGATCGTGATCGTCTCGAATCCGAACATCGGCTACGCGACGCTCGCCGTGCTCGTCGGGATCGGCTTCATCGTCAACGGCATCGGCATGTCCGCGCTCGGCTGGAACATGCACACCCTCCGGCGTGCGGCGCAGTGACGGCTGGGAGCTGAAGAAGCTAGGCCCGGTTTCACCCTCTCCGGGTGAGGCGCCGGCCTCTATCCGGAGGCAAGAATCGGCGAATCGGGGCAAGGCCTGAGCCAAACACGAACTACCTGAATCGCGGGAGCTTCTGAGTGGAGTGGTCGCTCGCGATCATTGCCGTGGCGGTTCTGGCGGTGGCGTCGGTTTCAGGGCGGATCTCGGGTACCTCGATCACCCCGGCGATCCTGTTTGCGGCCATCGGGATTCTGGTGGGTCCGAAGGTGCTCGGCGAGGTCGACCTCTCGAGCTCGGGCTCGATGGTGCGAACGCTCGCCGAAGCCACCCTTGCCCTGGTGCTCTTCTCCGATGCTTCGCGGATCAATCTCAGAGAGCTCCGACGAGACGCGAACGTCCCGGTGCGGCTGCTCGGCATCGGGCTCCCGCTGACGATCATCCTGGGCGGCCTGGTCGCAGCGGCGGTCTTCGGGCAGATCAGCATCGAGGAGGCGGTGATCATCGGGGTGGTGCTGGCGCCGACCGATGCGGCGCTCGGCCAGGCGGTCGTCACAAACCAACGAGTTCCGGCGCGCATCCGCCAGGGACTGAACGTGGAGAGCGGGCTCAACGACGGGATCTGCGTGCCGCTGCTCTTCATCGCGGTTGCCGCCGCGGATGTTCACTCCGACCTGGCCGGTGGTCGGTCTGCCTCAACGCTCGTGTTCCAGGAGATCGGGTACGGGATCGTCGGCGGGGTCGCTGCGGGAGTCCTGGTCGCCGCAATCATCCGCTTCGCCAAGCCCCGCAAGCTGATCGACGGTGCATGGCTCCAGGTGATCCCCGCCGCCGGCGCGGCGCTGGCCTACGGGATCGCCTCCGGCCTTGACGGATCCGGCTTCATCGCGGCCTTCGTCGCCGGAGGGGTCTTCGGCGGTGTCCTCGGTCGCGATCCCGCCGATGTGAATCGCCTCGATTGACGAGGTGGGAGGGCTGTTCAACGGGGTCACCTTCCTGCTCTTCGGCGCCATTCTTCTCGGCCCCGCGCTCGGGCAGCTGAGCTGGGACCTCGCCCTCTACGCATTCCTGAGCCTGACGATCGTGCGAATGCTTCCCGTGGCGATCTCGATGCTCGGGACCCGAGCGCGCCCGGCGACCCTCGCTTTCATGGGCTGGTTCGGCCCCGCGGGCTCGCCTCGATCGTCTTCGCCGTGATCGTGGTCGAGGAGTCGCAGCTCCCACACCAGCAGACGATCCTGCTGGCGATCTATCTGACCGTTGGCCTCTCGATCCTCCTGCACGGGATCACCGCGGCGCCCCTGGCCGACCGCTACGGACGCTGGTACCAGGCCCATCCGCGACCGACGATGGAAGCCGTCCCGTCAAGTGTGACCCGGACGCGGCGACCGACCGCCGAGGACTAGCCTGATCTCGTGAAGGACCGCTGGGACACGGGGCGCATCGAGGCCTTCAGCGATGGCGTCTTCTCCGTCGCGGCCACGCTGCTGGTGCTGGAGATCTCGGTGCCGCAGGCAGACTTCGATCATCTCTGGAATGGGATCGGCGACCAGTGGCCCTCCTACCTGGCCTACGCGACCAGCTTCCTCACCGTCGGCGGCATCTGGCTCACGCACCACGCCATCTTCCGCTCCCTTCAGTTCGCCGACGCCATGGTCACCCGGCTCAACCTGCTCCTCCTGATGGCGGTCGCCTTCCTGCCCTTCCCAACCAAGCTGGTGGCCGAGGCGATCGACTCGAGCAATGCCGAGCGCACCGCGGTTCTCTTCTACGGAGCGACACTACTGGTGATCTCCGTCCTGGTCACGGGCATCATCCGCTATGCGGGCTCGCAACCGGAGCTGATCGAAGAGGACGGACGCGACGAGATTGTGGCGCTGGCGGCGGGCGCGAGCCCGAATCTCGGCTTCTACGTCGTCGTCTTGGCGCTGGCCTTCCTCGCGCCCAAGGTCGCCGCCTTCGGGTTCCTCGCGATCGCGGTGTTCGCGATCCTGCGCGTCCGCTCACCCGCCCGGCGTCGTCTTCGCCGGTAAGCCAGGTTCGGGTTTGGCGAGAAGTTCACCCTGATCGGGTGATGCCCGGCCCGTGACCCCGCATCAGCATGCGTCATCAATCAACGCTGTTGAGGAGGAACGATGGTCAAGCAGGCTCCGATGTTGAAGGCAGGGCGCCGTATGACCCTGATCGTTCCTGTGGTGCTGGCGGCCGCGGCGTTGGTTGCCGCCGGCTGTGGGGGCAGCAGCAAGCCGGCCTACTGCTCGGACGTCACCGATCTAGAGAACTCGGTCAACAGCCTCAAGAGCGTCCAGCTGGACAGCAACACCATCTCGACATTGCAGACGGACCTGCAGAAGGTGCAGACCAACGCCAACGCGGTGGTGAGCTCGGCGAAGCAGGACTTCCCGAACCAGACGAGCGCGCTCGAGTCGTCCGTCTCCGCCCTCTCGACCTCGGTCAAGGCACTGCCCGCGTCGCCCACACCCCAGCAGCTGCTCACCCTCACGACGCAGGTCGCCAGCACCGTGTCGGCGGCGGACAACTTCAAGAGCGCCACCAGCTCGGCCTGCGACTGAGCCCCGCCGCTTCCTGCGGTGGAGTCGGGCATCCGTCTCCGCGCTTGGGGCTGCACTCAGCCCGATTCTGCGCGGGGACGCTGGGACGCGTCACTCGTAGAGTCGGGGCGACTGGATTTGAACCAGCGACCTTTCGGCCCCCAGCCGAGCTAGTTCGCGTGTCGATGCGTCCCTGATCGTCCGTCGCGTACCACGTGTCCAGCCGAGCGGACGGTCTGGACCGGATTGGACGATGCATCTGGTACCAAAGCGGTACCTTCAGCGCCCGCGAACCTCCAGCTTTCGGGTCAGCGTCTTCACGTTGCCCTGGCCGTCCTCCACCGTCAGCTTCACCGCGATCCGCTTTCCGGCGAGGCTCTGGCCGATCGGGAAGGCGAGGGTTCGCTTCCCCGGCGCATAGCCCTTGGTGCGACGCTTGGCTCGGGCCTGCTTGCCGCGCCGCAGCACGCCGCTCACGGCGACGTACTCGCGGGCCTTGATCCGCACCTTCAGGCGAGCCTTGGAGCCGCTGAGGTCGAAATGGACGGAGGCAAGCGACGCGGCGACGGAGGAGTCGACCTGCTCCCCGGGACGGAGCTCGTAGAACCCCTGCGGCGGGTTGGCATTGACGACCCTCCCCGGCTCGCAGGTGGCGCGGAACGGGGCAAAGCGGGTCGACGGATGCTGGGCCGTGAACCGATAGACCCCGGCAGGCACCACGGGCCAGACGACGCCGCCGTCGACCGAGGACACGGTCCGCGAGGCATCCGGGATGACCGACTCGTTGAAGTAGACCGGGTTGGGCAAGGCTGGGCTCGCGCTGGCCGTCGCGCCCGCGACTCCGTGGGCTCCGTAGGCGACGAAGTCGTTGAAGCTGACGTCGCGCACGTTGGTGGTGCTGAAGGTGGAGACCACCGCGCAGTTGACCAGCTCGTTGTTGGCGTTCCGCGGCGCCGAGAGGATCAGCGCAAGCAGGTTGAAGGCCGCGTCACTCGGCATCTGGAAGTTGACCCGCTCGAGATCCTTGCCCTGGCTGACGTAGGTCTGCAGGTAGATCCGGTGGTGGCCGGCGGAATCGGCGTAGGGCGTGAACTTGGTGCCGTCGGGAACCACGAGGTCGTAGCTGCCGTCGGGCCCCGTCTGCGCGCTCACGCCCGGAAGCTCGGCGACCTTCACCGCGGCGCCCGCAATCGCGGTCTGATCGTCGAACGTGTAGACGGTCCCGCGCACGTGGATCGGCGGAAGCGCCGCCTTCTTCTTCGCCAGGGCTCCGCCCGGAGCCGCCAGGCAGAGTGCGAACAGCACGGTCGCAATGGCGGCCACGCTGCGGGCGCGGGCGTGCTGGGCACGGGGCATCTGCGAACTCCTTCTCCTCCTCAAAGTGGCGAGGAAATTCTCTGGGGGTTCAGTCTCTCTCTTGACGTCCGCTGTGTCCACTTCTCGCGCCCTTCCGGTGCACCGCGACCCCGCTCGCCAGGCCAGCCAGGACCAGCGCGCGCACGTGCTCGTAGTCCGACGCGACTTCGCGATCCGACCATGACGCGGCGTTAGCCGGGTTGTGAAAGCGCGAGGTCGCGTCGAATACGGCCCGCGCCGCTGACCGGGGATCCGACGCCTCGAAGTTTCCCCGCTCGACTCCGTCGGCGATGATCCGCGCCAGCTGATCGACGAGGGAGGCCACATGCTCGCTGATCACCTCCCTCGACTCGCCCGCGATCTGCACGTAGGTCGCAAACAGCTCCGGATCATCGCGGGCGCGCCCCTGCTTCGACTCGACCAGGAGGTCGAGCCAGCGGCGCAGCCGCCTCGGAGCTGAGCCACCCTGGCTCGCGATCTCGTCCAGGGGCTCGGACACACCCGCGAGCCATCGCTCTGCCACCGCATCGCGAAGCGCGGCCTTGCTGGGAAAGTGCCGGTACACGCTGCCGTGGCTGACGCCCAGCTCCCGCGCGACGTCAACGACCGTCGCCTTGGCGGGTCCATAACGGCGGAGGACGTCCTGCGCCGCTTCGAGGATCCGCTCCGCCGTCAGCGGGCTCTCTGCGGTCACGCGGATCAGCCGCGCTCGCTATCGAGGATCGCCATCTGCTGATCGTCGTACCGCTCTCCGGCGGCAGCCCCGGCCGGGATCGATTCCTCGATCGCCGTCAGGTCCTGCTCCGAGAGCTCGACGTCGAGGGCCCCGAGGGACTCGGCGAGGCGCTCGCGCGTTCGCGCCCCTACCAGGGGCACCACCCGGTCGCCTCGAGAGAGCACCCACGCGATCGCGATCTGGCCCACCGACGCTCCCTTTCCATCAGCGATCTCGCGAATCGATTCCACCAGCTCGAGGTTCCGCTCCAGGTTCTCGCCACTGAACCGGGGTGCGTGGCTGCGGAAGTCGTCGGGTCCCGTCGCGCGGTCCGGGCGCCAGTGGCCGCTGAGCAGGCCACGCGAGAGGACCCCGTAGGCGGTGACGCCGATACCGAGCTCCTCGCAGGTGGGCAGGATCTCGGCCTCGATCCTGCGGGAGATCAGCGAGTACTCGATCTGCAGGTCGCTGATCGGGTGTGTCTCCTGGGCGCGCCGGATCGTCTCGGCGCCGACCTCGGAGAGCCCGACGTGGCGGACATAGCCCGCCTCCACCATCTCAGCGATCGCTCCGACTGTCTCCTCGATCGGAACCTGGGGGTTGTAGCGGCCAAGCCTGTAGATGTCGACGTGGTCGGTCCCGAGCCGGCGCAGTGTGTAGGCGAGGAAGTTCTTGACCGCCTCCGGTCGGCCGTCGACACCGTTCCAGCCGCCGTCCGGGTCGCGCAGGACGCCGAACTTGACGCTGATGACCGCAGCATCACGGTCGCGATCCTCCAGCACCCTGCGGATCAGCATCTCATTCTCGCCCATCGCGTAGTAGTCGCCGGTATCGAGCAGACTCATGCCGGCGTCGAGCGCGGCGTGGATGGTGGCGATGCTCTCGGCCTCGTCAGCGGGACCGTAGAGGTCGGACATCCCCATGCAGCCGAGGCCCAGCGAAGAAACGGTTGGTCCGGTTGAACTGAGATCTCGCGTGTCCAAGATGGCTCTCCTCGAGGTAGACAGAGCGAGCACTATGCCATATGGACTGACAGATTGCGCCAAGTGTCAGCTCATGGCAAGTATCCGAGGGCACTTGCGCGGTGCTGCGTTGTCGGTGGCGGCGGCCTACCCGGCGACGGGGGTGATCGTCCGGTTCCGCCGGTGGGCCTCGATGAACCGCCCGTTGGCCAGGGCTGCGCAGATCGCGAGCTCGCCGGCGACGAGCGTCGCCCCCACAATCTCGGCGAACTTCCGCGCGGTGCCTTCGCCGTCGCAGCCAAGCAGGGCAAGGCACTCGCGCTGCGTCGGGAGGCTGGTCCCACCGCCGACCGTGCCGACCACCAGGTTCGGCAGCCGGGCGGCCACGTAGAGGTCGTCCGCGCCAACCAGCTCGACGTCCAGAAAGCCGATGCTCGCGTTGACGATCTGCGCGACGTCCTGCCCGCAGGCGATATAGATGGCGGCGAGGCCGTTCGCGAAGTGGGCGTTCGCGCCGAGCGCGCCCGCATGCATGGTGCCGAGCCGACCGGAGGCAGCGAACTCGACCAGATCGGCGGGCGACACGCCAAGGTGCGCCTCGACGACGCTCGCCGGCAGGGTCAGGTCAATCGCCACCTCCTTGCCATAGGGCCGGAACAGGTTGATGGCGGCGGGCTTCTTGTCGCTCGAGTAGTTGCAGCGCAGATACCAGCGCTCGCACGCCACCGCCTCAACGACATGCCGGCAGATCCGGTCGACCGCGAGATTGACCATGTTGAGGCCCATTGCATCGCCCGTGCTGAACACGAACTGGGCAAACACGCGCCGGCCGAACACGTGCGGGCGGATCTCGACCAGACGGCCGTGGGCCGTGCTCTCGGCGGCCAGAGCCTGGAGCTCGGTCAGATGCTCGTCAAGCCACCTCGCCAGGGCGAGCGCCTCTCGCGTGCTCCCAACCACGAAGCAGGGGGTGATGTCGAGCGCGTCCGCCAACACGTACGCGTTGGCGCCACCCGCCTCGGTGATCGCCCGCATGCCGTACTGGTAGGTCGTGACGAGAGTCCCCTCCGTGGTCGCGAACGGCACGAAGAACAGCCCTTCGGCGTACTGTCCCTTGACACGGATGGGTCCGCCAATGCCGAGCGGGACTTGCGTCGCCCCCACGAGGTTCTCGACGTTCCCGCGGACTTCTTCGGGCGCGAACGCCATCTCCGCGGCGGCTCCCATGGAGTGCCCGGTGTTGTGCTCAAGCCAGGCCCGTCGCATCGCCGGGTTGGCTCCGAGGATCTGGGGCATAGAGCATCTCCTCCGATTGAACGCTTGGCACCCAATTACATCACCAAGGACGCCCAGTGGGCCAGCGGTCCAGGCCCACGGGCCAGAGGTCACCCGTCACCGGATCGGTACCGGAGCATTAGGGTGCACCATTGGTGAATGAGATCCGAGTGGATCGTCTCGATGCGGTGATCTTCGATCTCGACGGCGTGATCACAGACACTGCGTCTGTCCACGCTGCCGCCTGGAAGCGGATGTTCGACCAGTTCCTCGCGGACCGGGCAGATCGTGAGGGCGAGGACCAGCAACCGTTCTCGGAAGACGACTACTACCTGTACGTGGACGGCAAGCCTCGCTACGACGGAGTGGAGTCGTTTCTCGCCTCCCGTGGGATCTCCCTCCCGCGCGGGGACCCCGGCGATCTCCCCGCTGCGGAGACCGCATGCGGGTTGGGCAATCGCAAGGATGAGCTCTTCCTCTCCCAGTTGCGGAAAGAGGGGGTCGCTTCCTTTCCATCCTCGATCGCACTGCTACACGGGCTTCGCGCACGGGGGTGTCGGACGGCAGTCATCTCTGCGTCCCGCAACTGCTCCAACGTGCTCGAAGCGGCGGGAGTCGCCGAACTCTTCGACGCGAAGGTCGATGGCGTGGACGCGGACGAGCTGGGGCTGAAAGGAAAGCCCAACCCCGCGGTCTTCCTCGAGGCGGCTCGGCGGCTCGGGGTCGAGCCGGCTCGCGCCGCCGTGGTCGAGGACGCACTTGCCGGCGTCGAGGCTGGGCGTCGCGGGGGCTTTGGGCTTGTCATAGGCGTCGATCGCGCTGGCCATGCCGAGGAGCTCCGGGAACGCGGCGCCGACATCCTGGTTGGCGACCTGGGTGAGGTGCGCATCACGGCGACGAGGGGAAACGACCGATGAGCGACCCGGTCGCCGCCAGGGCGCCGATCCTGAGCGGCTGGTCGCTGGTCTACGAAGGCTTCGACCAGGCACAAGAGCCACTGCGCGAGGCGCTCTGCGCGCTCGGAAACGGGCGCTTCGCCTGCCGTGCCGCTGCGGCCGAGGCGGATGCGGACGGCGTCCACTATCCGGGCACCTATGCGGCCGGCTGTTACAACAGGCTGACCAGCGAGGTGGCGGGCCGCGAGGTGGAGGACGAATCGATCGTCAACCTGCCGAACTGGCTCCCCTTCAGTTTCCGGATCGAGGATGGCGAGTGGTTCGACGTCGCCATGGTCAGGCTCGCCGAATACCGTCAGGAACTCGACTTGCGCCGCGCGTTGCTCACGCGGCGGCTGCGTTTCCACGACGCCGAGGGCCGTGAGACCGAGATGACGGAGCGCCGGTTCCTGAGCATGGCTAACCCGAACCTCGCCGCGCTCCAGACGACCCTGCTTCCGGTCAACTGGTCGGGCAGCGTGACCTTCCGCTCGGCGCTCGACGGCGGGGTGTCCAACGGCGGCGTCGCTCGCTATCGGGGCCTCGCGAGCCGCCATCTGGTGCCGGTCGAGGTGGGTGCTTGGGACTCCGAGACGATCCTGCTCGAGGCCGAGACCAGCCAGTCCCACATCCGGGTCGCCGAGGCCGCACGCACGCGGCTCCTGCGCGACGGCGCAGATCGCCCCGGTCACGACCACCGTGATCGAGGAACCGGCCTGGATCGGCCTCGAGATCCAGTCGGATGCGACCCAGGGAGAGGAGATCGCGGCGGAGAAGGTCGTCGCCCTGTTCACGTCGCGCGAGCCGGCGGTCTCCGAGCCGGGCCTGGAGGCTCGCCGGGAGGCGGTTCGCGCGGGCGGGTTCGATGAACTGCTCTCGGACCACGTGTTGCGCTGGGACGAGCTCTGGGATCTCTGCTCGCTCGAGCTCGAGGACAACGAGGAGTCCGCCTCGACCGAGCTGCGCCTCCACATCTACCACCTCCTGGGGAACATCTCGGAGCACACAGCCGACGTCGACGCCGGGGTCCCGGCTCGCGGACTGGCCGGGGAGGCGTACCGCGGACACGCCTTCTGGGACGCACTGTTCATCTTTCCTTTCCTCAACCTGCGCCTCCCGGATCTCACGCGGACTCTGCTCCGTTATCGCTACCGGCGGCTCGACAGAGCCCGCTGGGCCGCGAGGGAGCTGGGATGTGAAGGGGCCTTGTACCCGTGGCAGAGTGGCGCGAACGGCGCCGAGCTGACACCCACGGTCCATCTCAACCCGCGCTCCGGCCGCTGGACCCCGGACAACTCCCGCCTCCAGCGACACATCAACGCTGCGATCGCCTACGACGTCTGGCTGTACCACCAGGCGACCAATGACGTCGAGTTTCTCGCCTTCTACGGCGCGGAGATGTTCATCGAGATCGCTCGCTTCTGGGCGAGCATCGCCACCTACGACCCTGCTCGCGGGCGGTACGTGATCCGCGGGGTGGTTGGTCCCGACGAGTATCACGATGCCTACCCCGGCTCCGAGCATCCCGGTATCGACAACAACGCCTACACCAATGCGATGGCGGCATGGGTGCTCTGGCGAGCCCACGACGTCCTCGACGCTCTTCCCGAGCAGCGCCGCGAGGAGCTCTCGCACACGCTCAGGTTGCGCCGCGACGAGCTCGACCGGTGGGACGAGATCAGCCGCAAGCTGCTTCTTCCCTTCCACGACAACGGGATCATCAGCCAGTTCGAGGGCTACGAGGAGCTGGAGGATCTCGATTGGGAGGGCTATCGAGGAAGGTACGGGAACATCCAGCGGCTCGACCGAATCCTCGAGGCCGAGGGAGACAGCCCCAACCGGTACAAGGCCTCGAAGCAGGCGGACGCGCTCATGCTCTTCTACCTGCTGTCGGCCGACGAGTTGCGGAGGCTCTTCGAGCGACTCGGCTATCGGTTCGAGGACGACACGATCCCCAAGAACATCGAGTACTACCTGGCGCGGACATCGCACGGCTCGACCCTGAGCAAGATGGTCCACGCGTGGGTGCTGGTCCGCTCCGATCGCGAGCGCGCCTGGAGGCTCTTCTCCGAGGCACTCGAGAGCGACCTGCTCGACACCCAAGGCGGCACGACTTCAGAGGGCGTGCACCTCGGCGCCATGGCCGGAACGGTCGACCTCGTCCAGCGCGCCTACACGGGGATAGAGACGAGGGAGGAAGTGCTCTGGCTGAGCCCGAGCCTCCCCGAGGACCTGATCAGGCTGAGCTTCAGGATTCGCTACCGGCGCCACTGGGGACTGGAGATCGAAATCACGAGGGACCGAATCAGGGTCAGCGCCCGCCCAGCCGACGTCTATCCGATCAGGGTCGGCATCAACGGCGAGATCGTCCAGCTTGAGGCCGGTGCGACTGTGGAGCGCCGCTTCTGACCGGAGGTTGACCAGGTCCAGTCAAGCGGACAGGCGCCGGGGTCGGCCACTCGCTCACGACAGCGAAGATCCAGCTCGGCTCCTCGCGCCACCAGCCGTGCGCCGTCAGACCCTCGCGGTCCCAACGCACGCCGAGCGGCCGCCACTCTCCGTGACTCGATGTGTCCCACTCGAGCGAGACGATCGCCTGGCGCACGTCCAAGCGGAGGCCTTCGCCCCGCGCCTTCGCCGCCGCCTCCTTGGCGGTCCAGAGCAGGTTGGCGAGACGCGCGCTTCCAGCCCGGCCGGCGGCGAGCACGCCTGCGCGCTCGGCCGGGGCGAGCCACGTTCTCACGAACGCCCCGCTGCGCGGCTCGATGGCCTCGAGGTCACACCCGATTGCGACCCCGACATCGGCCACAACCGCGAGTGCGCGCCCGTCGCGATGGCTGAGCGACAGCGTCGCACCGGCGCGCTCGCCATCGACGAAGGCCTCCGGCGCGCCGTCGTCGGAGGCCACGATCTCCACCTCGGCGATCGACGCTCCGCTCCACGCCGCGAGCGCCGCCTTCGCCGCCCACCGGCCCAGGCGCCAGTCGGCTCGGCGCTTTTCCGCCCGCAGGCCGGCCAACGCCGCCCGCTCCCGGGCGCTCAGCCAGTCGTCCCCAGCCGGGACGTCAGCGAGCGAGCGGGTCAGCCAGCCCGGCACGGCCATCGGGGGAGGCAGCCGAGTCAACGGCGCGGTGCATCCCTCGCTCGATTGCGTCGACCAGGTAGGGGCGCAGCGAAGCCGGGGGAATGATGCGGCTCACCGAGCCCATCGCGACCGCGCGCTCGACGCTGTGCGCGCGGTCGAACTCGTCGGCCAGCCCACCGAGCTTCTCCGAGCGAACCTCCTCCCAGAGGGCCGTTCGCTCGCCGCGCAGAGCCTGGCGCTCCGCACCCTCGGCCGCCTCGATGCGCTTGTCGAGGCGAACGATGCGCGGATCGGCGGCGGTCCGCTTGTCGACCTCGCGCGCGAACACGACCGCGGCCGCCGGCGCACCGCCGATCACAGACGCATGCGCCCCCTCCAGCGCCGACGTTTCGAGCTCATCGTTCAAGCGCTGGGAGAAGACGACGAAGGCCCCCCCGTGGTAGCGCGAGACCACGCAGAAGACGATCGGCCCGTCGAAGTTCACGACGGCCCGCCCGATCTCCGCGCCGTACTCCAGCTGCCACTCGTACATGGACTCCGGCGACCCGTCGAACCCCGATAGGTTCGCGAGAACGACCACCGGCCGGCGGCCACTCGCGGCGTTGATGGCGCGAGCGACCTTCTTCGACGAGCGGGGAAACAGCGTTCCCGACGTCCACCGGTCGGGCCCGTCGGCGGGCAGCTGTCCGTAGCGCACCAGCGGCCGCGACTCGATCCCGAGCAATGTCACGGGCCAGCCGCCGAGGTGCGCCTCCCAGGCGATCGCCGTCTCTGCGTCGCGCATGCCGGCCCAGCGCTCCAGAGGCGGGTGATCGGAGTCGATTGCGGCGGCCATCACCGAGCGGATGTCGAACGGCTTCTTGCGCCCGGGGTTGGTGGCGTCAGAAAAGATGTCGCCGACGCGCGAAAGATCGGACTCGGGCCAGGAGTGGGGCGCGTGGCGGATGTCGCGATCGACCGGGTCGTCGGTGGGGGCTCGGCGGGGGAAGCGCTCGCCGGGCGCCACATAGGTGTGCTCGTAGTGCGACAGCAGCAGCCGGCAGGCGCCGCCGAGGTCCGGTGCCCAGTACTGGGCCTCGCCGTTCGGGCCCATGATTCGCTCGTAGCCGCCGATGCCGAAGTTGTCCTCGGCGGAGACGCCCCCCGAGTAGTCGAGCGCCTGCTTGCCCGTGAGCACCATGGCGCTATCGGGCGTCATGACCAGTATGCCCCGGGTGTGCATGAGCATGGTGGCCTCTGCGTTCCAGTAGGGCTGCGCGCCGACGTTGATGCCGGTGATCACCACGTTCAGCTCTCCGCCTGCCTGCGTGTACTCGACGATCCGCCGCAGCACCGCGGCAATCCAGTCCATGTTCTCGGTGCCGCTGTCCATGGCGATCTTCGCCCCCGCCGAGAGCGCGAACCAATCCGCCGGTACCCCGAGCTCCTCCGCGAGGTCGAGCGCGGCGATGATCCGGCGACATTCCGGCTCGGCGAGCGAACCCAGGGCCCTGGTCGGATCGCCGAACAGGCTCACCCGCAGCATCCCCTCCGGGTAGCGCTCCGTGCGGTTGCGCATGATGCCGACGACAATGCCGGTCGGGTTCGTGGCGGGGGGACGGTCGATGGGGACCAGTCGACCCTCCTCGTCGAGGTCGTGCTCGATGAAATCACCGGAGGGCTGGTCGGTGTCGGCATCCGAGGCGACGGGGGCAAGGAGCTTCACGATCTCGGCGGGGTGCAGGGTGCCGCGGCGCCGGGCC
Organism: uncultured Solirubrobacterales bacterium; assembly: GCA_963774305.1. GTDB lineage: Bacteria > Actinomycetota > Thermoleophilia > Solirubrobacterales > 70-9 > DASUPK01. Next base: position 4,019 of record CAVZEM010000003.1, on the reverse strand, counting down.
GCGATCAGTCGCTGGGCGGCCTCGTCCAGCGGCTGCAGCGGATCCGTGGGCGGATCGCCGACCTCGACCACCACGCCGCTTCCCGTTGGGCTGAAGAACCGCAGCACCCGAGGCTTCACGTTGCCTGCGCCGTCGGGCACGCTGGCGTAGAGGAGGACCATCTCGATGCCGAGCGCCGCGGTTGCGCGAGCGTTGCGGGTCACCAGCGAGCGGATCTCCTCCGGGCCCAGCTCGAGCGTCGGCCAGGCGTAGAGCGCGACGCGGTTCCAGAGGGGCCGCCGCCGCGGGGGCTGTTGCGCGTGAAAGCTGCGGATCGCGTCGAGCGCCCCCAGCAGCATCCTCTCGAACTCCGGGAGGGCAACGGCGCGGTCATCCTCGTCGCGCACCGGGGTCAGGTCGCGCACCTCGGCGATCGCGAAAAGCCGCTCGTCCCTGGGGTTGGCGCGGGCGATCCCCCGGAACAGGTAGATGTCCTCGGCCGACGGCAATCGATCGAGCGAGAAGTTCGCGAAACGCCACAGGCGCAGGCGATCCGCCATCATCGGGTGCAGGCCGCGCAGCGACTCGTCCTCGGTCGGCGGACCGCCGTCGGCGATCCGGAAGGTGAACAGGTCGACCGCGGACATGCCCCGCCCGCGGTGCGGCTCGGCGACGGCGAGCACGATTCGCTTCACAGCCCGCGGGAACTCGACCTGGGCGAGGGCGGCCTCGAAGCCGGCGGCCAACTCGTCATGGGAGGTTGGCTCGGCGGAGTGAGCGGCGTAGATGTCGGCCACGACAACCGCGCCCGGCGGGGCCGTGGCGGCGTGAGCTGCGAGCGCTCGCGCGACGTCCCGGAGCTCGTCGAGATCGATGAACGCGACCGCGAGGCGATAGGAGTCCCCGTCGCTCTCATACTGGGTGGTGAGGAAGACGCGCCCGTTCACCTCGATCTCAGCAAAGGTTTCGAGCTCGCGAACGCGGTAGTAGCGGCGGCTCATTGTCTCGACCAGCAACCGCTGAAGCCTCGGCTCGGCGGTGGCAATGCGACCGGTCAGCAGCGGCGCAAGCGGCTGCGGGCAGTCGACCAGCACCTGCACCCTCGCGTCCCTGTCCGGGCGCTCCGGGTCCTCGGCCAACGCGCGAAGGTGCTCCTCCATCGCCGCATAGGGCTCCTCCCGGGCCGCCTCGATCACCGGCTCGTCGTAGTAGCGGTAGCGCACCTCCCTGGCGAGATCGGCCACGACCTGATCCCGGTGCTCCGTCGCCGCGATCAGCCGGTCCAGAACCGCGCGGAACTCGTTGCCGACGTTGCCCACCAGGGACTCGGCACGCTCCAGGCGGTGGTCGAGGATCGCGGTCACGGCAGCCCGGGATGCGTCCGCTCGCTCCTGGGACAGGAACAGTCGATAGCAGGCCCGCTCGAGCGCCGGAGTGCGCTCGAGCCCATGAAGGCCGTAATGCCGGAGGGCGCGCTCGAGAGATTCGGAAAAGCGCGGCGGCAACCCCTCCGCCTCGGGATCGAGCGAGCGAAGGTAGCTGTGCAGGTACTCCTGCGGGCTGCGCAGCCAGTCGCCCTCGGGGTCGTCGGAGTCGTGACGCCGCCGCGTGAGCGAGCGCAGGTCGGCGAAGACGTCGAGCAGGTGGTGCTCACCCGGGACCAGCTGCGGATCGCAACCCAAAAGGTCGCCGCACAATGCGTCAAGCTCGCCCGCGAGCCGGCGGGCCTCTTCTTCGGCGACGTCGTAGCCCAACACCAGCCACTCGAGCCGCTGGAGCTTCGCCGTGCAGCGCGCCCCTCGGTCCAGCGGGCGCTCTTCTGAGCTCCGGAAGGAGATGCGGGGGGCGACATCTTGCTCGTCCTCCCCCTCGATCGGCTCGAGCTGCACCACCGGAGCCTGTGCGTCCACCTGGACGTTGGCCCGCGCGAGGACGTCGCGGACGCGCCCGTGGAACGGCGCGACGAGCGAGCTCTCCATCTTCATGCTCTCCATCACAGCCACAACCTCGCCGCGCGCCACCTCGTCGCCCGGCGCGACCGGGATGGAGACAACCACACCGGGGGCGAGGGTGCGAACGAAGCCGCGATCGTCCCGCGACACCCGGTGCGGAACGCCGTTCACCTCGACCAGGAGCTGCGCTCCCTGAGGGGAAATGACCGTGCGGTAGGCGTCGCCGCGGTAGACGATGCGGCGCTCGTACGCATCGAGGCGCTCGACCTCGCTCTCCGCGGTGACGCCATCCACCTCCACCCTGAACAGCCGCGGACCCACCTTGCTGACGCGTAAACGGTATCCATGGCCGCCGTGGCGCAGCTCGACTGTGCGCCCGACCTTCGCCTCCGCCCGCGGCCGGCCGCGGCGCGCGAAGGCATAGAAGCGCGCCCGCTCCAGGGTCGTCTCGATCTCGTTGATCTCGATTGCGGCCTGGATCAGCGCCACGTCGCCGTGGGGCGGCGGCCCTACCTCGCCGCTGATCTGCAGCCGGTCGAGCCAGGTGTTGTCGACCTCGCCGGCCCGAAGGTCTGGGTGGTCGAGCAGCTCAAGCAGGAAGCCCTGGTTGGTCGTGCCGTTGCGAAGGACGACCATCGTGTCCCGCAGTGCCCGCCGCAGCCGCGCGACCGCCTCCGCGCGGTCGCCGCCCCAGGCGATCAGCTTCGCGACCATCGAGTCGAACTCGGCGGGGATGTCGTCGCCTTCCCCGACGCCGGTGTCCACGCGCAGCCCCGGGCCGCTCGGCAGCCGCAGCATCTCGACCCGGCCCGGCGTGGGCGCGAAGCCAAGCGCCGGGTCCTCGGCATTCAGGCGCGCCTCGATCGCGTGTCCCCTGGGGTGGGGCGGATCGCCCTGGAGGCGCCCACCCGCGGCGATCTGGAGCTGGAGCTTCACCAGGTCGAGCCCGGTGACGGCCTCGGTCACTGGGTGCTCCACCTGGAGCCTGGCATTGACCTCCATGAACGAGAACGACCGCTCCTCCGGCTGGTAGAGGAACTCGACGGTGGCGGCGCTCCGGTAGCCCGCTCGCCGCACCATGCGCACGGCCGCCGCTTCCAGCTCGTGCTCCTGCTGGGCGGTGAGGGCCGGGCTCGACGACTCCTCGATCACTTTCTGGCTACGCCGCTGCACGCTGCAATCGCGCACGCCGACGGCCCAGGCGCCGTCAAGGCCGTCGGCGATCACCTGCACCTCGACGTGCCGAGCCGGCGTGATCAGCTTCTCCAGCAGCACGGTGCCGTCCCCGAACGCGGATAGGGCCTCCGCGCGGGCGTGATCGAACGCGTCTGTCAGCTCGGCCGGACCCCCCGCGCGTCGGATGCCTCGCCCGCCGCCGCCCGCCGCCGCCTTGACCAGCAGCGGAAAGCCGATCTCTCGAGCATGCCGAAGCGCCTGGTCGGCGTTCTCGACGGGCCCACCGCTCCAGGCCGCCACCGGCACATCGGCCTCCTCGGCCAGCTGCTTGGCGTTGATCTTGTCGCCGAGTAGGCGCATGACCGCCGCGTCCGGGCCCACGAAGACGATGCCGAGCTGATCGCAGAGCTCCGCGAAGCGCGGGCGCTCGGCCACGAATCCCCAACCGACCCAGGCCGCGTCGGCGGCGGTGGCGACGAGCGCGTGCTCGAGCGCCGCGTAGTCGAGATAGCGGTTCTTGTGGCCGCCGTCTGCGGGATCGACGAAGCTCGCCGAACCGAGGTCGAAGGCCTCGTCGGCGTGCCTGACGAACATCGCGTTTCGCTCGGGATCGGTGTACAGGGCTATCAAGCGAATCGGCTCGCGTGGCCGGTCCTCGTTCAGCTCGCGCACTGCGTGGATCACCCGCATCGCCGGCTCGCCTCGATTGACGATCGCCAGTCGATGGAACGGTCGCTGCACGGCTCGGTCCACCCCCGCCTAGGTCATCGCCGTGCGGAGGGGCTCAAGTACGTCCTCTCCCGTTTGGCCCGGCAGCTCGATCGTGCGATAACCCTCGAGCCTCACCTGTACGTGGCCGGACCCGTCCACGACCTCGGCGTCGACTCCGTCGTCATCGCCATCGCGCGGCTT
>CAVZEM010000002.1:0-78399 GCA_963774305.1 uncultured Solirubrobacterales bacterium | reverse complement strand
TGGACACGGAGCCCCTCATCCTCACGCTCGCGGCCGAGCTCGAGGAGGACCGGGCGGTCAGCCCGCGCGGCGTGATTCTGGCCGACCGGCTTGTCCGGGACGGCGATTCTCCGCTCTACTGGCGCAGTGATGTGAAGGTGGACCCAGGCGCACCCGTGGAAAGCGTCGAAACCGCCATCCGGCACGCCCGCGCCGCGCTGCTTCTGGCCTGAGGCCTGGCGGACATAGCCCGGGTGAGTGCGGGAGACTCACGGACGTGGCAAGCCCCGGCTTCATGGATCGCACCCTCGCCAGGTTCCGGGCGCACAGCCTCGACGACCGTCTGCTCGCCGGGGCCCGTTCCGAGGAGAGCCGGCTGACGAGAGCCCGCAGCGCCGAGCTTCTGGAACCGCACAATCGGGCAGATGTCGCCCGGGCGCTGAGGGAGATGGTCGATGCAGCCGAGCACGCCCGCCGGATCTTCATGAAGGCGCAGGTTCGTCTCAGGGAGCTCGAGATCATCAGAGCAGCGTCACGGATCCGCGAGCTCTGCGACGTGCTCGAGGGAAGCATGCCGGTCAATCCCCGCGGAGTGATCCTGGCCGACAGGCTGATACGCGATGGTGAATCCCCCATGTTCTGGCCGTCCGAGGACAGCATCGACGATGCGGTGATGGAGGCGCGCGCCGCGCTCGACCTCGGCTAGCTCAGGTGTTCCACCACAAGTACCATGTGATCACCTCAGTGTCGGAGGGGGATCAATGTCCGCAACGCCGAGCGCAGACATTCCGCAATTCGAGATCAACTCGGGCCCCGGTCCCGAGGACGTCTTCGTGGTCCGCGTGGCGGGCGAGGTCGACATGTCGCACGAGGAGGAGCTGCGCGGCGAGCTGCGCAATGCCGTGGCATCCGACTCGAAAGGGATCGTGGTCGACCTGACGGAGTGCGAGTTCATCGACTCGAGCGGCGTCCGCTCGCTGCTCCTCTCCCGCGAGGCCCAGAACTCGGATGAGGGCTCGGAGCATCTGGCCGTCGCTGCCTCCAGCGAGCAGATCCTCCGGATCCTCACGGTGATGGGCATCGACCGGGTCATCCCCGTTCGGCCGACGGTCGAGGAAGCCGCGTCCGAGATCTCCGGCTGATCTAGCTGATGCACGACATCGCCGAGTTCCTGGGGGGGCGCGATCCCTTCAGCGGGCTCAACGAAGCGCCGCTCGAGGCGCTCGCCGCGAAGACCGAGGTGGAGTTCTTCCCAGCGGGGACGATGATCATTCCCCAGGGGAGGCTCTCCCAGGGGCGCATCAGGGTGGTCAGGCGGGGGTCGGTGGAACTGGTCGATCGGGGCACCGTGGTCGACCTGCTCGGCGAGGGCGAGATGTTCGGGCACCCATCCGTGCTCTCCGGTCTCCCCGCGAGGTACGGGGCACGGGCGCACGAGGACACGCTCTGCTACTCGCTGCCCGCCGAGGACGTGGTCCCGCTGCTCGGCCGCCCTTCAAGCCTGCGCTTCCTGACCCGCTCGCTCCTCTCCCGCGCGGGGCGCCAGCACGGCGACGAGATCGTCCCGCCGAGCCCCGAGGTGGCCCAGCAGCCGGCCGCCGCGCTGGTGCGGAGATCGCCGGTCATCTGCGATCCGCAGACGACCCTGCGCGAGGCGGCGCGCTTGATGAACGCCGAGGAGGTGAGCTCGGTGCTCGTCGAACTCGGCAACGGCGATTACGGGATCGTCACCGACAACGACCTGCGCTCGGGGGTGGTGGCCGGCCCCCTGTCGCCCGACGACCCGGTGAGCGCCGCCATGACGCTCGCCCGTCATCGGGGTCGGTGCCGACCAGACGGGCGCCGACGTGATGCTGGCGATGCTCGATCAGCGACATCCGGCACGTCCCCGTTTTCTCGGCGCGGTGCGAGGTGCTCGGGGTGATCGTCGGCGATCGACCTGGTCGCCGCCGAGACGCGATCGCCCGTTCGTGCTGCGCCGGGCGATCGCCAAGGCCACGAACGAGCGCGAGCTCACGGACGTGGCCAGCCGCCTGAACTCGACCGTGGTCGCACTCCATCGCGCCGAGCTCGCGCCGGTCCAGATCAGCGAGGTGATCTCGGCCGTCGCCGACGCGCTGATCGGCCGGATGATCGAGCTCGCGATCGAGTCGCAGGGCCCGCCGCCGGCCGAGTTCTGCTGGATGTCCCTCGGCAGCCACGGCCGACGCGAGCCGGTCCCCTCCTCGGACGTCGACTCGGGCATGGCGTGGCGGGACGTGCCGGAACACGACCCGCTCTCCGAAGCCGGGCGCACGCTGGCGTCGCGCCGGATCGAGCGACTACATGCGGCGGCCTCGCGGCGCAGCGTCGCCGACTGCGTGCGCGTCGATCGGCTGGCGCCTCGACCCGCACGGGGTGACCGCCTCGGGGGCCTTCTCGGCGAGCTCGATCGAGGACTGGCAGCGGGCGATCGAGCAATGGCTCGAGCCCGCCCGCAGCGACAACCGCGTGCTGATCGCGACCTCGATCCTGCTCGACGGGCGCATCGTCTACGGGCCGAAGCGGGATCTCGACGTCAAGCAGCTTGCTCTTCGAGACCGGGTCGACCGAGCAGACGCTGGAGCGCTGGATGCTGCGGCTGGCGCTGGCCGCGAAGCCGCCCACGGGCTTCATGCACGACATCGTCGTCGAGGACTCCGGCGAGCGAAAGGGGACCTTCGACATCAAGCACGGTGGGCTGATGCCGATCGTCGACCTGGCCCGCTACGCCGCGCTGCGGGCCGACGTCCGCGTCACGCCCACCGTCGAGCGCCTGCGGGCTCGCGGCCGGCGAGGGCGTGCTCGGGCGCACCGAGGCGCGGATCCTCGAGGAGGCGTTCGAGCTCTTCAGCGCGCTCCGGCTCGAGCACCAGGTCGAGCAGCTCGAGCAGGGCCAGCGAGCCCGACGACCGCATCGACCCGAAACAGCTCGATCCGCTCACCCGCCGGTACCTGCGGGACGCCTTCCGGGAGGTCGCCGCCGTACAGCGGTCGCTGACCGGCGATCTCTCGCCCCGCTAGACAATGGCCGCTCGCGACTCAGCCGCCGGGCAGGCCTACATGGAGACGGAGATCCCAGCGGCCGGCACGGCCTGGAAAGAGGCGCCGTTCGCCGTGGTCGACCTGGAGCTCACCGGGCTGGACCCAGGCAGGGACGAGATCGTCTCCTTCGGCGCGGTAACCGTCATGGACGGACGGGTCCAGCTCCATGACGCTCTCTATCGCGTCGTCCGGCCAACCCGGATGCCGGACCCCGACACGATCCGGATCCACGGGCTCAGGGAAAGCGACCTCGAGGCGCCCCGCGGCTGGATGACGTGATCGGGGACCTCCTGGGCGACGCTGACCGGCCGCGCCCTGGTTGCGCACGTGGCGACGGTCGAGGCCGGCTTCCTGCGCGCCGTGTCTCGAGGCGCGCGGCCTCCGCCTGCGCAACCCGGTGGTGGACACGGCGGCACTGGCCGTCGGAGCTCCAGCGCCTACGCCGCGAGCCCCCTCTCGGCCGGCACGGACGGCGACCCGCAGGCGTGGCGATCTCCTCGCCTGGCCTCTCAGGACCTCGCCCGAGCGCTCGGCCTACCCGTTCACCGGCCCCATACCGCCGACGGGGACGCGCTGACCACCGCCCAGGCGTTCATCGCCCTGGCCACGCACCTCGACGCGCTTCGACGCCGCAGACACGTCGGTTCGCTGGTGCGGATTTCGCGCCCGCAACGAGGCTCTGCCCGTCGCCCCGGGAGCTGCTCCGCCGATTAGGCCTCGGGGGTCGCGACGCCTAGACGTTCCGTACAAGATCCCCTCAACTTCATCAATTTGCGGAAATCGGGCTTGACGGATGTCCGCTTCCGCACATAGGGTCCAACCATTCCGGCACATTGGCCACGTCCACAAGGAAGTGGGCGGGCCGCGACGGAGGGAGAAGAGTGTGACTCCACCTGAGGGCCTTTCCGATGTCGACCAGGTGAAGCGCGACGAGCAGCGCCTCGCCGAGCTCGGCTACAAGCAGGAGCTATCGCGAACCTGGAGCGCTTTCACCAACTTCGCGATCTCGTTCACGATCATCTCGGTCCTCGCGGGATGCTTCACCTCGTTCGGCTTCGCCTGGCTCAACGGGGGCCCGGTCGCGGTCTCGATCGGCTGGCCGGTGCTCTGCCTGCTGATCTTCTGCGTCGCCTTCTCGATGGCCGAGCTCACCTCCGCGTACCCGACGGCCGGCGGCCCCTACTGGTGGGCCCACGACCTCGGCGGCAAGGGCTGGAGCTGGATGACCGGCTGGTTCAACATCGTCGGCCTCCTCGGGATCGTCGCCTCGGTCGCCTATGGCGCCGCGATCTTCCTCAACATCCTGCTCGGCCTCTACGGGCTCAACATCCTCGGGATCAACTTCGGTGACACCAGCCATGTCCTGAGCGAGCAGTTCCTGCTCTTCCTGATCATTTTGCTCGCCTACACGGTGGTGAACATCTTCGCCGACCGCTTCCTGGCGGTGCTGAACAACATCTCGGTGGGTTGGCACCTCCTCGGGTGTCGCGGTGGTCATCGCACTCCTCTGGATCGTGCCGGACCACCACCAGAGCGCCAAGTTCGTCTTCACCGAGAAATTCAACGAGTCGGGGTTCTTCGGCGGCTCGACCAGCAACTTCGGGTTCTGGTTCTTCGTCCTGCCGATCGGGTTCCTGCTGACGATGTACACCGAGACGGGCTACGACGCCTCCGCCCACACCGCCGAGGAGACCCAGGGCGCCGCGATCGGCGCGGCGCAGGGCGTCTGGCGCTCCGTGTTCTACTCGGCCATCATCGGCTGGATCCTGCTGCTGTCCTTCCTGTTCGCGGCGACGAACGTGAGTGCGATCGACGACGGCGCGGGGTACTCGACGTTCATCTTCACCTCGGCGCTCGATTCGTGGGCGGCGAAGCTCGTGATCCTGATCGCGACCGTCGGCCAGCTGTTCTGCGGCGCCGCCGGTCTGACCAGCGCGTCACGGACCTGGTACGCGTTCTCGCGCGACCGGGCGATCCCGGGCTGGAACCTGTTCCGCCGGGTGAACAGAGACCGTGTGCCATTCAACGCGGTGATCGCGGTCTCCTTCTTCTCGTTGGTCATCTCGATCCCGGCGCTGTTCGGGAAGAACGACGTCCCGTTCGCGTTCTACGCGCTGACCGGAATCTGCACGGTCGGCCTGTACGTCGCCTACATCATCCCGGTGTACCTGCGGCTCCGGGCCGGCGACTCGTTCAAGCCCGGCCCGTGGACGCTCGGCGCGAGGTACAAGTGGGTCAACACCATCGGGATCGTCTTCGTGATCCTGGTCGTGTTCGCCCTCGACCTGCCATACACACCGGCCGGCCTGCCGTGGAAGGACGGCTTCGACACGAGCCTCGTCAACTACACACCACTGGCGGTCCTCCTACCCCTGGTCTTCGGGGTCTGGTACCTCGTCTCGGCGAAGAACAAGTACCAGGGTCCGGTGAGCACGCTGGAGGAGGACGTCGTCACCAGGGACTAGTCCTCGGCGACATCCAACTGCGCGGCCGCCCACGCCCAACGGGACGTGGGGCAAGTGCCGCCGACTCGACCCGCGATTAGCGCGGGTCGAGTGCTTTCGTGGCAATGACGAACTCGCGCCAGCGGTCATGCTCGCTCAAGCGCCATCGATCGTCCCGCTGTGGCTCGACCCGCCGGTCCGGTTTCAGCATCTCCGGCAGCTCGGTGAGGGAGGCGATCACGCCCGCCCCGACGCCGCCGAGGGCGGCTGCTCCAAGCACGGTGGCGTCCGCCCCGGCGGCCTCGACCGGCGCGCCGATCATGTCGGCTTGGAGCTGCAGCAGAAGCGGTTCGTTCGTCAGCCCGCCGTCGACGCGCAGGGTGTCCACGGGCGAGGTCTCCTTGATCGCAGCGACCACGTCGGCCACGCGCCAGGCGATTCCCTCCAGCGCCGCCCGAGCGACGTTCTCGCGCGTGGTGCCGCCGTGAATCCCCGAGATCACGGCGTGAGCATTCGGTCGCCACCACGGCGCTCCGATCCCGGCTAGGCCGGGCAAAATACGGGCGCCGGCCGAGCTCTCGGCCCCGCGGGCCAGCTCGCTGAGCGCGGGTGGGCTTTCGGCGATGCCGAGCTGATTGCACATCCATTCCAGCATCGCCCCGGCCGCGAAGACGCCACCGTCGAGCGCGTACTCCACCCGGCCGTCGATGCTCCAGGCCACCGTCGGCAGGAGCCCGCCGGCCGGCTCCGGGACCCCCTCACCGACGTGCGCGAGCACGAAGACGCCCGTCCCGTATGTCGCCTTCACCCGGCCGGGCTCCACGCAGGCGGCGCCCGCCAGCGCGGCCTGCTGGTCGACGACCTGCCCGCGGAGTGGAAGCTCGACGGGCCAGCTCTCGTGCTCGAGCGTGCCGAGCTCACCGGCGGTGTCTCGCACCTCCGGCAGCACCTCGAGCGGCACGCCGAAGATCTCGCAGAGCCGCTCGCTGAAACCGGGCGTCCCGAGCGCATGCAGCTGGGTGCGCGACGCGGTGGAGGCGTCCGTCGCGAAATCGCCGCCGAGCCGGTCGCAGAGGAAGGAGTCGACCGTTCCCATCCGCAGCCGACCTTTGTCGCGCGCCTTCTTCACGTCATCGTGGTGCCGCAGCAGCCAAGCCAGCTTGGCCGCCGAGAAGTAGGGGTCGAAGGGCAGCCCGCTGAGCTCCTGGACCTCATCCTCTCGGTCGGCGAGCTCGTCGAGGACCTCCTGCGAGCGCTTGTCCTGCCAGACGACGATCGGGCTCAGCGGCCTGCCCGTCTCGGAATCCCAGGCGAGCACCGATTCACCCTGGTGGTCGAGCCCGCACGCGACGACCTCGGCGTCGGTCCCGTTCAGGAGCTCCGCCACGGCCTCGGTGACCGCGGCGATCACCTCCTCGCCGTCCTGCTCGACCCAGCCCCCCTGGGGGTGGCGGTTCACCTTGTCGCGGCGGGCCTCGGCGACCGGCTGCAGTCGCTGGTCGAAGAGCGCGGCCTTGACGCCGGTGGTCCCCTCGTCGATGCCGAGCAACATCCCGTCGCTCATTCGCCCACCCTATTTCAGATCGACGATCACGGGACCCCCCGTGTGGTCGACGCCCGTGGCCCAGCCGGCCGGGATGTGCGCAGAGCGCCCCGGCACGAGGCGGCCCACGCGGCCGCTCCACAGCTCGCGGCCGTCCTGGCGGACCTGGACTCGGGCTCGAGAGACGAATTCGCGCGATCGGAGCAGGAAGCGGTCGCGCGGCGGTGGGTGTCCGGTCGCCAGCAGCAGGTTCGGCACAACCCAGGCGAGCGGGCTCCGCGAGGCGATCCTCACGTGGAACGGCCATTCGCCGGGCCCACGCAGGTACGCCGCGACGCCTGGAGCGACGTGGCGTCCATCGAGGGCGCAGACGTCAGCCGTCTCGGCCGGATGCATGACGTTCCCCGCCGCGAAGACGCCGCGCCGGGTCGTGCGGAGAGCGGGGTCGACCACCGGGCCCCGCGTTCCCGGGTCGAGCTCGCAGCCGGCCATCACCGCAAGCTCATGGTCGGGGATCCAGTCGGCGGTGAAGATGACGAGGTCGCAGTCGACCGTGCGGGTGCGCCCGGAGTCGAGCTCCGTCAGCTCGACGGACTCGACCCGGTCGGAGCCGTGAATCGCGCTGATCACCGTGCGAGTCCAGACCGGAGCTCGGTAGCGGACGGCGGCGCCCGCCCGGAAGGTCCGCAGCGACTGGTGTCGCGGCAGCTTGGTGACCAGCCCCGCGACCGATGCCCCGCCGTGCGCGAGCGTCGCGACCGCCGAGAAGCTGACGTGTTCGGCGCCGGCGATCACCGCCCGCCGCCCCACCTTCCTGCCCTGCAGGTGGACGAGCTGTTGCAGGGTCGCGGTGGTCATCACGCCGGCTGGCCGGGAGCCGGGAACCAGGCGTGCGGAGCGGGGTCGCTCGCGGCAGCCGGTGGCCAGGACGACCGCGGGCGGCTCGAGCACCCACCGACCGTGCGGGCCGGTCAGCTTCAGGGTGTGGGCGCCCTCCCACTCGGTGACCATCGTCTCGAGGAGGACCTCGACGCCGGCTTCCTGGGCGAGCTCGCGGTATCGCGCGGCGTAGCGAGGGCCGGAGAGCACAGCCCGCAGGTCCCGCAGCCCGAAGCCCGAATGGTCGGAGTGCCGCGGGATCCCGCCGGCCTCCCGCTCGCGCTCGATCACGGTGACCGGCGAGATCTCCAGCCGGCGCAGCTCGATTGCGGCCGCCAGGCCCGAGGGCCCGCCGCCCACGATCACCGGACCATCATCGATCGCCATCGTCGCCACCCCCCTCCAGCGCCGCCGCGATCTCGGCTCCACAGAAGAAGCCCTGACACCGGCCCATCAGTGCTCGGGTCCGCCGCCGAAGCCCGTCCACATCTGCGGGCGGGATGGGGCTCGCGAGCGCGGCGTCGATCTCCCCGCGCGTCACCCGCTCGCAGAAGCAGACGATCCGCCCGCAGTCAGGATCGGCTGCGATCCTCTCCTCCTTCTGGTACGGACGCGTCCCGAACTCGCCGATGTTCGGCATCCGAAGGCTCCCCGGCTCCGGATCTGAGGCCAGATCCAGTCCCGCGCCGGCGAGCGCCTCACGCACCCACTCGGCGATCGCGAGGGACGCCGTGATCCCGGTGGATCGGATGCCGCCCGCGCACACATAGCGCTGGTCGGCGTACGTGGTGAGCTGGTAATCGCGGTGCTGGGTCGCCGCGCGGAGGCCGACGTAGGTGGCCGTCACCTCGTGGCCCTCGAGCTCCGGCAGGATTCGCGCGCCTGCCTCCATCAGGGAGGCAAGGCCCGCGGCGGTGGTCGAGCGGTCCATCTTGTCGTCTACGTCATCCGCCGTTGGCCCCAGCAGGACGTTGCCGTACACGGTCGGCGAGACCAGCACTCCCTTGGTCTTCTCTGTGGGGACCGGGAGCAGGACGTGGTTGAGCAGGCCCCGGGCCAGCTTGTCGAAGACGATGAGCTCGCCGCGCCTGGGGGTCACGCGGAACGCCGAGTGGCCAAGCATCGCGTTCACCTCGTCGCTGCGCAGGCCCGCGGCGTTGACCAGGTGTTGCGCGCGGACCGGCCCCCGCGCCGTCTCGATCTCGTGCCCGCCGCCGCTCGGCCGGACGCCGCTGACCGGAGCGTTCAGCACAAGCCCGCAACCCCCGGCGAGAGCCTCGGTCGCGAAGGCGAGCGTCGCGGTGAAGGGGCAGACGATGCCCTCGCCGGGGATCTCGAGAGCTCCTTCCGCTCCGGGGCCGATGTTGGACTCGCGTGTGTAGAGCTCCTCGCGCTCGACAGAGCGGGCATCCCCGTATCCGTTCTCGTTCGCCGTCGCCGCGATCTCGCTGAGGGCGTCTCGCTGTTCGCCGCTCCAGGCGATCATCAGCGCACCGAGCTTCGCAGTCGGGATGCCCACCTCGGTGGCGTACTCGCTGAGCAGCTCGTACCCACGGGCGACCAGCCCAGACTCGATCGTCCCCGGCTTGGCGTCGAAGCCGGTGTGCAGGATCGCCGTGTTCGCCTTGCTCGTCCCGGCGCCGACATCCGGACCGGCCTCGATCAGGGCGCAGCGGGCGCCGCGGCGGCTCAGCTCCCGCGCCACGGCGCAGCCGACCGCGCCCGCACCTACGATCGCGACGTCGAACGGACCCTGCGGCGCTGGGCCTTCCCTTTTCACGCCGCTAAGTTCACCACGATGAGTGGGGAGGGAACTGCGTGAACGACACCGATCCCCGGCACAAACGCCCTCTTCACGAGGCGTCGCACACGGTCGGCGTCAAGGCGCCTACGGAGGCGGACGATGGCAAGGCTCGCACGGGCAAGCGGCCCGGCGAGAAGCGCACCTTCCACGAGGCTGCGCACAAGCTCGGCTACTGGAAGCCGGAGGCTCCGAGTGACAGCGAAGAGGAGTCCGAGGCCGTTCGCAAGCGCTTCGAAGCGCTGCAGGACACCCAGCGCGACGTAATCACCGATGCCAGCAAGGCAGTGCTCGCCCTCGGCGCACTCGGCGTCGTCTACGGCGACATCGGGACGAGCCCGCTGTACACAGAGCAGGTCATCTTCACTACCCACCGAGCCGCCGCTCATGCGACGACGGCGGGCGTCTACGGGGTTGTCTCGCTGATCTTCTGGGCGCTGATGATCGTCGTGTCCATCAAGTACGCGGGATTCATCATGCGCGCGCACAACCGTGGAGACGGCGGGATCATGGCGCTGGCCTCTCTCCTCCAGCGCCACAAGGCCACCCGGGTGGCGACGCTGGTGACCCTCGGTATCTTCGGCGCCGCGCTGTTCTTCGGGGACGGGATCATCACGCCCGCGATCTCCGTCCTTGGCTCGGTCCAGGGGCTGAAGGTGATCGAGCCGAGCCTCGCTCACCTCGTGGTGCCGATCTCGGTCGCAATCCTGCTCGGCCTCTTCTTCATCCAGCGGCGCGGCTCGGGCGCGATCGGATGGTTGTTCGGTCCGGTGATCCTGGTCTGGTTCGTCGCGATCGGGCTCCTGGGGCTGAACCAGGTGCTGAAGGACCCGGCGGTCTTCCAGGCGCTGTCACCGACGTGGGGGGCTCGGTTCCTGGTCGACCACGGCGCGGCCGGATTCCTGACTCTCGGCGGGGTCGTCCTCGCCGTTACGGGCGCAGAGGCCCTGTACGCGGACAGGGGCCACTTCGGCGCCGCGCCGATTCGGCTCGGCTGGTTCGCGGTGGCGCTCCCCGCTCTGCTGCTCAACTACCTCGGCCAGGGGGTTCTGATCCGTCATGACCCGAGCACCGTGGTGAACCCCTTTTATCTGATGGTTCCCCACTGGGCCCAGTACCCGATGCTCTTCCTCGCGACGGCGGCGACCATCATCGCCTCCCAGGCCGCGATCTCGGGCTCGTTCTCGGTCGCGCGGCAGGCGGTCCAGCTCGGGTATCTACCACGCCTCACCGTCCTGCACCCCTCGGAGATGGAGGGGCAGATCTACGTCCCTCTCGTCAACTGGGGACTGTGCATCGGGGTGATCGCGCTGGCGCTCATCTTCCAGTCCGCCGACAAGCTGGGCGACATCTACGGGGTCGCGGTCACCGGGACGTTCATCCTCAACACCGTGCTCTTCCTGGCGGTCGCCCGGCTCCTCTGGGGGACTCCGAGGCGGAGGCTCGTGCCCATCGCCGTGCTGTTCCTGACCGTGGAGGCGGCGTTCTTCGCCGCCAACCTCGCCAAGATCGAGCATGGAGCGTGGCTCCCGCTCGCGGTTGCGCTGGTGATCTCGGTTGTGATGATCAATTGGCGCCGAGGGCAGGAGATCGTCACTCGCAATCGCACCGCCAAGGAGGGATCCCTGACCGAGTTCCTGGATCGCCTCGCTGCCGAGGACACTCCACCGACCCCAGTTCCCGGTGTGGCCGTGTACCTCCATCCGACCAAGGAGACCGCTCCGCTGGCGCTTCGGATCGAGGTCGAGAACACCCACACGTTCCCGCAGAGGGTCCTGATCGTCTCGCTGGACATGGTCAGCATTCCGCACGTCGACGACCACGAGCGGTTCACGGTCGAGAAGATCGGCGGCGATTTCAGGGTTTTCCACGTGACGATCAGGAACGGCTACCACGATCCGATCAACGTCCCAGCCGCGCTGCGGCTCTGCCGCAAGCAGGGTCTGCTCGAGAAGAACCTCGACCTCGAGCACGCCTCGTACTTCGTCTCGCGAATCGCCATCAAGCCGACCGATGCCCCGCCTTTGAGGCCCTGGCGCAAGAAGCTGTTCGTTGCAATGGCCCGGAACACGAGCAGTCCGATCGACGCCTTCCAGCTCCCCAGCGAGAAGACGGTGATCCTCGGCTCGCAGATCCCGCTCTGATCGCGGTGTACCCGGCTGCGGGTCAGGGCCCACACCCCGCTCAGCCGTGGGTCAGGTGTACGGCCACGAAGACGAGGTAGAGGGCGACGATCAGGCCGCCGTCCAAGCGGCGGGCGCCACGCGGCCGGGCCAGCACGATCAGGGTGACGATCGTCATCCCCGTGAACCAGCCGAGGTCGAACTTGACCAGGCCCGTGGCCCCGCCGAGCCCGACGATCAGTGCCGGGAGCATCACTCCTCCGGCAAGGTTGATCGTGTTGGAGTTGAGCGTCTCGCTGACCAGCGCGGTCCCGCGATCGCTCGTCCCGAGCCGGATCGCCGTGAAGGCGTTCGGCAGGCTGGTCAGGACCGCGAGGATCAGCACGCCCACGACGACGTGGGAGAGGTGCCAGTCGCCGGCGAGCGAGAGCGCCGTTCGCACCATCCCCTCGCTGCCGAGGATGATCAGCGCGACCGCTAGGACGATCAGCCCGATCACCTTCCACATGTCCTGCTGGGGATCGGGGATCGCGGCGATCGTGCGATCCCGCGCCCTCGCCTCCGCGATGCTCGTGTGGAGTCGCCCGCGCCCCAGCAGGACCAGGTACGGGACCCCGACGAGCCCAAAGGCGGCTACGGCCACACCGGCGGAGATCACGTCCAGGATCAGTCCCGCCGCGATCGCGGTGGCCATGAGCGCGACGGCTCCCTCCACCACCAGCGACCGCCTGGTCAGGTGAACCGCCCCGGCCAGGACCGCGCTCATCCCGATCATTGCAGCGAGGTTGAAGACGTTGGAGCCGAGGACCACGCCCATGCTCACGCCCTTCTCGCCGGCGGAGAGAGCGACCAGGGCCGAGGCGAGCTCCGGACCGTCCGCGGCGAGGGCGGTGAGCATCCCGACAAGCGGTTCGGACAGCCCGATCCTTGGTCCGACATGGTCGAGCCTGTCGGCGAAGAGGGCCGCAGCGGCCAGGGTGACCGCGATCGAGAGGCCGAAAAGCGGGACTGCAAGGGATGGGCTGATGCGGCTTCTCCTTTGTGGCAGGCAAGCGGATCGCCGACCAGCCTTCCCGGCACACCTGAAAGGCAGGCTATCGCTCGGGCCGCGGCGCGGTGGTCGCTAAGTTCCGCTCATGCCACGCCCCCTGATAGGAGTCTGCGCCGCGGTCGAGAAGGCCCATTTCGGCGTCTGGAAGGACGAGCCGGCCGTGCTCCTGCCGCTCTCCTACTCGCGAGCGATCCACGGCGCGGGCGGAATGGTCGCCATGTTGCCTCCCGATCGCCGCGCGACCGAGGAGCCCGACGAGCTGCTGGATCATCTGGACGCGCTGGTGCTGGGAGGCGGCACCGACATCGACCCCGAGAGCCACGGGGCTGAGGCGCATCCGGAGACGGTGGGGACCAATCCCGACCGTGATCACTTCGAGATCGCGCTGGCGCGAGCCGCCCTCGAGCGTGGGATCCCGCTTCTGGGCGTCTGCCGAGGGATGCAGATCCTGAACGTCGCCTGCGGCGGAACGCTCGACCAGCACCTGCCCGATCGGCTGGGGCACGAGCGCCACCGGCCGGTCCCCGGATCATGGGCCGAGCACGAGGTGAGGATCGAACCCGGCTCCCTCGCCGCGAGCGCGGCGGGAACCGAACGCCTCACCGTGAAGAGCCACCACCATCAGGGGGTGGATCAGGTCGCCGAGAGCCTCGCCCCCACCGGCTGGGCGACGGACGACGACAGCGTCGAGGCGATCGAATCGCCGGACGGCGACTTCACCCTGGGAGTCCTCTGGCACCCCGAAGAGGACCCGGAGGACCGGGTGATCAGGTCCCTGGTCTCGCGGGCCGGCGGCCGGATCTAGCCACGGATGTTGTAGCCCGAGGGCTGAGGCTCCGTGCCCCACACCCGCTCGCGGAGGCGCTTCGGTGAGCCATCGTCTCGCTCCTTGCGCGCGGGTCGCAGGACGAGAACCTCACCGGGAGCGTTCTCCAGCAGCCACGCGATGTCCTCGGCGTGGAAGCCGTCCCCGTTCGAGGCGCCCGCCACCACCACCCGGTCGAACCGCTCGTGGTCCACCAGCAGGCGGAACGCGTGGGTGACGCTGCGTCCGGGCTCGATTCGGGAGTCGACGGGCACCCCCTGCTTCGCGGCGCGCTGCTCGATCGCCTCCAGCAGGGGAATGGCGGCCTCCGCCTGCTTCCTCAGCGGAGTGTCGAGGTGAACGCTCAGCGGCACGATCGCCAGGTAGGCGGGCACCAGGGTCGCTCCCTCGGCCCGAGCAAGGCGCAGAGCCGCGTCGAAGGCAGGCGTCGAGAGGGCCTCACCGACGAACGGGAACAGGATCCTGCCGGCCGCCGGGGTGATCGAGGCGGCCGTCCGCCGGCGCTGCAGCTCGCGCACGAGCAGATAGCCGGTGGAACACGCCAACACCAGAGCGACGACGATCAGGGCGGCGTTCATTCCTCTTCCTCCCGCAGTGATCGGTCGGCGACGACTCGCAGGTCGATCCCGGGCATCGCTTCGATCAGCCTCATTGGAAGGGCCGGCTTGAAGCGGTCGAGGCCGGTGCGCGGCGAGGGGGTGCCGATCAGCACGTAGGTGCTGCCCTTCTCCTCGGCGACATCCTTCACCGTCTGCACGACGTCGTCGCCCTCCTCGACGAGCAGGTGGGCCCCCAGAATGGCAGCGAGCCGCCCGATCGCGTCCAGCTGCTCGCGCTCCTCGCTGGTCGGAGTGTGGCCGGGCTTCTTCACCCAGAGCAGGTCGAGCTCGCCACCGAGCCGCTGCGACGATCGCCACGCTCTCCGCACCAGCCGCTGAGTGCCCGGTTTGGGCTCGACCAGGGCCAGCAGCCGTTCACCGACCGCCTGGGTGGCGGCGCTCTCGATCATGCGGTCATCGCGCTGGCCGATGGTCTCGCGGACGAGCCGCTTGGACTCGACCTCCTCGGCAACCTGGCGCAGGGCAACCTCGCGCAGCGCGGCCAGGTTCTCGATCTTGAAGAAGTTGTTGAGGGCCGTGTCGATCCGCTCCGGCGGATAGATCTTGCCCGCGCGCAGCCTCGCCAGCAGGGCCTCCGGGGTGAGGTCGATGAGCACGACCTCGTCGGCAGCGCTCAGCACGTCGTCCGGCATCGTCTCCCGCACACGGACTCCGGTCAGCTCGCAGACGCTGTCATTGAGGCTCTCGAGGTGCTGGACGTTGACGGTCGAGAAGACGTCGATGCCCATCTCGAGCACGTCCTCGACGTCCTGGTAGCGCTTCTCGTGCTCGACCCCCGGGGCGTTGGTGTGGGCAAGCTCGTCGATCAGCGCGAGGTCGGGCGCCCGGCGGATGATGCCGGGCAGGTCCATCTCCTCGAGCTCCATGTCGCGATAGCTCACCCGGCGGCGGGGCAGCATCTCGAGGCCCGAGGCCTGGGCGACCGTCTCGACGCGGCCGTGAGGCTCGAGGTAACCGACCACCACGTCCCTCCCCGAGTCAATCTCGGCCCTGCCCTCCTGCAGCATCCGGTAGGTCTTTCCTACGCCGGCGACCATGCCGAGGAAGATCTTGTGGCGCCCCCGCTCCCGGCCGGACTCCTCCGGAGCAACTGTCTCCCCCTGCGGAACCTCGACCATCTCACCAGCCTTCCTCTCGTCCTTCGAGGGCCAGACTCAGGTTCTCGAGCTCATCGAGCAGCTGACCCGGATACGCCGGAGCGTACGCGCACCCGACGCCGTCCGTGAGCAGCAGCTCGAGCCCAGCCATTCCCTTGGCATGGACCGGGGTTTCCGAGAGAAGCAGGGCCTCGAGCCGCAGCAGCAGCGGCCGGGCGAGGTCGATCTCCCGGCGATCCGGGCTGACCGCCGGGCCCGGCCTCCGGCGGCGGGGCTGCCGGGAAGCCGAGAGCAAGCGCCCCAAACCCGCTGCCAGCCGCCTGCGGGAGCGGGTGGAGGTGAGCTGAGCCGCTCGGCGGGCAAGTGCCCGAGAGGCGCTTGGATCGACGCCCCGAGCCAGCGCCCTGTCGAGTGAGCTCCAGAGCAGCGCGGCCCTCACCCGGGTCAGTGGCCCGTCGGCTCGCCGGGGCGTTCGGTGCGGCCCCAGGGAGTCGAGGAGGCCGGCACCCGCCGGCATCAGGCTCCCAGCAGGCCGTGAACGATCAGGTCGATCAGCTTGATGCCGATGAAGGGGGCGATGATGCCGCCCAGGCCGTAGATGAAGAGGTTGCGGCGCAGAAGCGCGCTGGCGCCGGCCGGCCGATAGCGGACCCCGCGCAGAGCGAGCGGGATCAGCAGCGGGATGATCAGCGCGTTGAAGATGATCGCCGAGATGATCGCCGACTCCGGGGTTCCCAGATCCATGATGTTGAGCTTGTTCAGCGGGCCGTCTGCGCCCGCGGACGTCGCATAGGTGGCGGCGAAGATCGCGGGCAGGATGGCGAAGTACTTGGCGACGTCGTTCGCGATCGAGAACGTGGTCAGGGCGCCGCGGGTGATGAGCAGCTGCTTTCCGACCTCGACGATCTCGATCAGCTTCGTCGGATTCGAGTCCAGGTCGACCATGTTCCCGGCCTCGCGGGCCGCCTGGGTGCCGGTGTTCATGGTCACCCCGACGTCCGCCTGCGCGAGGGCCGGGGCGTCGTTCGTCCCGTCGCCGGTCATCGCGATCATGCGCCCGCCGGCCTGCTGATCCTTGATCAGCTCGAGCTTCTTCTCCGGCGTCGCCTCGGCCAGGAAGTCGTCGACGCCCGACTCCTCGGCGATCTTGGCCGCGGTCAGCCGGTTGTCGCCGGTGATCATCACGGTCCGGATGCCCATCGCGCGAAGCTGGTCGAAGCGGTGGGTCATGCCCTCCTTGATCACGTCCTTGAGATAGATCACGCCCAGCACCTGGCTGTCGCGGGCGACTGCCAGCGGCGTGCCGCCCTCGCGGCCGATCCGGTCGAGCTGGGGCTGGAGCTCGGGGGGAACCGTCCCTCCCTCGGCCTGGGCGAAGGAGATGATCGCGTCGCCCGCGCCCTTGCGCAGACGTCGTCCATCGACGTCGACGCCACTCATCCTCGTCTCGGCGCTGAACGGGACGAAGGTCGTGTCCTGGGCGCTCATCTCGTGCTCGCGGATCCCGTACTTCTTCGCGAGCACGACGATCGAGCGCCCCTCGGGGGTCTCGTCGGCGAGCGAGGACATCTGGGCCGCCTCGGCGAGCTCGGCCTCAGGCACTCCCGGCATCGGCACGAACTCGGTCGCCTCGCGGTTGCCGAGGGTGATCGTGCCGGTCTTGTCGAGCAGGAGCACGTCCACGTCGCCGGACGCCTCCACCGCGCGACCCGACAGCGCCAGGACGTTGCGGCGCACGAGGCGGTCCATGCCGGCGATTCCGATCGCCGAGAGCAGCGCCCCGATGGTGGTCGGGATCAGCGCCACGAGGAGGGCGATCAGGGTCGCAACGGACGCGGCCGTGCTGGAGAACTCGGCCATCGGGCGCAGGACCACCACGACGGCGAGGAAGATGATCGTCAGCCCCGAGAGCAGGATGTTGAGGGCGATCTCGTTCGGGGTCTTGCGGCGCTCGGCGCCCTCGACCAGCGCGATCATGCGGTCCAGGAAGCTCTTGCCGGGCTCCTGCGTGATCTCGACCGTGATCTGGTCGGAGAGCACGCGCGTGCCGCCGGTGACCGCGCTGCGGTCGCCGCCGGCCTCCCGGATGACGGGCGCGGACTCACCGGTGATCGCGGACTCGTCGACCGACGCGATCCCCTCGATGACCGTGCCGTCGCCGGGGATCATCTCGCCGGCGTTGACGATCACGACATCGCCCTTCTGCAGCTCCGAGGCAGTCACCTCGCGGCCGTCCTTCAGGTGGGCGACGGTCTCGGTCCGCGCCGCACGCAGGGCGTCGGCCTGGGCCTTGCCACGTCCCTCGGCCAGAGCCTCCGCCATGTTGGCGAAGACCACGGTCAGCCAGAGCCAGAGCGCGACGGTGAAGGTGAACCAGGCAGGCTCGTCTCCGCCGCCGAGCGGTGGGTTCCCGAAGACCTGGTTGATCCACCCGATCGTCGTGATCACGGCGCCGACCTCGACCACGAACATCACCGGGTTGTGGATCTGGTGGCGCGGATTGAGCTTCTTGACGCTCGCCCAGAGCGCGGGCAGGAAGAGCTCGCGGTCGAACATGGACGAACGGCGGCGGTTGTTGTCGGTCACTACTGGGACTCCTTGTCGAGAGCGATGTTGAGCTCGAGCACGTTCACTCCGGGCTCGCCGAGGACGCCGAGTGCGCGCCCGTCGGTGTTGTCGTCGATCAGCTGGTTCACCCGGTCGAGTGAGATGCCGCGCACCTTCGAGATCCGGTGAGCCTGGATCCGGGCGTTCGCCTGCGAGATGTGCGGGTCGACGCCGGAGGCCGAGGTGGTGATCGCGTCAACCGGGATGTCGCGGCGGGTCAGACCCGGGTCGTAGGGACGCTCCAGCGCCAGGTAGGCCTGGATGTAGCCCTTGAACTGCTGCATCAGCTCCTTGTCGTTCGGGCCGAGGTTGTTGAAGTAGGTGACGTCGGGGCTGTAGGTCGTGACCGACGGCCGCGGCTGGAAGTACTTGGGGTCCGGCGTCTTGACCTGCTTCTTCGCGAACTTCGGCTTCTTCGAGTTGTCGTTCGGGCGCCGGATCGTGAAGCTCTGCCCGATCAGCTTCGAGCCGACGACCTTGCCGTCGAGCTTCACCTGGCTGCCGTCCGACTTGTTCGGGAACAGCACCTGCGAGACGCCGGTGGCGATCAGCGGGTAGGCGAGGCCGAAGATCAGCGTGAACGCGACCGCGGCGATGATCGAGGCTGTGAGGTCTCGGCGCATGTGGCTAGGTGGGGAAGCCGAGCTGGTTGGTGAGGCCCTGGACGACCGGGCCGAGCAGGACGGCGGGGAAGAAGGTGAGGGCGGCGACGATCACGATCACCGAGAGCAGCAGGATCACGAAGGTCGGGTTGTCGGTCCGGAAGGTGCCGGGGCCGGCGGGGACGACGCGCTTGACCGAGAGCGATCCGGCGATGGCCAGGGCCGAGAGCAGCGGGACGAAGCGCGCCGTGAGCATCGAGAGCCCACCGAGGATGTCGGCGAAGGTGATCCCGTACGAGCCGAAGTTGCCCGGGGCGTTCGGCTGCACGAAGCCGGTGTAGCCGGCGAAGGCGGAGCCGTTGTTGTTCGCCTGCGAGATGTAGGCGTAGAGCGTCTCGGAGAAGCCCTGGGGCCCCGGGTTGTAGATCGAGGGCGTGCCGTACTTGCTCGAGATCGCGATCCCGGTGGCGATCAGCGCCACCATCGGGGTGAAGAGCAGCCCGATCAGGACCAGCTTCACCTCGCGGGACTCGACCTTCTTCCCGAGGTACTCGGGCGTTCTGCCCACCATCAGGCCGGCTATGAACACCGCAAGCAGAACGGTCATGAGCATTCCGTACAAGCCCGAGCCGACCCCGCCGAAGATCACCTCCCCGGTCATCATGTTGGTCAGGGGAACGAGTCCGCCGATCCCCGTGTACGAGTCATGGGCGGAATCGACGGAGCCGTTCGAGGCGTCGGTGGTGACGTTGGCCCAGAGAGCGCTGTCCGTGATCCCGTTGCGCTGCTCCTTGCCCTCGAGGTTGCCGCCCGTCGAGCCGTCCGCCACCGCGGTGTGCTCGCCGGCGACGTGCTGGGCCGGCGAGCCGTGCTGCTCGGCGGCGTAGGCGACGCCGAACAGGCCGACCATGAAGACCAGCATGGTGGCGTAGAGGGCCCAGCCCTGGCGGCGGTTGCCGACCATGCGGCCGTACTGAGCCGTCGCGGAGGCGGGAATCAGGAGGATGAAGATCGCCTCGACGAAGTTCGAGAACTGCGTCGGGTTCTCGAACGGCATCGTGCTGTTGACGTTGAAGAAGCCGCCGCCGTTGGTGCCCAGCTGCTTGATCGCGATCTGCGAGGCGGCGGGCCCCATGGCGAGCGTCTGGTCGAGGCCGCCGAGGCCGTGGATCGTGACGTAGCCGCCGAGCGCTCTGGATCACGCCCTGGGAGACCAGGATCAGCGTCCCGATCGCCGCCAGCGGAAGCAGGATGTAGAGCAGCGTCCGGGTGACGTCCCGCCAGAAGTTGCCGAGCTCCTTGACGCCGCGGCTGGCGAAGCCCCTGATCACGGCCGCGAGCACGGCCATGCCGACCGCCGCCGAGACGAAGTTCTGGACGGCCAGGCCGGCCATCTGCGAGAAGTACGTCATCGTCGTCTCGCCGCCGTAGTACTGCCAGTTCGTGTTGGTGACGAACGAGGACGTGGTGTTGAAGGTCACGTCCCAGGGCGCCGAGCGGAACCCCTCCGGGTTGAAGGGGTGAATGCTCTGCGTGCGCAGGATCACGTACAGGACGACGAAGAAGACGAGGCTGAAGACGACCGTCGTCTTGCCGTAGGCCTTCCAGTCCTGCTCGGTGCGGGCCGAGGGGCCGAGCACCCTGTAGATCAGCCGCTCGAGCCAGCCGAGCGGCCGCTCGAGCAGCAGACGCTCGCCCTGATAGACGCGCGCCATGTAGCCGCCGAGCAGCGGCACCAGCGCGGTGAGCACGGCGACGTAGATCGCCAGCTGCAGCCAGCCGTTGACGGTCACAGGTTCTCGCCGCGAAGGAGCGCGTAGAGCAGGTAGAAGAACAGCGCGATCGAGACGATCAGCATCGTCCCCTCGGCGAAGCTCATACGCGGTCCAGTCCGTCGATCAGGAAGTAGAGCGCGGCGAAGACCACCAGCGCGATCCCGATGGAGATCAGATCCATGGGCGGCAGGATCGCCGGCGGCGCCGTCAAGGGCGCGTGGGGCTTTGGCGCTCTCGCATCAAGATTTCGTCAAGGCGCTCAGAGGAGATCAAAGCCGTGGAGCGACGGCCCGTGGTCGAGACCGTCCAGCGCGTCCACCGCCGCGACCGAGAGCTCCGCCTCGCCCCCCGCTCCCCAGAGTGGGCCGGTCCCATCGGTGATCAATAGGCGTGCCTTCGCCACGCCCTGGGGCCTGACCGGCGCCGGCGCCCTCAATCGCTCCAACAGGAGGTCGAACTCCGACGAGGGCTGCGGTGAGAGCTCTTCCAGCGAGAACGCGAGGCGGCGACGAGATTCAGGATCGAGCAGCTCGAGCGCTCGCTGCCTGTACATCGGGTCGAGATTCGGGTCTGCTCCACCGGCAAGCTCCAGATCGAGCTTGTGACGGTGGAGCCAGGTTCGGACTCGGACCACACCGGCGGAGCGGTTGAGCTGCCCGGATCTCATCTGCCTGGAGTGTCGGCGCGCGCGTGTGACGAAGACGCGAAGATCGCCACACGCGGACGCAAAGATCGTGTGAAGCCTGTGTGAGCGGTGGCGGCTAGGCCGCGAATCGGTAGCCGACGCCGGGGTCCGTGTGGATGTAGCGCGGCCCGTCGGGTGGCTCGATCTTCCGCCTCAGGTTCGCGATGTGTGTTCGCAGAGTCTGTGTGTCCTCTTCCCACTCGGGCCCCCAGACCTCCTTGAGCAGGGCGCGGTGCGTCATCAGTCGTCCGCGATTGCGCGCCAGAGCCGTGAGCAGCCTGAATTCGATCGGTGTCAGGTGTATCTCCTCGTCGTTGCGGCGTCACCGTGTGGGCCGCGAGGTCGATCAGCAGCCCATCGACTGCGATCGCCGGCTCGTCCGGGCCTCCGCCGACTCGGCGTAGCGCCGCGTTCAGCCTCGCGACCAGCTCCCGGGGGCCGAACGGCTTGGTGACGTAGTCGTCCGCGCCGGCTTCGAGCGCGCGCACCTTCTGCTCCTCCTCCCCCACCGCCGAGAGGACGAGGATCGGCATCTCGCTCCACGAGCGAATGCTTCGGGTGACCTCGATCCCGTCGCCATCCGGCAGAAGCAGGTCGATGATCGCAGCGTCCGGCGGCTTCACCGAGGCGGCGTCGAGGGCCTCGGCGGCATCCGCCGTCTCCACCACCTCGAAGCCCGCGTCCTTGAGCACCACCCGGAGTGCCCGGCGGATCTGCATCTCGTCGTCGCAGACGAGGATCCGCTGGCTCATCGCGCGACCGGCGCCGGCTGGTCGATGGCCGGCGGCTCCACCGCAGGCGTCTCGCCGGTCGCTTCGCCGAGTGGGAACTCCACCACGAAGGTGGTCCCCTGCCCGGGCAGCGACTCCGCCCAGACCGCGCCCCCGTTCGCTTCGACGAAGCCCTTGACGATCGCCAAGCCGAGCCCCGCCCCCGCCTGGGTGGCGCCCTGCGCGCCCCGGAAGAACGGCTCGAAGATGTTCTTCAGCTCGCGCTCAGCGATGCCCGGGCCCCGGTCGACCACGCGCACCACCACCCGGCCCGAGATCTCCCGAGCGCGCACGGAAACCGGCTGGTCGCCGCCATAGCGGATCGCGTTCGAGAGCAGGTTGGCGAAAGCCCGTTCGAGCTGCGCGGAATCAGCGCGGATGAACGGCAGCATCGGATCGATCGAGAGCTGGAAGCGGGCCCGGCCGACCGCGACGTCGTCGAGGGCGGCCTCGATCACCTCCTCGAGCGAGCACCAGTCGCGCGAGGGCTCCGCCGTCCCCGTCCGCAGGCGCGAGAGGTCGAGCAGGTTGTCGACCAATCCGCCGAGGCGATCGGCGTCGCCCGCGATCGCCTCCCTGAGCTCGACACGCTCGCTCTCGTCGATCGCCGGCGAGCCGAGGGCATCCGCCGCGGCGCGAATGGCGGTGATCGGGGTGCGCAGGTCGTGGGACACCGTCCGCAGCAGGGCCGTCTTCATCTCGTCGCTTCGGCGCAGTGCCTCCGCCTCCACCGTCGACTTGAGCATCTCCTCGCGTTCGAGCGCGGCCGCCAGGAGAGCGTCGAGGCCGGGCACCAACCGTTCGCGCAGACGATCAAGGTTCTCGGGGTCGATTCCCTCGGGGACGATCAGCGTCCCCAGCCTTCGCCCGTCGTGGGTCAGTGCAAGGGCGAGATTCCCGGGTCTGGGCTCCACGTCGCCACGGTGGATGGCGGCCGACGGCAGTTCGAGAGCACGCGAGATCCGCTCAGCCGCCGATGGCAACGCGGCCCGGAGGTCGGGGCCCCCGAGCAGCACCCTGGCGAGCTCCGCCACCAAGTCGGCCTCCCGGCGCCGGGCATCGGCCTCCTGGGCCCGGCTGCGCGCCAGTTCGGCCAGCGTGCTCGCGATCGCCGCGGCGACGAAGAAGGCCACCAGCGCCACCCAGTTCCGCGAGTCGGCGATCGTGAACCGGCCGACCGGGGGTAGGTGGAAGAAGTTGAAGGCGGCGGCGCTCGCGACCGCCGTGATCAATCCAAGGCGCAGGCCGAAGAAGATCGAGACCCCGACCACCGCGAGCAGATAGACGACGCCCAGGGAGACCGCGGGCGCGACGGCCTTCAGCGGGTAGATCGCCGCGGTACAGAGCGCGACCGACGCGGCCGCCACGGAGAGTCCGAGGCTTCGCGAGCGAGGCGGCTGGCGCAGCAGGAGCGGGGTGCGCGGCTCCATTTCGCCTTCAGGTTAGGGAGCCCCGGCCAACGGCGGCCACAAACGCCGCCGCCGAATCTAGCCCCGCTCGAACATGCGGCGGCGCTCGTAGTCCGTCACGACCTTGTCGAACAGGCCCTGCTCGAGCCGGCCGTAGTTGAGGTAGTGCTTGTGGACGGCGTCGCCGAACGCCTTCTTCGCGAAGTCCGACTTCTCCCATTGGGCGACCGCCTCGCGGAGGGACGAGGGGAACGCCTCCGCCTCGCCGGCCTCGTATGCGTTGCCCTTCAGCTCAGGGCCCGGATCCGTCCCCTTCTCGATTCCGTCCAGGCCGGCGGCGAGCAGCGCGGCCATCGCCAGGTAGGGATTGGCGTCTGCGCCGGGGATCCGGCACTCCACCCGCCGCGACTGGCCGTGGCCGACCACCCGGAAGCCGCAGGTGCGGTTGTCGCGTCCCCAGGAGACGGAGGTGGGGGCCCAGCTCTCCGCTGCGTAGCGCTTGTAGGAGTTGATCGCAGGCGCCACGAAGAGCGCCAGCTCGCGGATGTGGTTCCGCATGCCGCCGATGAAGTGCATGAAGGCGTCGGTCTCGTTTCCGTCGCCGTCGACGAAGACGCTCTTGCCGTCATCGTCCACGAGGCTCTGATGGACGTGGCAGGAGCTGCCGATGTCCTTCTCCGACGGCTTCGCCATGAAGCTCGCCGAGATGTCGTTGAGGAACGCGATCTCCTTGACGCCGTTCTTGTAGATCGTGTGCCGGTCGGCCGCCGTGACCGCGTCCGCGTAGCGGAAGTTGACCTCGTGCTGGCCGTACCAGGCCTCGCCCTTGGAGAACTCGACGGGGATGCCCGCCCCGTGCATGCCGCGGCGGATCGGCCCCAGGTAGGCCTCGTCCATCGTGGTGGCGAGGATGTGGTAGTCGAGGATGTATGGGATGGTCGGGGTGAGGTTCTTGAAGTCCTTCTCCCAGGCCTCGGCATAGCTCTCCTTGTAGAGGTAGAACTCGAGCTCGGAGGCCGCGTACGGCGTGAAGCCCATCTCGCGGGCGCGCTCGTACTGGGCGATCAGGATCTGCCGCGGAGACGCGACGACCGGACTGCCGTCCTCGTTGACGACGTCCGCCAGGACCAGGGCCGTGCGGTCGAGCCAGGGAATCTCGACGCAGGGTGGACATGTCCGGGACGATCCCGAAGTCGCCGTAGCCGTCCTCCCAGTTCGCCATCTCGTAGCCGGGGAGCGGCTCCATGTCCATGTCGAGCGCGAGCAGGTAGTTGCAGCCCTCCACGCCGTGGCCGACCACCTCGTCGAGGAAGTACTCGATCTCGATCCGCTTGCCGAAGAGGCGCCCCTGCATGTCGGTGAAGGCGGTGACGACCGTGTCGATCGTCCGCTCCTCGCCCGCCTTGCTTCAGCTCATCGAGCGTGAGCATGCCACGGGTGCCGCCGGGGCCACCGGGCCTGGGGGCAGCTTCCTTGCTCTTCTCCCCTGACGCCACGCCCGGACCCTATATCGTCGGCACGTGGCGAGCAAGGAAGCGATCCGCGTCATTGAGCCGGCCACCGAGGAGGTGATGGCGGAGATCCCGCGCGCGGGCGTGGAGGAGACGGACGCCGCGATCGAGCGCGCCCGCAAGGCCTTCCCGGCCTGGCGCGCGATGGCCCCCGGCGACCGCTCGGCGCTGCTCCACACGCTGACCGACACCATCGCCGAGCACCTCGAGGAACTGGCCCAGCTCGAGGCGCGCAACGCCGGCAAGCCGATCTCCGACGCCCGGGGCGAGATGGGGATGGTGGTCGAGACCTTCCGCTACTACGCGGGCGCCCCGGAGCGGCTCACCGGCAAGACCATCCCGGTCTCGGGCGGCGTCGACATGACCTTCCGGGAGCCGCTCGGCGTGGTCGGGCTGATCACGCCCTGGAACTTTCCACTCACGATCGCCTCCTGGAAGGTCGCCCCCGCGCTGGCGGCCGGCAACACCATCGTCCTGAAGCCCGCCGAGCTGACGCCGCTGACCTCGCTGGAGCTCGAGAGGATCGCCGTTGCGGCCGGCGTGCCTGAGGGAGTGCTGAACGTCGTCGCCGGGCCCGGCTCGGTCTGCGGGCAGCGCCTGGTCGACCACCCCGACGTCGCCAAGGTCGCCTTCACGGGCTCGACCGAAGTCGGCCGCCGGATCGCCGAGGGCGCCGCGGCCACCATCAAGCGCGTCACGCTGGAGCTGGGCGGCAAGTCCGCCAACGTGATCTTCGCCGACTCCGACCTCGATGCCGCCGCCTCCTCCGCCCCTCTCGCAGTCTTCGGCAACGCCGGCCAGGACTGCTGCGCACGCTCGCGGATCCTGGTCGAGCGCTCTGCGATGGATGACTTCATGTCGGCGCTGGAGACGGCCGTGACGTCGATCAAGGTCGGGGACCCGCTCGACGAGTCGACGCAGATGGGGCCGGTGATCTCCGCCGACCAGCTGGAGACGGTCTCCTCCTACGTCAATGGGGACGCACCGGTCGCCTTCCGAGGGGCCGCACCCGACGGCCCCGGCTACTGGTTTCCGCCGACGGTGCTGGCGCCGGTCTCGAACGATGACCGCCCGGCGCGCGAGGAGATCTTCGGCCCCGTCGCGTGCGTGATCCCCTTCGACGACGAGACCGAGGCGATCCGGATCGCCAACGACACGATCTACGGGCTCTCGGGATCGGTCTGGACCCGCGACGGCGCCAAGGCGCTGCGCGTGGCCCGGGCGATGGAGACCGGGGTGGTCTCGATCAACTCGAACACCTCGGTCCGCGTCTCAACGCCGTTCGGCGGCTTCAAGCAGTCCGGCGTGGGCCGCGAGCTCGGGCCCGACGCGCTCGACGCCTACAGCGAGGTCAAGAACGTCTACTACGCCACGGAGATGCGAGGGCGCTCCGCAGGCGAAGCCGAGGAGCGACCCGTTTGACCATGGGTCGCCTCGAGGGAAAGGTCTGTGTGATCACCGGAGCTGCGAGCGGGATCGGAGCTGAGACGGCGCGTCTGTTCAGCGACGAGGGCGCCCGGGTCGTCGGCGTCGACCTGGCCGAGGGCGCCGAGGGAGAGCTCGCGCTGCAGGCCGACGTCGCCGATGAGGACTCGGTCCGCGAGCTGTATGCGAAGGCCGCCGATCAGATGGGCCGGATCGACGTCCTCTTCAACAACGCCGGCATCAGCCCCGATGACGACGTCTCGGTGCTGGACACTTCCCTCGAGGCCTGGCAACGGGTCCAGGACGTCAACCTGAGGTCGGTCTTCCTCTGCTGCAAGCACGGCATCCCCCATCTGATCGACTCCGGCGGCGGCTCGGTGATCAACACCGCCTCCTTCGTCGCCGTCATGGGGGCCGCCACCTCGCAGATCTCCTACACGGCCTCGAAGGGCGGCGTGCTCGCGCTCTCGCGCGAGCTGGGAGTGGAGTTCGGCAAGCGCGGCGTTCGTGTCAACGCCCTCTGCCCCGGGCCGGTCAACACCCCGCTGCTCCAGGAGCTGTTCGCGAAGGACCCCGAGAAGGCCGCCCGCCGGATGATCCACCTGCCGATGGGCCGCTTCGCCGAGGCCCGGGAGATCGCGCAGGGCGCCCTCTTCCTGGCGAGCGATGACAGCTCCTACGTGACCGCCTCGACCTTCCTGGTCGACGGCGGGCTCTCCGGCGCCTACGTCACTCCGGAGTAGCGACGGCGGCGAGCACGCGGCTCGCAGAACCCAGCGCGCCTGAGCCTGCGGGCGTCTAGGAGAGCGTGTCGAGAAACCGGCCGCAGAGCTCGCGGCCCAGCCGGTTCCAGTCGCCGATCTTCTCTCGGGTCTCCGAGCGCAGCGCTTCGGGGTCCACCCCCATCCGGACGGCGTCCTCGTCGGAGCGGTACTCGTCGATCCACTTCTCGGCGTCGGCGGCGCTCACCTCCGCGTGGAACTGGATCCCCCAGGCCACCTCCCCCACCCGGTAGGCCTGCGCGCAAACCGGGCTGCGGGCCAGGATCGGAGCCCCCTCGGGCGGCAGCGCCTCATAGCTGTGCCACTGGAAGCCCGTGAAGCGGGGCGCCAGCGCCCCGATTACCGGATCCCGTTCGCCCTCCTCGTTGATCTCGACCTCGCACCAGCCGATCTCCGGCTCGCTCGCCCGCCGCGCGGAGCCGCCCGCCGCGTCCGCCAGCACCTGGCAGCCGAGGCACACCGCCAGGATCGGCATGCTGTCGTCGATCATCGCCGCGAGGAAGTCCTTCTCGAAGCGCAGCCAGGGATGTCGGTCCTCCTGGTCGGCGTGCATCGCGCCACCGAAGGTCAGGACGGCGTCGTATTCCGCGAGCTCGAGGCGGGGCCCGGTTCCGCGCTCGGACAGCAGCCACTCGTCCAGCTCCACACCACGCTCGCGCATCTCGTCGGCGAAGACGCCCGGTCCCGCGTCCGACTGGTGCACGATGGCGAGCGCTCGCATCGGTGGGATACTGGCGAATCCACCAGGAGGCCGGCATGGACGCATCCCAAAGCGAGAGGCGAACCGTCGAGACCGAGCACGCACCCGCTCCCATCGGCCCGTACTCCCAGGCCGTGGTGGCAAACGGGGTCCTCTACTGCAGCGGACAGGTGCCGCTCGACCCCGAGAGCGGCGAGCTCGTCGACGGCGGCATCGCGGAACAGGCGGCCCGGTGCCTCGAGAACCTGGAGGCCGTCTGCCGGGCCGCGGGCGCGCGGCTTGCGGACGCGGCCCGGATCGGGATCTACCTGACCGACATGGAGGAGTTCCCCAAGGTCAACGACGTGTACGCGACCTTCTTCGAGAAGCCCTATCCAGTCCGCACCACCGTCGGGGTCGCCTCGCTGCCGAAGGGCGCCCTGGTCGAGATGGACGCCACCGTTCCGCTGGCCACGGATTCCGGCTGAGGGGACGGGCGGTGACTGACCTCGTCTCGCTCGAGGACGTCGAGCGCGCCAACGAGGTGGTCACCGACGTGGTGCGCCGCACCCAGGTGATCGAGTCGCGGTACCTCTCGCGGACGACCGGGGGCGCCATCGCGCTCAAGGCCGAGAACCTCCAGCGCACCGGCTCCTTCAAGCTCCGCGGGGCGCTCAACAAGATCGCCGGCCTCGGCGAGGCGACCAGGGGCGTCGTCGCCGCAAGCGCCGGCAACCACGGCCAGTCCGTCGCCTACGCGGCCCGAGCCCGCGGCCTGGCGGCGACCATCTTCATGCCGGAGCGCGCGGCGCTCGCCAAGATCGCGGCCGCCCGCGAGTCCGGCGCGGAGATCGTGCTGCGCGGCGAGTCGATCGACGCCAGCGTCGAGGATGCCCGCGCCCATGCCGAGAGCGAGGGCCTGGCCTTCATCCATCCGTTCGACGACCCGGCGGTAATCGCGGGCCAGGGGACGATCGGACTGGAGCTCGTCGAGGAGGTGCCCGACCTCTCCAAGGTCCTGATCCCGGTCGGCGGCGGCGGGCTCTCCTCCGGCATCGCCACGGCCATCAAGGCGACCCACCGGGACGTCGAGGTGATCGGGATCCGCTCCCAGTGCGCGCTCGCCGACGGAATCGCCGTGAAGCACCCGGGAGAGGTCACCGGGCCGCTGCTCGAACGCCTTCTCGACGGGGTCGTGGAGGTGGACGAGGACTCGATCGCCGAGGCGATCATGCTGCTCCTGGAGCGGACCAAGCTGGTGGTCGAGGGAGCCGGCGCGGTCGGCGTCGCCGCGCTTCGCAGGGGCCTCGTCTCGCCCGCGGAGTCCGGCACCACAGTGGTGATCCTCTCCGGCGGCAACATCGACACGGGTGTGCTCGCCGACATCGCCCGCCATCACGAGACCGAGCGCGGCCGCCGCCTTCGCATCTTCACCACCATCCCCGACGCACCGGGGTCGCTGGCCGCGCTCCTCACCCGCCTCGGCGAGGGCGGCGCCAACCTGATCGATATCGACCATGTCCGTGAGGGCGTCGATCTGTCGGTGGGGCAAACCGGGATCGAGTTGGTGATGGAGACGCGCGGGCCCGACCACGCCGAGCGGCTCCTGAAGCTGATCTCCGAAGGCGGCTATCCGGCCAGAGTGCTGGACTGAGCCTCGTAGTCGGCCGGATCCAGCCGCCTCGTCCGTCGCCTGTACTCGAGTGTGAAGCCCGGCCAGTTGTTGGTGTTCCGGCCGTGCTCGTCGATGTACCAGTTGTTGCACCCCGTCTGCCAGACCGAGGTGGAGAGCCGGCTCTGCATCTCGCTGTCGAACGCCTGCTGCACCTCGGGGCGCACCGACAACCACCCACCGTTGCGTCGCAGCCGCTCGACCGCGTCCGCGATGTAGTTCATCTGGCTCTCGAGCTGGAAGATGATCGACCCGGAGCCGAGGTTGGTGTTGGGCCCGTACATGACGAACAGGTTCGGGAAGCCCGCGACGGCCATACCGAGGTAGGCGTTCGCCCCCTCCCGCCAGACCTCGTTGAGGTCGCGCCCGTCGCGCCCGCGGATCTCCATCGGGGCGAGGAACCGCGTGCTCTCGAACCCGGTGGAGAGCACGATCACGTCGGCGGCACGCTCGGTGCCGTCCTCGGCCACCACGCCGCCCTTGGTCAGCTCGCGGACTCCCTGGGTGACCAGCTCGACGTTCGGCCGCCCGAGCGTCGAGTAGTAGTCCGGCGAGATCAGAACTCGCTTGCAGCCGAGCACGTGGTCCGGCGTCAGGGCGCGCTTGAGCTCGGGATCGGAGACCTGATCGTCGAGGTTGTGCTCGAACATCCGGACGCCGAGCCGGCCGACGCCACGAAACTGGTTGAAGGCGGCGATGAAGATCTCGAAGAAGAACCACTGCATGAAGCGGGCCGCGAGGCGCGCCGGCGGAAACCAGCGGAACAGGCGCCGCTCCCACGGCATATAGGGCCGATCCTTCTTGGGGATCACGTAGGGAGCCGAGCGCTGATAGATGTCGACCTGGCCCACCCGGTCCGCGATCGCCGGGACGACCTGGATCGTGCTCGCGCCGGTGCCGATCACGGCCACCCGCTTGTTTTCGATTTCGACGTCGTGGTCCCAGCGCGCGGTGTGGAAGATCGGGCCTCTGAAGCGCTCCGCGCCCTCGATTCGCGTAGTCGCCGGGCGGCTGAGCTGGCCGCAGGCCGACACCAGGACGTCGGCCTCGATGGTCTCGCCGCCCGCGGTCTCGATGCGCCACTTCGCGGAGTCCTCGTCGAACTCGGCCCGGGCCACTTCAGTCCCCAGCCGCAGGTTGGGGCGCAGGCCATACTTGTCCACGCAACGCTCCAGGTAGTCGAGGATCTCCCGCTGCGGCGAGTAGCGCCGGCTCCAATCCGGGTTGGGCTCGAAGGAGAAGGAGTAGAGGTGCGAGGGCACGTCGCAGGCCGCCCCGGGGTAGGTGTTGTCTCGCCAGACGCCGCCCACCCCCTCGGCCTTCTCGAAGATGGTCAGTGAGTCCATTCCCGCCTTCTTCAGCGTGATCGCGAGGCCGATGCCGCCGAACCCCGCGCCGATGATCGCGACGCTCGGAGTGGGTCGCCCGTTGACCGAGCCGTTACCCGACGCCTCCACAGCTCGCTCTGCGAGCGGCCGCCCGGCCCAGATGTCATCCAGTGCGACGGCGAGGTCGGTCATCGCCTCATCGGCCTCCCGCAGGAGCCCCGCGGCGAGCTGAAAGTCGTGCCACATCCCCTCGAAGCGCGTGAGGCGCACGTCGACCCCGGCCGCCCGCGCACGATCGGCAAACGTCTCCGAGTCGCTCAACAGGAGGTCGTGGGTGCCGACCTGGAGGTAGGTGGGCGGCAGGCCGCTGAGATCGGCGCCAACCGGCGAGAGCTGCGGGTCGAGGGGATCGGCGTCGCCGCGATAGAGCTCGCCGCCGCGCACCGTCCAGTCACGGAACAGCCCGACGTCACGGCGGGTGTTGGCGAACACCGAGGCGCCCGAGCAGGTCAGATCGAGCCAGCCGTTCAGCACCACCAGACCAGCCGGCAGCGGCACCCCCTCGTCTCGCAGTCTCATGGCCATGGCCGGGGTCATTCCGCCGCCCGCGGAGTCGCCCACGATCACGATCGACTTCGGCTCGATTCCCGAGGCGAGCAGATCGCGATATGCGGCGATCGAGTCCTCGAGCGCGGCAGGATGCTTGTGCTCCGGTCCGAGCCGGTAATCGAGCAGCTGCACCGGCGCGTTGCCGGCCAGCGCGATCTGCGCCGCCAGCCCGCGATGGGTCCGCCGGGAGCCGAGGACGTAGGCGCCGCCGTGCAGGTAGAGGATCGCTCGCGACCGATCGGCGCCCTCCCCCTCGATCCGGTCGCATGGAACGCCGCCCAGCTTTCCCGACGTCACCGTGACACCGCTCGGGATGCGCGTGATCCTCGCCGCGGCCTCGGTCCAGGCGCGCTGTGCGCGGATCGGGATCCAGGTGCGCTGCGCGGAGCGCTGCAGCGATCGGGTGAGCAGCTTGGCGAGCGGCCGAGGCAGATAACGATTCACGGAACGGGAGAATAGGCTCCGAGCGTGGCCTCCCACGAGACCATCGACCTGACCACCGACGGCCCAGCCGCCCGCATCCTGCTCAATCGTCCCGACGCGCTCAACGCCTGGAACGAGCAGTTCGGAAACGATCTGCTCGACGCCGCGACCACCGTCTCCGGCGACGACGCTATCAGGGCCGTGATGATCACCGGGGCAGGTCGCGGCTTCTCGTCCGGCGCCGATCTGAAGGAGCAGCGCGGAACCGACGAGGGTGGGCTCCCCGACCTTTCCGCGCGCCTTAAGGAGATCTACCACCCGATCGTCACCGCGCTACGCGAGATGCCGAAGCCCGTTGTGTCCGCCGTCAACGGGCCGGCGGTGGGGATCGGCTGCTCGCTAGCTCTGGCCGCCGATCTGATCGTCGCGGCCGAGTCCGCCTACTTCCTACTGGCCTTCGTCAACATCGGCCTGGTCCCCGACGGCGGCTCGACCGCCTTCATTCCGGCCAGGGTGGGCTATGCCCGCGCCGCGGAGATGGCGATGCTCGGTGAGCGCGTCCCGGCCGCGAAGGCGCTCGACTGGGGCCTGATCAACCAGGTCGTCACCGACGACCTGCTCGAGTCCGCGTCCTCCGCCCTGCTGGAGCGCCTGGCCAACGGCCCGACGCGCTCCTACTCCGGCGCCAAGCGTCTGCTCAATCGGCGCCTCTACGCTGACCTCGCCGGCCAGCTCGAGGCCGAGGCCGACGCGCAGCGCGAGCAGGGGCAGAGCAAGGACTTCGTCGAGGGCGTCCAGGCCTTCGTCGAGAAGCGCGAGGCCAACTTCACCGGTGACTAGCCGACCCTAAGCTGCAGGACGATGCTCTTCCGTCAGATCCTGCATGAGGACCTGAGCTGCGCGTCCTATCTGGTCGGCGACACGGGGGCCGGCGTCGCCGCGGTGATCGACCCGCAATGGTCGATCGAGCCCTATCTGCGGCTCAGCCGCCTGCACGGCGTCCGGATCGAGCACGTCCTCGAAACGCATAACCACGCGGATCACGTGTCTGGCCACGGGCGCCTGGCGCGCGCGACCGGAGCGACCATCCACGTCCACGAGCTCGCCGACGCCGAGTACCCGCACGAGGCCTTCACCGACGGCTGGAAGCTCAGTCTCGGGCGCGTCGAGATCGAGGCGCTCCACACCCCCGGGCACCGGCCCGAGCACACCTCCTTCCTGCTGCGCGACGCCGACCGCGGCGGCGACCCGTGGGCGGTTCTCACCGGGGACTCGCTCTTCGTCGGGGATGTGGCCCGACCCGACCTTGCGATCGAGAAGCGCGAGGGCGCGGCCGGCATCTACCGGTCCCTGCATCAGCAGCTGATGGCACTGCCCGACGACGTCGAGGTCTGGCCGGGGCACCTCGGCGGCTCCGCCTGCGGCAGCTCCGGGATCGACCACAAGACGACCTCGACGATCGGCTTCGAGCGCGAGCACAATCGCGCCCTGCGTTTCGCCAGCGAGGGCGAGTTCGTCGAGGATGCCGTTGCCACGCTCGGCGCGCCGCCGCCCAACGTCGAGCACATCGTCGCGATCAACCGCGGCCCCCTGATAGAGGAGATGGGCACGCCGATTCCGCTGGCGCCACGCGCCGTCGAGGTCGGCATCGCGGAGGGCGCGCTGCTGGTCGACGCCAGGACCAACGAGCAGTTCGACGAGGCCCACGTCCCGGGAGCGATCAGCGCGTCGGCCTACGAGACCGGCTTCGCGACCAAGGTGGCCAAGGTCGTGCCGCCCGACGTCGAGCTGATCGTGGTCGCCGCCTCCGACGGCTACGAGCTCGAGGCGGCGGAGTTGCTCGCCTCGGTCGGCCTGCGGGTCCGCGGGTACCTCGAGGGCGGGATGACCTCGTGGCGCTCCGAGGGCCGGCCGGTACGCCGGATCGAGCAGATCGACCCCGAAGAGCTTGCCGGGCGCCTGGAGAACGGCGACGTGATGGTCCTCGACGTCCGTGACGACGACGAGTTCGCCGAGGGACACATCCCCGGCTCGGTCAACCTCCCCTACGGGGAGCTGCCGGACCGCCAGGACGAGCTTCCCCGCGACCGCGCGATCGCCGCGATCTGCAGCGGGGGAAAGCGCAGCGGCATAGCCGCCTCGATCCTCCAGCGCGAGGGGTTCGAACGAGTCGTGCACGTCGCCAACGGCGGCGTCGGCACCTGGCGGCGGAACGGCCGCCCGGTCGAGACTGACTAGTCCCCTATTTCTTCCTCGCGGACTTGTTCCCCGCGCTGATCGAGTTCAGGAACGGGATCAGCCGCTTCAGGAAAGCGTTCACCTTCGGCGCAGCGGCGCTCGGGTCGTTGTGGGCGTAGGTCGCCGAGCGGTCGACCAGCTTCACGTTGCGACGCAGGCTGCTGGCAGTATCCGCGCAACTTCTCGGTAGCCGGGGGGTTCTGATCGACCGATGAAGCGATTCGCCGTCCTCATCTCCCTCGCCGCCGTCGTCGCCGGCCTGCTCGTCGCCGTGCCGAGCGCCTTCGGCATCACGGCGGGCTTCAACATCGCGACCAAGCGGCTCGAGGCGGCCTACAAGATCGCCCTCTTCGAGCGCCGCTTCAACCCCGAGGGCTGCTACCCGGCGCCGAAGCAGCTCGCGCAGGCGATCCACGAGTCCAGCCACCGCAAGGTGGGCGTCGCGCCGAACACGAAGCGCCTCTCCAACACCAACCAGGTCTACGTGGTCGTGCAGGGCACCACTTGCGAGCACCTGCGGATGGCGCTGCGGGCGGTCGGCGGGATCTACGTGCTCGACTCGAAGCAGGGCACCGTCCGCCTCCAGGGCCACAAGGGCGCGGCGACACCTGGGCTCGCCAAGCCCCTGACCAACCTCACTCTCGCCGCGAAGTCCTTCCAAGTGACCAAGCCCGACACGGCGCCTCGCCTGCAGACCATCTGCCCGGGCGGCAAGTTCCCGATGGGCGGCGGGATGACGTCCAGCCCGGCGACCGACAGCGACGGCGAGGGGATCTATCCCCACTCCTACGAGCGGCTGGGCGCCCAGCGCGGCTGGCACATCAGCGTCGTCTTCCTCGATCCCAGTCGCGCCAGCACCACCCCGCGCAACGTCACGGTGCAGGCGATGTGCGGCTTCGGGGTGATCCCGGCCACCCCCACCCCCCACCGGACCGTCTACCTGCGGCCCGGCGAGACCAAGACCGTGACCGCCCGCTGCCCCTCTAGACAGTCCCTGGTCTCTGGCGGCTTCCAGCGCACCGACTTCCGCAGCGACGGCGGTGACTACGTCACCGAGTCCCATGCGGTCGGCACGAACGCCTGGGTCGTCAGCGGACACGCGTACGGAACCGGTTCCGGCGAGCTCACCTCAATCGCGTACTGCGCGCGGATGAAGAGGCCGATCATCACCGAGGTGGCCTCCTCACCCGCCCCCGTGGCGGCCGGCGGCTCCGCGTCGACGACCACGCCCGCCTGCCCGGCCGGCAAGAAGCTGATCGCCGGCGGGTTCAGCACCAACGGCTCAACCAGTGCCCTGTTCGACGGCGCCGAGTTCAACGCGAACGGCACCTGGACCGCGCACGCCTACGGGTTCTTCGGCGCGGCCCCCCAGCTGACGGCGTACGGCTACTGCCTTCCGGCGAAGTCCTAGCTACGCGCGGCTTCGAGCCTCCTCCCCGTGTCCGAAGCGGACATCGGGGAGCACCCGGTCAGCCCAGCGCGGCAGATACCAGGCCCACGGACCGAGCAGCCTGAGCAGGACGGGCATCAGCAACAGGCGGATCAACATCGCGTCGAGCAGCACGGCGATTCCCAGGATCAGTCCCATCTCCTTGGGAGGCAGCGGCCCTGAGAGGGCGAAGGTGAAGAAGACCGCCACCATCACCGCTCCGGCCGCGAAGATCACGCGTCCGGAGTGGGCCAGGCCGCCCACCATCGCCTCCTTGGCGTCATCGGTTCGGTCCCAGTGCTCCCTCGCCGAGGAGAGCAGGAACACCGTGTAGTCCATCGAGATCGCGAAAATCATCGCGAAGAAGAAGACCGGGCCCCAGGCATCAAGGAAGCCCTGCGGCTCGAAGCCGAGCACCGAGTGGAGAGCACCGTCCTGGAAGATCCACTTCGCCACGCCGAAGGCCGCACCCGTGGCGAGCAGGTTCGTGATCACTCCGGCGGCCGCGATCAGAGGGGCCTGCAGGGCGAACAGCAGCAGGACGAAGCCCAGGCCCAGGACCACGCCGATGACGAGCGGCGTCTTGGCCGAGAGCACCGCCTGCAGATCGTGGTTCTCGGCCACGGCTCCGCCGATCAGCGTCCCCGCAGGCAGGTCAGAGCGCAGGCGGTCGATCGTCACGCCCACCGCCGGGTTGGACGGGTCCTGCTTCGGGATCGCCTGGATCAGCGCCAGGTTCCCCGATCGCGCGGCGGGCGTCACCTGGGCGATGCCGGGTCGCTCGCGATCGCTGCCGAACGGCGCGCGCGTCCGCGACCGGAGCGACGAGCTGCAGCGGTCCAGTCGCGCCCGGCCCGAGCGCCGCCTGCACCTGTTCGGTAGCCGACTCGCGATGAGTCTCCCGAGGGGACAACCTTGATCGAGGGCATGGCAGTGTCGAGCTCGGTCACCGGCACGATCAGCACGACGAGGACCGCCAATGCCGGGACCCCATAGCGGAAGGGATGGCGCCACAACCGCTCGCCCCAGGCGGCGAAGCGCGGCCGAGCGGTGCTCGCCGGAATGGACCCAGGGCAGCGAAAGCTTGTCGATCCTCGGTCCGAGCTTGGCGAGGACCGCCGGCAGCAGTGTGAGCGTCGCGGCCAACACGAAGAGGACGGCGAGCATGATCCCGAGACTCATCGAGCGGAAGGCGGGGCTCGGCACGAGCATGACTGCGCTCAGCGAGATCAGCACCGTGATGCCGGAGAAGAGCACGGCCTTGCCGGCCGTGTCCATGGTCTGCGCGACCGCCTCCTCCGGCGGCAACTTCGACCCGAAGAAGGCGCCGCGGAACCGTGGACGACGAACAGCGCGTAGTCGATGCCCAGTGCGAGGGCGAACATCAGCGCGAAGTTCATCGCCCAGATCGAGATCGGCATGATCTGGGTGCCGATGTAGAGCGAGCCAGCCGCCGCGACCAGGCCGACCATCGTCAGCATCAGCGGCAGTCCGGCGGCGACCAGCGATCCGAAGGCCACCAGCATGATTGCGAGTGTCACGGGCCAGGAGATCACCTCCGAGCGGAGCATCGCGCTCTTGTTCGCGGCGTTGAAGTCGGACCACATCCCGGCCGCGCCCGTCAGGTTCACTTGGACGCCGTCCCGGCCGAGAGCGTTCAAGGGCCCCTTCAGATCATCGGCCGCGCGCACCATCGCGTTCGCGTCACGGGCGGCGCCGGCCTGCACGATCGCGGTGTGGCCGTCCGGCGAGATCGAGGCCCCGGGGCGGGGCGGGACAACGGTGCGAACGGCGCGGTCGGCGCGCAGCTTACGCTCCACCGCCGCGACCGCCGAGTCGAAGCTCGGATCGCCGGCGCTGGCCGTCTGCGAATGCACCACGACCATCAGGCCGTAGCTCGAGAGTCCCTTGAAGTTCCCGTCGATCAGCTGGCGGGCCTGGACGGACTGAGATCCGCTGGTCTCCCAGCCGGCGCCCGAGAGGGCCTTCTCGACCTTCGGAGCGAGGAAGCCGAGCCCGAGCGCGATCAGCGCCCAGCCGATCATCACGACCCGGAAGTGGGTCGCGGTGTAGCGGCCGAGCCTGCCTATGGGACCGACCTGGCTCATGAGCCGGGCGGGTAAACCACCGAGTCGAGGTTGCAGGCGCGCTTGAGGACCAGCGAGGCGGGACACGCGCCGGCAAGTACGTAGAGCCACATGTTGACTCCGACGAACGCGGTCAGGATTAGGAACCACTGCGAGACGATCGCCGCGAGCGCGACGCTCAGCAGGATCACGGTCCCGGCGAGGGCGAAGAGCACACGCTCGAGCGGCCAGCGCTGACGCATCTCAGCTGCCTCCCTCGAGCAGCGCGTCGAGCTCATCGAGTTGGCGGCGCAGGCCGCCACAGACCTCGTCGCAGAGCGAGAAGACCACCGGATCGGCGATCGAGTAGTGGGAGAAGTTGCCCTCCTTGCGGCGGCTGACGATCCCGGCACGGAGCAGGACGCCGAGATGCTGCGAAACGTTCTGCTGGGAGGCGCCGGTGGCCTCCCGGAGGTCGCGGACGCTCATCTCGCCCTCGCGCA
The DNA here is from genome assembly GCA_963774305.1 of uncultured Solirubrobacterales bacterium. Classification (GTDB taxonomy): domain Bacteria; phylum Actinomycetota; class Thermoleophilia; order Solirubrobacterales; family 70-9; genus DASUPK01. Next base: position 40,460 of record CAVZEM010000002.1, on the reverse strand, counting down.
TCGCCTCGAGGAGCCTAATCCGCATCGGCTCTCCGAGCACGCGGAAGCGCTCGGCCACCCGCTCCACAAGGGGGTCGGGTAGCGGGTGCGGGATCTCGACTTTCGACACCATTGGGCGAGATAGTAGCACAAGTGAACCGTTGTATGGTAGTGTAGTTGTCGATGACCATGACAGCCACAACCCATCGCGTCGGCAAGCTCAGGCACGAGGTTGACGTCAACGGGCGGCACCGGATCCTCACCGACGAGCCCATCGGGCTCGGCGGCACCGACGAGGGTCCCGCCCCTCATGAGCTCCTCCCCGCCGCCCTCGCCTCCTGCATCGCGACGATGGTTGCCCTGTACGCGGAGCGGCATGGATGGGAGATCGGCGACGCGTTCGTCGGCGTGGAGTACGACGCCGAATCCGAGCCTCGCCGGTTCGAGATCGAGGTCCACCTTCCCGGCCGGGCTCTCGCAGGATCAGGTCCGGAGGCTCGAGCGGGTCGCCGAGACGTGTCCGCTTCGCCGGGCCCTCGAGACCGGCTTCGAGTTCGAGGAGCACATCGTCTCCTCGCCTCTGACGGGTGCTGTCTAGCGCCTAGTACCCGGCCGGATGCCGGGCGACGAAGCTCGAGGTGTCGTCCCGCATCACGGTGCTCCAGCGAGGGCCGTTTCCTCCGCCGGGACCGCCGGTGTCGAAGCGCAGCCCGGCGATGTAGGCCCAGGCGTGGCCGCTGTTCGCGAAGACGGTGATCCAGTTGCCGCCGCCCGGCTCGCCCCAGACCTCGAGGCCGGTCGAGTCGAGCGGGCTGGAGAGGAAGCCGCCGCCGTGGAGTGCGAAGCTGACCGAGCCCGAGCAGTCATAGCCGCTGGACGTGAACGAGCCGTGGCCGCCTCCCCAGATATAGGGGAGGTCGTCGATCTGATTGGCCGCCTCGATCACGGCACGCACGGCGAGCGGAGCGTTCGACGGCGAGATCGCGTCCCCGCTCGAGTCCAGCGTCGCGCGCCCCGCCGGCGCCGGGATGTTGGAGAGATCCGTCTGGATCTGGCGCTCCTTGCTGAGCAGCGCGTTGAGGACGCCCTCCCGGGCGTTGCGGGCGGAGACCAGCTCGGACTGCTGGGCCTGGATCTGCGCGTGCTGGCTGGCGATCTGCCGCTCCTTCGCCGCGACGGCATCGCGGGCCGCCAGGATCCGGTCGTGCGTCACCTGCAGCCGGGTGACCAGGGCCGTGATCTGATCGCGGAGGCCGCGAACCCGCGCCACGACCTCGTTGTCGTAGCTCTGGATGTGGTCGATGTACTCGGTGCGGGTGAGCAGGTCGGACCAGTTCGCCGAGCGCATGATCACGGCGATGACGTCCGGGTCGTTCGACTTGTACATCTCGACGAGCAGCTGCTCGAGGGCGACGGTGGCCGCCTGCAGCTTCGCGCGGATCCTGGCGAGCTCCGCCTTCTCGGCATTCAGCTGAGCCGTGGCCTTGTCGAGCTCCGCCTGCTTCTGGTCGAGCTGGGCCTGGGCGGCGGCCTGGGCCTGGCGGAGGTGCGACTCCTCGCCGATCAGCTGGTCGACGCGCGCGTTCATGCTGTCGATCTGGCTCTGCAGCGAGCCCGAGGTCGACTGGATGCGGCTGAGCTCGCTCTGCTTCTGGGCGATCTTCGAGGCCGGATCGCCGATCGCGCTCTGCCCCATGACCGATCCGATCACGAGGACGACGAACACCATCAGCGAGACCACTGCGAAGCGGCCGCTGCGCGTGGTGCGAGGGCGTCTCTCGGGTGCGTGAGTCGGAATCGGTGGCATCGGCAGCGAGAGGCGGCGAGCCGCCTCCCTACAGCTGGCCAGGCTAGAGCTTCGGCTCCGAAATGTCAGCAGTTGCTAACAGGCGTGCAAGATCCATTGCGGTTCGCATACCGAGAACCGGGCAGGCCCCGCTGAACACCACTCGCCGCCCTGCGCCCGGGGTATCTACGATCGACCGATGCCCGAGGAGTTCTGCGACGTCGGCCGGGGAGTGACCCTTTGCTACGAGACGTTCGGGGACCCCGAGGACACGCCGATCCTCCTGATCATGGGCCTGGCGACGCAGATGATCGCGTGGCACGAGGATTTCTGCGAGCAGCTCGCCGAGCGTGGCTTCTACGTCGTGCGGTTCGACAACCGCGACATCGGCCGCTCCACCCACTTCGACTTCCGCCCCCCCACTCTGGGCCAGATGGCGCGCCGGCGGGTCGGTCCTGAGCAGTACACGCTCTCGGACATGGCCGAGGACGCCGCCGTCCTGCTGCGCGAGCTCGGCATCGCTCCCGCCCACGTGGTGGGCGCCTCGATGGGCGGCATGATCGGCCAGATGCTCGCCGCCGAGCATCCCGAGGTCGTCCGCTCCCTGACCTCGATCATGTCGACCACGGGCAGCCGCTGGCACGGGCAGCCGGCCCTGTCGGTCTACCGCTACCTCCTCCGCCCGCCGCCCCGCGATCGCGACGGCTACATCCAGCGATCGGCGGAGGTCTTCGGCCTGGTCGGATCCACCGGCTTCGAGCGCGACGAGCAGTACGTCCGGGAACGCGCCGGCCGAAGCTTCGACCGCGGCTTCGACGTGCGTGCGGGCGGCCGACAGCTTGGTGCGATCGTCGCCTCGGGCGACCGGACGAAGACCCTCGGCAGGATCAGGGTCCCGACGCTCGTGATCCACGGGACCGTCGACAAGATGGTCAGGCCGTCGGGCGGGAAGGCGACGGCGAAGGCGATCCGCGGTGCTCGGCTGATGTTGATCGAGGGCATGGGACACGACCTGCCGCCCGGCGTCTGGTCCACCATCATCGATGCGGTCGCCAAGCACGCGCGGGCGGCGGACGGCGCCCAGGCGCGAGCCGCGGCCTAGGCGCGCAGCAGCGAGGCGTGAACGACACCCTCGTCGCCGGCGATCCACATCGAGGAGCCCTGGCGAAGCACGGCGACGTCGCCAGTCATCGCCGGATCCCGGTACTCGATCTCCGCGTCGATCGACTCGGGCTCGGGGCCACCGGACAGCTCCTCCTCGAGCGGCACCCAGTAGTGCGAGTTGTTGATGTGGCCCGCCGGGTCCATCTCGGATGCCCGGAAGTGCCAGGCCGACCGCTCCGCATCCGCGGGCGGATCCGGGTGACGCGTTCGCGCCTTGGCGTCCCGACCCCCTGCGCTCTCTTCAAACGCGGCGATGAAGTCCTCCGGGAACCGCATCGGCCTGCCCCGCTCGGGATCGAGGCAGACCCAGAGTGAGACCGTCTCGACCACGGCGGCCTCGCCCCTGATCGAGGTCCGCCGCTCGGCGGAGAACCGGCCGATGCCGCTGCAGAAGGTGCGCAACTCGAGCTCCTCGCCGAAGCGCGGGAACGCCTCGACTTGGATCCGCGTCCGGCGGACGATCCAGGCTCCGCGGCCCTCGAAGCCTGCCTCGATCAGGTCCGCGTAGGCGACGTCCTGAAGCCACCGGGCCATGGCGTCGAGGCGGCACCGACCGGCCGCATTCGCGTCGGCGACGCCGGGCCGCATCGCCTGCTCGTATGCCCTGCCCCTCTCGGGATCCGGCACGATCTCCGTCAGGTTCGTTACTTGAGCTCCTCGAGCGAGTCGCGCAGCCGGTCCAGCATCGACCAGAGGTCCGGCATCTGATCGCGGTCGGCGACGATGCCGAAGTCCATCTTCCCGCAGTAGCTCATCACGGTCATGTTGAGCCCCATCCCGTCGGTGATCACCGAGACCGGATAGTTCCCGACCAGGCGGGCGCCCGCGCAGTAGAGCGGGAACTGAGGCCCGGGCACGTTGGAGACGACCAGGTTCCAGGTCGGCCTCCCCGGGCCGCTGGTAGAGATCGCGAAGGTCGCCCGGGCCGCCCGCGCGAAGACCGCCGGCGGGATGAAGTGGTTGGTGTCCTGCAGCAGCTCGGCCGGCAGGGCCCGGTGGTGCTCCTTCATCGCGGCCAGCGCTCGATGCGTCTTCTCCAGCCGCCGCTCGGCGTCAGGCTCGTTGGTGAAGAAGGGGGCGCTCATCAGCATGATCCGGTTGCCGAACGTCCCCATCTGCTCGTCCGTCCGGACCGACACGGGCACCTGGACGACCAGCGGATCCGCCGGCAGATCATCGTGCTCCAGCAGCCAGCTGCGCACGGCCCCCGCGCAGACCGAGACGACGACGTCGTTCACCGTGACGCCGTGCTTGTTCTTGACCTCCTTGACCTCGTCCAGGGTGAGCTGGCCGAAGGCGAAGCGCCGGTGCGGCGAGATCCGGCCGTTGAACCGGGTCTTCGGGGCCTTGTATGAGGTGTGCGCGAGCACCCCGCTCTCGCGGTTGCTGAAGGGTCGCGTGAGCCGGTCGGCGAGCTTCGCCACGACTCCGGTGCCGGGGATCCCGGCGAAGACCGGCGACTCGTCGAGGTTCGGCAGCGCCCGCGGCAGGGACCGCAGGATCCGCAGCGGATACCGCGGGAAGCCCATCAGGCCGCGGGTCAGCATCTCCAGCTCGGTGGGCTGCCGCTCGGCCCCGTTCTCACTCGGCTCCGGCAGGTCCCTGCCCTCGGGGGCGAGGTCGAAGAGGACGCCCATGATCTCCGCGCCGGAGAGCCCATCGATCAGCGAGTGGTGGATCTTGGTGAGCAGCGCCTTGTGACCGTCCTCGAGCCCGTGGATCAGATACAGCTCCCAGAGCGGGCGGGAGCGATCGAGCGGCCGCTCCGCGATCCGCGCCGCCTGCTCCGCGAGCTTCTCCTTCGCCGCTCCCGGCGGCAGCGCCAGCTCGCGGACGTGGAAGTCGAGATCGAAGTTGGGGTCGTCGAGCCAGTACGGATAGTCGAGCCCGAAGGGAACCTCGACCAGCCGCCAGCGCAGCGGCGGCAGCAGCGGCAGCCGCTCCTCCATCAGCGCGTTGATGTCCTTGAAGGTGAGCTCCCCGCTCGGCGTGGTCGAGGGGTCGAGGATCGTCAGCCCGGCGACGTGCCCCGTCTGGTGCGAGCTCTCGAGAGCCAGGAACTGCGCGTCGAGGCTGGTGAGCTGACGCATCGAACGATCATATGGCGGTAGATTCGCCGCTGGCAATGGGGATCCGGGGGGTATCGAGAGCTCTCATCGCGGCGGCAATCGCCGTCGTCGCCCTGCTGGCGGCCCCCGCCCTGGCAAGCGCGGCGACCTATCCGGTCAACTACGACTTCAGCCAAGGGATCCTCGCCCAGAGGGCGCATCCCGATTCGCCGCCGCCAGGCTCGAACGACTGGTCGTGTCACCCGTCCGCCGCGCACCCGCGCCCCGTGGTCCTGGTCCACGGCCTGAACCGGGGACCGAGACCTCAGGCTTGGTCCCGTAGGTGGGCGAGAACACGCAGTAGCCGCGATTGGCGAGCAGGGGTGAGATCTGCCAGTTGTCGGTCTGGTTGGCGAGCAACCAGCCCGGCGGCCTGACGACGATGGAGGAGAGCGCGGAGCAGCTCTCGGCCTTCGTCGACCGTGTCCGCGCCGCCACGGGTGCCGGGCAGGTCGACATCGTGGGCCACTCCGAGGGCAGCCTGATGCCGGATTGCCTTCGCGTCGCAGGTTCCCCGGCGGCAGCGAGTAGAGGGAGTCGCGCACGGACGTCGGCCGGCGAAGTCGCGGTGCGTCTCAAAGAAGCCGACCGACATGAACCAGGGCTCGGCTGCGCCGCTCATCCTGCCGGTGATCGGCGCCACGTCGCTGGCGTGGTTCGAGTCGACGTGGATCACCTCGTCGTAGCCGATCACCGCCGGGTCCACCGAGATGTGCTGCTCGCCGACCAGGATCGTGCGGTAGCCCGCCTCGCTCAGCGGGTGCACGAGGTGCTGCCCGTAGTCGTTCAGCGTCCAACCGCGGTGGGCCAGGCCGAGCATCCCGTTGTTGTGGCAGTACTGGCCCGTGAGCAGCGAGGCTCGGCTCCCCGAGCAGGTGGGGGAGGCGCAGAAGGCCTCGCGGAACAGCAACCCCTGGTCCGCCAGATGCTGGATGTTCGGCGTCGGCACCTGGTACCCGTAGGGCTGCACGTGCCTCCCGGTGTCGTGGGAGTGGATGTAGAGGATGTTCGTCGGGCGGTCTCCGTCCATGCCGGCCATTATCGGACCGGCGGCTGGACGGGGTCTGGCACGCTCGGCACCAGATCGAATTCCGTGCCCAGCCTGAGCTCGGAGTAGCGGCGGGCCCAGTCGTCGTTGAGCCCGTCGCTCTGGCTGCGCATCCGCGGCTCGACCTTGAAGCCCTCCGGCGGCGCCAGCTCGAGCCGGTCCAGCACGTTCAGCGTGCTGGTCTCGTAGTCGGCGGCGAAGTTCTCGTAGAGGACGAGCACCGGCTTGATCCGCACGTGTTCGAAGAAGGCGTCCCAGCGTGCCTCGTCGCGAAGGATCTGGCTCAGCAGGTGCGAGATCGCATTGAAGTTGAAGCGCAGCGCCGGCAGATGCTCGTCGAGGAAGCTCTTGTAGGGAGGGATGTCGCTGTCCTCCGGGACGCCGGCGAACGGATCGTTCTCGCCCTCCTGCCGCCAGGTGGCCGTCTGAACCGCCTTCCACAGCGAGACCGCCTGGCGAACCTTGTTCGCTCGCACCACCCGCACGAAGGTGAGGCCGGGAAAGACGGTGGGCAGGAGCTTCGCCAGCGGGAGATCCCGGTACTCGGGGATGTTCCGCAGCAGGCCGACGAAGTCGCCCAGGTACCCCCACATCAGCTTCGCGCCGAACACCCCGTTGTCGGTCGTCCCCTGCTCCAGCGCCCACTCCAGGTACCGGTCGTACGCGGTCCGGCTCCAGAGCGGTGAGCGCGGCAACGGCTCGTCCGAGACTCCTCTCCTCTGCAGCTGGTTGAGGATCGCGGGGTCCTCGACGCCGTTGAAGTACTCCTCCGGGCGCCGCGGCCGGCCGCTGTGCTCGAGCGCCTCGAAGTACTCCTCGGGCCGCCCGGCCACCCCCGTCTCCTTCAGCGCCTGGCAGACGAGCGTGCTGCCGCTCCGCGGCGTGGCACAGACCAGGTAGCTGCGAGTCGGGCGCACGGCCTGGTTATACCCCGATCTCCACCGAATTTGTTGAATTTCCTTAGCGAGATAGTCGGGTTAGCCGGCGTGTTTGAGGATTACTTGCGCGGGCCCACCAGGCCGCAGCACACTGGAGCGGCGGCAATGCCGCCGCGACTAGAGCTGGGCGGCGCTCGTGGCCGCGATCTGATGGCGAAGCCGTCAACCCGTTGAGATCCCCTATCGCGTGGCCAAACCGCGCGGTAGGGTCAGCTCCCCTGCCTCGACAAGGAGAGACCAATGCTGGGTAAGCCGTCGAAGAAGCTGAAGAAGGAGCTGGACGAGAGCGGTAAGCGAGCGAACGCCATCGTCGTCGAGATCGCCGAGAAGGGCATGGCGGTGACCCGCGGCGCTGAGGGCGTGATCTCCAACACCGAGCTCGCCCTCAAGGCCCGTCTGCGCGTCCAGCCGGACGATGAGCCCGAGTTCGAAGTCAAGAAGCGCTTCAGCTTTCCCCAGCTCGCGGTCCCGAGCGCCGGTCAGACGATCCCGGTGCTCTACGACCCGAATGACCACGACAAGATCATCGTCGACTACTCACCCGAGGCTCAGCAATCGGCCGCGTTCTCGGCCGCGGGCGTCGATCCGAGCCAGATCGGCCAGCTGATGGAGCAAGCGCAGCAGATGCGTGCGCAGGCCGCGGGGATGCAGGGCGGCATGGGCCAGATGCCGGGAATGGGACAGGTCCCCGGCATGACCCCTCCCGCCCCGGCCCAGCCTCAGGCCGATCCGGTCGAGCAGCTTGAGAAGCTCGCCAAGCTGAAGGAGTCGGGCGCGCTCACCGAGGCCGAGTTCGAGGCCGAGAAGGCCAAGATCCTCAACCAGTAGCGGCCGCTTCTGGCCGCGATCTGATGGCGAAGCCGTCCCTAGTGCCCGAAGATCAACGGCAGCTGTAGCCCGATCGCCAGCGCGGTCAGGGCCAGCCCCGTGAAGCGCTGGTACGGCCGGACGGCGAGCGCCGCCAGCGGCAGGAACCAGATCAGGTACCAGGGCAGGAACCAGGTGGTAGTCACCAGCACCGCGCACGTCGCCCAGCCGGCGTTCTCGAGCCAGTCGCCACCTCGATAGACGCGCACCAGCAGCAGCGCGATCGTCGGCAGGAGGATCAGCATCCCGATCCGGCCCAGCGTGTGGGTCGTGATGCCGAGGCCGAAGACGTCATTGATCACTCCCGGGATGTCGTTCGGCGTCTCCAGGCGCGCGTCGTGCTGGAGCACGTGCAGGAGGCTGGAGATGTGGGTCCCGAAGGCGAGCAGCGTGACCACGCCGAGCACTGCCGCCGTCAGCACCCCCCAGAGGATCGCCTTCCACGGTCGCCTCGACCCGAGCAGCGCGAACGGGAGCAGCACCACCGACGAGCTCTTCACCGCCACGGCGACGACCAGCGCCGCCATCCCGGTCTCCCGGCCGGCCAGCAGCATGTAGATGCCGCCGAGCGCGGCGACCAGCATGAGCAGGTCGTTGTGCCCGCCCCCCACCGCGTAGGCGAGCAGGATGGGGTTCAGCCCGAAGAACAGCGCGGCCGGCAGCGCGGGCCGACCCAGCCGCGTCGCGCACAGCCAGACGAGCGCGACGCAGGCAAGGCTGGCGACGGCGGAGGCGAGCTTGAGCAGCCAGATCGCGTCCGTGAAGCTGACCCAGCCGAGCGGCAGGGTCGCGACCGTGAAGAGCGGCCCGTAGGCCGTCGTATTGAGCGGCCAGCCCACGTATATGTAGGAGGGATCTGTCGGAGCGGCCGACAGGGGATGTACATAGGGATTCAGGTGGTGAACCGCGTCGAGCCGCGCGTACCCGACGTAGTTGAAGATGTCGCTGGAGAGAAGCGGCGGCGCGATCAGGAAGATCAGGTGCAGGGCGACGATCGCTCCGACGCCGACCCGGAACCGCACCGAATCCGCGAACAACAGCACGCCGAGGTAGCAGACGCCGAGCACGATGAAGACGACCGCGAACTCGGTGCCGCTCAGCGACAGCCCGATCCCGTGGAGCGGCCCGCGGATCGAGGTCGGCAGCCCGTGGTGGATGTGCAGCGTCGGCCCGTAATGCTTGGCCGCAGCACCGGCCGCCATCAGGAAGGCGGAGACGATCATCCCGCCGAGGAACGAGTTGGCGATCAGGGTCCGGTGGCCAGCCCTGACCCTCGGCAGCGACGGGACCCCGGGCGGGGCGACGGCAGCCGGCTCGATCGCCGAATCAGCGGTTCCGGGGAGCGACTCCATCGGCGCGCGAGATGGTAGAGCGGACCCTTAAGGCCTGCTCAGCTTCGCGTGCTGCGGCACGCGGACCAGGTAGGTCCCGTCCGCGGACGTGAACTCCGGCCTGAAGCCCGCCGCCTCCAGCCGGCTTATGGCGGAGTGCACGTGGGTGATCACCGCGCCCGCGTGGATGCGGCGCAGCGCGCCGGGAAGGTCCGAGGTCCAGGCGCGCAGGACGCCGTAGTTGTCTCGCAGCTCCTGCGGCGTGTACTGCTCGAGCCACCCGTTCAGAACCACCGGCGTTCCCGGCGAGCGCCAATTGATGTAGGAGCCCACCCCGGCATAGGTGACGATGCGCCCGTGCTTGGGCGGATGCGCGATCGCGTAGTCGGCGACCGGGAAGCCGAGCGTCGGATCGTCGCGGGCGGGACCGAGGAACACGGCCCAGACGAGCGCCGCGGCCGCCGCGGCCGCGCCGAACAGCGCGACCGGGCCCCGCAGTGGCGTGGGGCCTCGGTTCGGCGCCGTCCAGGCGACCTGCAGGGCGAGGATCGGGCCGATGAAGACGATGTTCCGCACCGAGTACCCGGCGAAGACGAGGAAGCCCGCCGTCACCAGCAGGGTGGTGGCCCGGCGAGGCTGCGGCGAGCGCACCCACATCCAGGCGGCGAAGCAGGTCGCCAGGGACAGATAGACCACGGCGAGCGGCGAGCTGAAGGCCGACTCCCACTCCGTGCTCGCCAGCGAGATGGCCTGGTTCTGGAAGCTCAGCAGGTACGCCCAGATCGCCGCGCCGAGCGGGGTCGCCACCGTGACAATGGCCGCGGCCAGGATCGCGACGAGGCCCAGGATGGCCACGCGGGAGAGCGGCACGGATCCGGGGATGCCGCGCCAGCGATCGATCGCCAGGCCCACGGTCGCCAGTCCCAGGAGCAGGAACCCCGCGATGAAGCCGCCGTGCAGGTTCGCCCAGAGCGCGAACAGCACCAGGATCGCGAGGGGAGCCCACCAGCCTTGTCGCTCACCGGCTTTTCCACTGCCGCGACCCCAGAGCACCACGAGCAGCGTCACCAGCAGCGTGAAGATCAGCACGGTGAACCCGGCCGCCCGGGGATGGACCACCGCCAGGACGCCGGGGAAGTAGAACGCGGCTACCGCGACCAGCATCCGCCAGCCCTTGCGCCGGCAGAGCCAGAGCAGGAGTGCCAGGGGAGCGGTGATCAGCGCGGCGTAGAGCACCGTCAACCCGGTCGGGCCGAAGACCTCGGAGATCCGGAAGAAGGCGAGCTCCGAGAGCCACTGCTGATTCAGCCAGGTGCCCCCCTGCGAGACCGTCGCGAACGGATCATGCGTGGCGAAGCCATGCTGGGCGATGAAGCGGCCGCTGGTCAACGACAGATAGAAGTCACCGTTGTGGAAACGGTCCAGGCAGAGGGCGAGCGCGCCGACGAGCGCGATCAGGGCGCCGATCAGGGCCCAGGTCGATCGCGAGGTCAGGCGGCCGCCTGAATGGACGGTTGCATCGAGGCCGCGCACGGGGCCGGTATTCGTAGCGGTTCGGGCGGTCCCCATGGGTCACCGAGGCGTGAAATCGGCCGATTTGCCCAAAAATGCATGATTTGCAGGCATTTCAGCATCTGCTAATATGTACGACCCCGCCGGGCCATGGAAACCCGGCATTTGCAGCGTTTTCGCGCAGTTCTTCCACCGACAGGCAGCCTTCGCGAACGCAGCACTCGACCGCGGAGGTAACTCATGTCAAAGACCGCAACCGCCCACAACACGCGCGCTCGCGCACCCCGGACACGGCGCTGGACCTGCGCCGGCTGCGAGGTGACCGTGCGCTATGCCGCAGGCAGCAAGTCCACTCCCCGTCGACCCGAGGGCTGGACCAAGGCCGGCGGACAGTGGCTTTGCCTGCACTGCCAGCGCGAGAAGGCCGTCGAGAAGGCGACCATCGGCGCGAAGGGTGACGGCTGGGCCTCCCGGCGCCAGGCGCTGCTCGAGTTCGAGCTTCGCCGGAGCCCCGAGGAGCCCGATGGCGTGATCGCCAAGCGAGCCAACTGCTCGACCGGTCACGTGCGCAAGGTCCGCGAAGAGCTCGAGCGCGACGGCAAGCTGCGTAAGGCCGCGGCCTAGCGGCCACCAGACCGCTCTCTATCGGAGCGAAGGGCGAAGCCCGAAGCGACTTAGTCGGGGCGGCCGCTTGTGGCCGCGATCTGATGGCGAAGCCGTCTGGCGTTTCGCCTCATGAAAAACGGGTAGCGTTCCGCTCAATTGCGCCTGCCGAATCAGGTCGCTGTCGACCTGAACGGGGGAACCAACTGGAGCGCAAGCTCCGTGGGCGAATCGGTCTATCCGTAGCGCACTCTTTCGGCGCGAGCCCGTCAGCTAACCCCGTAGGCCCGAGAAAGAGAGGTTGGCATGGGTACTTTGATCGATCAACTGGCGACGGATCGCATCCGGGGCGGACGTCTTGTTCTCGCCTGCTCGATCGGGGCGGTCTTCGGGATCGCGCTTGCGCTGGTCGCGCTGATGGCGGCCGGGACGGGCTTCTAGGCGCAGCTCAGCGCCCGAGCAGACCCATCCAGGTGAAGAGCGCCGCGTTGGCGGCGTGCAGCTGCAGGCTCCCCTTCGGGGCGTTGGCACGCGAGGCCTTCTTTCCGTACCAGGTGCGGAGGTAGAGCCCGTGCTTGTCGCGCGCCCTGTGCAGCGCGCTGCGCGCGTTTCGCTGCACGATCCCGTACCAGTCCCCGTTGTTGTCGAGCCGGGCGAACTCGAGCATGGTGCGGATGTACCAGAAGTCGAATTGCGGCCCCATCCAGAAGCGCCGGTATACCGCCACCGTCGCGGCGGCGAGCTGGTCGGCTCGCTGGCAGAAGGACTTCTTGCCGGTCTCCTCACAGATGATCCGATGGGCGAGGATCATCGGACCGTTGACGTACGGCATCGGTGAGGGGGCGAACGGCGGGTAGTTGTTGAAGGCGGACTGCGCCTCCCCGGGCGCCGGGGTCGGGCTGCCGGCGGCCTCGAGCTTTGCCGCCTCGTCGGGGTTTGCGCTCAGGGCCCTCTGGTCTGCGGCCGCCGCAGCCGCCGTGACACCTGAGCCGCTCGCTCCGGGCTTGTAGTAGGTCTTCGGCCTGCGCAGGCGGGCGTACAGCCCGGTCGACGGGTCGGACAGCCAGACGTCCCCCCAGGCGATGTACTTGAGCGCGTCGTCGAGGTAGTGCTGATCGTGGGTGATCGCGTAGAGCTTCGCCGAGAGCAGCGTCCCGCCGGCGAGGGACTCACCGGCGTAGAAGCTGTGGTTGGTGTTCCACCAGAGGCCGCCCGGGCGCCCCGGCGTCGTGTCCCAGCCCGACACGCTGATGAAGTTCTGGGCGATCTCCGCGTCGGCCAGGTACCGCCCGTTTCCGGTCGCGTTGTAGGCGTCCAGGAAGGCGAGGCCCCACCAGCCGTTGTCGTCGAACCAGGTGGTCTTGCCCGGGTTGTGCTGGCCCGGCCGTGGCCCGAAGCCCGCCACGGGCTTGAGGTTCGGGTTCAGGTAGCGCTGTGCCCCCCACGCGAAGCGGTTCAGCTGATGGAGGTGCCGGTTGGACGGCTGCGCGCTCTGCAGGCCGGCAAGCGCCTCGAACAGCGGCACGGCGCCCCACAGGGAGACGACCTGCGACCCGCCGAGCGTCGAGCTGTACCAGTGCCTGCCCCGGTTCCACCACCGGTTCGTCTGCTTGACGCCCTTGTTGGCGGCGTGCAGGTAGCTCGCCTGGCTCCGGCTGATCGCAGCGGCGCCGGCGGGCACGACGAGGAGGCCCGCGGCGACGAGGGCCGCCAGCGAGATCAAGACTGCGAGCGAGCTTCTACGGACGAACGGCACTCCCACCCCTGGAACACCTTACGCCGGGATTCGACTCGGCGTGAGAGCGCCTATGCGAGTCTCAGTCGAGGAAGGGCGGCACGTCGCCGGCGCCGCCCTCCCCGATGCTTCGCGCTACCCGGTGGTGCTGTGCACTACCGGGTAGTAGCCGTTGACATGGCCGGTCGTCTTCGGGTGGTAGCTCTCGCCAACCGGGTTGGAGAGGCCGTTGATCCACTCCGTGGACGAAGCGCCGCCGCCGTCACAGACGGCGTGGCCGATGAACGGCGGGATCACGTCACGGAACAGGAAGTTCGCTCCCGCCCGCGACGCCGCCGCGCTGACGACGTTCTTGATCATGTCGGCCGTCTGGTTGAGCCGTGTTTCCTCGCTCGGGCTGAACCAGGTGAACGCATTGCAGTCCGTGCCGTTGAAGAGGCGCGGATAGTCGAGCGCGATCACCTTCGCGCTCGGTGCCCTCGACTTGATCGCGTTGTTCACCTGATCGAGTCGCCCGGGCAGCGTGTTCTGGATGAACGCCCGGGCGTTGTCGATCGCCCCATTGCAGTCGGACGCCCACGATGGCTGGGCGCACGTCGTGATCACGCTGGAGAACCCGGCGTCGTTGCCGCCGATCGTGTAGGTCACCCAATTGGTGTCCGAGGTGACGCTCGACACCTGGCTGCTGAGCAGACTGCTCGTCGTTGCGCCCGAGCACGCGGCATGCACGAAGGTCCAGCTCGGGTGAGCATTATGGAGCAGATACGGATACGCGTAAACGGACTTCTGGCAGCTGCTGTCGTAGTAGGTGCGCGTCCCCGTGCCGGACGAGTACGAATCGCCCAGCGCGACGTACTTCGTCGCCCACGCCGGGGCCACGAAGACGAAGCAGGCCGCAACCACGCAGAGAACTGCGAAAACGCGACTCTTCATATTTCTCTCCTCCCGAGAGAGTTATCCGGGTGCCACCCACCCGGAATTGCGGCGGCAAGCTAACACGACCGCCCGGCCCATTTCTCAAATGGAACACAACCGTGCGGGTGCTTCATCACCGCGGTCTCATCTGACGCTGTCGCTCAGGAGGCCGGCACGGCGGCCGATCGGCCGATCACGTGGCCCTTCGAATCAAGGGCGCGCACCGCGAACACCGTCGCCGACGTGTCCAGGTCGAGCCGGGTCTCGAAGGAGGTCTTGGCGGTGATCGCGATCCGGTGAAGCGAGCCGGGGCTCTGGCCCGCGAGGATCTCCCACTTGGCGACCTTCGTGGCTCCATTCCAGCTGGCATAGACCGAAACCACACCGTGGCGCTCGGCGACTACGACGGGCTTGGTCTTGGGCGTCGCGCTCCACGGGAAGCGGTAGGTGCGGTAGGTGCCGTCGTCCACCGGGAGGCTCGCATCAAGCAGCAGCTTGCCGCGCGAGGAGAACTCCGAGAAGAAGGGCTCGGCCCCGAAGCCGACGAAGACGTTCCCGCCCGGCAGCCTCTGCAGGCTGCCCTCGCTCTGGGCGGAGGTGGCGGTCGATCGGGCGAACTGTCGCACCAGCGTCGCCCGACGGCGCCGGAAGTTGAGCTTCAGGATCAGGCCACGCGAGTAGGGAGTGAACGCCGGCGGCCCCGCCCCGTCGTCGAACATGCTGATCCGGCCGTTGCTCAGCATGTGGCCGTCGTGCTGGAGGTTGAACAGTGCCCCAGGGCCGAAGCGGAAGTCGGTGCCCTTGCCACCCAGCGTCCAGAGGATCCTGCCGCTCGCCCGGTCGATGCTGTAGATCGCCGAGGTGTCGCGCGCGGAGACCAGGACACGGTCGTGCTTCAGCTGCTGGATCGCGTTGATGTGGAAGGCGTCGTAGGAGGCGCTGTTCTGGGGGGTCGCCTGCGATGTCTCGAGCGGGATGTGGCCGTAGGAGTGCCATTCCCAGACGACCAGCCCGGTCTTGACGTCCACCTCCTGAACGATCGAGTCGAGCAGCGGCGACAGCGTCCCCTCCGGGGTGCCGGGCAAATGGACGAGGATCGGCGAGTAGACCGTGAACAGGGCGTCGCCGTCCTTGGTGAGCTCGAACTCGTGCAGGTCCATCGGATAGCCGTTGCCTGCGTGCACCACGCGGATCACGTTGTAGGCGTGGTTGGCGATCACGCCGCCGCCGAGACCGAAGGCGGCTGGCGTCACGGTCCCCTCCCACCAGGTCAGCACCTTGTGGCCGTGGAATCGCTGGAGCCGCAGGTTGGCGGCGACCTCGGGCGGGGCGAGCTGCCTGAACCAGACGAGGTTCCCGGCGCCGTCCACGATCATCGGCCCGCCCGGACCGACCGGATTGATCGTCACCGTGTTGTTGCTTTCGGGATGGACCACCGGAGAGGGCAGGGGGGTGAGGAGGACGTCACCGTGGCCCCTGGCGCGCTTCGAGCTCTTGTTCACGGTGATCTTCGGCGGCGTCAGGGCCGGCTCGGTGACGAAGTGGTCCAGCTTGGCGGGCTGGGTCGAGGGCAGGTTCAGCGGGGGCAGCTTCGTCCCGAGGGTGGCGACGGTGAACGCGAAGCGGATCGGCTTGCGCTCGCGCAGGCGCACGGTCGTCGAGACTGACTCACCCTGGGTCAGCGGCTTGTCGAGCAGGAAGCTCGCACCGCGGTGCTGCGAATAGGAGCGGAGATGGCCGGAATGCGATCCCGAGGTCTGTCCGGTCACCTGGACCGAGCGGATCCGGCCACGCGCAACCCCGAGGATGCTGATCTGCGTGTCCGGGGAGACGTCCGGCGTGTTCGGCTGCGGGGAGATCGTCAGCTTCCCGCCCGACGAGGCGCCGAGCGTCGCCGCCGGGCCGGCAAGCCCGGTGGCCGTTGCGATCACCGATAGGACGAACAGCAGGCCGAATCGCCTGCGCAACGCCACCCGCAAGACCCTCTCCTCTCGTCTGAGGCCTCAGCTCACTTCGGCTGCGGAACGATCCGGATGTAGGGCTTCGGCGACTCCCACTCTCCGAACTTCTCCTTCGCCTCGTCGTCGGAAACGGAGCCCGCGATGATCACGTCGTCGCCCGGCTTCCAGTTGACCGGCGTTGCGACCTTGTGATTCGCCGTCAGCTGGAGCGAGTCGATCACCCGGAGCACCTCGTCGAAATTCCGCCCGGTGGTCATCGGATAGACGAGGATCAGCTTGATCTTCTTGTCCGGGCCGATCACGAACACGTTCCGAACCGTTTGGTTGTCGGCGGGAGTGCGGTCGCCGGGATCGCCCTCGACGTCAGCCGGCAGCATGTCGTAGAGCTTCGAGACGTTGTAGTCCGAGTCCGCGATGATCGGGTAGTTGGGCGCGGTGCCCTGCGTCTCCTCGATGTCCTTCGCCCATTCCGCATGCTTGTCGCTCGGATCGACCGAGAGGCCGATCAGCTTGACGCCGCGCTTGTCGAACTCGGGCTTCGCGTTCGCCATGTAGCCGAGCTCGGTGGTGCAGACCGGCGTGAAGTCCTTCGGGTGCGAGAAGAGAACCGCCCAGCCGTCCCCGATCCAGTCGTGGAAGTTGATCTTTCCCTCTGTGCTCTCGGCCTCGAAATCAGGGGCCGTGTCGCCGAGCTTCAAAGACATCGTTTCCTCGCTTCCTCAGTTCTTATGGAGTCGATTTCCGGATCTATCACGAGCCTAGCGGCGACAGAGATGCTCGCGCAGCCAGCTCGAGGCCTCTGAAAGCTCCAGCCGGCCACCCACCAGCTTCTGAGCGAAGTCGATTCCCTCGTCGCCCAGGCGCCCGTCTGGAGAGTCAGCCGGGTCGCGGCGCAGGTGGTTGCCGATCCACTGGGTCACTGCCGTCCCCCCGAACATCGACGCCCGAACGTAGCCGACGAAATGACGCACCTGGCCGATGCTGCCATCGTCGAATCGGCCCTTGAAGCCCCTCCCCGGAATCCGGTTCCGCCCGCCCCGCGCGAGGTCGGCGAGCGCCCGCCGCCCCTTGCTGATCCCCGCCGCCTGCTGGCCGAGGTCGAGCAGGAATGCGTTGACGCTGTCGTCGGTCTTGGCCAGGTGGTCGGCCAGTCCCGCCAGCCGCTCACAGGCCGTCCCGGACAGGTGGAGAGCCTCACTCGGATCGGACTCGTCGCCGAAGGGATCGATGACGAGATACGCGACGCCGGCCGCCGCGACCAGCACGATCACAGCGACCCCGAGCAGCCACCTCATCTCGCGCGGCCGAGCAGCGTCTCGTACTCGCCGTCCGTCAGCCCGATCTCGAGCGACGCGAGGTTCTCGCGGACGTGCTCGATCGAGAGCGATCCCGGGATCGGCAGGATCACCGGGGAGCGGCGCAGCAGCCAGGCCAGGGCGATCTGATGCGGTGGCGCATCGTGACTCCCCGCGATTCTCGTGAGAGCCGCCAGTTCGACCCTCTTCAGCGGGTAGTACGGAACGAAGACGATTCCGTTCTCCTCGCAGTAGTCGACCACCGGGTCCGAGTCTCGATCGGTGACGTTGTAGTGGTTCTGCACGGCCGCGATCGGGACGATCTGGCGCGCCGCCTCTATCTGCTCGACGTCGACGGCTGAGATCCCGACCTCCCTGATCCTCCCCGCCTCGCAGTGCTCCGCGATCGCCCCGAGGCTCACCTCGAGCGGGGTCTCCGGATCGACCCGATGCAGGTAGTAGAGATCGATCGTCTCGGTCCGGAGGCTCTCGAGGCTCTGCTCGATCTGGGCGCGCAGCGCCTCCGGGCTGCCGCTCCCGGTGTAGCCGCCCTTGGTGGCGATGACGACGCCGTCGGGCTTCGGCGAGAGCGCCTCGCCGATCGCCCGCTCGCTGTCGCCGCCCGAATAGACGTGGGCCGTGTCGATGTGACCCAGACCGGCCTCGACGGCCTCCCGCAGGAATCTCTCGTTCTCAGGGGTCGCGGTGAGCCGGTTCGTGCCGAGGCCGATGCGGGCTACCTCGGTCCCGGCGAGGGTCAGCGTCCGTGCGATGGCCGACGACGTCGACACCCGCTCAGCCTACGGATAGTGGCTGCGTCAGTGTTCACCACCCGTAGGAGAGCCGCGCTAAGCACGGAAGCGCACCCGCGGCAGCTTCAGCGAGTATCTGGGTTCGGCCCCTGCGCTCCGCTCCGTGGCGCTCGGGCAGGTGTTCGAACCCCGATGGAAAGGATTCTGTCGATGCGATCTGTGCGCTTTGAGGGCCCGGCGCTGACCCGGCGTGCCAGGGGATCGCTCTCGGCTGCCGGGATCTCAGTGATGGATCGGCACGCCAGTACCTCCTGGGGCGAACAGCGCCAGGACTACCTCGTGGCCGTTGATGCGCGTGACCGCGATGACGCCGTCGCTCGGGTCCGCGCCGCCATCAGCCCTCATGGCGCGTACTCGAATTTCACCGCGGACCAAAGCTAGGGCAGGGAGCGGTCTGGTTCAGCCGGCGGCCGGCGGTACCTCGACCATCAAGGTCTCCTGCAGCCGCCTGCACCGGTATGACGTGCCCAAACGCCTGCCCGGCACGAACTGCTTCCTGGCGCTGATCGTGATCTTGAACGGGCCACCGCCCTCGGGCACGTCGTGGCCGTAGTCGAAGCTCGCCTCGGCGCTGAAGTGCCCTTTCCTCGATGATGGCTGGGTCGCGTTTCCCTGAGGAACCGTGCCGTCGAGCCGGGTCCAGGTGATCTCGACGGTGCGGGCGCCACGGCAGCTTTGCACGACCTTGCTGTGGCCTGTGGCGACTATTTGGCCCGCGATCTCGACGTTGATCCGGTAGCCAACCTCGTCCGGTGGGGTGACCAGGGTCGCCGACGCCTCGAATTGGGTGGTGGAGGACACAGTGGCGGGACTGCCCCCCACCGCCTGACCTCCCGTCGCGGCGAAGGCGGCAGCGATCAGCGCCAGCGCGAACACCTCTGCCCTGCGCCGTCGGACCGCGTCACTCATGGATGCCCTCCTTTGTGGGGCCCAGGATCGATTGACTCCCGCAACCTACGTCGAAGCGCTCATCAATTGCTCATCAAGTGAGGCCGCCTGGGAGGATCCGGATGGTGACGCGTGAGCGAGGCGGTAACTGAATGAAGCGGGTCGTCGTCATCGGCGCCGGCTTCGCCGGCCTCGCCGCGGCCGACGCCCTGCGCGCCGCCGGAGCAGAGGTGACCGTGCTCGAGGCCCGCGACCGCGTGGGGGGCCGGGTCTGGTCGGTGCCCTTCGGCGATGGGGCGATCGTCGAGCGCGGTGCCGAGTTCATCCTGCCCGGGTACGACGTGACGAAGGGGCTGGCCGAGCGGTTCGAGATCCCGCTGGTGCTCAAGGGGACGCCCTACGGCCGGCGAGTCTCCGTCGGCAGGGAGGCCGTGCCCCAGACCGCTCTCGAGGCCGCCTTCGAGCGGCTCGCCGAGGGCGCGCCGGCGAACGCCGCGAGCGCCACCGACGCGATCGCCGCTCTGGGCCTGGACGGGCCCGTCGAGGCGCTGATCCGGACCCGAGTGGCGATCTCGAACGGCCATCCCCCCGACGACCTGGCGGCCTCGGTGCTGGACGAGGGAGCCTCGACCTTCGGCGATTTCGACAACCACACGCTGGAGGGCGGCAACATGCGGCTCGCCGAAGCGCTCACGGCCGAGCTCGGGGCGACGGTGCACCTCTCCTCCCCCGTGCGGCGGGTGAGCTGGTCGCAGGACGCTGTGACCCTCGCCACCGAGCACGCCGAGATCGAGGCCGACGCGGTTGTAGTCGCGATCCCCACCGCGCCGCTCGCCGAGATCGAGTTCGATCCTCCGCTCGAGGGCGCGACCGCCGAGGCACTGCGCGCGGTCGCCTACGGCCAGAACTCGAAGCTCTTCCTGCGCCTCCGCTCGCCCGCGCCGCCCAGCGCGATCATGTCCGTGGCCGGACAGTTCTGGTCCTACACGCAGCTGGGCGCGGATGGTGATCCGGCCCCTTTCCTGGTCGGCTACACCGGCACGAGGCCCGCGATCGATGCACTCGGCGGGTCGGACGGGGTAGAGCGCTGGGTCGCTGCCGTGGTCGCGCTTCGCGCGGACCTGGACTTGGATCAGGACCCCGGGAGCGCCATGCTGTCGAGCTGGCACGACGACCCCTGGGTGCGCGGCTCCTACTCCGCGAGGAGCCTCTCCTCACCGCTACGCGACGACGACCTGGTGAAGCCGATCGGCCCGCTGTACTTCGCCGGCGAGCACACGGCCGGCGAGTGGCACGGGCTGATGGAGGGGGCGGTTCGGAGCGGACGGCGGGCGGCCGAACAAATTCTCTCGTCAGCCTAGGAGACGGGCAACCCGCTACCTTCGGGTTGCCCGTCTCTCAGTAGCTAACAGCTCTTCTCCTTGTTCTTGCCGGGGCCGCCGACGCAGGTGTCGTTCCCCTTCTGGCCCAGCAGCTTGTCGTTGCCCTTGCCGCCGACCAGCTTGTCCTTGCCGGCACCACCGCACATCACGTCGTTGCCGCCCTTGCCCTTGATCGTGTCCTTGCCACCGCCCCCCACGAACACATCGGCGCTCGACGTACCGATCAGGCTGTCCTTGCCTGGGGTTCCCACGAACGACGGGTAGCTGGCGTAGGCAGTGCCGCACGTCTCCGCCTGGTCCAGGCCCGTCGTTTCCTTGAACTGGCCGGCGGTCGAGAGCACGGCCGAGGTCCCTGTGGCGCTCGTGCGGACCACCGGTCCGGTGGACCGAGCCACCGTCAGGAACGATCCGTCCAGCGATCTCGTGATGCCCTCGAGGGCTGCCAGCGTCGTGTTCGAGGCGAGGGCGGTAGGCACACCGGTGTTCGGATCGACCGCGAAGATCGTTCCCGTCGCCCCGGCGTTGGCCACGAGCAAACGTCCCGTGGTGTCGACGGTGAGCTGCTCCGGATTGGTCAGTGGGGCACCCGTGTGCAGCGCGGTCTGCTGTCCGCCTGCCGGGTTCACCTTGACGATCTGATCGTCGGCGATGTCATCGACGTAGAGCGTTCCGTCCCTGCCCACCGCGATTCCCCGCGGCTCCTGCAGGAGGTTTGCGTCGGTGATGACGGTCTGCGCCCCTGTCGCCGGATCCACTTGGACCACCCGCCCGTCGGCATTGGCCAACGAGGTCGGCCCACGATCGGCGACGAACACGAGCCCATTCGGGGCGATCGCGATCGCTGTCGGGTTGAACATGTTCCCTCCGGCGCTGACCACCGACTGGGCCCCGGTGACGGGATCCACCTTGATCAGCTTGCCGTTCAGGGTGGTCGCCGGTTGACCGTCCTCTCCCTTGTCAGCCACCCACAGCTTTCCGTCGCTTCCGATCTGGACGTCGTCCGGCTCCACGAAGCTGCCCGCCTGGCTCAGGATCGACTGAGCGCCGGTGGTCGGATTGACCAGGAAGATGGCGCCCGGGCCGTCGGGGGTGCCCGGAACGCGCTTGTCGCTGACGACGATGTCCCCGTTTGCCAGCTTGGCCGCGTTCGCGGCGCTTGGCAGGGCCACGAGCGCTGCGAGCGCGCAGACAGCGACTGCGAGATGACGGACCCGCCCGAACGAGTGAGTGTTGAGCGAGCTCCTGAGCTGAGATGCAGACACGGTTCCTCCCCGGTCGAAAAGTCAGGCTATGTGTGCGCCAACCCTACACTCGCCCCTGTTCGGCGGTCAACTGCGTCGCGGGGGCGAGATTCGAACCCGCGACCTCCGGGTTATTGGGGGGTGGTCCCCGATCTAGGCGCTGCTCGCATCGACCACTCCGGTGCTGAGCAATCGCGCGAACCCTGTGACCACCGCCTGCGCAATCATCGCGATCAACAGCGCACCAACCAGGAACTTCATGTGTCCAGGGACATACCCGGCGACCGCTTCCGGACGTGCGATCACCACGGCTAGAACCACGGCGGCGGCGATCCCCCACGTGACAGCGAAGGGCGGTAGTGAGCTTCTGAAGAACGATCGCCAGGTGCTGGGCGTCGACTCCTCTTGATCGCGCCGTAGCACGGCAAGGGCCAGCGCCGTCCATAGCGCGGATACGAAGAACGCCCCGATCACGTCACTCGGAAGGTGTCCGCCCGCGATGACCAACGCGTAGCTGACTGCAATCGTCAAGGCCGCCCCGGCCGCGGCGGTCAGCTGGCGCCGAGCCGGTGGGCTCACCATGATCGCGCACATGGAGAGGCTCATCGCCGCGGTCGCGTGACCGCTCGGCCAGGTGGCCCCACCGATCGACCAATCCGGTGCAACCCAAACCCCCTGGCGCAATCCAGCGAGCAGCAGCTTCAGGAGCTCTGCACTCGCCACGCTCCCGAAGAGGATCGCGACTATCGCTACCGCCAGCTGCGGCCGCCGGTGCCTGAGGGCGACGCTGGCGATCAGTCCGCCCAGGAGGGCGTAGATGACCGGGTTGCCCACCTGAATGACCAAGAGGAGCAGCGGATCCGCGATCGGCCGGTCAAAACCCATGAAGCCGTGCAGCGCGGTCGCGTCGAAGCCGCGCCCGACGGGCAAGGCCAAGGCAACGATTCCCGTAAGAATCAGCCCTGCCAGAGATAGCGCTGCTGCCCGAAGGGCGCTCCGCGAGGTCACCATCAAGCATCGTAGGCGTGAGACCTAAATCTTCGTGCAAGGGGGCTCAGCAGGGTCGCTCGTCCGCCGGGGAAGCCGGATAGATTCAAGCGCGGTGTGATCACCGCGGCCACCCGATCGGGGAGGTTCGCCGCCTCCGGATGGGCCCTGGTCCTGGCGCTTGTGTACTTCGCCTCGGCGAAGCTCGGGCTGGAGCTCGCCTTTGCCAGTCCGAGCGTGACGGCGATCTGGCCGCCGACCGGGATCGCCCTCGCCGCCCTCGTGCTCGGTGGGCGTGGTCTGTGGCCAGGAGTGCTCCTGGGGGCCTTTCTCGCCAACGTCACCACCGACGTACCGGTATACACGGCCGCCGGGATCGCGGTTGGAAACACGCTGGAAGCGGTGGTGGGGGCGTCCCTCATCGGCTCCTTCGTGTCCAGGTAAGCGATCCGGGGCAGGGGTTCAGCGCCAATATCCCGGACCCGGTTGCGGGTGAGCCGGGCGGATGGGGACTCTTCCTGACCGAGCGGCTCGCAGATCGCTGGGGGGTCGATCGTGACGGAGGTTGGACCACGGTATGGCTGGAGCGGGACCTCGACCCGCCTGGCTCGGTTCCTGGCTGAGGTTCGTCTAGTCCGACGGCGGCTCGTCGACGAGCTCGATGTGCCCGGCGACTCCCGTCATCTCCAGCACCTGATTGACCCGGTCCGGGCCCCTGACCACGACGAAACGTCCCCCCTCGTCGCGCACACGCTGGTCGGCCATGATCAGCGCCCGCAGGCCCGACGAGTCGATGAACGTAAGTCTTCGCAGGTCGACGACGAACGTCCCTGCCTCGGGAGACCCGTCCGCGGTCAGCAGCCGCTTGAACCGATCGACGCCCGCCATGTCGAGTTCGCCCGTCAGGCGCAGCAGCCGCAGGCCTCCGCTGTCGGCGACATCGATCTCGAGAACCTCGGTGGCGTCCTTGCGTTCCGTGGACTCCACCCTACAGCGGGGGCGGGATTCGAACCCGCGACCTTCGGGTTATGAGAAGCCTTGAAGCCGTTCGGTGGGCTTACGTTGAGTGACGTCAGGCACGCTGAGCTGAGCTGAGATCAGCTCAGGTTCTCTCAGTTCGGTACCACGCCTGGTACCACGAGCGCGGACGCGATCCAGCACGCGATCGCGCTGTTGCTAGTCCACCCTCCTGCTGATCATCGCGTCAGCGCTGCGCGCCGACATCGACCGTTTCATGGCTGGCTTCCAGGCACGAGTCCAGCGGATTTCCAGTGTCCCTCAAGGCCCCGGAGCGACGCTCTGCGGGTCAATCCGCCACGCAGAAGGGGTCCGCATGTCCGCCATAGCCGCCGCACCGCCAATCGAAGATCAGAAGCCTTCAGCGGTCCCGGTTTCCGAGACCAGCGCGGTACTGCCAGACGACGAGGGTCTGCTCGCAGCCCCGGAGTCGAACCTACTCGTCCGGCGCCTGGCGATTGCCAATGCAAGCGACTTCGATCAATTAAAGGAGGCGGCGCGCGGTCTGCGGACCACCGCCGTGTCGCTGCACGACGCCCAGGCGGGACCCGCCCGGGCGAGCGCGGTCATCTCGAACCTCGCCGACTCGCTCACGCGAAGGTCGATCGAGCTGTCGATACGCGAACTCGGCCCGCCCCCGTGCCCCTTCAGCTGGATCGCGCTCGGCAGCCATGGGCGACAGGAGGCGGTGCCCGGCTCCGACGTCGACTCCGCCCTGACCTGGGACAGCGACCAAGAGGACGGGGATGCGAAGAGCTACATGCTTTCGCTCGGCTCGAGGGTCTGCGAGGAACTGGCTCGGTGCGGGCTTGCCGCCGACAAGCGCGGGGCGAGTGCGGGTGGGGATCTGTTCGTGCGGCCGACAGGCGAGTGGCGGCGGCTGATTCGCGGCTCCATCAGCAATCCCGAGAAGGACAAGGGGTTGATCGTGATCTCGCTCTTTCTGGACGGTCGCGTCCTCCATCACGGCGGGGGCGCCTCCGCGCTTCGCGATGAGTTCGAGGCAGCTGCCGGAAGGCGGGGTCTGCTTCGCCTGATGCTGAGGCTCGCCCTGGCCAACAAGCCCGCCGTCGGCCGCCTGCGCGACTTCGCCCTCGAGCGCTCGGGCGAGCACCGCGGCCTGCTCGACATCAAGCACGGCGGGCTGCTTCCGGTGACGTCGATCGCCCGTTACGCCAGCCTGACCGCCGGGGCTATCGCCGCCGGCTCGACGCTGGAGCGGCTCAGTGCCGCCGACGCCGCGGGCACGCTCGACGGCGACTCGGCGCGCTCTCTGAGCGAGGGGTTCGGGCTCTTCCAGAGCCTGCGCCTCGAGCACCAGGTCGATCAGCTCGAACGCGCTGTCGAGCCGGACGATTACGTAAACCCCAAGGCTTTGGAGCCCGGGCGACGCCGCCGACTGCGAAATGCCCTGAGGGAGGTCCGGGCAGTCCAGAACAAGCTCGCGCGCGGGCTGCTCGCCGGACGGGCGTTCGCCTGATGGGCGTCCTTGAACGTCAGTCCGAAGTCATGGAGGGCTACCTGCGGACGGCGCCGCCCGCTCCTTCCCTTCCCTGGCGCCAGGCGTCGTTTGCGGTCCTTGGCCTCGAGGCCACCGGTCAGGACCCGCGCCGCGATCAGCTCCTCTCCGTCGCCTGCGTGCCCGTGGAACGGGGGAAGGCGATCATGGTGAAAGCCTCCGAGGCGACGATCCCACCGGGAGGGGTGGCGCTCGAGCCGATAGTCGAGGCGCTGACGGGCCGTGTCCTCGTCGCCCATGGCGCGCGGCGCCACATTGGCTTCCTCTCCGCGGTCTTTGAGAGGACGGGGCTACGGCTGTGCGGCCAAGTACTCGATACCGCCGTGCTGGCCGCATGGGTGCCCCCGCGCGCGCCCGCGGAAGGTGATCGATCCTGGTCGCCTGCGGAGATCTCGCCGGGGCTCTCGGAAGCGGCGTCGGCCTTCGGCCTCCCGGTTCACGGCCTGCACGAGGCGGGTGGGGAGGCGCTGACCACCGCCCAGCTGTTCATGGCGCTTGCCAGCCACCTCGACCAGGTCCATCCGCAGTCCGTCGCCTCGATCGCCCGGCTCTGCTCAAAAAACGGGGATTGCAACCCGCGGCCCAATCGGTAAGGCTTTCCGCGGAGGAGTAACACCATCGATCGCCTCGATAGGAGCGTAGGGGCCGACCTCGCCGGTTACCGGCTCGAGCAGCTGCTCGGGCGAGGGGGGATGGGCGAGGTCTTCCTGGTGCGGGATGTTCGCCTCGGTCGCCCGGTCGCCCTCAAGGTGCTCGCCGCGAGCGTCGCAGAGGACGAGAGATTCAGGGACCGGCTGCTTCGCGAGTCACGGCTCGCCGCGAGCCTCGACCACCCGAACGTGATCCCGATCTACGAGGCGGGAGAGAAGGACGGCCGGCTGTTCATCGCAATGCGGTACGTCCCCGGCGGCGACCTGAAGGCGCTCCTGCGACGCGAGGGAGCCCTGGATCCCGCACGTGCGGTGGCCATCGTCGAGCAGATCGCGGACGCGCTCGACGCCGCCCACCGGCATGGGCTCGTCCATCGAGACGTGAAGCCGAGCAATGTCCTGCTCGATCGTGACGGCGGGCGCGAGCACTGCTATCTGGCGGACTTCGGCCTCACCCAGAGCGCGTCGGAACGGGGCCCAGCCGACGGGCAACTGATGGGGACCGTCGACTACGTCTCGCCGGAGCAGATCCGGGGCGACGAGGTCGATGGCCGCGCGGATGTCTACGCGCTCGGCTGCATGCTGTTCGAGTGTCTCACGGGCGAGGTTCCCTTCCGGCGTCGCTCCGAGGTCGCCACCCTCTTCGACCACCTCGAAGAGGATCCGCCGTCCGCGTCGGCGCGCCACTCGCCGCTTCCGGCCGCGATCGACCCGGTCTTCGCGCGGGCGTTGGCGAAGGAGCCAGACGAGCGTCAATCGAGCTGCGCAGAGCTCGTAGCCGACGCGAGCGCGGCGCTCGGACTCGACGCGGTGAGGCCGCGCCGGCTGCGGCTTGCGGTCGCCACGGCCGCCGTCGTGGTCGTCTTGGCGGCGGCCGCGCTCTCCGCGATCCTGGGCACGCGTGAGGGAACGCCGGCCCCGCCGACTGGGTCGTTGATCGGGATCGATCCGGAGAGCGGCGACACGACCGCCCGCTACCGTGTCTCGGCGCATCCAGGTGCGATCACGACGGGCTCCGGCCGAGTCTGGCTGGGTGACTACCGCGATGGTGCGCTCTGGACATTGGAGCCGATCACGGGCGAGCTGAAGCGCGTCACCTCGATTGGCTCGCCGCGTGATCTCACGGCGCTCGGCGGCAAGATCTACGTTGTCTCGGACACTGCGGAAGTGTTCGCGACGGTCTTCACCGGCACGGTTGCCCGCTACGACGCGGTCACCGGCCTGCGTGAGCGCAAGCTGGATCTCTACAGCTGCACCGTCGCAGGAGGAGAGGGCGTCCTCTGGTCGATGGGAATCTTTGGCGACAAGAGGCTGAGCACTGACCCCGGAGAGCTTCGGATCATCGGCAACGTCTCGCTCCCGTACCGAGAGCCGGTCTCGGTTGAGACGACTCGTATCAACCAGCGCGACCTTGCGGTGGGCTACGGGTCGGTGTGGACGGTGGGCGACGGGATCGACCGGCGGATGTGGCGGCTCGATCGCTTGAGCGGCCGCATCCTTGCCACCATCGAGCTCCCCTTCATTCCACGAACGGTCGCCGCGGGCGAGGGAGGCGTTTGGGTCACGGCACCACTCGACGACCGCGTACTACGGATCGATCCAGAGACCAACGCCATCACGAAGACGATCACCACAGGCCGCGGCACGAGCGGCGTCGCCGCGGGAGCCGGTTCGGTGTGGGTGACGAGCACGATCGACGGCACGGTGTCACGCATCGACCCGGGCAGCGCCGAGGTCGTCGACCAGATCGAGGTAGAAGGGCGGCCACGCGAGGTCACGGTTGGCGCGGGCGGCGTGTGGGTGACCGCCGATGAGAGCTGATCTCTCCCGGGTCGCTGGTTTGCTGGTTGTCGCGTCGCTCGCTGTGGGCGCAGCGGGCTGCTCGGGCGGCGAGCGGCCGATGCGGATCGGCCTGCTCACGGATTGTCGCGGGATCTTCTCCGGCTACGAGGACGAGATGCTCGCCGGCGCCGAGCTGCCGCTGCTCCGGCGCGGGGCCCGCCTCACGGACGGGAAGCCGTCCGGAGGCGTCTCCGAGGCCCGGGCCGGCGGCCGCGACCTCGAGCTGATCAGGGGGTGCACCGAGGAAAGCGAGCACACGATCCTCGTCGAAGAGGCGCGTCGGCTCGTCGAGGTCGAGGGCGTGGACGCAGTCGTCGGCGCTATCGGCGAGTCGGACTCGCTCGTGTTCCGCGAGCTCGCCCGCAAGTACCCGGAGGTGATCTTCATACCGGCCTGGTCGGAAGCCCAGGGGCTCACCCTGCGGCACCCCGCCGCGAACGTCTATCGCTTCGACACCGACGAAGCTCAGGACCTGGCGGGGCTTGGGAGCTATGCCTACCGCGAACTGGGATGGCGCCGCGCCGCGGTGGTCGCCGACGCGACGCCCGTCGGGTGGCACGAGGAAGCAGCCTTCGTCGCGGAGTTCTGCGCCCTCGGCGGGGACGTGACGGCGCGCTTCACGGCGCCGATCGACCTAGGCGACCCGAAGGTCGCCTACGCTCTCCGGGACGCCGACGGCGTTGCCGCGCTGACGTTTGGGGGACTGTTCGTGCCTCCCGAGTTTCTGCCCGCGCTCGCCCGCGTGCTCGGCTCGCCTGAGACCCGGATGGTCGTCGGTACCTATGTGCTAGAGGACTCCAACACCATCGTGCCCATCGCGGGCCCACCAGCCGGGGTGGTCGGCGCGTCGTCCATCCCGCCGGCAAACGCAACACCTGCGATGCGCGGTCACCGGAGAGAGTTCTCGCGGGCATTTCCCGGGCTGCCGCCCTCGGATGCGGAAACACCGATCGTGCTGGCCTTCAACGACGCCATGGAGGGCCTGCTGCGCGGGGTCGAGGCCTCGGATGGCGATCTGTCGGATGGTCGTCAACGGCTCCGCGAGGAGCTCGCGCGAGTGAGATTCGACCTTCCCTCGAGCCCTGTGCACCTCGACCGGAACCGCCAGGCAGTCCGCAACACCTACCTGAAGCGAGTCGGTCGCGGGGGCGGCCAGCGAGCGTTCCAGCTCGTGAGGGTCGTCCCGGAGGCCGAGCAGACATTCGGGGGTCTCCTCTCCGATGCCCCCTCCCCCGGCCCCGGCAGCCAGCCGTGCCGAAAGGCGACTCCGCCTCCCCGGGTGCGCTAGCCGCTCGGCCCGACCGTCCAAGTAAAGCGGGTCTCGCTGGTCTGTGGGGCGAGCCCTCCGGGTCGCAAGCCCCGCCGGACCAGGAGCGTGGTCAGTCCGGGGGTCGTGGCCAGGGCGGTTCGAGCGCCGCCCAGTCCCTCTCGTCGCCAGCGCTCCGTGAGACCGACGACGACTAGACCTGAGTCGCGGGCCGCGGCGACAAGCGCTGCCGGTGCGGGCTCGACGATCAGCGGGTCGGCCTGCACGCCGAGAGCCTTCTGCAGCACGAGCGAAGCGCTCGCAAGCAACCTGCTCGCGTCGCGACCTCCCGGGCCGGTGCTCGGTCCCGCAAGCTGGATCGGACACTCGAGTGCTTGCGCGAACCACGCGCCAAGCTCGACCGCCGCCCAGTCATGTTCGAAGCCCGAGAAGGGGACCAGCACGGGCCCCTTCATCTCGGAGTGATCGCCGACGACGACCGCGACGTCGCACGGAGTGTCATCGAGCAGCGACAGCAATCGAGCGTCCTCGAGCAGCCCCTGCGGGGCATCGACGAGCAGGATGTCCACGTCCTGCTCGGTGGCAAGCCGCGCGAGGTCCGCCCCAGGGGCCACCGAGGTGAAGGCGGCGACCCGGGCGACCACACCCTGCTGGCCGAGTGGGGCCGTCGCCTCTCGCAGGCGCTTTGTCACTTCGAGCAGGTCCTCCGAACTTGAGACCGTGGAGGCCAGCACGAGCTCGCGATCCGGGCCGAGGGCGAGCGAGCCTCCCAGCGCGACCAGCGTTGGCACCGAGCTGATCGTCAGGGCTGCGATCAGAACGGTCCTCGCCTGAGCGGGGGTATCTGGCGCCACCGCTGCAACGTCCGGTCGGGGAAGCAGGTCCGGATCGTGGCGGAGAATGGCGCGCTCGAGCTCTCCGAGCTCCTCGCTGGGCTCGATACCGAGTTCCTCGACCAGCGTTTCGCGAGCGGCTCGGTAGGCCTGCAGCGCCTCGGCCTGGCGCCCGGCGCGGTACAGCGCCAGCATGCGCAGTCCCCGCAGCCGTTCGCGCAGCGGGTGCTCCGCGATCAGGGCGTCGAGCTCGGCCGCGACCTCGTCCTCGCGGCCGCAGTCCAGGTCGGCCTCAATACGGTGCTCGACTGCGGCAAGGCGCAGTGCGTCCAGCCGGGCAGCGATCGGCGCGATCCCCGGCAGATCGGCCAGGTCTGACAGAGCGGGGCCGCGCCAGAGGGCGAGCGCAGCGGCCAGCTCGGACGAGGACTTCGCGCTGGACCCCCTCGCCCTCTCGGCCATCCCGGCCTCCGCCCGCTGCTCGAACCGGTGGAGATCCAGGGCGCCACTCGGAACGACGGCCGCATAGCCGCGCCCTCGGGTGGCGATCGCCTCCTTGCCGAGCGCCTTGCGCAATTGCGAGACATAGCCCTGGATCAGGTTGGCCGCCGTCTCAGGCGGGGCGTCGTCCCAGACGTCGTCGATCAGGCGGTCGATGGGAACCGTTTGGTTTGCCTGGGCGAGCAGGATGGCGAGCACGGCGCGTTCCTGGCGGCCACCTAGGGATGCCGGCTTTCCGTCCACCAGTGCCTGCAGTGGGCCGAGGATCCGGAATTCGACGCTCACCGGTCGAACCTATATCGCCAGGCGGAATGCATCCAGCTGCCCGCCCCTACGACGAATCGCGCAACCAAGAGAAGTGGGCCTGTGCGGGCCTTCACGCACACCAAGGGCCCTCTTTCGAGGGCCCTTGGTTAGTGGCGGGGGCGGGATTCGAACCCGCGACCTTCGGGTTATGAGATCGATCGAATCCTGACGCTTTGGACGAATAGCGGAGCGCTTCACATGGAAAGCGGCACTCAGTCGAGAGATACTGCTTGGGCGGTGTCGCAAGAAAACATTGATGTCGTGCTTGCTGCCTTTCGTCGTTTCGAGGCCGACGACATGACCGGGTTCGGAGCGCTACTGGACCCACGTATCGCCGCCACCGCCGCCGCCGGCTGGCCGGAGCGTGGTCCGTGGATCGGAGCGGATGCGCTAGTGATGCAGCTGGAGCGGATCAGGGCGGGGTGGTCGGAGCATCGCATGGCCCAGGTGGAGATACTGGCCGAACGGGGCGATTGGGTCGTGATCGAGTACTCGTGGGAGACCGAGGTCGCGACCAGCGGGATCGACACCGTGTTCGACTTGGTCGGCGCCTTCAGGGTGCGGAACGGACTCATCGCCGAGGCGCACTTTCGCTGGAATCGCGCCGAGGCCCTCAAAGCCGCCGGGCTGCGAAAGCACGCAAACCGCCGCTTTCGACGAGAAAGGGATTCAGCGAGAGGGGCCAGGACGGGTGGCGAGTGAACCCCGAGTCCCGGACCGCCGTAGGCGGTGGCGGGTTGGCCCCCCTCCCTATGAGACCGTTACCGTCGCGCTCGTCTGCGCCGCGCTCCCGGCCCGGTTGGTGGCGGTCACCCGGCAGGTGTAGGTGCCGGGCGAATTCGGGGTGTAGGCGGCCGCGGTGGCACCGCCGATGTCGGTGCCGTTGAGCCTCCACTGGTAGGCGAAGCTCTGTGGTGCGCGGTAGAGAAAGGAGCCGGGCAGGTCGGCCGCCCACATGCCCCGCGAGCAGGAGAGCCGCTGGTCAAGGGGGCCGGAGTGGCCGCCGCCGCCGCCGAAGCCCAGCCCTCCGAAGGGATCGTTGGGGAGAACGAGCGACCATGAAATCGCTGGCGCCCCGGTTCCGAGCGGGGCCCGGAGCACCGCGAGGGCGCTCGGGGAACTAACCCCTTGCGCCGAGCCGTAGAGAGTGTCGACGGTGCCGCCGCCGGCGAGTGGGGCGGCCCGGATCGTGTCGTCCGCGTTGGGCCAGTAGATCCGCCCCGGTGAACTTCTGATGGGGAAAAAGCGGGACAACAGATCTTCGGCCCAGTCCGGGGCCCTTCTCAGCCAGCCACCCAAGGGGAACCGTTCAATCGTCGCCGGCTCCGCGGGGGTGGGATCGATCGCCACCGCTGTCGGGTTGCGCACCCCCTGCGAATAGCCGTACAGGGTGTTGACGGTGCCGCCACCGGCGAGCGGGGCGCCCCGAATCGTTCCATCGGCGTAGTTGGCCCAGTAGATCCGTCCTGCGGCTGGGTCGATCGCCACTCCGGTCGGTCCGTACACCGGCGGTCCCCACGCCCCCCCAGGCGCCGGGCCGTAGAGGGTGTTGACGGTGCCGCCGCCGGCGAGCGGGGCGCCCAAGATCGTTCCGTAGCCGCTGTCGCTCCAGTAGATCCGCCCTCCGGCTGGGTCGATCGCCACCCCAGTCGGGGCGAACACACCCTGCGGCGGGCCGTAGAGGGTGTCGACGGTGCCGCCGGCGAGCGGGGCGCGCCGGATCTCGCCGTTGCCGTAGTTCCCAGTCCAGTAGAGCCGCCCTGCGGCTGGGTCGATCGCCACCTTGACCGGGTCGGTCACCCCCTGCGCCGAGTCGTAGAGGGTGTCGACGGTGCCGCCGCCCGCGAGCGGGGCGCCTCGGATCGTGCTGTCGCCGTAGTTGGTCCAGTGGATCCGTCCTGCGGCTGAGTTGATCGCGATCCCGAGCGCGAGGTCCACCCCCTGCGCCGAGCCGTAGAGGGTGTCGACGCTGCCGCCGCCCGCAAGCGGGGCAGCCCGGATCGTGTTGTCGCCGGTGTTGATCCAGTAGACGGTGTCGGCCAACCCACCAGCGAGCCTACACCCGGCCAACAAGCCCCTCAAGGTGGTGGCCGAATCTCGTAACCACTCGCGAGCAAAACCGAGGGCCCTGTTGCGAGGGCCGTCGGCCACCAGCGGGGGCGGGATTCGAACCCGCGACCTTTGGGTTATGAGATGCCTTGAAGCCGTTCGGTGGGCCCACGCTGAGCGACCTAAGGCACGCTGAGGTGAGCTGAGATCAGCTCAGTTTCCCTCAGTTTGGTACCACGGCTGGTACCTCGGGATTCTCAGCGCGGCGGACCGCAACGCGCAGAACCTCACCGCCGATGAGGCGCTCGAGATGTCCGACGACTGCCCACAGCATCCGAAGGCGAAGACCGGCCTGGCCGTTGACCGGTTTGATCCGCGCCTCGCTCACAAGGGAGTTCTGCCCTGGGCCGTCCTGCTCGATCCAGTGAGCCAGAAGCACCCTGACCGTGCCGCGCTGGTCCCAGGCCAGGAAGTCGCCCGCGCCTTCGATCCGAGGGTAGTCCCGCCGAAGCGTCCAGATTCGCCCGCACATACCCGAAACCGACCAGCGAGCCCCCT
Organism: uncultured Solirubrobacterales bacterium; assembly: GCA_963774305.1. Taxonomy (GTDB): domain Bacteria; phylum Actinomycetota; class Thermoleophilia; order Solirubrobacterales; family 70-9; genus DASUPK01. The sequence goes on along the minus strand of CAVZEM010000002.1, from coordinate 7,366 downwards.
CGTCGATCACGGTGAACGGGTACTGCCGGAACAAATCCCGGAACAAGAGGTCCGAGGTGGTGCCCGGAATTCGCCAGCGGACCGCCCGTCCAAGGGTGGGCGCGTCGCGGAGCCGGACCGTCTCTGCCGCATGCCACAGTCGGTCAGCGTCGACTTCGGCGGAGAGGCGGTGGCACGTGCGTACCTGTGGGTCGGGCAGCCATTCATTGAGGTCGGGATGCATGGGTCGAGTACTACGCCACTGCCGCTCCTCAGGATTCACCGCTGACCGCTTCCCTTCAAGCGTCGCTTCTTGGATGCGACATCTATCACGTGAACCGGTACCACCGTAGACTCGTGTCGTTCCCGAGGTGGGGATGGCCGGTGTAATGCGCAGTGGGACTGATCGCATCGGGCCCTCGGCGAAGGCTCAGATGAGGGGCCATCTCATTCGAATTGTTACGTTCGCTCAGCTACCCAGCGAGACGTCTCCTTCGAGACCGAGGGCGTGCGAGAGGACTTCTGCTAGGGCCGGGCCGCTGCGCTGCTCGAACTCGTAGGAGGCGCGCCGTATCGGATGATCGGAGTTGATCACCCGCCCGAGGTCGATCGGGGTGCCAGCGATCACCGCGTCGCAGTCAGTCGTGTTGATCGTCTGCTCGAGCTCGCGCAGCTGCTCGTGCGAGTACCCCATCGCGGGCAGGACCGGTCCGATATGCGGGAAGCGGCGGTAGGTCTCGGCGATCGATCCGACCGCGAACGGCCGGGGGTCGACCTGGGTTCCGACGCCTGCCTGCCGCGCGGCGACCGTCCCAGCGCCGAAGCTCATTCCGCCGTGGGTGATGCTGGGGCCGTCCTCGACCACCAGCACGGCCTTTCCGGCGAGCGAGGGACCCTCCGCCAGTGACACCGGCGATGCGGCCTCGATCAGGACGGCGTCGGGATTCGCCACCGCGATGTCGTCGAGTACGCGGCGGACCTGATCGCCGGTGGCGCTATCGACCTTGTTGACGATGACGACATCCGCCATTCGCAGGTTCACCTCGCCCGGGTGATAGTTGAGCTCGTCGCCGGCCCGGAGGGGGTCGACGACGACCAGCAGCAGATCGGGCCGGAGGAAGGGCAGATCGTTATTGCCGCCGTCCCAGATGATCACCTCCGCATCCCTCTCGGCTCGAGCAAGGATCTCGCGATAATCGACGCCCGCGTAGACGACGATCCCCATCTCCACCGGCCGCTCGTACTCCTCCCGCTCCTCGACCGTCGGGTTCGACTCGTCGATCTCGGCGATGCTGGCGAAGCGTTGGACCGCGATCCGATCGAGGTCGTGGTACGGCATCGGATGCCGCAGCAGAGCAACCTGGAGCCCGGCCTCGAGCAGGATCCGGCCGATCTCTCGGCTCGTCTGGCTCTTGCCAGCGCCCGTCCGCACGGCGCAGACTGCGATCACCGGCTTCTCGCTTTCCAGCATCGTCGAGCGCGGGCCGAGCAGGGTGAAGTTCGCGCCCGCCGCCTCGCAGATCGCCGCCTTCCGCATCACGTCGGTGTAGGAGAGGTCCGAGTAGGCGAAGACCACCTCATCCACGCGGTGCTCCGCGATCAACGAAGGCAGCTCCTTCTCGGCGCGGATCGGGATCCCCTCGGGGTAGCGCGCTCCGGCCAGCGCCGGCGGATAGGTGCGGCCCTCGATCCCCGGAATCTGCGCGGCCGTGAACGCCACCACCTCGGCGTCGGGGTCATCGCGATAGACCACGTTGAAGTTGTGGAAGTCGCGCCCGCCCGCGCCGATCAGGATCACCCTCTTTGGCACGGGAAGACGATAGAACCTGCGTGGTGATGAGTGAACTCGTTGTCGTGGCGCTGGGCGGAAACGCTCTCCTGCGCCGCGGCCAGGCGGCCGATGCGGCGACCCAGCGCCGGAACGTCTCGGCAGCGGTTAGCGCCGTTGCGGCGGTCGCCCGCAGCCACGACGTGGTCATCACCCACGGCAACGGACCACAGGTCGGCCTGCTCGCGCTGCAGAGCGAGGCCTATCCCGAGGTCGCCCCGTATCCGCTCGACGTCCTCGGCGCCGAGAGCGAGGGGATGATCGGCTACCTGCTCGAACAGGGGCTGGAGAACGAGCTCCCTGGGAGGCCCGTGGCCACCCTGCTCACGCAGGTCCTCGTCGACCGCGCCGACTCCGCCTTCGACCGGCCGACCAAGCCGATCGGCCCGCTGTACCCGCGTGAGCGGGCGGAGCGCCTGCGGGAGGAGCGCGGGTGGGCGATCGCACCGGACGGCGATCGCTATCGCCGAGTGGTCGCCTCACCGGAACCGCGCGGCATCGTAGAGCTGGCCACGATCCGGCTGCTGCTCGAGGCGGGCGTGCTGGTCGTCTGCGTCGGCGGCGGCGGGATTCCCGTGGTCGCGGACGACGAGGGGCGGCTCGGAGGAGTGGAGGCAGTGATCGACAAGGATCTCGCCGCGGCCCTGCTCGCCCGCGAGCTCGAGGCGGACGCGCTGCTGCTGCTCACCGACGTCGCGGCGGTGGAGGCCGGCTGGGGCACGCCTGAGGCGATGCCGCTCGGCGAGTCCTCGGCCGCCGAGCTGCGTGGGATGAGCTGGGACCCGGGGTCGATGGGCCCGAAGGTCGAGGCCGCTTGCCGGTTCGCGGAGGCGAGCGGGCGCCTGGCTGCGATCGGCGCCCTCGAGGACGCGGCCGCGATCCTGGGAGGCGAATGCGGGACCCGGGTTAGGGCCGACGAAAAGGGCTAGAGGAAGGGCGGCACTTGCCCTCTTTCGAGGGCCCTTGGTTAGTAGCGGGGGCCCGATTCGTCTCTCGCTACCACCGCCCCAGGGTTCGCGAGATCAGTCGGCACCCCAGCTAGGGAGCCGGCGCTCTGGCTCTCAAACGAACGCGACACCGCGGTGGCTGCCGGCAACAGTGCTGCTTTGCATGGAATGGGGGTATCCGGTTAGCTGCCCCTGATCGCGTTGAAATTGCGGAGAAGGCTCCTGCGTCCGTGACAGACTCCGCTGCCCTCGGCGATGCCTTCGACCCTCTGACCCGGCGATGCCTGCCTTCGACAACCTGCTGATCGTCGTCGCGGTGGCCTTTGTCGCTCCACTGCTCCTCGGGTTCTTCCCCTCGGTGAAGCTCCCCTCGGTGGTGCTCGAGATCATCGCCGGGATCGTGATCGGCCCCTCCGTGCTTGGGATCGTCCACGTCGACGAGGCGATTTCGGTGGTCGCGCTGCTCGGCCTGGCCTTCTTGCTCTTCCTGGCTGGCCTCGAGATCGAGTTCGACAAGCTGCGCGGCCAGGTCCTGCGCCTGACACTGATGGGATTCGCGATCTCCTTCGCGATCGCTGTGGTGGTTGCGCTGGGTCTCAAGGCGTCGGGACTCATTGAGACGCCGCTGTTGATCGCGATCATCCTCTGCGCGACCTCGCTCGGCGTGCTGATCCCGGTGCTCAAGGACGCGGGCGAGATCTCCTCGACCTTCGGACAGCTGATCGTCGCCGCCGGGACGATCGCCGACTTCGGGGCGGTGATCCTGCTCTCGATCTTCTTCTCGGGGGAGGGAGGCGTCGGCTCGACGCTGCTTCTGATCGGCAGCCTCGTCCTGCTCGCGGTCGTGGTCTTCATCGCCGTGAAGAGCGCCGAGCGCTCCAGCCTGCTGCGCCAGGACCTGGTCCGGCTACAGGACACGACCGCCCAGATCCGGGTCCGCGGGGCGATGGTGCTGTTAGTCGGTTTCGCGGCGATCGCGGATTCGCTCGGCCTCGAGTCGATCCTGGGCGCCTTCATGGCCGGGGCGATCCTCTCTCTCCTCGACAAGGACGAGGCGATGACGCATCCTGAGTTTCGCCGCAAGCTCGAGGCGATCGGCTTCGGGCTCTTCATCCCGGTCTTCTTCGTCACCAGCGGGGTCAATTACGACCTGAACGCGCTGACCTCGAGCGCCTCGAACGTCCTGATGGTCCCGATTTTCCTTGCCGCCCTGATGGCGGCGCGCGGCCTGCCGGCGCTGCTCTACCGCCGGGTGCTCGACGCGAGGCAAACCTTGATCGCTGGCCTGATGCAGGCGACCTCCCTCCCGTTCATCGTCGCCGCGGTCGCGATCGGCGAGGACCTCGACCTGATCGACGCGGCTGAGGGCGCCGCGCTGGTCGGAGCTGGGCTGCTCTCGGTCCTGCTCTTTCCGCTGATCGGGCTCGGCCTGCTCAAGGGCGGCAAGGAGCCACCTCCGGCCGACTCTTCGGCCGACTCTTCGGCCGACTCCGAGACGATCATGGCGATGTAGGGACCGGCACGCTCAGTTGAGCGGGCGGTCAGCGGACTGCCTTTCCGTTCGAGCGAAGCACGTACCAGTAACCGCCGAACTCGACCGCAGCCTGGCAGTTGACCTCGCCGGGGGAGTGGTCGCCCTGGTAGTAGTAGACGGGGTGGCCTGCGTAAGTGGCCTGGAGCTTCCCATCGCTGCGCCGCGTAGTCCCGACGAGCCCGGGCTTGGCGCGCGCGACGGCCGTCGGCTTCGATTTGACTATGTAGGGCGGCCAGGCGGTGGCGCAGCCACCCGAACACCTGCTGCCCTGGCCACGATCTGACGTGAACAGGTAGAGCGCGCGGCCACGGCCATCGGCGAGAATGCGCCCGTAGTCGCTGCCGATCACCTTCAGCTTCGGGCCACGCTGATTCGGTGCAGCTGATGTGCCGGCATCGTGCGTCGTCGCCGATAGCACCGGGTCGTCCTTGGCGCTTGAGCTCGAGGAGCTGCATCCGGCAAAGGCTGCCACGATGGCTGCGACGAGCGGAAGAAGCCTCAAGCGCACGGCGAGTAGTACCAAGAGAGATCAGACCGTTACACGGCGGACAATCGCCTTCCGTACCGAGGCCGTTGTAGAGCTCCTCACCCAAAACCCGAATTGGAAGGAACGTGATTGGAATGGACACGAGTCAACAGGAGTCCGACGGCGCGACACGGGTGGCCTACATCCTTGGCGTGCCCTTGGCGGAGAACGTCGTGCGCCAGTGGCCGCAGATGAACGAGATTGTCCGGACCAGCAAGCTCGTCGCCGACGTTGAAGGGAACTTCCCCGAACTCACCCTGGAGGTAGGCAGACGTCTGCAGCTCGATGACGTAGTGGTCGTCGAGTGGACCTGCGACTACGGCGACGGACGCCTCTATCGGAACGTGACCATCGGCGAGCTGGAGGACGGGAAGGCTGTTCGCATCACCGACTACTGGGGCGAGCCCACCACGACGCCCGACTGGCGCCAAGAGCTGACCGATCGACTCGACATGCCGGGCGACGGCATCTGGCCGGACGGAGAGCACCTCAGCCACTACTAGAGGTGGGCCCGCCCGCTTCCGCGTTGTCCTCGCACCCGAGAGCTGGGAGCTGCTCGCGCGGTTTTCAGGGAGTGGAAGACGGCTCGCTAGGCGCGCGGTACTCGGGGTTCGGATGGTCGGGCATCGAGAGATCCCAGTCGTAGGTGGAATTCCCGTGGGCCGGGACGCCGCCCGCGTCCTTGAGCATGCGAGCGAAGTGGAGGATGTTCCAGGTCATGAACGTCGTGTTGCGGGTGGTCCAGGCGTTCTCGGGACCGCCACTTCCCGGGTCGGCGTAGGAATCGCCGGGGCCGGCCTCGCCGTTCCAATACGAGTCCGTCTGGGGAGGGACCGTGACGCCGATGTGCTGAAGCGCGTAGAGGACCTGGGCGCTGACATGCTTGCCGCCGTCTTCGTTACCGGTCGTGACCGCGCCGCCGACCTTGCCGTAGTAGGACCACTGGCCGGCCTCGTTCACGTCTCCGGAGTAGGCGTAGAGGCGCTCAATGATCAGGCGCGTCGGTGAGGCTTGGTCGCCGAGCCAGATCGGGCCCGCGATCATCAGGATGTCGGCCGGCTCGACCAGCTCGCGATACATCTTCGGGAAGTCGTCCTGGTCGTATCCGTGCTCGGTCATGTCGGGCCACACGCCGGGCGGAATCACATGGTCGACGGTGCGGATCAGGTCGAACTTGACGCCCACGCGTTCCATGATTCCCCTGGGTATCGCCAGCAAGGCCTCGGTCTGGCTCGGCTCTGGTGAGCGCTTGAGGGTGCCGTTGAAGACGACGGCCCGCAGATCGTCATATTTCGTGGGCGCCGCGTCCGCGTGCTTGTCGATGAAGCTCTGGATGTTCTTGGGTATGTGCATGCAGAGACGTCCCGCGCGGGCGCCGAGTATTACAAGCGGGGCGCAGCGCTGTCCGGCGGAAGGGCGGCGGCCGAACCAGGGACGCGTCGCTTCCTGGGCTTCGTCTGAGTCCAGACCCCGCTGGCGTGGTCGCCGGCGGCCGTGTATCGCAGTTCCCGCACACTTTGCGATAAGCCGATGTAGGCGGCTGCGCATCGGGTCCCTGGAATCCCTGACGAGGGGCTGAATTAGGGACAGCTAACCGGATACCCCCGTTCCATGCAAAGCAGCGGTTCCCCGGAATGGACACAAGGGAGACCACCGACTAGGGTCGGCCCATGCCCACCAAGCATGCCCTTGGGTTCGGCAATGGCAGGATCATCGAGTATGAGGATGGGACCGCGGCCTACATCCCTACTCAGAAGCTCACCCAGGCTTTTCGGGTCAAGATCGCCGACATCACCGGGTTCTCGGTGACCAAAGACGGGAAGATGCTGGAGCGCACCTTCAGCGTGCTCGGCAACGGCACCCTGCTTGCTTCGGTGAGCGTCAACCACGGCACCTCGGAAGTGATCGAGCGTTGGTTTCGCAGCCACCCGCTGTTCGGAGCCGACGCCGGCGGCACCCCCTCCCCACCGCCCGCGCCCGGCGGCCCAAGCGTCGCCGATGAGCTAAAGAAACTGGCCGAGCTCCGCTCCGAGAGCGTGCTCACCGACGAGGAGTTCGAAGCCCAGAAGCAGCGACTGCTCGCCGGCTGAGTCGCGCACGATAAGACGGCCTTATGGAACCTCAGAGAATCCCGAGGAGTTCTCGCATCTGCAGGTCGTAGGCCTCGAAATCGGTCACCCGAACATAACTCAGATCCTCACCTTCCCAGGCGTCGGGCATAAGCGTCTCAACTGGCGGCGCATCACGGACCCAGCGGACTTCAAAGGGCACACGCTGAGCCGCTGAGCCCGTCAACGAGGAGCTCCGAAAACATTCGTCGTACTCGGCGACCGTGAGCTCCCCCGACGGCCTGAAGGGTTGCTTCATTTCGATACACAGTTTGTCTGCAAGCGTCTGAGTCACCACCCCGCCACCGTAGTGAGCTGCTCGTCAACACGGGTCGTCGTGAGAGACGGCTACCCGGCCCGATTCGTTCCTCGCTACCACCCGACGCGGATCCGTGAGACCAGTCGGCACCCCATCTAGGGGGGTTGCGCTTCCGCTTTCACGCG
>CAVZEM010000001.1:0-127695 GCA_963774305.1 uncultured Solirubrobacterales bacterium | reverse complement strand
GCGCCTCGGGCCTTGGCCCTCTTCTGCCGCTCCATCAGGACCTGGCCGGCGGCCCCGATTCGATGGCCACGGCATCGGGCCGGCCCATCTCGGTCAGATAGACGTTGACCCGCTGGCCCGGGGCAGTTTGATGGTCTGGCCCACGAAATCCGGTTGAATGGGCAGTTCCCGCCCGCCGCGGTCGATGAGCACCGCCAGTTCGATCCTCCGGGGCCGGCCGTAATCGATGAGGGCGTCCAGGGCGGCCCGCACGGTGCGGCCGGTGAACAGGACGTCGTCCACCAGCACCACTTCCTGGTCGTCGATGGAGCCGGGCAGCTCCGTCTTGCCGACCAGGGGCTTGTGGCTCAGCTGGGTCCAGTCGTCCCGGTACAGGGTGATGTCCAGCACTCCGACCCGCGGCTTGCCGGTGCGCCGGCTGATGCGATCCACCAAGCGCTGGGCCAGAAAGGCGCCCCCGGTGCGGATGCCCACCAGCACCAGCTCTTCCTGGTTCGGATGGTTCGCCATAATCTCGTCCGTAAGCCGCTCCAAAGTCTTGGATCAGTTCGCTGGCGGGCATATCTAAGGTCTTGTTCTGACGCTCATGGAAGCGTCTCACTCTCCCCCTTTCCCGCCCCGGCAAAACCCGGTGACGAGAGCCCCGACCTCTCCGGATGAGAGATGCTGGGGCAGGTCCCAATGATGTTCCCCCTTTAGGCCGAAAAACTTGGGGGGTTGCGAGCCTTTTGCCGGTAAACCCCGCTCCCAGGAAACCGCAGGCTGCGGCAACCCTGGCGGCCGGTTCACCCCCGGCAAAAGGCAACTAGGTGAATTATTTTACGTTACCATGATTTCACCGATAAAACAAGACAACTGCCTGGCCGCCGGTTGCAGCGGCACCCCCGGTCCCCCCCTTACCTCTTGCCGTTCAGGGCCCCAGGTCGCGCCGGCCACAGCGCAATCGGTTGTTGGCCCGCGGATAAATCGAGGCTATAATGATAAAAATGAAGCGCACCCCCTGCGCCACTTTGGGAGACAGTTTCTGCTCTGAAAATGTTTTTAAGCAGCGTCCTTTAAGGGTGTGATATTAACCTCATATCCCAGGTTTTCCAGGCGCTTAACCAACTTGGGGATCAATCGTTTAACATGGAGTTTCTCGAAGTGGTCAGCACCGAGGTCCTTAAACATTAAGTTATCTCTTGAGAATATGGTAAATCACCACCAGCAACGAATGGCCTACCGCAACCAAGGCCCGTTTCTTGCCCCCAGGCATCACCAGCCAAGCGACGATATTGGGCCTGGAAATAAGAGTCCTTTTTGCGGGTGGCCGCCCAAGCCGCTTGACAGAGGGCGGACCGCAGCCAGCGGCTGCCCTTGGTAGTCTTGGCGCTTTTGCGTTTGCCGGCGCTTTCGTTGCTTCCAGGGCACATGCCGGCCCAGGACGCCAGGTGGGCCGCCGAAGGGAACGCCTCCAGGGTAGCCCGATTTCCGCCACTATATTCTCGGCGCCGCGCCGCTCAATGCCCGGCAGCTGCATCAGGGCCTGGATCGCCTGGTCGAAAGGGCCGCTCACCTCCTCGAGGCGATGGCTAAAACGCTCAATCCGCCTTTCCAGGTCTTCCAGATGATCCAGAAGTTCCGCCAGGACGAAGCGGTGATGCTCCGTAACCTTGCCTTCCAGGGCCAGGACCAGTTGTGGAATCTTCTCCCGCAGCTGTCCCCGGGCCAGGTTTGTCATCTCTTGGGGCGTCTGCTGGCCGGCTATGAGGGCGCGCAGCATGTCGCGGCCCGAAGCCCCCAAAAGATCGCTCGCCACCGCCCCGATCTTGATGTTGGTGTCTTCCAGCACTTTATGGAGGCGACACTCTCGAGCGGCACTTCTCGGACTACAAGCGGACGATCGAAACGGCCTTCGCTGCGTCGAAGTTCACATCGGGCGCCGTCATTGTCGACGACTTCTATTTGATCGATAGAGCCATCCAGGCCGACGTGCTCGACTACCTGCATCGCCTCCTGCGCGGCACGAGCCTCTATCTGAAGCTCGGCACGGTTCGTCACCGGACAACAATGCATCGCAGCAACGGTCAGTCCATCGGCGTCGAACCAGGTGAAGACATCGAGGAAATCAACCTCGACCGAACCTTCGACGACGTGACCTCCACCCAAGAATTCCTTGAACTCATGCTCGACGAAATGGCCGGGAAGATCGGGATCGAGTCAGCCTCCGATTTCATCAGCCCGGAGGGCCTCCTCCATCTGACCCTGGCATCCGGAGGTGTTCCTCGGGATTACCTCAACACCCTCGTCGAGGCAATCCCGGCGGCTCGTAGCGCCAACCAGAAGCGTGTCAGCCCCACCAGCGTCTACAAGGGTGCCGGCCGCCTCTCTTACAGGAACAAACTGAGCAACCTTCGTGAGGAAGCCGGAAACGACGCTACGGCGATCGAGCGGGTCTTCTCGGACCTGGCGACCTTCTGTCTTCAGGAGCAGAAGACCACCGGCTTCCTGATCAGCCAGGAAGAGGTCGGCGACTACTCCGCGGAACACGAAATCATTCAGCAGCTAATGGACTTCAAGCTGATCCATGTCGTTGAACCTGATACATCGGCCGCCTCCAATCGGGAGGGTCGATACGAGGCCTACACGCTGGACTTCGCGCTCTTTATGGAGCCTCGGCTCCGCAACATGCGTCATATGGAGTTCTGGAAAGTCGATGAGCGGAGTCGACGCAAAGGGGTGCGCGAGGCTCCGGATTATCCCCTCGCCCGGGCCAGACGAGCCGCGGCCGGCGAGACTCAGGGCGGTGGCCCTGAGTCGGTGATGGAGGAAATTGAGCGCCGAGCGGGGGTGGAGCCGGATGTAAGCGGGGAAGCAGCGGAGGCCCGGCTGTTCCCCGTCGAATAGCCGCGTCAGATGGCGCCCGATCGGCCTGGCCTCTCGCTCTCAGCGCGGTGCTGACCCTCATCGCGCAAAGGGGCACGGGCTCAACTCGAGTGAACTCGAATCCGACGTGCGCGGACTCGAGTTCGTGGGGCTACTAGCGCTTCCCAGCGCCTTGAAGCTCAGAACCGAACCAGTCTCTCTGTGACGCGGGAAGTGTGCTCACGAAGTCGGCCAAAGTCGCAGTCAACTCTTCGTGGAGCTCTTCAATCGGCCAGGGTCGGGGCGACGCGTCTCCGTCGCTGATTGCGGTGCGGGCATAGGTCACGTGGGACAACAACTTGTCGATCTGGCTCCGCCAAACGAGCACGGTACGGCCGGCAAGGACACTCGTCTCGGGACAAGCCCACGCCCGGCTGTAGTGCCGCGCCAATACGTCCGTGCGCCGTGCATTCGCTCTTGGCGCAAGAAAGTCGATCAAGTTCCGCGCGTGAAGAAGGAACACATCGGTGACCATGCGGCGCTCCCACTTGGTCGTCTTCGAATCCTTGGCAAGACCCCGATCCCGCCAGAGCTGTGCAGCCCGGGCGAGCATCAAGAACTCGTATCTGATGAACCCCGCTCCAGCGCGCAGTTCCTCTTCGTTCGGCACGAGATGTCGTCCAATCCTCACCGCATGCCGGTCCTGTATCGGGCGGCAGCGGGGGCACCGTACCGCCGACGCCTCGTCGTCGACCGGACCAGGAGGCCTGTACGGCTCGTCGCCCGACGCGGGACGGGTTCACTCTGCCTACGCCCCATCCCCGAGGCTGACGGCGAACGCGGGAAGCGATTGAACATTCGCCCCGAGGTCGGCAAGCGCATCGGCCTTCTTGACGATGTCCCCGTCACGGGTGACGAGCACGTCCACCCGATGCCAAATCGCCGTCCAGATCAACTGAACGTCGCACTTGACGTTGAGCCAACGGTACGGATCGCTCCTGTCGTCCATCGCAAGGCCGGGCGCGAGGATCGCGTGCACTTTGGCCTCAAGCGCTCGAGATTCGTCGTCCGTCCAGAGGGCTTCGCCCCAATAGGTGATTTCCCAAATCATCATCGGCGGCAGGAGGCGAGCGTCTGCGACCCCAGCCCGCTCTCGCAGCCCCTCGAACGCTTCGAAGCTCGGCTCCTCGCCGGGCCTGGCGTTCTCAGAGGCCGTAATCGCCCCCACCACAAGCTCGAACTCGCCTCGCCTCCAAGCTGCGAGCACTTGGCGCAGCTGATCCGCGTGCGGCTGCCGATTTTGCTCAAGGTCGATGAGGCAATTCGTGTCAAGCATGACCGTGCTCATGCCCGCAGGGTTCTAGACCCTCAACAGGCGGCTAACTCCGAGACCGCTCACTTCTCCTCTCGCGTGGAGGGGCGCGCGCGACAGCCCCTCAGCAACAAGTGACTCGCTGCTGGTCCAGATGAAGAGCGGTAGCCCCACGGGTCCGCGGGGCGGCGGCATATCGGCGAGGAGCAGAAGCCCTTCGCGGGGGGCTTCCAAGCGGCGTTTGTACCCTTCTCGTACCCTCGAGCGGTGGGGAGCAAAGAGCGGTCTGACAGAACTCCCTGCAAGTTATGAACGCCCCGACCAGGATTCGAACCTGGGGCCTACTCCTTAGGAGGGAGTCGCTCTATCCAGCTGAGCTATCGGGGCCGGTGTTGGTATTCCGCTCCACGCCTGCGGTTCGGTACGTCGGCAGCGTCCGCCAACCGATGCAGCGTATCGGCGCCGGCTTAGTTGTCAGGATCGAGGCGCGGGAAGATCTTGCCCGCCTCCTCCCTCATGAAGGGGAGCATCACGTCCGCTGTCGGAGTCTTCTTCGGATCGCTCAGCTCGGGCGGGACAGTGACCCCGAGCTCCTTTGCGTGCTCGATGAATCCAGAGCCCAGGGCTTTTCCGAGAGCACCCATCGCGTTGTTCATGACCTTCATGTCCATGTGGTACTTGGGCACCGGGCGAGGCTTCACGTCCGGCCAGCTGGCAGGGTCGCGCGGAGTGTCACGGGAGAGCAGGTGGTCGATCGGAGCAGCTGCCTTGTCGCGTTCCGTGAACGGATCGCCGAGATCCCACACCTTCCGGAGCGTGGAGATCATCGACGTGTGCCGGTGCTCGTCGTTGATCACGATGCCCTCGTCCACCCAAGGGGAGACGATGATCGCTGGGGTCCGATAGCCGGAGCGGTTGAACGTGAAGTCCATCTGCCCCGCCGGTTCGCTCGGGTCGGGCGCTGGCACGGGTCCCGGGGGCACGTGGTCGTAGGTGCCGCCCGGCTCGTCCCAGCCGATGAAGAACATCGTGTTGTAGGCGTTGGAGCCCTTCTCAGAGGCGGCCGACCTGATCGCTTGGTAGATCCGCGCCAGGAAGGCCTCGCCGCCCAGGATCGATGACGGCGGGTCGATCGGGATCTCGACGTCGCCGGGGAGCGCGCGGCCGCAGGCCGGGTGGTAGTCGCTGTGTCCCGCGACCAGGTTCGGCTCGATCATGCTGAAGTCCGGCAGCGTCCCGTTGGCCGCGTCCTGTTCGAACTCGGAGAACGGCACGAAGTTCGTCGCGAGCCGGTCTTTCAGCCTCGGCAGGTTGGCCAGTGCCGTGCCCGAGATCCTGGAGGGCTCCTGTACGTAGACCTTCCAGGTTCGATCGTGCGCCTCGAGCCGGTTGAAGATCGTTTCGGCGTCGTTCTTCTGGGTGAAGTTGCTCGTCGGCAAGTTGATCGTGAAGCCGGACGAGGTCGCGGCCGTCCAGAACGACCTGTTCATCAACGTCTGCGAGGGCACCTCGCAGAACCAGTGGTCGAAGACGCCGAAGCCCTTCGCGATCGTGCTGAGCACCGGCACCTGCTCCGGCGTGTAGCCGGTCATGATGTGCGCGTACTCCTCGTAGGTGGGCTGACGGCCTATCTCTCCCGTGAAGGTGCTGATGTAGTCCTTCACGAACCCGTCCATGGTCGGCTTGGCACCCGGCTCGGGGGCGTTCCACGGAGCGGTGACCTGATCGCCGACCTTGCAGCGGTTGTGCTCGTCCTGCGTGCCGAACAGCTGGGTGTTGGTGTGGAAGTACTCCTCGCCCGAGTCCGGGTTCGGGGCATCCATGTCCGTCGCGACCTCGTACGGGACGGTCTTGCGCTCGACGCCGTGCTCGGCCCAGTCGGGGATCGGATTGCTCAGGTCCTTGCCGATCACCCCCTCGAAGGTCTTGCCATCGTCGGGCCCGTAGAGATGGCCCAGAAGGTTGTCCAGCGATCGGTTCTCGAACAGGACGAGAACGACGTGGTCCATCGCATGCGGGCCATCCTTGTTCATGTGACCTCTCCTTGGATCTATTTTGTGGACTCCGGGCACACTATCCGCGGCCCGGCACTAATTGATCGCTACTCGTCCTTCCCTCTGATTCCGCGCGGCGTGACCTCTCCGCTGTCGATCTTTCGTGCAAGCTTCTGCTTCTCCGTCAGGCGGCCCTCGCCCAGGACGCCGGAGCCGGCGGCGGCCCCGGCCGTTGCGCAGAAGCCCGGTTTTCTGCCTAAATCGCCCAGAATCGCCCCGGATCGGACCGTATCTGCCCGTTGCCGCTGGGCGTGAACAGGCGACGAGGGGTGTTGCTTAGGAGGGAGTCGCTCTATCCAGCTGAGCTATCGGGGCCCGCGGCCAAGATAGACCTACGGCCCGTCGACGTGGCTCGCCAGATCCTCGCGAATGAGGTCCTCGTCGGGCGAGACGTCGCAGATGGGGCAGCCCTCACAGGGCGGCGCCTCGATCCAGTAGCGGGCCTCCATGATGTCCTTCTTCCCTGCCGACTCGGTGATCGCGCTGTTCGGTCGCCGGAGGACCATCCGTGCGGCCTGACGGGCGAGATAGGGGCTGTGGGCCAGGTGGGAGATGCCGCGGATCGGCGACATCAGCAGGTAGTCCGACTGCAGCGGGAGCTTCGTGGCCAGCTTCAGGAACTGCTTGCTGTGGTTCTTGTCGATCGCCGCGTCGGATCGCAGTTCGAAGAGCCCTCCGTACCCGATCTGCAGCGAGTCGCCGCCCCAGAGCGAGCCGACCCCGGCCAGCAGCACATCGCTGCTCGCCTCGACCACCATGTCGCGCACCTCGTCGAGCTGCTCGGGCGGCAGCTTCGCTGTCGTGAGGTTGCCGTCCGTACGGGTCAGGCGCAGGATCGATTCCGGGCGATCTCGCAGCCGCACGGCCCAGTCGAACTCGGGCTTGTTCGTTCGAATGCGCTCCAGGCGCTCGCGGAAGTTCTTCTCGAGAGCTCGCAGGACCTCGTCGGCGCGCTCCGGCTCCAGTCGTGGGCGCTCCTCCTTGGCCCGGATCTCATCCGCGTAGACCGACCGGTAGTCGGCCACGGGATCCGCCGGAACAGAGGCGGCACCGCGAATCAACTGCCCGTCGGCGATCCGGTCTCCGGGGCGGAGCTTGAACAGCCGGCCGTCCATCTCCGGAAGCACCTCCCTCGTGACCGCGACCGGATCGTTGGCGAACTTCACCTCATTGATCCACTGATTGAAGGGTTCGAGCAGGACGAGTCCGGCGGCGAAAGCGAACGCCATGCGCGGCTTCAGGTTCTGCACGACGCGGGCGAAGCCCCTCGCGAAGTGCGCCTCACGCGCCACTGCGACCCCGTGGTCGTCCTTCTCGGGGTGGCGCAGGCAGTTCGGGAAGTAGCTGGCCCCGCCGAAGCCGCAGAACAGGTAGTCGATCGGCCGGTCCTCGACCAGCGATCGGATCCGCTGGCAGTAGAAGTCGATGCAGCCGTCGTCGTAGCAATGCAGGGCGTCGTTGGCATTGACGAGCACCTCCTCCGACGTGCGTAGGACGCTGAGGCTGTCGCTGCGGTTCACCAGGCTGACGATGCTCAGGTCGTCGCCAAGCGACATCCAGCGGCCCGACGTCATCTCGACGACCCGCTCGAATCCCTCGTCGAGCAGCCACTCCCGGTTACCCCCAAACCATTGTTTGGTGAGCAGAACGGTCGACTGTTTCGGAAGCAGGTGGAACGACGGCTGGTGGAGATGGTCCTCGTGACCGTGCGTGTACTGGATGTACTGCACGTCGTCGAGCGGCACCGATCGATCGGGGAGCGGGTAGTGGTGCCACTGCTCGGTGTACGCGGGCCCGTCGATCCACGGGTCCGTCAACAGCTTTGTGTCGCCGTGGGCCACCTTGAGACAGGCGTGCCCCACGAAGTCAATCTCAAGCCTGCGTTCCTCCACCCGCGCCGAGTGTACCCGGCGTGCGTCAGAACGTGCTGCACGGCGGAGGGGTGGATCGCACCGCCGGCTTCGCCCAGCGCACGGCGCAGCTTGATCAGGCGATCGGCGCGTTTCCGCGCCGCCGGCTGTTCGCACCGCTCACGGTGGCCCAGTGGATGACTCTCCCGGCCACTGGCTTCACCGGATGCCTCGCCTGGCCAGCGCCGACGCCGCCGATGCAGCCGCCCGTGCCACAGGGCGCCAAGCAGCCCGCCGGGCTGCCGGTCCTGGTGCTCTCCGGCGAATTCGACGACATCACCACGGTCAGCGAGGCCCGCAAGGTGGCACGCCAGTACCCGTCATCGCAACTCGGCATCGTCCCCAACCGCGGGCACGCCTCGGATCTGTATTACCCATACCGCTCGCCGGCGGTGCGCTGGATCCGGCGCTTCGTCGCCGGCCACTAGCGCTACTCCGGCTCGTCGTAGAGGCTCTCGGCGGCGAGCTGCTGGCCCTGCTCGCTCCAGATCTTGACCTCGAGGAAGAGCTCGTCCGGGAAGCCCTTGACCGCGTCGACGGCGACCAGCGTGAAGCGCTCGTCGGTGACCGGCGTCTGATCGACCACCTCGGCGTCGAGCTCGGCCGTCGCGGCCTTGGCGCCGCGCACGAGCGGCGTCCCCCAGACCAGGGTGACGTCTCCGCGCCGATCGCTCTCGCCGCGCCAGGCGCCGATCACCTCTTCGTTCAGGTCGATCATCCAGTCCGGGTTCTGGTCGGCCGTGACGTCGGTGAAGTCGGCCGTCGCCTCGAAGGCGCTCGCCTCCCCGTCCTCGCCCTCGGCCGGCCGCACGAAGGAGACGAGGCCGAAGTACTCGCTCGGCACCTGGGCGCCCTCCACAGGCGCCACTCCCGGCACGTAGACGCGCCCGCCCCAGCCCCGCTCGGGGAACCAGGTCACCTCTCCGGGCGGGCCGCCCGCCTCGGCTATGTGGGGCTCGCAGGCTTTGGCGAACTCGTCCCGCAGCCGCGCTCCCCAGCGCCCGTACGGCAGGCCCTCGGTGCTGGCGTCGGCGATGAAGCGGGGGACGGGTCGGCGGACCGGGGGCACGGGGGCACCCTACCCGAGCGCTTCGCGCAGCTCGGGCGCCGCGCGCTCCGGCGGGAAGACGTTGAGCTCGACGCCGGTGGACATCTCGAATCCGGCGCGGATGCCGATCCGCGGGGCGATGTCGATGTGCCAGTGGAACGGCTCGGCTCCACGCGGTGCGGTCACGGTCCAGAGGTTGAACTGAGGGACCTGGCCGAAGCGCGCCTCCAGCGCCCGGAGCGCCGTGCGGAGCATTCCCACCCCGATCTCGCCGTCGCGCTCGAAGCTCGGGGCCGGATTGCGGGGGATGATGCGGAGCTCGAAGGGGGAGCGCGAGGCCCACGGGCAGATCAGCAGAGCATCGTCGTCGATCGCGACAAGGCGCTCGCGGCGGCGGACCTCCTCCGAGGCGATCTCGGCGAGCAGGTCGCCGCCCATCGTGTGCTGGTTGTAGGAGGAGAAGCGCTCCCGCTCGCGCGCGAT
Source organism: uncultured Solirubrobacterales bacterium (assembly GCA_963774305.1). Classification (GTDB taxonomy): domain Bacteria; phylum Actinomycetota; class Thermoleophilia; order Solirubrobacterales; family 70-9; genus DASUPK01. The sequence goes on along the minus strand of CAVZEM010000001.1, from coordinate 118,044 downwards.
CTGGCCCGGCACGAAGCCGAGGGCGTAGAGCTGGGCGTGACTGTGCTCGAGCGAGGCACCGGCCTCCTTGCCCTCGTTGACGATCAGCTGCACGTAGGCCGCCCGTTCGGCGTGCGAGCTCATCCGCGCCCGCCAGCCCGCGACCGCCGCGGACAGCTCCGCGTCGTCGAGCTGCCCGAGAGAGGTGTGGTGCCGCGGCGAGTTGACGATCACCTCGTGGAAGCCCGCGGCGACGGTTGCCCTGAATAGATCCGGCTCCCGCCCACGCGAGGCGGCTCGCAACGGGTCCCCGGCCGGCGTCACGCCATCGTCGGATTCGACGTCGCCGCCCTCCTCGGTCTGGGCCAGAGCCGGATAGAGGTTGGGCACCGCCCTCACCCTCCAGCCCGGGCTGTCGGGCGGCCCCCCGCCCGGCCGGTCCGCCCAGACCTCGGGCGGGGTGCGGTCCTCGCGGCCCTCGCAGAATGGACAGCGCTCGGCGGCCTCACTGTCCCCCTCGCTCGGGGCGCCGCCGAAGTCGAAGGGGCGGTCGGCCCGCGCGGGGGAGAGGATCGTGCGGAGTCCGGTGAGCTGGTCGAGCCTGATCTCTGGAGTCGGCTTCTCCTCGGCCACCTAGAGCGCCTTCCGCATCCGGACGTGCGCGATGTCGGCCTCCATGAACGTCTCGCCCTCGGCGATGTATCCGTTCGACGCGTAGAAGGGCTCGGCGTGCCGCTGGGCGTGCAGGAGCATGTCGCGAGCCCCCTGCTCTCGTCCCTCCTCCTCAGCTCCCGCGAGCAGCCTGCTGCCGACGCCCGCCTTCCGGAGTCGCCGCTCCACCGCCATGCGCTCCAGCTTGCAGACGTCACCGCCCTCGAGATAGCGCAACCGACAGGTTGCGATCACGCCGGACTCGTCCAGCGCCACGATCTGGGTGGACTTGTCGTCCAGGCCGTCGAACTCCTCCTCGCGCGAGACGCCCTGTTCCTCGAAGAAGACCCTGACCCGCAGGTCCATGGCGGCCTGCACCTCGTCGGCGTCGCGGGCTGTCCGCACGGTCACGGTGAGCCGGCAGTCGGCGCTCAAACGCGCGTCTGAACGGAGCGGTGTTCGGTGGCGCTCACTTGCCGGCGTTGTTCTTGGCCATCGCCGTGAAGGCCTCGATCAGGTCGATCGGCAGCGGGAAGACGATCGTCGTGTTCTGGTTGACGCCCATCTCCAGGAGCGTCTGCAGGTAGCGCAGCTGCAGGGTCGCCGGGTTCTTGGAGATGATGTCGGCGGCCTGGGCGAGCTTCTCCGCGGCTTGGTATTCGCCCTCGGAGTTGATGATCTTGGCGCGCCGCTCCCTCTCGGCCTCGGCCTGCCGGGCCATCGCCCTCTGCATCTGCTCTGGAATCTCGACGTCCTTGATCTCGACCGTGCTCACCTTTACGCCCCACGGTTCCGTCTGCTCGTCGATGATCTTCTGCAGGTCCTCGTTGAGTCGCTCGCGCTCGGCGAGCAGCTGATCGAGGTCGGCCTTGCCCAGTACCGACCGCAGCGTGGTCTGGGCGATCTGCGAGGTGGCCAGCAGGAAGTTCTCGACCTCGACGATCGCCTTGTTGGGGTCGATCACCCGGAAGTAGGCGACCGCGTTGACGCGCGCGGGCACGTTGTCGCGCGTGATCACCTCCTGCGGCGGGATGTTGAGGGTGACCGTCCGCAGGTCGACGCGGACCATCCGGTCGATCACGGGGATCAGGATGATCAGGCCGGGCCCCTTCTGTGCGATCAGCCGGCCGAGGCGGAAGATCACGCCGCGCTCGTACTCGCGCAGGACCCGGACCGCGGAGCCGAGGAAGATCAGGATGAAGAAGACGACTACAACGACGACGCCGATTGCTACCGCCATGTGTCAGGTCCCTTTCTCGGCGCTTGCCGGGTATTGGTCGGGGGCGGGTTCGACCTCCAGCGTCAGGCCGTCCACCGACTTCACTCGCACTCTATTGCCTGGGCCGATCGTGCTCTTGCGGTCCGCGACGCGAGCGCGCCAGAGCGCGCCCTCGATGAAGACCTGGCCCTCAGGATCGAGCGGCTCCCGCACCTCGCCCAGGTCGCCCACCAGCTCCTCGTAGCCGGTCTTCACCGGTTGCTCGCGATGGGCTGCGAGCGCCTTGCGGGAGGCGAAGACGATGAAGCCGGCGAGGATCACGCCCGCGATGACGATCGCCGCGACCGGGAGGTCGTGCCCGGCGTCCCGCCACGCGAAGCCGGCTCCGACCAGCGCCGCCACACCCAGCAGCCCGAGCACCGTCGTGGGAGCATGCGCTTCGGCGATGAACAGAAGCACGGCCACGACCAGCAGCGCGATGGCGAGCTCGGTCATGACTTCATTATCCGCCCTCTGTCGCGTAGCGCTCGATATCGGCGGCCAGATCGGCCTCTGAGCGGTACTGGCCCTGGTGCGTGTAAGCGACATTCCCGGCCCGGTCGTAGAAGACGGTCGCGGGATACCCGATCCCGTGCAGCTCCTGGCGGATCGACTTGTCGGGGTCGCTGTAGGACGGGTAGGGGAGCGGCAGCTCGCCCAGGAAGGTCTTCGCCGACCCGCTCGAGTCGTCTGAGTCCACCCCGAGGAAGGCGATGTCCTTCGCATGCTTCGACGCCTGGGACTGGAGGAACGGGAACTCGAAGCGGCAGGGGCCGCACCAAGAGGCCCAGTCGTTGACCACGATCGGCGTCCCCTTGAGCGCGTGGATGCGTTGGTCGAAGGCGCCCTTGCCGCCGTCGAGCAGCTGGTTGGCCTGACTGCGGATCTCCGCCAGCTGCGGCGGGGCCCCGGTGAGCGGCTGGGTCGCCTGCTGGAGGGAGAGCCGGGAGTCCGGGTTTCCCCCACTCCCCCCGGCGCAGCCGGCCAGGAGAAGTACGGCCAGCAGGCACGCGGCGAGGCCGGCTGGGGCGATTCCATGCCTCTTTGAGTTGGAGTTCACATTCAGGGAATACGTGTTGTCGATCAAGAGTGCTTTAATTCCTATCGGTCCATCGAGTTCCTGGACCCAGGGAGAGCCCGGAGCGGACAGCCGTATCTCGGGTGTCTTCCGTGATCAGGCCACATGCGCCTCGCCATCCTTTCGATTGGCGGGGAGCGGCGGATCAGAGAGCCTCAGATGGCTGACCAGACCAAGCCAGCCGCCAAAGCGGCAAGGGCGCCGACGAGCGCCGACATCGAACGTGCACGAGAGTTCGCACGTGAGCCTTTCCTGCTCGAGGGCGAGAAGCCCAAGGACCTCGCGCCCGGCACCCCGCGACGCCGCGCGCTGGACGCCGCGCTCGCCGAGATCGACGAGGGCCGTGAGGCGCCGTCGATCGAATGGCGCCGCGACTTCTCCCTCATGCTCGGCCTCGAGCGCCTGCTCTCCGAGGACGAGCCTCATCTTGCCGACGGCGCTGAGCTCTCCGCCCATCAGGTCGATGCGCTCTCGGGGACGCTGGCGGCGCTGATCGCCGACGTCCAGGAGCGCCTCAACGGCCACGCTTGGACGGGCAACGGGAACGGCAGCGCCCCGGCCGCCACCAAGGACGAGGCGCCCTCCGAGAACGGCGCAGGCGCCGACACCGCGGAGGAGGCCCTCGAGGAGGAGGAAGAAGAGGAGGAGGCTACCGAGGAGGAGGAGGCCGAGGACTGGATCGAGGAGGAGGACGAGGAGGTCGTCGAGGAGGCCCCGGAGGATCCGGGTGCCAACAGGCGCTTCTGGTTCGAGCACGCCACCGGATCCGGCAAGACGGTCGCCGCCGTCGGCTTCATCGAGGCCTCCCGCACGGGCGGCATCCTGATCCTCACCCACCGCCGGAACCTGGTCGACCAGTTCATCGGCGAGATCTCCGACCGCGGCTACGCCGACCGGCTCTCGCCGCCCCTGCTCGATGGCGCCGACCATCCCTACGGGCCGGTGACGGTCGAGACCTATCAGTGGTTCGTCCGCAACGCCGGCCGCGTCTCCGACGCCTACTCGATCGTGATCTGCGACGAGGCCCACACGGCGCTCGGCGAGAAGACCAGCGGCTGCATCCGCGCCTGGGTCGGCCCGGTCTTCATCGGCATGACTGCGACCGGCGCGCTGATCGCCCGCCACGTCGCCGACCTCTTCCCCACCCAGACCTCCCGCTTCGACCTGGCACAGGCCGCCCGCCGCGGGGTGATCGCGCCGCTGCGCTGCGTCCGGATCCCGCCGGGCCCCGGCGTGCGCACGATCGCCAAGGTGCCGCTGCGCAAGGGCGAGGTGGATCAGGACTTCGACCAGGAGGAGCTCGCCAAGCTGCTGGACCAGGCGCCCTTCAACGTCGCGATCGCGGACCTCTATCGCTCGCGCTTCCGCCGCGTCCCGGGGGTCGTCTACACCGCCGGCGTCAAGCACGCCAAAAACGTCGCCAAGGCCTTCCAGGACGCGGGCATCAACGCGCGCGCCGTCTCGGGCGAGACCCCGAAGCGCGAGCTGGCGGAGATCCTGGCCGGATTCGAGCGAGGCGAGGTCGATGTGCTCTGCAACGCGATGCTCCTCGCCGAGGGCTGGAACTCTCCGCGCGCGACGATCTGCATGCACCTGGCGCCGACCGCCTCCCGCCGCGTCTACCAGCAGCGGGTCGGGCGAGTCACTCGCCGCAACCCCGGCAAGGAGGCGGGCCTCGTGATCGACCTCGTCCACCCAGCCACCACCCACGACGAGACCATCGTCACTCTTCACAGCCTGCTCGACCGCGACGTTTACCGGGGCGGCGCGATCGTCGTCGGCCCCGTGCGGCGCGGCCGCGGGCGACGGGTCCGGGTCGAGAAGCGGGTCGTGCCGGTCTCCGACAAGTCGGAGCGCCGCCTGCGCGTCCTGGAGCGAGAGCTCTGGAGGATCGCGGTCGAGAACCTGAACCACTCCGAGCAGCACGTCTGGGCCGCTCTCGCCGGCGCCCGCGTCAATCCCTCCGGCTGGCGGCGCGCCAAGGCCATGCTCCAGAACGACCAGACCAAGGAGCTCCGCCGCCGCTTCCTGCTCACATGCGTGCAGCGGAATCGCAACCAGCAGCTGCGGATCAAGGCGCTGGTGGAAATCGCCGCCCTACGGGACGCCGATGCCTTCGACGACGCGATCGACACGATCGGCACCTGGCCGCGGGACGATCGACGCGCCGGGACCAAGGTCATGCTCGAGGCGCTCGCCGAGCGCCGGATCGGCCGCCGCGACCAGGCCCAGGCCTGGGTCTGGCGGCTCGCCGACTACACGCGCGACCTGCACGAGGAGTACGCCGTGCAGCGCTGGCCCGAGACCAAGCGCCTGCTGGGCCTGCTCGTCAATTCATCCGGCCGGGCCCACGGGCGCAACGCCCGCCGGCTCGTCCATGCCGCGCGAAACCAGGACCGCCGCCTAGCCGCGGCCCTGCTCGCCGCCGGCGTCTCCCACACCCCAGAGGGTGAGGAGGTCCTGCGCGGGGCGCGGATGCGCGCCGCCCGGAAGCCCTCCGCCGTCGCCCGCGAGCTGCTTCGCAACTTCCCGAAGGCCGGCGGCAAGCGGCGCCGCCGCAAGCGCAAGGGTGGCTCTCAGAGCGGCGCCTCCAAGAAGAACGGCGCCGGCGCGGAGGCGAACGGCGGGCGCAGCGATGAGCACGAGATCGAGGAGCTCGAAGTCACCGACGCCGAGAACGGGTCTGCGTCGGAGGCGGACGAGGAGCTGGAGGCCGCCGAGGCCGCTGACGAGTCGTAGACCGGTCGGACTGACCTAGCTCTGTATCGCGAGGTGGACCTCGCCGGCGCCGAGCGCCACCCGCTCTCCGTCGTCCTTCTCGACCACCAGGTGGCCGCGCTCGTCGATTTCCTCGGCGAGGCCCTGGCCGCCCTCCCAGGAGATCCGCCGGCCGCAGAGCGCGTCCCGGGCCCGGTAGGCGCTCAGCACCTCGTCGTCGCCGGCCTCGAGCCAGCGGCCAAGTGTCTCGTTCAGGGCCGTGAGCGCGCGGCGAACGCCCGGTGCGCCGCCCGGCGGCAGACCCCCCTCGGCCTCCGTCGGGAGCAGCGAGATGGCCGTCTCACGGAGCTCAGGCGGGAATTCCTCCTCCGTGATCGCCACGTTGAGGCCGACCCCGACCACCGCCCAGCTCTCGTCGGGGCGAGCCTCGACCAGGACGCCGGCGACCTTGCGCTCGTCGATCCAGACGTCGTTCGGCCATTTGACCTGGCAGCGGACCGGGGCGACGGCCTCGGCCGCCTCGCAGACCGCCACCGGGACGGCCAGCGGCAATAGCGGCGACCGATGGGCGGCGAAGGGCCGGACGAGCGCCGAGTAGAGCAGGCAGGAGCCCGGGGGCGCGAACCACGCGTTGCCTCGGCGGCCCCGCCCCGCCGTCTGCTCATCGGCCGCGATCACGAGACCACCCGGCGCGTCAGCCATGGCGAGCTCCTTCGCCCGCTCATTGGTCGAGTCGACTCGGCGGAAGTGGCGGTGGGGGCGGCCCAGCTCCACGGTCACTTCAGCGGGCGCAGCGTGATCTCGCTGTCGGGCTGCAGGTCCATCAGCCCGGCGGCGCTGCCGCCGCTGACCGCGAGGGCCAGGGCGCCAAAGGAATCCTCGAAGAGCAGCACCTCGGCGGGACCCACATCGGCGAAGGTGCGAGCCCAGACGGCCTGGAAGCGACCGTCCGGCGCCCGGACCTCCAGGGCGTCCCCCGGACCGATCGGCCCGCCAGCGAGCATCGACGCATCGAGGTCGAGGGTCACGTTGCCGTAGCCGTCCCGGTGAATGGCGTGGGCGACGACCTCACCTTCCGTGATCCGCGGGGTCGGCAGGTCGAGGGTGGTGAGGGAGCTTGGGTCGATGGTCTCACCGGCCTCTTCGAGCCGGGCTCCGAGAGAGAGGTGCGCGGCCACAGGCGCGAACAGGTCGCGGCCGTGGAAGGTCGCCGAGATGGGCTCCAGCCTGAACGGGGAGTTCGAGATCTCAACGGCGTCCAGAGCACCGCCGAGCCGGTCGAGTGCGCGCGAGAGAAGCCCGTTGTCGGGGCCGACCAGGAACCTTCCCTCGGCGGCCGCAGCCGCGACCGCCCGGCGGGCGGAGCCGACCCCCGGATCGACCACAGCCAGATGCACTCCGGGCGGGCATGAGGGGAGCGCGTTGGCGAGAGCGATGGCGCCCTGGCGCACGTCCTGGCGTCCGATCCCGTGCGTGAGGTCGATCAGCGGCGCGCCGGGGGCGATCTGCGAGATCACCGCCCGGCACACCCCTGCGAATTCGTCCTCATACCCGTAGTCGGAGAGGAAGGTGATCGGCCGCGGCGTAGCCACGGCCGAACCCTACGTCGCCGAGGCCCTGAGCACCGCCTCGACCAATCCCGAGATGTCGTGTCGCTCCGCCTCGACGTCGACGGTCAGGCCCGCCTCACGGGCCGCTGCGCTGGTGATCGGGCCGATCGAGATGATCTTGGCGCCGTCCGGGATGCCGCTCTCGTTCGCCGCCATGAAGTTGCGGACCGTTGACGATGAGGTGAAGGTGATGAAGTCCGCGTCGCGGGCGCGTTCGAGCTCATCTGGATCCGGGGTCTCCGCGACCGTCTCGTAGAGCGCCACCTCATCGACCTTCGCTCCTCGCTTGCGCAGGGCGTCGGGAAGCAGCTCGCGCGCCTCGGCGGCGCGCGCGATCAGTACCGGCTTGCCGTCGAGCTGGAGCTTGTTGAGCTCCTTCACCAGCTCCTCGGCGACGAACCGCTCGGGAACGATGTCGGCGAGGATGCCGCCCGCCGCCAGGGCGGCCTCCGTCCCGGCGCCGATTGCGGCGACGCTGGCGTTGGCGAGCGCCCGTGAATCGCGACCCTGGGCCGCCATCGCCTCGAAGAGCAGGCGCGCGCCGTTCGGGCTCGTGACGCAGACGAGCGCGTAGGTGTGGAGGCTCTCGATCGCGTCGCGGACCTCCTTGGAGTCGATCCGTGGCTCGATCCGGATTGCCGGCAGCTCGATCGGCTCGGCGCCGAGCGCGTCGAGCTGGCGCGCCAGCTCGCTCGCCTGCGCACGGGCGCGCGTGACGATGACCTTCCTGCCGTGCAGCGGACGGCGCTCGAGCCAGGCGATCCGCTCGCGGCGAGCGGCCACCGGGCCGACGACCGTCACCGACGGTGGTCGAATCCCGGCCTCCTCGGCAGCCTTGGCGATGCCCTCGAGCGTCGAGCTCACGGTGCGCTGTCCCGGGAGGGTCCCGCGCTCCACCACGGCCGCGGGCTCGGAGGCGTCCCGCCCGGCGGCGATCAGCGCATCGGCGATGCGCGGCAGCGCCTTGACCCCCATGTAGAAGACGAGGGTGCCAGGGAAGCCGGCGAGGGTCTCGTAGTCGAGCGCCGAGTCCTCCTTGTCGGGGTCCTCGTGGCCGGTGACGAAGGCGACCGCGGAGGCGTCGTCGCGATGGGTGACCGGGATGCCGGCGTAGGCGGGCGCGGCGATCCCGGCCGTGATTCCCGGAACGACTTCGAAGGGGATCTCGGCGTCGGCCAGCGCCTCGGCCTCCTCGCCGCCGCGGCCGAAGACGAAGGGGTCACCGCCCTTCAGGCGGACGACGAGCTTGCCCTGGCGCGCCCTGTCGATCAGCAGCCCGGCGATGCCCTCCTGGGGCACGCTTGCGTCGCCGGGCTCCTTGCCGACGTAGATCAGCTCGGCCTCGGGGCCGGCGACGGCCAGCGCGTCGCGGGGGATCAGCCGGTCGTGGACGATCACGTCGGCGGCCACGATCAGCTCGAGCGAGCGGGTCGTCATCAGACCGGGGTCGCCGGGGCCGGCGCCGACGAGGTAGACGATTCCGGGAGTGGCGCTCATCATGAAACGGGTCGCTCCTCGGCTTCGCCTGCGGAGCGCCCTCGCATATCCGCCATCTCCTCCGCCCGCGCCAGGATGTCGGTGGCGCCTGCCGACCTCATCCGCTCGGCCAGCGCCCGCCCGAGGGCCTCGGGCTCGGATGCGTCCATCTCGAGCTCGTCCCAGAGCCACTCGCTGCCGTCCGGCAGGCCGCAGAACGCCCGCAGTCGCATCCGCCCACCGCGTTCGAGGGTGGCGTGCGCCCCCAGGGGCGTGTTGCAGGTCGCGTCGAGGGCGGCGACCAGGGATCGCTCGGCGGACAGGGTCCCGAGGGCGCCGCGGTCGGTGATCGATTCGGCCGCGGTCACGGGGCGATCCTTCGCGTGAAGCGCTTCGATGGCGAGCGCTCCCTGCCCGGGCGAAGGGATCAGCTCCTCGAGCTCGAGCACGAACGAGATCTGCTCAGTGCGGCCCAGGCGGTGCATCCCCGCGGCGGCCAGCACGAGCCCGTCGAACTCGCCCGACTCGAGCTTCGCCAACCTCGTGTCGACGTTGCCGCGCACCTCGACGATCTCCAGGTCGGGCCGCAGCGCCAGGATCTGAGCGCGGCGGCGCAGGCTCGAGGTGCCGATGCGCGATCCCTCGGGAACCTTCCCCAGCGAGCTCACACCGCCTATATACGCGTCCCGCGCGTCCTCTCGGGCGGGAACGCCCGCGATCGCCAGGCCGTCGGGCAGCTCGGTGGGGAGGTCCTTGGCGGAATGGACGGCCAGGTCGATCTCGCCGGCCAGCAGGGCGCCCTCGATCTCCCTGACGAAGCGGGCCTTGTCGTAGATGCGAGGGGGCTCCGCAGGCGAAGCCGAGGAGCCACCCGTTTCATAAGGGTGGTCGCCGGCTGTCTTGATCGTCATGATCTCCGCTTCGCCGAGCAGCTTGGCGACCGACTTCGCCTGTGCGAGGGCCAGCGGACTGCCGCGCGTTCCAAGCCGAAGCGGTGGCTCCGTCACCGCCGCCTCAGCTGCGTTCGTTGCGACGGCGCCTCTCGTCGAGGGAGGCGACGTCGGCGCCCTCTGTGGCCTCCGGCTCGGTGCCGGCGTCGAGGCCGAAGAGCTCGCGAAGGGCACTGACCTGGAGGTAGGCGTCCTCGCGGTCGGCGACGCCCTTGATCCTCACGGTCGGCTCGTGCAGGAGGCGGTTGGCAATCGCGCGCGCCATCTGCTCGATCCGCTCGCGGTCGGTGGCCGAGAGGCTCTCCCAGCGGGTGGCGTTCTCGGCGAGGACCTGGGCGACGATGGAGTCGGCGCGCTCCCGCAGGGCTGCGACCGTCGGCATCACCTCCTGGGCCCCCAGCCACTGCTCGAAGCGGGCGAGCTCGGAGTCGAGGATCCCACCCGCCCGGCGAGCCTCGGCCTCGCGGCCGGACGCGTTCTGCTCGACGATCGCCTGGACCTCGTCGACGTCATACAGGCTCACGCCGTCGATCTCCCGGCACTCCGGATCGATGTCGCGGGGCACCGCGAGGTCGACAAGCAGCAGCGGCCTCCCCTCGCGCTCCCCCATGATCAATGAGAGCCCCGAGCGCTCGATCAGGTGGTGCGGGGAGTTGGTCGCCGAGACGACGATGTCGGCGCCCGCCAGCTGCGAGGGCAGGTCGTCGATCCGGACGGCCCTGCCGCCGAAGCGCTGGGCCAGCGAGATGGCGCGGTTGTATCCGCGGTTGGCGATGAAGACGGCATCCGAGCCGCGCGCGGCGAGGGCGCGGGCAGTGAGCTCGGAGGTCTCGCCCGCACCGATCAGCAACACACGCCGCTCGGATAGATCGCCGAGATTGCGCTGGGCCAGCTCCACCGCGACGGATGGGATCGAGACGCCCTTCTGGCCGACGGCGGTCTCGGTCCGGGCGCGCTTGCCGGCGGCGAGCGCCCCGCGGAACATCCGGTTCAGGATCGGGCCCGGCGCGCCCTCGACGAGAGCGAGCTCGTAGGCGCGCTTCACCTGTCCCTGGATCTCGGCCTCGCCGATGATCATCGACTCCAGCCCTGCGGTCACCCGGTAGAGATGACGAGCGGCCTCGGCGCCACGCAGCGAGTAGAGCGGCCCGAGCAGCTCGGTTGGGCGGATCCCAGCCTCACGCGCCAGAACGCCGAGACCCGCGGCCTCGGCCTCGACCGAGTCGGTGGCGACGAGGTAGAGCTCGGTGCGGTTGCAGGTCGAGAGCGCCACGGCCTCGCTGATCGGCTCCTCTGAGACGAGCGCGTTGAGCACGCCGGCGGCGCGCCCCTCGGTGAGGGCGAGCTGCTCGCGCAGGGCCAGCGGCGCGGTGCGGTGGGAGACGCCGAGGGCGAGGAGGCCGCTCATCCCCGATCCCCCTGGCGCACCGCCTGGATCTCCTGCTCGCGGCCGCGGATGTGGCCGACGTCGCGATCGGCCCTGGGGGGACGCTGGCGGTCCGCCAGCTCGGCGAGCGAGCCCAGGTCGCGCTGGATGCGCTGCAGCTTGGCGGCCATGATCGCCACGTAGATCAGGAGCAGCACCAGGAACACCGCGTACGCGGCCCCGACGTAGCCCCCGTTCTCGAGAGCGAGCGGGATCACGTCGTCGCCTCCAGCGCCCGCCGGATCCTCTTCAGGTTCCCCGACGCGCTCTTGGCGTCGAGCTCGAACCAGACCAGCGTCGCCCAGAGCAGCGCCATGCCAACCAGGCAGACCAGGAACGCAAAGAGCATCTCGCCCGGCAATCCGCCGGACGACGAGAAGGTCCGGGGATGGATGTACGGCTGCGCCAGCCGCACGGCCAGGAAGTTGAGGGGGACGAAGGCGCCCGCCGTGATCGCGAAGACCGACGAGTAGCGGGCCTGGCGGTCACGGTCCTCGATCGCGTAGCGCAGCGGGTAGTAGGTCGCGTAGAGCAGGAAGACGATCAGGAAGCTCACCAGCGTCGGCTCGCGCCACTCCCACCAGACGCCCCACTGGCTCTTCGCCCAGATCGCACCGGTGAGCAGCACGGCCAGGCCGAAGATCACCGAGATGTGGATCGAGACGTAGGAGCGCGCATCGTGTTTCGGGTCTCCGGTCCGGAGGTGCCGGATCGCGTGGACGGCCGCGATGATGAAGCCCAGCAGCGCGACGGTGGCGAGGGGCACGTGGAGGTAGAAGATCTTCTGGGCGAAGCCCTCATTGGCATCCTCGGGCGCGTAGAGGAAGGCCAGCGCGTACCCCGCCCCCATCACCGCGACCGTCGCGATCGCGAGTCGGCGGAGGGTTATCGATCTGAGCGCTGTGGCCATTGAGGTGCTCCCGGGCTAGTCCTCGAGCAGGAAGTCGAAGGTCGCGTAACCCACCAAGAGGAAGATCAGATCGTAGAGGCCGAGCAGCGCCAGCCATGTCCCGAAGCGCCCATAGTCGGGGCCGCCCGAGGCCAGCAGGTGCTCGCCCGCGCCGGCGGCCGCGATCACCAGCGGGATCAGCAGTGGCAGCAGGATCAGCGGAGCCAGCAGGTCCCGGGCGCTCGACATCGTCGCGATCGTCGAGATCACGACGCCAGTGGCGGCCAGACCGATATCGGTGAGCAGCAGGACGAGGGCGAACGGGATCAGCCCCGAGGCCGAGTCGAGGAAGAAGAGCGCGAAGATCGGCACCGCCACCAGCTCCAGGATCACGAGGTAGATCACCAACGCGCTCGCCTTTGCCGCGAAGAGGACGGTGCGGTCGACGGGCGCCAGGCGGATCAGGTCGAAGCCTCCCTCCTCGCGCTCGGCGACGAACAGCCGGTTGATCGCGAGCAGGGCGGCGAAGAGCAGGGTGGGCACGAGCACGCCGGCGGCCAGCTCTCCGTCGAGGCTCGTGCGATCGAGCCCGAACCGGAAGATGACGAACGCGCTGACCGCGAACAGGGCCATCGCGGGCAGCGAGCGCAGGGTTCGGAGCTCCACTCGCAGGTCCTTGCGAAGCAGCGCCGAGAAGGGGGTCATCGCAGCTCCAGGACGACATCCGCGCCCGCCGTCGCCGACTCGCGGTCATGGCTGACTACCACCCGGCTGGGGCCGCCGCCGGGGCCGATCAGCGGGTCGACGAGCAGGCGGGCCTCGGCGTCGAGATGGGCGTCGGGCTCGTCGAGGAGAAGGAGCTCTGGCTCGTGCAGGATCGATCGGCAGATGTCGATTCGCTGCTTCATCCCCGCCGAGAGCTCGGCGACGCGATCGTCTCCCCGACCGGCCATTCGGACCGACTCCAAGAGCTGTTCGATCCGCGCCCCGGCGGCCGCCGGATCGAGTCCGTGCAGGGCCGCCGCGAGGCTGAGGTTCTCCCGGGGGCTGAGGTCGCGGTAGAGCAGCGGCGCATGCCCGAGGTAGCCGACCCGCCCGCGCAGCCGGTGGGTCTCATTGGGCAGGGCGCATCCCAGGACTGTGACCTCACCGCCGCTCGGTCGCAGTAGGCCGGCCAGGATCCGCAGCAGGGTGGACTTGCCCGAGCCGTTCGGCCCGAGCACGGCTAGGCTCTCGCCGCGCTCGAGCCGGGCGCTGACGCCGCCGAGCGCCGTCCGGTCCCCGAAGTGGCGGCGCAGTCCCTTGAGCTCGATCGCGGACTGCCCGGTCGTGCTTGCCCTGGGCGCGGCCACGGCGGCGGTTCGCTCCATCATTGGAGCGAATCTAGAGCTTCAAGCAGTACCCGTACGCCGTGATGCTTGCGCTGGGCCCGAAGTGATTCATCGCCGAAGCGGTCCAGCCGCCGGCGCCGGTGAAGGCCCCATTGGTGAAGAGGACGGATCCCGACGGCGAGCTGCTGAAGCCGCCGAAGACGATGTGGCCGACCGGGCAGGGAGGGGTCGTCGCCGTCGCGAACCGGCCGGTCCCGACGGACGCCGAGGCGGAGACCTCTCTCAGCAATGGCTTCTTGCTGTGCCAGCAGTAGGCGATCGCGGTGAGCTCCCCCCGAACCCACCGAAGGCGTGCCCGGTGACGCTCCAAGACTTGTCGGAGATCGCACGCGACTCGGTGATGTAGTCGCCGCCTCGCGCGATGAAGTCGGTTCGCTGGAAGCCGCCGCCGAAGAGCTCCCTCTTGCCGGGGCAGGTGGCGACGGCGGTCCTCGATTGCCCGGGGTTGACGTACACGGTCGTGTGGGGAGGCGTGACGTGCTTCTGCTTGCGGGCGCAGGCCGCCTGCAGCGTGACGCTGCGCTGCGTGGTGCTCTCGGGCGAGGGGTCGAACAGCACCACCGTTGAGTGGTAGCCATGCTGCACGCCGAGCCGCTCGTAGGAGTGCGGATAGACCCCCTCGCCGTCGGCGTCGGGAGCCGGGGAACTGGTCATGCCGCCGCCGAGCGGCACGAGACGCCCTGGGCAGCGGACGGTCAGACGCCGCTTCTCGTTCGCTCCCGCGATCTTGAAGCTCTTGTGCGTGTAGGTCACCGCCTTGGCGGCGGCTCCCTCCACGCCGAGCAGCAGCCCGAGGAGGACCCCGCAGACGGCGAGCAGCGGCAGCGCGATGCCCGCGCGGCCCTTGGTCACCCCTGTCATCGTCGCAACCATCTTCACCGGTAACCCATCGGCAGCTCGATAGTCACGGTAAAGGCGCGTGGCTTCCTTGCCGGTAAATCGATGGAGCTAGACCCTGAGGCAGTAGCTGTACGCCGTGAGCGTCGCCGGCGCGCCTGAGTTGAATCCGGTCGCCGAGGTGCTGCCATCCGGGTTGAAGCCCGAGCCGAGGAAGCGAATGCTGCCGGCCGGGGGAGCACTGAACCCCGAGAAGACCAGCTGGCGTCCCGCCGGGCAGGGAGGGGTGGTCGCCGTCGCCGTCTCGCGCTGGCCGATGTTGACCGTGCCGGACAGCTCGGTGATCAGGGATTTCTTGCTCTTCACGCAGTAACCGATCGAGACCGCCTCCCCCGCGAAGCCACCGGGGTCGTTGGCGACGACCCGCCAGGTCCTGGCGGAGGTGCGGTGCGACTCGGTCGTCATCACGCCTCCGTCGGTGATCCCGTTCGAGCGCTGGTAGCCGCCGCCGATCAGCGTCTGCTTCTTCGGGCACTTCGCGACCAGCGTCTTCGGGCCGTCGCCGGGGCCGAGCTGTGCGATCACGTGGGGGTCGTCAATCGGCCCGATCTTCTTGCCGCAGACCGCCTGGAGGGTCACGTCCCTCGGAACCACCTGCGTCCTGGCCGGGTTGATCAGGGTCGCGGTGATGTGGTAGCCGCTCTGCTGTCCGAGGCGTTCATAGGAGTTCGGGTACACCCCCTGGCCAAGGTCGGGCGGAGGATTGGTGAGAAAGCCGCCTCCGTAGGGTTCCTTGCCTCCGGGACAGCCGACGGTCATCCGCTGATAATCATCGACCTTGTCAAGGCGATAGGTCTGGGTCGCCATGACGAGCTTGCCCGGATTTCGGACCTTGGCCTTCGCCTTCTTCGCTGGGGCGAGCGCGGGGGCAAGGGCAGCTATCAGGACCACCGTCGCCAACAGCGCTCCCGCAACGAGCGTGAGGCCCCTGCGCATACTCAACCCACTAAGCACGCTACGTGAGTACCACGCGATACGTCCAGGGAAACGTCGCTGATTGCGAGCGGGGCGGTTACTTACCCTTTTGCATCGTGCGGCGGGTGACCTCGACCAACGGCCGGAAGCCCTCGCGCAGCGCCTGCAAACGGTTGCCGTTGCGGCTGTAGAGCAGCTGCGCCGAGGAGCGAATCGCGTCCGCGAGCTTGCGGTCGTACGGCTGCCACCACATGTCGCGGGTCCAGCCGGGCTCCCAGGCGAGCTGCTTGACGTTCACGCACTCGTAGAAGCCGAACTTGGAGTGTGAGCGGCCCAGACCCGAATCCTTGACGCCGCCCCAGGCGCACTGGCAGGCGCCGTGCGAGAAGGAGTGGTCGTTCACCCAGACCATGCCGGACTCGATCTGATGCGCCATGCGCTCGCCCTTGGCGCGGTCCTTGGTCCAGACACTGGCGCCGAGGCCGAACTGCGAGTCGTTGGCGAGGGCGATGGCCTCCTCCTCCGACTTGACCCTCATCACGGGCAGGACAGGGCCGAAGATCTCCTCGTTCATGATCCGCATGTCGTGCGTGACCTCGGTCAGCACGACGGGAGCGATGAAGCTCCCCTTCATGCCGTTGACCTTGGTCGGGCCGCCGGTGAGCTGCTTGGCGCCGTTCTTCACCGCGTCGTCGACCAGGTCGGCGACGATCGCGGCCTGCTCGTCGGAGACCATCGGGCCGATCTCGGTGGTCCACTCGCGCGGGTCCCCGACCGTGAGTCGCTCGGTCTCGCGGACGACGCCGTCGAGGAACCGGTCGGCGACCTCGTCGACGACGTAGACGCGCTCGATTCCCGAGCAGGTCTGGCCGGCGTTGGCGAAGCCGGCCCAGACCGCGCCGGAGACGGCGTTGGCCAGGTCGGCGTCGGCGCAGACGATCTGCGGGTCCTTGCCGCCCAGCTCGAGCACCGAGCCCTTCATCCGCTTGGCACACTCGACGCCGACCTTCCTGCCCACCTCGACGGAGCCGGTGAAGAAGATCTTCCCGGCCGTGGACTTGACAAGCGCGTCGCCGATCCGGCCACCGCCGTGAACCGTGTGGATCAGGCCCTCGGGCAGGCCGGCCTTCTCGAAGGTCTGGCGGATCCGGTCACCGATCAGCGGCGTCAGGCTGGCCGGCTTGAGCACCACGCCGTTGCCGGCCATCAGCGCGATCGCGACCTCGCCGAAGGGGATCGACCACGGGTAGTTCCACGGTGCGATCACCCCGACGACGCCGATCGGCTCGAACGCGAACTTGGCGCTCTTCGACTTCAGAATTAGGGGCATGGAGAGCTTCTCGTCGGCGAGGATGCTCGGGCCGTTGTCGGCGATCCACTTGAGCGAGTCGACGATGGGGAGGAGCTCCATCGTGTAGCTCTCCACCCGCGGCTTGCCCTGCTCGTTGGTGAGCAGCTCTGCGATCTCGTCCAACTCCGCGAGCAGCACGTCGACCGCGCGGCGCATGTACCTGGCCCGGTCCTCGAGCGAGAGGGCCGCCCAGAACGGCTGCACCTCGGCGACGTCGTCGACGATCCCCTGGACCTTCGCCGGGGTGATTGTCTCGACGGTGCCGATCAGCTCGCCGGTCGCGGGGTTGAAGGACTCGAGCGTCGGCTTCGGCTTTGACTTCGCCTTCGAACCCTTCGCGGAGGACTTCGTGGCCTTGTTGCCGTTGGGGCTCGATTTCCGGCTGGCGCCGGTCTTGCGGGTGCGGCTCGCCTCCATCACTGCATCCTCTCGTCGCTTGCGCTCGTCGTGGGCGATTCTACGCGCGCCGCATCCGGCCGCAGCAGCAAGCGGCCGCCCCACAGGCAGCGACCTCCCGCCGAGGCCGCTCCCTCCCAGCTTCCTCTCCCATTCACCCCCAAGAAAAGTGAAGGCCGGGAGCAATCCCCGAGCTCCCGGCCTTCGTTGTCCACTCCCCGGCTATTTACGCGCCGGCTCCGGCGAACCAACGTCGATTGCCAGAGCGTCAGACAACGTTCAGAACACGGACTTCTCGGAAAGGTTGCGGAGTGAAATGGGGCGGCTTGCGCTTAACGTGCCGCTAATCCTTCGAGAACCGGCGGCGCAGCCGCTCGACGCGATCTCGGAGCTCCGCCTCGAAGCCGCGGTCTGTCGGCTCGTAGAAGCGCTCGTCGCGGACCGACTCCGGGGCAAGCGGCTGATCGGTGACGCCGCCCGGCTCGTCGTGCGGATAGCGGTAGCCCTCGCCCCGGCCCAGTTCCCTGGCGCCCGGGTAGTGGGCGTCCTGCAGGTGGGGCGGCGGCTCCGCCGCGCCGTGCTCGCGGACGTGGGCGGACGCCCGTGAGATCGCCCTGGTCGAGGCGTTGGACTTCGGCGCCAGGGCGAGGTACGCGGCCGCCTGGGCGAGATTGAGCGCACACTCGGGCAACCCGACCCGGTCGACCGCCTGTCCCGTCGCCGTCGCGATCAGCAGCGCCTGCGGGTCGGCGTTGCCGATGTCCTCGGAGGCGAAGATCACCATCCGGCGGGCGATAAAGCGCGGGTCCTCGCCGCCCTCGAGCATCACCGCGAGGTAATAGAGCGAGGCGTCGACGTCCGAGCCCCGCGTCGCCTTGATCCAGGCCGAGATGTAGTCGTAGTGCTTGTCGCCCGCGCGGTCGAACTGCAGCGCCTTGCGCTGGAGGGCGTCCTCGACCATGTCCACGGCGATCTCGTTCCGCTCCGCCGCCTTGGTGGTCTCGGCGGCGCGCTCGAGTGCGGACAGGGCGACGCGGCCATCGCCCCCTGAACGCCTCGCAAGCATCTCGAGCGCATCCGGTGAGATGCCCGGCGGATCGGGGATACCGCGCTCGTCGCCAAGGGCCCGGAGGACGAGCTCCTCGATCTCGATCGTCGTCAGCGGGCGGAACTCGTAGATCTGCGAGCGGGAGAGGAGGGCGGAGTTGACCTCGAAGTAGGGGTTCTCGGTGGTCGCGCCGATCAGGGTGATCAGCCCGTCTTCGACCGCCGGCAGCAGGGCATCCTGCTGAGCCTTGTTGAAGCGGTGGATCTCGTCGAGGAAGAAGATCGTCGGGCGACCCGCGGCGGCGCGCTCCCGGGCGCGGGCGATCACCTCGCGGACCTCCGGGCGCCCCGCGTTGACCGCGGAGAGCTCCTCGAAGGCGCCCCTCGCCCGCGCGGCGATGATCCGCGCCATGGTGGTCTTGCCGCTGCCCGGTGGCCCGTAGAAGATCGCGCTGTGCGGCTCGCCCGATTCGATTGCGATTCGCAGTGCCGAGCCGGACTCGAGCAGGTGGGTCTGGCCGGCCAGTTCGTACAGGTCACGGGGCCGCATGCGCGTGGCGAGCGGCGCATCCTTTAGCGGCGCCCCTGTCCGGGCGCGCTCGTCGCCGGTCTCGAAGAGCTTGTCGTTCAATTGGACCCGGACAGGCGCTTGGCTGCCTCGATCGCTTCATCCACCGCCGGATAGGCGTGGAAGCGGGCCATCCGGCCGTTCCTGACCTCCCAGAGCCAGCCGAACATGGAGTCGACCTCGAGGCCGCTGCCGGCTCCGCGCCCGGTGATACGCACTGGAATGACCACGATGGTCTCGCCGAAGTCGATCGGCTCACGCAGTTCGTAGTCGACCTCGCCCCAGGCCTCCTCCCACTGGCTGATCCACTGCCGGAAGCCCTCATAGCCGTGATAGGTCCCGGAGTTGATCAGGCCGGGAGCGCCGTAGATCTCCCCCTCGGGCGGCATCGCTGTCCGGAGGGTCTCCTCGTCGCCGCTCAGGTAGGCGCCCAGCATTCGCTCGACGAACTCCACATTGGTGCTTGACATGCTGCCGCAGTATGAACCGCCCCACCGCGCCGCTCGGGACGATCGCAAGGGAGTGGCTCCGGATCGGGTTGACGGGCTTCGGAGGCCCGCCGGCGCACGTCACGCTGCTGCGGGACCTCGTCGTCCGCAGGAACGGCTGGATGGACGCTCGCGCCTTCGAGGACGCCAATGCGGCCTGCTCGCTCCTTCCGGGTCCATCATCAACCCAGTTGTCGATCTTCTGCGCGTACCGAGTCGGCGGCCCACTCGGCGCGGTCGTTGGGGGGCTTGGCTTCGTCGTCCCGGCCGTCGTGATGGTGATCGCGCTGTCCGTCCTCTTCCTCTCCTCCTCGCCGCCGGAATGGGTCCGCGGCGCCGGCGCCGGAGCGGGCGCGGCGGTGGCGGCGGTCGCCGTTCGCGCCGGCAGCGAGCTGGTCGGACCGAGCTACCACCACGCGATGGAGGGCCACGGACATCGGGTCCGCTGGCTCGTCTACCTGCTCGCCGGAGTCGCGGCCGCGATCGCGATTGGGCCCTATCTCGTCCTGGTCTTGGTCGTCTGCGGGGTGCTGGAGATGATCCGGCGCCGCCGCCCCGCCGAGGCGACTGGCATCTGGTGGCCCCTGCCGGTTGCGACTGCCTCGGTCGGAGGGATCGGCGCCCTGGCCTGGACCGCCTTCAAGGTCGGCGCTCTCTCCTTCGGAGGGGGCTTCGTGATCATCCCGCTGATGCAGCAGGACGCGGTCCACGTCTACCACTGGATGTCGGACGCGCAGTTCCTGAACGCGGTCGCGCTGGGGCAGGTCACGCCCGGGCCCGTGGTCGCCACGGTGGCCGCGGTCGGCTATGCGGCTCACGGGGTGGGGGGCGCCGTGCTCGCGGCCGTGGTCGCGTTCACGCCGAGCTTCTCGTTCATCCTGCTCGGCGGCGGCCGCTTCGAGCGCCTGCGCGAGAACGACCGCGCCCGGGCGTTCCTGGACGGCGCCGGGCCGGCCGCGATCGGAGCGATCCTCGGCTCTGCCGTCACCCTGGCGGGGGGCATCGACGAGACGTGGCAGATCCCGGTGCTCGCCGCTGCCGCGATCACTCTCCTGATCGCTCGGCGTGGCGTGGTCGAGACCTTGGTCGCGTCCGGTGGGGTCGGCGCCGCGCTGGCGCTGCTCGGCGCGCCGCTTCCCTAGACCGGATTCACCAACGGCGGCCACAAAGATCGCCGCCGGATCGACGCTAGGCTGCGATCGATGGAGGAGGGCACCGCAACGGCAGCCGTCCCCCAGGGCCTCGGCCCTCGGGCGGTCGAGCTGCTCGGACGGCTGATCCAGGCCGACACTGTCAACCCACCCGGCAACGAGGGGCCGGTCCAGGACTTCCTGCATAGCACCCTGACCGAAGCCGGGTTCGAGTGCGAGCAGCTCTCCGCCGAGCCCGGTCGCCCAAACCTGGTGGCTCGTCTGCGCGGGACGGGCGACGGGCCGACGCTGACCCTCCTCGGCCACGTCGACACCGTTCGCGCCGATCCCGACGAGTGGAGCTTCGACCCCTGGGCGGGTGACGTCGCCGACGGCTGGGTGCGCGGCCGCGGCGCTCTCGACATGAAGGGCCAGGTCGCCGCTGAGGTCGCTGCCGCCGCCACGCTGGGGGAGAGCGGCTGGCGCCCGACCTCCGGGGATCTCCTCCTGGTGATCACCGCCGACGAGGAGGTGGGCGGCGGGCTGGGCGCCTTCTGGCTCTGCGAGCAGCACCCGGACAAGGTCCGGAGCGACTTCGTCGTCAACGAGGGGGGTGGAGAGCTGATCGAGCACGGCGGCCGCCGCCTGTACACGCTCAGCGTCGGCGAGAAGGGAATCTTCCGAATGCGTCTCCGCACCTCCGGCAAGGCCGGGCACGCGTCGCTGCCGCGCGTCGGGCGGAACGCGCTGCTCGAGCTCGCCGGGTACCTGGCCGCCCTCTCGGAACAGCCGCCCCCGGAGCCCACTCCGGAAGGTGAGGCGCTGCTGGAGGTCCTGTTCGGCAAGCCCTTTGCCGGCGAGGAGGGCATTCGCGCGGGTCTCGATCGGCTGCGTGCCGAGCAGCCGCTGCTCAGCGACCTGCTGGTCGAGCCGATGCTCGGGGTCACCCTGACCCCGACCAAGGCACACGCCGGCAAGAAGGCGAATGTGATCCCGGCCGAGGCCGAGGCCCTGATCGACTGCCGTGTGCCGCCCGGCTACGGTGAGGATGAGGCCCGCAGGCAGCTCGAGGCCCTGATCGGAGAGGGCGACTACACGGTCGAGTTCACGGAGGCCGTGGTCGGCAGCCGCTCGCCGATGGACTCGCCGCTGGCTGACGCGATCCGAGCCTGGCTCGCCGACGTCGATCCCGGCGCCGAGGTGGCCCCCACCGTGATGCCCGGCTTCAGCGACAGCAATCCGTTCCGGGCAGCGTTCCCCGACGCCGTCGTGTACGGCTTCTGCCCGCACCGCGAGATCGACCTGCTCGAGGCGACCCCGCTGATCCACGGCGCCGACGAGCGAGTTCCCGTCTCCGATATCGAGCTGGCGGCGTGCTTCTTCCACGAGCTGCCGCGGAGGATGCTCGGGTGAGCGAGACCAATGGCAACCGGGCCGCCGCCTCGGAGCCGGAGGAGGAGACCTACGTCCTTCGGCTCGGCGGCATGGCGCTCCGCAACGGCCTGCTGATCCACGGGCCGACGTCCTGGGCCGCAGCGGCGCGGGACCCTGACGGCGAGATCCAGGTCGCCTCGGGCCGCAAGCCGGCGCTGGCCCCCGACCTCGCGGTCCGCGTGCCCCTGCTGCGTGGGCCCCTGCGGCTCGCCGAGGCCTTCCTCCTGATCCCCACCGTGAGGATGAAGCTGCGGTCCGCTCGCCTCCCCTTCGAGGACGTGCGGGTGATCGCCGCGATGTTCATCGCCTCCAGCGCCAGCCGGGCTCTGCGCCGCCGCAAGGCCAGCGCAACCGGCGAGCTTGTCCAGGCCGCACTCGGCCTGGCGCCCGCGATGGTCGCCCTCAGCGACCGCAACCTGGCCGCCTACCACGGTGTGGAGCACAAGGCGATCGGGGCCTACGAGGCCGGCTCTGACGACCCCGCCTCCGCCACCAAGGAGCACGAGCGCTGCGGGTCGAACCTGGTCGCCCCGATGCTGGTGCTCTCCGCGGCCGGCCAGCTCCTGCTCGAGCGGACGCTCGAGGAGCCGGGCCCGGTCGCGCGCGCGGCGGTGGGCGTCGCGAGCGCGTCGCTGGCCGCCGAGATGTTCGCCTGGAGCGAGCGCAATCCAGGAACCGCGGCGGCGCGTGCCTTCCACAAGCCGGGTCACGAGATCCAGCGGCTGATCGCCACCAAGGAGCCGACCCCGGAGCAGCTGGAGGTGGGCGTCGCAGCCCTGCGGGAGATCCTGCGCGTCGAGCAGGAGGCGGACGGCGAGCGCTCGGCCGAGGATCCTCTCTCCGCTACGTAGACTTCCCAGCCCGTGCTCGGCCGGATCGATCACATCGGCGTCGCCACCGACGACCTCGAGGGCGCCCTCGCTCTCTACGAGCAGACGCTCGGCATGCCGCTGGCCCATCGCGAGACGGTGGAGTCCCAGGGCGTCGAGGCGGCCCTGCTCGACATCGGAGACGGACACGTCGAGCTGCTGCGGCCACTCGGACCGGACACACCGGTCGGCAAGTACCTGGAGAAGCGCGGCCCCGGCCTGCACCACGTCGCCTACGCCGTCGACGACATCGACGACGTGCTCGGCAAGCTCAAGGACGCCGGGGTCGAGCTGATCGACTCCGAGGCCCGGGTGGGAATCCGTCGGTCGCGCGTCGCGTTCCTGCACCCGCGGTCGACCGGCGGGGTGCTGACAGAAATCGTCGAACCGGCCAAGGAGCATTGATGACATCGGCAGAGCGAGTTTCGATCGGGTTCTCGGGCGGGCAGGTCGTCGAGGTGCGCATCGACGACGGCAAGCTCAAGGACCTGCGCAAGGCGCTGGAGAAGGGGGACGGCTGGCTCGACCTCGACGCCGAGGAGGGCATGGTCGCGATCGACCTGAGCCAGGTGGTCTTCGTTCGCAGCGCCACGACGCCGTCGCGCATCGGATTCGGCGGCTGAGCTAGGTCAGCCGCGATCCGCGAGGGCGGCCCAGAGCCGCTCCTCGGCGTCGAGCACCCTCGCGGCCTCGGCCGAGAGCTCTCGCCAGTGCGTGGGGTCGGCCTCCTCCGGCTCGCTGGCCGTGCGGGCGGCAAGGGCGAGTTTGCTCCAGTCCTCCGAAGCCTCGCGGGCCAGCGCCGACTCCTCGTTACCGGCCTCCTCCAGGAAACGGCAGTACATCTTCCGGAAGTTGCCGCCGCCGGTTCCGCGGCGCTCGATCACCTGGTAGAGGAAGCGGGCACACCACTGCCAGTCCTCTGTCGCCTCGGGCCAGTCGCCCACCTCAGCGGCGAAGCGCCGCAGCGCGGGCAGGCCCTCGAAGTCGCCCAGCGGCGGCTCGAGCATCTGACTCGCCGCCCGCGCGATCGCCTTCGGGACGTGCGCGAGCAGGTCATCGCGGCTCAGCTCGACGCCCTCGGGCAGGTCGATCGCGTGACCCTCGAGCGGGAAGATCGGCTGCTGGGAGTGGCGCGCCTCCTTCAGGCTCTCGAGCGAGGTCGTCTGCAGGTCCTCGAATGCCGTGTCCGAGAGCCAGGCAAGCTCATCGTCATAGCCGGCGAGGACCACGGCGTGGCCGGGGAAATGCGCCGAGCGGCCGTAGTGGTCGAGGTAGTAGAGGTCGGTGAGGAGCAGCGCGGGGCGGCCATCGTCGATGTCCTCCTTGGCCATCTCCCACGATGCCTCCGGGTCCTTGTCGGTCCGCAGCCGCAGGGGCACCTCGGTGAGCTCGAGGAAGTTCTCCTCCAGGCGAGCGGCCCGCCCGTTCGTGAACCGGCTCGGCGAATGCTCGTCGAGCACGATGTAGTAGAAGCACGCGCCGGCGCCCAGCCCGAACGCCATCTCCTCGGAGATCTCGACGCCGTGGAAGCCAAGCAGGTTGCGCAGCGCGGTCGAGCCGCAGTGGTTCCCCGGCACGTGCCTGTAGCCCGGCACCATCACCCTGTTGGCGGTCTCGGCCATCTATTGATTGTCCCGAATCACGCCTCCGCGCCCACGCGCCCGCGCAGCTTCAGGTAGTCGGCGCGCTCCTCGAAGCTCCTCCGCATCTCCGAGGTGAGCTCGTCCAGGAACTCCTCGCGATAGGTGGAGTCGGTGAAGATCGCAATCGCGAAGTAGAAGCCCGAGAAGGCGGCGAGGCCGAGCGCGACCCGGAGCAGCTCGCTGGTCAGCTCCAACCGCTCGCCGAAGAGGCGGAAGTGGAAGAGCACGTTGCCCGGGTCTCCAAGCCACTGCGCCCGCATGGAGTCGTCGATCGCCAGGACGCCGAAGACGGTGAGGAAGATGCCGATCATCAGGCTGACCAGGAGTACCTGCACCGCCTGGCTGACGAACATGACCAGGCCGACGTTGAAGAGCTGCCGCCTCTGCAGCGGAGGGCTGTCGCCGCTGACCTCATGCTCCAGCCGCTGCGCCTCACGGGGCAGGCGCACGGCCAGGAAGCCGACGCCGAGGACCGCGAACATCACGATGATCGTCCCGTAGACCCCCTGGGTCGGGTTGCTGAACATCTGCCAGAGCTCCTGGGTCGGGAAGGAGAGCAGCACGAAGATCGCCAGCAGCGGGACGGCGCGGGCGAGCAGCGTGAGGGCGGAGCGCAGCTGGCTGACGATCCTGGAGACCACCCAGCGGACGATCGCGACCAGCCCGAGCCCGACCACGGCGTAGATCAGGCAGAGCAGCAGGAGGTTCGCGGGCCGCGGTGACCAGGGCGCTGCGGAACTGCCCGCCGAAGATCAGCGGCAGCACCGCTGGAACGAGCACGAACCCGGCCAGCTCGGCCTTGCCCAGCCGCCGCGGGATCGCCGAGAAGGGGCGGCCGCGGGCCCGGTTGAGCACGGCGATGGCTACCAGCAGGATCGCCAGGCTGCCCGCCACCGCGAGCACGTTCTGCCACCAGGTCCAGTCGAGGTTGCCGGCCCCGAGCATCTCTCCCAGGAAGACCAGGCCGAGCAGCGGCGCGGCGCGGTTCCAGATGTCCTCCGCCGCCGAGATGTCCTCGCTGAACAGCGGCAACCCGGCCTGCCGGAAGTCGTCCTCGTACTTGCGCAGCCGCTCGGCGTCCGAGGCCATCGCCGAACCGTATTCTGCCCGCCGGTGCTCAAGCGCCTCGACAGCCGCCTGCTCTACGGGATGCGCACCCGGTTCCACAGCCCCGCCGCCGAGGCGGCCGGGAAGGCGCTGGGCAAGATCGGTGAGTACGGCGCCGTCTGGCTGGTGATCGGGATCGCGATGGCCTTCATCGACCCCGACAACGGCGAGGACTGGGTTGTCGCCGGGGTTCTCGGACCCGTCGCCATCGGACTCAACTTCGCCGTCAAGCTCATCGTCCGGCGCCCGAGGCCGGTGCTCGAGGGACTGCCGCCGCTCGGTGGCGCTCCAAGCTCGCTCAGCTTCCCCTCCGCACACGCGACGTCCTCGTTCGCCTGCGCGACCGCAATGACTCGGATCGCCCCCGAGGCGGCGTTCCTCTTCGTGCTTGCCGGGGCGATCGCGGTCTGCCGCCCGTACCTCGGCATGCACTATCCCTCAGACGTGCTCGCCGGCGCAATCCTCGGCACGGCCCTCGGGCTGGTCGTCCCCCTCTGATGAAGATCGGGATCGTCGGGATGCCCAACGCGGGCAAGTCGACGCTGTTCAACGCGCTCACCGCCGCCGGTGCCGAGACCGGCGACTATCCGTTCACGACGGTCGAGCCGAATGTCGCGGTGGTCCAGGTCCCGGACGAGCGGCTCGACCGGATCGCGGAGACACTGGGCGCGTCGGAGACGCTCTACGAGACGATCGACTTCCACGACATCGCCGGATTGGTCAAGGGGGCCTCCCAGGGCGAGGGCCTCGGCAACCAATTCCTCGCCTCAATCCGCGAGACCGACGCGATCTGCCACGTGATCCGGGCGCACGGCTCGGCCTCCGTCGCTCATCCCGAGGGCAGGGTCGACCCGGTCGCCGACGCGGAGCTGATCGAGACCGAGCTACTCGCGGCTGACCTGGAGTCGGCCGAGCGTCGGCTGGAGCGGGTCACCAAGCTGGCCCGCTCGGGCGAGGCGGAGTCCGTGGCCGAGCACGCCTGGCTGGAGCGGGTGGTCGAGGCGCTCTCGGCCGGCCGTCCGGCGCGCGAAGTCCCCGTGCCGGAGGCAGCTCCCGACGCCCTCCGCAAGCTCTCGCCCCTGACCGCGAAGCCCGTCCTCTACGTCGTCAACGTCGAGGAGGGCGAGACCGAGGCTCCACCGGAGCTGCTGGCCCACGCCGAGGGGATGGACGCGAAGGTGGTGGTGATCGCGGCGCGCATCGAGGCGGATCTGCGGGAGCTCGATCCTGAGGAGGCGGAGGAGATGCGAAGCGAGCTCGGCATCGAGCGCTCCGGCCTCGAGCGGCTGATCCGAGCCGCCTTCGACCTCCTGCACCTGATCAGCTTCTTCACCGCGGACAGCGACAAGGAGGCGATGGCTCGAACCCTGCCGCGCGGCGGAACCGCCTACGACGCCGCGGGCCGCGTCCACGGCGACATCCAGAAGGCGTTCGTACGCGCCGAGGTGATCGCCTGGGACGAGCTGGTCGACGCCGGCGGCTACGCGGCGGGGCGCGACCGCGGCACGCTGCGGATCGAGGGCCGCGACTACGTCGTCCAGGACGGGGACGTGATCCACATCAGGACCTAGGTCCCCGGTTAGGGTGAGACGGTCACGTTTACCGAATCACCGCGACCTGGGGAGGTCTCGATGCAATCGATCCGACGCATCTCGTCGGCCCACGTCATCGCCCTGCTCGCGCTGTTCGTCGCCCTCGGCGGCAGCGCCTACGCGATCCATCTGGCAAGAACGCAGTCAAGACCAGGAACATCAAGAACGGAGCGGTGATCGAGTCGAAGCTCGCCGGCGGCGCGGTCACCAGCGCCAAGCTCGCTGCCGGCGCCGTCGGAGGCGGCAACCTGGGACATGTGGAGGTCCGCGTCGCGACCAAGCCGATGCCCGACAACGCGGGCGGCCTGGCGATCGCAGCCTGCGAGTCGGGCGAGCGCCTGATCGGTGGCGCCGAGGGCGTCAGCGCGGGGAACTCTCCGGACATCGTCTTGAACGCCGACTACCCATCGTTGGCGGACGGCAGCGCGGTCGCCGCCGGTCAATCACCTACCGCGTGGACGGTTTCCGCCAACAACTACGCGGGCGGGGATCCTGCCACCGCGGCCGTCATTGCGTACGCCCTCTGCCTGAAATAGCGCCCGAATAGAGTCCGGGCATGAGCGCCCCCCGGCCCAAGGGAAACCGGCTCTGCGTGATCCATGGCAACAGCCTGCCCGAGAGCGCCGACCCGGTTGAGGGCGAGCGGGTGACAGTCGATGCCGGCGACGCATTGCCGGTTGAGGCGACGGATGGCGGGGAGATCGTCGGCATTCCGCGGCACGGCTTCGATCGCTCCATCCCGGCTCACCTGGTCGACCACCGCGCGAACATCCGGGCCGCTTGCGAGCTCGGCTGCGACCGCGTCCTTGCGCTCGCCTCGGCCGGCAGCCTCGACAAGGACCTGAAGGTCGGGACTTTCATCTGCCCGGACGACTTCTACGCCCCCGAGACGGCTCCGAGCTTCTACCGCGATCCCCGCGGCCACTCCGTCCCCGGCTTCGACTCCGAGTGGCGGCGGATCGTGATCAGCGCCTGGTCCTCGCTGACCGAGACGGAGCTCGAGGACGGCGGCGTCTACGCCCAGACGATCGGGCCGCGCTTCGAGACACCGGCCGAGGTCCGGGCACTCGCCAACAACGCGGACATGGTCGGCATGACGATCGCCGCCGAGGCCGTGCTGGCCGGCGAGGCGGCCCTCGCCTACGCCGCGGTCTGCACGATCGACAACCTCGGCAACGGAGTCCTCGACAAGCCGCTGACGGTCGACGAGTACCGGCGCGGCCGGGATCAGAATGCGCGCAGGCTGGCGGCCGACCTCGAGTTCGTGCTCCCGGCTCTCGCGAAGGGAATCCCGGGCAGTTGAGCCTCGCCGTCACCGGCGCGACACTGGAGGGGCGGATCGTCGGGCTGCGCGCCGAGGATGGGGCGATCGCCGAGCTCGGCCTCGACGTGGAGCCGCGTCCGGAGGACGAGGTGATCGACGGGAGCGGGCTGCTGCTCTGCCCGCCGATGGTCAACGGCCACACCCACGCGGCGATGACCCTGTTCCGGGGCTTCGGCGACGACATGGAGTTGATGGAGTGGCTGCGGACCAGGATCTGGCCGGCGGAGGCGAAGCTCGAGCCGGAGGACGTCTACTGGGGGACCCGCCTCGCCTGCCTCGAGATGATCCGCTCCGGCACCACGAAGTTCGTCGATATGTATTGGCACGGTCCGGAGGTCGCCCGCGCTGTCACCGACGCAGGGGTGCGCGCGGTGGTCAGCAGCGTGATCATCGACGAGCTCGATCCGGCCAAGGGCGAGGCGCTGAGGCCCCGGGTGACCGATGTGCTCGACCGGCTCTCGGAGGTCGGTCCCCGCGTCCAGCCGAGTCTCGGTCCGCATGCGATCTACACGGTCAGCCCCGAGACGCTCGGATGGGTCGCGGAGCTCGCCGCCGACCGGGACGTCCCGCTCCACATCCATCTTTCCGAGACCGAGCATGAGGTGGAGGACTGCCTGGACGCCCACGGCAAGCGCCCGGCCGGCTATCTCGATGACCTCGGTGCCCTCGGCCCGCGGACAGTGCTCGCCCATGGCGTCTGGCTCGATCGGCACGAGCTGGACCTGATTGCGGAGCGCGGCGCGACCGTGGTCGCCAACCCCGCCGCCAACATGAAGCTCGCCGTCGGCGGAATGCTGCCCTACCCGGCCGCGGCCGCCGCGGGAGCCGCGCTCGGGCTCGGCACCGACGGGGTCTCGTCCAACTCCAACCTCGACATGTTCGAGGAGGTGAAGCTGTTCGCCTTGAGCCAGAAGCACGCGAGCGGCGACCCATCGACCCTCCCGGCCGGGGATGCACTCGCGATCGCGCGCGGCCTGGGCTCCTCGGTCCTTGCCGGTGCCGCGCTCGCGGTCGGCGAGCCCGCCGACTTCCTGCTGCTCCGGGCCTCGGATCCGGAGCTTTCCGCCGGGAACCTGGAGGCCGACCTCGTCTACGCCGCGGGGGGCTCGATCGTCGACACGACGGTGGTCGCGGGCGAGGTCCTGA
Organism: uncultured Solirubrobacterales bacterium; assembly: GCA_963774305.1. Taxonomy (GTDB): domain Bacteria; phylum Actinomycetota; class Thermoleophilia; order Solirubrobacterales; family 70-9; genus DASUPK01. Next base: position 88,711 of record CAVZEM010000001.1, on the reverse strand, counting down.
TGCAAGACCGTCAGGTCGCTGACGCCGAGGAGACAGTGGCCGAGGTACGCGCCCGAGCCCAAAGGCTCACCGGCCGATAGCGTCCCCGCCGTGAGAACCGAGGCGCGTTTCCCGGAGATCCCCGAGAAGGCCGGCCACTACGAGAGCTTCTATCTGAAGCTGGTCCAGCCCGGCGGCGGCCGCGCAGCCTGGATCCGCCACACCGTCCACAAGCGGCCGGGGGAGCCGGCGACCTGCGCGCTCTGGTTCGTCCTCTTCGACTCGTCCTCCGCGGGTCCGCGAGCGACCAAGCGCCAGTTCGGTGCCGACGAGCTCAGCGCCGGCCCGGACACCTATATCCGGGTCGCCGACGCATCCCTCACTGACGGGCGCGCCACCGGGCGCCTCGCGACGGACGTCCTCGAGGCGAAGTGGGACCTGGGCTTCGCCGACAGCCACGAGCCGTTCCACCACCTGCCGAAGGACTTTCTCTACCGCTCGAAGCTCCCCAAGACGAAATTCCTCAGCCCATATCCGGACGCCGTCTTCAACGGCGAGCTCGAGGTGGGGGGCGAGCGGATCCAGGTCGAGGACTGGCGCGGGATGATCGGCCACAACTGGGGAGCCGAGCATGCCGAGCGCTGGGTCTGGATCCAGGGCTCGGGCTTCGAGGGCCGCTCGCCGGAGGACTACTTCGACATGGCTGTCGGCCGGATCAAGGTGGCCGGACGGACGACGCCCTGGGTCGGCAACGCGATGCTCATGCTCGACGGCAAGCCGCACCGGCTGGGCGGCTTCGGGCACGTCCCCAGCACCGAGGTGGAGGAGACACCGACCGGAGCCCGCTTCGAGCTCAAGGGCAAGGGCGTCAGGGTGACCGGCAACGTCAGCGCCGCGCCCAAGGACTTCGTCGCCTGGATCTACGCCGACCCGGTCGGCCCCGAGCACAACACGCTCAACTGCTCGATCTCGGACCTCGAGCTCGACGTGGAGCTGGACGGGGGCCCGGCCCAGCGGCTAACGGTGAGGGGAGCGGCCGCGTACGAGTTCGGCACTCGGGACGTTGATCACGGCATCCCGGTCCAGCCCTACCCGGACGGCTGAGCCGCTACTTCTTCTTGAAGAAGGCCCAGGTGTCGGGCAGCCCGAGGGCGCCGGCCAACTGGGGCCCGTTTACGGTGGTGGTCCCGCCGCTGCCGATCAGGTTGGCGTGCACGATCCGCGGCGAGGCGCCGCGCTGGGTGACGACGATGTTTCGCAGCTTGCCTCGCAGGCCGAGGCCGCCGAGCGCGGAGCTCATCCGTCCCAGCGAGTACTTGCGCTTCCAGTGCTCGTAGGGAGAGCCCGCGTCGGCCTCGTACGGATCGTCGACGCCGCGCAGGTAGGGGACCGCGGGCTGCCCGAAGCCGAGGGAGGAGAACTCGTTGTTCTCGGTGTGTCCACCGGATGTGGAGAAGAAGAAGGTCTGCGCAATCTTGCCCTTGTAGAGCACGACCTGCAGGTGGGTGGCGCTCACCGCCTGGTCGGTCTTCGCGGTCTCGGCGCCGACGCCGCCGTAGGCCTGGCTGCGGGTGTCGTCGAAGACGTCGAAGGTGCCCCCGTGGGACGCGGTCGAGAGGACGTACGAGCGGGCGGCCACGGCCTGGGCCTTGAGGGCCTCGATCGGCCAGGACGACGGCGACTCCCTGGAGACGACGCCGCGCACGTAGTCCTCGATGTCGAGCACGTTGATCGCGTCGAGGCCGCCCGATGACGACCTCACCTCGAGCGATCCTCGGTAGGTGCCCTTGCCGGCGACGACTACGGTCGGTGCGCCGGTGGCCGTCATCACGCCACCGCAGCGAGCGATCAGCGTGCCCTTCTTCGAGCGCAACACGACACCGCCGCCCTTGCGCTTCGCCACGTAGGTCTTCCCAGGCTTGATGCCCGCGCCGCAGGCCGAATTGGCTCCGTGGAAGGCGACGCTGCCCACCGAATCGCGAAGCAGGACCCGGACGCTCCTGTCCGCGGTCGAGCCGATGGTGGTGCCCGTGTAGTAATGGGTGAGGATCTGGTCGTACTTGAAGTCGTGCTTGGCGTAACCGTAGGCGCCGTACTGGCTCATTCCCACGCCGTGGCCGAAGCCGGCCCCCTTGACGACCCAGACCTTGGCCGAGGCGGCCGCCGGCACGGCCAGCATGCACGCGAGCGCGGCCAGCAGGAGTCGGGTCCCCCGGAGCATCACCCCTGAATAACGGGTATGGCGGCGGGAAGTTGCGCTTTGGAGCAGCTCTCGCAGGGACGCTGGCCATCTCGGCCCTCGGGCCGCCCGAGTGCGTGAGCTAGGTTGTGGGTAGGCGTTTCATAAGGTGAGAGAGCGCGATGGCGACCGAGACGATTCAGGCCACAGATCACAAGCTCTACGTCGCCGGTGAGTGGATCGAGACCGGCGAATGGTCGGAGGTGAAGTCCCCCTACGACGAGACCCTGATCGGGCGGGTGCCCAAGGGGGATGGCGCCCTGGTCGACAAGGCGACGGAGGCGGCTGTCGAGGCCTTCGCCAAGGGAGGCTTCCCGGCCCACGAGCGCGCCGCCGTGCTCGACCGCGCCGCGGAGCTGGTGTCCGAGCGCGAGGCCGACCTGACGATGACCATCGCCGCCGAGGCGGGCAAGCCGGTGAAGACGGCGCGGGTCGAGGCCCAGCGCTGCGTCGGCACGCTGGAGTTCGCGGCGGTCGAGGCCCGCTCGCTGACCGGCCACATGGTTCCCATGGACGCAGGAGTCGCGGGCGAGGGCAAGGTCGGCATCGTCATCCGCGTCCCCTACGGGGTGGTCGGCGCGATCAGCCCCTTCAACTTCCCCCTCAACCTGGTCGCCCACAAGCTCGGCCCGGCGATTGCCGCGGGCAACGCGGTGGTCCTGAAGCCGGCCGGTCAGACCCCGATCTCGGCGATCAAGCTCGCCGAGGTCCTCTATGACGCCGGCCTGCCGGAGAACTGGCTGCACGTCGTCTGCGGACCGGGCTCGGAGGTCGGCAACGCGATCGTCGAGAACGACGCGATCGGCGCGATCACCTTCACCGGCTCGGCGCCGGTCGGCTGGGACATCCGCTCGAAGGCCCCTCACAAGAAGGTGAACCTCGAGCTTGGTTCGACCGCGCCGCTGATCGTCAACGACGACGGCGACTGGGAGCAGGCGGCCGACAAGGCCAAGCTCCACGCCTACTCGCACGCGGGCCAGAGCTGCATCTCGGTCCAGCGGATCCTGCTGCACGAGTCGATCGCCGACGAATTCACCGAGCGCTTCATCGAGAACGTCGAGTCCCTGGTCACCGGCGACCCGATGGACGAGAACACCGACGTCGGCCCGGTGATCTCGCGCGGCGACCGCGACCGGGTCAAGGAGTGGGTCGATGAGGCAGCGGCGAAGGGCGGCGAGATCCTCACCGGCGGCGAGCTGGTGGACGAGGACCGCTGCCTGGCCCCGACCGTGATCCGCAACGAGCCGCGCGAGTGCCACACGTGGAAGGACGAGATCTTCGGGCCGGTGGCGACGATCCATACCTTCAAGACGTTCGACGAGGCTCTGGCGATGGCGAACGACTCCCGCTACGGGCTGCAGGCCGGGGTCTTCACGCGCGACGTGGGCCGGGCGATCCAGGCCGGCCAGACGCTCGAGTTCGGCGGCGTGCTGATCAACGAGGTCCCGACCTTCCGCACCGACCAGATGCCCTACGGCGGCGTCAAGGATTCGGGCAACACGCGGGAGGGCCCGCACTACGCGGTGCGGGAGCTGACCGAGGAGCGCCTGGTCACGATCCAGGGGTAGCCACCTGGCCAACGGTCAATCCGGCCCCGTCGGTTTGCCGTAGCTTTCGGAGAGATGTCAGGGGGACTGACAGCGGGGAGAAGGATCTCCCCAGTGCTCTTCCTCGTAGGCGCGCTACTGGCCGTTCCGGCGGTGGCGGGCGCCACTACGAGGTACGCGGCACCCGGTGGGACAGCCTCGGACATGGTCTGCATCACGCCCGGCGCGCCGAAGTGCAGCATCGGCGCCGCCGCCGGCGGGCCGGACGTCGTCGCTGCGGACGAGGCCGTGATCCTGCCGGGCACCTACTCGGAGGTCGCCGGGGACCTCGGCGGCGATGCCGGCACCCTTCCTGCGACCGTCGAGCCACGTGCCGGCACGGTCCACGGATCAGTTGGGGAGACGAGGCCGTTGATAGTGCTCGACTCGACCGCCGCCTCGCCTGACAACAACTTCTTCGGCGCGTTCTTTCTGGGTGCGACGGTCCTTTCCGACGTTGAGATCGAGACAGGTCCAGGGTCAACCGCGACCAACGATCTGTCCCAAACACTCGGCTCCACGGTGGAGCGGGTGGTTGCCCGCTCGGACGTTCCCAACGCGATCACCTGCAATCAATCGGTGGGAATCATTCGCGACTCGGTCTGTCTCAGCAGCGGCAGCGGCGGGGTGGCGCTTGGCGCCAGCACCTTCATCGGTGGCACATTCACGGTCAATGTCCGCAACGTGACTGCAATCGCCACGGGGGCGAGCTCCTTCGGGGCCTTCTATTTCTATGCCACCGCCTCTCCGCCGGTGGGCCCCACCATCACGATCTCGGCGAAGAGCCTGATCGCCCAGGGGACCTCACAGGACATCCGCGTCAGAGGACAAGCGACCGGGACGTCTGTGGCGATGAACCTGGACCACTCCGACTACGACACCGCCATCGACGAGGATGCCTCGGGAGGAACGGCATCGGTCACGGCGCCCGGCACCGGGACGGGCAACATCACAGGCGCACCGATGCTGGCCGCGGACGGCTTTCACCAGGTCACCGGGTCGCCGACCATCAATGCGGGAGCAACCGACGGCAACAGCGGCACGACCGACGTCGACGGACAGCACCGCACGATCGACACCACCCCTGACATCGGGGCCGACGAGCTCGCCTTCCCGACCAGCACCACGGTCGACTGCACGCCCGGCACGCTCGTCATCGGCTCGGGCGACGCACAGTGCGCGGTCACGGTGAGCGACACGACGAGCACGCCGCCGGTCACCTTCCTCTCGGGCGTCCGCCTTCTCTCGGACATGCCCGGCTCATTCGTCGGCGATTGCGAGACGCTGTTCATGGCCACTCCGACGCAGGGAACGTGCACGGCGCCCTACACGCCCACCGCAAACGGGCTCCACACGATCACTGCCGTCTATCCGGGAGACGCGAATCACGACTCGAGTCAGGCCACCGACACCGTCAACGTGCCGCAGCCCGGGACCCCTTCGGGCACCGGACAGCCACCGGCGAATCAAGCCCAGGCCAAGAAGAAGTGCAAGAAGCGCAAGCACCGCGCGGCCGAGGCCAAGAAGAAGTGCAAGAAGAAGAAGCGCTAGACGGGCGCGAACCAGCGCTCGAGCCGCTCCTTGCTCATCAGCTGGGAGGGCTCCACCGTCCGGGCGAGGCAATCGCGTAGGTCCTGGCCGGCGTCGGGGTCCGAGGCCCAGCCGCGGAAGAGGGGCTCGGCGCTTTCGGGCTTCGGGAAGCGGCCCCACGCGAACGACCAGTCGTAGTGCTCGGCCGACTTGGCGTCCCGCCACCTCTCGTATCCATCCAGGCCGCCGCCTCCCGAGAGGGTGTCGGCCACGTACAGCGCGGCCTCCACCGCGTCCCCGATCCCCTGCGCCGTGCCCGGGTGCTTGAAGTAGCAGGCGTCGCCGACCAGCGCCCAGCCCGGCCCGGTCGGACGCCGGTAGAAACCGCGCATCAGGGTCTCCGGAGCCACGGTCACCTCGGTCACCATCTCGGCGCCGTCGAGCAGCTTCGGATCGAAGGTCTCGGGGAACCGGCGGATCACCTCCATGTACTTGCGCTCCCGCTCCGCCTTGGTGCCCTTTGCGAGGTCGGGGACGCCGTTGGCGATCACGAGATAGAGCCCGTCCTCCACCGGCCCGTGGTAGAGCATCTCGTCGAGGTTGATCTGGAGCGTTGAGACCGGCTCATCCACCGGGATCCCGCTCCAATACGAGTACGAGAAGGCGAGCTCCCCGCGCTGGGTGCGCTCCTTCTCCAGGCCGAGCTTGCCGGCCACCATCGATCCACGGCCGTCCGCTCCGAATACCCATGGCGCTTCGATCTCGCGTCCGTCCGCCAGCCTGACCCCGCGGACCGGGTCCTCGCCGGTCCCGGCCCCGAGCAGGTCGACCACCCGAGTGCCGAAGATTCCCCTCGCCCCCGTGGCAAGGGCGGTGTCCACCCCGGCCTTGTCCAGGGCGACCCGCCTAGGCGCGAGGCCGAGGTCGAACCCGTCTATCGGCGTGTACTTCCCCGCGATCTCGTGCCCCAGCGCGACCAGGCGGTGCGAGGCGAAGGCGAGCTCGTGCTCGGACTGAAGTGTGTCGAGCACGCCGAGCCGCTCGAGCCGGGCAAGAGTGTTGGGATAGAGCAGATGGGTCGAGACGGTCGTGCTCGGAAAGATGTCCCGGTCCACCATCACGACGTCCCAGTCGCGCTGGGCCAGCGCGGTAGCCAGCGTTGACCCGGCGCAACGCGCCCCGACGATGACGGCGTCGTGCTTCTCCACCACACCCGACCTTACGCCGAAGGCGTGTCGGGGGATGTGTGCGATTGCTCCGCCGCGCTAGTCGTGGGGCCTGGCCATCTTGCGATGGTCGAGCGCCTCGTCGAGGATCTCCTCCGAGACCCCCATCTCCTTCGCCACCTCGCGGATCGAGCGGTTCGAGGCGGCCGCCTCCTTGACGATCTCGCCCGCCTTGTCGTAGCCGATGTGCGGGTTGAGGGCCGTCGCGACGATCAGGTTGGCCTCGCGGTGGCGCTCGATCATCTCCTCGTTCGGCTCGATCCCGCTCACGCATTTCTGGTCCAGATGGCGGGCGGCTGCGGCCAGCAGCTTGATCGAGTCGAGCAGGTTGCGCGCGATCAGCGGCACCCGGACGTTGAGCTCGAACTGCCCCTGGCTGCCCGCCATCGTGATCGCGGCGTCGTTTCCGATCACCTGATCGGACACCTGGATCACCACCTCGGGAATCACCGGGTTGACCTTGCCGGGCATGATCGACGACCCCTTCTGCAGCTCAGGCAACCTCAGCTCGGCCAGGCCGGCGCGAGGCCCGGAGCCCATCAGTGCCAGGTCGTTGGCGATCTTGATCAGCGAGACGGCGACGGTCTTGAGCGCGCCGGAGAGCTCGACCAGGGCGTCCCGGTTGGCTTGCGCCTCGAAGGGGTCGGCGGGCTCGGAGATGTCCAGGCCGGTGTCGGCGCTGAGCTGCTCGCGGACCTTCGCCGCGAACTCCGGGTGGGTGTTGAGCCCGGTGCCGGTCGCCGTGCCTCCGAGCGGGATCTGTCCCACACGGGCGAGCGTCGACCGGACGCGCTCCGCTCCGAGGCGGATCTGCGCCGCGTAACCCGCGAACTCCTGCCCCATGGTGACCGGAACGGCGTCCATCAGGTGGGTCCGGCCGGTCTTGACGAGGTCGGCGAACTCGTCGGCCTTGCGCTCTAGCGCGGCCCGGAGCTCGTCCAGCGCGGGAAGCAGGTCCGAGTGGACCTCGCCGAGCGCCGCCAGGTGGACGGCGGACGGGAAGACGTCGTTCGAGGACTGCCCCATGTTGACGTGGTCGTTCGGGTGGGCCTCCTCGCCGGCAAGTTCCGCGATCACCTCGTTGGCGTTCATGTTCGAGGACGTCCCGGAGCCGGTCTGGAAGACGTCGATCGGGAACTGGTCGTCGTGCTCGCCGTTGGCGACCTCGTCGCCGGCCTTGGCGATGCGCTCGGCGAGCTCGCCGTCGAGCTTGTCCAGGTCAGCATTCGCGCGGGCCGCCGCCGCCTTCAGCCTCCCGAGCCAGTGGATCACGGGGGCGGGAATCGGCTCGCCCGAGATCTGGAAGTTCTCTACGGCTTTCGTGGTTTCGCCTCCCCAGAGCTGATCGGCGGCCTTGGCTTCCATCATCCGGAGGCTACCTAGCCCGAGCTGTGTCCTGCGGCATAGCCCCGGCCGAAGGCGCGCTGGAAGCTCGCCGGGAGCGTGCCGCCGGTCTGGCTGAACTGGGCGGCGGAGTTGAGCCGGCGGACCAGGTCGGTGTGGATCGCGTCCGCGCCCTTGGAGACCGCACCGATCAGGTAGCCGAGCTGCAACGTGGCGGGATCGGAGCCCTGGCGGGCCTCCGCGTTCAGCTTGGTTGCGGTGACGATCATCTCGCGGCCGATGTTCGCCAGCTGGCCGGCCTCCTGCTCGGGGACGAGGCAGGCCGAGATCGGGGTCGTGCCCGCCAGGCGAACCTCGCCCGGCGCCCGCTCGAGCGCCCTCAGGTAGCCATGGTTGGTCACGAGGCAGGCCCCCGGCGCCGAGTCGTTCTTCTTCGTGCCGCACCCCATGATCGCCAGGACGGCGGCGGCCACGAGCGCGATGGACGATCTGCGGAGCATGCCCTGATCCTACGTCCGCCGCGGCCCATAACTTCATCACTCGTGACCGACGAGGCGACGCCCCTTCGCCCCATCGATCCGCTCGCGCATCGCGCTCTGGAGGCGTTGGTGCGGGCGCAGGCGAACCTCACCCGCCGCCTCGCGGCGGACCTCGAGAGGATCGGCGTTTCGGCGACCGGCTTCACGATGCTGGTCCTGCTGACCAGCGCCGGGGGCCGTCTGGAGCTGCGCACGATGCGCCGCCGGCTGGGTGCCTCCAAGGCCACCGCGACCGAGGTGCTCGACACCCTCGAGAACCGCGGCTTCGTCAATCGCAGCCGCCTCGAGAGCGACCGGCGCGCGGTCGCCGTCGGCCTGACGGAGGCCGGCTACAACCTCGTCACCCACGCCTTTCCCGCGCACGCGGAGCGTGTGCGTGAGGCGTTCGGGGTACTCGACGAAACCGAGAAGCGCCAGCTCGCGGACCTCTGCCGCAAGCTGGATCGAGCGGCTTAGCTCGCCCAGAGCTCGGCCAGCTGCATAGGCGTCATGCCCGAGAGTCGCATGCAGTCGCGCGTCATGTGTGCCTGGTCTGCGTAGCCGAGATCCGCTGCCACGCGCGCGAGGTCGCTCTCGCCGGCCGCCACCGCCCCGGCCTGCGCAACCAGGCGACGGAATCGCAGCACCCGGTCAAGTATCTTCGGCCCATACCCAACCGCGTTGTGGAACCGACGCCTGAGCTGTCGGTCGCTGATCCCGAGGGATTCCGCGAGCTCGTCGACCCGGCTGCCGGGAAAGCCGAGGCGCCGGGTCGCTGCGAGCACCAGCGGATCGGGGCCGACGTCCTCGATCCGGGAGCCGACCGCCCTCTCGAGGACGGCGAACGCCTCCTTGTCGCCGTTGCTCTCCCCGAGCCGCTCGCTGAGCTCGTTCGCCCACCCGCCGAGCAGGTCCTCGAGCCGGGTGTGGACGTCGAGCACCTCGCTCGCCGGCATTCCCAGCACGGCCCCGGCGACGCCGGGCCGGAGCCTCAGTCCCAGGATCCTCTCCCCGGGAGCGATCCGGCTGCGGCGTGCGGTTCGGTCGGTGCCGGCCACGATGAGCTCGCTATCCCGCCAGAGCAGGTCCACGCAGCCGTCAGGCAGCACCAGGGTCGAGTCCCTTGCCTCGTCCCCCGGGACCTCCCGCATCCAGCGACAGGCGACCAGCGAGTACAGATCGCGCGAGGGAGCGAGCTCGCGGTACTCGGACATTCACTCAACTTAGTGAACGTCCGAATTGTTCAAGGCACCGGATCGGTCGCAGCCTAGGGTCGGCCCACAATCGCAACCGTCGGAAGGAGCCACGTCATGGAACAGCGCCTTAGCCTCATCACCTTGGGAATCTCGGACCTGGACCGCGCCCGCCGCTTTTACGAGGCGCTCGGCTGGAAGACCGGCGCTGAGCAGGGCGACGACGTCGTCTTCTTCCAGGCGGGCGGGGCGATCGTCGCCCTCTGGGACCGCGCCAAGCTGGCGGAGGACAGCGCGGTGGTCGAGGGAAGCGGCTGGGGTGGCGTCACCCTCGCCTACAACACCCGGTCAACGAAGGAGGTCGACGAGGTGATCGAGGAGGCTCGCGCAGCCGGCGCAACGATCGGCCGCGAACCGAGCGAGACCTTCTGGGGTGGCTACTCGGCGGTCTTCATCGACCCCGACGGATACCCCTGGGAGGTCGCGCACAACCCACACTGGACCATCGAGAAGGACGGCTCGGTGACGCTGCCCAAGGACTGACTGCGAGAATCCGCCCCCGTGGCCGGATTCCGACCAGTCGATCCCAAGCAGTCCTTCCCAGTGCTCGAGGAGCGGATCCTCGAGCGCTGGCGTGAGCGCGACGTGTTCCATCGCTCCTTCGCGAACCGCGAGGGGAACCCGCTCTGGAGCTTCTACGAGGGGCCCCCGACTGCGAACGGCCGGCCGGGCTCGCACCACGTCCTGGCCAGGGTCTTCAAGGACATCTATCCGCGTTTCAAGACCATGACCGGGCACCAGGTGCCCCGCAAGGCGGGCTGGGACTGCCACGGGCTGCCGGTGGAGCTCGAGGTAGAGCGCGAGCTCGGGATCACCTCCAAGGAGGAGATCGAGCAGTTCGGGATCGCCGAGTTCAACGCCCGCTGCCGCGAATCCGTCTTCCGCTACGTCGAGGACTGGAACAAGCTGACCGAGCGCATCGGCTTCTGGCTCGACCTCGACGACCCCTATGTGACGATGACCAACGAGTACATCGAGTCGGTTTGGTGGGCCCTGCGCCGGATGTGGGACGACGGCCGCCTCTACGAGGACTACAAGGTCGTCCCCTATTGCCCGCGTGACGGCACCGCCCTCTCTTCGCACGAGGTGGCGCTCGGCTACCACGACGTCGAGGACCCGGCCGTCTACGTGAAGCTGCCCGTCCGGGAGGCGCAGGGGCCGCTCGAGGATGGCGACCAGCTGCTGGTCTGGACGACCACGCCCTGGACTCTGATCACCAACGCCGCCGTCGCCGCTGGGCCCGAGATCGAGTACGTCCGGGCGCGCGCCGGCGAAGAGGTCTTCGTGCTCGCCCGCGAGCGGCTTGTCCACGTGCTCGGCGAGGAGGCTGAGGTGCTCGACCACTTCCCTGGCGAGAAGCTCTCCGGCATCTCGTACGAGCCCCCCTTCGACTACATCACCGACTACGGCCCCCGCGGCCACACCGTCCTGATGGCCGACTTCGTCACCACCGACGAGGGCACCGGTCTGGTCCACACGGCGATCGCCTTCGGCGAGGACGACTTCAAGCTCGGCGAGCAGTACGGGATCACCCTCCAGAACCCGGTCGACCTCCGCGGCCGCTTCGACGAGCGGATCACCGACTTCCAGGGCCAGTTCGTCAAGGACGCCGACCCGGCGATCGTCGAGGCGCTGGAGAAGAAGGGCAAGCTGCTCCGCGCCGAGGCCTACCTGCACTCCTATCCGCACTGCTGGCGCTGCGACACGCCGCTCCTCTACTACGCGAAGGCGAGCTGGTACGTGAAGACGACGGAGGTCCGCGACCGGATGCTGGCCGCGAACGAGGAGATCGGCTGGCACCCCGAGCACATCAAGCACGGTCGCTTCGGCAAGTGGCTCGAGGGGAACGTCGACTGGGCTCTCTCCCGAGACCGCTACTGGGGCACACCGCTGCCGATCTGGGAGTGCGACCGAAACGATTGCGACGAGCGCTTCTGCGCCGGGTCGATCGCCGAGCTGCGAGAGAAGGGCGCCGAGGTGCCCGACGACCTTCATCGCCCGTACATCGACGACGCCAGCTACGCCTGCGAGCGGGAGGGCTGCGACGGCACGATGCGCCGAGTCGCCTCGGTGATCGACACCTGGTTCGACTCGGGCTCGATGCCGTGGGCGCAGTACCACTACCCCTTCGAGAACGAGGAGATCTTCAAGCAGCGCTTCCCCGCCGACTTCATCTGCGAGGCGATCGACCAAACCCGCGGCTGGTTCTACACGCTGCTCGCCGAGTCGGTGCTGCTCTTCGAAACCTCGAGCTACCGCAACGTCGTCTGCCTCGGCCTGATCCTCGATCCCGAGGGCCAGAAGATGTCGAAGAGCCGCGGCAACGTGGTCGAGCCCTGGGACGTGATCGCCCGCCACGGCGCCGATGCCTTCCGCTGGTACTACTTCGCCTCGCAGCAGCCGTGGGCGGGCTACCGGTTCTCAGTGGACACCGTCGGGGACGCGGTCCGTCACTTCCTGCTCACCCTCTGGAACACCTACGCGTTCTGGGTCACGTACGCGAACGCCGCCGGCCTCGAGGCCGGCGAGCTCCCCTATGAGCCGAAGTGGTCCGCCGGCGGTTCCGATCAGGGCACCCAGCTCGACCGCTGGGCTGTCTCCCGCCTGCAGCGCACGGTCGCAGAGGTCCGTGAGCAGATGGACGGGTTCGACTGCACCCAGGCGGCCCGCGCGATCGCCGACTACACGGAGGAGCTGTCCAACTGGTACGTGCGGCTCAGCCGCCGCCGCTTCTGGGACGGGGACCTCGCGGCGCTCGAGACCCTCCGCTTCTGCCTCGGTGAGACCGCCAAGATGCTCGCTCCCTTCACGCCCTTCATCGCAGACGAGATGTACGCCAACCTGCTCTTCGGCGAGGAGACGTCCCTCCAGAAGCCGGTCGCCGAGTGGACCAGCGACGAGCCGGACTCGGTCCACCTCTGCGACTTCCCCGACGTCCAGGAGGGGCTGATCGACCCTCAGCTCGAGGCGGGTATGGACGCCGTGCGCCGCACCGTCGAGCTTGGCCGGGCGGCGCGAGCGCAGGCCAAGGTCAAGCTCCGCCAGCCTCTCCGCAAGGCCGTGGTGGTCGCATCCGATGCCGAGCGCGAGGCGATCGAGCGCCTTTCCGACGTGGTCGCCTCCGAGCTCAACGTTAAGGAGCTCGACTTCGTCCAGACGGAGGCCGAGCTCGTCTCCTACCGGGTGAAGCCCAACTACCGATCGCTCGGGCCGCGCTTCGGCAAGAACATGCCCCAGGTGGCAGCCGCGGTCGAGGCCCTCGATGCGGCGGCGGTCGCCGACGCGCTCGAGCGTGGCGAGGAGGTCGGCATCCAGCTCGACGGCAGGGACCACACGTTGACGGCCGATGACGTCAACCTCGTCATGGAGCCGCTGGAGGGCTACCAGGTGGAGGCCGAGTCCGGTCACGCCGTGGCCCTGGAGCTCGACCTCGACGAGGAGCTCCGCCGCGAGGGCCTGGCCCGGGAGGTCGTCCGCGCCGTGCAGGAGGCCCGCAAGCAGGCCGGCCTCGAGGTCTCGGATCGCATCGCCCTCGCCCTCGGCGGCGACGAAGAGCTGCTCGCGGCCGCCCGCGAGCACGAGTCCTACATCGCCGGGGAGACGCTGGCGACCTCGGTCGACTACGGCGCGGACGGCGCCGGCGAGAAGGCGACGATCGAGGGCCGCGAGCTCCGGATCGCGGTCAGCAAGGCCTGAGTGTCCGGAGTCGCCGCAGTGGTCTTCGACCTGGACGGGGTCCTCGTCGACTCCGAGGCGGTCTGGGACGACGTTCGCAAGCGGTTCACGGAGGAGAACGGCGGACACTGGCACGACGGCGCGACTCGCGACATGCTGGGAATGAGCTCGGTGGAGTGGTCACGCTACGTTCGGGACCGGCTCGGCGTCGATTTGGAGCCCGAGGAGATCTCCCGCGCGGTCGCCGACCGGGTCGCGGACCTCTATCGGGAGAAGCTGCCCCTGCTGCCAGGGGCCGTCGAGGCCGTCAAGACGCTCTCCGCCGAGTGGCCTCTCGGCCTCGCCACATCGTCGAACCGCCACGTGATCGACCTCTTCCTGGAGCTCGCCGGGCTCGCCGACGCCTTTCAGGCGACGGTCTCATCCGAGGAGGTCGGAGCGGGCAAGCCGGCGCCGGATGTCTACCTCGCGGCCGCGAGCCGGCTCGAGCTCGACCCGGCGGACTGCGTCGCGATCGAGGACTCGACGAATGGCATCCGCTCGGCGCACGCCGCGGGCATGGCCGTGATCGCGGTGCCGAACCAGGACTTCCCGCCGGAGCCCGCCGCGCTCGAGCTTGCCGACGAGACGATCGGCTCCCTCACCGAGCTCACGCCGGAGACCGTGGGCGCGCTCCGGCCCGCGGAATAGGCTCCAGCGATGGAGCTGGGGGGCGACACCAAAGCGGTCCTGCTCGCGGCGGGCCTGATCTTCGTCGGCGCCCTGCTCCTCGGGGTCTGGAAGTACCGGCAGATGGCGGCGAGTCCCGATGGGCTCGCGCATCCGTACGTCGACGTAGCTCACCGCGCGGCGCTGCTCTATTCCTTCGCAACGTTGCTGATCGCGACCTTCGTCGAGCTCTCGGGGTGGAGCACCGCCGTCAACCTGATCGCGGCCTTTGCGGTGATCGCCTTCTTCGTCGGCGCGATCTCCGGCTACGTCTACCACGGCCTCCGCCGCGACACCGAGAACCAATTTCGCGAGGGGGAGGGGCTGCCCGGCATTCATCCCTTCATGTGGACGCTCATCGTCGTCGAAATCGTGGGCTTCTCGGTCCTGCTGGCTGGCTTCGTCAGCGAGCAGATCGTCTAGCCGACGACGGCTTCGGCCTCGATCTCGACCTTCCAGCGCGGATCGAGCAGCCCCGCCACGACCACCATGGTCGCCGCCGGCCTGATCTCGCCGAAGACGGCGGAATGAGCGCGGCCGACCGCCTCCGAGTCGGTGGCGTCGGTGATGAACATCCTGGTCCGGACGACATGCTCCGCGCCCGCGCCGGCCTCTCCAAGCGCCTCGAGGATGATCTCGAGGCACCGCTTCGCCTGGACCTCGGCGCTTCGAGCGCGGCCTGAAGATCCTGCTCGACGGCTTCGAGAAGAAGCTCGGCTAAGCGAGGACCGGCTCGAGCTCGGACTCGAGCCGCGCCTTCGGCCGGGCGCCGACCAGGCGGGTAGCGACCTCGCCGTCCTTGAAGACGATCATCGTCGGGATCGAGAGGACCTCGTACTTGGCCGCGGTCTGTGGGTTCTCGTCGGTGTTGAGGCTGACGATCTTGAGGTCCTCGCGCTCGGAGTCGATCTCCTCGAGGACGGGGTGGACCACTCGGCACGGACCGCACCAGGGAGCCCAGAAGTCGACGAGCACAGCGCCCTCGGCGTCGAGCACGTCGGACTGGAAGGTGGCGTCGGTTACATCGTTGAGCTTGCCCGGCACGGTGGTCTCCTAGGTAGGTGGTTGAAAAGGTCCGCTGTTCAGTCTAGCCCGGCGGTCCACCGTTACTATACAAAGTGAAGCGACCTACCAGCGCCGGAAACGCATGGCCGGCACTCGCCACATCGCCTCGGCGACGATCGCCTTGCTCATCTTCGACGTCCCGTCGGCGCGGTCCTTGAACACGATCGGGACCTCCACCACCCGGAATCCGGCCTTGATGGCGCGATAGGTCGTCTCGACCTGGAAGGCGTATCCGCGCGCCTCGATCGTGTCCAGGTCGATGGTCTCGAGCACGATGCGCCGAAAGCACTTGAATCCGCCCGTCAGGTCCCTGATCGGCAGCCCCAGCGCCGCCCGCGCATAGGCGCTGCCGCCCCGGCTGATGAACCGCCGCATCGGCCCCCACTCCGTGATGCCCCCGCCGGGGACGTAGCGGCTGCCGATGGCGAGATCGGCGCGCTCGGTCGCCTCGATCAACCGGGGGAGGTAGCTGGGGTCGTGAGAGAAATCGGCGTCCATCTCGATGATCCGCTCGGCCCCACCGTCGAGGGCGATCCTGAATCCCGCCAGATAGGCCGGCCCGAGCCCCTCTTTCAGCTGCCGGTGGAGAACAGAGACCGATTCGTCGGCCGCGGCGAGCCGGTCGGCGATCTCGCCCGTCCCGTCGGGTGAGTTGTCGTCGACGATCAGGACTCGGCGCGACTCCGGCAGATGCTCGAGCACGGCGCCGACGATCCGCTCGAGGTTCTCGGCCTCGTTGTAGGTCGGGAGAATGACCCAGACGTCCGGCGTCCGGGGAGGGGCTGCGGGCACGCGGTAAGGCTAGTTAGCCACGGGGGATCAAGAATCGCCGGGTGGGGCGGACTTTCGCTGGCGAATAACTTGTCTGGTATGCGCAATGCCGAGATCGCCGCCGCCCTGCGGGAGCTTGGAATCCTGTACGAGCTCGACGGCGCCGACCGCTTCCGCGTGCTCGCCTACAGGGAGGCCTCGAGGACCATCGCGCAGAGCCCCGTCTCGATCGAGCAGCTCGCCGAGGAGGGGCGGCTGACGGAGCTTCCCAACGTCGGCAAGACCCTGGCCCAGAAGATCGAGACTCTGATCGAGACGGGAAGCATCCCCTCGGCGGACAAGCTGAAGGAGAAGTTCCCGGCGACGCTGGTTGAGGTGACTCGCGTCCCCGGCCTGGGCGCAAAGACCGCCCGCCGGATCTACGACGAGGTCGGCGTCGAGGACCTGATCCAGCTCAAGGAGGCCGCCGAGCAGGGCAGGATCGCGACCATTCGCGGCCTCGGACCCAAGACGGAGGAGAACATCCTCTCCTCGCTCGAGGGTGTCACGGAGGATGGGATCGGCGAGCGGCTGCTCCTCTCGCAGGTCCTGCCGATCGCAGATGAGATCCGCGGTGACCTGCTGGAGATGGGCGCGGCGAAGCGGATCGAGATCGCGGGCTCGGCACGGCGCTGGGCCGAGACCTGCAAGGACCTCGACCTGATCGCAACAACCGACAAGCCGGCGGAGCTGGCCAAGGCGCTTGCGACCCACGGCCTTTCGGCCGAGACGCGACGCGGCGGCGACGCCGCAGCCAGCGTGCTCACTCATTCGGGCCTCAAGGTGGACCTGCGGATCGGCACCGAGGACGTCTTCGGCAACCTGCTCCAGCACTTCACCGGCTCGGCCGCCCACAACGTCCAGCTCCGCGAGCGGGCGCAGGCGCGCGGGTTCTCCGTCAGCGAGCACGGGGTCGCGAAGGTCGAGGGAAAGAAGGTGCACAAGTTCGCCGACGAGGCCGGTGTCTACGAGCTGCTCGGCCTGCCCTACATCGAGCCCGAGCTGCGCGAGGGACGGGGCGAGATCGAGGCGGGAGACACGGGCGAGCTGCCGGAGCTCGTCACGGTCGAGGACATCCGCGGTGACCTCCACTGTCACACCACGCTGTCGGACGGCCGCAACTCGCTCGAGGAGATGGCGGAGGCCGCCCGCCGGCGCGGCTACGCCTATCTGGCGATCACGGACCACTCGGCCAGCCACGGCTTCGGCAACGACGTCAGCCCCCGGCAGCTCGCCAAGCGGATCGAGGAGATCCGGGCGTGGAACGAGTCGGCGCCGCGTGGATTTCGCCTCCTCGCCGGCTCCGAGGTGAACATCGGGAATGACGGCTCGCCCGACTACCCGGATGAGCTGCTGGCCGAGCTCGACTGGGTGATCTGCAGCGTCCACACCTCCTTCAACATCTCCGAGAAGGCGATGACGGAGCGCGTGATCGCCGCGATGGAGCACCCGCTGGTCGACTGCATCGGGCACCTCACGGGCCGGCTGCTGCTGCGCCGTGAGCCGTACGGAGTCGACATCGAGCGCATTGCCGAGGCCGCCGTCCGCACCGGCACGATGCTGGAGATCAACGGCAACCCGAACCGGCGCGACCTGAACGAGGGTCACGCCAAGCTCGCCGCCGAAGCCGGTGTGCGAATCGTCTGCAACACCGACGCCCACGGCACCAACACGCTGTCGAACATGAAGTACTCGGTCGCGACGGCACGGCGCGCATGGCTCAGCGCCAAGCAGATCGCGAACACGCGCCCGTGGCGGTCGTTCGCGCCGCTCAGAAAGAGCGCTAAGAGGTAACCGGCTTCGGCAGCTTCGAGCTGCCCGGGGCGCGCAGTCCGTCGATCACGATCTCGACCAGGCGAGGCCACCGGCCCGTTCCCGGGCCCATATCCACCTGTGTCATGCGTCCGACGCCGCAGGCGATCATCGGGATGTCCTCCCAGGTGAGGTCCTTGCGAAGGTCACCCGACCGCTGAGCCCGCCTGACGAGCTTGTCGCAGAGCGCGTCCAGCCCCACGGCCACCGCGGAGTCGTTCATTACCTCCGGGCGAGAGCCCATCACCTCGCAGAGGCCGCGGTCGTCGGCCTGAATCTGGGCCGAAAACCGGATGAAGTCGCAGAGCGCCTCCCACGGATCCTCGGCATCGATTCCCTCCCGGGCCTTGTCGGCGAGCCGCTCGAAGCGCTCGGCCGCCAGCGCAGCGATCAGGTCGTCCTTGGTGGGGAAGTGGCGGTAGACCGTGCCGACGCCGACCTTCGCCGCCTTGGCGACGTCCGGCATCTGCGCGTCGAGGCCCTGGTCGGCGAAGAGCTTCTTCGCCGCCGCGATCACCGCTTCGCGATTGCGCCGGGCGTCGGCGCGGAGCACCCGCTCGAGGCTGCCTGACTTGGTGGGGATCTTGTCTGTGACGGGAGTCATTTGATCTCGTGGCCTCCTGGGCGATTCTGCCGGAGTGTGCCGATGTCACTCTGCAAGCGGAATCGAAATTCCGTATAGTCCTAACCGAAACCGGAACTCAGGTTCCGGATGGAGCATAGCTCACCTGTCCATTTGAGCCAATCCCATTCGTCGTATGAGTGAAAGGCACGAACACCCCGGATCGCGAAAGGAGTCAGGGGGATGACTACAGCCCAGGAATATCTAGACCGTCGCTGGACCGCGTTGATCCTGCTGTGCGTCGCGCAGTTCATCGTGGTTCTCGATGCATCCATCGTCAACGTCGCCCTGCCGAGCATCGGCAAGGGCCTGAACTTCTCCGAGGAGAACCTGCCGTGGGTCGTGAACGCCTACGTGATCGCCTTCGGCGGCTTCCTGCTGCTCGGCGGCCGCGCCGCTGACCTGCTCGGCAGGCGGCGAGTCTTCATGACCGGCCTGTTCGTGGTGGGGGCCGCCTCGCTGGCGGCCGGATTCGCGGCGACCCAGGGACAGCTGATCGCGGCACGCGCCGCTCAGGGCTTGGGCGCGGCGATCGTCTCGCCGGCGGCACTCTCGATCGTCACCAGCCTGTTCAAGGACGGCGCGGAGCGCAACAAGGCCCTCGGGGCCTGGGGCGCCGTCGCCGGCTCGGCCGGTGCCGCGGGCGTCCTGCTCGGCGGGATCCTCACCGATGGCCTCGGCTGGGAATGGGTCCTCTGGGTGAATGTCCCCGTGGCAGCGATCGCGCTGGCCTTCACGCCGGGGCTGATCCCGGAGAGTCGCTCCGAGTCCGCCACCCGCCACTTCGATGCCGCGGGCGCGGTCACGGTGACGGCGGGGCTCTCGGTGCTGGCGTACGCGTTCCTCGACGCCAGCAACTCGGGCTGGGGCTCGACCAAGATCGTCGGCCTGCTCGCTGTCTCGGCTGCGCTGATCGGCGCGTTCGTTGCCATCGAGCTGCGCTCGAAGGCGCCGCTGGTCCCGTTCCGGATCTTCCGGCTCAGGACCCTGACCGGTGCAAACGTCTCGGGCCTTCTGCTCGGAGCATCGTTGTTCTCGATGTTCTTCTTCATCTCCCTGTACATGCAGCAGGTGCTCGGCTACAGCGCGATTCACGCCGGGCTCTCGTATCTGCCGCTGGCCCTGACGATCATCGTCGCGGCCGGCCTCGGTGGCCAGCTCGTCACCCGGTTCGGCTTCAAGCCGATTCTGGCGGCCGGCCTCGCCTTCGTCTCCCTTGGGCTCCTCTGGTTCAGCCAGGTGTCCGTCGGTGGCGGCTTCCTGACCGACATCCTCGGCCCCTCGGTCCTCGCGGCCATCGGGCTCGGATTCGGGTTCGTCACCTCGACGATCGCGGCCGTCTCCGGGGTGGAGGACCGCGAGCAGGGTCTGGCCAGTGGCCTGATCAACACCTCGCAGCAGATCGGCGGGGCGCTCGGGCTGGCGGTGCTGTCCACCATCGCGACCACGCGCACGGACAACGTGCTGGCGAGCGGACACTCGACGCTCCCCAACGCGCTCACAGAGGGATTCCAGAGCGCCTTCCTGGGCGGCGCGGTGATCGCGGCCCTTGGCGTCGTCGCCACCCTGGTCCTGATCCGGACCCGGGACAGCAAGGCGCACGTCGAGATGTCGAACGCGGAGGCGGCCGAGGCAGCTCCCTCGCCGGCCTAGGGCTGATGGGCGCGCGGCCTTCGGGTCGCGCGCCCGTCTCATGCCGGGGCGGTCGGCGGCGGAGGCGGATGCCCGGGCGGTGGCCGGTCCCGGCGCAGCCCGGGAGTACGCACCAGCGTGACGGGCTGCAGCGCCGATCCGCGCTCGACGTAGAAGCGCACGCCATCGCGCTCCTCGATCGCCGCCACCGCTCCCTCCCTCGAGCGCAGCGTCAGCGCCGCGCCGAGGGCGAAGCCGGCCCCGATCGCGGCGACGCCCGAGTAGACCAGGCCGAGGCCCCCGGCGATCGCGGCGAAGGCGGCCAGGGGCCAGAGCCGGGCGAGCGCCGCCCGTGTGGGGTTGCCGAGCGACGGAAGCGCCGTCGCCGTCCGTGCCTCGGTGAGCGCGGGACGCATCGCTTCCGCGGCTCGCGACGGGCGCCCGAGGACGATGCCTCCCACCAGGGCCACGGTCCACCAAACCGCCGCCACGTAGATGGTCAGGGTGTCGCCGGCCGCGCTCGCCGAGATCACGGTGATCGCGGCGAGGGCCGTCGCGGCGCCCGCAGCAAGCAGGACCGTCATCCGCAGCAGGTCGCAGAAGGCCATGGGCGGGCGACCCTATTCCGCCAGCGCCTCGAGCACGCGGACGAACCCCTCAGGCCCGTCGACGGTTATGTCGGCCTCGCGCGAGACCTCCGGGGGCGATTCATCCGACGCCACCGCGATGGACGCGGTGGAGCTGAGCTGACCGTCGTCGCGCAGCGTCCGCAGAGCGGTGAAGGCATCGACGTCGGTTCGATCGTCGCCGCCGTACAGCGCGCCGTCGACCGGCCGGGAGGCGAGCAGCGCCGCGACGGCGATTCCCTTGTTGATTGCGACGTTCGGCCTGATCTCGAGGACCTTGCGCCCGTGATGCGGGATCAGCTCCTGCCATTCGGCCTCGCTGGCGATCTCGTGGGCGAGGGACTCGGCGGCCCCCTCGTTCTCGGCGCCGCGCCAGTGCAGCGCGACGATAGCCCCCTTGTCCTCGGTCGTGATCCCGGCCCGCTTCAGCTCGGAGCGGTCGAGCGCGGCCACGAACCTGGGGGCATCCTCCTCGTGTCCGTCGAGGGAGGGGTCAGGGCGCATCTCATCATCGCCCGGCAGCAGCAGCTCGAAGCCATGATTGCCGGAATAGGCCAGATCCTCCAGGCCGACGATGCGGCGCGCGTCCAGGGCTCGGCGGCCGCTGAGGCATCCCACGAGCGCGTACCGCCCGGCCAGCGCCCGCAGCAGCTCGCGCGTGTGCTCGGGCACCGCCGCAGTGCCGGGGTCGAGCACGATCGGGGCGATCGTCCCGTCGACGTCCGTCAGGATGGCCGAGCGGCGGGGGTCCTGCTTCAGCGGTGCGAGCAGCCGCTCCAGCCCCACATCGTCTGCCTCCGTGGGTTGCATCGCCGTAGTATCGCCCGCCATGCCCAGGACACTGAAGCTGGCGGCGATCGGCACGGCGGGTGGTGCTTTCAGTGGCCTGCTCGGGGTCGGCGGAGGCAGCGTGATCGTCCCGCTGCTGATCGTCTGGCTCGGCTACGGCGCGAGGGAGGCGACCGGGACGAGCATGATGGCCATCGTTGTGATCGCGGCGGTGGCCGTGACACTCCAGGCTTTCTACGGGAACGTCGATCCGCCCAACGCGGCGCTGGTGGGCGTCCCGGCGATCGGCGGGGCGATCGCGGGGACGGCTCTGCAGCAGCGCATCCCGGAGCGGACGATTTCCCTGCTCTTCGCCGGCCTCCTCGTAATCATCGCCGCGAAGCTGATCCTGTCGTGAGCTCGATCGCCGCGGCAATCATGGGCTTCGCCGGCGGGATGATCGGCGGCCTGCTCGGAGTCGGTGGGGGAATCCTCTTCGTGCCGGCGCTGGCGATCTTCATGGATGAGACGCAGGTGCGCGCCGAAGCGACCTCGCTGCTGGCGATCGTCCCCGTCGCGCTGGTGGCGGTCTGGCGACAGCGGGGCTACGGCAACGTCCGGGTGCGGGAGGGGCTGGTCATCGGTGCACTTTCGCCCGTCGGGGTGGCGATCGGAGTGGTGACCTCCAACACGATCCCCCAGCGCGCACTGGAGTTGACCTTCGCCGGGCTGGCGCTGCTGATCGCCGCGCAGCTGGTGGTCCGGTCCGTCCGGACCTCCGACGGCTCCGACTAGGAGAGGCCGTGCTCGAGCGCGCCCTTGACCCCGGCGTCGAGGGCGTTCAGCCGGTAGAGGGCCAGCGCCTCGGGAGTGCCGAAGCCGCGACCGCCCGAGCCCGATCGGTTCCTGTCCGCCCCGTGATGTGAGAGGACGCAGTGGAGCAACGCGGCGCGGCGGTCGGGAGCCAGCCCGCCGGCGGCAGAGCCCACGATCTCGGCCCCGAGCGCCAGGTGGCCGATCAGCCGCCCCTCCTCGGTGATCCCGAACTCGGCCCCGTAGCTGAACTCCCGCGTCTTGCCGACGTCGTGGAGCAACGTCGCCGCCATCAGCAGGTCCGAGTCGAGGCGCGGGTGGAGCTGGCAGACCTCTCCCACGAGGGTGCCGACCGCGACGGTGTGCTCGACCAGCCCGCCGACGTAGGCGTGATGGCCGGCCCTGGTGCAGGGAGCGCGGCGGAACTCGGCTGCGACGGGCTCGGTGAACAGCACCCGCTCCACCACCTGGCGCAGCGGCTCGTCGTGAACCTCGCGGGTGAGGTGCTCGAGAAACCCCTCCAGCTCCTCCGCGTCCCGGTATGCGGCGGGCAGGAACACCGAGGGATCGAGCTCATTCGCCTCGACCGCCTGGATGTCATCCACCTCGGCCACGAGCTGGCCGCGGAAGCGTTCGACCTTGCCGGAGACGAGGATCGCGGCGCCGCGCTCGAAACGCCCGGCCAGCCGGTCGACCTCGCGGAACACGCGGGCGGGGATCGTCCCGCTTCGGTCGCGCAGCTCGAGCGACAGGTAGATGGAGCCGTTGCGCGCGGAGAGCCGGTCTTTCCGCACGCAGGCGTAGATGCCCCGGAAGCGCTGACCCGGGCGGAGCTCGGCGATCTGAGGGGGCGCTGTCGTGGCTTCCACTCCCTGAGTCTCCAAACTCGGCCGGACACCAGAGACACCAATTGGCGTGCCCGCGAGGGCCAACTCGCTAGTCTCGACCGATGGACGCGCTCGCCTGGGAGGCCGAGCCTCCGCAGCTTCGATCTCCGGTCCTCGTCTGTGCATTCGCCGGCTGGAACGATGCGGCTGGCTCGGCCACGACAGCACTGACCACAGCCGCGGAATCCCTCGACGCCGAGGTGATCGCGCAGATCGACCCCGAGGAGTTCTTCGACTTCCAGGCCAACCGGCCCATGATCCGGCTCACCGAGGGCGAGACCCGCGAGATCGAATGGCCCGGCAATGTGCTGCTCGCCGCAACCCCCGCCGGCGCCGAACGGGATCTCGTCCTGCTCGCGGGCACCGAGCCGAACCTGCGCTGGCGGACCTTCGCCGATGGCATCGCGGACGCAGCCGAGATGCTCGGCGTCGAGATGGTCGTCACCCTCGGCGCCCTGATCGCCGACGTTGCGCACACCCTTCCCGTGCCGATCACGGGCCTGGCCTCGGACGAGGAGCTCGTCGAGCGCCTCGACCTGGCGCGCTCGAACTATGAGGGGCCGACCGGGGTGGTCGGGGTGCTTCACGACGCCTGCGGCCGCCGTGGAATCCCGTCGGCCAGCCTCTGGGCCGCGGTCCCGCACTACGTCGCCGCGGTTCCGAACCCGAAGGCGGCCCTGGCGCTGCTGCGCCGGCTCGAAGGGCTCGTAGGAGTGGCTGTGGAGGCCTCCGGGCTCGAGGAGGAGTCCGATTCCTACGAGAGCCAGGTGAGCCGCGCGGTTGCCGCCAACCCCGAGATCGAGGAGCTGGTCCAGCGCCTGGAGGCCGAGCAGGTGGACCGCCTCGACGTCGAGGATGACGTCCCCTCGGGCGAATCCCTGGCGCGGGACTTCGAGCGCTACCTGCGCCAGCAGGGCGACAGCCCGGACGCCTAGCGGCTGCCGCTGCAGCCGCGATCTGATGGCGAAGCCGCGCCTTGCCTAGCCGGCTAGCCGCTCGATCAGGCGCCGCAGTTCCGGGCGAAACTCCTCGGCGGCCTTTGCAGGGTCGTCCTCCCGGGCGAGAACCCGCTCGCCGAGGCCGTCGATCGCGGCCACCACCAAGCTGGCATCGGCCCGCGGATCGGAGCTCCCCAGTGCCTCGAGTGCACCAGCGACCGACCGCTGCTCGGCGTTGCACCAGCTCTGCGCGGCATCGCGGAGGTCGGGCCGCCGCCCGGCCTCGAGCCAGAGCTCGTACTCGGCGATATAGGCAACCCGGTCCTCGGCCGCCGCGACCAGCTCGGAGATCAGCCGGTCGGCGAGCTCCCGCCCCGATTTGACGGAGCGGAGCTCCTCGCCCAGACGGCCATAGCGCTCGACCTCCTGCGCGGCCACGTGCTCGAGAGCCTGACCGAGGAGGTCGTCCCGGGAGTCGAAGTAGTAGGTCGTCGAGCCGAGGGGCACCCCGGCCTCCTCGGCGACGGCCCGGTGCGTCACCGCCTCGCGGCCGTCCCGCCCGATGACGCGCAGCGTCGCCTCGAGGATCTGCTCGCGGCGCCCCTGCGTCGCCTGCTCCGCGGTAGCCATTGCCATCGCAGATTAGTTCGCGCCGGAGAGATTGAGCCCGACGACGCCTCCGATGACTAGCGCGATGCTCGCCAGCTTGAGGGCGTTGACGGACTCGCCGAGCGCGGCCATGCCGATCACCGCTACCGCGGCGGTGCCGACACCGGCCCAGACCGCGTACGCCAGGCTGATCTCAAGCTGCTTGAGAGCCAGCGCCGTCAGCCAGAGCGACAGCACGTAGGTGACGAGCACCAGGATCGACGGAGCCGGCCTCGTGAACCCCTCGGTGTAGCGCAGGAAGACGGTGCCGACCACTTCGGTCGCGATCGCCGCTGAGAGATAGGTCCAGGCCAACATGATGTGTACAAATGTACCACAAACGTGTACAAATGTACGTGTGAGTTAGATCACGCTTCGGAGGCCGGGCAGATCAGCCGGAAGTCGCACCACGAGCAGATCTCCGGCGAGGGCCGCGGCTCGAAGTCCTGGCCGAGGATTCCCTCTCCCACCTCGAGGACGACGCTCTCGACCCGCTCGAGATCGTCCGGCGAGCCCCCGACCGCGACCTTCTCGTCCGCGAGCACGTACCAGTAGCTGCCGGCCGCCCCCTCGAGCCGCCATGCCTCCCTGGCCGCCAGCCGGTAGATCGCGAGCTGCACGTCCGACTCGAGCTCGCGGGCGGGCTTGGGGTCCCCCGTCTTGTAGTCGATCAGCTCGTAGCCGCCGCTCGGCAGCTGGTCGACCCGGTCGACGCGGCCGCGGAGGTGGTGGGGTCCGATCCGGAAGTCGAACTTGCGCTCGACCCAGCGCGGATGGGAGCCGCTCGCCACCTCCCGGGCGTGATAGCGATGGAGCGCCTCGATCGCCTTCTCACGGAACTGGAGCTCGTCGTCTGACTCCCCGAACCCCGAGCGCCGCCAGGCGGCGGCGAAGAGAGACATCAGGTGCTCGAGGCTGCCCGCCTCGCTATCCCCCTCACCCGCCGTCTGGTTCCCGTGGAAGCGCTCCAGCACCTGGTGGATGACGATCCCGAACCGCTGGTTGATCGTCGTCTCTTGCGGAATCCCGAAGACTCGCGCGAACTTGTACTTCAGCGGGCAGGTGCGGTAGAGGGTGATGTCGGTGGCAGAGAGCGCGAGCCCCTCGCCACGCCGGGGGAGGAATGCCTCGAGCGACGGCTCGTCGCGCTGCTCGATCAGCTCCCGCCTCCGCTTGGCCGCGCCCTCCTCGTCGAGCAGGTAGGCGTCGAGCCCGGAGTCGCGCAGGGCCGTGCGCTGCTCGGGGGAGATGGCGTGCTCGAGCAGGTCGTTGATCGCGGCCAGCGCATCGGCGACGGGTTCCTCGCTCGATCCCTGAATCAGGCCGGCCAGCTTGACCAGCTCCAGGAACCGGGCGACCGCGCGGGTCACGTCGACGTAGGTGTCGAGGCGAGGCTCGCGCAGCTTTCCGCCGGCGCGCCAGGCCTCCTCGAGCACCTCGTCCTGAATCATCCGGTAGGTGGCCTGCAGCCCCTCCGCCGGCCCGAAGAGCTCCTCGCCGTGCTCCTGCTCGCTCGCGTCGAGCACCGCGCGGGCGTCCTCGTAGAGCGGCGACGGGCGAACGTTGCCCGCCTCGGTCGCCGCCGGCCTCGAGAGGACCAGCTCGTCGTTCGCGCGGGTCATCGCTACGTAGAGCAGGCGCCGCTGCTCATCCTCGTGGGACGGCCCGCCGCCACCGACCCCGGTCGGGACGACGGGTGGGCCGGCCGGCTCGGCGCCGGGCATCGCCCCGGCGTGCAGCCCGACGATGTAGACGTGTGAGAACTCGAGTCCTTTGGTCCGCTCCAGGGGCATCACCCGGACGGCCTCGGCCATCGGCTCGCCCGGTTCCTCGACGGGCGCGACGCCGGCCTCCGAGACGGCCACGAGATAGCGGACGAAGTCCCGGTTCGACCCGGTCGGCTCGCGGCGAGTCCAGGCGGCGGCGAGCTCGCCCAGCCGCGAGAGGTTCCGAAGCCGCTCGGCCGCCTCGGGATGGGCGGCGAACAGCCGGTGGCGGCGGAAGCCGATCCGCTCGATCAGCCGGCGAACGAAGACGTCGGCGCGCATCTCGCCCATCGCCCGGGCCGCCGCGCGGTGCAGCTGGAGGAACTCGCGGATCCGGTCGCGGGCCTCGGGCGGGATCTGCGGGCTCTCCAGCGAGGCCTCGAGAGCCGAGACCATGTCGAGCTTTCGGCGGCGGGCGATGGTCG
Organism: uncultured Solirubrobacterales bacterium; assembly: GCA_963774305.1. GTDB lineage: Bacteria > Actinomycetota > Thermoleophilia > Solirubrobacterales > 70-9 > DASUPK01. The sequence continues at coordinate 61,841 of CAVZEM010000001.1, read as the reverse complement.
TGCAGCGGGCCAGATCGACCGACCTGAGCTCGACGGGGGGCCGGCTGAGCGCGCGGATCGCGGCCGCCGCGTCAGTCGGATCGGCGAGCAGGCGCAGCCAGGCGATCACGTCGCGTACCTCCGGCCGCTGGAAGAACGCGCCTGGGCCCGTGAGCCGGTAGGGGACGCGCCGCTCCTCAAGCGCTGCCGCGATGCCGCGGGCCCTGCCGCCGCCCCTGGGCACGGCGACGCAGACGTCCTCCATCCTGACCTCGCCCGCGGCCAGGGCCGATTCGATGTCCCGGGCGACGGCCTGGGCCTCGGCTCGCTCGTTCGTCCCGCACCAGAAGCGCACGCGGGTGGAGGGCCCGGCCGCGCGGCGGCCGACCTCGGCTCCCCGCTCGGAGGGGGCGACCACCGCGTGCGCGGCGTCGAGCAGGTCTCCTCCGTAGCGCCAGCTGGGCTCGAGAGTCACCTCATCCGGCGAGAGGGCCTGGCGCGCCCAGGCCGAGGCGGCCCCGCAGGGCGCGCGGGCCTGCTCGTCGTCGCACGTGATCACCGTGGTCTCGGCGCCACGGGCCAGCGCCTCGATCAGGGAGCGCTCGGCGGGGCAGGCATCCTCGGCCTCATCCACCATCAGGTCCGGAAAGCGCGCGGAGACCGATTCGGCGAGGGCCGGCCGCTCGCCGAGCAGCTTGGTCAGCTCGAGCACGGCGTCCGTGTCGTCCATCGCGCCGGCGGTCCGCAGCATCGAGTCGTGCATCTCGTAGAGCTGGGCGAACTCCCGCTCCCTGGCCGCGGAGTCGCGCTCGGACACGGAACCGCCCGCCTGCTCCTCGGCCCAGCGGCGGAATCGCTCGGCGGTGACCCCCGCCGACTTGAGGGCGTCGATCCGGTCGACGATGCGTGCGAGCAGGCCCGCGGGATTTCCGCGGATCTCGTGCCGGCGGAGCGGCAGCTCGTCGATCCTGTCGAGCAGCAAGGCCAGGCGCTCGGCTGGGCTCAGGGACTCGAAGAAGGGGTCGAGCTCGGCCTCGGTCGCGTGCTCACGGAGGATGCGGGCGGCGGCCGCGGGATGGGTGTGGACCACGAGCTCCTCGTAGGGGGTGTCGATCGTCTCCTCGGCGTGACTCCGGATGCGATTCGCCGCGGCGACCGAGCGTGAGAGGACGAGTGGTCTGCGGCCCTCGCTGACCAGGCGGCCCAGCCGGCGCGCCAGGGCCTCAGTGCGGCCGCTGCCGGCGGCTCCCAGCACGAGCAGGGCACCCCGATCGTGGGCAACCACCGCATGCTGCTGCTCGGTCAGGGCCAGCTCCCCGACGTCGTGCTCCTCAGCCATCGATTCAGGCTAGTTCATGCATCCGCCACCTCCGGTGTCCTTTCCCCGCAGTCCGCGCGGAAACCATCGCTAACCTGGCCGCGTGGCCGGGCCGAGCGTCGACGAATGGATTTCCGCCTGCCGCCGGGCCGTTGAGGTGCAGAAGCGGGTCTTCGACGACCACCGGGGGATCGAGGCGCGCACGCAGTACGAGGGCGTGGGCGAGGGCGGCGACAACACCCTGGTCATCGACCGGCTCTGCGAGGACGCGATCTTCGAGGAGCTGGATTCACTCCATCGGGCGGGGCACGAGTTCACGGCGGTCTCCGAGGAACGGGGAGCGGTCAGCTTCGGTGACGGGGTCTCGTCGCTGAGGGTGGTGATCGACCCGATCGACGGCTCTCTGAACGCGCGGCGGACGATTCCGCTGCACAGCGTCAGCATCGCGATCGCGGAGGGCGATTCGATGGGTGACGTGATCTTCGGCTACGTCTACGAATTCGGCGCCGGCGAGGAGTTCGTCGCCACGCGCGATGGTGGCTCGGAGCTGGATGGCCGCCCGATCAAGGCGCCGCAGGGTGACGGACTCGAGCTGGTGGCCATGGAGGCATCGAAGCCCGAGCGCGTCGTGAAGGCTGCCGAGGTCCTCCAGGACAGGGCCTACCGAATCCGCGCTCCCGGATCGATCGCGGTCGACCTCTGCTACGTGGCCTGTGGGCGCTTCGACGGGATGATCACCACCCGGAGCTGCCGCTCCGTCGACGCGGCGGCGGGACAGCTGATCGTGAGAAACGCAGGAGCCACACTCGAGTTCGCGGGCGGGGACCTGGAGGACGCGCCGCTCGATCTGAGCGCTCGCTACGACCTTGCCGCGGCGCGGACCGCGTCCGACCTGACCGTGCTCCGCGAGGCGCAGGAGGCTGTCCATGCCTGAGGGCCTGGTGGACTGGAACATGGCCGAGCGCGTCGCCCGCGCACTGTCGGGAAGCGGCCCACGATGGGGCGGCAGTGAGGAGGAGCTCCGCTCGGAGTCCGACCGCGCCGCCGATCTCGTCCGGCACTACACCGGCCTGAAGCCGAAAGGCGGCATCCCACCGGCGGAGCTGGTCGACAGGGCGGAGTGGGCGGAAGTGAACCTGGAGACCTTCAAAGCGCTCTCCGCGAGGGTCGAGTCCCACCTGCAGGAGCGGATGGAGGACTCGAACGGAAGGAGCGGTCTGCAGCGCACGATCGTCGGTGCCGCGACGGGGGCTGAGCTCGGGCTCGCCGTCGGCTATCTCTCCCAGCGCGTGATCGGCCAATACGACGTCGCCCTGATCGGCCCGGCGCGCGCGCCGAGGCTGCTGTTCGTTGGGCCCAACCTCTCCGCGGCGCGTGCCCGCCTCGACGTCGATCGCGACCTCTTCCTGCGCTGGATCGCGCTCCACGAAACCACCCACGCGGTCCACTTCGCCGCCGTGCCGTGGCTCCGCGAGCACATCGGGGCGATCGCCGAGGAGCTCTTCGAGAAGGCGGCGATCGAGGTCAAGCCGGGCGAGCTGCTCGGAAAGCTGGCCCGCACGAACCCCCGCGAGCTGGTCCGCTCGGCGACCAACGGCGAGCTCGCGACGCTGCTCTGGCCCGAGCCGCACCGTCGCCTGGTGGAGAAGCTGACCGCGACGATGACCCTCGTCGAGGGCTACGCCGAGCACGTCATGGACGCCGTCGGCGACCAGCTCGACCCCGGCTATACGGACCTCCGTCGCGCACTGGACCGCGATCGCGAGCGCCGCGGACTGCTCGACTCGATCGTCTCGAAGGTGCTCGGTCTCGACATGAAGCTTGCCCAGTACCGCCGCGGCAAGGCGTTTGCCGACGAGGTGGTTCGTACGCACGGCATTCGCACGCTCAACCGCGCCTGGAGAGAGCCCGACTCCCTGCCTCGCCCGGAAGAGCTCGATAGCCCCGCGGAGTGGGTCGAGCGCGTGGGCGCCGCCCGCGAGCGGCGCCTCTTCTCGCTCTTCCGGTAGGTCCGGCGGGGTTTGCCACCGGCGCGTTCGGCGAAACGGTGTAACTCGCCCTTCTGGGAGGGTTACAAACATGTGTTCGCCAAAACGTGTGTTCGGTGCTAAGCTCCGAACATCCTTAGAGTTAATAAGACCGACGAAAGCAAGCTGAAGGGATTGAGAGCCCAGATGGCCAGCAAGACCAAGACCGAAGAGAAGACCAAGACCGAAGAGAAGACCAAGACCGAAGAGAAGACCGAAGTCACCACCAACGGCCGCAAGCCGTCCGAGCAGGCCCTGCAGGCCGTCGATGTCGCCGTTGGCGCCGTTCCCACGGTCGCCGAGGCCGTTCGCACAACCGCCGAGACGTGGACCAACTCGGAGACCCGCTCGCAGGAGATCGAGACGCTGCAGAAGCGCGTCCAGACCCTCCGCGATCCGAAGGCCCGGACCACCGAGATCGAGTCGCTGCGGAAGCGTCTCGGTTCGGAGATCGAGAAGGCCGAGACCAAGGGTGGCGACGTCCGCCGCCAGGTCACTGAGCAGCTGGTCGGCCAGGCCCGCAAGGCGCGCGAGCGCGTCGAGCCCGTCTACCGCGACCGGGTCCAGCCCGTCGTCAAGGAGCGGGTCGAGCCCGTCTATCGCGAGCGCTTCGAGCCCGTCGTCAAGGAGCGCGTGGAGCCCATTTACCGGGACCGCGTGGAGCCGACGGTGAAGAAGGTGCGCGAGCGCATCTAGTCGCTTAGCCCGGGCCGCCTCGAGAGGTGGCGCGCCCGGAGGGACCTGCTCGCACAAATCTCGCGAGCGGGAAGCAGCAACCTCTCCTCCCTCGAAAACCGGGCCCCAGTGGCCCGGTTTTCACGTGTGCGTACACTTTTGGGCGATGCCGACCAAGGACCAGATCACCGAGAAGCTCACCCAGGTCATCGACCCGGAGCTCCGGCGCTCCATCGTCGAGCTCGGGATGGTGCGCTCGATCGACATCCAAGATGACGGGCGCGTCGACGTGGTCGTCTCGCTGACGACGCCAGGCTGCCCGATCCGGTCGCATTTCCAGAACGCCGTGGTGCAGCACGTCTCCGAGCTCGAGGGTGTCAACTCGGTCGGGGTTGGCTTCGATGTCCTCTCCGACGGCGAGAAGTCCGACCTCCAGCAGAAGCTCGGACGCCCGAAGCTCCCGGAGGGAGCACTGGCCCAGGTGAAGAACGTGATCTGCGTCGCCTCCGGCAAGGGAGGCGTCGGCAAGTCCACGATGACCGCCAACCTCGCGGCCGCCCTGGTTGCCGATGGGCACAAGGCCGGCGCTCTCGACTGCGACGTGTACGGCTATTCGATCCCGCGGATGCTGGGCATCAACCAGAAGCCCGAGGTGTCGCCGGAGCGCAAGATCATCCCGCCGGTCTCCCCTTCCGGCCCCACCGTGATGTCGATCGGCTTCTTCGTCGAGGATAATGCCGCCGTCGTCTGGCGCGGCCCGATGCTCCACAAGGCGATCCAGCAGTTCCTCGAGGATGTCGCGTGGGAGGAGCTCGACTACCTGCTGCTCGACCTGCCCCCCGGAACAGGTGATGTGTCGATGACGCTCGCCCAGCTGCTCCCGCAGGCGAAGATCGCGATTGTCACGACTCCCCAGCCCGCCGCTCAGAGTGTCGCGCGCCGAGCGGCCGAGATGGCCGCCAAGGTCGACCTCGAGGTCCTCGGCGTGATCGAGAACATGTCCGCGTTCACCGGCCCCGACGGCGAGCGCGTCGCCATCTTCGGCGAGGGCGGCGGTCAGCTGCTCGCGGACGAGTTGGACGTGCCGTTGCTGGCGAAGGTCCCGCTCTCGAGCGAGCTTCGCGAGCACGCTGACGACGGCAAGCCGCTCGTGGTCGAGGATCCCGACGCGCCCGCGTCCCAGATGATTCGCGAGGCAGCCCGCGGCATCGTCGCCGCGACACCGGTCGAGCTTCCCCTGCTGCAGGGCGCGCAGGCGGCACCCGTTGCGGCGCCTAATGGCGGCGGGGGTATCAGCGGCACAGAGCTGCCGATGGTCCAGTAGGGCGAGTGGCTTCCCGCTGGCGGGCGACCGCCGCGGTCCTCGTCTGCGCGCTCCACCTGGCCGTCTTCATCCCGACGATCGGGGACTGGTCGTCGGTCCTGATCAACGACTTCGCGCCGCAGGCGCTGGCGATCAAGGGGGGTGACCTCCCGTACCGGGATCAGCAGATCGAGTACCCGCCGCTCTCGGTGCCGGTCCTGGTTGCGCCGATCTACATCGACGACAGCACCCAGGGTTTCGTCGACGGCTTCATGTGGGAGATGCTCGCCTTCGACCTCGCGATGATCGTGCTGATCGCGCTGGCGCTGCCCGGAGACGCGAAACGCGTGCTCTCCGCGCTCGGGGTCTACACGGTCGGCGTGGTGATCCTCTCCGACGTGATTCTCGACGCCTCGCTGATCGACGTCGGGCCTCTGGCACTCCAGAGATTCGATCTTGTGCCCACGCTGTTCGTCCTGGCGGCGATCCTGGCCCGCGACAGGGGGCGCTCGGCGACCTGGTCGGGACTGCTCTCGGTCGGCGTCGCGATCAAGGCCTTCCCGCTGTTCCTGTATCCGGCGTTGCTGCGAGGAGAGCGGAATCTCCGCCGGGTGGTCCTCGCGGGAGCGATCCCTCTGCTGCTCTGCGCCGCCGCGGTCCTGATCATGGGCGACGAGTTCGGCTCCGCGATCACCTACCACACGCAGCGTGCGCTCCAGGTGGAGACCCTCGGCGCCAGCCCCTTCGAGGTCGCGCACGTGCTCGGCTCCTCCGGCATCACAACGGTCACCGGGCATGGTGGATTCGAGATTCACGCCACGGGAACCACCGCGGCGCGCTGGGTCTCGGTGGCCCTGGGAGCGGTGGGCTACCTCTGGCTTGCCATCGCCGGCTGGCGCTCCAGGGTGACGAACCTGCAGCTGGTGACGGCGCTCCTGGCTGTGATGGTCGTATTCGCACCCGTGCTCTCCCCCCAGTTCCTGCTCTGGATCCTTCCGGTCTCCGCCTGCGCCTACGGGCTCGGCCGGGAGAACGTCATCCTGCTGGCCGCGATCGTCCTCACCCAGATCGTCCTGCAGAACTACGACGGCGTGGATTCGCTCAGCGGAGCCTTCGTCTGGCCGCTCGCCGCCCGGAACCTGGTTCTCCTCATCTACCTGGCCGTCGTCGCCGGGCCGGTGCTGAGCGGCGAGGGAGAAAGCGAGCGGGGGAGCGCTCAGTGGTGGAAGCCGAAGTGGGCGACCCAGATCGACGCCCCGCCCTGACCATCGAAGCTACCGGTGACGACGCTGATCCCGATGTCGTCGTAGTTGCCGGTGAGCAGTACGTGGCGGTGCTCGTCCGAGTTCAGCCAGAGGTCCATCGCCTCGCGCACCGTGGAGTTGGCGCCGTACGTCAACGCAAGGTTCTCCCCGGCGCCGAAGTTGCCGCGGAGGAAGCCGACGCGGTTGAACCAATAGAAGGCGTCCCGTCCGCAGGCGTAGTGGCTGAACTGCCCGCAGCGCCTGATGTCGCGCGCCTTGTGGGCCGCCGACGTGCGCAGCGACTTGGCGGCATGGATGCCAGGGACCCCGGCGTGAGATCTCGCATAGCGGTGCATGCAGATCATCGCCTGCTCCTTGGCGGCAGCCGGCAGGCTTGCATCGGTTTGTCCGGGGCAGGCGGACTCGGGCGCGAGCAGGTCCGCATACCGGTCAGCTGCGCTCGCGGTGGCCGGTATCGCCAGCGCCAGGACCGCCAGGACTGCCAGGAGAGCGTTGCGGGTCCAATTTCCCATCACCCACCGGATCGGCGGGGAGGATCAGGTACCCAAATATTCGGGTGCGTCTAGCCAAATGTTGGGTATTGAGCGCCGGAATCGACGGCTAAGCCGTCAGATCGCGCCTCCGGCGGCCGCTAGGCCTTGCTCTTGTAGTACTCGAGGTTGACCTGCGTGTACTTCGACCACTCCTCGGGGAGCTGGTCCTCGGCGAAGCAGGCGTCGACCGGGCAGGCCTCCACGCAGGCATCGCAGTCGATGCACTCGTCCGGATCGATGTAGAGCTGCTCGACGTTGTCGTAGTCGGGCTCGTCCGGCGTCGGATGGATGCAGTCGACGGGGCAGACCTCTACGCAGGAGTTGTCCTTCTGGCCGATGCAGGGCTCCGCGATGACGTATGCCAAGGGGCCTAATCCTTTCCCAAGTTCGGGATTGCGATTGCGGCGCCCAGTGGGCGCCGCGGGACGCGACATTCTAGCGGCGACCAGGCCGCTCGCTTTCTGGAGCGGAGGGCGAAGCCCGGAGCGACTTATGGTGGGCGGCCGCTTGTCGCCGCGGCCTGATGGCGAAGCCGGCCGGCGCAAGCGTCGGTGACGGCGTGGCTACAGTGCTTCGCGTGATTCTCCTCACGGGAGCAACCGGCGTCGTCGGCGGGGAACTCCTGCCGGAGCTGCTCGCGACCGGCCAGCAGGTACGGGTGCTCGTTCGCGATCCGAGGAAGCTCGGGGAGCATCGGGTCGACGTGCAGATCACTCTCGGCGACCTCCGGGACCCGCTCTCGATTCGGCACGCGATGCGCGGCGTCGACACCGTCATCCACCTGGCGGCGACGATCCGCGACCAGCCGGGGGGAACGATCGAGGAGATCAATGGCCTCGCCAGCAACCGCCTGCTCCGGCTGGCGGAGCGCGCCGGAGTGTCCCGCTTCGTCTTCTTCTCGGCGATGGGGGCCACCGGTTTCCAGCGGACCCGGTTCTTCCGCTCGAAGGCGCTTGCCGAGCGCGCGGTGAGAGATTCGCCGCTGCGGACGACCGTCTTCGCGCCGTCGATCGTCTACCGGCCGGGCGATCCCTGGATCACGCTGCTTCAGCGGCTGTCGCTGCTCCCGGCCGTGCCGGTCTCCGGATCGGGCGGTTCGCGCTACCAGCCGATCTGGGCGCGGGATGTCGCCCGCTGTGTGGCCGCGTCGGTGAACGGGGCGAAGGGCTCGGGTCGTGCTGGAGAGAAGGACGGCCGCTATGAGCTCGGCGGGCCCGAGGTTCTCTCCTACGACGAGATCGTCGAGCGGGTGCTCGAGGCGGCCGGCCGGAACAGGCCGCTGGTGCACGTGCCCACCCCGCTGGTCCGGACCGGTCTGAGGGCGCTGGAGCTCGTCGCCGGCCCTTCGGTGTTCGCGACCTGGGAGGAGGCGGAGCTGATGGAGGTGCCGATGACCAGCGAGCGCGGCACGGAGGACGCCGAGCGGCTGGGCGTCGAGCCGAGGCCGATGGGCGCCGTACTCGGGACCGAGGGCTAGACGGTCCGCAGTCGGTCGGCGACCAGGACGCCGATCCCGGCGACGAGCTCCAGGATCCCGCCGATCAGGGAGACATCCCGTACCGCGGCAACCGTGCCGTCCGACGGGTCCTCAGGGACATCGAGTCCCGAGAGCAGGTGGTGGTAGAGCCAGCGGTAGAGATCCTCGGGTACGCCCGCGAAGTGCAGGGCGAGCGTGATCGCCGAGCCGGCGATCAGCAGGAGTCCGGCCATGCGGAGCTTCGTCATCGGCCCAGAAAAGCAAGAGGCCCGGCGTGAGCCGGGCCTCTGGAAAAGAACACTCGCCTGTTAGGGCCGAGCGTACTCGCTACATCATCCCGCCCATGTCGGGCATGCCTCCACCGGGCATTGCGCCGACGCCGTCCTTCTCAGGCGGCTCGGCCACGATGGCCTCGGTGGTGAGGATGTTCTTCGCGATCGACGCGGCGTTCTGAAGCGCCGAGCGCGTGACCATGGTCGGGTCGATGACGCCGGCGGCGGTCAGGTCACCGTACTCGCCATCCGATGCGTTCAGGCCCTCGCCCGGCTTCAGGCCGCGGACCTTCTCGACCACGACACTGGCCTCGAAGCCCGAGTTCTCGGCGATCTGCCGGATCGGTGCCTCGAGCGAGCGCTGGATGATCGATGCACCGGTGCGCTCGTCGTCGTCGTCGTAGGAGTCGAGGGCGATCGCATCCTGGGCGTTCAGCAGCGCGACGCCGCCGCCCGGGACGATGCCCTCCTCGAGCGCCGCACGAGTCGCCTGCAGGGCGTCCTCGACGCGGTGCTTCTTCTCCTTCATCTCCGTCTCCGTGGCCGCGCCGACCTTGACGACCGCGACGCCGCCGGCCAGTTTGGCCAGCCGCTCCTGCAGCTTCTCGCGGTCGAAGTCGGAGTCGGTGCTCTCGACCTCGGACTTGATCTGCTTGATGCGGCCCTTGATCTGCTCGGAGTCGCCGGCGCCGTCGATGATCGTGGTCGTGTCCTTCGAGACCACGACGCGACGCGCCTTGCCGAGCTGGTCGAGCTGGGTGTTCTCCAGCTTCAGGCCCATCTCCTCGGTGATCACCTCGCCGCCGGTCAGGATGCCGATGTCCTCGAGCATCCGCTTGCGGCGGTCACCGAAGCCCGGCGCCTTGACGGCGACGCCGGTGAAGGTGCCGCGGAGCTTGTTCACCACCAGGGTCGCCAGGGTCTCGCCCTCGACGTCCTCGGCGATGATCAGCAGCGACTTGCCACCCTGCATCACCTGCTCCAGGACCGGCAGGATGTCGCGCACCGAGCCGATCTTCTGGTTGGCGATCAGGATGTAGGGGTCCTCGATGACGGCCTCCATGCGGTCCTGGTCGGTGACCATGTAGGGCGAGATGTAGCCCTTGTCGAACTGCATGCCCTCGGTGAACTCCAGCTCCATGCCGAATGTCTGGCCTTCCTCGACGTTCACCACGCCGTCCTTGCCCACCTTGTCGATGGCGTCGGCGATGATGTTGCCGATCTCGTCGTCGGCCGCTGAGATAGCCGCGACTCGGGCGATCTGCTCCTTGCCCGAGATCTCCTTCGACTGCTTCTCGCGGAGGTTCTCGACCACCTGGTCAACGGCCATTTCGATGCCGCGGCGCAGTCCCAGAGGGTTGGCGCCGGCGGCCACGTTCTTCAGGCCATGCCGCACGATCGTCTGTGCGAGCAGCGTCGCGGTGGTGGTGCCGTCGCCGGCCACGTCATTGGTGGCGGTCGCCACCTCGCGGACCAGCTGCGCACCCTGGTTCTGGAAGACGTCCTCGACCTCGATCTCGCGGGCGATGGTGACGCCGTCGTTGGTGATGGTGGGTGCTCCGAACTTCTTGTCGAGGACGACATAGCGACCCTTCGGACCGAGCGTCACCTTGACCGCATTGGCCACGGCGTCGACCCCGTCCTGCAGAGCGCCACGCGCATCCTCGTCGTACAAAAGCTCCTTGTGAGCCATATGTGTGCTTCCTCCTTCCTAAGTCCTCGGGCTAGCCGACCTTCGCGAGTACGTCCGACTCGCGCAGGACGAGCAGCTCGTCTCCGTCGACAGTGATCTCGGTGCCTCCGTACTTGGAGTAGAGGACCTCGTCGCCCTCGCCCACGTCGAGTGGGCGGCGGCTGCCGTCCTCCTGGATCGCACCGTCGCCGACAGCGAGCACCTTGCCCTTCTGCGGCTTCTCCTTCGCTGTATCGGGAAGGACGATCCCACTTGCGGTCGTCTCTTCCTCCTCGACTGCCTGAACGATCAGGCGGTCGCCTAGCGGCTTCAACTTCATCGGCATTTCCTCCTAGCTTGGGATGGGTGTTACTCAAGCCTGTGGCGTTGTTGGCACTCTCGATAGGAGAGTGCCAGCCAGCGATGTGATTGTAGCCAGAGCCGCCCTTCGGGCTCGTGATCAACTCGTCAACTAGTCGATGGCGAGCAGCGGAGCGCCCAGCAGCTTGGCGAGCCCGTGGCCCCCGTTCCTCATCACGTAGTCGTGATTGACCGCGAAGATCGGCCGGGCGACCGGGGAGAGGAGGTTCATCCAGGCCCGCGTCGTGTGCACGTTCCACTCATACAGCGCGGCGGTGACACCGTCCCGCTCGAACAGGCGCCAGCGGCCGACGCCGGCGAGCTCGCCCTCGGCGCTCCCCTCGAGGAGGTAGGGCTTCTCGACCTTGGTGGTCCGGATGAAGAACTCGAGCCTGTAGGGCAGCTTCGACTTCCACACGTAACGCCCGTACTGGCCCAATCCGTTCTCGTCCCCCTCCTCCAGCTTGTCCGCCTCGAGCACGCCGTGCCACCACTCGGGCCAGCGCTCGGACTCGTAGATGGCGTCCCAGACTCGCTCGCGCTCCGCTTCCAGCAGCCAGGTGCTGAGAAATTTGTACTCGGCCATGTGCGTTGCGACTCTACGTGTCTGCCGCGGGCGATAGGACCCGCGCGCCGCGGCGCTCAGTTTCGAGACGGCGTCTCGCCATTGCCGAACTGCGTACTCGGCCTTTCGACGATCTGCGAGAAGCGGATCACGGTCACGGTGTCGTCGTCGCCGACGGGCCGCGTGTAGAGCTTCTCCAGGAAGTCCACTGTCTCCTCACGTCGCCGGAACTCAGGGTTGTCGTGCTCGATGTCGCGGGGGGAGAGCTCGGCGATCTTCTTCACCTCGACGTCGTCGATGACCGCCGCGAAGATCTTCTCCCGGGCCTGGTGGCGGTAGCCGATCGTGATCCAGACGACCTGGCCGCGCTTGTACTTGCGCGACTTGTCGCCCAGCCGGATCGTCGCCGTCTTCCGGCCGCTGCGCAATTGATCGACGAAGATCGGCGAGTAGAAGTTGAGGACGTAGAGGGCGGAGTTCACCCGCCGAGCCTACTTCAGGCGCGACCGAAGCAGCCGCTTACTGAGCCTGCTCAGGGGGGTTGAAGCCCTCGGCCCCGATCAGCGGGACGAAGCGACAGGGACCGATGGTCTCTTGGCGCAGATCGCCGTTCTCGCGGATGAAGGCCACCAGCAGGTCGGCGGAGCCGGTTGCGATCGGGACAACGAGCCGGCCGTCCGGGGCGAGCTCGGCGAGCAGGCTGTGCGGGGCCTCCGGGGTGGCGGCGTGCACGGCGATCGCGTCGTAGGGGGCCTCATCCGGGTGGCCGCGACTGCCGTCCCCGACGATGACCTCCACGTTCTCGATGCCGAGCTCGTCCAATCTGTGCCACGCGTACTCGCCGAGCTCGGGCACCCGCTCGATGCTGATCACGCGGTCGGCGAGCTTCGCCAGCACGGCCGCCGAGTAGCCCGATCCCGTCCCAATCTCGAGCACCCTTTCATCGCCCTCGAGCTGCAGCGCCTGGCAGATCGCGGCCACCACCCAGGGCTGGGAGATTGTCTGTTCGTGGCCGATCGGCAGCGCCGAGTCGTTGTAGGCGCTGTTCCGAACCCGCTCGGGCACGAAATGCTCGCGGGGAACCGCCGCCATCGCGGCGAGCACCCTCTCGTCGTCGATTCCGCGACGTCGCAGCTGGCGCTCCACCATGCGGGCGCGTTCGTCTGTGAAATCTGGCTTCGCCATCAGATCGCGGTGGTGTGGGTAGGCGGCTTCGCCATCAGATCGCGGCCACAAGCGGCTGCCCCGCACAACCGCTCGGGACTACGTCCCTCGCTCATAGTGGTGCAACCTGGTGGCCGCTAGAAAATGTAGGCGTCGAGGCGCTCCGGCTCGATCACGGTCACACGGCCCCGGCCCACCTGCACCACCCCTGCCCGCTCGAGAATGGCGAGGAATCTGCTGACGCTCTCGCGCGAGGTCCCCGCCATCTGGGCGAGATCGGACTGGCGCAGCCGGATCGTGACGCCATCCCTGACCAGCGGCGTCACCGCCTCCTCGGCGAGCAGCTGGTTCAGCACTCCGGCGACCCGGCTCGGCACGGTCTGGAAGGACTGGCGGGCGATGCGCTCGTTCGCCTCCCGAAGCCGGCGGGTCAGCGCCACCACGAGCTTCTCGGCCATCTCCGCGTGCTCCCGGATCAGCGTGCGCATGTCCGTCGCCGGAAGGGCGAGCAGCTCCGTGTTCTCGGCCGCCTCGACGCTGGCGGACCGGCGCTCGCCGTCGAGCATCGCGAGCTCTCCGAAGATCGCACCCGGGCCGAGGGTCGCCAGCGTGATCACCCGCCCGTCGGAGTGCTGCCGGATCACCCGGCAGCTGCCCTGGTTGACGATGTAGCAGGCGTCTCCAGGGTCGCCCTCGTGGAAGACCCGCGTGTCCGCCGGGTAGCTCCGGGGAATGGCGACCTGAGCCACCCGGTCGAGCTCCTCGGGCGACAGCTCGGAGAAGAGAGGAACGCGGCTCAGGAGCTCGACGATGCCTTGTCTTGCCCGGCTCTCCATCCCACCGACGATTATCCCTGCTCAGGCGCTTCAAGGCTGAAAGGTGCGGAGGGCAGGCGGCTGACAGCTGGGACACCAATAGGTCGTCCGGGCCGAGTCGCCCTGCGCTCGAGACAGGATCGTCGTTCCGCACCGAGGGCAGGGTCTGCCGGCCTTCCGGTAGACGCGATCGGGCTGACGTCCGGTGTCCACCGCCGCGAGCATCAGCGTCCTCGTTTCCTCCAGGACGGCGACCAGATCCTCGTCGGCAAGGGAGGTCAGTGAGCGGTTGGGATCGAAGCCCGCCGCGAAGCAGCCCTCTGACTTGAAGATGTTGCCGATCCCGGCGACCAGCCTCTGGCCGAGCAGCGCCGCGCCGAGCTCGATATCGGGCGCGAGCGATCGCATGCGATCGACGACCACCGCCGGATCGAAGTCGTCCGACAGCAGGTCGGGCCCGAGCCGCGCCAGACGCGGGTCCCGGCGCAGCTGTGCCTCCCGTGCGATCCGCATCGTGGAGCCGCCGAAGTTGACCGCCTCGGTGCCCTCGGCCGACAGGGCTATCCAGGCTTGCTGGGCGGGCCGCCGCCAGGGCTCGCCGGTGCGGTAGAGCTGCCAGCTGCCGCGCATGCCGAGATGGCTGTGCAGGGCGAGGCCGCCCTCGAAGTGCAGCAGCAGATGCTTGCCGCGGCTTTCGACCCGGTCGAGCGCGCGGCCGTCCAGCTGGGTGGCCGGCAGCCCCGCCGGGCGGCGCGGACCGGGCGTGCGGACCGACAGCCTCCTGCCGGCAAGGCTCTTGTCCAGGCGCCTGGCGACACGGAGGATCGAGTCGCCCTCCGCCATCTACGCGACCAGGCGGCGCGGCTGGCGCCTGAACCCGGCCTCGATCAGGGCGGCCTCCATCCCTGAGCCGATCACCGGCTCGCCGTCGAGCCGCTCGATCGCCAGCTTCTCGATCTGGCCGCCCTGGGCGGCGGCGGCAAGCTCGCCGAGTGCTGCGGCGAGCTCTTCGCCCTCGAGCGACTGCAGCCTCAGGATTCCCTTGCCGCCGCGCTCGATGTAGAGCAGCGGCTCTCCGTCTCGGAGCATCACGTAGGCGCCCGCCGTGCGAGCGGGGCGACGCTGTCCCTCGAGCTTGGGCCAGGAGAGCGTGGCGCCGTACGGGTTGGCCGGATCGGTCGCGGCGAGCACCTGGAGCTCGCCCTCGGCCCGAGGAAGGCTCCGCAGGCGCTCGACGGCTCCGGGCAGCGCGAACTGCGCGCCGCCGAGGCCCTCCACGAAGTACCCGCGCCGCGCCGTTCCGAGGAGCTCCAGGTTCTGCAGCTCGCCGTAGATCGACGCGAAGCCGCCCGGGATGCCCTCGGCGATGGCGGTCTCGCGGGTGACGATCCCGTGCCGCTCGAGCATCAGCTCGGCGAGTGCACGCGTCCGTGGGCCGGCCGTGGGGGCGCCCTCGAACAGCGGCGCGCTCAGCGACCAGCGCCCGATCACGGTTCCCGCCGCCGCCGCACGGCGCCGGGCGAACCGGCGGCCGCCGCGCTCCGAGCGCTGGGCGGCCCGCAGGCGAGGGGCGCGCAGCGGCGCGAAGGCATCGTTGGTGACCTCCCCCGACCAGGCCAGGTCCCAGAGGGCCTCGTGGAGCTCCTCGGGCGATCCCTCCAGCTCGAGCAGATCGAGCCAGAAGCAGGGGCCCTGCCCGAGGCGCTCGCGGATTGCGTCATGGATTTCCCCCGCGGGCGCATCGAGCTTGGCGTTGCCCGGGGGCGGCCCCGCCAGCCGGACGTCCTCGCGGAAGTAGAGGGCGACCTTGCCGTCGTTGCGGCCAAGTGCGCCGGCGCCGACCCAGACCAGCTCGCCACTGGTGCAGAGCTCGTCCAGCCAGGTGGGGCTGTACGAGCCGAGCCGCCGCGGCAGGACGTCCCGCTCCCAGGTCTTGGGAGTCAGCGCCACGCCCTGCAGTGAGATCAGGGCTTCACGGAGGCGATCTGGCCCGGCGCCGGAGCGGCCGTGGGCGTCGACGTTCTGCCAGCTCGGCAGGAAGCGGGCCAGCTCGCGCTGGTCGGTTGCCTCCACCTCCTTCCGCAGGCGGGCCAGGCTGGCTCGCCGCAGGCGGCGCAATACATCCGCCTCGCACCACTCGCGGGCGCTTCCCCCGGGGAGAAGCTCACCGCGAACCACGTCGCCCGAACGCTCCAGCTCCTTCAGCGCGGAGCTTGGATCTACGCCGTACCGGTCGGCCAGCTGGCGGGTCGGGAAGGGCACGTGGGTGGCTGCGTAGCGCCGGACCAGGGAGACGAGGGCATCGTCGACCGGCTCCAGGAAGCTCTCCGGCAGTCCGGCGGGCGGTGGAACCCCTAGTGCATCGCGGTAGAGACCGGCATCCTCCGCCGCGATGTAGCGCTCCTCCCCGGCGATCCTGACGACGGCCGCACGCCGCTCCTTGACCAGCTTCTCGAGCATTGAGGCGGCCGAGTAGCCCTCCTCGATCCGCTGCCCGCACTCCTCGGCCGTCAGGTCGCCCAGGCGGCGGAGGATCTGCTGGAGACCGTCGCGGTCCTTGGCGAGCCCGGCCTCGGTCAGGTGCTGGAGCTGCTCGCCGACCTCCTCGAGCGCCTCCGGGTCGATCAGCTCGCGCAGCTCCTCCTGGCCGAGCAGCTCGGCCAGCAGATCGCGGTCGAGGGCGAGGGCGGCGGCCCGCCGCTCCGCGTTCGGCGTGTCGCCCTCGTACATGTAGGTGGCGACATAGTCGAAGAGCAGCGAGGAGGCGAACGGCGACGCCGTCGGCGTCTCGACCTCGACCATCGTGATCTTGCGGGAGTGCAGGTCGCGGAGCAGCTCGCGGAGTGCGGGCAGGTCGAGGACGTCGCGCATCACCTCCCGGTAGGTCTCCAGGATCACCGGGAAGCGAGGGAAGTCGCGGGCGACCTCGAGCAGGCTCTGCGACTTGAGGCGCTGCTGCCAGAGCGGCGTTCGCTTGCCCGGCCAGGCCCGCGGAATCAGCAGGGACCGAGCGGCGTTCTCGCGGAAGCGGGCGCCGAACAGGGCCGATCCCGAGAGCTCGCGGATCACCAGGTCCTCGAGCTCGTCCGGCTCGATCATCACCAGGTCGCCGGGCGGCGGCTCGTCGGCGTCGGGCAGGTGGATGACGATCCCGTCGTCCGACCAGATCGCGTCCGCCTCCAGGTCCTTGTCGTCGCGGATCTTGGCCGAGAGTGCCAGTCCCCAGGCGGCATGGACCCGTCCGCCGAAGGGCGAGAGGACGCAGAGCCGCCAGTCGCCGATCTCGTCGCGGAAGCGCTCGATCACGATCGCCTCGTCGGAGGGGACGACGCGCGTGGCCGCCTGCTGCTCGGTCAGGTAGTTGACGAGGTTCTGGGCGGCGAGCTTGTCGAGGTCGTTCTCCTTGGCGAGCTTCTTCGGGTCGGCGTTGACCGCCTCGCGCGCGAAGGCGCCGATCGCCCTGCCGAGCTCGGCCGGGCGGCCGATCCCGTCGCCCCGCCAGAATGGCACCGCGCCCGGTGTGCCCGGCGCGGGCGTGACGATGACGCGGTCGCGGGTGATCTCCTCGATCCGCCAGGTGCTGGCGCCGAGCAGGAAGGTCTGACCGGGTCGCGCCTCGTAGACCATCTCCTCGTCGAGCTCACCTACCCGCCGGCCGTCGGGCAGATGGACGCCGTAGAGGCCGCGGTCGGGGATCGTGCCGGCGTTGGCGACGGCCAGCTGGCGCGCCCCCGGCCGGCCGCGCATGGTGCCCTTGGTGCGGTCCCAGACGATCCTCGGCCGCAGCTCGGCGAAGCGCTCCGACGGGTAGCGCCCGTCGAGCATGTCGAGCACGTTCTCGAGCTGTTCGCGGGAGAGCTCGGCGAAGGGCTGCGCCGAGCGAACCAGCTTCTCGACCTCATCGATCTCCCACTCGTCGAGCGCCGCCATCGACACCAGGTGCTGCGCGAGCACGTCGAGTGGGTTCTGCGGGATGACGGTTTCCTCGATCTCCCCCATGCGCATCCGGCGGGCGACCACGGCGCATTCGAGCAGATCGGCCCGGAACTTCGGGAATATCCGCCCCTTGGAGACCTCGCCGAGCGTGTGGCCGGCGCGCCCGACTCGCTGCAGGCCGCGTGTGACGGACTTCGGGGACTCGACCTGGATGACCAGGTCGACGGCCCCCATGTCGATCCCGAGCTCCAGCGAGGAGGTGGCCACCAGGCAGGGCAGCTCACCGGACTTGAGCAGCTCCTCGACCAGGGCGCGCTCCTCGTGGGAGAGGGATCCATGATGAGCGCGAGCGATTTCGGCGGGCGGGTCCTGTCGGGGCGAGGAATCCGCATCCTGTGGTACGGGCGTGTCCTCGGATGCGGACTTCCTCGCCCCGCCACCCGCCCGAGAATCGCTGTGCCCAGCATGCTCAGTCGCAGGGAGTTCGCTCTCGATTTCGTCGTTGTGCATTTCATTCAGGCGTTTGGCGATGCGTTCCGCGGCGCGGCGGTTGTTGACGAAGACGATCGTCGAGCTGTGCTCTCGCACCAGCCGCAGCAGCTCGGGATAGATCGCCGGCCAGATCGAGCGGGTGTTGGTGGCCGGGTCGAGCGAGGCCTCGATGGGGCCCGGGTCGATGCGCTCAGGCGAGTGCTTCAGGTCGGGGTGCGGGGTTTTCCCGGTGTCGGCACCGTCGCGCCGCTTGTTGGAGAGCGGGCTGGGCTCCACCATGTCCTCGACCGGGACGACGATCTCGAGGTCGAGCTGCTTGGGCTCCGAGGCGTCGACGATCTCGCAGTCGCGGCCGTTGCCGACCAGGAACTGGCCGATCCGTTCCAGCGGGCGCTGGGTCGCCGACAGGCCGATCCGCTGCACGTTCTGATCGCCGAGGTGGTCGAGTCGCTCCAGGGTCAGCGCCAGGTGCGAGCCGCGCTTCGACGGCGCCACGGCGTGGATCTCGTCCACGATCACGGCCTCGACCCCACCCAGGATCTCGCGGGCGCCCGAGCTGATCATCAGATAGAGCGACTCGGGCGTGGTGATCAGGATGTCCGGCGGCTCGCGGCGCATCCTCCGACGCTCGGTCTGCGGCGTGTCGCCCGTGCGCAGTGCCACCGAGACCGGCGCCCCGATCCCCTGCAGCGGGGCCCGCAGGTTGCGCTCGATGTCGTAGGAGAGGGCCTTGAGCGGCGAGACGTAGACGATCCGCACACCCGAGCCGAGCCGCTCGGGCTCACGTGCCAGGCGGTCTATCCCCCAGAGGAACGACGCCAGGGTCTTGCCCGAGCCCGTCGGCGCGCAGATCAGCGTGTGCGCTCCTGAGGCGATCGCGGGCCAGCCGGCCGCCTGGGCAGGCGTGGCGGCCTCGAATGACGCCTCGAACCACTTCTGGACAGGCTCGGAGAAGGGCTCCAGGGGTGATTTTGGGGTCGCGGACGTACTCATCCCGAACCTACCGACCTTACCGATCGGCTCGGCCTAGGACTCTGAGGCGGCTCGCGCGGCGATCCCGTCCACGAACAGGTCGATGAGGAGATCGAATAGGCATTCGACGCAGCCGATGCAAGCCCGTGTGTCGACTTCCTTCCGCACGTCCGAAAGGAAGTCGACACAGGAGGCCTTTTCCCCTAGGAACTCGTCTCCGCGCCCGCCGGCGCGACCCTCTCAACGTCGAGCCGCGGGAGGATCCGCTCGAGCCAGTCCGGAACCCACCAGTTGCGCTTGCCGAGCAGCTGCATCACGGCCGGCACCAGCACCATCCGCACGATGGTGGCGTCCAGGAAGATCGCCGAGGCCAGGCCGATCCCGAAGAGCTTCAGGAAGACGTCGGAGGCCGCCAGGAAGGCGAGGAAGACGACCACCATGATCGCCGCCGCGGCGGTGATCACCCGGGCCGTCTTCGCGAGGCCGTCGGCGACTGCCCGCCGGGTGTCCCCGTGCTTGAGGTACTCCTCGCGGATCCTGGAGATCAGGAAGACCTCGTAGTCCATCGAGAGACCGAAGAGGATCGCGAACATCATCACCGGCATGAACGGTGCGACCGGGACCTCGTGGTCGATTCCGATCAGGTTGCTCAGGCCGCCTCCGTTGGCGGCCAGCGTCATCACCCCGTAGGCGGCGCTCACCGAGAGCAGGTTCATCACCGCCGCCTTCAGCGAGATGAACGGGGAGTGGAAGGCCACCAGCAGGAGGAGGAACGAGAGCCCGACCACGCCCGAGATGAAGAGCGGCATCCGGTCCTTCATGAAGGTGCTCTGATCCTCGAGCGCCGCGGTCACTCCACCGACCTTCACGTCGATTCCGGAGCTGCCGACGGCGGCGGGAATGGCGTCGTCGCGAAGGCGCTTGACCAAGTCCGAGGTGGCCTGGTCCTGGGGCGAGCTCTTCGGAACCACCGTGAACAGCGCCGCGTCCCCGGCGCTGTTGAGCCTCACCGGCGAGACGAAGGCGACGTCAGGGTCGGTGCGGGTCCGGTTCGCAAGAGCATTCATCGTGCCGGCACCCGAGCGACTGGGAAGCGTGGCGGCCACGACCACCGGGCCGTTCGTACCCGGCCCGAATCCCTCGGCAGTCAGGTCGTACGCCTGGCGGGTCATCGTCCCGGGCGGATCGTTGCCGGCGTCGGGGAAGCCGAGCCGCATGCCGAGGGCGGGCGCCGCCAGGGCGAGCAGGACCGCCGTCGCCGAGATGGCGGCGAGCCACGGGCGCTTCTGGACCCCATGCGCCCAACGCAGGGCCGGGGACTCCCGATGGGTCTCCTCGGCCTTGCGAAGCGATCGCCCGAGGAACGGGATGCGCAGCCGGTCGACGCGTGGGCCGAGGTAGGAGAGAAGCGCCGGCAGCAGGGTGATCGCGGCGAGCATCATGACCAGGACGGCGATCGCGGCGGAGAGCGCCACGCCGTACATGTAGGAGAGTCCGGTCAGGAAGAGGCCGAGGACGGCGATCACCACGGTGCAGCCCGCGATGATCACGCTGCGCCCCGCCGTGGTGACCGCTTCGACGACTGCATCGTGCCGGTCCTTGCCTTCGCCCATCGCCGACCGGAAACGGGTCAGGACGAGCAGCGAATAGTCGATGCCGACACCGATCCCGATCAAGCCCGAGACGGCGGTCGTCCAGTCGGGCACGTCGATCACGTTCGCGAGCAGGGGAATCAGGCCCGCCGAGGAGATGCCCAGCCCGATGAGGGCGATCGAGAGCGGCAGGCCGGCCGCCACCACCGAGCCGAAGGCAATCAGCAGCACGATCGCCGCTCCGAGGAACCCGATGCCCTCCGGGCTGCTCTGCGACTCAGCACGATTGATCGGATCGCCGCCAAGCTTGATCTCGAGGCCGTTGCCGTCGTTGGCCTGCGCGGCATCGATCAGCTGCTTCCCCTGGTCCTTGGTGACGTCCCACCCCGGAACGGTCAGCGGCAGCGTCGAGGTCGCGATCTGGCCATTCTGCGAATAGCGGATCGGAGTGTGGGCGCCGATGTTCTTGACCTTCTCTGCCCGGGCGAAGAAAGCGTTGATGCGCTGCTGGGTGGCGGCGCTACGGGCCCCGGCTGGGTCCTTCCAGGTGACGTAGACCTCCTGGCCGGAGTACCCGCCGAAGCGCTGCTCCGTGATGTCGCTCGCGGCCTTCGAATCCGAGCCCGGGGTGTTGTAGTTGGCGTTGAACTCGCCCTTGAGCGAGGAGCCCACGCCGATGATCACGATCATGGCGCCGATCCAGGCCAGCACCATCCGGCCGCGCCGGCGATAGGCGATGTCGGCGAGACTGGTCAGATATCGCGTCATGCTTAGTACTTCCCCTTCGGTGGAAACCCGCGCACGGGTGTTTTGAGCGACTTACCCGTTTCTAGCAAGACGCATCACCCGGAGTCTTCTCCAGATGTGCTGACTACTTCAGCGCCTTGCCGTAGTGCCGCTCGTAGTACTCCCTGTAGTCGCCCGAGCGGATCGGGCCCCACCAGTCCTCATTCTCGCGGTACCAGTGGACGGTTCGCTCGATCCCCTCGTCGAAGCCCACGGCCGCCCGCCAGCCGAGCGCCTCGAGGCGGGCGGTCGAGAGCGAGTAGCGGCGATCGTGCCCCGGCCGGTCCTTGACGTATTCGATCAGCGACTCATCCCGGTCGGTGAGCGCGAGGATCCGCCTGATGACCTCGATGTTGGCGAGCTCGTCCGGGCCGCCGACGTTGTAGACGTTGCCCGGCTCGCCGCTCTCCAGCACTGCGTCCACCGCGGAGCAGCAGTCCTCGACGTAGAGCCAGTTGCGCACCTGCATGCCGTCTCCGTAGACCGGCAGGGGGTCGCCGGCGAGCGCGTTGAGGATGCAGAGCGGGATCAGCTTCTCGGGGTACTGGTAGGGCCCGTAGTTGTTCGAAGCGCGCATGATCAGCGCCTCCGCCCCGTAGGTGCGGGCGAAGGCCCAGACGAGCAGGTCCCCTCCCGCCTTGGAGGCCGAGTAGGGGGAGGAGGGGGCCAGCGGCGATTCCTCGGTCGCCGATCCCATCTCGAAGTCGCCATAGACCTCGTCGGTCGAGAACTGCAGGTAGCGCACTCCGGTGTCACGTGCCGCCTCGAGCAGCACGTAGGTGCCGAAGACGTCGGTGGTGATGAACTCGCCCGGGGCCTCGATCGAGCGGTCGACATGGGATTCGGCCGCGAAGTTGACGACGGCGTCACAGCCCTCGACCGCCGCTCGGGCGGCGTCGCGGTCGGCGATGTCGGCCTCGACCAGCTCGAAGCGGTCCGGGGGAAGGCCGTCGAGGTTCTCGCGGCGCCCGGCATAGGTGAGTTTGTCGAGCACCCGCACCGAGTCATCTGGGTGGTTGGCGAGGCGCAGCCGCACGTAGTTCGAGCCGATGAAGCCGGCGCCGCCGGCGACCAGGAGCTTCATGCCGCGTCCGCTCCCTCGTCCGTTCCGTCCGTTCCGTCGTCCCAGGTCACGTCATCGAGCGGCAGCTCGTTCTCACCGGTGATCTCCTCGCCGTCGGCCTCCCGTTCCTCGCGCTCGCGCTTGGTCCAGTCGAGCATGGGCTGACGGCGCGTGGCGCTCGAGCGCTGCTTCTTCGGTGCTTCCTCATCGGTGTGGCCGCGCCGGGCGAGGTAGTCGGAGAGGCCGCGTTGCCACGGCGGAAGCTCGATCGGCGCCGAGCGCCGGCTGACGAGCACGGAGTTGGCCGGCCGCTTCGCCGGCCGCTCCATCATGTCGGTGGTCGTGGCCATGACGCGGGTGACGACCTCGGCCTGGCGGAAGATCTCCATCGCGAACTCGTACCAGGAGCAGCTCCCCTCACCTGACATGTGATGGATCCCGTATGCGCCCGTGTCGATCAGGCGCAGGAGGCCGACCGCGAGGTGGCCCGTGTAGGTGGGGCAGCCGACCTGGTCGTGGACGACCACGACCGGGCCGCCGCCCTGTCCGAGCCTCAGCATCGTTTCGACGAAGTTGCCGCCATGCGGACCGAAGAGCCAGGAGGTGCGGACGATGAAGCTGCGCCCGTTGACCAGAGCCGTGGCGCGCTCGCCCGCGAGCTTGGTGCGCCCGTAGGCGTTGATCGGATCGGGATCGTCGGACTCGCCGTAGGGCCCGTCGTTCCCGT
Organism: uncultured Solirubrobacterales bacterium; assembly: GCA_963774305.1. Lineage (GTDB taxonomy): Bacteria > Actinomycetota > Thermoleophilia > Solirubrobacterales > 70-9 > DASUPK01. Next base: position 38,848 of record CAVZEM010000001.1, on the reverse strand, counting down.
TGAAGACATAGTCGGTTGAGGGGTAGATGATCTGGGCGCCGACCTTCGCCGCCGCATCGGCGACGAAGCCGGCGCCCTGTCCGTTGACCACGGAGGCCTCCTGCTCGGACTCCTCGGCGCCGTCGACGTTGGTCCAGGCCGCGCAGTTGATGACAGCGCCCGGCCGCTCGCGAGTGATCAGCCGCTCCACGCGAGCGGGGTCGGTGACGTCGAGGTCGTCGTGGGTCATCGCGAGCACCTGATGGCGCATGTCCTCCGCCACCCGGACCACGTCCTGGCCGAGCATTCCACCGGCTCCGGTCACCAGGACTCTCATGGGATCGAGATTTCCGCGTTGTCGCCCACCAGGAAGCGGAGGGTCTTGGGCATCCCCTCGCTGCGGCTCAGGCTGACGTTCTTGCCGAGCAGGCTGGCCTCCATCCGGGCGTGCAGGTCCCGAATGCTGGAACCCGCCAGAACGATCGAGTGCTCGACCTCAGAGCCGGTGATCACCACGTCCCGGTCGATCGCGGTGTAGGGGCCGATGTAGGAGTCCGCGATCCGAGTGCCTTCGCCGATGACCGCCGGGCCCCGGACCACGGTCCGCTCGAGCTTTGCCCCGGCCTCGATCACAACCCGGCCCTCGACGCGCGACGCATCGTCGAGATCGCCATCGATCCGCTGCTCGATGTCCTCGAGGACGAGGCGATTGGCCTCGAGCATGTCCTCGAGCTTCCCGGTGTCCTTCCACCAGCCCCTGACGATGTGCGACTCCACGCGGCCGTCGGACTCGATCAGCCTGTCGATCGCGTCGGTGATCTCGAGCTCGCCGCGCGCGGATGGCTCGATCGCGTGCGCGGCCTCGAAGATCGCGGGCCCGAACATGTAGACGCCGACGAGCGCGAGATCGCTCGGCGGGTCCTTGGGCTTCTCGACCAGGCGGACCACCCTGTCCCCGTCGAGCTCGGCGACGCCGTACGAGGAGGGATCGTCGACGTGGGTGAGCAGGATCAGCGCGTCGGGCTCGGAATTGCGGAAGACCTCCGCCAGCTCGACTATGCCGTCGCGAAGCAGGTTGTCCCCGAGGTACATGACGAAGGGGCTCTGCCCCAGGAAGTCCTCTGCGGTGAGCAACGCGTGGGCCAGGCCGAGAGGCGCCTCCTGCTCGAGATAGGTGATCGAGGCGCCGAATGCGGAACCGTCGCCGACCGCCTGCCTGATCTCCTCGCCGGTCTCGGGCGCGATGATGATCCCGATCTCCTTGATCCCGGCCTCGACCAGGGCCTCGATCCCGTAGAAGAGCACGGGCTTGTTGGCCACCGGCACCAGCTGCTTGGCGGAGGTATGGGTGATCGGGCGCAGGCGCGTGCCCGCGCCCCCCGACAGGATCAACCCCTTCAGCTCTTCCATGCGCGGGGGAGGCTACAGCCGCAGGTCCGACGGCTTCGCCATCAGATCGCGGTCACAAGCGGCCGCCCCACATAAGTCGCTACGGGCTTCGCCCTTGGTGCGAGGGCGCGCGTAAGCGCGACCCGTTGGGTCAAGTGGAGCGGCCTGGTGACCGCTAGGGCTTCGACGGGTTCTTGTGGTTGCTGTGCTCGCAGTGGCGCCCGCGAGGATCGATCGCGTCCTTGCGGAGGAAATCGTCGTTGCCGTCGCCGCAGGAGATGAACGCGTCTCTGATCCCGTCCAGCGTCTGCAGGGTGTCGCGTCCGCGCCCACCCTTGTACATGTCAGCTCCCTCGCGCCCACGCAGGGAGTCGCGTCCGTCGTTCCCCTTCAGGATGTCGTTGCCCAGACCACCCATCTCGACGTCGACTCCGCGGCCGCCGATGATCAGCGCGCCGATCCCCGGCGGGCCGATGGTGCTCGTCCCGCCGGTTGCTATCTGCGCGGTGTCGTCGCGGTCGCGCAGGTCGATCACGAAGCTGCCGACGAACTCCTGCCGGCACATGACGGAGCCGTCGGCCGCGAGCTCGCACGGACCGCCGCCGATCGAGATCGGGATGGCGTCGTTGTCCTTGAACGTGTAGACGGGGACCGTGCCGCTGAACAGCGAGTCGCTGCTCACGGTGACGTCGTTCTTCTCTCCTTGATCGGCGATGTAGAAGACGATTCCGCCGGAACTGGTCACAACCGAGGCGTGCGCGCTTGCCGCTCCGAGCAGCAGCATTCCGAGCGCCGTCAAGCCAATCGCGATCCGTCGCATCGAAGCCCCCTTCTAGTGGTCATCCAGACGGCTCGGGATTCTGCCACTTTCCAGCAAAAAACGCTTCGAAACTGGGGCGGCGCAAGTTCCCACCCACTAATGAGGAGCGGTCAGTAGACGCCGCCCAGCTTGCGGTGGTCCCAGGTGGCGACGCGCGTGGGATGGAAGTGGATCGCCACACGCTTCGGGGCCTGCGCCTGCAGCGCGGCTGCCGCGTCGCCCTCGACCGAATCGATGCCCTCGCTGTAGCGGACCGTGAGGTCCTTGGCGAAGTCGACGACCCGGTCTGTGTCGCGGATCAGTTCGGCCTCGGCCTCGATCTGGACTCCGCGGAGCTCGCCGTACTCGACCCCGGTCTCGATCAGCAGGGTCGCCCGGGGGTCACGCTCCAGGTTCTTCACCTTCTGGGACTTCGCATAGGTCCAGATCCAGATTTCGCCGTCGCGGGGCACGTACCAGAGCGGCATCGAGTGCGGCCAGCCACGTGGCCCGTTCGATGAGACGATCACGACGCGCTCGTTCTCGAGCAGATCAGTCAGCTCCTCGTCGGTGAGCTTGATCTGGTCGCGCCGGGACGGCATCAATCCACCTGAATCGGGTTGCCCTCACGGGCACCCTCGCCTATCAGGACCAGCGTCTCGAACGGGCCCTCGCCGGCCATCGCCTGTGTCGCGCCCACCTCCCAGCGCGGCTGAAGATCGTCGTAGTGAGCGCTCCAGGCGTGGCCCGACTGCCCGGTGAACGACTGCCACTGCGACCGCTCCGGCGCGGCGGGGTCGGCGAGCATCCGCCAGCTCGGGGCCCAGATCGCCTGGTAGGGATCGTTCGGGTCGTAGGCGATCTGGGCGACCGTCTCCTGCCCGCCGCCGGGGTGAAGGGTGCGATTGAAGACCCGCTCGGCGACCGGGTGCGCGCCGCCGAGCGCGTGCGGGAAATGCAGCGCGTGGACGTGGCCCCATTGCCATCCCTCCGGGTCCGGCCCGAAGCGGTCGGTGAGGTCGTCGAGCGCGCCACGCAGGGTCTCCAGGATCAACTCGTCCCACGGGCCGCCGATCAGCTCGTCGTCGCCCTCCTCCCACAGGGCCAGCAGGTGCGAGTGCCAGCGCCACGGCGAGGTGACGTGCGCGATGAAGCCGTTGTCGGCGCGATCGAGGTAGCGGTCCGCGAGGTCCCGGTCACCGATCGCGGCCCGGGTGAACTCCCGCGCGAGGCGCAGCACGAAGGCCTGGTAGATCGTGCCCGCCACGGTCCGCGGGCTCAGCGTCCGGTCCCAGCTCTTCAGCCGCTCGATCGCGCGCACCTCCCGCTGGCTGGTCGGCTGCAGGCGGGCGAGGCGGTGGACGACCTCGTCGCCCGGGATCGAGTAGAGGTCCGTCTGCATCCGGCGGAAGCTCTCGAGGTCGTGTTCCTCGGTCTCTGTGAGCAGCTGCTCGATCCGCGCGGCCCGGTAGCCGTCCAGCCAGTCGCTGGTGATGTGGTGCGGATAGGAGTCGTCCACCACACGGTTGTTCGCGGTGACGATGAACCCCTCCTCGGGATCGACCAGCTCCGGCAGCTCGTCGTAGGGGATCCAGCCGTCCCACTCGAACTCCCCGGTCCAGCCGGGCTTGGGGAGGTCGGGACAGTCTCCCTTCCGCTTCGGGATCCGGCCCATCAGCTTGTAGCCGATCGATCCGTGGCGGTCGGCCCAGACCAGGTTGGAGACCGGCATCGTCACGGTGCGGAGCATCTCGACCAGCTCCGGCCCACTGGTCGGCTCCAGCACCCCGACGTGGGCATAGGAGATCGATGGCTCATCGAGCGCGGCCCAGCGCAGGGCGAGCGGCTGCTCGTCGTCCGCCCCAAGAGCCTGGTTGACGATCGGCCCGTGGTGGGTGAGGCGAACCGCGTGGCGCTCGGGTTGGTCCTGCCCGCGGATCGAGATCAGCTCCTCGACGATCTCGAGCGGGCGCTGCTCGCCCTGGAACTCGTAGCTCTCGCCCTCGATCCGCTCGACGAACAGATCCTCAACGTCCGCCATCACGTTGGTGAAAGCGAAGGCGACGTCGTTGTTCTGGCCCAGCGAGATCCCTGGCAGCCCCGGGATCGAGGCGCCGCGGCACCACCGCCCGTCGAGCTCGAGGCCGATCTCGTACCAGACCCCAGGCATGCCGCTGGGCAGGTGCGGGTCGCCGGCGAGCAGGGCGCCGCCCGTCGCGGAGCGCGTCGGGCTCACCGCCCAGTTGTTGGAGCCGCTCGCGGCCGCGGCGAGGCCGATCTGGTCGCGGACGCGCCCGATCTGCTCGGCCAGCCCGAGGCCGTCGCCGTCGAAGCCGTGCCCGGGCCGCAGCACGACCGGGTTGCCCTTCGGATAGGTCGGGTCGATCTTGGCCGCGCGCTCCTCGCCCAGTTCCCGGACGAGGTCGGCCCGCAGCAGCTCCCGCTCCCAGTTCGTCGAGAGCCCGAAGGAGAGGAGCTTGCCTCCGGCGAGCATGTCGGCGGGCCGCCACGGCTCGAACTCGAGGCGCAGGAGCTGGAGCTCGGGCGGCGGCGCGGACGCGGTGCGCACCGCCTCGTTGACGCCGGCGCAGTAGGCGTCGAGGAGCGGGCGGAGCCCGCTGTCGAGCTCCGCCTCCTCCTGCAGGGCGATTCGGCGCAGGCCGAGGGTGCGCATCAGGCGGTCGACGGGAAGGCCGGCACGGCCGGCGATCTCCGACACCCGGCCCGAGCAGATCCGGCGCTGGATGTCGATCTGCCAGAGCCGGTCCTGACCGTGGCAGAAGCCCTGCCCGAACCAGAGGTCGGCGGCCGACCCGGCCCGCACGGTCGGCATTCCCCAGCGATCGCGCGCGATCTCCACCCGGCCCTCGAGCCCTCTGACGGTCAGGCATCCCTTCGTCCGCGGCAGGGGCTGCCGGAAGAGCCGCCACCAGAGGCCGGCGGCCGTCGCGCCGAAGAGCGCGCTCCCGATCCCCATGCCCTTGGCGCCCCCGCGCAGCAGTCTGCCTGCATCGATGCCCATCAGAGGTTCATACCAGGGGCCGAGATCCGGCGGTCAGTCGCGCAGATCGCCGGGCAGACGCCCCTCGTCCTGCAGCTTCTCGAGGTGCGCCTGCATCGCGATCGCCGCGGCGCCGCGCAGCTGCTCGGGCACGTCGTCCCAGACCTCGTCGAGCAGGGCGGCCCGAGACCGCTCGCCTCGGTCCAGGGCGGCGACCAGGCGGCGCTCGCGCATCATCCGGTGCTCGATGTACTCGGCGATCTTCGCCCCCGGATCGCGAACCTCCGGCCCGTGGCCGGGGTAGAGAACCTCCAGGTCCAGAGCCTGCAGCCGCTCCAGCGAGCGCATGTAGTCGGACAGCGATCCGCCCATGTCGCTCGGCCCGACGATGGTCGACCCCTCTCCGAGGATCAGGTCCCCCGTGAAGCAGGCGCTCCCGGTCACGAAGCAGAAGTGATCCGCTGCGTGCCCGGGCGTGGCGATCGCCTCGAGGCCGGCGACCCTCTGGCCGCCCGAGACCGGGGTCGGCTCGACGCCGAGCGCTTCGATGCCGTCGCTGTGGTCGCCGTGGCCGTGCGTCAGCAGCACCGCTCCGATGCCGCCGCGCGCCTCGGCCGCCCGGCGCACGGCCTCGATGTGCCCCGCGTCGTCCGGGCCGGGATCGATCACCACGGCGGGATCTCGGCCGAGCACGTAGGTGTTGGTGCCCTCCAGCGTCATCGGCCCGGGATTGGGTGCGGTGACGCGCTCGACGTCGATCGGCATGAACGATCATTCTGACTGCTCTTGACATGTGACTAAAAGGTCACCTATACTCATCCACATGGACGAGGTGTTCAAGGCACTGGCGGACCCGACCCGGCGCGATCTGCTCGACCGGCTCTTCAAGCAGGACGGGCAATCGTTGAGCGCGCTCGAGGAGCGCCTGCCGATGTCGCGGTTCGGCGTGATGAAGCACCTGAAGGTGCTGGAGGAGGCGAATCTCGTTGTCACCCGCAGGCGTGGCCGCGAGAAGCTCCATTTTCTGAACCCCGTCCCGATCCGGCTCGTCTACGAGCGCTGGGTCAGCAAGTACGCGGAGCCCTGGGTCTCCGGACTCACGGGCCTGAAACGAGAACTCGAGGAGGAAGACGTTGCCTGAGGAATTCGACGTACCGCATCGCATCGCGCTCGTCCCCGACTCCGAAGGGAGCACCGGGACGGCGGTTTTCGAGATCTACATCAAGACCACCCCCGAGCGCCTCTGGGAGGCGATCACGGATGCCGAGATGAGGGCGAAGTACAGCTTCGGGGTGGGCACCACATCCGACTGGACGCAGGGATCGTCATACGAGTCCGGCATCCCCGGGGTGATCGACATCGGGCAGGGCGAGAACGTTGAGGTCGATCCGCCCAACAGGCTGGTGCAGACCTTCACCGCCCTGTGGAGCGACGAGGTGAAGGCCGCCGGGACGTCGCGGGTCACCTGGGAGATCCGGAAGGTCGGCGACTCCTGCCAGCTGACCGTGATCCACGACCAGCTCCCAGTAGACGCCAGCGGAGAGCTCTACGGCGGCTGGCCGATGATCCTCTCGGGACTGAAGACGCTGCTCGAGACCGGGGAGCTGCTCGATACGCCCGGCTCGCTGCGCTACGCCCAGGCCGGCGGTGGGTCGTGACGGCGGCCACTCGACCGCGGCTCCTGGTGGAGGGAATCGGGCTGGGCGAGTCTCCGCGCTGGCACGAGGGGCGGCTCCACTTCTCGGACTGGGTCGCCCACGAGGTGATCGCGCTCGACCCCGAAGGCGGACGCGAGGTGATTGCCAAGGTCGACGCATTCCCCTTCTCGATCGACTGGCTCCCGAACGGGCCGATGCTGATCACCGCGGGCCAGGAACTGCTCCGGATGGAGCCGGACGGGTCCCTGGTCACCCATGTCGGTCTCAGCGAGCTCTCAGAGCACAGCTGGAATGAGATCGTCGTGGACTCCCGCGGCAACACGTACGTCAACAACATCGAGTTCAACATGATGGCCGGCGAAGATCCCAAACCGGGGACCATCGCCCTCGTCACTCCGGACGGCGAGGCCCGGCGGGTGGCGGACGGCCTGGCATTCCCCAACGGGATGGTCGTCACTCCCGACGACTCGACGCTGATCATCGCCGAGTCCTACGAGGGCAGGCTGACGGCGTTCGACATCGACGGGAACGGCGGCCTCTCCAACCGCCGGGTCTGGGCCGACCTCGGAGAGGGCGGCGACGGGATCTGCATGGACGCCGAGGGCGCCGTCTGGAGTCCCAAGTTCAAGGCCTGCGTGCGGATCCGCGAGGGCGGTGAGGTGCTGGAGACAGTCGAGCTCGACCGCTTCTGCTTCGCCTGCATGCTCGGTGGCGAGGACGGCACCACTCTGTTCTTGAACGTCGCCGACTGGAACGGCCCGGAGGGGATCTTCAGGGAGCCCAGGACGGGCCAGGTGCTTGCAGTCGAGGGGCCCGCCGCGCACGCGGGACATCCATGACGAATATGAAATGGTGAGGACATGGCAACCAACGGACAACTGATCAACGGCGTCGACTTCATCGCGTTTCCGACCAAGGACTGGGAGGCTGCCCGCAAGTTCTACGGCGAGACCCTCGGGCTCCCGTTCGGGAAGCAGTGGGGCGAGATGCCGGCCGGCGAGTTCGAGACGGGAACCGTCACGATCGCCCTGATGCAGGTCGACGCCTTCGGCATCGACTTCGACCCGAACAGGACTCCGCTCGAGTTCCACGTCGACGACTTCGATGCGGCCAAGGCGGAGCTGGAGTCGCGCGGCGTGAAGTTCGTCACCGACGTGATCGACAGCGGGGTCTGCAAGCAGGCGATCTTCCAGGACCCGGATGGGAACGCGCTGGCGATCCACCACCGGTACGCCCAGGGCGCGGCACCGTCGGAGGCGATGGATGCGGCGGTCGAGACCGCTCAGGCATAGACGGCGGCCACAGACACCGCGCCGGATTACGCGGCCTTGACGGCGGTCGCGCCGGCGTCCACCCGGAGCTCCTCGGCGATCGCTTCGCGGGCGCTCTCGGGCTCCAGGACGACGAACTCGCCGGCGCCCTTGAGGATCTCGCGCAGCAGCCAGTCCGTGCTGCCGTAGGGCACCTCGATCACGACGGCTTCGTCGGCGAGCTCCTCGATCACCGTGTGCTCCTCGCGTGCCCAGCGGGCCCGCTCGGGCGAGACCCAGACGCGCGCCACGTCGGCCGCCGGGACGTGCTCGCCGGACAGCCAGCCGCCCTCGATGGCGGCGATGTCCTCGACCTCCGGGCGGGGCTCGAATCCCTCCTTCGAGACCTCGGCCTCCTTGATCCGATCTAGGCGGAAGTGGCGGACGTCCTCGCGGCGGCGGTCATACGAGGCGACGTACCAGCCCTCCGGGCCGTTGGCGAGCCGATAGGGCTCGATCTCGCGCTTGGTGAACTCGTCCTCGTTCTCCTTGTAGTAGTGGATGGAGAGCACCCGCTGCCCCTCGATCGCCTTGTTCACCATGCGGGCGACGTCCGAGTCGTCGCCGCCGGACGCGGCGATCTCCAGCCCCTCCTCGGAGGGATCGTGTCCGAGCGCGGCGATGATCTTCTTCCGGGCGCTGGCGAGGCCGCTCTGCGGGAGGTGATCGCCGAACAGGTCGATTGCGGCGACCAGCGCCTTCGCCTCCAGCGGCAGCAGCCGCGCGGGCTTGGCGAAGTTGTCGCCGTAGGGCTCGGCGTCGACCTCGATCTCGTCGCCCTGTAGCTCCGCGTAGAGGACGTACGTCCCGCCCCCGAAGTTGACGACGTTGAGCAGGTCGATGTCGTCGCGGAGCTCCTCCTCGGTGACGTGCAGACGGTCCTTCACGTCGGCGACCGGGAGCCGGGCTTCGCCCTTCGCTGATTCGATCAGCATCCCGGCAAGCGTCACCAGGCGGGCGAAGCGCTCCGGCCGGATCGACGAGTCCGAGCGGCCGTTCGAGCGGGAGGAACGCGGCGCGGGCGGCACCGTCCGGACGGACCGGGCGGGCTCGAAGTCGTCTCTGTGGCGCTCGGAGAGCAGCTCCAGGCGCTCGGCGACCTCCTCGGCCAGTTCGGGAGGATCGAGGACGGTCGCGTTCTGGCGCCAGTGCAGCACCCAGGCCACCATCTGGCGGCTCGACGCGTACTCGGTCTCGAAGATCCGCCCCTTGCCGGGCGAGCCGTCGCCCCGTCCCGGATTGCGGAACTTCCCGTAGGCGCCGAAGTCGCGCTCCACCAGCCAGGCGATCCGCTCCTTCAGGAAGATCTTGGCCGTGCCCTGGATCTCGCCGAGCTGCCACTCGGCCTTGCGGGCGTAGTCGCGGCGCTCGAAATCCTCGGGCGGCGAGAAGTCGTGCTCGGCCTTGGAGGCGTAGGAGACCTTGCCGCGGATCCGCGAGAGCCGGAAGACACGGATCGCATCACGCTCGTGGGAGCGCCCGATCAAGTAGAACTGCCCACCGCGGTAGACCAGGTGGTACGGATCGACCTTGCGCTTCTCCTGAGAATCGCGTTCGATCGTGTAGTAGGTGAACTCGATCGTCTTGCGGCGCGAGATGGCGGTTTCGATCTTCGAGAGTCGCTGTGAGACCTCGGCGCCGTCGGCCTTGGCGGTCATCCGAACCTCGACCGAGGACTGCTCGGGAGCCGTCAGCGGGCTGGGGCGCCCCCAGGAGACCTGCTGCAGCGCGAGCCGCAGCGGCTCTGCGTAGGCGAACTCGCCGTCCAGCAGCTGGAGGGCGGTCTGCAGCGCGGCGAGCTCGTCGTCGCCGAACTGGATCTCAGGCAGGTAGTAGTTCTCGGGCGGCAGGGAGTAGAGCTCGGACTCGTAGCCCTGGAGGCTCTCGCCGGGCTTCTCGACCTGCAGCGTGATGCCGAGGCTCTCGAGCTCCGCGCGGTCGGCGTAGAAGCGGCGCGCGAAGGCGTCGTCGTTCATGTCGCTGTACCCCTCCACCTCGCGCTTGATCTCGAGCGCCGAAGTCGGCCTGCCCTGGGCCATGAGGTAGGAGATCAGCGAGAGCTGGCGGATCAGCTTCTCGGTGTCCTTGGCCATCCGGGAGCAGCATAGACCCGGGTCCGTGCCGCCCAATCAGCAGCCATTACGGATCGGAAATGGATTTGCGCATTTTGCGCGGGCGTATCAGGTGGCGAAACTCGAGATCGCTCGCTCGATTGCCGGCGAGAATCGGCTCCAGTGGGCGGGAGGAGCGGCTCCGACGATCACCGTCGTCCCGCCCTGACCGCGCACGATGCAGGCGAGCTCGACGTAGTGGTGCTCCGACTCGGTCGCGTAGCGGTCCTTGACGCATGAGCCGACGCCGCCCCGGAAGCGAAGCGCGGTCGCGGAGGCAAGCGGGACCAGATCCGTGTCCCCCTCCTCGCGGTTGTGAGCGGGCCGGAAGCTGGACCAGTCGTCGAGCGTCTCCTCGCCCTGCTGCGGCGTGACGTTGAGGTAGCCGAGGATCTCGCCGCCCGCCGTGCGGGACGCCGTCACCGTGCCGGGGTCGGTCCTCGTCAGATGCCAGTCGCCTGGGTACGCGAGCGTCGCCGTTCCGGACGGCAGGGCGCGGGTCCTCCAGCCGGGCGGCGGGGACTGCGGGTGAAGCCAGGCGAAGGCGGCGCGGTTGACCGGGGCCGCGGGACCGGTGACCCCCTCATCCGAGGAGCCGCCACAGGCGGCCAATGTCGCCGCGCCCGCCAGAGCGAGCGCGGCGACAAGGGCCCTATGCCGGCGAATCGGCCTAGATGTTGCCGTCGCCGTCGCTGGGCCCGCCGTTGTTGTCCGCGTCGTGATCCCCGCCGTTGTGCTGGGGGATTCCGTGGTGATGGTGGTGATGGTGGTGTCCCGCGAGTGCGACTCCGGCTCCGCCGACCGCGAGGGCCAGAGCGGCGATTCCGGCCACGATCCACCTGCCTGTCCTTGTCAACATCGAGTCATCCCTTCTCGGTCGAATGCCCCCGTACTACGGCGCGGGGCCGCCGGGAGATGGATGACTTACGAAGGTTTTAGCTATGCAGCACGGCTGCCGAAGAACGCCGAGCCGTCGATGCCACGGTCGAAGCGCGACCAGCTCTCGCCGTCCGCCAGTTCCTTCTCGAGGCGATCGAAGCTGCCGAGCTTGCCGCCGAGGTTGTCGATCGCGTGCACCAGGGTCGCCTCGCGGGTGGCGGGGACGACCGGCGAGCCGTGCTCCAGCTGCCCGTGGTGGGACAGGATGATGTGGAGGATGGCCTGGGCGAGGTCGGGGTCGAAGCCGTCGATGCGTTCGATCTCGCGGCGGACCCTGTAGTAGCCGCGCGGGATCTCGCCCTCGAGGCGCCCCGCGTCGGTGAGCTCGATGGCGAGCGGATCGTCGTTGTAGGCCTCGGTCTTGCCGATGTCGTGCAGCATGGCCCCGGTCACTGCGATCTCGCGGTCGAGGCCAGGAAAGAAGTTGGCGGCGGCGCTGACCGCCTGGGCGACCGAGAGGCTGTGCTCGAGCAGCCCGCCGGCGTAGGCCTGGTGGTAGTGCTTGGCGGCAGGCGCCTCGCGGAAGCGGGCCCACGACTCCGTCTCAACGCCGAAGAAACGGTCGAGCAGCTCGCGCAGGGAGCGGTTCTGGACGGTGTCGATCAGGGCACGCAGGTCCGCCTCGAGCAGCTCGACCGAGCGCAGCGGGCCCTCCGCCAGCTGCTCGGCGTCGTACTCACCCGGGCCGGCGGGCCGCACGGCGGCGAGCTTGATCTGCCGGCCGAACTGGGGGTGGATCGCGAAGCTGCCGCGAACCATCACGATCGAGCCGGGCGCGCAGATCTCGAAGCACTCGGCGACCCCGTCCCAGGCGATCGCCGGGACGGTGCCGGTCTTGTCGGCGAGCACCACTCGGAGGAAGTCCTCGCCGTTCCGCTTCTGGCGGCGTTCGCGCTCGCGGACGACGAAGGCGCCTGTCACCTGGTCGCCATCGGACATCTCGCGCAGCAGGCGCGTCGGGCTCGCCTCGGGCGGCTCGGGGGCGTCGCCGTTCTGGAAGAGGGTCTCGGCCATGGGTCACTGAAATTAGAGGCGGCCGCGGACAGGACAGTCCGGTGAGATGACCAACTTGGTAACGAGAATGGCTCCAATGAGCGACGGCTTCGGAGGAAGGAAGGGCGTCGAGGCCGAACGTGAGCCGAACTTCCTGCTGGTGCCCTTCGAGCGACGCTTCCTGCCCTGGGCGGCCAGGCACCTGCCGCGCTGTTCGAGAGCTGGTAGGCGGCGCAGACCCCGAACGAGGCGATCACGCCCAGGGCCGTCATGTCGTCGGGGAGCCCGGGGAGTGGGGATCTGCCTTGCCCTGGAGGGCGCGCCCGAGGCGGCCTCCGCCCCCGCCGGCTAGCCGAGCGCCTCGCGGACGAACTCGATGTCCGCGCGCATCTCCCTCTTGCCGCCCGGCGTCTCGACCACCACCGGCGGCCCGGCCGCTTTGATCATCTCCCTGAGCACCTCCGCGCCGATCTCCCCCTTGCCGAGGTTGGCGTGGCGGTCCGCGCCGGTCCCGGCCGGGTCACGTGAGTCGTTGGCGTGGAGGAGGTCAATCTTGCCGACGATCCCGAGCACCCTCTCGACCGCATCCGAGAGCTCCTCGCCGGCCGCGTGAGCGTGACAGGTGTCGAAGCAGAACCCGATCTCGGCGTTCGCGTCAGCCTTCGACACGGCCTCCCAGAGCCTGGCGAGGGCATCGAAGCGGCGGGCTACGGCGTTGTCGCCCCCCGCGGTGTTCTCGATGTAGACCGGGGTCTCGGAGGTGAGCATCTCCAGCGTCCGCAGCCACCGGCCCACGCCCTCCGCGATGTCATCATCCGCGTGGCCCGCGTGGACGATTACCGCCGCGGCTCCCACCTCCGCCGCCGCATCGCAGGTCTGCTGGAGGATCTTGCGCGAGCCGTAGCGGACGTTGTTGCGCGGCGAGCAGACGTTGATCAGGTAGGGGGCGTGGACGTAGAGCGGGATCGGCGAGTCCCGGAGCTCTGCGGCGTCCCTCCGCGGCGGCGGCTTCTTCCAGCCCTGTGGGTCCGAGAGGAAGATCTGGACGCAGTCGGCCCCGATCGCCTTCGCCTCCGCGAGCGGCTTCCCGGGCGCGACGTGTGCGCCCACCAGCTTCTTCTGCCGCGCCATCGTGCGCGCGAAGTTACTTCTTGAAGGAGATGACCTGCTGGATGCCGCTCGGCCGGTTCGTGTAGGCCATCGTGAGCAGGGGCAGCGGGCTGAAGTGGATCTGCTCCTTCGTCGCGCTCGCTCGCCAGGCCGCCGGATCCGGCCCCTGCTGAGCGGTGAGCTGCTGCCCGGCGGTTTGGATCCCGGCCCAGACCTCTTTCTGGCACTGGCCGAGGCTGCCCTTGCCGCAGTAGGAGAGGTTGAACTGATCGGGCAGGCGCTTCTTCTTCGTGGACAGAAGTGCGCGGATGTCGCGATCGAAGTACTGGTACCAGCCCGAGTACTGGTTTCCCGGCGGCTGATCGAAGCGACTGAACATCGTGTTCAGCTCCGGCAAGAGTGAGCTCCCGAGCCGCGCGGCCATCTCGTTGTTGACGATGTTCGGGTAGGCGGTGTCCATGATCGCCGCACCCGGATAGTCGATCAGGCCGTCCCCGTTGAGGTCGAGGCGGTTGCCACCGTGCTGCCGCCAGTTGTTGAGCAGATCCAGCATCTGCTTCGCCATGGGCGAGGGCGCCTTGCTGCCGCGCAGCAAGCGGTTGATCAGCGGCAGCATCACGATCGTGCGCACGTCCTGGGTCGCCGCGGCGTTCATCGCCGAGGCGATCGAAGAGGGCGACCACTTTCCCTTCCTGCCGAGCCGCTTCAGGTTGAAGTTGAGAAGGTTCACCCGGCCCACGGACCCGTTCCTGCCCCATTGGTCGTCGGCCGCGCCGAAGCCGTGCGCGACCCCGTTGTTCCAGTTGGTCATGAAGCCGCGCCGGTTGTCTATGCCATGCGGGTGGTCCATCGCCTTGAGGAATCCGCGCCACTCGAACCGCCCGGTGCCCTTGGTGGGCAGCCCCGGATCGGTCTGCGGGTTTCTGATCGGCAGCAACCCGCTCGTGTACTCCGCGAAGTGCCGGCTGTCGAGGTAGAAGGAGTTGAAGGTCTGCGGCGTCAGTGAGGCGGCCTTGAAGAAGGTCTTCGGGCTCTTGACCTGGCCATCGGAAAGCCGGCGGAAGAAGAGCTGGTCCACGACGTCCTTCAGGTAGCTGGAGCGCTTCGAGGAGATCGCCACCTGGCGCCCACGGACCCTGGCGTAGCCGGCCACCGGGCCATGGACCGTCGTCAGGAAGCTGACCGGCTTGCCGTCGATGGTCCCCGCGTCGAAGTGCCCCATGTCCCGGCACTTGCCCTTGTACATGTATTTCTCCGTGCTCCCGCCGCAGAGGGTCTCGGCGAACTGGTCGATGATGTCCGCGCTGGCCGAGGTGAGCGTCGTGGAGAAGCGCGGGGTCCGCCCGATCAGGAGGTAGCCGGGGAAGGGAACGGTGGTCGCGCCGCGCCAGGTGAGGCCCGGCACGTGCATGTCGATCTCGTAGACGAAGCCCGGCATGAAGTAGCTGATCTGGGGGCCGCCCACCAGGGTCGGATGCCCGGTGGCGGAGCGCCTGCCACTGACCATCAGCTCATTACTGGCGTTGATCGACGGCTTGTTGAGCTTGGCCGCGAGGTTCGACTTCACGGCCGGCGTCGCCGTGAAGCTGCCGTGATCGATGACGACGCTGCCGGGGTGCTTCCCGGGAATCTTGCCGTAGGGGAAGGTGCCGCTCACCGAGGTGACGCTCCTCGGGTTCTTGAACTGGCGCAGGTCATTGAAGGCCTGGAACCCGCGTCTATTGCCGAGCTGCAGCTGGAGTCCGTTCAAGAAGGAGGAGCGTCTCGCCTCATCCCCTCCGCCCTGGCCGAGGAACTGGCCCTTGAGCGCGTTGACGGCGTAGACGTCGTTGCGGGTCCAGGGCGCATTTGGCGAGTGGCTGGCCTGCAGGTAGGCGTTGATGCCGGCAATGAAGGTGTCGATGTCCTGGAGGACCGCCCGACCCTCCCTGCCGTGCCGCATCAGGACGCCGGTCTCCTGCGAGATCGTCGCCTCGGTCTGGGGGCTGGGCGTGAAGCCCTGCCCGGCGGACAGCAGCCCGACCGCCGTGATCCCGGGGACGTCGATGGCGGCCACCCGTGCGTCGTAACGGGCAAGCTCCAGCAGCAGCCCGCGATCCTCGGCGGCGATCCACCCCGCCGCCTCGATTCCGCCCTCGCGGGTGCTGGCGTACACGTGCGGCACGTGGAATCTGTCTCGAACGAGCGTCACCCCCGGGAAGGGCACGTCCTCCTGCGTCGTCGGGCCGTCCGTGTCGATCCCCAGCTTCTCGGACTTGAAGTCGGTGAACAGGTCATTCGGCTGGACGCCATCGAAGAGCGGGGTGAGCGCGTTGTACATCGTCGCCTGGGTGCTGGCCTCGGGAACCGGGATCCCGTACTGACCCGAGGGCAGGATGTTGCGCGCGATGATCGTCGAGTCCTGGATCGGACCGCCCGGTTCCTGGGCGGAGGCTGCAGGCGCGAACGCCGCCAGCCCGGACGCCACCATCCCAACCGCGATCCACCTCCGTGTCCCGCGCATCCCTCTCTCTTCTCTCGGCGCGCCCATCCTGAGCGCTGCCGTGACGCTAACAAAGTGGTGGAAAGAGCGGAAGACGGCTCAGGGGCGCAGCACCTGAAACGTTGTCGATGTCCACCTGGCAGCCGCAGAGCGAGGGCGGTGACGATCAGACCGAGGCGACCTCGGGCAGTAGTCATATGGCGAGGGCCAGAATCGAACTGGCGACACCACGATTTTCAGTTCTCGCCCGCCGAGCGTGACTGCCGCTTCTCGTCCAAAGCGGTAGTTGCGCCGAGGCCCAGAACCGCCGCTGGTGCGCCGTGCGGCCTGGAGAGTGTCGTCGGGGTCGCTACGGGCGTGCTTCCCGTGGGAACCACGGAGGTCCGCACGAACTTCGCCTGGCACGCTTTGTGGGACGAGTTCCGATGTCTGAAGGCACCGAGAGGATTCAAATGAGACGCCTACTGATTGCCGTCTTCGCCTCGCTTCTCAGCGTGGCGCTGATCGCGCCGGGCGACCAGCCCGGCTCCCCCAAAGTCGCGTCGGCGAAGGCCAAGGCCGCCAAGGAGGAGAAGAAGGCGAAGGGCGCGGGCTGCTCCGCCGCGACGATCTCGGGCACGGCGGGCAACAACACCCTGATCGGCACGGAGGGCGCGGACGTGATCCGCGCCTTCGCCGGCAATGACAAGGTGTACAGCCATGGCGGCAACGACCTGATCTGCGTCGGCCCCGGCGCCGACCTCGTCTACGCAGGCTCCGGACGGGACACCGTGATCGGTGGGGCCGGCAACGACCAGCTGACCGGCGGCCCCGGCCGCGATCTGTTGGAGGGCAAGAGTGGAAGCGATTTCCTTAACGGCGGCGCCAGCCACGGCGATGGCTGCAAGGGCGGTGCGGGACGGGACACGCTGAGGGGATGCCCGTAGGGACCGCAAGTGCTCGGCCAGGACGCCGATGGCTGGACGCTCTGCGTTCGGTGCGGCCGTGAACCGCAGAGGGACCGCAAGGGACGCCGCTGCATCGACAAGATCCGCCGAGGACCCGAGCCAGAACTAGTTACGGCGACCTGTACGCTCGGCGGGTTGACTGACGAGATGGATCGCCCGTTCCCTCGAGACCCGAAGGTGCCAGAGGAGACGAGCGTGCCGGGACCCAAGCTCGCTCTCTCGCCGCAGCAGGCGAAATCGGTTGCCGAGATGGCCAAGCGTTGCTCATATGTAGAGGTCGAGGACAGTGGCGCCGGCTACCTGAAGGTCAGAAGCTTCGACAGCGAAGGCGAGCCGATCGACGAGAGGTGGATCGACTCCGATGGCTTCGATCGACTCCGATCGCTTCTACGGCACAAGGACCTTCCGGAGTAGACCCGGCAAGGCCTCGAAGGGACGCCGGCACCTCGACAAGATCCCCTGGGACCCGAGCCAGAACTGAGCGGATAGGCTCGCCGCTAGCGGAACTGCGGTTACACCAGTGTTGAGCTCGTCCGGGTGACGTGTTCTTGCCAGTCGGGATCGATGCGGCCCAGCGTGTCTACTGACGTGTCCTCACCATGGAGGTAGTACCGGCGGCTCCCGTCTTCCTGGACCTCGGTTAGCTGCTCATTCGCCGTCTCTTCGAAGGCATCAATGATCTCCCGTCCGCGATCGTCGAGTGGGACCAGTAGGAGTGCAACCGCCATCGACGGGATCGTAACCCGACCGCAGTCACCTCGACCGTCTCTCTCTTCTTGACACCGCTTCTCGTCCAAAGCGGCACTTTCAACCGATTCGCTGAGGAGCTGCCTACGCTCCTGCTTTCACGCGAAGGGGGCAGCGTGGTCGGACTTTACTCAAGCCGCAGCCGATAGAAACGCTCCTCGAACTTGAACAGCCGCGCGATTGAATCGGGCTCAGTGTCAGCCACCTCGACGTCGGTGATCTTCCACCCAGGGAATGCTTTCTCGATATCGGCACGGCTCGCGCCATGCGGCAGCGGACCTCTACGCCGGGGAGCGAAGCAATCGAGGATCAGGGTGGCGTCCGGGCTGGCGACCGTCGTCACTTCCTTGCCCATGGCCAGCCGTTGGGCCTCGTCGAGGCCGTGGAAGGTCCCGGTGTCGAGCAGCAACCGGAAGCCGGAGCCGACCCCCGCCTCACTCAACGCGGTCACATCACCGTGCACGACCTGTATCGCGACGCCATCCTTGGAGCCGCGCTCGCGAGCGCGGCTGAGGGCCTTCTCGACGATGTCGACGCCGGTCACCGCCCAGCCCCGTTTCGCCAGTCGCACGCCCCAGACTGCACTGCCCGTGCCAATGTCCAGCGCCTTGCCGTAGGGGGTTTCGCGCCCGTCCTCCTCGCGGGCGACCAGCTCGAGGAGCGTCTCGGCGTAGGGCGGGTGCTCGGCGAGCTCCTCCCAGGGATGGAATTTGATCGCGTAGGCGAGCCTGTAGTTCATCGGTCCTCCCCCTCGATGTCGGCGAGTAGCGCTCTCAGAAACGCATCCGGCTGCTCGATCGGGGGATCGTCGCCAGCGTGCTCGATCACGTGCAGCGGCCATCCGTAGCGCTCGCTCGCGGTCTCGGCGACCCGCAGCCGGTTAACCGGATCATGCCGTCCCCAGATCAGGCTGGTCGGGACGTCGATCCGCTCGAGGTCGGCCGGTGGGATCGCTGGCACGGCCAGCTCTCGCATCAGGACGCGGAGCGCGGCCTTCCCGCTCGGGGCGCGGGCACGGTCGAGCGTGTATGCGGCGTATGGGTTCCAGCGCTCGCCCATTCCCGCGCGCACGCCCGCGTAGTCGACCGTGCAGCGCTTCATCAGCCCGTCGTAGGTCCGCGCGGTGGGACGGGCGACGTACCTGAACAGGGCGAGAGCGAAGCCCGGCGAGGGCCGGAATCTACCGAGCCCGAAGGAGTCGACCAGGACCAGCGAACCGAGCCGGTCGCTGTGCTCCGCCGCAAATCGCGCCGCGATCGAGCCGCTGCCCAGATGGCCGACCAGTGCCGGCGGTGAGGGGCAAGTGCGCTCGATCAGCTCGCCGAGCCACGCCAGGATCCGATCGCCGCCTAGCTCGCCCTCCGTCACCTCGGATGCGCCGTGGCCCGGGAGATCCGGGGCGATCACCCGATGGGCCCTGACCAGGTCCGGCATCACCCGCATCCAATGGCCCGCGAACGACCCCGGCTCGTGCAGGAGGAGGACCGGTGGCCCCTCGCCCCCCTCCAGGACTGCGGTGGAGATTCCGGCCAGCTCCAGCCCTCGCTCGGCGACCGGGGCGCCGACGAAAAGCCGCTCGCGCGCGTCCTCGGCGGCTCTCACTTCCTCTGCTTCCTGGCGTTGAACCTTGGTTTCGACTGCCATTTCTCCTCCTCGGTCGGCGTTGAACTGGGCGACCGACGGTATGGCGAAGCAGCCGGCGTCGCATCGGCTGAACCACCCAACTTCCGCGACGGCGAGAAATGGGTGATTTCGCCGAGCGGCGCTCAGAGGAGGCCGTGCTCGTGTGCGTAGGCGGTGGCGGCTGCCCGGGAGGAGACTCCGAGCTTCGCGTAGATGTTGCTCACGTGCCGGTCGACGGTCCTCACGCTCACCACCAGGCGGGCGGCGATCGCCTTGTTGGTCTCGCCGGCCGAGAGGTGGCGGAGGACCTCGAGCTCGCGCCCGGTAAGCCCATGATTATCGATGGCCGCGGCGGTCTCGGCCAGCATGCCGACCCTGGAGAGGTCGGTCGCCGCGTCAAGCTGCCCGAACGCGTCCCGCGCGGCTTCGAGCTCGAGCATCGCGGTGTCCTCGTCTCCGAGCTCCCGGCAGGCGAGCCCGATCATCTCGCGGACCCGCGCCAGCTCGTACGGGGCATCGAAGCGCTGCCATTGCTCCGCCGCCCGGCGGAGTGAGGGAAGCGCGGCGCGGGCGTCGCCCTCGGCCAGCTGTAGAGCACCGCGCGCCTGGTAAGCCATCCCACCGAGCGCTCCACTCTCCTGCCGACGGGCGATCGACTCGAGTTCTTCGCATGCGCGGCGAGCGGACTCCATGTCGTCGACCGCAAGCATCACCTCGACGAGGGCGGGCAGGAGGCCCGCCCGCTTGCCCAGCTCGGTGGTCTCGGCATCCACCCTGCGGATCGCCGCTTCGGCGGCGTCGGCCTTCCCCTGCGCGAGGCGCGTCAGGGCGAGGCCCGGCTGGGGCTCCCAGCCGTGCCCGCTCGCCTCCCGGTAGGCCTCCTCGGCGGCTCCGTAGTCTCCGAGCAGACGGTGGACCTCACCGCGCTCGTAGCAGGCCTCGCCGGCGGCCGCCGGATTCTCGCCCCGGAGGCAGCGCTCGGCGGCCCGGCGCGCCTCCTCGATCGCCTCCGCCCAGGTGCCGTGCAGCCGCATGATTTGCGCACGGTGGACGAGGCAGCGGCCAGTGAAGGCGACCAGGTCGGGCTGGCGCTCGCACCAAGAGCTGAGGGCGGCGGTCCATTCCTGCGCGCGGCTCAACTCGTGGGCGTCCTGGCAGGCGAGGATCACGCCGCAGTAGACGATTCCGGCGGGGATCGAGGACAGCTCGCCCGCGGTGACGGCGACCATCGACTCGTCCAGCAACGCTAGGCCCTCCTTGATCCGCCCGAGCCGGATCAGGATGTGGCCTCGCTCGTGGGCGGCGAGGGCGAACAGGTCCGTATTGTCGAAGCGCTCGCCGATCGCCGCGGCCTCTGCGGCGGTTGCTGCGGCTGCCTCTAGCTCGCCACCTGCCTCCTGCTGGAAGACGAGCGGAAGGAGCAGGTAGCCCCGCTCCACCCGATCTCCCCCCTCCTCATCGAGGAGCCGCTGGGCGCGGCCGAGCCAGCCGCCCGCCTGGCCCATCTCGCCCCGCTGGGCGAGGTTGACCCCGATCCAGAAAGCGCACCGGAGCGCCGACAGAGCCTGCCCCGCGTCGAGGTGGGCGCGGTAGGCGCGCTCCAAGGTGCCGAAGTAGTCCTCCTCCCGACCGAGCATGTAAGCCGAGTTGGCGAGCAGCTCCAGGTCGTCCGCTCCGAGCCCCGTCGATAGGTCGGCTGCCGCCAGTGACTCGTAGGCGTCGTTCCAGGCCTCGCCCCGATAGGACTCGCGTCCCCGTTCGAGCTCCTCGATGGCCTCCGCCACGGTGTGATTATCGTCGCCAGGCAGCAGCTACGCTCGCGTTTTCTACGCTGCTCCATTGCGCGACGGATGAAAATCAACCCCCCGTCACTCAGAGCACCTCCAATTTGCGAGAGTTCTCCATGGGCGTCGGCTATGACGACCAGCTAAAGCGCAGGTTCTGGGGCTGATCCCTGCCGCGCTGCTTCGGATGCGCGCCCCGGTGTCGCACCGGCGCCCGTTTTCTTCTGACCGCGCTGCCAGTCGGCGACCGTGCGCTTGTAGGCGGCTTCGCCCTGGTGGGCGAGCTCGCGCTCGGCCCGCCGCATCGCCGCGTTCGTCGACCAGATCCCCGGCTCCACCTCGCCCTTCGGCGCTCCCGCGCGGAGCTCGAGCCGGCGCAGCTTCTTGCGGGTCAGCGAGGGCTGGGCGTAGGCGTAGTCCTCCGAGCGCGTCAGCAGGCACCAGAACAGGCGCGCGAGCTTGCGGGCGACGGCGACGATCGCGACCTGGGCGCCGCGTCGGGCCCGCAGGCGCCGGTAGAAGGCGCGAAGCGGCCCGGGCTGTGAGGACCACCGACCAGGCGGCCTCGACCAGGGCGTGGCGCGCTGAGGTTGAGCCCTGCTTCGAGATCCGGCCGTGCCGGGCCGGCTCCGAGCCCGACTGGCGAACCTGCGGGTCGAGGCCGAGGTAACCGACCAGCCGCCGCGGATCCGGGAAGCGGCCGATCTCGCCGACCGCCGCCATGAAGGTCGCCGCGCAGATCACGTTCACCCCCGGCACGCTCATCAGGCGGCGGATCTCGGCCGAGCCCAGCGCGTCGACGGCGATCACCCGGTCCGCCTCGGCGATCTCCTGATCGAGGAAGTCGATCTGGCGCAGGGCGCTATCGAGCGTCTCGCGCTCGCAGACCGGCAGCTCGAGCGCTTCCAGCCAGCGCCGGCCCTCGAGGCCGAAGAGGTCGCTGACCTTGGGCTTGGCGATCAGCTGGCGCATCAGCGCCGCGTGGATCTCGTTCTTGGCGCGGGTGCGGGCCCGGACCAGCTGCGATCGACGCTGCAGTCGGCGCCGCAGCGCCCGGGTGGGGGCGTCGGGCATCCAGAGCCCCTCGAGCGAGTTGGCGGCGAGCAGCCTCGCCAGCGCCCGCGCGTCGAGGCGATCGGTCTTCGCCCGCGCCTGGCGGATCCCGGTCTCGTTCGGGCTCACCACCAGCACCTGGGCGACGTGGGGCTCGATCATCCGAGCCACCGACCAGGCGTTGCCGGTCACCTCCAGCGCCACCCGGTCGGAGTGGCCGAGGCTTTGGGCAAAGAGCTCCAGCTCTTCGGGGGTGGTCTTGATCCGAGGAGCCGAGCGGACCTCGCCCGCCTCGCAGATCGCGACCTCGCAGAAGTCGCGGTGGACGTCCAGGCCGATCGCTCTCACTTGATCCTCCTTGTTCGATGACGGTGGAGAACCGGCGGGCGAACGACACAGACGGATTCGCGCTCTCGGCGCAACCGGGCGGGTCGCAGGGGCGGCCACCGAAAAGTCGGGCTCGAGGCCCATCGCGCAGGAAGCGGCCTGCCCAGCCTGCGTTCTCCCGAAGGCCCCTGTTTCCGGTGGGCGGACCGTAGGCCGCGACCCGGACGGTCAGCCTTCAGTCGGCAGTTTCATGCCCCGAGGAGGGGCAGTCCTCTCGGATTCCCGCGCGAGGGGTCGTCGCAGGTGGTCGCGCCGCTGCCGCTCCCAGATCGAAACCGGCTGTCCGGTCGTTGACAGGCACGCAGTGCTCGTTTAGCGTCGGAGCAGTGTTGGGGGCTTCGGGTAGCCGAGAGGATCGGAGCATGGACGGCCAGGGTGCTGAGCGGCAAATCGCTCGAGGAGAGCTCCCGGCGCGCCTGGCACAACGAGCGACGCTACTGATGCTCTCGGCGGCGCTCGCCGGCTCGCTGCTGGCGCCTGAGCTGGCGTCGGCGGCCGGCTCGGGCTCGTTTTCGCCTACTGGTTCGCTCGAGACTACGCGGAGCGGCGCCGGGGCCGCGCCTCTTCCGGACGGCCGGGTCCTGGTAGTCGCCGGCACGAACGGCACCGACGTCCTTCCCACGGAGGGGTTCAACCCGCAGACCGGCACCTTCAGCTCCGCGGGGCTCCCAGATCTGAGCGCCGGGCGGTACAACGTCGCCGCGACGCGGCTATCCGATGGGCGGGTCCTGATCGCCGGTGGCAACGAGGGCTCCGCCACCCTCCAGACGACCCTGTTCTTTGACCCTCAGACAAAGGGTTTCAGCTCGGGGCCGATGTTGACCGTTCCGCGTGCCAATGCCGCGGCAGCCCTGCTCCCCGATGGAAGGGTGCTTGTCGCGGGCGGGAACAACGCCGGCGGGTTCCTGAACAGCGCCGAGGTTTACAACCCGCAGACGAACAGCTTCAGCTCGGTCGGGCCGATGGGATCCGTGCGCACTGACGCCGTCGCCGCCCCGCTCCCCGGCGGCCGAGTTCTAGTCGCCGGGGGCCGTGACGACGACCCTATCCACTCCAGCGCTGAGATCTTCGATCCTGGCACGAACACCTTCAGCTCGGCGGGGATCGGCTCGATGGGCACCGAGCGCGTCGCCGCTGCCGCCGCCCCTCTCCCCGACGGCCGGGTTCTGGTCGCAGGCGGCAGCAGCGCCACGTCGATGGCCTTGGCGAGCGCCGAGGTCTTCGATCCCAAGACCAATACCTTCAGCTCCGCGGGAATCGGAGCGATGGGCACGCCCCGCACTGGCGCCGTCGCCGCGCAGCTGCCCGACGGGCGGGTGCTTGTCGCGGGCGGACAGGACGCTGCGACGTACCTGTCGAGCGCCGAGATCTTCGCCGCCACCAACACATTCAGCTTCTCCGTCAGGGGCCGGAAGCTGATCGTCAACGTTCAGGCGAGCGGGAAGGTCTCCCTCAGTGATGCCGCCTCGCCGCTTTCCGCCGTGGCCTCGAAGAAGAAGCGCCGCCTGCTGCTGAAGCCCTCGAGCGCCTCGGGCGACCCACCGACGATCGCGGTCGCCCTGCGCCTCTCGAAGCTCGCCAAGCAGCGGCTTCGTCAGAGGGGAAAGGTGAAGGTCAAGACGCGGATCACCTTCACGCCTCAGGGCGGCCTCGCCAACACCCAGACGGCAAAGCTGAAGATCAAGGGTAAGAAGAAGAAGTAGCCGGGCGCAGGCGCCCTTAGAAGAAATGGGGTAAAGCGCCCTCGGCCACGAGGCCCGCTGCTCCTTCGCGCGCGATGTCGCCGCTTAGGTGCTCGATCTTTATTTCGATCCGCCGGTCGGCGGCGTCCTCGCGTCGGCCTTCGCCGTCTGCGGTGGCGTCGATCATCTCAGCGGCTGAGAGAGTCTCCAGGGCGTCCGGGTCATCACCCTCAATCCCGCGGCAGCGCTTCACGAGTTCCGGGTGCAGCGCCCGTTCCATGCGCCCCGCGTCCCCTTCGAACCAACCCTCGATGTAGTCGCTCACTACTGCCCGGATCGCATCCTCATCAGCGCCAACGGTCATCATTCGTCCTCCGCTCCGTCAAACGAATGGCCCGCGCAGCATCTCACACGGGTCCGCGGGCCGCAAGCGCCACGGCTTCCGGGAGCCCTGGTGCCATGGCTCCCACCCATTCACAGAAAAACGGGAGGGACTCTCGTTGCCCGTGATCGAGGTTCTAGTTGATTAGCGGGACCGCTGCTTTTCGTCCAAAGCGGGACTTTCAGCTGATCGCGCCGGGGTTCCTCGCGCTCCTCCCTTCACGCGAAGGGAGTCGCGCCGAAGGAAGCGGTGCGCGGTGTCAGCCCGACTCATCGCGGGCGCGCCCGTAGCGCTCGTAGATCACGCGCGAGCCGAACGTCCTGGTCTCGATCAGGTCCAGCGGGACGTCTTCGGTGACCGGCGGCAGGAACGGCGTGCCGCCACCGACGACGACCGGATAGCGGAACATGCGCAGCTCGTCGACGAGGCCGACCTCGATCGCCGCCGCGGCCAGGCCGGCGCCGCCGATCCCGACGTCCTTGTCGGTCGCGTCGAGCGCCGCAGCGGCTTCCTCGGCCAATGACGCCTCGGCGAGCCGCGCGTTGCCCTGGACGCTGTCGAGCGTGCGGCTGAAGACGATCTTCGGGATCGCGCACCAGGCGTCGGCGAACGCGACGTCGAGCTCGCTGTCGCGCATCGACGGATCCGTCTCCCACACCAGCATCGTCTCGTAGAGCCTGCGGCCCAACAGAAAGCCCCCAAGCTCCCGTGTCTGCGTGACGTGGAAACGAAACAGGTCCTCGTTGGGCGCCGACCAATTGAACGCCCCCTCACGGTCGGCGATAAAGCCGTCCACCGAGAGGCTCAGCGAGTAGATCAGCACGGGTCTCCTTCCTTCTGCAGGTTGCTCTGCCAAAGCTAGAGACCGATCGCGAGACGAAAACTCATCGTCGGGCGGCGGTCCAAGCGATCAGCAGCCTCACGGTTACGCAGAGCCGCGGCTCCTTGGCGCGAGAAGCGAGCGGCAGGTCGAAGACCGCTCCTTTCCATGCAAAGCGCCGCTTCTCGTCCAAAGCGGCGGTTTCTTCCGCCCGACTTGCCCTACTCCGGCAGCCCGGCGGCTTCGAGGGCGTCGTTCCGGTTTTGAAACAACAGCGTCCTCAGGAAATTGCCATCCCTCACGGTCGATACCGACCACGTGCGGAGCTCCACAGGGACATCGCTTCCCGCTGTCCATCCTCGTTGAATGAACTCGACCAAGACCTGGTCGTCGCCGGCGTCGATGAACTCGATGGGTTCCTGCGTCAATCTGTCGAAGGAGTTCACCCACGCGGTCGCCCATTCGCGGGCCGCCGCACCTCGGTAGGTGCCTGCGTCGGGCATCTCCGGCGCGAGGACGAGCTCGAACTCGTCGGGAAGATCGGCGAACGCGCTGAAGTCTCCACGGGAAAACTGCTCGAAGGCGGCCCGAGACGCGTCAATTGCTTCCTTCGACATCGCCCACGCAGTATCTCGGGTCTTAGCGAAACCGCCGCTTCTCGTCCAAAGCGGCTACTCCGACAGCCCGGCGGCTTCGAGAGCCTTCTCCTTCTCGCCGAAATCCTTCCAATGGAGCAGCCGTCCCTCGCGGTAGATCGCGATGCCCGCCGTCTGAACGTCCGTCTCGATTCCGCTCCCCTTCCCGCGAAGGTGGATGGCCCCGATCGCCAGCACTCGGTCGGCTCCAAGGTCGCGAACCTCCCCGTAGGCCAACTGGAAGGCATCGAAGCTCTCGGTGGTGTCCGCCAGGTACTCGCGCATCCCGGAGTGCCCTCGATAAGCACCCTGGACCCGGCTCGGAGCGGTTCAAAGATCAGATCGGGATCGACCAATTCCAGCGCAGTCTCGTGATCCCCCCGGTTGATGGCATCTGCGGCCCTGCGGAAGGTATCCACGTTCTCCTGCGACATTGCCTACTCCGACAGCCCGGCGGCTTCGAGCGCATCCGCTCGATCGTCATACCCGGTCATCCGCACGACCTTCCCGTCCCGAAGTGTCCAGACGGCTGCGGTGCGGTGTTCTACGTCAGGGCCACCCCTCTTCGAGCGGCCACGACCGTGGCTGACGACGACCACCGAGTCGCCTGCGTCGATGAATTCCACAGCCTCCAACGTGTATCGCTCCCATGGCTCGAAAAACTCCCGGGTAGCGGCTTCGATTCCCTCGGGGCCACGGAAGATCTTTTCGCCCACGATCCCCTCGAACTCCGGTGCCCAGATCCACTCGACGTCCGCATCGAGGTACGGCGCAAGCGCCCAAAAGTTGCCCCGGGCCATCTCGCTAGAAATCCCTCGCAGGATCTCGACGTTCTCCTCCGACATCGCCTACTCCCCGAGCCCGGCGGCTTCGAGGGTTTCCCCACTGAGTCCGAGAGCGTGAAGCGCGCCCTTCGCGGTCAAGTGATCCTCGACCCTGATGAATCGTTTATGCCGCAACCAGAAGCACGAGTAGACCTCCCCTTCCGCGGTCGCGCCGCTCGTGCCTCCCTCCGCCCGCACGTGCGTATGGACCAAGACGCGATCATCCCAAATCGCCCACGCGTCCTTGATCGCAACTCGGTAGTTCCACGGTTCGCGCAACCCGACGAGGAAGTCCGCGATCTCCTCGCGTCCGTGGCATGGCCTCGCCTCCGGGAACCCGCGAACCGGGTAGTAGTCGCCGTCGGACTCCCAGAATCCGGCGATCCACGCCGGGAGTTCTGGTGCTTCGTTCCACCCCTCGATGTAGCGCCGCACGATCTCCACATTCTCCTGCGACATCGCCACGCAGTATCTCGCCCAAAACCGCCGCTTTCCATGCGAAGCAGGACTACTGCTTCTCGTCCAAAGCGGCACCTTGTTGCGACGCCCTCCGGGCCCGCACCTGCGGCGACTACCTGAGGAGTCCTACCCCTTCTTGCACTTCCCCTTGACCGCCTTGCACGGCTTTGGTCCGGCCCTCCACAACTCAGTGCCGTGTCTGCCGTCATTGGCGTTGAAGAAGAGGGTCTTGCCAACGGCGGTCAGGTCGCCGGGACGGCTGCTGCGCCGGCCGCGCCGAATGTCCCTGACCAGCAGCGTCCCCCTGGGGGTGCCGTCGCTTCGCCAGAGCTCCTGGCCATGTCTCTTGTCAGTGCCTAGGAAGTAGAGCGTGTGCCCGACGGCGGTGAGCTGTCCGGGGAGGAGATGGCGACGCAGCTCTGTCGTTCCGCCCGGAGTGCCGTCCGTGCGGAATAGCCCTCCGAACTGGTCGTTGCGGACGAAGTAGAGGGTGTCGCCGACGGCGGTGAGCTGCGGATTGAGGCCGACCCCCTCCGTCGGAGTGACGCCGAGGTACGTGATCGGGGTCGTCCCCGCCTCGGTGCCGTCACTTCGCCACAGCTGGCTATTGATGCCAGATGCAGTGATGAAGTAGAGGGTCCTGCCGGCGGCCGTCAGGTCTCCTTGATGACCAGGAATGACCAGGGTGGTGCCCGCCTCGGTGCCGTCGGAACGCCAGATCCCGGAATTCGTGCCGTCATTGGCGTTGAAGAAGAGAGCGCCGGCGAAGTCGGTGAGGTCATTGGGGGAGATCAGTTTCTTGACCAGCACCGTCCCGGACGCCGTCCCGTCGCTTCGCCACAGCCCACCGCTGGGGCCGGGGAGGTTGAAGTAGAGGGTGCCGCCGACGGTGGTCAGCTCGTTGGGGTAGGACACCTCCTTGAGCATCGTCGTCCCCGCCTCTGTGCCGTCGCTTCGCCAGAGCTGGGTGCCGCCGACGAGAAAGAAGAGGGTGCCGGCCACATCGGTGAGCGAGCTGATGTAGTTCCAGCCACTTCCGGGGAACGTGCCCTTGACGACCTTCGTTCCTCGCGCCGTACCGTCGCTCCGCCACAGCTCACTCGTTGGGTGACCGTCGCCGACCACGAAGTAGAGGGTCCTGCCCACGGCGGTGAGGAGGCCGATGGGTCTGAAGGCGGGGCCCGGGCGGATGTCCTTGACCATCCTCGTTCCCCTGCGGGTGCCGTCGCTTCGCCACAGCTCGGCGCCGTGCTTGCGGTCGTAGGCGGTGAAAAAGAGGGTCTTGCCGACGCCAGTGAGCGTGAGCTCAATGGGGCTGATGTCCTTGACCAGCACGGCCCCCCGCTTCGAGGCCGCCTGGGCGCCCGACGCCGACAGCAGCATCGCGCCACCCGCGAGCAGCAGCGCGAGCCACGCAAACCTCCGTGGCTGGCGGATTGAGAGCTTCACACAGCACCCTTCATGGCCTGTATCACGCTAACCCGCTGCGTCGCCCTTCGGATCGGTGATTGCCGACGGACCCTCCTCCGTGGGAACTACCGAACCGCTCCTTTCCATGCAAAGCGCCGCTTTTCGTCCAAAGCGGCTATTCCGACAGCCCGGCGGCTTCGAGGGCCTCCTGCCGAGTCCAGAAGGCCTGGCGCCTTGTGATTAGGCCCTCCGCGAACCAGAGCACCTGCCAGAGATGGAGTTCTGTCGGCGCGCCGCTGCCCCTGCCGCGGGCCTTTGCGAGCATCCCGACCAACACCCGGTCATCGCTCGCTTCGGTGATCTCTTCGACGTCGACGTGAATGCTCTCCCAAGTTTCCAATCCAAAGAGCTGCTCGAAGAACTCTCGCACCCCCGCTCGTCCGCGGTAGATCCGTCCAAGGCCTACCAGCTCGGGGTTCGTTTCCCATTCGACGTCGGCGCTAACGCCAGCTACGAAGGCGTCCGCGTCGCGGCGGTTCAGGGCCTCCACTCCGTTCAGGATCACGTCGACGTTCTCCTGCGACATCGCCTACTCCTCAAGGCCGGCGGCTTCGAGGGCTTCGGCGCGATGGCGGAAGAACTCCAACTTGCGCACTCGTCCATCCCGGAGCGTGACGACGTGAAACAGCTGGACTTCGAATGGCGCACCGCTCTCTCGGTCTCGCCCGCTTTGCCGGACTTCGGCGAGGACGCGATTGCCCGGTGCCTCGATGAACTCAAGCGGTTCCCAGACAACATCGATCAACCTGGTTTGAACTCGCTTGATGAACGCGAAAGCCAACGGGACGCCGCCTCGAGAATGATCCGGTTCAGGCCACTCCCGCTCGGCAGGCCAGTCGTACTCGAACTCGGGATCGACGAGTGCGGCAAGGGCTTTCTCGGCCCCTTCGCCGCGCATGAATGCGTTGAATGCGTCGAAACCCTGGCGCACGACATCGACGTTCCCCTGCGACATCGTCGCCTATCCCCGCAGGCCGCGGGCTTTCAGGGCGCCCTGCTTGACGTTCTCCTCCGACATCGCCCACGCAGTATCTCGCTAAGACCGCTGCTTTCCATGCAGAGCGGGACTACTGCTTCTCGTCCAAAGCACTACTCCGATAGTCCGGCGGCTTCGAGGGCTTGCGCGTGGTCGAAGAAGAACTCGATCTTGGTGATCTGTCCCTCTCGGACGGTGTAAACGGCGGTCAGGCTGGAGCGCAGGTCGATACCGCTGGCCTGGACCCTGCCTCCCCAGTCGGCCCTGGCCATAACCCGGTCGCCCACGGAAGAGATTTCCCTGATCACCCCGGTGCGTGCGCCCCCCTCCCAGCCCTCGTCGATCTCGGCGAAAAAGCGTCTGAACTCCTCGCGACCGCGAAACGGCTTTGCCTCGGGGAAGCGGGACGAATCGGGGTGGACCTCAACATCTTCTGCCATGAATTCGAGATACGCGTCGGCACCACGGCGTCGTAAGGCCTCGATCGACGCCCTGACCAACTCGACGTTCTCCTGCGACATCGCCTACTCCGACAGCCCGGCGGCTTCGAGGGCCTCGGCCTTGTCAGCGAACCCCTGACCATGGACGACCTTGCCGTCCGCAAATCGCCACACCTGCCAGAAGGTGAAAGTCACGGGGATCCCGCTCTGTCGCCCCTGCCCGCGGAGCGTCGCGCCGAGCACCACCGAATCACCTGCGTCGATCAAGGCGTCGATTTGCGCGTGAGCGTCGCTGAACTCCTCGGCTAGCCACGCCACAAATTCCTTGTATCCCTCAGGCCCCAGGTAGGTGCCGGTACGTCCCGGCACCGTTCCTGCCGCTATGTACTCACAGTCGGGCCCAAAGTCCGCCACAGCCGCGTCGAGATCCCCTCGCTCATACGCCTCGTAACCCCGGCGGATCATCTCGACGTTCTCCTCCGACATCGCCCACGCAGTATCTCGCCGAAGAGTGCTGCTTTCCATGCAAAGCGGTGGTTTGGAATCACACCTCTGAGCGGTGAAGGGGGCGGCCTTCAGCCGCGCTCTGCCTCGAACGGGTCCAGCGCGGCGCCCTTCGGCGACTGTTCCTCGAGACGCCCCTTGAACTCGAGCAATTCCTGCCGCCGTGCCTTGCTGACCGCTGGATAACGGGGATCAATATCCATCAACGTGTGCGCGAGCACCGCCCCGCTGGCGATCCGCGCGAACCACTTGCGATCGGCCGGGATCACGTGCCATGGCGCCCACTCGGTGCTGGTGTGCGAGAGCATCTGAGAGAACGCCTTCTGGTAGTCATCCCATAGCTCCCTTTCGGCGATGTCCGCGGTGGAGAACTTCCAGTTGTGGTCCGGGAGGTCAATCCGGCGCAAGAGGCGGGTGCGCTGCTCCTCCTTCGAAAGATTGAGAAACAGCTTGACGATGCGAAAGCCGTTATCGGTGAGGTGGCGCTCCCAGTCGTTGATCTCGCGATAGCGACGCTTCCAGATGTCGCCTTTCGTCGCCGCTTTCGGAAGCTTCTGGCGCTCGAGGATCTCGGGATGGACGCGAACCACCAGCACCTCCTCGTAATGAGAGCGGTTGAAGATCCCGATCTCACCGCGGCGCGGCAGGCCGCACGAGTAGCGCCATATGAAGTCATGGTGAAGCTCCTCGGCAGAGGGGACCTTGAAGCTGCGCACGGCAACGCCCTGTGGATTGACGCCGCTCATCACGTGCCGGATCGTCCCGTCCTTGCCCGCCGAATCGAGGCCCTGGATGACGACGAGGACACCCCAGGTGTCCTGGGCGGCCAACCGGGCCTGGTACTCGGCAAGCAGCTCTTTTCCGTCGTCGAGCAGCTTGCGCCCTTCCTTCTTCTTCTTGATGCCGGCCTTGAACGCCGGGTCGAAGTCCTTGGCGAGCGTCACCGTGGTGCCGGGCTTGACGCGAAACGGTGCGATGAACTTCTCAATGCGCTTCCGACGTCTGCTCTCGTCCATCACTTGCTCCAACTCGTCAGAGTTGCGGGCGCGGCGGCGCTCGGCCTGCGGAGGTCTCTTTGAGTGTTTCGCCAATCTCCGAGACCCAGGCTGGCGATTGGCGGTACTGGGCACATCACCCCATGGGGGTGAATTGATTCCAGTCACTCCGGATGCGATGGCCCCGGACGAGCGCCACGGCCCGCGTACCCAGATCGACCCCTTGCTAGGGGTCCTGGTTTGCGAAGCCGCGCGGAGAGGACAAACCGCCGCTTTCCATGCAAAGCGTGCCCCTTCTCGTCAACGGGAGCCAGGTGGCTCCACCGCACCCACCGCCCCGCCTGCACCCCGCGGCGAGATACTGAGCATTGGATGGCAAGCGAGAACGTCAAGATCGTCGAGGCCTATTTCGAGCACCTCGACCAGTTGTTGGCCCAGTACTGGGCTAACCCCGTGCCTCTCAGCAAATATCCGCTCGTCGACGAGGCTTTCGCCGCGATATCTCCTGACGCTGAATGGAAGCCTCCCTTCATGAGAGACACCGTTCGTGGAAAAGAAGCATGGCTGGCGCTGGTTTCCTCCTGGCTGGAAGCTGCCGACGATTGGCGGATATCCGTCGAAGACGTCTCGGATCTAGGTGACGAACAGGTCCTGTGCATCTCGCAGAACTCGATCCGCGGAAAGGACAGCGGCGTTCCGGTGCACCAGCGCATCTTCACGGTGGTCACCGTTCGGGACGCTCAGATTGTGTTGATCAGGGACTTCACCGAGCGCCAGGAGGCCATTGCGGCGGCGGCAAGCCGAGTGTTGTGGCAGGGGCTGTAGTTGAGGACGAATCGGAGTAGGGTCGTACTCTCGACTACAAGGAGGTAGTCATGCATATCGTGGTGGAGCACCGGATCATCGATCTGGACAAGTTCTCCTCAATGGACGCCGCGGAGGTCGCCGGAGGCGGAGGGCCCGGTTTCAAGTTGCGGCAGTTCCTCCCGCCCCAGGACGGGTCGGTGGCAACCTGCTTGTGGGAGGCGGACTCGATCGACTCGCTGCGGGAGTGGCTCGACCCCGCTACCGCCGGCGTGACCGAGAACACCTACATCGCGATCGACGATGAGAACGCGATCGGCCTTCCGGAGGCCGCCGCAGCCGGCGCGTAGTACGGCGTCCGAGCGGCACTCCTAGCTCAAGTTTCCGCTTCTCCGGGCTGGCAGAAGTGGGTCCGCTCACGGCAGCCCGGCATCGCAGGCTCTGATCGAAGGAGTGCTGCTTTCCATGCAAAGCAGCACTATTGGACCTGGTGGGTCCTGCCACTCTTGCGCGATATGCGGCAGCGCACCTTCCGGTTCCGCTTCCGCCTTGCCTTCGGTTGCCCGCCCTCGGCATTCTCCAGGTGGGAATGAAACGGCTCTATCTCCTGCGCCACGCGAAGTCGAGCTGGGACGATCAGACGCTTGCCGACCACGACCGGCCACTGGCGCCTCGCGGTCGCCGCGCCGCCAAGGTCATGGCGAAGCACCTGGGGCGGAAGGGGATCTCCCCCGAGTTGGTGCTGTGCTCGCCATCGACGCGCACCCGCCAGACGCTGAAACGGCTCGCGCCGGGGCTGGGGAAAAACGCCGACGTGCAGATCGAGCCCGAGCTCTATGCGGCCCCGGCACGCGACCTCCTCGAGGTGCTGTACAAGGTGCCGGACGAGGTCGAGTCCGTGATGCTGATCGGCCACAACCCCGGGATCCAGGACCTCGCCCTGAGCCTCGCCAGCGCCGGCTCTGAGATCCCGCGGTTAAGGAGCAAGTTTCCGACTGCGGCGCTGGCAACGCTGGAGCTCAACGGAACCTGGCGCGAGCTGGCGCCCGGAAGCGCGGAACTGGTGTCGTTGGTGAAGCCTAAGGAGCTCTCGCGCTAGCGCTTTGCATGGAAAGCAGCACTCCGTCGAGAGATACTGTGTCGGCGATGTCGGAGGAGAACGTTGAGCTTGTGCGGCGCGCCTGCGCTGCGCTCACGCGAGGGGACGCAGACACGCTCCAAGACCTGCTCGCTCCTGAGTGGGTCGTTGACTTCTCGCGCCGACTCGTGGATCCGTTCGTTTTGCGAGGTCGCGACGAGGCGCTTGCTGCTTTCTTAAGCCAGGCCCGCGAACCATGGGACGGCTGGCCCGTATGGGAACCGCAGGAACTGCTCGACGCGGACGACAAGGTGGTCGCCTTGGTCCGCTATAGCGCCCGGGGGAAGGGCAGCGGAGCCGAGGTTGAGGCGCATGTCTGGGGTCTGTGGACGTTCCGCGACCGGAAGCCGGTCGAGTTCAAGTACTTCGGTGATGATCGAGCGGCTGCCCTCGAAGCCGCCGGGCTGTCGGAGTAGGCGATATCGGAGGAGAATGATCCAGACGGCGGAAAGGAGCCTCGATGCTTGCGGACGCGCGGGTGGTTCCCACCCTGGCGGTATCTGACATGGAACGCGCCCGGCGGTTCTATGAGGCAGGGCTCGGCTTGGTTGTCGAGGCCGAGGTGGAAGAAACCGTGCGCTACAGGTGCGGGGGCGGCACCGGGTTGGCGATCTTTGAGCGGCCAATGAAGCCGATCGACCGCACCGTGGCTGCTTTCGAGGTCGAGGACATCGAACGTGAGGTCAATGAACTCGGGGGGCGGGGCGTGGAGGTGGACGGCGTCACCACGCTGTCGAGCGGCGTCAAGCGGGCCTTCTTTAAGGACCCCGACGGCAACGTGATCGGGATTAGGCAGCTTCCGGGAGGGACAGAACGCGAATCGACCCTCGAAGCCGCCGGGCTGCGGGGGTAGGACGCGCTATGCCTGCGCAAGATCCCAACAAAGTCGAAATCGACTTCATGTTCCTCGCCGACAAGGCCGAAAACCTCAATGGGAAGCTGTACGTCATGGGAGGCGGCTGGGACCGCATCTCCATGCCTCAATTCCCAGGTCCCCTTCCAATTCCGATTTCCGTTGCGATCAGCGTCCTGATCCCCTGGAATCTCACCAACCGCCGGTTCAGATTTGCTCTCGAACTTACGGACGAAGACAACTCGCAGATTGCCTTCTCCCCGGAGCAGGACGTGGTTTCCCTTGATCTTGAGGCCGGGCGGCCTCCAGGACTGAAGCCGGGGCGTCCACAGCGCACGCTGCTGGCCGTGACGCTCAATCCCGGCATCCAGTTTGAGAAGGAGGGCCTCTATTCCTTCCATGCGAGCATTGACGGCCAAGAGCTGAAGCGGGTGAACTTCGATCTGGTTCCGCCCAGCACGATGCCCGAGGCGCCACCGAGGACCGGGCCACCGCCAGCATGAGTCGCCATCGTTGAGCCCTTTTGCGGCTTCGAGTGGGTTCCGAGAGAGGTCGAGCGCGTTGATGCCGGGGCCGACAAAGTCTTGGCCCATATCCGGTACGACTTGCGCGGAGTGGGGAGTGGCGCAGAGGTCGAGCTCGATCAGTGGTACGTCGCCACGGTCCGGGAGGGGAAGATCCTTCGGATGCAGTGGTTCACGGACGGAGTCGAGGCCCGTGAGGCCGCCGGGCTGCCGGAGTAGCTGCTTTGGACTGCCATGAAGAAGGGCCCCCTCTGGTGACACGCTCCGTCTGTCACCGAGGAGCGAACTCAAAGGAGGCCCCCTTCAATGTTGCACGCCGGACTAGATCTGAGTCGTAAGAAGCTCGACGTTTGCCTGCTGGGCGATGAGGGAGAGCATCTCGATCAGCTCGCCGTCGCGCCCGATGCCGACTCGCTGAGGCGGCTCGCCCGCCGCCTTGACGAGGTCCACCGCCAGCCCGTCTGCGCCGTGATCGAATCGATGACTGGTGCCCGCATGGTCCACGACACCCTCGAGCAGGAGGGCTGGTCGGTCGAGATCGCCGACGCCCAGAAGGTGAAGGGCCTGGCGCCGCTTGCCTGCAAGACCGACAAGATCGACTCGCAGGTGCTGGCGGTGCTCTCCCAGCGCGACCTGGTGCCGGCGATCTGGCTTCCCGACCCGAGGGTCAGAGAGGAGCGCGAGCTCGCCCGCTTTCGCCTGCACCTGGTGAAGCACAAGTCGGCGCTCAAGAACCGGATCCACTCGACCCTGATCAACTTCGGTCGGCCCTGCCCGGTCACCGACCTATTCGGCGTCGAGGGCCGGAAGCTGCTCGCCCGCCTGGGGGTGCCCGAGCCCTGGCGCTCCAACGTCACCGCCTCGCTCACCCTGATCGATGACCTCGAAGGCCAGATTGCCGAGCTGAACACTCGGTTGAAGGAAGGCCATGCCGACCACCCCTACATCCCGCTGCTTATGAGCACACCCGGCATCGGCTGGGTGCTCGCCTTCACGATCGCCGCCGAGATCGGTGAGATAGAGCGCTTCGCCTCACCCGAGAAGCTCACCGGCTACACGGGTCTATGCCCGCGGGTAAACCAGTCCGGCGAGAAGGACCGCCGCGGGCCGATCACCAAGCACGGCCCGACCTACCTGCGCTGGGCGCTGCTCGAGGCGACGATGCACGCGCTAAAGCACCCGGCCTATTCAGATCGCTACCAGCGCACCAAGCGCCGGCTCGGCAAGCAGCGAGGGGCGAAGGTCGCCCAGATCGAGATCGCCCGCCGCCTTGCCCACGCGATCTGGCACATGCTCTCCCGCAAAGAGGAGTTCGCTCCCAGAGGCGCCGCTTTTCGTCTGGCGGCCTGACCGCCCTTTTGGACTTGCGCCCACGAGCGGAGCATCCGATTTCGCCTGATCCTCCCCCCGAGGAGGCCATAGAGACATGAGCACCGCTCCAAACCCCCTAACCACGAGAGGACCCTGACCACCGTCGACCGCTACTTGACACCTGGCCCTTCTTCATAGAGACGAGAAGCAGCGATCCGCTTGCATGGGAAGCGGCCCTCTTCGGAGCGCGCCTCCTTATCGCGCGAAGGAGACGCGCACCAAGCTCGAGGGCCAGACGCTCGCAGATCATCCAACCGGGGCAGGCCCCAGGTCGCCGCTGCGCGTCTACCCGTCGCTTCCCGCCGCAGGCCCGATGACGCTGTAGCCGCGCTCGGCGTAGGGAAAGCCAACCAGTCCCGTGTCCTCGTTGTTGCGGTGGTCGTAGTACGCACGGATCTCAGAGATGAGGCCGTCGCGGAAGACGTACCACTCCGCGCCATGCCATATGTGGTGCTGCGCGTCCTCGGGCGACGTCCACTGCATGCTCCACTCGATCACGGCCTCGTCCTCGGAGGCCATAGCGTGTTCGACCCGCCACTCGGCGGCGATCAGCTCCACGACCTTGCTCCAGTACCTCCCGAGGTGTTCGTTTCCCTGCACCGGCTTCGTGCCCGGTGGGAGGAAGTAGTGCACGACATCCTCGGTGCAGCAGGCTGCGACGCCGGCTACGTCGCCTGAGCTACAAGCGCCGTAGTAGCGCTTGATGGTCTCTATGTGGGGATGGAGGTGCAACGCCTCAACCGCGGTTGCCATGCGAGCGTCCATCGTATTGCCCGCCGAGACCCTACCCCTATATCCACCGGACCCGAGGACCGTCGACCTCCGATTCGTGACTGCGTCGGACGACGGGCTCTCGATGGGTGCGAGTTAACGCCCCCTATCGCGTGAAGGCGACATCTGACTGTCCAGAGAGATAGTCCGCCGAAAGCGCCGCTTTTCGTCCAAAGCAGCTACTCCGACAGCCCGGCGGCTTCGAGGGCCTGCTGGCGGTCGTCGAAAACCTGCATCTGGATGACCTTGCCGTCGGCGAGCGTCCAGACTGCCAGGTGGGTCGTCTCCACCGGCACACCGCTGGCGCGTCCAACCTCGCGCTCGCGGATGACT
Organism: uncultured Solirubrobacterales bacterium; assembly: GCA_963774305.1. GTDB lineage: Bacteria > Actinomycetota > Thermoleophilia > Solirubrobacterales > 70-9 > DASUPK01. Next base: position 1,555 of record CAVZEM010000001.1, on the reverse strand, counting down.
GCCAGGACTTGGTCGCTCGCGTCTATCAACTCCTCGACTTCGAAATCGACCTCGCCGAAGACGGAGAGCCCCTCGCGCCAGAACTGGCGCACGCCTTCATGTCCCTGGTAGACCGGCTTCGTCAACAAGAGTGCCCGGCCCGTGTTCGAGAGATCCCAGACGATGTCTTCGGCGTACACCTCATAGGGGGTGACGACGTCACGCCGGGTGACCGCGTCGTAGATCCTGCGCACCACCTCCACGTTCTCCTCCGACATCGGCTACTCCCGCAGCCCGGCGGCTTCGAGGGCCTCCTGCCACGTGCGAAAGCCGTCGATTCGAGCGATCTTGCCGCCAACTATCAAGAAACGGACCGCGAACTCCTGGTCGAGCTCGACGTGGCTGGCGCCGCCCGTCAGTTGAGCGCGTCCCAGCCAAAGGATCGAATCACCCAGATCACGAGCCTCGTGCTCTTCGAGGTGGAACACGTCCCAGGCCTCCCAAGTCGCTTGGAACCCGTCCGAGACCTCGTCGCGGCCTCGGTAGACGGCCCGTTCCACGGCGGCAGGACCGACCGGCGTCCATTCGACCCCGGGATCGAATCTCTCCGTCATCGCCGCGAGGTCCCGGCGGTTGAAGGCTTGAATCAACTGTCTCGCCGCTTCCACGTTCTCCTCCGACATCGCTACTCCGACAGCCCGGCGGCTTCGAGGGCTTCGGCGCGTGTCCAGTACTCGCGGCCCCGCGCGATCTTCCCGTCTCGGAACGTGTAAAGGGCGGCATAAGTCAGATCCGTCTCGACCCCGCTGAGCTTGGCACGTCCGCTGATCTTGAAGACCACGATGACCTTGTCGTCTCCCGCGTCGATCTGCTCGACAGGCACCTGCCTGAAGTCGTCGAACGTGTCGAGCCAGTCGTGCGCGTAGCCGCGCAGGGCGTCCCTGCCGTGGATCGGGCCATGGTCATCGGGTGCGCCCTCGACCGCCCGGTAGTCGATGTCGTCCGTCCAGAACTCGGACCAGGTATCCAGGTCACCACGGTTGAAGGCGGCAGCCGCGTCACGGACGGCCTTGACGTTCTCCTCCGACATCGCCCACGCAGTATCTCTCGGCGGAGTACTGCTTTCCATGCAAGCGGCTATTCCGAAAGGCCCACGGCTTCGAGGGCCTGCGCGTGGTCGAAGAAGTATTCGATCTTGACGATCCGCCCTTCTCGGAACGTGCAGATCGAAGTCAGGCTGGAGCGCAAATCGATACCGCTGGTCCGGCCTGTGCCTCCCCAATCGCCCCGAGCAACGACCCGATTACCCACGGGGAAGATTTCCCTGACCTCTGCTGTAGCGCCTCCCTCCCAGCCCTGCTCGATTTCAGCGATGAAGCGCCTGAACTCCTCGCGTCCGCGAAACGGCCTTGCCTCCGGGAAACGGGCCGGATCAGGGCAGACCTCGACGTCTTCTGCAAAAAAGCTGAGATATCCGTCGTGGTCACCGGCGCCGTAGGCCTCGATCGACGCCCTGACCAACCTGACGTTCTCCTCTGACATCGCCCACGCAGTATCTCTCGGCGGAGTACTGCTT